>JBFXDA010000028.1:0-61904 GCA_050181585.1 Reyranellaceae bacterium
AGCCCCCAATTTGCCAAAACCGCCCCCACTACGCAATACCCAAAAATAGCTATTTTATCAGTGATTCAATGTGCTTGGGCGTGACCTAGCGTGATCGAAGAGATGGTAGTGGGATGGTTGTGCACCATGATCAGCGAGGAGGCGCCGAGCTGCAGGGCGCGCTTGACCACCTCGCGCGGATAGACCGGAGTGTGGTCGACCGTGCCGCGCTGCTGCACCTCGTCGGCGATCAGCACGTTCTTGCGGTCGAGGAACAGCAGGCGGAACTGCTCGGTGTCGTTGTGCGCCATGGTCGAACGGCAATAGTCGAGCAGCTTCTGCCACGAGGAGATCACCGGCCGGTCGGCCACTTCCTCGCGCGCCAGCCGCGCGCCGGTCTCGCGCACGGCGCGCAGCAGCACCAGCGTGCGCTTGTCGATCTCCTCGAACTCCGCCAGCTGCTCGGTCGGCGCCGCCAGCGCGCCGCCCAGGCTGCCGAAACGCTCGATCAGCTTCTTGGCCAAGGGCTTGGTGTCGCGCCGCGCGATACCGTAGAACAGCAGCAGCTCCAGCAGCTCGTAGTCGGGCAGCGATTGCGGGCCGGCGGTCAGGAAACGCTCGCGCAGGCGCTGGCGATGGCCGTGGTAGTGCGGCTTCTCTTCGATCTTCTCGCCGCTGTTGTGGCCGGCCTCGGCCAGGCCGCTGGCTGCGCCCGCCAGCCGCTCTGCCAGGACCGGCGCGGGGTCCTCGCCGTCGAACACCCAGGCTTCCTCCAGCCGGTTCCATTTGCCGCCCAGTTCGCGCATCAGATGGCGGTGCGGATGGGTGTCGCCGGTGACGTGGAAGCGGCGCCCGCCCTCGAGGTCGGCGCGCTCGGCGACGGCAAGCCGCAGCCGCTTCAAGGCCGCGGCGGCTTGCGAATCGTAGGGAGCGGCGGGCGGCGGCGCGGCGGGCTTCTGCTTGCGGGCCGCCATGGAAAGCTAGGCGTCGGCCGTAGCGGGCTGGGCCGGATAGGGCGGCAGGTGCCAGTCCCTGGGCGACAGGGTGAAAATCTCGTAGCCGGTGGCCGTCACGCCGATCGAATGCTCGAACTGCGCCGACAGCGAGCGGTCCTTGGTCACCGCCGTCCAGCCGTCGTCGAGGATCTTCACCTGCCAGCGGCCGGCATTCACCATCGGCTCGATGGTGAAGAACATGCCCTCATGCAGTTCCGGCCCGGTGCCGGGGCGGCCGTAATGCAGGATGTTGGGCGCGTCGTGGAAGATGCGGCCCAGCCCATGGCCGCAGAAATCGCGCACCACGGAGAAGCGGTTGGCCTCGACGAAGCTCTGGATGGCGTGGCCGATATCGCCCAGCCGCGCGCCAGGCTTCACCACCTCGATGCCGCGCATCATCGCCTGGTGCGTGATCTCGCACAGGCGGCGGGCCAGGAGCTTGACCTCGTCGGCGTAGAACATGCGGCTGGTGTCGCCGTACCAGCCGTCCAGGATCACCGTCACGTCGATGTTCATGATGTCGCCGGCCGCCAGGCGCTTCTCGCCCGGGATGCCGTGGCAGACCACGTGATTGATCGAGGTGCAGATCGACTTGGGATAGCCGCGATAGCCCAGCGGCGCGGGGACGGCGCCGTGGTCGCGGATGAAATCGTGGCACAGCCGGTCCAGCTCGCCGGTGGTGACGCCGGGCTGCACGTAAGGCGTGATGAAATCGAGGGTTTCCGCCGCCAGCCGGCCGGCCCGGCGCATGCCCTCGAAATCGGCGGCGTCGTGGATCTTGATCGTGCGGGAATCCTGGAATTCCCGGTCGGCAATCTCGAGCTCCTTCATGGTGCCATATTTGGCACTTTAGGCAGCCCGGAACAAGGCCGGCTCCCTGGCCGCGGGCGGGGTTTTGCGCATGGCCGGGGCGCGCTAGAGTGCGGCCAGTATCCCGAAAGTACGGCCCATGTCCGCCACAGAAGTCTCCGCCTGCCTGATCGTCATCGGCAACGAAATCCTCTCCGGCCGCACCAAGGACGCCAATCTGGCGTTTCTCGCCGTCGGGCTGAACGAACTGGGCGTCCGCCTGCGCGAGGCGCGGGTCGTCCCCGACATCGAGGACAGCATCGTGGCGGCCGTCAACGAGTGCCGCGCCCGGTTCGACTACGTCATCACCACCGGCGGCATCGGCCCCACCCACGACGACATCACCGCCGACGCGGTGGCCAAGGCGTTCGGCGTCGGCATCGGCATCCACAAGGAGGCCTACGACCGGCTGCTGCGCCATTACGGCGATCCGGCCATATTCACCCCCGCCCGCCAGCGCATGGCGCGCATCCCCGACACCGCCACCCTGATCGACAATCCGGTGTCGGTGGCGCCCGGCTTCCAGATCGGCAACGTCTTCGTGCTGGCCGGCGTGCCGATGATCGTCGAGGCCATGTTCCACAGCTTCAAGCACCGGCTGGTGGGCGGCACGCCGGTGCTCAGCCGCACCGTGCGCACCTCGCTGCCCGAAGGCACCATCGCCGAGCCGTTGGCCGCCCTGCAGGCGCGCTACGGCGATCTGGAGATCGGCTCCTATCCCTCCTTCCGCCAGGGCAAGATCAGCACCGGGCTGGTGCTGCGCGGCACCGATCCGGCGCGGCTGGACCAGGGCGCCCGGGAACTGGTCGGCATCCTGGCCGGCATGGGCGGCGAGCCCGACCTGCTGGACGTCTGATCTTGGCGGCGTCCCGCCCGGTCGATCTGCGGCGCAGCTGGCTCTTCGTGCCCGGCGGCGATGCCGCGGCCTTGCGGGCGGCGCCGAATTCCGGCGCCGACGTGCTGATCCAGGAGCTGGAGGATTTCGTGCCGCCGCAGCACAAGCGCCAGGCGCGCGCGCTGCTGGCGCCGACCATGGCGGCGTGGACGGCGGCCGGCGCCGTCGCCGCCGTGCGCATCAACCCGCTGTTCGGTCCCGACGGGGCGGCCGATCTGGAGGCGGCGATGCGGGCGGGCGCGCAGACCGTGCTGCTGCCCAAGACCCGCCATGCCGAGGACATCGTGGCGCTGGACCGGGCCGTGGCGCGCTGGGAGCGCGAGCTGGGCCGGCTCGAGGGCGGGGTCGAGCTGGTGCCCAATGTCGAATCCGCCCGCGCCCTGCTCAACACGCTGGCGATCGCCACCGCCACGCCGCGCGTGGTGGCCTGCCTGGTGGCGAGCGAGGATATGGCGGCCGATCTGGGTGCCGAACGCATGCCGGGCGGCCCCGAACTCGATTACGTGCGCCAGCGCTTCCTGGTCGAATGCACCGCCGCCGGCGTGCTGGCGATCGACTGCCCCTATACCTGGTCCGATCTCGACGGCGCGCTGCGCGAAGGCAACTGGGCCCGCCGCCTGGGCTATCGCGCCAAGAGCCTGGTCGCCCCCGCGCAGGCCCGGGCGCTGAACCTGCTGTTCACGCCGCAGGCGGATGCGGTGGCCGAGGCGCGGCGCATCGTCGAGGCCTTCGAAGCGGCGCAGGCGCGCGGCGATGGCGGCGTCGAACTCGACGGCAATCTGGTCGAACTGCCGACCTACGCGAACGCCCGCCGCCTGCTGGCGCGCGCCGCGGCGTTCGACGCGCTGGCGCGCGGCAGGTGAGGCGATGCCGGCGACGCTGGGCATCCTCATCCTCGACACGCGGTTTCCCCGCCTGGCCGGCGATATCGGCAATCCCGACTCGTTCGAATTTCCGGTGCTGTACGAGCGGCTGTCCGGCATCGGGCCGCAGCAGGCGGTGCGCGAGGCTGCCGGCCGCGCTGACCTGATCGACCTGCTGGCGGCGGCCGCGGAACGGCTGGTGCAGCGCGGGGCTGCGGGCATCTCGACCAGTTGCGGCTTCCTGGCGCTGCTGCAGGGCGAACTGGCGGCGCGCTGTTCCGTGCCGGTGGCGACTTCCAGCCTGCTGCAGGTTCCGGTGGTGCAGCGGCTGCTGCCGGCGGGCAAGCGCGTGGGCATCGTCACGGCCGAAGCCGCGAGCCTGACGCGCGCCCATCTCGAGGCCGTCGGCGTCGACCCGGCGACGCCGGTCGCCGGCATGCCGCCGGGCGGCGCCTTCGCGCACACGTTTCTCGACAACAGCCCGGACCTCGATCACGGCGCGGTGCGGGCGGAACTGGTCGAGAGCGGCCGCAAGCTGCTCGCCGAGCATGCGGATATCGGCGCCATCGTGCTGGAATGCACCAACCTGCCGCCCTATGCGCGGGCCCTGCACGAGGCGGTGAAGCTGCCGGTCTACGACGTGCGCGGCTTCCTGCACTGGTTCCAGGCCGGGCTGCGGCCGCAGAAGCCGGTCGGCGGCATATCCCTTTAGCGCGGCGCGCTCATCATCTGGCTGGGCAGCCAGGTGACGGTCTGGGGAAAGACGTAGGTGATGGCCACGGCCACCACCATCAGGAAGAAGAACGGCAGCGCGACGCGGGCGATCCAGAAGATCGAGCGGCCGGTCATGCCCTGCAGCACGAACAGGTTGAAGCCGACCGGCGGGGTGATCTGCGCCATCTCGACCACCAGCACGATGAAGATGCCGAACCAGATCAGGTCGAAGCCGGCCTGCTGCACCACCGGCAGCAGGATGGCGATGGTCAGCACCACCATCGAGATGCCGTCGAGGAAGCAGCCCAGGACGATGAAGAACAGCGCCAGCGCCACGATCAGCATGGCGGGGGCCAGGTTCAGGCTGGCGATCCATTCCGCCAGGTGCCGCGGCAGGCCGGTGAAGCCCATGGCCAGGCTGAGGAAGGCGGAGCCGGCCAGGATCAGCATGATCATCGAGCTCAGCCGCGTGGCGCCCATGACGCTGTCCCAGAAGGTCTGCCAGGTGAGCCGCTTCTGGAACAGGGCGATGAGGAAGGAGCCGACCACGCCCAGCGCCGCCGATTCCGTGGCGGTCGCGACGCCGGCATAGATCGATCCCAGCACCAGCCCGATCAGCAGCACGACGGGGATCAGGGCGCGCGTTTCCCACAGCTTGCGGCCGAAGCTCATGGCGATGTCGGCCGGCGGCACCTTGGACGGGTTGAGCAGGGCCCAGACCATGACGTAGCCGGAGAACAGGGCCGCCAGGATGATGCCGGGAATCACGCCGGCGATGAACAGCTTGGCGATCGACACTTCGGCGGCGACGCCGTAGACGATCATGATGATCGAGGGCGGGATCAGCAGGCCTAGCGTGCCGGCGCCGGCCAGGGTGCCGATCGCCATCTCGTCGGGGTAGCCGCGCTTGCCCAGCTCCGGGATGGTCATCTTGCCGATGGTGGCGCAGGTGGCGGCTGAGGAGCCGGAGACGGCGGCGAAGATGGTGCAGCCGATGATGTTGGTGTGCAGCAGGCGGCCGGGGAAGCGCGTCATCCACGGCGCCAGGCTGGTGAACATGGATTGCGAGATCGCCGTCCGGAACAGGATCTCGCCCATCCAGATGAAAAGCGGCAGCGCGGTCAGCGTCCAGGAGGAGACAGAGCCGAACATCGTGGTGGCCATGGCGTCGCCCGCCGGGCGGGCCGGCACGAACAGCCACATCGCCACCGCGCCGACGCCGATCAGGCTGAGCCCGATCCAGATGCCGGTGCCGAACAGGAAGAAGAGAACGCCGATGAGAAGGACGGCAACCCAGATATCACCGCTCATGGCTCACCGTTCCATCCGCGAGTCTTCGACGCCGGCTTCCTGGATCCAGTCGCCGCCGCGGGCCACGACCACCAGTTTTTCCACGACGGCGAGCAGGAATATCACGCTGCCGACCGCCAGGCCGAGCTGCGGAATCCACAGCGGCGTCGGCACCAGCCCGGTCGACATGTCGCCGAGCTGCCAGCTCACGTAGCAGTTCTTGATCATGAACCAGGCGAGATAGAGGGTCAGCAGGGCGCCGACGCCCAGGCACCACAGTTCGAGGGCGCGCCGGACGCCGCCGGAAAAGCGCTGCAGCACCAGCGTGACGCGGATGTGCTCGCCGCGCCCGAAGGTCGCCGCCAGCGCCAGGAAGGCGGAGGCCGCCATGCAGTAGCCGGCGAACTCGTCGGCCGAACGGGCGACGTAGGTGATCGGGTTGCCGATGCACAAGGCGCCGCCCAGCACGGAGCCGGGGCCGCACAGGACCTGCTGCAGCCAGCCGCCGATGCCGGGGCCGACCGAATAGAGCACGAAACCCAGCAGCGCGATCATGAACAGGCCGGCCAGAACGGCAGCGAAATCGTAGAGCCGGTGCAAGGCGCGCTGCATGCTGGGGGAGTTTCCGGGGTCCGGGAAGGATAAGGAAGAAGGGGCCGATCTTGGCGATCGGCCCCTTGCGGATTGCTACTTCTTGTAGGCGTCGAGGATCGCCTGGCCGTCGGCGCCGGCTTTCTTGGCCCAGTCGTCGGTCATGGTCTTGCCCAGCCCGGCCAGCTCGGCGGCGAACTTCTCGTTCGGCTTCTGCACCTTCATGCCGTTCTTGGCCAGGGTCTCGAGGAAGCCGGCAGTCAGCTTCTCGCTCTCGGCCCAGCAGGCGGTTTCGGCCTTCTTGCCTTCGGCCATCACCGCGTCCTGCGCCGCCTTGTCGAGCTTGTCGTAGGCGGCCTTGTTGACGATGACCATGTTCTTCGGCAGCCAGGCCTGGGTGTCGTAGAAATGGGTGAGCTGCTCCCACACCTTGCTGTCGACGCCGGTGGCGCCGGAGGACATGAAGGAATCGACTTTGCCGGTGGCCAGCGCCTGGCTCAGCTCGGCGGCCTGGATGGTGATGGGCTGCGCCTTCACCAGCTCGGCCAGGCGCGAGGTCGCCGGGCTGTAGGCCCGCCATTTCAGGCCTTCCATGTCAGCCAGCGCGTTCAGGTCCTTCTTGGCGTAGATGCCCTGCGGCGGCCAGGCGCAGGTGTAGAGCAGCACGATGCCCTGGCCGGCCAGTTTCTTCTCCACCACCGGCTTCTGCGCGGCGGCCAGCTTCTTGGATGCGTTGTAGGAGGTGGCGAGGAAGGGCACGCCGTCGACGCCGAACACCGCGTCCTCGTTCTCCAGGTTGACCATCAGCACCTCGCCGATCGGCGCCTGCGCGGTCTGCACCGCGCGCTTGATCTCGGGCGCCTTGAACAGCGAGCCGTTGGCATGGATGGTGACCTCCAGCTTGCCGCCGGTCGCGGCCTTCACGCCGTCGGCGAATTTCTGGAGAGTGACCGTGTGGAAGTTGGTGGCCGGATAGGCCGCCGGCAGATCCCATTTCGTCTGTGCCAGGGCGCCCTGCGCCAGCATCAGTGCGCCGCTCGCCACGGCGCCAGCCAGAATCGTCCTCATCGAAGCCTCCTCAAGCGTTATTGCTTGGCGGAATTGTTACCGACCCCATACAACCTTGGCAAGCAGCCCGGCCGCTCAGTTTTGCGGCAGGAGCCGCCGATAGAGCGGGCGCAGAACCGTCGGCATGATGTAGATGGGGAACTGCGTGGTGGCGATATAGAGGAACAGCCCTGGCTCGGCGGTGGCCGGCAGCACGGCCAGCAGCAGCCCCATGTTGCGGGTGCCCGCCAGGAACCCGACCGTGAGCGCATCGCGCCGCCCCATCCACAGGAAAGCGGCGACGCCGACGATCTGGTAGGCGATATGGGCGGCGAAGGCGCCGGCCACGAAAATCGCGACATGCAGCGGATCGGCGAGGAACTGCGCCGTCACCCCGTCGAAGATGGCGATGGCGAACACCACCAGCAGCACCATGCCCAGCCCGTCGAGCGGCCTGGCCGCCTCGTGCAGGCGCTTGGGTCCCAGCCAGCGCCGGACGAGGAGGGCGGCGACCAGCGCCGAGCCGACCAGCGCGCCCAGCCGCGCCATCAGCTCGAACACGCCGATATCGAGCTCGAGGCCCAGCAGATGGAGCGCCAGCGGCGGCAGGGTCAGCGGCGCCAGCAGCAATCCGGCCACCGCGGCGACCAGGCTCAAGGGCTGGTTCAGTCCCAGGATCGGCGCCAGCGTCGGCGCCGAGGTGATGGGCGGGCACAGGCACATGATCGAAACCGAAAGCGCCAGCCCCGCCGGCAGTCCCAGCCACAGCGCCGCCGGCGCGACCAGAAAAGCCAGCCCCATCATCAGGAACAGGAACACCGCTGCTACCCGCAGCGGTTGCGCCGCCAGCCGGCGCAGCCCCGGCCAGTCGGTGCGGATCATGGCGATGGTCAGCAGGCCCCAGACGATCGGGGTGATGGTCGGCCGCAGGAACGCGGCCAGGTCGGGCAGCAGCAGGCCGATGGCGACGCTGCCGGGCAGGACCAGCGTGGCATGGGTGGCCAGCAGGGCAAGGAACCGGCGCATCAGGGGAAGGGGCACGCGATCGCGACCATGAACTTTCGCATAAGCAGCAAGTGGCGAAGCTGTGGCACTATCATGGGAGCATGTTCGGGGGAATGGGAAGAGCGGCCGTCCTGGCGGCGGCCATCGCCGGTGCGGCGGGCGCGGCCGCGCAGGCGCAGCACCTGCCGCCCAATTCCTGCGCCGTCGAGGTCGCGCCGCAGCGCCTGCCCCGGCTGACGCTCGACATCTCCGTCGCCTGCGCCGTCGAACAGGAACTGACGCTGCGCTCCAGCGGCGGCCGCATGGCCGAGTTCGTGCGCGACATGCGCGACGGGGCGGGGCAGCGCGTCGATCCGGTGGCCCGCGACTGGACCGCGCCGGCGCTCGGCGGCAAGGCGACGCTCACCTACCGGTTCGACCTCGACGCCTATCTGGAAGAGACCAATCGCGTCACCAGCGGCCTGCGCCGGGGCGAAACGCGGCTGGCGCTGCTGGACGCCTGGCTGCTGCAGCCGCTGTCGGCCGGCTTGGCGCTGCCGCTGTCCCTCGCCGTGCGCCAGACGGCCGACATGCGCTTCGCCACCGGCCTGCGCTACAGCCACGGCGCCTGGCGGCTGGCGGACGTGCCGGTGCGCTTCGCCGGCTACACCGTGTTCGGCAATTTCCGGCTCCAGAGCGTGCCGGTGCCGGCGCCGGGATCGCTGGCCGCCAGCGCCGCCGCGTCGGCGCCCGCGCCGCCGGCCTATATCGACGTGGTCACGATGGATGGCGCCATCGACGTGCCGGCGCCGCATCTGATGGACTGGGTGCGGCAGAGCGCGGCGGCTGTCGCCAGCCATTTCGACGGCTATTCCGACCAGCGCTCGCTCTTGGTGCTGATGCCGGCCTCCGGCAGCGGCGTGCCGTTCGGGCGCGTGGTGCCCGGCGGCGGCATTTCCATGGTCGTGCTGGTCGGGCAATCGGCCAGCGCCCGCAACCTCTACAACGAATGGGTGCTGATCCACGAGATGATCCACACCGCCATGCCCTTCATCTACGGCCGCGGCACCTGGCTGATGGAGGGCGCGGCGACCTACCTGGAGCCCGTCATCCGCCATCGCGCCGGCTGGAAGACCGAGGCCGATGTCTGGCGCGAATGGATCGACAACATGGAGCGCGGCCTGCCGGCGCTCAGCGAGATAGGCCTGCGCAACGGCGGCTCGCCCTATTGGGGCGGCGCGCTTTTCATGCTGCTGGCCGATATCGAGATCCGCCGCGCCACCAATCTGCGCCTGGGGCTGGAAGACTGCTTGCGCGGCACGCTGCAGGGCGGCGGCAACGCGGTCGAACGCTGGTCGGTGGAGGAAATGCTGGCTGCCTGCGACCGGCTGACCGGCGTGCCGGTCATGGCCGGCCTGGCCCGGCGCTTCGTCGATGCCGCCTCGCCGTTCAGCCTGCCCGGCCTGTGGCGCGATCTGGGCGTCGAGCAGCGCGACGGCATCATCGTCTACGACGACCGCGCGCCGCTGGCCGCCATCCGCGAGGTGATCGTGAAGGGCCCGCCCAACCGGCGCGGCCGCAGCGTGCCGATGGGACGGTTCTGAACCTTTCCCGGAGCGGGGGTCGGCTAGAAGCGTCGCAGCAGCCCGGTGTCGATCCACGCCCGCAGCAGGCCCGCGCCGCGCGCGGCCGCCTCCGGCGGCGCATGGAACCGGCACAGCCCGGCGCAGACCTCGCCGAAGCCGGCGCCGGCCATGGCGGCGTCGAATGCCCAGGCTTCGTCCGCGTCGAGCGAACGGAAGGCGCCGTCGAGATTGTCGCGCCAGACGATCCAGTCGACCGGCTGTCCGGCCGGTTCGACCGCCAGTTCGCCCGGCTTGGCGCCCTCGTGCCGCAGCCAGGCCTGCGGCGCCTGCCATTCCAGGGTCAGGCGCTGCACCGGCGCGCGAGACGAAAAGGTCAGCGCCGCCCATTGCTCGCCATCCAGCCCGGCGAGATCGTCGGCCATTAGCGGCTCGTCGTCGGCGGCATCGGTCGCCAGGCCGAGCGCCCATTCGAAGTGCGCCATTTCCGCCATCGCCGGACGGCTGGCGCTCAGCGCATGGTTGGCGAGGAAGGCGGGGAAATGCCGGCCGAACCAGCGCAGATTGGGATCGGTCGAGGGATGGGCGGCGATGTAGTCGCGGGCCAGGGACAGGAACGCCGCCTCGCCCGCCATCGCCAGCACCGCCTTGAAGTCGACCGTCAGGCATTCGTGCAGGCGCAGCCCATAGGCTTGCCGGTAGACGTTCAGCAGCCCGTCGCGGTCCAGCCGCGCGCCGTCCTTGATGCTGGCGCGGATGTCCGCTCGCCCGCTCTCCAGCAGCGCCTGGAACTGCGCCTGCAATCGGGCCAGGGCGGTCATGCCGCCTGGCGCAGCGTGCGGCGCGCCACGCGCCGGGCCGTGTCGAGTTCGGCCGCCAGCGCGGCGAAGGGCGGGATGTCGTCGTCGCGTTCGATCATGGTCGGCACCGCGCCGAAGCGGCGCAGCGCCTCGGCATAGAGCCGCCACACCGGATCGGCCACCGGCGCGTCATGGGTATCGACGATATGCGTGCCCAGGTCGCTGTGGCCGGCCAGGTGGATCTGGCGCACCCGCTCGGCGGGAATGCCGGCGAGGAATTCCCGCGCGTCGAAGCCGTGATTGAAGGCGCTGACATGGACGTTGTTGACGTCGAGCAGCAGCAGGCAGCCGGTGCGCCGGCACAGTTCGGCGATGAACTCCCACTCGCTCATGGTCGAGTGGGCGAATTCGACGTAGGAGGAGACGTTCTCCAGCATCAGCTCCCGCCTCAGATGCTCCTGCACGCGCTGGACGCGCTCGGCGACATGGGCCAGCGCTTCCTCGGTGTAGGGCAGGGGCAGCAGGTCGTGCGTGTTGCGCCCCTGCGCGCCGGTCCAGCACAGATGGTCCGACAGCCACAGCGGCTGCAGCCTTGCGGCCAGCGCCTTCAGCGCATCGAGATAGGCGTAGTTCAGCGGATCGCTGGCGCCGATCGACAGCGACACGCCGTGCAGCGCCAGGGGATAGTCGGCGCGGATGCGCTCGACATAGTGCAGCGGCTTGCCGCCGGGACCCATGTAGTTCTCGGAGATCGCCTCGAACCAGTCGACGCGGCGGGGACCGTCGAGGATCTCCAGATAATGCTGCGGCCTCAGGCCCAGGCCGAACTGCATGGTCATCGGGTCTCCCGTCGCGTCCGGGCGCCGCCGCGTGTCGCAGCGGCGCCCGGCGGGTCGGATATGCGGCCGCCGCTCTCAGCCGGCCTTGCCGCCGGCGGCGGTGCAGGCGGCGGCGTCCTTGGCGTCGGTGAAGCCCTTGCCTTTGCAGGCGTTCTGCCCCTTGCACGCGTTGGAGGTGGACTTGCAGGCGCTCTGGCCCTTGCAGGCATTGGCGCCCATGCACTTCACGCCGGCGGCGTAGGAAACGCTGGCGACGCTGCCTGCCGCGAACAGGGCCGCGGCGGCGGTCGCCAGGACGATGCCGGTCTTCTTGACGTTCATGAGGAAGCTCCCTTCGCTGGATGTTCAGGAAAGGCGATCTGCCTTTCCCACGCCGCGCAGGATGGCGAAGCCGTTCAATCGCGCGAAAGTCAAAGCTTTGTGAGACGCGCGTGTGGCGATTGTCGGGAGACAAGAGATGGTGCGGGCGGCCGGACTCGAACCGGCACGGTCGAAGACCAAGCGATTTTAAGTCGCTTGCGGCTACCAGTTACGCCACGCCCGCCAATCGCGCGGCAATGAAGCACGAACCCGCCCGGCTGTGGAAGCGTCCGCCGGTTGCCGGCGCAGTCAACGACAAGCGTTCAAGTTCATAGGTGCAATTGTATCAATTCGTCGAAGATAGGCCGAGTTGCATTAATTCATATAGGTACAAAGAACCAAAATTGCATTGACATCAAAAAGTATCTGAACCTCAATTGCACCATCTTTGACATTAAATAACAAAGCGATCTGGGAGGCGGGCATGAAGAGTGGAATCATCTATCGCCTGATGCTGGGCGTCGTGGCGCTCGCGTTTTTTCTGCCGCCAGCCGGCGCGTCGGCGCAGACGGCGCAGAAGAGCTTTCGCATCGTCTTTCCCTCGCTGTGGAACGACACGCTGGATCCGATCCTGACCAGCGGCGCGGGCACGCTGGGGCTGGCGGCGATGTACGACGATCTGGTCGGCGCCAAACCCGATGGCAGCGATTTCTCCAAGAGCACCGGCATCGCCGAAGACTGGTCGATGAGCCCGGACGCCAAGACCTGGACGTTCAAGATCCGGCGCGGCATCCAGTTCCATCGCGGCTTCGGCGAGCTGACGGCGGAGGACGTGAAGTTCAGCCTGCAGCGCATCGCCGCCGAGCGGTCGACCGTGCAGATGAAGGCCTATTTCAAGAACAAGATCGGCACCATCGAGGTGCCCGATCCCTACACGGTGGTGGTGCACGCCGCCAAGGATCCCATTCCCGACCTGCTGACCACGGTGTCGCCGCTGCAGGCCTCGCCCGAACGCTTCGTGGTGTCGAAGAAGGCGGTGGAGACGCTGGGCGAGGAGGGCTTCTCGCGCAATCCGGTCGGCTCCGGCCCCTACGAGTTCGTGCGCCATACCGGCGGCCAGAGCATCGAGCTGAAGGCGGTGGCCAATCACTGGCGCATCGGAACGCCGCGCTTTCCCGCGGTGACGCTGGTGGCCGTGCCGGAGGAGGAGACCGGCATCGCCATGCTGCGGCGGGGCGACGTCGACCTGCTGCCGATCACGCCGCAGAACGTCAAGCGGCTGCGCGACGCGGGCGTCGACGTGGCGATCCAGAAAAGCGCCTACTCGATCATGATCTACATGGACGACCAGTTCGCCCCGAACGTGGCGGTTGGCAATCCCAAGGTGCGCGAGGCGCTCAACCTGGCGCTCGACCGCCAGGCGGTGGTCGACGCCATCTTCGAGGGCCAGGGCCGGCCGCTGGGCTCGTACTGGGTGCAGTCGCCGGTGCTGGAGGGCGTCGGCTACGACTGGAAGGCCGATCTCTATCCTTACGATCCCAAGCGCGCCCGCGAATTGCTGGCGGAAGCGGGCTATCCCAACGGGCTCGAACTCGACGTCTACGTCTATCCCTATGTCGGGCTGCTCGAAGGTCCGAACATCATGCAGGCGGCGATCGGCATGTGGACCGCCGTCGGCGTGCGGCCCAAGATCATCGCCACCGAGTACGGCGTGGTGCGCTCCAAGCTGGTCAAGGGCGAGATGCCGGGCGCCATCGGCTATTTCCCCATCCCCGCCCGGCCCTGGCAGGGCGCGCTGGGGGCCTATCGCAATTTCATGCATTCCACCGGCACGTTCGGGCACGTGAAGATCCCCGAACTCGACAAGATCCTGGACGAGGGCGCCAGCGCCATCCAGCCGGAGGTGGCCAAGGAGAGGCTGAAGCAGGCGATCCGCTTCGTGCGCACCAACCACCTCGCCATCCCGCTGCTGGAATACGACGCCGCCTACGCCATCGCGCCGACCGCCAAGGGCTGGGATCCGGGCTACCTGCCGAACAACTTGAACTTCGACAGTCTGTTCAAGGCGCGGTGATCGGCTGATGGCGTACGCGGGATTTCGCCGGTCTGGCCGGATCAGATGCTAGCTCTGATCCTGGCCCGCCTGCTGCAATCCTGCGTCGCCCTGCTGCTGTTGTCGGCGGTGGTGTTCGCCCTGTCGCGCGCCTCGGGCGATCCGGTCGAGCTGATGCTGCCGGTCGACGCCACCCGGGAGGCGCGCGAGGCGCTGCGCCAGACGCTGGGCCTCGACCGCTCGCTGGGCGAGCAGTATCTGGCCTTCATGAAGGGCGCGGTGGTCGGCGATCTCGGCATTTCGATCCGCGAGCGCCGCTCCGCGCTCGAACTGGTGTTCGAGCGGCTGTCCAATTCCGCCGGGCTGGCGGTGGTGGCCATGAGCGTGGCGTTCGGGCTGGCCATCCCGCTGGCGGTGGCCGCGGCGGTGTGGAAAGGCACGCTGATCGATACGGTGGCCCGCTACATCGCCGTGCTGGGCCAGTCGCTGCCCACCTTCTTCGTCGGGCTGGTGCTGATCATCGTGGTGTCGGGCCGGCTGGGCTGGCTGCCGGCCGGCGGCATGGAGGGCTGGCAGAGCTACGTGCTGCCCAGCATCACGATGGGCTGGTTCGTGGTCGCCGGGATGATGCGGCTGCTGCGCTCCAGCCTGCTCGACGTGCTGGACAGCGAGTTCGTCAAGCTGGCCCGCATCAAGGGCGTGCCCGAATACGTGGTGGTGTGGAAGCACGCGCTGCGCAACGCCTTGCTCTCGGTGGTCACGCTGGGCGGCGTCTATTTCGCCCTGCTGCTGTCGACCGCCGTCATCGTCGAGACGGTGTTCGCCTGGCCGGGCCTGGGCCGGCTGGCCTATGACGCGCTGCGCTTCCGCGACTTTCCGGTGACGCAGGCGGTCGTGCTGGTGACGGCGGTGCTGGTGGTGGCCATCAACCTGCTGGTCGATTTCCTCTACGCCTGGCTCGATCCGCGCATCCGCCTGCACCGGGGCGCGGGCCGGTGACGGCATGAGCGCCATCGCCGGCCACAGCCGAAGCCGCCCGGGCCTGGCCCGGCGCTGGCGCGCCTTCGTCGCGCGCCGCCCGCCCTGGCTGGCCCTGCTGACGGTCGTGGTGGTGCTGGCCATGGCGCTGGCGCCCGATCTGCTGGCGCGCCACGATCCCAACGTGCAGTCGCTGGGCACCCGGTTCGTGCCGCCCTTCTGGCTCGAGGGCGGACGGCTCGACTATCCGCTGGGCACCGACGGGCTGGGCCGCGACATTCTCTCCCGCATCGTCCACGGCACGCGCATCTCGCTGATCGTGGCGGTGCTGGCGCTGCTGGTCGGCGGCGTCATCGGCGGCGGGCTGGGATTGATCAGCGGCTATGCCGGCGGCTGGGTCGATGCGGTGCTGATGCGGCTGGCCGACAGCATGCTGGCCTTCCCCATGATCCTGCTGGCCTTCCTGCTGGCGGTGACGGTCGGCGCCAGCCTGGGGACGGTGGTCGTCGCCGTCGCGCTGGTGATCTGGGCGCGCTTCGCCCGGGTGGTGCGCGGCGAGGTCCTCAGCCTGCGCGAGCGCAATTTCGTCAAGCTGGCGCGCATCGCCGGCTGCGGCACGCCGCGCATCCTGTGGGTGCACATCCTGCCCAACGTCATCAACACCATCGTGGTCCTGCTGACGCTGCAGCTCGGCTGGGTGATCATCGTCGAGTCCTCGCTGTCCTTTCTCGGCGCCGGCATCCCGCCGCCCACCCCGGCCTGGGGCTCGATGATAGCGGACGGCCGCTCCAGCCTGGTGCGGGCCTGGTGGGTCTGCACCATGCCGGGCATCGCGCTGATGCTGACGGTGCTGTCGTTCAACCTGATCGGCGACTGGCTGCGCGACGTCTTCGATCCCAAGCTGCGCCAGGACTGAACCGATGGCTTCCCCGCCTCACGCCGCAGCCAAGGACGGCGCGCCGTCGGCGCCGCCCATGCTGGAGGTGCGCGACCTGCACACGCAGTTCGAGATCGGCGGCCGCATCGGCCGGGCGGTGGACGGCGTCTCCTTCGCGCTGCGCCAGGGCGAGACGCTGGGCATCGTGGGCGAATCGGGCTCCGGCAAGAGCGTCATGGCGCTCTCCATCCTGCGCCTGCTGCCGCGGCCGTTCGCGCGCATCGCCGGCGGCGAGATCCTGTTCCACGGCGTCGACCTGGCGCGCCAGAGCGAGCGGGCCATGCGGCAGTATCGCGGCCGGCGCATCTCCATGGTGCTGCAGGACCCGATGACGGCGCTCAACCCCGTCCTCACCGTCGGCGACCAGATCGCCGAAGCGATCCGCACCCATCAGCCGGTGTCGCGGCAGGCGGCGCGGCGGCAGGCGGTCGAGATGCTGGAGCTGCTGCGCGTGCCGGCGGCGGCCAAGCGGCTGGACAGCTATCCGCACGAGTTCAGCGGCGGCATGCGCCAGCGCGTGGTGGGGGCGATCGCCCTGGCCTGCCGGCCGGAGCTGCTGATCGCCGACGAGCCGACCACCGCGCTCGACGTCACCGTGCAGGACCAGTATCTGCGGCTGCTCAACCGCATCCAGCGCGAGCGCGGCCTGGCCATCATCTTCATCACCCACGACCTGGCGGTGGTGGCGCGCATGTGCGACCGCATCGCCGTCATGTATGCCGGGCGCATTGTCGAGCAGGCGCCCACCGCCGTCCTGTTCAAGGCCCCCCGGCATCCCTATACGCAGGCGCTGCTGCGCTCGGCCCTGTCCGACAATCCCGACCGCACCGCCCGGCTGAAGTCGATCGAGGGCACGCCGCCGTCGATCTTCGAGCCGCGCCAGGGCTGTCCCTTCGCGCCCCGCTGCGAGCACGTCCAGACGCGCTGCCGCACCGAGGCGCCGCCGCGCGTCGCCGTCAGCGCCGACCACGCCGCAAGCTGCTGGTTGCTGGCATGAGCGCGCCGCTGATCGAGCTGCGCGGCCTGCGCATCAGCTTCGCGGTCAAGACCGCCGGCATGATGTTCGCCGGCCGGCAGACGCTGTGGGCGGTCGACGGCGTCGATCTTTCGGTCGCGGCCGGCGAGACGCTGGGCCTGGTGGGCGAATCGGGCTGCGGCAAGACCACCCTGGCGATGGCGCTGCTGGGCCTGGAGCGGCCCACCGCCGGCCAGGTCCTGTTCGAGGGCCAGGACATCGCGACTTTCGACCGGGCCCGGATGAAGCGCTTCCGCGCCGCCGTGCAGGCGGTGCTGCAGGACCCGTGGAGCTCGCTGTCGCCGCGCTCGCGGGTGGGCAGCCTGATCGCCGAACCCATGCTGGTGCATGGCCGCCTGTCGGCGGCGGCGCGGGCGCAGCGCGTGGCGCGGCTGCTGGAGGAGGTGGGGCTGCAACCGTGGCAGGCCGACCTGTTCCCGCACGAATTCAGCGGCGGGCAGCGGCAGCGGCTGTGCATCGCGCGCGCCCTGTCGGTGGAACCGCGCCTGATCGTGCTGGACGAGCCGGTGTCGGCGCTGGACGTGTCGGTGCAGGCCCAGATCATCAACCTGCTGAAGGATGTGCAGGACCGCACCGGCGTCAGCTACGTGCTGATCTCCCACAGCTTGGCGACGGTGCGCTTCCTGTGCGCCCGGGTCGCGGTCATGTATCTGGGGCAGATCGTGGAACTGGCGCCGACCGATGCGCTGTTCACCGCGCCGCTGCATCCCTACACCCAGCTTCTGATGGCGGCGGCGCGGTCGCAGGCCCGGCATGAGGCCGACGAGGACGAGGCCCTGGCGGAAATCCCGTCGCCGACCGAACTGCCGCCGGGCTGCCGCTTCAACACGCGCTGCAGCCGGGCGATGGCGCGCTGCCGCAGCGAAGCGCCGCAACTGCGCCGCCTTGCGCCCGACCATTTCGTGCGCTGCCATCTTTACGACGATCCGGGCCAGGCGCCGTTTCCGGGCCGGCCTGACGGGACGACAGGGGAGTAAGGGACAATGTCGAACGAGTTCACGCCGCTGCAGGAAGAAATACGCAACAACGCCCGCGCCGTGGCGCAGGAAGTGACGGCCAAGCACGCCGCGCGCCACGATGCCGAGTACAGCGTGCCGATGGAGACGCTGCAGGCGCTGCACGAAGCGGGGGTGATGCGGCTGTGCATCGACAAACGGCTGGGCGGCCATGGCGCGGGGATGCTGACCGGCGTCGATCCGCTGGCCTATCTGCTGGTGATCGAGGAGCTGGGCCGCGTCGACATGTCGGCGGCGCATTGCTACCAGATCGTGGCCCATACCAGCCAGATGCTGACCGCCGCCGGCAGCGACGAGCAGAAGCAGCGCTACCTGGCGCCGGCCATGGAGCGCCTGGTGCTGTTCTCCTGGACCGGCAGCGAGCCCGGCCGCACCGCGCGCGGGCAGTACACCCTGATCTCGGAAGCCCGGCGCACGGACGACGGCTACGTGCTGAACGGGGTGAAGAACTTCGCCACCTTGGCCAACAAGGCCGACTGGAACGTGGTGGCGGTCACCGTGGCCGACATGCCCTCGCCGCAGAATTTCCTGCTGGCGATGGTCCCGCAGGGCGCCGCGGGTTTCGAGATCGACGAGGCCTGGTGGCGGCCGACCGGCATGCGCGGTGCCGTCAGCCCCAAGCTGAAACTGACCGAGGTGCAGGTGGCCGACCGCGACGTCATCCAGGGGCCGGGCTTCTATCCCAAGTCGCAGTTCGGCGCCCGCCTGCATCTGGGCTTCGCCGCCAACCACCTGGGCGCGGCGCAGGGGTTGCTCGACTTCACCATCGCCTACCTGCCCAAGCGCGGCACCGCCAACAATCCGCACAGCCAGCGGGCGGTGGGCGAGATGCGCATGCACATCGAGGCGGCGCGCCGCATGGTCTACCGCGCCGCCCTGTTGTGGCAGGGCACGCCGCGCCCGGAGGCGGCGGAATACTCGCTGATGGCCAAGCTGGCGGCGATCTCGACCGCCGAATGGATGGTCAACGAGACCATCCGCGTGGTCGGCTCGACGGCGCTGCTGGAGGAATACCCGTTGCATCGCTTCGCCCGCGACATCCACGTCCACAGCACGCACGCCAATCTGCACAACACCGCCCAAGGTATCGGCCGCGCCGCGCTGCAGATGAATTTCGACCCCACCGAGCAGCAGTGATCGTCCGCACGCCGGCGCCAGCCGGCGGCAGCGGCTTTCGAACGCAGATCCCTTGGCGCTTTTTCGCGCATCTTTGACATTGACAGTGATGTCAATGTCAAAGACAGTAGGGCCAACAACGCAAAACCAGAACAATCGCAATGCGGGCGGGGCGCATTGATGCCGGAGCGCTGAAAGCCATCCGGCGGCAAGATCCGAGGAACGAATTTGGAAAAGACGACGTCCGATACGCGCCGGCTTGCCAAGCCGCGAAATCAAAGTCAGGGACGAGCCGCTTCGAATTCCATCAAGGCGGCGATCACGCGCGCCAAACTGCTCGATGCGGCAAGGCAGGTGTTTTCGGAAGTGGGGTTCTTCCAGGCGCGGATCGACCAGATCATCCTGCGCGCCAACGTGGCGCGGGGAACGTTCTACGTCTATTTCCAGGACAAAGAAGGGATTTTCCAGGAAGTCGCCAACCAAACGATCGAAGAGCTGTACGTCGAGGCCTCCTCGAGCATCAGCGGCGACCTGCTGACGCGGCTCCAGCGCGGCAACGAAGGCTATCTTCGGGCCTTCGAGCGCCATTGGAAGATCATGAAGGCGCTGCTCGAGGTCGCCGTCTCCAATTCCCGCTTCGCCGCGATCTATCAGGGGATGCGGCAACGCTTCGTCGTCAGATTGCAAAGGCATATCGCCCGCCACATGGCGACGGGCGAATACCGCAATCTCGACATACCCGTGACGGCGAAGGCGCTGGCCTGCATGGTCGAGTGGTACGCCTTCACGTATTTCGTGTTCCAGGAGCGCTCGGAAGACCAGCAGCGCGAATTCGCCAATGCCAGCCGGATCCTCGCCGACATCTGGCTGTCGGGCAGCAAGTCGGCGCCGGTCCCGGCAGCCAATTCGAAGAGAGCATCGCCTCGCCGACCGGCCGCTGCGAAGAAGCGCCGCAAGGATCGGGAATTGAGCGTGAATTCGGGAGGCAACTCCTAATGCGCGCTTTCAGGTTCGAGGCTTTGCGGTTGCCGCCGGAAGTCGAACGGACGCGCCATCGCGTGCGCGAGTTCCTGCGCCAGGAGCGCGAGCAGAAGCGCTATCTTCCCCATCGCACCTCCTGGGCGACGTTCGACGCCGATTTCAGCCGCCGTGCCGGCGAGGCCGGCTTCATCGGCATGACCTGGCCCAAACAGTATGGCGGCCACGAACGCTCCAATCTGGAACGCTTCGTCGTCACCGAGGAAATGCTGGCCGCCGCCGCGCCGGGCGGGGCGCATTGGGTGGCCGATCGCCAGTCGGGCCCGCAAATCCTGCGGCACGGCAGCGAGCGGGCGCGGCGGGAAATACTGCCGCGCATCGTCCGCGGCGAATGCTACTTCGCCATCGGCATGAGCGAGCCCGATGCCGGTTCCGATCTGGCCGCGGTCCGCACCAGGGCCGACAAGGCGCCGGGCGGCTGGCGCATCAACGGCAGCAAGGTGTGGACGTCGCACGCGCACCGCGCCCATTTCCTCATCGCCCTGGTGCGCACCACGCCGGCGGACGGCAATCGCCATGCCGGCCTGACGCAGTTGATCGTCGACATGGGCTCCCCGGGCATCGACGTCCGCCCGATCCGCAATATCGCCGGCGAGCACGAATTCAACGAGGTCGTGTTCCGCGATTGCTTCGTTCCCGACGACATGGTCGTCGGCGAGCCCGGGTCGGGCTGGACGATGGTGACGGGGGAACTGGCGTTCGAGCGCGGCGGGCCCGATCGCTTCATGTCGGATTTTCCGCTCCTGGCCGAGCTGGTCGACCTGGTGGGGCCCGCGCCCGACCGGCTGCAGGCGGTCGAGATCGGCCGGCTGGTATCGCATCTGGCGGCGCTGCGGCGGATGTCCAGTTCGATCGCCGGCCTGGTCGAGCAGGGCCACAGCCCGGCCCTGGAAGCCGCCCTGGTCAAGGATGTCGGCAACGCCTTCGAACGCGACGTGCCGGAAGTGGCGCGCCGGCTGGTCCCCGTCGAGGCAAGCCGGGAGGACGAGGAGGATCGCTTCAGCGATGCCATGGCGCATGTGCTGCTGCACGCCCCCTCCTTCACCATTCGCGGCGGCACGCCCGAGGTGCTGCGCGGACTGATCGCCCGCGGGCTGGGATTGCGATGATGGGAGGCGCCGCCGCGATGCCGGGAACGCCCGAGGCTGATATCTCCGCCGTCTTCCTGGCGCAGGCGGATCGCCTGTTCGGGCGGCATGCGCCGGAACAGGTCGGGCCGGACCAGGGCTGGAATGAAGAACTGTGGCAGGCGGTCGAGGCGGCGGGGTTTCCGCTCGCGCTGGTGACCGAGGAGGCGGGCGGCGCCGGCCTCTCCATGCTCGATGTCGCGCGCCTGCTGCGCAGGTCCGCTTACCACAACGCTGCGCTGCCACTGGGCGAAACCGCGATCGCGGCGGCGCTGTGGACGGCGGCCGGCGGCAGCCTGGTGCCGGGGGCGATCACACTGGCGCCCGGCCAAAGCCCGGACCGGCTGGCCGTGTCCAGGGCGGACGGGAAGTTCGTCGTCAACGGCACCGCGCGGCGGGTTCCGTGGGGTTCCGTCGCTGGCAGCATCCTGGTCTTTGCTTGCGACGAGAAGGGGCGCGGCCATCTGGCCCTGGTCGATGCCGATGCCGCCTCCCTGACCCGGAAGACGGTTCGCAATCTCGCCGGCGAACCGCGCGACACTTTGGCTTTCTCCGGCGTCGTGGTCGACGACGACAGGCTGCGGCGCGCGCCCGAGATTCTCGACGAGGCCGGCTTGCGGCCCTATGGCGCCTTTCTCCGTGCGCAGCAGATGGTCGGCGGCATGGAGCGCTGCCTGGATCACGCGCTGGGCTATGCCAACGAGCGCCAGCAGTTCGGCCGTCCGCTGGCCAAGTTCCAGGCCGTGCAGCACATGCTTGCGGTGGCGGCCGGCCATTTCGCCGCCGCCAGCGCGCTGGCCGATGCGGCGGCGGAGAGCTACGGCACGGCGGATTTCGCGCTCGACACGGCGCTGGCGAAGGCGCGGTGCGGCGAGGCGGCCGGGAAAGTCGCCGAGATCTGCCATCAGGTCCATGGCGCCATGGGGTTCGCCCAGGAGCATCCGCTGCACAGGGCCAGCCTCAGGCTGTGGTCGTGGCGCGAGGAGTTCGGCGGCGAAGCGGAGTGGCAGGAATATGTCGGCCGCCTGGTCTGCCGCAACGGCGGCGATCAATTGTGGCCGATGCTGGCCCGCAGATAGAGGGCTTTGCGGTCTTTAAACCTGGCGGACGGCTTGAGAACCGTGCCGAAGAGTCGAGAAACAAAAACCGAAATGAATTGCGTGACAGGCGGGAGGGGGCATGAAAGGCGACACGGCGCAGGCGAGGGTTACGGAGAATTCGCCGACGGGCATCTCGGTCGAGAAGCTGGTGGTTTCCTATTCCGAAGGGAAGGGCGGCCCGGCGGTCGATGACCTGACGCTGCAGGTCAAGCCCGGCGCCTTCGGCGTGCTGCTGGGCGCCAGCGGGTGCGGCAAGAGCACGGCCCTGAACTGCATCGCCGGGCTGCTGCGGCCCAATTCGGGCCGCATCCTGATCGGCGACCGGGTGGTGTTCGACGCCGACCGCAACGTGAACGTCAAGCCCAACCACCGCTCCATCGGCATGGTGTTCCAGTCCTATGCGCTGTGGCCGCATATGAGCGTATTGGAGAACGTCGAATACGGGTTGCGGCTGCGCGGCTTCGGAACGCGCGAGGCGCGGGCCGTCGCGACCCGCAACCTGGAGCTGGTGCGCTGCGCCGAACATGCCGCCCGCTATCCCGGCCAGCTCAGCGGCGGCCAGCAGCAGCGCGTCGCCCTGGCGCGCGCGCTGGCCTGGAAGCCCAGCGTCGTGCTGTTCGACGAGCCGCTGAGCAATCTCGACACCAAGCTGCGGCGCGAACTGCGCACCGAGCTAGCCCGCCTGCACAAGGAGGTCGGATTCACCGCCCTCTACGTCACGCACGACCAGTCGGAAGCGTTCGGCCTGGGCTCGCACATCTACATCATGCGCGACGGCAGGGTCGAGCAGCAGGGCCAGCCGGAAGAGATTTCGCGCGCGCCGGCCAGCACCTACGTCGCCGATTTCCTCGGCGCCAATCTGTGGACCGGGACGGTCCAGCGCAGCGGTTCGAGCCTGATGGCCGAAACGGCGTTCGGGAAATTCGAGGTGCACAGCCGCGATCCGCAGGCAGCGGACGGCGCCGGCTACCTGGCAGCCTATCCCGAGGATTTGCGGGTGGCCGCCGACCCGCACGGCATGGCCACGATCGACCACATGGCCTTCACCGGCCGCACCACGGAGCTGATCCTGCGCGCCGCGGGCTCGGAGGCGGACAAGATCATGGTGGTGGTGCCGGGCATGGAGCGCAGCCTGGCCGTCGGTTCGCCGGTGCGCCTGAGCGCGGAAGCCCGGTCGGTGCACTGGTATGGCCGGCAGGCCGCGGGCGGCGCCGCGGCGCCGTTCAGCCCGGGAGCGGTTTCGTGAGCGCGCGGGCGGAGCAGGCATCGGGTCCGGCCGGCGGCGGCTTGTGGAGCCGCATTTCCGGCTGGGCCGACCGATGGAGCGATCGCGGGCTGAACCTGGCCGTCGTCGTCTTCGTCGTCCTGCTCACCGCCATGGTGCTCTATCCCATGCTGACGCTGGTGGCGCGCGCGTCGAAGGATTTCGACAAGACCCTGACGCATGTGATCGAATCGCCGATGCTGCCGGCCGTCATGTTCAACACCTTCGCGTTGGGCGTGGCCAGCCTGATCATCGCGCTGATCCTGGGCATCACCCTGGCGCTGTGCACCGCCCGCCTGCACGCCAAGCTGCAGAACTTCGCCATCCTCGCCTGCGTCACGCCGATCATCCTGCCGCCGGTGGCGGCCGTCACCGGCTGGACCTTCATCTTCGCGCCCACCATCGGCTTCGGGAACGTGTTCCTGCGCACCCTCACCGGCAGCGCCGAGCGCTCGGGCCCGGTCGACATCTACTCCATCGAGTGGATCATCTGGATCACCTCGCTGTACCTGATCGGCTACGTCTTCATGTTCGTCAACGCCGCGCTGCGCAACGTCAACCCGGCGATCGAGGACGCCGCCCGGCTGGCCGGCGCCGGCTGGTGGCGCGCCCAGCTCACGGTCATCCTGCCCGCCATCCGTCCGGCCATATTCTATTCCGCCGTCATCGCCTTCCTGCTGGGACTGGGGCAGTTCACCGCGCCGATCCTGCTCGGTCGCGCCCGCGGCATCGACGTCATAACCACCATGATGTTCCGCGAGGTGGCGTCCTTTCCGCCCGCCTACGAGGCGGCCAGCCTGCTGGCCATGCCGCTGGCGGGGCTGGCCATCGCCGTCGCCTTCCTGCAGCGCCGCCTGATCGGGCCGCTGGCGCGCTACAGCGAAACCGGTTCCAAGGGAGCGACGGCGTGGCGGCCGGGCAACCAGTTCGCCGCCCTGGGCCCGCTCGCCTATGGCCTGGTGGCCGTGGTGCCGCCCTTGCTGGCGCTGGGCGTGGTGTCGCTGATGCCGTTCTGGACCGCGGTGGTCGATCCGCTGAAGTTCACCGTGCGCCATTTCGTCACCGTGCTGACGGCGGACCGCTTCCTGGGCGCCATTATCGACACGGTGGTGCTGGCCGCGATCGGCACGCTGGCCGGCACCGTCCTGGCGGTCGCCGCCGCGCTGGTGCTGGTCAGGAAGCAGTCGCGGCTGACGCCGGTCCTCGACACCGTGGTGAACCTGCCGGTCGCCATCCCCGGCATCGTCCTGGGCCTGGGCATGCTGCTTTCCTTCGGCCTGGGTCCTTTGAACCTCTACGGCCACAAGGTGCTGTTCATCGTGGCGTGGAACATCCTCTATCTGCCGTTCGGCCTGCGCATGGCCGTCGCCGGCCTGATCCAGATCTCGCCGCAACTGGAGAACGCGGCGCGGCTGTCGGGCGCGGGCAAGCTGCGCGCCTTCGCCAAGATCACGCTGCCGCTGTGGCGCAACTCGCTGGTCACCGGCGCCATCCTGCTGTTCATCCTGATGTCGCACGAGTTCTCCGCCGCCGCCATGCTGCGGACCAGCGAGACCCAGGTGATGGCGACCCGCCTCTACGACGTCTGGGAAACCGGCATCTACCCGCAGGTCGCGGCCCTGGCGCTGGTGATGGTGATCACCTCCGTGCTCAGCGTCCTGCTCCTGCTCGTCGTCCGGGGGCGCCGCTCGCAATGACCACCGTTCCCGCCCTGCTGATGCGCCTCGTCGAGGAGCAGCCCGAGAAGGAGCTGGTGCGCTTCCTCGAGGACGGCTCTTCCTACTCCCGGCGCGAGGTGCTGCATCTCGCCATCGCGGCGGCCGGGGAATACAAGGCGCTGGGCGTGCAGCCGGGCGACCGGATCGCGCTGATGCTGGGCAACGGCGTCGATTTCCTGCGCTACTGGTTTGGCGCGCAGCTCTGCGCGGCGGTGGTGGTTCCGGTCAATACCGAGATGCGCGGGCCGATCCTGGCCAACATCCTGGGCGAGGTCGAGCCGCGCGTCATCGTGGTCGGCCGCGAGGCGCGCGAACAGGTCGAGGCGGTCGGGCCGAAAGCCATCGTGCTGCAGCGCGAGGAAAGCCGTCCGCACAAGCTGTCCGCTCCCGCCCTGTCCGCCGAGGAACTGCAGGCGGCGCGCCAGGCGCTGGCGGCGGTGGCGCCGGGCACCCTGGCGGCGATCCAGTACACCTCCGGCACCACGGGACGGTCGAAGGGGACCATGTGCTCCCAGGAGATGATCCTGAACAAGGCGGTCGGCACCCAGGCGGTCATGAATTACGGCCCCGACGACGTGGCGTTCACAGCACTGCCGCTGTTCCACGGCAATGCGCTGTTCACCACCTTCGTGCCGGCCCTGCGGGCGGGCGCCCGCGTCGCGGTTGCCGGCCGTTTCAGCGCCTCGAAATTCTGGCACCAGGTGGCGGACAGCGGCGCCACCACGGTCAACCTGCTCGGCACCATGGCCGAGATCCTGCTGCGCCAGCCGGAAAGCGCGGTCGAGCGCGCCCATTCCCTGCGGCACTGCCTGTGCATTCCCTGGCCCAAGGACGCCGCGGCGATGGAACGGCGCTTCGCCGTCGCCCTGACCACGCTCTACGGGCTGACCGATTCGGGCACGCCGCTGGGCGTGCCCTTCGGCCAGCGCCGCGAGGGTTCCTGCGGCCGCCCGCTGAAGAGCTGGGAATGCCGCCTGATCGACGCGCACGATCGCGAGGTGCCGGTCGGGCAGGCGGGCGAGCTGGTGCTCCGCCCCAGAGAGCCGTTCATCGAGAAGCTGGGCTACTGGGGCGCGCCGGAGGAGACCGTCAAGTCCTGGCGCAATCTCTGGTTCCACACCGGCGACGTGATGCGCCAGGACGCCGAGGGCTGGTTCTACTTCGTCGACCGCACCAAGGACATGATCCGGCGCGCCGGCGAGAACGTGTCCTCCTTCGAGGTCGAGCAGGTGATGCTGCTGCATCCGCTGGTGCGCCAGGTGGCGGTCATCGGCGTTCCCTCCGAACTGGGCGACGACGAGGTCTTCGCCTATGTCGTGCCCAAGGAAGACCCGCCTGCCGCGACGGCGGTGCTGGCCGAGCAGCTCTTCGACCACTGCCTCGACCTGCTGCCGTATTTCGCCGCACCGCGCTTCATCAAGTTCGTCGCCAGCCTGCCGCGCACGGCCTCGGAGAAGGTCAAGAAATCGGAATTGCGCCAGGGCGGCATCCCGCCCGATGCCCACGACAGGGGCGATTCCGGCCGCAAGGCGGCGCTGGACCGCCGCAGTCGCGGTCCGCGGCCCGCGCCCACTGCATCCAAATAGTCGGAGTCTTGAAGAGGATCGTTGAGATGGCCAGTCGTCATTACCACGGAAACACCGCGATCGCCGCGGCGGGAGCGTCCGAATACAAGCGCAGGTCGGACAAGAGCATCCTGGAACTCGCCGTCGAGGCCTGCGAGGACACGCTGCGCAACGCGGGACTGCCGGCCAGCGAGGTCGACGGGATCGCCAGCTACAGCCTCTATTCCGATTCCGTGCCGTGCGGCGCGGTCGGCGCCAGCCTCGGCATCCGCGAGCTGAACTACCTGCTCGACATGAACAGCGGCGGGCAATCGCCGTCCTACGTCGTCATGCACGCGGCCATGGCGATCCAGATGGGGCTGGCCAAGAACGTGCTGGTCTTCCGGGCGCTGAAGGGCCGCTCCGGCGTGCGCGTCGGCCAGTGGCTGGCGGAGGGCGGGGCGACCGATTTTCGCCTGCCGATCGGCGTCACCGCCTATCCGCAGCAGATCGCCATGTGGATCCGCCGCTACATGATCGAGACGGGGGCGACGGAAGACGACCTCGCCGCGGTGGTGCAGGCGCAGCGCGTGCACGCCGCGCGCAATCCGCGCGCCATTCTGCGCGACCCGCTCTCGGTCGAGGAGCACCGCAAGCTGCCCTACGTGGTCGAGCCGCTGCGCCGGGTCGACTGCACCATCGAAGTCGACGGCGCGGCCGCCGTTCTGGTCACCTCGCGCGAGCGGGCGCGCGATCTGCGGCTGGCGCCGGCGGTGATCACCGGTTCCGCCTGGGCCTCGCGCGATCTCGACCTGGATATGGGCAGCACGTTCCTCTATCCCGATTTCTCGCGCGGCATCGCCTACGACGTGGCGGAGAAGCTGTGGGCCAGCGCCGGCATCGGACCGGCGGACGTCGACGTCGCCCAGCTCTACGACTGCTTCAGCGGCACGGTGATCCTGAACCTGGAAGGGTTCGGATTCTGCGGCCGCGGCGAGGCGGGAAATTTCGTCCGGTCGGGCGCCACGGCGATCGACGGCAAGCTGCCGCTCAACACCGGCGGCGGGCTGCTGTGCGAGGGCTATCTGCACGGCATGAACAGCATCGCCGAAGCGGTCTGGCAGCTACAGGGGCAATGCCCGGGGCGGCAGGTCAAGGACCCGCGGATCGCCATGGTGTCGTCCGGCGTCCGCAGTTCCGGCTCCGCGCTCGTGCTCACGAAGGAATAGATCATGGTTGAGATCGTAAACGGCAAACTGGTTCCGACGCGCGACATCGACAGCCTGCCGTTCTGGCAGGCGCTGGACGCGGGCGAATTGCGCCTGCCGCATTGCGGCGCCTGCGACCGCTTCTTCTTCCCGCCGATGCCGCGCTGCGTCCATTGCGGCGCCGCCAAAGTCGAGTTCAAGCCCGTGAGCGGCAAGGGCACGCTCTATTCCTGGATCGTCACTCACCACGCTTTCCACGCCTCGTTCAAGGACGAGCTGCCCTTCACCGTCGGCGTCATCGACCTCGATGAAGGCCCGCGGCTCTATGCCCGGCTGGAAGGCGAGGCGGCGAAAAAACCCGTGGCCGGTGCGCGCCTGGCGTGCCGGATCCACGACTATGGCGGGTTCCGTTACCCGGTGTTCGCCAGTCAGGGCAATCAGAGCGAGAACAAGAGTATTTAGGTCCTTTCGACTTCAGGAGAACTTCAGAAGGACTTGAATGGGTTGATCAACGTAAACGGGAGGTTACAATCATGCTGACACAAATGGTCAAACGCCGGTCGCGCCGGCTGGCGGCGGTCGCGCTGGCGGCCTTTCTGGGCTGCGCCTATGGCGTGGGCGCGGCCAGCGCGCAGAACGCGGTTTCGGCCGAGGAATGGAACAAGGTCATCCAGGAAGCCAAGCGCGAAGGCAAGGTGGTTCTCTGGAGTTCGAAGAGCGAATCGCTGATGGAGCGCATTCTGGAGGCCTTCAAGCGCAAGTATCCCGGCATCCAGACCAGCTTCCTGCGCATCCAGGGACCGCCGGCGGCCACCCGCATCAACGAGGAGCTTGCCGCCAACCGCAAGCTGACCGCCGACGTCATCATAAACGTCGAGAATGTCTGGTTGGCGGGACATGCCGAGAAAGGCAATCTCCAGCCGCTCGCCGGACCGGCCGCGGCCGGCTATCCCCGCGCGGCGATCAAGAACGGCGCGCCCATCCTGGGCTACGACCCGATTCTGATCATGTACAACACCGACCAGATCAAAACCCCGCCGGCCGACTGGGACACGCTGCTGGACGACAAGTATCGCGGCCGGGTCGGCATCGTCTCCGACACCCTGACGGTGTTCAAGATCCACTGGGCGTTTCTCGAGAAGAAGATGGGGCTGGACTACCTGAAGAAGCTCGGCACCCTGGCTCCCGTCATCGCCAACAGCGCCACCAGCACGACGCAGGCGATCGCCGCCGGCGAATTGCTGTGGGCGCCCTATGCGCAGTCCTATCTGGTGGAGGACCTGAAGCGGCAGGGCGCGCCGGTCGACTACGCGCTGCCGAAATCCGGCACGCACGCCATCGTCCAGTACGGCGCCTCGTTCAAGCAGGCGGCCAACCCGAATGCCGGCAGGCTCCTGCTCGACTTCCTGATGACGCGCGAGGGGCAGGCCATCATCAACGGCGGCAATGGCGGCGTCAGTCCGTTCAACGACATTCCCGGGACCCTGACCTACGACATGTCGAAGATCGAAATCCTCGATGCCAGCAAATACTCGGCGGAAGACCTGGCCGCCGCCTCGCGCATGTTCAACAGCACCTTCCGGCGCTAGCGCTGCGCCCGGATCGGAGACGAACGAAACAACGCGGCAGGACCGGCGCGTCCTGCCGCGTTCTCTCCTGCCGACGGCTTGATAAGGGCGCGGCGCGAGGGTACTGATCGTCGCAGGACGAAAAGAAACGGGGCGATTGCGATGCGGTCTGTGGCGCGTGGTATCGGAGCGGCGGTGCTGGCTTTATCGGGCTATGTCGGCTGTTCCAGCACTGCTTGGGCGCAAACCCAGGGCGTTCTGGAGACCGTGATGACGCCCGGCCTGGCCCTGCCGCGCACGGCGTGGGTCAAGGCGGAGATCCTCGGCGATACGGCGGTCGAGCACCGCGCGCGCGAGAAGGTCGACGAGATGCTGCGCCTGCGCGGCTACTTCCCGGAACGCTTCAGCCCCTATGCCGTGCGCATCGAAATCCGCGGCGCCGGCGTGCAGCCGGTCCCGCCCTCGATCCCGCAATACGACAACGCGCCCCAGCGCCTGTCGCTGTGGAACAGCGCCGGTGCGGACAGCGTCGCGGTGTCGCTGACGCTCTACCACCAGTCGACGGGACAGAAGCTGTGGCAGGCCGAAGGCGTCTGCCGCGGCCTCGACGCGGCTTCCGTCGCCGGCTCGATGATCGTGCCGATGATGGACCAGTTCGGCCGCAGCGTCACAACCAGCCTGAGCTGCACCCGCCAGTCCTGAACATCGCTCTACCGGCGCAGGCGCGCGGGCGAGAGGAATTCCGGCGTCACGCCCAATGCGGCGATGCGGGCCGGCAAGGGCTGGCGCAGGGCCAGCGCCGCCGCCACTTCGCCCATGGCCGGCGAGGTCTGGATGCCGTAGCCGCCCTGGCCGGCCAGCCAGAAGAAGCCCGGCGCCTCGTCGTCGAAGCCCACCACCGGCGAGCGGTCGGCGACGAAGCTGCGCAGCCCGGCCCATTTGTTGTTGATGCGCCTGATGCGCAGCGAGGTGAATTCCTCGATCTGGGCGGCGGCTTCGGCGATGTCGTATTCCTCCGGCTGCACGTCGCAGGGATCGACCGGCGTCTCGTCGGCCGGCGAGGCCAGGAACTGGCCGACTTCCGGCTTGAAGTAGAACTCCTCGTCGGCGTCCAACACCATCGGCAGGCGGTGATAGTCGAGATCGGGCGGTCCGTCGAAGGTGAAGGCGGTGCGCCGCATCGGCACCAGCCCGACCGGCTTGACGCCGGCGATGCCGGCCAGCACGTCGCACCAGGCGCCGGCGGCGTTGATCAGCACCGGGGCGGCGAAATCGCCGCTGGACGTCTTCACCAGCCATTTGCCGCCGCTATGGCTGGCGCTCAGCACCTCGGCCTTGTTCTGCACATGCCCGCCATGACCTTTGAGGGCGCGCAGGAAGCCCTGGTGCGTGGCGTGCACGTCGATGTCCTTGGCGTCGGGCTCGAACACCGCGCCCGCCACCTTGTCGGCATTGAGCAGCGGGCACAGTGCCAGCGTCTGCGCCTGGTCCAGCCGCCGCACCGTATCGACCAGCTTGATCCAGTCGGCGTACAGACGGTCGAGCTTAGGCAATTGCGCCTGGTTGCCGAAGATCAGCGCGCCGCGCGGGCTGACCAGGCGATGCTCGGCGAAGCCCGGCGGCGGATTGTCGAAAAAGTCGCCGCTGGAGACGGTGATGGCGCGGATGGCGAAGTTGCCGTAGGTCTCGCTGAACAGGGCGGCGGAGCGGCCGGTGGAGTGGTAGCCGGGCTGGCTCTCGCGCTCCAGCACGATGACCTTGGCGCTCTGCGCCAGCCAGTAGCCCGCCGAGGCGCCGGCAATGCCCGCGCCCACCACCAGAAAATCGGCCTCTTCCACGCTCACGTCCCGTTTCTCCGTTCGACTGGTCTGCAGGATTTTCCTGCAAGCCATGTGTCACGCTACCATGGGTGCCGGGGCTTTGCCTTGTTTCCGGCGGGCATCTGCGCAACCATTGCCACATGGCAAACACCCATGTCTTCCACCGCAACCCGCGCCAGTCCTATCCCGTCGCCGTTTCCGGCGACGGTCCCTACATCGTCGACAGCGTCGGCAAGCGCTATCTCGACGCCTCGGGCGGCGCCGCCGTCTCCTGCCTGGGCCATTCCGACCGCACGGTGACCGAGGCGATCAAGGCGCAACTCGACCGCATTCCCTTCGCCCACACCTCGTTCTTCACCAACGAGCCGATGGAGGCGCTGGCCGACCGGCTGGTCGCCGATGCGCCATCGGGCATGGACAAGGTCTATTTCCTTTCCGGCGGCTCGGAGGCGATCGAGGCGGCGCTGAAACTGGCGCGCCAGTATTTCGTCGAGACTGGGCAGGGCCAGCGCCGCCACGTCATCGCCCGCCGCCAGAGCTATCACGGCAACACGCTGGGGGCGCTGGCGGTGGGCGGCAACCAGTGGCGGCGCACGCAGTTCGCGCCGCTCTTGATCGAGGTCAGCCATATCGCGCCGTGCTACGCCTATCGCGGCCAGCGCGAGGGCGAGACGCTGGAAGCCTATGGCCGGCGCATGGCCGACGAGCTGGAGGCGGAGATCCTGCGGCTGGGATCGGACCAGGTGATCGCCTTCATCGCCGAGCCGGTGGTGGGCGCCACATTGGGCTCGGTGCCGGCTGCGCCCGGCTATTTCAAGCGCATCCGCGAGATCTGCGACCGCCATGGCGTGCTGCTGATCCTGGACGAGGTGATGTGCGGCATGGGCCGCACCGGCACGCTTTACGCCTGCGAGCAGGACGGGGTGGTGCCGGACATCGTCTGCATCGCCAAGGGGCTGGGGGCGGGCTACCAGCCGATCGGCGCCATGCTGACCAATGCCAGAATTTACGACGCCATCGTCGGCGGCTCGGGCTTCTTCCAGCACGGCCACACCTATCTCGGCCACGCCGCCGCTTGCGCCGGAGCATTGGCGGTGCAGAACGCCATCCGGGAGCGCAACCTGCTGGCCAAGGTGAAGACCTTGGGCAAGGGGCTGGAGGAACGGCTGCGGGCGCGTTTCGGCAACCATGCCCATGTCGGCGACATTCGTGGCTGCGGTTTGTTCTGGTCGATCGAGCTGGTGCGCGACCGGCTGACCAAGGAGCCGTTCGATCCCAAACTCAAGCTCAACGCGCGCATCAAGGCGCTGGCGATGGGCGAGGGGCTGATGTGCTACCCGATGGGCGGCACGCTGGACGGTGTGCGCGGCGATCACGTGCTGCTGGCGCCGCCCTTCATCCTCGAGGACGCGCAGCTCGACGAGATCGTCGACAAGCTCAGCCGCGCGGTGGACAAGGCGCTGGCCGAGACCGCCTGACCTCAGGCGCGCGCCAGGGAAAACTCTTCCAGCGACACTGGCGGCGTGCGCCCCGCCAGATGCGCGGCCAGCGCCGCGGCCGAGCCGAAGGCCAGGGTGAAGCCCAGCGGCCCATGGCCCACGTTCAACGCCAGATTGTCGATGCCGCTGGCGCCGATGATCGGCCTGCCGCTGGGTGTCGCCGGGCGCATGCCGGTCCAGGCTTTCAGGTCGCCGCTCCAGTCGGCCGCGCCGGGGAAGGTTTCCTTGGCCTGGCGGACGAGCTGCGCCACGCGATCCGCCGCCAGGTCGCGTCCGGGGCCGACGATATCGGCCATGCCGGCGATGCGCATTTTCGCGCCCAGCCGGGCATAGACGATCTTGTTGGCGTAGTCGGTGATCGAGGCCAGCGGCGCTGCGGCCTCGTCGCCGACATCGACGGTGAGGCTGTAGCCCTTGATGGGATAGATCGGCAGGCCGATGCCGACGCTCCTGGCCAGCGCGCGGCTCTCGTAGCCGCCGGCCAGGACATAGGCATCGGCCTCGATCAGGCCGGCATTCGTGTCGATGCCCTTCAGCCGCGTTCCGTCGCGCACCAGCCGCGTGGCACGCGTGCCGAAGCGGAAATCGACGGCGGCGTTGCCGGCCGAGAGCAGGGCGCGCAGGCCCAGGCACAGGCGGACCGGGTCGGCGGCCGCGTCGTCGGCGGTGTGGATGCCGCCGGCCAGGCGGTGGGCGATGGTGGCCAGCGCCGGCTCGCGCGCCAGGCAGGCATCGCGGTCCAGCACCGTCTGCCGGCAGCCCAGCCCGGCCTGCAATTCGACCTGGGCGCGGGCGGCGGCGAAGCTTTCGGGCTTGGAATAGACCACCAGCTTGCCCGATTCGCGCCAGTCGAAATCCAGCGCGCCGACGTCTTCCGCCGCCTTCACGGTATCGCGGCTGAGGAAGGCCAGTTGCAGCAGCGCCGCCGTCGTCTGGCGCGCGGCGCGGGCGGTGCAGTTGGCCAGGAACTTCAGGCCCCAGCGGTACTGGAACGGATCCAGCGTGGGCCGGAACCGCACCGGCGCGTCGGGGCTGAACAGCAGGCCCGGCAGGTCGCGCCAGATCGAGGGCCCGGCCAGCGGGGCGACATAGGAATAGCTGAGCTGGGCGCCGTTGCCGTGGCTGGCGCCGGCAGCCGGTTCGCCCGCCGCGTCGACGACGCTGACGCGATGCCCCTCGCGCGCCAGGGCCCAGGCCGTCGTCATGCCGACCACGCCGGCCCCGATCACCACTACATGCATTAGGTCCGCTCCGCCGCCCTGTCGCGCGTATGCTGCAACGCATTACGCCGGCCCCGGCCATATTGGCAGGCTCCGTTTCGCTTTTCAGCCCCAATGCGATTGGGCTATGAGTCGGGTATCGCCCATGGCCGGTTGCCGGCGCGTGGAACGTCAAACGAGGGAGGCTTCGATGAGAATCCGATTTGGCCTGGCGGCAGGGGCGCTGCTGGCCGCGGCGGTGGCGCTGCCGGCGCCCGGCCAGGCGCAGCAGCAATTCGTCACCGTCGGCACCGGCGGCGTCACCGGCGTCTACTACGCCGTCGGCGGCGCCATCTGCCGGCTGATGAACAAGGACCGCAAGACGCACAACATCCGCTGCTCGGTCGAATCGACCGGCGGCTCGACCGCCAACGTCAACTCGCTGAAGGGCGGCGAGCTGGATTTCGGCATGTCGCAGTCGGACGTGCAGTTCAACGCCCTCAAGGGCGCGGGCGCCTTCAAGGACGCCGGCGCCTATGGCGATCTGCGCGCCGTGTTCTCGGTCCATCCCGAGCCGTTCACCGTGCTGGCGCGCAAGGAAGCCAACATCGCCAAGTTCGAGGACTTCAAGGGCAAGCGCTTCAACGTCGGCAACCCCGGCTCCGGCACGCGTAATTCGATGGAGGAGCTGCTGGCCGAAATGGGCTGGAAGCTGTCGGACTTCTCGCTGGCCTCCGAGCTGAAGGCGGACGAGCACGGCCCCGCCCTGTGCGACAACAAGATCGACGGCTTCTTCTACGGCGTCGGCCATCCGTCCGCCAACATCCAGGATCCGACCACGACCTGCGGCGCCAAGCTGGTGCCGCTGACCGGCGCGGCGGTGGACAAGCTGATCGCCAAGAACAGCTACTACGCCAAGGCCACCATCCCCGGCGGCATGTACAACAACAATCCCAACCCGACCGAAACCTACGGCGTGCTGGCGACGCTGGTGACCTCGGCCAAGGTGCCGGAGCAGACGGTCTACACGCTGGTCAAGGCGGTGTTCGAGAACTTCGACGAGTTCAAGAAGCTGCACCCCGCCTTCGCCAACCTCGACCCGAAGAACATGGTCAAGGACGGCAATTCCGCGCCGCTGCATCCGGGCGCGGTGAAGTACTACAAGGAAAAGGGCTGGATGTAGCAACCGCCCGCCGGGCAGGGGCCTCCGTCGCAAGCGCGGCGGGGGCCTTCGCTTTTTCGGCCACGTGCCGTCAGCCCTGGTCGTCTTCCTTCAGCTTGCGCCGGGCCAGCGCTTCCAGGCTGTCGATGAAGGCGGTGGTCGCCGCCGCCGTCTTGCGCAGGTCGCCGCCGGCGATGGCCCGCATCAGATTGGCGGTCAGCTTGCCGACCTTGGGGATGTCGCGGTTGTGCCGGTTGACCCAGGCGAAGCGGCGCGAGGCCGCCCACAGCGGCTCGATGGCCGTGGCGGCGTATTCGTTGCGCACGCATTTCAGCAGCAGCAGCTTGTATTCCAGGTCGATGCGGTAGTGCTCGGCGTAGTTGCCCGCGTTGGAGCCGCGCTCCATCTCCTCGGCCAGCGCCAGCAGCGCGCGGCGATCGGCGTCGGCGGCCCGCTTGGCCACTTCGCGGGTGATGAAATGCTCGACCACGCGGCGGAAGCGCAGCAGGGTGAGCTGGTCGAAGACGTTGATGGCGGTGATGCGCAGGCCGCGCCGGGGCTCGATCTCGACCAGCTTGGCGCGGGCCAGCCGCTGCACGGCTTCGCGCACCGGCGTGCGGCTGATGCCGAGCCGGGCGCCGATCTGCGATTCGGTGATCCAGTCGCCCGGCGCCAGCTGCGTCGTGACGATCTGCTTCTCCAGCTCCTTGTACGCCATCTCGACCAGGCTGGTCGCCGGCTTGGCGCGCTGCGCGGTCTTTCTTTCGCGACTTGGCTGACTGACCGCCACGCTGCCTGCCCTTCGCCTGAAGCGGAGTTCGCCGCCGAGCTCGATCGGCGGCGAACGACTTATAGTAAAGGGCCTTGTAGCAGGCAAGAACCGTCCCGCAGGTTGTCCTAGGGCGCTACAGCCAGCCCTTCTCCTTGTAGTAGCGCGCCGCGCCCTCGTGCAGGGGCACCGACAGGCTCTCGCGCACCATTTCCTTGGGGTCGAAATTGGCGAAGGCGGGGTGGAACTTGCGGAACTCGTCGAAGTTCTCGAACACCGCCTTGACCAGCGCGTAGACCACGTCGTTGCTGACCTTGGCCGACGTCACCAGCGTGGCGCGCGGGCCGTAGGTGCTGACGTCGGTCGGGTTGTTCTTGTACATGCCGCCGGGGATGGTGGAGCGGGCGTAGAACGGGAACTTCGCCAGCAGCCGGTCGACGGCGGGGCCGACCACCGGGATGATCACCCCGTTGCAGGTCACCGTCGCGTCGGAGATGTTCGAGGCCGGATGGCCGACCGGGTAGAGGAAGGCGTCGATCTTGTTGTCGCACAGGGCGGGCGACTGCTCGTCGGCCTTCAGTTCGGAGATCAGCGAGAAATCCGACAGTTGCCAGCCCAGTTCGGCGATCAGCTCCTTGCTGAAGGCGTTGGTGGCGGCGCCGGGATTGCCGATGTTGAAGCGCTTGCCCTTCAGGTCGGCCAGTGCTGCGATCTTGGAGTCCTTGCGGGCGACGATGGTGACCGGCTCGGCGTGCAGCGAGAACACCGCGCGCAGATCCTTGAACGCGCCGCCCTCCTTGAAGGCGCCGCCGCCGTTATAGGCGTAGTACTGCGCGTCGGACTGGGCCATGCCGAAATCCAGCTCGCCGGCGCGGATCGAGTTGATGTTGGCGACCGAGCCGCCGGTCGATTCGACCGAACAGCGGATGTTGTGCGTCTTGCGCTCCTTGTTCATCAGCCGGCAGATGGCGCCGCCGACGGCGTAATAGACGCCGGTGACGCCGGCGGTGCCGACGGTGGTGAATTGCTGCTGCTGCGCCACCGCCGTTTCCGGCGCGACGCCGGCGAATGTTGCGATCGCGGCCGCCAAGGCCGCCGTTTTCAGACCCCACTTCATGTACAGCCTCCTCCTTGCTCTGGTTTGGCGTGATACTCCTCGTCGACTTCCATTGCCGGCTACCGGTCGCGGCCTTCCGCCGCCGTTTCCAGGGCGATGCGCACATCGACCACGGTGGCGGCGTCGGCGCCGACCAGCACCGGATTAAGGTCCACCTCGACGATGGCGTCGCGGCGGCACATGAGATCGCCTATCGCGCAGATCAGCGTGGCGAAGGGCTCGAGGGCGAGGCGCGGGCGGCCGCGGTGACCGGCGAAAATCCGCCCCAGGCTGGTTTCGGCCAGCATGGCCTCGACCTCGGCGGGCGCCAGCGGCGCCAGCCGGAACGCCACGTCGCCCAGCAGCTCGACGCGCGTGCCACCCAGCCCGGCCATCACCACCGGCCCGAATTGTGGGTCGCGGAAGGCGCCGACGACGCATTCGACCTCGCCCTTGGCCATCGGCGTCACCAGCACGCAAGGCTCCAGGCCGTGCTGGCGCATGCCGGCCGCCAGCCGCTCGAATCCGGCTTCCGCCTCGGCCGCCGCCACGTCGAGCAGCACGCCGCCCAGCTCGGATTTGTGGATCGCCTGCGGCGGCGCCATCTTCAGCGCGCAGGGCCGGGCGAATTCCTCCACGGCGGCCCGGCATTCTCGCGCCGAGGCGACCAGGCGGCAGGGCGGCAGGGGCAGGCCTTCTTGCGCCAGCAGCGCGCGGCCTTGCGCCTCCGACAGCGCCTGGCGCCTGCGCGCGTCCGGGTCCGCCGGCAGGGCGTCCGCCATGGCGTACGCGGTCGGCGACCGGGCCGGCAGGTTGCCCAGGCGGAATGCCTGGTGCATGCCGTGCAGCACGGTGGCCGGCATTTCGATGCGGCGGAACACCGGCACGCCGCCGGCCTCGAGCCGGGCCAGGGCGGGCAGGTCGCGATCGCCGTGGACGCTGTGCAGCAGCACCGGCTTGCCCATCCGCGCCGCGACCTCGACGATCCGATCCGCCGCGCGATCCTCCAGCGGCGCCAGCGAGGGGCCGCCGATCAGGTGGTAGCCGCCGAAATGGCCGACGATCACCGCCGCGCCCACGCTCTGGTCCGCCAGCACCAGTTCCAGCGCGTGCGGGATCACGTCGGGATTGCCTTCGGCTTCGCCCGCGAAATCCACCGGGTTGTGGCGTGGGCAGCGCTCGGGCAGCAGGGTTCCCAGCGCCCGCACCGTGCCCGGGGCGAAATCGGCCATGGCCAGCCCCGCCGCGCCCAGCGCGTCGCTGGCCAGGGTGGCGTGCCCGCCGCCATCGGTCAGCACCGCGATGCGCCCGCTGGCGCAGGGCGGCTGCAGCGCCAGGGCGCGGGCGACCTGCCAGGCGGCTTCGACGCTGTCGGCCCGCACGATGCCGGCCTCGCGCAAGGCGGCATCGACCACCGCATCCTCGCCCGCCAGCGCGCCGGTATGCGACAGGGCGGCGCGGCGGCCGGCTTCGCTGCGGCCGGGCTTGAGCAGCACCACCGGCTTGCGCGGACGGCGGCTGCGCATGAGGTCGACCAGGCGGCGGCCCTCGCCGGGCCGGAAGCCTTCGACGTAGCACAGCACCACCCTGGTATGCGGATCGTCGAGGAAATAGGCGACGAAATCGGCGACGCCGAGATCGACGGCGTTGCCGATGGTGATGCTGCGGGAGAAGCCGCTGCCGGTCTGGTCGGCGTAGCGGGCGAAGTCGATGGCGATGTTGCCGCTTTGCGACACCAGCGCGATCGGCCCCGGCGCCATCGGCCAGCCGCCGACATTGACGTGCGCCGGGCCGCTGAACAGGGCGGCGCAGTTGGGGCCGACCAGGCGCGCGCCGCGGGCGAGCAGCCGCGCCGCCATGTCGCGCTCGAGGCGTCTTCCTTCGGCGCCGGACTCGCCGAAGCCGCCGGTGATGACCATGACGGCGCCGACGCCCAGCGCGGCGCACTCGGCCACCACGCCCGGCACCAGCCCGGCGGCGACCGACACGATCACCAGGTCGGGCGCCTCGGGCAGCTCGGCGACCGATCTGTAGGCGCGGTGGCCCAGCACGGCAGCCGTTCCCGGATTGACGGGATAGAGCCGGCCGGCGAAGCCGCCCTCGACCAGCGATTTCCAGCGCCGGCCGCCGATCTTGGCCTGCGATTCGCTGGCGCCGACGAAAGCGATGCTGCGCGGCTCGAACAGGCAACGGACGGCGTCGGCGTCGCCGGAGCGCGGTGGCGGGGAATGCGCTTCGTTCATGCGCCGCTCCCGCTCAGCGGCCCCGGAACACCGGGTCGCGCCGCTCGCCGAAGGCGGTCGAGCCTTCGCGGTGGTCTTCGGTGCCGTAGAGGGAGAGCAGGGTCAGGGTCTCGCCGGCCAGGGCGGTTTCCAGATCGGCCAGCGCCAGCCGGTTGAGCGTGGCCTTCATCGCCCGCACCGACAGCGGCGCGTTGCGGCCGATGTCGCGGCACAGCGCCAGGGCGCGGTCCAGCAGCGCCGCGTCCGGCAGCACCTCGTCGACCAGCCCGATGCCGTGCGCTTCGTCGGCCGGCACGTGGCGGGCGGTGAACAGCATGTTCTTGGCCGCCGACAGGCCGACCAGGCGCGGCAGCAGGATCGAGGCGCCGCCGGTGATGAACGAGCCGACGGCGCTTTCGGGAAATCCCAGCCTGGCCGAGGCCGCGGCCAGGCGCATATCGCAGGCCAGCGCCATCTCCAGCCCGCCGCCCAGCGCGTAGCCGTTGATCGCCGCCACCACCGGTACGGGAATGGAAAGGAGCAGCCGCGCCAGGTCCTGCTGGTGGCGTTCGATGCGGAGCTGGCTCTCGGCCGCGGTCTCGCCGTGCCACGCCGTCTCCTTGAGGTCGGCGCCGACCGAGAAGGCGCGGCCGGCGCCGGTCAGGACGATGGCGCGCACGGTTTCGTCCTGGCGCAGCCGCTCCAGCGCCTGCCGCAGGTCGCGCCACAGCGCCACGTTGCAGGCGTTCAGCGCCTGCGGGCGGTTCATCCGGAGGACGACGGTATGCCCGTCGCGCTCGACGGCGAGGACTTCGGACTGGACCATGGCGCGCCCTGTGAAAGACAACTGGTATACTAGAGCGCGGAATCCGGATGCTGGCAAGGCCGGCCGGGCGAATATTTGTCTTGGGGCTGCGGCCGGGAATGCGGCAAGCTGCGGGCAAACGGAGGCTTGCCGGCATGGAAGCACAACGCCGCGAAGCGACCGCGGAAGAGATGCAGGAATTCGTGCAGGCGACCGACCTGGGCGCGCGCGTTCCCGCCGGCCCGGTCGGCCGGCTGCTGACGGCGATCGCCATCACCTGGAGCCTGTTCCAGGTCTGGTACGCCTCGCCGCTGCCCTTCGTGTTCGGCGTCTTCGTGCTCAACGACACCGAGGCGCGCTCGATCCATCTCGGCTTCGCGCTGTTCCTGGCCTTCACCGCCTATCCGGCGCTGAAGCGCTCGCCGCGCGACCGCATCCCGCTGCAGGACTGGGTGCTGGCCTTTATCGGCGCCTTCTGCGGCGCCTATCTCTATTTGTTCTACGTCGAGCTGTCGACGCGGCCCAGCCAGCCCACCACGCTCGACCTTATCACCGCCGCGGCCGGCATCGTGCTGCTGCTGGAGGCGACGCGCCGGTCGCTCGGCCTGCCGATGGTGGTGATCTCCTGCGCCTTCATCGCCTATACCTTCGCCGGGCCGCTGATGCCCGAGGTGATCCAGCACAAGGGCGCTTCCGTCACCAAGCTGCTCAATCACCAGTGGCTGACCACCGAGGGCGTGTTCGGCGTGGCGCTGGGCGTGTCGACCAGCTTCGTGTTCCTGTTCGTGCTGTTCGGCGCCATGCTCGACAAGGCCGGGGCGGGCGACTGGATGCTGCGCCTGTCGCTGGCGCTGCTGGGCCATCTGCGCGGCGGGCCGGCCAAGGTGGCGGTGGTGTCCTCGGCGCTGAACGGCGTGGTGTCGGGCTCGTCGATCTCCAACGTGGTGTCGGGCGGCATCTTCACCATCAAGCTGATGAAGCGTACGGGCCTGAGCGGCGTGAAGGCCGGCGCCATCGAGACCGCCTCCTCGATCAACGGCCAGATCATGCCGCCGGTGATGGGTGCGGCGGCCTTCCTGATGGTCGAGTACGTCGGCATCCCCTATTCGGAGATCGTCAAGCACGCGGCCCTGCCGGCCATCATCTCCTACATCGCGCTGTTCTACATCGTGCATATCGAGGCGCTGAAGCTCGACACGCCGCTGCTCAAGCGCACGCTGCGCCGGCCGGTGGCCGAACGCATGCTGCGCTGGGGGCTGGGGCTGTCCGGCACGGTGGCGTTCTGCGCCATCCTCTATTACGGCATTCTCGGCGCCGAAGCGCTGTTCGGCGACTACGCCTCCTGGATCGTCGCCGCCGCCGGCATCGGCGCCTATGTCGGCATGCTGGCCTACAGCGCGCAGTTTCCCGATCCGGAGCCGGAGGACCCCGACAAGCCGGCGATCCACCTGCCCGAGACCTGGGAGGCGGCGCGCAGCGGCCTGCAGTTCGTCCTGCCGCTGGTGGTGCTGCTGTGGTGCCTGATGGTGGACCAGCTCTCGCCCGGCCTGTCGGCGTTCTGGGGCACCGTCACCATCGCCGCCATCCTGGTGACGCAGCGGCCGCTGATCGCCCTGTTCCGCCGCCAGCGCGACCTTCTCACGCCCCTGCTGCGCGGCTTCGTCGAGCTGCTCGAGTCGCTGGCGCTGGGGGCGCGCAACATGATCTCGCTGGGCGTCGCCACCGCCACCGCCGGCATCGTCGTGGGCACCATCACGCTCACCGGCATGGGCCTGATGATGACCGAGTTCGTCGAGCTGATCTCCGGCGGCAGCATCATCCTGATGCTGATCTTCACCGCCATGATCAGCCTGGTCCTCGGCATGGGCATTCCCACCACCGCCAACTACATCCTGGTCGCCACGCTGATGGCGCCGGTGGTGGTCGAGCTGGGGGCGCAGGCCGGGCTGGCGATCCCGCTGATCGCGGTGCATCTGTTCGTGTTCTATTTCGGCATCATGGCCGACGTCACGCCGCCGGTCGGGCTGGCGGCCTACGCCGCGGCGGCGATCTCGGGCGAGGACCCGATCAAGACCGCCCTGCAGGGCTCGATCTACAGCCTGCGCACCGCGCTGCTGCCGTTCGTCTTCATCTTCAGCCCGCAGATCCTGCTGATCGACGTGCACTCGCTGTTCGAGCTGGCGGTCATCGCCGGCGCGGCGATCCTGGCGATGATGGCCTTTTCCGCCGCCACGATGAACTTCATGCTGGTGCGCAACCGCTGGTACGAGACGGTGCTGCTGCTGCTGGCCTGCTTCACCCTGCTGCGCCCCGACTACTGGCTGGACTTCGTCTACCCCCGCTACGACCAGCGACCGCCCTCGGCGCTCTACCAGGTGGTCGACGCCACCCCCGACAACGGCCGGGTGATGCTGGTGCTGGAAGGCATCGACCTCAACGGCGACGACGTCACCAAGACGGTGAGCCTCAATCTCGGCAAGCCCGGGCCGGCGCGGGAGCGGCTGACGGCGGCCGGCCTGCAGGTGGTGGGGGCGGGCGAGGAGCTGCGGGTCGGCAATGTCCGCTTCGGCAGCGCGGCCAAGCGCGTCGGGATGGAGCCCGGATACCGGATCGCGGCGATCGACGTGCCCGCCGCCGACCGTCCCTCCGCGCTGTGGCTGCATATTCCCGCCCTGCTGCTGCTGGCCGGCATCTACCTGTTGCAGAAGGCGCGGCGCGAGCGGGGCCGGGGGCTGGCCGCCAGCCGGGCCTGAGGCCACGATTCGGCCCCATTCCGTCCTTAAGCGGGGGAGGATTGCCGCCATTCGCCCGTATTGCAGAGACGGGGGACATTCCCGGGGGCCGGGAGCATGAGCAACCGCATCGAACATAGGGCCGCGCTGCCGGTCGGCTACGGGCTGCACGAGTACCGCATTACCGGCGTGCTCGGCCATGGCGGATTCGGCATCACCTATTCCGCCGCCGATGCCGGGCTGGGCAAGACCGTGGCGATCAAGGAGTACCTGCCCGGCGAGTTCGCCCTGCGCGACGGGGCGGTCGAGGTGGCGCCGAAATCGGCCGACGACGCCGAACCCTTCCACTGGGGGCTGGAGCGCTTCCTCGAGGAGGCGCGCATCCTGGCGCGCTTCCACCATCCCAACCTGGTCGGCGTGCACCGCTATTTCGAGGCCAACGGCACGGCCTACATGGTGATGGAGTTCGTCGAGGGCGACACGCTGGCGCAGAGCTTCCGCAACGGCGCGACCTTCGACGCGGCCGCCCTGCAGGCCCTGGCGCTGCCGCTGCTGGACGGGCTGGAAACGGTGCACCGCGCCGGCTACCTGCACCGCGACATCAAGCCGTCCAACATCATGCTGCGCCCCGACGGCCGGCCGGTGCTGCTGGATTTCGGCTCCGCCCGCTCCGCGCTCGGCCGCGGCACGCGCACCGTCACCAGCCTGGTGACGCCCGGCTACGCGCCTTACGAGCAGTATTACGGCGACGGCAACCAGGGTCCGTGGACCGACATCTACGCGCTGGGCGCCATCCTGCACCAGATCGTCTCCGGCAAGCCGCCGGTCGAGGCGCCGGCGCGGCTGAAGAACGATCCGTTGCCGCCGGCGCGCCAGGCCGGCGCCGGCCGCTACCCGGCCGCCCTGCTGGCGGCGATCGACTGGGCGCTGTGCTTCGACGAGACCCAGCGGCCGCAGACGGTGGCCGACTGGCGGCGTGCGCTGACCGGCCAGGCCTCGCCGCCGTCCAAGCTGGTCGTTGCCGCGCCGGATCGGTCCGTCGCGCCGGCCGCCCCGGCGCGGCCGCGCCGCTATGGCGCGCTGATCGCGGCTGCGGTCGGCGTGCTGATGCTGGGAACCACTGGAGCCTTCGGCGTGCGCGAATATCGCGTCTTGCAGCAGGAGGCGGTCGAGGCGGAGCTGGCGCGCGCCCAGGCGCAGCGCGACGCCGAGCACGCCGCCGAGCTGCATGCGGCGGCGCAGGCGCGCGAGCTGGAGGCGCGCCAGGACGCCGAACAGGCGCGCAAGGCCAGCGAGGCAGCGGCCGAGCAGGCGCGGCTGGCCGAGGACAAGCGCAAGGCGGACGAGGCGGTGCGGGCCGCGGCCGAAAAGGAACGCCAGGCCGAGCAGGCGCGGCGCATCCGCGCCAGCGAGGAGCAGACGCGCAAGGCGCTGGCCGAAGCGGAGGCCCGCCGCCAGGAGGCCGACCGGCGGGCGGAGGAACAGGCGCGGCTCGAAGCGGAGCAGCGCGCGCGCGAGCAGCAGGCGCGGCGCTATCCCGGCGGCGCCCCGCAAGGGCCGGTATTCGGCCGCACCGTCACGCGCGACCAGCTCGGCCGCCCGCGCATCCTGACCGGGCCGATCAATCCGCAGCCCCAGCCGCAGCCCGACCCGCAGATCGACCTGCGCTGGGGCGATCCGGCGGCCGACCGTCCGCGCCGGCGCGACAATCTCGATCGCGGATCGCAGCTCCAGTTCGACGCCCGTCCCGTCCGTTTCGCCGAGAACGCCGATCCGCCCCCACCGCCACCGCGCCCCGACGCGGAGGCCGAACGGCGACGCCGGGCCGAGGAGCGCGCCCGCGCCGAGGCCGAGCGCAAGCAGCAGCAGCGCGATCTGGAGATGCGGCGCGAGCGCCAGCAGCAGGAGCTGCGCCTGCTGGAGGAGCAGCGGCTGCGGGATAAACGCTAGGCTACTGGCGATTGCCTGATGCCCGCCCGCCGCGCCACAATGCGGCGGGAGGAAAACCATGAACATCGTCCGCTGGCTGGAGCGCGCCGCGCGCTACCATCCCGACGCCGCCGCCCTGGCGCGCGGCATGTCGGTGCATCACACCTATCGCTCCCTGCTGCGGCGCGTCTCCTTCATGGCCAGCGGCCTGCGCCATCGCCATCGGCTCGAACCGGGCGACCGCGTCGCCGTCGCCATGACCAACTGCGTCGAGGCGATCGAGACCTTCTACGCCATCTGGCATGCCGGGCTGGTGGCGGTGCCGATGAACGCCAAGCTGCACCCGCGCGAGTTCGCCTACATCCTCGACAATTCCGGCGCCGCGCTGTGCCTGTGCACCGACGATCTGGCCGAGGACATCGAGAGCGTGCGCGCCGACTGCCCCGCCCTGTGCGCCGTCGTCGTGGCCGGCGGCAAGGACTACCAGCGGCTGGGTGTGGGCGATCCGATCGGCCTGCAGGACCGCGGGCCCAGCGATCCGGCCTGGCTGTTCTACACCTCGGGCACCACCGGCCGGCCCAAGGGCGCCACCCTGTCGCATCGCAACCTGATCGCCATGACGCAGGGCTACCTGACCGACGTCGACGATCCCGGCCTCGGCGCGCCGATCCTGCATGCCGCTCCGGTCAGCCACGGCTCCGGCCTCTACAACTTCCCCATCCTGCTGCGGGCGGGGGTGCAGGTGATCCCCGAGAGCGGCCGCTACGAGCCGGACGAGACGGTGGCGCTGGCCAATCACTGGCGCGGCCTCAGCGTGTTCCTGGCCCCGACCATGGTGAAGCGGCTGGTCGAGCATCCGAGCGCCGCGCAGCTCAAGGCCGGCGCCATCCGCACCATCGTCTATGGCGGCGGGCCGATGTACGTGGCCGACATCAAGGACGGCATGGCGAAGCTGGGCGACGTCTTCGCCCAGATCTACGGCCAGGGCGAATCGCCCATGACCATCACCGCGCTCACCCGCGCCGAGCACATGAACCGCAGCCATCCGCGCTGGGAGCAGCGCCTGGCCTCGGTCGGGCGGCCGCAATCGGGCGTGGAGGTGCGCATCACCGATGCCGAGGGCGTCGATCTGCCCGAAGGCGAGATCGGCGAGATCGTGGTGCGCGGCGACGTGGTGATGGCCGGCTACTGGAACGATCCTGCCGCGACGGCCAAGGCGCTGCGCGAGAACTGGCTGTTCACCGGCGACATGGGCAGCGTCGATGCCGACGGCTTCCTGACGCTGAAGGACCGGTCGAAGGACATGATCATCTCCGGCGGCACCAACATCTATCCGCGCGAGATCGAGGAGGTGCTGCTGCGCCATCCCGCCGTGCTGGAAGTGTCGGTAGTCGGCCGGCCGCATCCCGAGTGGGGCGAGGAGGTGGTGGCCTTCGTGGTGCCGCACCGGGGCGGCAGCGTCGGCCCGGCCGAGCTCGACCGGCTCTGCCTCGACAGCATCGCCCGCTTCAAGCGGCCCAAGGACTATCGCTTCGTCGAAAGCCTGCCCAAGAACAATTACGGCAAGGTGCTGAAGACCGAGCTGCGCAAGCTGGTGTAGTCCGGTGAAAAAAGTTTAACCACAGAGGCACAGAGACACAGAGGAGATCGATCTTCTCTGTGCCTCTGTGCCTCTGTGCCTCTGTGGTTTCGCTTTACCCACTCTCGTTCTCCGTCATGCCCCGGCTCGACCGGGGTACCCATGCCGGGGCCGGTTGCGTCTTCTGCCAGCGAGGGCGGAGCGGCCGCGCCATGGGTCGCCCGGTCAAGCCGGGCGATGACGGTTGTTGGGGAAGGTCGGACCTATCGCGCCGCCGCGCCGCGGTTGAGGCGGCGCTCGATCGCCAGCAGGCCGATATTGGCGGCGATGGCGAAGAGCGAAACGAGCAGGATCACGGCCAGGATGGTCTTGGCCTGCGCCAGCTCGACGGCGGTGATGATCATGTAGCCCAGCCCGCGCTGGGCGGCGAACATCTCGCTGATCATGGTGCCGAGGAAGGTCAGCGAGAAGCCGATGCGGATGCCGGAGAACACGCCGGGCAGGGCGGCCGGGATGATGACGTGGCGGATGGTGTCGGCGGTCGACAGCCGCATGCTGCGCGACAGGCGGAAATAGATGGCGTTGATGCCCTTGATGGCGGCCAGGGTGAACAGGATCACCGGGATGATGCCGTGCAGCACGCCGAAGGCGATCTTGGCCGACAGGCCCAGGCCGAAGCACAGCAGGATCACCGGATAGAGCGTGATCTTGGGCAGCGAATAGAGCGCGATCAGGATCGGCTCCGACACGTCCAGCGCCAGCCGCTTGGCGCCGATCAGCACGCCGATGCCGATGCCGCCGCCGATGGCCAGCAGCAGCGCCACGGCGAAAGCGTGCACGCTTTCCACCAGATGCGGCCAGATGCGTCCCGACTGGAACATCTCGACCAGGTGCAGGAAAGTCGGCCACGGCGCGGTGACCGCGATGTCGCCCGCCAGCTCGTGGCAGAGCTGCCACAGCACCAGCAGCCCGACCAGGACGACGATGGGATCGGTGAAACGATGCGCCTTCATCGCCGCCACCGCCGCTCGATGCGCTGCTCGATGTAGTGCAGGGTCATGTTGATCGCCGTCACGGTGCCCAGCAGCAGCAGCAGCAGCCCGTACATGTCGCGGGTGTGGAAACTGTCGTAGGACTGGGCGATGCGATAGCCCAGCCCGGCGGTCGACAGGATGAACTCGCCCGCCACCACGCCGATGACGCTGTAGGCGATCGCCAGCTTGGCGCCGGTCAGCAGGCCGGGGGCGGCGGCCGGCAGCTTGATCAGCAGGAACTGGCGCACCACGCCCAGCTTGTGCACGCTGCCGACCTTGAGCAGCACGCGCGGGATGCGGTCGAACCCGTCCAGCGCGTTGACGATCATCACCACCAGGCCGAACAGGAAGCCGATGGCGATCAGCGGCCAGTCGTTCATGCCGAAGATCACGATCAGCAGCGGATAGAAGACGAAATGCGGGATGGCGTAGTAGGAGGCGAACAGCGGCGACAGCATGCGGCGCAGCCACGGCACGCCGCGCAGGGCGGCGGCGACGGTGGCGCCCAGCACGATGGCGCTGAGCGCCGCCAGCGCCACGTTGCCGGCCGTCTTGGCCATGTCGGCGGTGTATTTGCCGGCGCGCAGAATGTCCCACAGCGCCCCCGCCATATCGCTGGGCGGCAGCACCGTGGTGCGGGGGATCAGGCCGCCGCGGCAGGCGATCTCCAGCGCCGCCACCAGCACCACCAGCACGGCGATGCGGATCAGCCCCTGCGGCGTCATGGCGTCTCGGCGGTGAGGCCGATGGCCTTCATCGACTCGCCGCGCAGCAGCGACCACAGCCGGCCGGTCAGGGCGCCGAAGCGCGGGTCGGAGGCGATGCGGCTGTCGCGCTCGCGCGGCCAGCCGGTGGGGATGAGGTCGATGAAGGTTCCCGGCCGCGCCGACATCACCCCGACGCGGTCCGACAGCATCGCCGCCTCGTCCAGCGCGTGGGTGATCAGCAGCACCGTGGCGCCGGTCTCGCGCCACAGCCGCAGCAACTCGTCGCCCATCAGCAGGCGCGTCTGCTGGTCGAGGGCGCCGAACGGCTCGTCGAGCAGGATCAGGCGCGGCCGCAGCACCAGAGTGCGCGCGATGCAGACGCGCTGGCGCATGCCGCCGGAAAGCTGCGCCGGATAGGCGCGCGCGAACTGGGTCAGGCCCATGAAGTTCAGCGCATGCTCGACCCGCCGCCTGGTCTCGGCCGCCTCGACGCCGGCGCGGCGCAGGCCGAAGGCGACGTTGTCGGCCACGGTCAGCCAGGGGAAGGAGGAATCCTCCTGGAACACCACGCCGATCGATTCGGGCACGCCGTGCACCGGCCTGCCCTCGAACACGATCTCGCCCTCGGTCGCCGGGATCAGCCCCGCCAGCACCTCCAGCAGCGTGGACTTGCCGCAGCCGGACGGGCCGACCACGGAAAAGAACTCGCCCTGGCGCAGCTCGAGGTCGACCGGTCCCAGGGCGCGCACCGGCCCCAGCCCGGCGCGCGCCTCGTAGACCTTCGTGACGCCTTTCAGCGAGGCATGGCTCTCCCGCGCAGCCACCTCGACGCTGTCCATCACGTCCGCAGGTCGTTGGGCAGGAAGCTGCGGTCGATCACCTTGTCCCAATCGACGTTGCCCTCGACCTCGCCCACGAGCTGCAGGCCGCGCACCATCTCGTTCATCGAGGGGAGGTCGAAATTGCCCGGGCTCCACCACTTGCCGACGCGCTTGATCATGTTGTCGACCGAGCTGACCGCCACGTCGCGGTCCAGACTGTAGGCGCGGCCGATGATCTCGCCGGCCTCGACCGGGTTGGCGTAGAGATAGTCAACCGCCTTGCGGCGGGCGGCGACGATGGCGCGCACCTTGTCGGGCGACTTGCGCGCGTAGTCGCCGGTGATGATGCCGACGGTCTGGGTCACCGGCGGCAGCACCGAGGCGCACCAGAACACTTCCTGGTACTTGGCGCCTTCCTTCAGCTTCTGCGACAGGATCGGTTCGACGATCACCGTGGCGTCGACGCCGCCCTGTTCCAGCGCCGTCAGGCCCGAGCCGACGCCGCCGATCGACACCATCTGGAAGTCGTCGCGCTTCAGCTTCAGCTTCTCGGCCAGCATGATCAGGAAGCTCTCGGTGACCGATTTGGGGCGCGTGAAGCCGATCTTCCTGCCCTTGATGTCGTCGGCCGACTTCACCGGCGAGCCGGGCTTGGCGATGTAGAGCATGTCGTAGCCGACCACGCCGGCATGGATGATCTTGAAGTCGAGCCCTTCGCGGATGCCGGAGATGGCGGCGGGCAGCGCCACTTCGCCGTAGCCGGTGCCGGCCGCCAGCACGTTGCGCACCGAGGTACCGCCGCCGGTCGAGCGCAGCACGCCGGTGATGTCGACGCCGGCCTCCTGGAAGAATTTCTTCTCGATGGCGATGGCGTAGGGCACGCCGTAGAGCGCGGCACCCCAGTGCGTGATGACGATCTCCTGCGACTGGGCGAAGGCGGTGCGCAGGCCCGATGCGCCGGCGGCGGCGAGAACGGTGCCGCCCATGGCGATACGCAGAAACTCCTTGCGACGAATCATGTTGCGTTCCTCCGGGTTTTTAGTTGTATTAGTTTGCAGACAAGTATTGCGGCAATCGCCGAGGCGGTCAAGCCGGCAACCCGAGGAAACGGAGACGGCGCGATGGGCATGACCATCATCGAGAAGATTCTTGCGCGCGCGTCCGGCAAGGCGTCGGTCAGGCCGGGCGAAATCGCGGTGTGCACGCCGGACATGGTGGTGCAGCTCGATCTCACCATCACCATCGACGGCATGTGGTACCGGCCGAAGAAGATCTTCGATCTCGACCGCGTGGCGCTGGTGTTCGACCACGCCATTCCCGCGCCCTCGATCAAGGATGCCGCCGGCATGGTCGAGGGACGCGAGTTCGCCAAGCAGTTCGGGTTGAGGAATTTCTACGACGTCGGCAAGCACGGCATCTGCCACGTCATCATCGCCGAGAACGGGCTGGCGCGACCGGGCGAATTGCTGGTCTGTCCCGATTCGCACACCTGCGCCTCGGGCGCGCTCAATTGCGCCGGCCGCGGCGCCGGCCCGATCGACACGGTGCAGGCGATGACCAAGGGCGTCATCTGGTACCCGGTGTCGCAGACCATCCGCTACGAATTCACCGGCAAGATGCCGCCGCACGTGTCGGGCAAGGACGTGTTCTTCCACATCGCCCAGGAATATGGCGGCCATTCCGGCTATTCGATGGAGTTCGGCGGGCCGGGGCTGAAGGACCTGCCGATGACCGACCGGCGCACCATCGCCACCATGTGCGCCGAAGTCTCGGCCGAGTTCGCCATCTTCGAGTTCGACGAACTGACCGAGGAATATCTGCGCGGCCGCACCGACAAGAAGCTGACCCCGGTCAATCCCGATCCGGACGCAAAATACGCCGATGTGCGCCATGTCGATCTTTCGACCCTGGAGCCCTACGTCATGTATCCCGACGCGGTGCCCAACAACGGCGCGCGCATCTCCAATTTCGAGAAGAACGTGCGCATCGACCAGGCCTTCGTCGGCTCCTGCGCCAACGGCAAGATCGAGGACCTGCGGGTGGTCGCCGACATCATCCGCGGCCGCAAGGTGGCGCCGGGCGTGCGCTTCATCGTCACGCCGGGCTCGCAGGACGTCTACATCCAGGCCGCCAAGGAAGGCCTGCTGCAGGTCATCGTCGAGGCCGGCGCGGTGGTGACCAACTCCACCTGCGGCGCCTGCTTCGGCTACCACATGGGCGTGCTGGCGCCGGGCGAGGTGTGCATCACCGCCTCGACCCGCAACTTCAAGGGCCGCATGGGCAGTCCCGACGCCAAGGTCTACATGGGCTCGCCGGCGACGGTGGCCGCCTCGGCCCTGGCCGGGGTCATCACCGACCCGCGCAGCCTCAGCCACTGAAAGGAACCGCCATGAGTCTCGTGCGCGAGGGCCGCGTCTGGAAATTCGGCGACGCCATCAACACCGACCTGATCTTCCCCAACCGCGCCTTCCGCCTGCCGATCGCCGAGCAGCACAAGCTGGTGTTCTCGGCCAACCGGCCGGGCTGGGTCGAGCAGGTGCAGAAGGGCGACCTGATCGTCGCCGGCGACGATTTCGGCATGGGCTCGGGCCGGCCGGTCGGCCGCCTGCTGGGCGAAAGCGGCATTGGCGGCGTGGTCGCCACCTCGATCAACGGGCTGTGCCTGCGCAATTGCGTCACCTTCGGTTTTCCCATCCTGGCTTTCGCCGGCATCCTCGAGCTGTTCGAGGAGGGCCAGCGCATGCGGGTCGATTACGCCACCGGCCGCATCGACAACCTGACCACCGGCCGGCACGCCCAGGCCGAGCCGCTGCCGTCGCTGTTCCAGGACCTGGTGATCGGCGGCGGTTCGATCCCGATGCTGATCCGCGAAGGCTGGATCGAGCCGCAGCCCAAGCACGTGCCGTCCACCTGATCGACTCACCTGATCGACCCACCTGATCGACAAGAACGCGTTTGCGAGGAGAGAATAGAATGCCTGCCAAGACGACCTTGAAGGAACTGATGCAGAAGGAAGGCATGGTGGTGGCGCCGGGCTGCTACGACGGCCTGACGGCCAAGCTGATCCGCAACGCCGGCTTTTCCTGCGTCTACATGAGCGGCGGCAGCACCTCGGCCGGCTTCGGCTATCCCGATTTCGGCCTGCTGACCATGAGCGAGATGGTCGAGAACGCCGGGCGCATCGCCGATGCCGTCGACGTGCCGGTGATTTCCGACGCCGATACCGGCTACGGCAACGAGCTCAACGTCTATCGCACGGTGCAGGCCTTCGAGAAGGCCGGCGTCTCGGCCATCCATATCGAGGACCAGGTGTCGCCCAAGCGCTGCGGGCACCTGGACGACAAGGAGATGATCTCGCGCGAGGATTTCGCCGCCAAGATGCGGGCCGCCGCCGATGCCCGCCGCAGCAAGGATTTCCTGATTATCGCCCGCACCGATTCGCGCGCCCGGCTGGGCTTCGAGGAGGCGATCGCCCGCTGCAACATGGCGCTGGAGGCCGGCGCCGACATCGTCTTCCTCGAAGCGCCGCAGACGCTGGACGAGGTGAAGAACACGCCGAAGCTGGTCAAGGGGCCGTGCCTGCTCAACGTCATCCGCGGCGGCAAGACGCCGGATATAGGCTTCGACGAGGCCAAGAAGGCGGGCTACAAGATCGCCATCGTGCCGGGCATCGTCATCACCACCGCCATCAGCGCCGTCGAGGAGGTGCTGGAGGAGCTGAAATCGACCATGACCCATCCGGTGCCGCGCCGGGAGCTGCCGCCGATCGCCATCTTCGAGCGCGCCGGCGCCAAGGACTGGGAGCCGATGCGCACGCGCTATCGCGGCTGACCGCCGGGGCCGTGCGATCGCAGCATGTTGAGCGGATGGTGGTCGTCGACCTCGTTGTCCCGCAGGCTGGTGTGCAGGTGGTACATGTCGGGGCGGGCCAGGCAGACGCTGTGATACACCGGCCGCCGCTTCTGGTCGGCCATGATCCAGTTGATGCTGAGCAGCGGCGAGCCGATGGCGACGCCCAGCGCCTGCGCCTCGCGCGGCTGGGCCAGCACCGCGGTGATGGTCTGCTCCACCGCCGAGAACACGATGCCCGCCCGGCGCAGCAGCTTGGTCAGCGGCGTGATCCGCATGTCGGTGCGCGACCAGGCGCGGCCGATCTCCTCGGGCACGTAGGCGGTGAGATGGAAGATGGGCGTGCCCTGGATCGAGCGCACCCGCACCGAGTGCTGCGTCAGGGCGCCCTCGGCCAGGCCCAGCGCCTTGCGCACGTCCGGCGGCGGCTCGACATAGGCGAAGTCGAGCATGCGGATCCGCGTCGAGCGCATGATCCAGTCCGACATGTCGCGGAAGCCGCTGAGATTGGCGTAGGGCTCGAAGGACGGCATCGGGTTGGCGAAGGTGCCCGAGCCGTGCACGCGGCGGATCAGCCCCTCGCGCTCCAGCACGTCCAGCGCCTTGCGCACCGTCACGCGCGAGACGTCGAAATCGCGCGCCAGCTCGTGCTCGCCCGGGATCGGCGCGTCCTTCTGGTAGTCGCCCGCCATCACCCGGTTGCGCAGCACCGAATAGACCTGGTGGTACAGGGGAGGCGTCAGCCCGCTGCCGTTCTGCGGGGGCGACTTCTTCGGTTTTGCTTTTCTGGTCTTGCGCACGTGGATTGACCGCCAGAGGAGGCCAAGGTTTAGATTAGCCCGCGGCAAATGACAACGATCGCGCCAGCGGCGGTCGAGCGGGAGGAGCCATGGGAGATCGGCTGAAGGACAAGGTCGCCATCGTGGTCGGCGCGGGCTCCTCGGGGCCCGGCTGGGGCAACGGCAAGGCCACCGCCGTGACCTTCGCGCGCGAAGGGGCGAAGGTGTTCTGCGTCGACGCCAACGTCCAGGCGGCGCTGGAGACGGTCGAGATCGTCAAGGGCGAGGGCGGCATCGCCCATGCCCACAAATGCAACGTCGCCAACGCCGCCGAGGTGCAGCGCATGATCGAGACCTGCGCCACCGACTGGGGCCGCATCGACGTGCTGCACAACAATGTCGGCATCGCCCGCACCGGCGGGCCGGTCGAACTGGCCGAGGACGACTGGGACCTGGTGCTGGACGTCAACCTGAAGAGCTTCTTCCTGACCTGCAAATACGCGCTGCCGATCATGGAGAAGCAGGGTTCCGGCTCGATCGTCAACGTCTCGTCGATCGCTTCCATCCGCGTGCCGCGCGGCATTTCCTACGTCGCCTACAACGCCAGCAAGGCGGGGGTGAACGGGCTGACCCAGGCGGTGGCCGTGCAATACGCGGCCAAGGGCATACGCTGCAACGCCATCCTGCCCGGCCTGATGAACACGCCGATGATCGCGCCGCTGGCCAGTTCCTATTCGCAGGGCGACTACGAGAAGATGATCGCCATCCGCGACAGGATCAGCCCCACCGGCAAGATGGGCACCGCCTGGGACGTGGCCAATTGCGCCCTGTTCCTGGCCAGCGACGAATCGAAATACGTCAACGGCCACGCCTTGGTCGTCGACGGCGGGCTGATCGCGACGGCGTAGCGGGCAGCGGGCGCAGCCGCACCCACAGCCGGAACACCGCCGGCGCCGCCAGCACCACGAAGAAGATGCGGAACAGGTGATGGGCGGCCACCATCGCCGTGTCGATGTGCAGCGCCAGCGCCACCAGGCTCATCTCCGCCACGCCGCCGGGCGAGAAGGACAGCAGCAGCGCCGGCGTCGGCAGGTCCATGAACTGCACGCAGGCGAAGGTGAAGGCCACCGCCATGCCAACGCCCAGTATGCCGCCGCCGGCGGCCATGACCAGGGTGCGCCCGACCTCGCGCACATGCACGCCGAGGAAGCGGCAGCCGATTGCGGTGCCGATCACCACCTGCGCCGCCGCCACCAGCTCGACCGGCGGCTGCGTGCGGGTCAGTCCGAAGTAATGCGCCGCGGCCGACAGCAGCATCGGCCCCAGGATCGCCGCCGCCGGCAGGCGGACCAGCATCGCCAGCGGCGCGCCGATAACGCCGCAGGCGATCAGGATGCCGTAGTCGAGCAGGGCGGGATCGCCGAAATGCACGCCCGAGCCGGCGGTCGCGCGCACCCCTTCGTGGAAACGGAACCAGATCGGGATGGTCATCACCACGGTCAGGATGCGCACGGCATGCGCCAGCGAGATCTTGCGGTCGTCGCCGCCCATGGCGCCGCCGATGGCGACCATCTCGGCCAGCCCGCCGGGGATGCCGCAGAAATACGACGTGACGCGGTCGAAGCCGGCGACGTGGCGGAAGAAGAGGTAGATCAGGAAGCCGCTGGAGAAGGTCAGCACGATCAGGGCGCAGATGCTGCCGATCCAGTGCGGGATGGCGTCGATCAGGCCGGGCGAGAACGCCGAGCCCAGCATCACGCCCAGCACCACCAGCATGACCTGGCGTAGCGGCGGCCAGACGCCGATGCGCGCCCCCGACAGGGCGGCGACGGTGGCGAAGACGGCCGCGCCCATCATCCAGGGCAGCGGCAGGCCGGCGAAGAAGAACGCCGCTCCGCCGCCGCCGCCGATCAGCAGCGCCAGGATCAGCGCCTTGGGATTGGTCGGGCCCAGCACGGGAAAGGCGTGCGGCACATGCGCCAGGTCGGCGTCGATCGCGGCTTCGACCCGGCGGGCTTCTTCGGGCAGGTCGTCTGCGTCCCTGTCCTTCACGGCAGGAACTGTTCCTTGATGATGCGCTCTTCCAGATTGTGCTCGGGATCGAACAGCAGGGTGAGCTTGACGTCGCTGGCTTCGGTGACCACCACCTTGGCGACGTCGCGCACCTCGATGTCGTCGGCCACCGCCGAGACCGGCCGCTTCTGCGGGTCGAGCACGGTGAACTCCACCGTCGCCGTGTGCGGCAGCAGCGCCCCGCGCCAGCGCCGCGGCCGGAAGGCGGAGATCGGCGTCAGCGCCAGCAGCGAGGAGCCCAGCGGCAGGATCGGCCCGTAGGCCGAGAGGTTGTAGGCGGTGGAGCCGGCCGGCGTCGCCACCATGACGCCGTCGCAAATCAGCTCGTCCAGCCGCATCTTGCCGTCGATGGCGATGGCGATGCGCGCGGTCTGCCGCGTCTCGCGCAGCAGGGAGACCTCGTTGATCGCCAGGCTGCGGCGGGTGGTGCCGCGCACGGTGGTGGCCACCATCTGCAGCGGCCGCAGCTCGATGCGCTCGGCCCCCTGCAGCAGCCCGCTCAGCCCGGTGCTGCGATAGTCGTTCATCAGGAAGCCGACCGTCCCGCGGTTCATGCCGTAGATCGGCGTATTGAGCGCGCGGTAGCGGTGCAGCGTGCGCAGCATGAAGCCGTCGCCGCCCAGGGCCACGATCACGTCGGCCCGCTCCGGCGCCACCGCGCCGTAGCGCTTCTTCAGCGTCTTCAGCGCCGCCAGCGCCTCGGGCGTCTCGGCCGCGACGAAGGCCAGCTTGACGCCATTGCGGGCGGCAGCGGGTCGGGTGCGGAACGGGGAGCGCTTGGCGGGCATGGGCAGGCGCAGTATAGCGCCGGCGGCGCGCCAGGCCACTGCGGCGGAAGGCCGATCAACGCAGATCAGCCGCCCGTCACGCTCATATGCCGCGCCACCGAAGGCGCCCGGGTGCGGCGGTCGATGATGAAATCGTGGCCCTTGGGCTTGCGCGCGATGGCGGCATGGATGGCGGCGTTGAGCTCCTCGTCGCTCTCCGAGCGGCGCAGCACCTCGCGCAGGTCGGCGGCGTCCTCCTGGCCCAGGCACATGAAGAGGGTGCCGGTGCAGGTCAGCCGCACGCGATTGCAGCTTTCGCAGAAATTATGGGTCATCGGCGTGATGAAGCCCAGCCGGCCGCCGGTCTCCCTGACCGTGAAATAGCGCGCCGGACCGCCGGTGCGATGGTCGCTCTCCTCGAGCGTCCAGTGCGCCTGCAGGCGGGCGCGCACCAGGGAGAGCGGCAAATACTGGTCCACGCGCTGCTCGCCGATATCGCCCATCGGCATGACCTCGATCCAGGTCAGGTCCATGCCGCGGCCATGCGCCCACAGCATCAGCGAGTCCAGTTCGTCCTCGTTGACCCCGCGCAGCGCCACCGCGTTGATCTTCACCTGCAGCCCCGCCGCCTGCGCCGCGTCGAGTCCGGCCATGACCTTGTCCAGATCGCCCCAGCGCGTGATGGCGCGGAACTTGTCCCGGTCCAGCGAATCGATGGAGACGTTGATGCGCCTGACCCCGCAGCGCGCCAGCTCGGCGGCGTGCCGGGCGAGCTGGCTGCCGTTGGTGGTCACGGTCAGCTCATCCAGCGCCCCGCTCTCCAGGTGCCGCGACAGGTTGCGCACCAGCGACATGACGTTCTTGCGCACCAGCGGCTCGCCGCCGGTCAGGCGCAGCTTCCGTACGCCCAGGCGCACGAAGGCCGAGCACAGCCGGTCCAGCTCCTCCAGCGACAGCACCGCCGCCTTGGGCAGGAAGGTCATGTCCTCCGCCATGCAATAGACGCAGCGGAAGTCGCACCGGTCGGTCACCGAGACGCGCAGATACGAGATATGCCGGCCGAACGGGTCGATCATGTACCTAATTTAGGGGCTGGTGGGGGGCTTGGCGACTGCCAAATAACCGCATGGATTAACACTTCTTTCCGCAGGGTTGTCCGCCCGCTATCCGCATGCAACGCGCCGGCCCCGGAAATGACACGCGGTACCGCCGGCGACCGGCCCATGATGCCAGGCCCCGATAGCGTTCGCGTAAAGCCTTGCCGTGCCTGCCACCGTCTCCCGCCGATCCGTCCTGCATAAGATCGCCCGCGCCCTGCGGCAGCGTCGCTTCCACCGTTTCCTGGGCCGCCTGCCGCCGGTCAGCGCGGCGGTCAGGATCTGGCGCGGGCTGGCGGACCGGTTCTCCCCGGCGCCCGAGGCCGGCCCCAGCCGGTTTCCCGCCCTGCCGGCCGAGACCGTCCTGGCGGGGCTGCGCGGGGAGGGGGTATGGGCCGGCCTGCTGCTGCCCGCCTCCTGCGTGGCGGAGATTTCCGGCTTCGCCCGCCAGGCGCCCTGCCGCCTGCCGCGCGACACCGGCGAGCGCTTCGATTTCGCCGCCATCCGCGACGGGCGCACCCCCGCCGGCAGCCTGGCGCCGATCGCGGAGGTCGAGGAGATCGAACGCTGCACGGCGGTCGCAGCACTGGCGCGCGATGCCGGCTTGCTGGAAATCGCCCGGCGCTATCTCGGCTTCCGGCCGCGCCGCGTGCAGCCGCGCCTCTACTGGAGCCCGGTCGGCGATCTGGGATCGCGCCAGCGGCACGAGGGCGGCCAGACCGTCGATTTCCACTTCGACATCGAGGCCTCGCGCTCGCTCTACGCCTTCTTCTACATCGAGGGCGGCGGTCGCCGTTCCGGCGCCCATGTCGCCATCGCCGGCTCGCATCGGCGCAAGCCGTGGCGGCTGGCGCTGGCGCCGGCGTTCCAGTCCGATGCCGCGGTCTTCGCCCATTACCCGCGCCATCGCGAGCGCGTGCTGGAAGGCGGGCCGGGCTTCGGCTTCCTCGAGGATCCCGGCTGCTACCACAAGGCGCTGCCGCCGCTCGCCGGTCACCGGCTGGTGCTGCAGCTTCGCATTTCCTGACATGCCGGCTCTCTCGCTGCGCGGACGATTGGCAGCGGCCCGCGCCTTGTTTAGGCTGCGGCCCAGGGGAGTTTTCGGGGGCGGGGGCTCGGTGTCGGAATTCGTGCTCAATTCGCGTCTGGCGGCCGATACGGTGCCGCTGGTCGACTGGCCGCTGTCTTCCGTCCGGCTGATGAACGACCGCACCTGGCCGTGGCTGATCCTGGTGCCGCGCCGCCCCGAGCTGCGCGAGCTGCACGACCTTTCCACCCTCGACATGGCGCTGCTGGTGGGCGAGATGGCCAAGGCCTCGCGCGTGGTGACCGAAATCTGCCGGCCGGAGAAGATCAATGTCGGCGCGCTGGGCAACATCGTCCAGCAGCTCCACATCCACGTCGTCGGCCGTTTCCGCACCGATCCGGCCTGGCCCGGCCCGGTCTGGGGCGCGCAGCCGGCCGTGCCCTATCGCGAGGACGAGCTGCCGCTTGTGGTCGAGCGGCTACAGGCTGCTCTGGGCTGAATCGTGCGCCGCCGGCAGGACCAGGGCCGGGCTGCGGCGCCCGCCGCGCTCGTCCCAGAAGGCGCCGTAGGCTCCGGGGAAGTCGGTGATCTGCAGCAAGCTCGCGTCGGCCACGTCCATCAGGGCGCAGGCATACTGGCCGTCGGGGTGGAAGCGGTGCTCGACCCAGCCCACCCGCTTGACGCCGTAGCGCGGCTGGATGAAATCGGGCAGCACGAAGCCGGTCGACGGCGCCCAGACATGGCGCGTGCCGCCGACCATCGCGTCGCGGAACTGGTGCACGTGGCCGCAGGCCATCACCGCCACCGGCGCGGCCAGGCAGTCGAGCAGGGCGGCGCGCGCATCGGGATTGAGGAAGCGGCCGCCGATTTCGCTCTCGTCCAGCGCGCGGTCGCAGACCGGCTTGTGCCCGAACAGCGCCAGGCGGCGCGACCCGGCGCCCTCGGTGGCGTTGCGCAGGAACACCGCCTGCTCCAGCTCCTCCGGCAGGCCGCTGCCGAACAGCAGCGAATTGCAGCCGACCAGCCGCCAGCCCGGCACGTCCAGGCACCACCAGTCGGCGCCGAACTGGCGCAGGTAGCGCTGCCGGCGCTCGGCCGTCACGGCATGGTCGGCATGCCCGGGAGGGGCCGGGACGTCGGCATTGTCGCCGATGTCGTGGTTGCCGGGCAGGGTGCGCAGCGGCACGGCGATCTGCCGGTGCAGCTCGGCGGCGGCGGCCAGCTCGGCCTCGGCGCCGGCGCCGTCGAGCGAGATGTCGCCGGTATTGACCACGAGATCGACGGCGGCGTCCGCCACCGCCTCGATCGTGCGCTCGAAATTCTCGACGAAGAACGGCTTGTCGGCGGAGAGGTGCGTGTCGGAGATCTGCGCGATTCTGAACATGGGAAGCCTCCGGGGATCGCCCGCATCCTAGCCGCCGGCCGTGACGCTGCCGTGACGCCCCCTTGGCAGCGCCCTACCGCCTAAACTAATCTTCATTAGAAAATATTGCCGCCATCAGGGGAGAGGCCGCGTCCATGCCGTCGCAATCCGTCAGGCCGAAGGGCTACGCGCTCTATCCCAACCTGCTGTCGCCGATAGACATCGGCGGCGTCAGGGTGAAGAACCGCATGATGATGGGCTCCATGCACACGCGGGTGGAGACGACCGACCGCTTCCACGAGCGCGAGATCGCCTATTACCTGGCGCGCGCCAAGGCCAATATCGGCCTCATCATCTCCGGCGGCCTGGCGCCCAACGACGAAGGGCTGATGGAGCTGGATTCGCTGAAGCTGACGGCCGACGCCGATCTTGCCTACCAGCGTGAGCTGTGCGGCGCCATCGCCGGCGCGGGCGTGCCGTTCTTCGCCCAGATCCTGCATGCCGGCCGCTACGCCAAGTTCGACGGCTGCGTCGGCGCCTCGGAAATTCCCTCGCCCATCAACAAGCGCAAGCCGCGCCGGCTGGCGACGGCGGAAGTCTGGCGCACGGTGGACGACTACGCGCGCGCCGCCGAGATCGCCCGCGAGGTCGGCTTCGTCGGCATCGAGGTGATGGGATCGGAAGGGTACTTCATCAACCAGTTCCTCTCCCCGCGCACCAACGACCGCGACGACGAGTTCGGCGGCGACTGGGCGCGCCGCATGCGCCTGCCTGTCGAGATCGTCCGCGCCATCCGCCAGGCGATGGGGCGCGGCTTCCCGATCATGTACCGCATCTCGGCCCTGGAGCTGGTCGAAGGCGGCATGACCCAGCCCGAGATCCTGGAGTTGGCGCAGGCGCTGGAGGCCGAAGGCGTCGACTGCCTGAACTCCGGCATCGGCTGGCACGAGGCGCGGGTGCCGACCGTGGCCTATGTCACCCCGCGCGCCGCCTGGGCCGAGGCTACCGCTGCCATCAAGGCCAAGGTGAAGATCCCGGTCATCGCGTCGAACCGCATCAACGATCCGGCCCTGGCGGAGAGCCTGATCGCGTCGGGCAAATGCGATCTGGTGTCGCTGTCGCGCCAGATGCTGGCCGATGCCGAGTTCGCTGCCAAGGTCGAGGCCGGCACGCCGGAAGCGATCAACACCTGCATCGCCTGCAACCAGGCCTGCCTCGACATGATCTTCCGCCTGCAGCCCTCGACCTGCCTGGTCAACCCGCGCGCGCTGCGCGAGATCGAGTTCCCCACCGGCAAGGCCGCCGCGCGCAAGCGCATCGCCGTGGTCGGCGCCGGGGCGGCGGGCATGACCTGCGCCTTCGAAGCCGCCGCGCGCGGCCACGATGTCACCCTGTTCGAGAAGAGCGGCCAGCTCGGCGGCCTGCTGCAACTGGCGCGCAACGTGCCCGACAAGAGCGAGTTCGACGAGCTGATCCGCTATCTCTCCTACCGGCTGCAGGCCGACGGCGTGACGGTGAAGCTGAACGCCGCGCCGACCGCCGCCGAGCTCAAGGGCTTCGACGAGGTGGTGATCGCCACCGGCGTGCACCCGCGCCTGCCCGCCATTCCCGGCATCGACCACCCCAAGGTCGCGGGCTACGAGGAAATCCTCTCCGGCGCGCGCCAGGCCGGCAAGCGCGTCGCCATCCTGGGCGCCGGCGGCATCGGCTTCGACACGGCCGAGTATCTGCTGGGCGAGGGAAGGCGCGCCCCCGACGCCAAGGCCTTCCTGGCCGAGCACGGCATCCGCATCGCCTCCGACCTGCGCGGCGGCTTCGACCGCGCCGCCCGCGTCGACCATCCCCCGGCGCGCAAGATCACCATGCTCCAGCGCACCCCCGGCCGGCTGGGTCGCACGCTCTCCATCACCACCGACTGGATCAAGCGCGAGCGGTTGGAGCGGGCCGGTGTGGAGACCATCGCCGGCGCCGACTACCGGCGCATCGACGATGCCGGCCTGCACATCGCGGTCGACGGCAAGGAGCGGCTGATCGAGGCCGACACCATCGTGCTGTGCACCGGCCAGGAATCGGAAACCGCGCTGGCGTCGGAACTGAAGAGCGCCGGCATCCGCCACACCGCCATCGGCGGCGCCAAGCTCGC
>JBFXDA010000029.1:0-59634 GCA_050181585.1 Reyranellaceae bacterium
GACATGACGGGGCCTTCGAAGGTCGACATGCCGTAGAAGCCGACGGCGGCGACCGAGAAGCGCAGCGCCGGATCGGTGCGCAGTTTGTCCCAGGCGCCCGACAGCGTCATGATGCCGTTGATCATGCCGCCCCAGGACGGCATCCACAGCATCACCGAGAACACCATGCCCAGCGTCTGCGCCCAGTCGGGCAGCGCGGTGTAGTGCAGGTGATGCGGCCCGGCCCAGATGTAGAGGAAGATCAGGGCCCAGAAATGCACGATCGACAGCCGGTAGGAGTAGATCGGCCGGTTGGCCTGCTTGGGGATGAAGTAGTACATGATGCCGAGGAAGCCGGCGGTCAGGAAGAAGCCGACGGCGTTGTGGCCGTACCACCACTGGATCATGGCGTCCTGCACGCCGCCGGTCAGCGAATAGCTCTTGGCGCCGAAGAAGGATACCGGCAGCGACAGGTTGTTGACGATGTGCAGCATCGCCACCGTGATGATGAAGGCGAGGTAGAACCAGTTGGCGACGTAGATGTGCGGTTCCTCGCGCTTCATGATGGTGCCGAGGAAGACCAGCAGATAGGCGACCCAGACGATGGTCAGCCAGAGATCGGCGTACCATTCCGGTTCGGCGTATTCCTTGCCCTGGGTGTAGCCCAGCACGTAGCCCAGGGCTGCGATGACGATGAAGAACTGGTAGCCCCAGAACACGAACCAGGGCAGCAGCGGATCGCCGAACAGCCGCGCCTTGCAGGTGCGCTGGACGACGAAGAACGAGGTGCCGATCAGCGCGTTGCCGCCGAAGGCGAAGATCGCCGCCGAGGTGTGCAGCGGGCGCAGGCGGCCGAAGCTCAGATACTCGACGTCGAAGTTGAGGACGGGAAACGCCAGCTGCAGCGCCACGTAGACGCCGGCGAGAAAGCCGATCACGCCCCAGAACACCGTGACGGCGACGAAAGCGCGCACAATGGCTTCGTTGTAGCCGGCGCGCTCCCGCGGGCCGGTCACCGCGGTTGCCGGCAGCGCTATGCTCATCGGAAATCCCCCTAGTGGCAATTCCGAAGGAACTAGACAGGACGGGGGCGGATCGGGCGTTGATTGCAATCAACGCCTGAGGATGCGCCGGTGGACATACTGCCGCATCCAAGGGGAGGAGCCTGGGAATGAGCGACATCGTACCGGTCTTCGGGCCCGTACTGCCCAAAGTCCGCAAGGTCGATCTCGACCGGCCCTGGGCCTGGCTGGGCGCGGGATGGCGGGACTTGATGAGGGTGCCCGGCGTCAGCCTGGGCTACGGCGCCCTGCTGGCGGCGTTGAGCCTGGCCCTGGGGCTGGCGCTGTGGCTGGCCGACGCCTTCTATCTGCTGCTGGCCCTCACCGCCGGCTTCTCGTTTGTCGCCCCGCTGCTGGCGGTGCCGCTCTACGACGCCAGCCGGCGCCTGGCCTCGGGCCAGCCGGTCAGCCTGGGCCGAGCGCTGCTGGCCTGGCGGGTCAATCCGGGCCAGCTCGGATTGCTGGGGCTGGTGCTGGGCCTGCTGCACCTGGCCTGGATCAGGCTGGCGACGCTGCTTTATGCCCTGTTCTTCTCCGGCCAGGCGCCTTCCCTGTCGCAGCTCATCGACAATTTGCTGTTCTCGTCCGTCTCGCTGCCGTTCCTGATCGTGGGCACCCTGCTCGGCTTCGCGCTGGCCGCGCTGGCTTTCGCCATCGCCGCCGTGTCGATCCCCATGCTGGTGGACCGCGACACCAACGTCTTCACCGCCATCGCCACCAGTTTCGTCGCCGTGGCGGAGAACCCGCGCCCGATGGCCTTGTGGGCGGTTCTGATCGCCGGCTTCACGGCCTTCGGCCTGGTCACGTTCTTCGTCGGCCTGGCGCTGGTGCTGCCGCTGGTGGCGCATGCCACCTGGCACTGCTATCGCGACGTCGTCGTGACCGATCAGGCCAGCGAGGCGACGGCCAGGTAGCCCAGCGTCGCCGCATTCAGCAGCAGCAGCGGGGCGGTGACGAAGCGCAGTTGCCGCTGCCAGCGACGGGCCAGCAGGGCGCCCGAAAACCCCGCCAGCATCAGCATCGGCGCTGTCCCGACGCCGAACGCGGCCATGGCCACCGCCCCCATCAGCGGCGAACCGGTCGCCGTCGCCAGGGTCAGGGCGCCATACACCAGGCCACAGGGCAGCAGGCCCAGGATCAGCCCCAGCCCGTAGCCGCGCAGGCCCGAGGGATTGGCGAAGAGCGGCCGGACGAAACGCAGCAGGCGCTGCGGGGCGGCAAATCCGCCGATGCGGAGATGGCCCACCGCCGTCGCCAGCATCAGCAGCGCGCCGATCGCCAGCATGGCGGCGAGGAATTCCTGAAAGCCCGTCAGCGAGACCACGGCCTGGGCCAGGCCGGCGGCCACGGCGCCCAGCGCGGCATAGGTCGTCCAGCGACCCAAATGATAAGGCAGCAGCGCCGCCGCGCGCAGCCGGGCGAACTCGTCCATCCGCGCCCCGCCCGGCCGGTCGAGCCGGTTGGCGACCTGGCCCAGAACGAAAGGGCCGCACATGCCGATGCAATGCGTCAGGCTTCCCACCAGCCCCAGCAGGAACAGCGCGCCGATCACGCCGTATTGCGACAGCCAGGACGGATCCAGCGCCAGCCCGTGAGCGGCATGTTCATGCATTGGGCTTGTCCAGGTCGCCGGTGTCGACCAGCTTGCGATGCAGTCCGACCGACCCGGGCAGCAGGCCGTGCTCGGCGAAAGCCGGATGAAGCGTGGCCGAGATCGGCATTTCAACCCGGATTTCGCGACAGCCGAGCTGCTTGGCCAGGGTCTCGATGGCGTCCAGCAGGGCGTCGATCACGTCCCGCGGCGGCAGCACGCCGGGAACCGAGAAATGCTTGATGATGATCAGGCGCTGGTCGCCGACGCCCTTTTCCATCTCCCAGCCGAACAGGCCCCTGATATAGGCGTCCCGCTGGCAGACGATGACGCCGCGCTGTTCTCCCAGGCGCAACCGTTCCTCGACGAAACTCAGCCATTCCGAAAGCGTGCCCGCCCCGCTCAGTTCGCGGACAAGCGGATAGGCCTGTGCCGCCATCTCCAGCTTCAGGGGCTGCACTATCAGGGGGCGAATTCCGACTTTCCCTGTCATTCTAGAACAATGCGGGCGGCAAAGGGTCGCGTCGTTGATTGCGATCAAACGGGCTATATGCCTTCGGGTGAGGCGGCGACGATTGCAATGGAATTGCAGGAGTCGCAGAATGATCGCCGACACCTTATGGGCAGGTGATCATGAGCTCGGAACGCGCTGAACTTTCTACTCCTCCTTTCAGTCTGCGGTCTCCGCTGTGCGGCAGCACGACACCGCACCGGGGCGGCAGTTGCGTTCGCTGCCATATCCGCCACCTGACGATTTGCGGCGCCTTCGAGCCCGACGAGTTGCGCCACATCGAACCGCTGGTCAGCAATCGCGACCTGACGGCCGGCCAGGCCCTGTTCGAGGAAGAAGACGACGCGCAATACGCCTACAACCTGGTCGAAGGCACGATCCGCCTCTACAAGCTGCTGCCCGACGGCCGGCGGCAGATCACCGGCTTCGCCATCCCGGGCGATTTCCTCGGCCTGACCTCGCACGGGCACTATGCCTATTCCGCCGAAGCCGTCTCCGGCGCCGCCCTGTGCCGTTTCAAGCGCTCCGATCTGCAGCGCCTGTTCCAGCACTTTCCGGCCATGGAGCGGCGGGTCCTGTCGATGGCCAACGACGAGCTGGCGGCGGCGCAGGACCAGATGCTGCTGCTCGGGCGCAAGACGCCGATGGAAAAGGTCGCGTCCTTTCTCCTGACGCTGAGCAAACGGCTCGAGCGCATCGGCCGCAAGAGCGACCAGCTCCTCCTGCCGATGACCCGGGCCGACATCGCCGATTTCCTCGGGCTGACGGTCGAGACCGTCTCGCGCACCTTCAGCAAGCTGCGCGCCGGCAAGGTCATCGCCCTGCCCAGCCCCGACCAGGTGGAACTGCTCGACCGCCGGCGGCTGACGATGCTGGCCAGCGGCGACGCCACCTGACAGCAGAGAGCGCCGGAGTTCGGCTTCAGCGCTGGACCGGCCGCGCCAACAGGCCGGCCGGGACGACGCTGCCCGCGATATCGACGGCATACCGCCCCGCCTGCAGCCAGTCGCCCTCGATCGCCGTGTCGCGGCGGACATAGCCCATGCCGATCGCGCGCCCCAGCATGGTGCTGAAACCGGCCGAGGTCAGCTCGCCGACCGGCCTGCCGTCGCGCAGGATCGGTTCGCCGCCCCAGGCCCAGGCATCGGCGTCGTCCAGCGCCAGCATGACCAGACGCTTGCGCGACCCGGCCGCTTTCTGCGCCAGCAAGGCGTTCCGGCCGACGAAATCGGCGTTGCGGTCGAGATCGACGGCGAACATCAGCCCGGCTTCCAGCGGCGTCTCGTCCGGTCCCAGCTCGGCGGCGAAGGCGCGGCGGCCGGCCTCGATCCGCAGCGCATCCAGCGCGTAATAGCCGGCATCGCGCAGTCCCAGATCCGCGCCTGCCCGTTTCAGCGCGTCATAGACGCCCGCGGCGAATTCGGTCGGCAGGTACAGCTCGTAGCCGGGACCGCCGGCATAGCTCATGCGCGCGATGCGGCCGCGCGCATAGCCGAGATCGGCCTCGACAGTTTGGCCGTAAGCGAGCGTGGTCCTTTCAAAGCCCGGTGAAAGCCGTTCGATCAGCCGCTGACTGTTTGGCCCCATCGCCGCCAGCACGACATAGGCCGAGGTCACATCGGTCACGGTGGCATTGAGGTCGCCGACATGCCGGGCGATCCAGCTCCGATCGCGCGTCGCCTGCGCGCTGCCGGTGACGATGAGAAACTCCTGTTCCGCTTGCCGCAGGATCGTCAGGTCGCTCTCGAAGCCGCCGCGGCGGTTCAGCAGCGCGGTATAGACCATGGTGCCGAGCGGCACGTCGAGATCGCGCGCGCAAAGTCGTTGCAACAGCGCAAGTGCGTCCCTGCCCTGCACCAGCAGCTTGCCGAACGAGGTCTGGTCGAACAGACCGACAGCCTCGCGCACCGCCTTCTGCTCGGCGATGGCATGGTCGAGCCAGGCGGGACGGGTGAAGCCGTAAGGCGGTTTCTCCGGCGCGCCGGGCGCGAAATAGTTGGCGCGTTCCCAGCCCATCTTCGCCCCGAAGCGGGCGCCATTGGCCTGCAGCCGGTCGTAAAGCGGCGAGCGGCGCAGGCCGCGCACCGAGTCCAGCTCGTGCCGCGGCCAGCGCATGGCGTAGTGCAGCCCCAGCGTCTCGACCGTGCGGTCGCGCAGATGGGCGGCATTGGCATGGAAGCCGGCGAAGCGGCTTATATCGACGTCCCACAGATCCATCGGCGCTTCGCCGCCGGCGATCCACTCGGCCATGACGCGACCGGCGCCGCCGGCATTGGCGATGCCGGCCGAATTGAAGCCGGCGGCGACGAAGAAACCGGCGCAGTCGGGCGCCTCGCCCAGGATGAAATTGCCGTCCGGGGTGAAGCTCTCCGGCCCGTTCACCATCTGCCGCACTTCTGCCTTTTCCAAGCAGGGCGTGCGGTGCAGCGCGTTGGTCATCAGGATCTCGAACTGGTCCCAGTCCTCGGGCAGGAGCTGGAACTCGAAATCCTGCGGAATGCCGTCCATGCCCCAGGGCTTGGCCTCGGGCTCGAAGCCGCCCATCACCAGCCCGCCGACTTCCTCCTTGTAGTAGATGTAGCCATCGGGATCGCGCAGCACCGGCAGGTCGGGCGTGACGCCCTCGATGCGCCTGGTGACGATGTAGAAATGCTCGGCCGAATGCAGCGGCACGTTGACGCCGGCCAGCCGTCCGAGCTGGCGCGCCCATTGCCCGGCGCAGTTGACGACGATCTCGCAGACGATGTCGCCGAACTCGGTCCTGACGCCGACAACACGGCCATCGCGCAGGTCGAAGCCCGTGACCCGCACGCCCTCGGCGAATTTGGCGCCGCCCTGGCGCGCGCCCTTGGCCAGCGACTGGGTCAGGTCGGTGGGATTGGCCTTGCCGTCGCCCGGCAGCCACACCGCGCCCTGCAGATCGTCGGTGCGCATCAGCGGCCACAGATCGCCGGCCTCTTTTGGGGTGATGAAATGCGCCTCGACGCCGAAACTGGCCGCCTGCGCCACGGATCGCTTCAGCAAGGTGATGCGCTCGGGCGTGCGCGCGACGGAAAGACTGCCGCAACGCTTCCAGCCCGTCGCCAGCCCGGTCTCCGCCTCCAGCCGGCTGTAGAGATCGGTGCCGTACTGGCTGAGCTTCGTCATGGTGCGGTTGGCGCGAAGCTGGCCTACCAAGCCGGCGGCATGCCAGGTGGTGCCACCGGTCAGCCGCCCCTGCTCCAGCACCAGAACGTCGGTGCAGCCGAGCTTGGTCAGATGATAGGCGACGGAGCAGCCCACCACGCCGCCGCCGACGATGACGACGCGCGCCTGCGCCGGCAGGGAAACGGCCATGACCGCCGCTGAGGCTTAGAGCCCGCCCGGCCAGGGCAGCGAATAGGTCTTCACGTTGGTGAAGCTCTTCATCGCCTCGATCACGCCTTCCTTGTAGCCCAGGCCGGAATCCTTGATGCCGCCGAACGGCGACATCTCGATGCGATAGCCCGGCACTTCCCAGACGTTGACCGTGCCGACATCGAGGTCGTTGACGAAGCGGGTGATGTAGTCCAGCCGGTTGGTGCAGACGCCGGAGGACAGGCCGAACGCGGTCGAGTTGGAGACGCGGATCACGTCGTCGATATTCTTGCAGCGGATCATCGGGATCGCCGGGCCGAACGTCTCCTCGCGCACCAGCTCGCAATCGTACGGCACCTTGTCGACCACGGTGGGCGGGAACAGCGCGCCGCGCCGGTCGTTGCCGTGCAGCAGGACGGCGCCCTTCGACACCGCATCCTCGACGCGGCGCTGGAACAGGGTCGCCGACTTCTCGTTGATAACGGTGCCGATATCGGTCTCCGGGTCCATCGGGTCGCCGCATTTCAGCTTCTTGGCCTTGGCAGTCACCAGTTCGGCGAACGCGGCGGCGATGGCCTCGACCACCAGGATGCGCTTCACCGCCGTGCAGCGCTGGCCCGAGTTCTTGGTGGCGCCGGCCACCGCCAGCTCCGCCGCCTTGTCGAGATCGGCGTCCTCCATGACGATCAGCGGATCGTTGCCGCCCAGCTCCAGCACCACGCGGCGGTAGCCGGCTTTGGCGGCGATGTACTTGCCAACCGGCACCGAGCCGGTGAAGGTGATCAGGTCGATATGCTGGTTGACGATCATCTCGTCGCCGAAATCGCCCGGCAGGCCGGTGACCACCGACAGCATCTCCGGCGGCAGGCCCGCTTCGTAGAGCACGTCGGCCAGCACCAGGGCGGTCAGCGGCGTCAGCTCGGTGGGCTTGACCACGATGCGGTTGTTGGTGGCGATGGCCGGCGCGATCTTGTGCGCCACCATGTTCAGCGGATGGTTGAACGGGGTGATGGCGGAAATCGCGCCCTGCAGCGGCTGGCGCATGGTGTAGATGCGGCGGGCCTTGCCGTGCGGGGTGATGTCGCAGGAGAAAATCTCGCTGTCGTCGCGGATCGCCATCTGGCCAGACAGGGTGAAAACGTCGTAGGCGCGGCCGACCTCGTAGACCGAATCCTTCAGCGACAGGCCGGTCTCGGCGGTGATCAGGCGGGCGATCTCGTCGCGCCGCGCCGCCAGTTTCTCGCCGGTCGCCATCAGGATCTTCTGCCGCTCGTAGCGCGTCAGCTTGGGCTTGTACTTGGCGGCGATCTCGAAGGCCTGCGCGGCATGCGCTTTGGTGCCCTTGGGCACGGTGCCGACCACCGAATTGTCCCACGGGTTGAAGACCTCGATCGCGTCCTCGGCATCGACCTTCCGGCCGGCGATGCGCATGCTCTCGTGGCGGGTCGGCGACGCGGCGACGGCGCGCAACTGGGCGGTCATCTGGAAACTCCTAGCGGACGTGATTGAACGCCAGATCGAAGGCGTCGAAATTGCGCCAGCGGCTCTTGCCGGTCTGGCTCAGCGGACGGTTGCACAGCAGCGGCACTTTCTGCTCCGTCACCCCGCCATGCGAGCGCAGCGGTTCGGTCAGGCCGGAGAGGTCGTGTCTGGCCGCGCTGGTGCCCAGCACCTTGTGCTTGGTCGAGACGACGACGATATCGCCGACCCGGTCTTCCGGCAGTTCGAAGCGCTCGCAGGCCTCCTCCCGGCTCAAGGCCAGCTCGATGCCGGGCAGCGCCGCCAGTTGCTTCAGCACCGCGGCGCGATCAGCGCCCGCCGGCAGATAGGCGGTGGCGAAAGAGCCCAGCGCGCCGTGATGCACCACATAGGGATCGGTGATCGGCAGGATCACCCGCGCCTGGCCGGCGCCCAGCATCCTGTCCATCACGTCCTGCAGATAGATGACGTCCGGCCGGCCCGAGGCGTCGTGCTTGGCGTTCATGCCGTGATCGGCGGTCAGGACGATGACGCAGCCCATCGCGTCGAGCTGCGCCAGGTACTTGTCCATCATGATGTAGAAATCGTTGGCTACCGGCGTGCCGGGCGCGTGCTTGTGCTGGATGTAGTCGGTGGTCGAGAGATACATCAGGTCCGGCCGGTCGCGCCGCATCAGCTTCACGCCGGCGGCGAAGACGAACTCGCTCAAGGCCGCGCTGTAGACGTCGGGCACGCCCATGCCGACCAGTTCGTTGACGCGGTCGATGCCGTTATCGGCCAGGGACGCCTTGTCCGATTTCTCGGAGGAGAAGCTGCAGGCTTTTCCGGCCGCCAGCGCCAGCCCCTTGCCCAGCAGGCCGCGCAGCTTGTCCTTGGCGGTGACCACGGCCACCGTGGCGCCCTGCTTCTGGAACGCCTCGAAGATGGTGCCGACGCGCAGGAACCTGGGGTCGTTCATCATCACTTCGGTGCCGCTGTCGCGGTCGTAGAAGTAATTGCCGCAGATGCCGTGCACCTTGGGCGGCTGGCCGGTGACGATGGAAAGATTGTTCGGGTTGGTGAAGGTCGGCACCACGCTGTCGGCCAGCAGGTTGGCGCCCTGCTCCAGCACCCTCTTCAGGAACGGCGCCTTGCCGGTGGCGACGGCGGCCTCGATATAGCCCGGCTCGCTGCCGTCGATGCAGACCACCACCACCGGCTCGGACCGGGTGCGATAGCGGCGGCCATTGACGAGAATGTCGATGCCGGTGGTCAGGTTGCTGTCCATCGCTTTTACTCCTTACGCCGCTTGCGCCGGTCCCGTGCGGCTGACGCCCATCTCGGCCAGGATCTCGCGCACCGCCTGCACCGCGCCGCGCATGTGATCGGCATTGAGCCGGCCGATGCAGCCGATGCGGAAGCTATCGGCCACGGTCAGCTTGCCGGGATAGATCACGTAGCCGCGATCCTTCAGCCGGTCGTAGAAATCCTGGAACACGAATTTCGGATCGGACGGCATGTGGAAAGTGACGATGATCGGCGCCTGCAGCGTGTCCGGCAGCAAAGTCCGGAAGCCCAGGGCCCGCATGCCGTCGATCAGGATGCGGCAATTGCCGGCATAGCGGCCGCCACGGCCGGCGACGCTGCCCTCGGCGGCATGCTCCTCGATCGCCTTGTGCAGCGAGACGATGACGTGGATCGGCGGGGTGAAGCGCCATTGGCCGGTCTTCTCGAAATTGGCCTGCTGGTCGTGCAGATCGAGGGTCAAGGTGGTGGCATTTCCCTTGGTCTCCGCCAGCGCTTCCTTGCGGCAGACCACGAAACCCATGCCCGGCACGCCTTCCAGGCATTTGTTGGACGAGGCGGCCAGCGCGTCGAAGCGCACCGAGCGGGCGTCGACCGGCAGCGCGCCGAAGGCGCTCATGGAATCGATCAACAGGCGGCGGCTCTGGCGCGCCACGATGGCGGCGATCTCGGCGATGGGGTTGAGGATGCCGCTGGTGGTCTCGCAATGGACGGCGAAGACATGGGTGATGGCCTTGTCCCCTGCCAGCGCCTTTTCCAGCGCCGCCAGATCGGGCGGCGTGTCTTCCGGCGTCTCCAGCACGATGGCGGCGCGGCCGGCGATGTCGCAGATCTTCTTCGCCCGCTGGCCGTAGGCGCCGTTGACCAGCAGCGCCATCTTGCCGGTGCGCGGAATGAACGTGGTCAGCATCGCCTCGACGGCGAAGGTGCCGCTGCCCTGCATCGGCACCGTCACATGCGTCCCCGCCCCACCGGCCAGCAAGGTGATCTGTTCCAGCACCTCGCGGTTGACGCGCAGGAAGGTGGCGTCGCGCGAGCCCCAATCGTGCACCATCACCTGCTTGACCGCGCGCGAGGTGGTCAGCGGGCCGGGCGTGAGCAGCAGCGGATCGCCGGTTTCGGAGCCGGCCGGAGACTTGGACACGAGGGCATTCCTTCCGTTGGCGGGGGCTGTTTGCACAATCCGTCCCGGCCCGGCATAATTCAAATACATAATACCAATAGGCTATATAGGTTTCATCAATATGACACCGTCGCAGCTCCGAGCCTTCCACCTGGTGGCGCAGGAGGGCGGTTTCTCCGCCGCCGCCCATTCGGCGATGGTCAGTCAGCCGACAATCTCCAGCCAGGTCAGGCAGTTGGAGGAAGAATATAAAGTGCGCCTGTTCGAGCGCCGCGCCCGCTCGGTCGACCTGACGGAGATAGGCCAGGCGCTTTATGCCATCACCACCCGCCTGTTCGCCGCCGAAGCGGAAGCCGATTCCCTGCTCTCCGGCGCCAAGGTTCTGGTCCGCGGCCATCTGCGCATCGCCGCCGACAGCGCCTATCACGTCATGCCGGCCCTGGCTGCCTTGCGTCGCCAGCATCGGGGCATCCGCTTCTCCCTGCGCATCGGCAACTCCGCCGACGTGTTGCAGCAGGTGCTCGATTTCAATGCCGATATCGGGGTGATGGCGAAGCTGGTGTCCGACCCGCGCCTGCATTCGGTCGAGATCAAGCGCGATCATCTGATCCTGTTCGTGCCGGTCGGACATGCTTGGGCAAGGAAGAAACGCATGCTCTTGCGCGAGCTGGACGGGTGCGACCTGGTGGTGCGCGAGCGCGGCTCGATCACCCGCGAAGTGTTCGAAAACGCGCTGGCGCGCAGCGGCGCCACGCCCGGCACGCTGTCGGACGTGCAGACGCGCGAGGGCGTGCGCGAGGCGGTGGCCGCCGGCTTCGGCATCGGCGTGGTGCTGGAGAGCGAATTCGGCACCGATCCGCGCTTCCATCCGATCGCCATCGCCGATTCCGGGATCGAGGTTTCCGAATACGCCGTCTGCCTGCAGGACAATCTGCGGCTGGCGCCGGTGCGCGCCTTCATGGACGCGGTGGAGCGCCCGGACGGGCGGAACTAGGGTGCGCTCGCCGTCCGCACGCTGCCGTCCCAGCCGCCGCCCAGCGCCTCGTAGAGATCGACCAGCGACGACAGTCGCGCCAGATTGGCCTGCGCCACCGCATCGGTGGCCTGGAACACCGAACGCTGCGCATCCAGGACGGAAATGAAATCGACCGCCCCGGCGCGATAGCGGGCCTCGGCGAGCTGGTAGGCGCGAATGGCTTGCTGCAGCGCCTCCTGCGCCAACTGGTACTGCCTGTTGTAGAGATCGCTCGCGCTCAGCGCGTTCTCCGTATCGCGGAATGCCGACAGCACCGCGCCGCTGTAATTGGCGACCAGTTCGCGATAGCGGGCGCGCGTTGCGTCTTCCTGGGCTTCCAGCCGGCCGCCTTCGAAGATCGGCACCGTCAGCCCCGCCACCAGCGAGGTGAGAAAACTGCCGGGGCTGATGATGTGGGACAGGGTCGCGCTGGTGACGCCCGCCGTGCCGGTAAGCTGGATACTGGGAAAGCGCGCGGCGCGGGCGCTGCCGATGTCGAAATTGGCCGCCCGCAATCCCGCCTCGGCGGCGCGGATGTCGGGACGCCGCTGCAGCAGCTCGGAGGGCAAGCCGGCCACGACGGCCGGAGCCCGCAACTCGTTGAGGGACTGGGTGCGCGCCGCGAAGCCAGAAGGAAGCCGCCCGACCAGCACCGCCAGCGCGTTCACGGCTTCGCGTTCGCTTTGCATGATTCCCTGCAGGGAGGCGCGCTGCGAGGCGATGGCGTTGCGCTGCTGCGCCAGTTCCAGATCGGTACCGACGCCGATGCGCGCCTGCTGCTCCAGCAGCTCGAGGATGCCGTCGGCATTACGCAGCTGCTCGTTGGTGAGGCGGATGCGATCGCGCAGCGCCAGCGCCTGAAAATACGTGACGGCGATTTGCGCGTTGAGCGTGAGCGCCACCGCCTCGTAATCGTACTGCGTCGCCTCCAGGCGAGTCCGGCCGGCCGCTGCTTCGGCCCGGTAGCGTCCCAGCAGGTCGACCTGGTAGGCCGCCTGCAGGTTTCCCTGGTAGGTCATGCGCACGATCGTGCCCTGCCCGCCCGGATTCGACGTCGCACGCCCGATCGAGCCGCCCGTGCCGAGGCTGGGATAGAGCGCGGCGGCAGCCGAACGCGACTGCGCCTCGGCCTGCTCGATGCGCGCCAGGGCGGCTGCCAGATCGGGGCTGGCGCGATGGGCCTCCGCCAGCATGGCGTCGAGCTCGGCGCTGCCGAAACCCTGCCACCAGGCCGGGTCGGGCCAGCTCGCCGCGGCGTCGCCGGCATACTGGAAGCGCGGCGGCGCGTCCGTCTTCGGCGCCAAATAGTCCGGCGTCATCGTGCAGCCGGCCAGCAACGCGCCCGCCACCAGAATGGAAACGATCCTCATGGCGTCAATCCGCCGCCAGCGCCAGGACCGGGTCGAGCCGCGCCGCCTTGCGCGCCGGCAGGTAGCCGAAGACCAGCCCCGTGACGAAGGCGCAGAAGAAGGCGAGGATCACCGGGCCGGCCGAGAACAGCACCGGCTGGCCGAAGGTGTCGAACAGCCAGGCCGCGCCCAGCCCCAGCAGCACGCCGATGGCGCCGCCCAACGCACAGACCACCAGCGCCTCGGTGTTGAACTGCAGCAGGATGTTGGTGGTGCGCGCGCCCGTCGCCATGCGGATGCCGATCTCGCGCGTGCGCTCGGTGACGCTGACCAGCATGATGTTCATCACGCCGATGCCGCCCACCAGCAGCGAGATCAGCGCGATCGAGCCCAGCAGCAGGGTCAGCGTGTTCTGCGTCTCGGTCGCCATCTGCAGGATCGCCGCCATGTTGCGGATCTGGAAGTCCTCGGTGCGGTGGCGGTCGAGCAGCAACTGGCGCACCGCTTCCTGCGTCTCGTCGATGCGCGTCACGTCGGCGGCCTGCACGGTGATGTAGCGCACGTAGCGCTGGCCGAACAGGCGCAGCGCCCCGGTGCTGATCGGCGTGAAGACGATGTCGTCCTGGTCGCTGCCGCCCATCGCCGCGCCCTTGGGCGACATGATGCCGATCACCTGGAACGGGATGTTGTTGACCAGGACGTACTTGCCCAGCGGCTCCGCCTCGTCCGGCATGATGGCGTTGACGATGGTCTCGCCCAGCACGACGACAGGGGCGTAGCTGCGCACGTCGGCGGCGTCGAAGAACGAGCCCTGCGCCACCGGCCAGGCGCGCGCCTTGGGAAAATCGGCGCCGGTCGCGTTGGCCTGGGTGACGTAGTCGCGATTGCCGTAGCGCACCGTCACCTGGCCGGGATATTCCGGCACGGAGGCGGCGACGTTGGGAACGGCGGCGATGGCGTCGGCATCGGCCGCCACCAGGGTGGCGGTGAACCCGACCGACGAGCGCAGATTGGGCGCGCCCGGGCGGACCACCAGAAGATCGGGACCCAGCCCGGAAAGACGGTCCAGCACGGTCTGCTTGGCGCCGTCGCCGATCGCCAGCATCGCCACCACCGAAGCGACGCCGATGATGATGCCCAGCAGGGTCAGCAGCGTGCGCATCAGATTGGCGCGCAAGGAGCGCAGCGCCATCTTGGCGGCCTCGGCGACATTGGGCAGCGTCAGCCCGCGCCCCGGCCGGCCGCGCGCCACGGTCTTGACCGGACCCGACATCTCGTTGGCGGCATGATCGGTGCGCCTGTCGGAGACGATGTTGCCGTCGTGCAGCTCGACGATGCGGTTGGCCTTCTGCGCTACTTCGTGATCGTGGGTGATCAGGAGAATCGTATGGCCCTGGCGGTTCAGGTCCTTCAGCAGCTTCATGACTTCTTCGCCGCTGTGGCTGTCGAGCGCGCCGGTCGGCTCGTCGGCCAGGATGATGGCGCCGCCGTTCATCAGCGCGCGGGCGATCGAGACGCGCTGCTGCTGGCCGCCGGAAAGCTGGCTGGGCTTGTGCTCCAGCCGGTCGCCCAGGCCGAGCGCGCCCAGGATCTGGTGGGCCCGCGCGATGCGCTTGCCGTGCGGCATGCCGGCATAGATGGCCGGCACCTCGACGTTCTCCGCCGCCGTGGCGCCGGCCAGCAGATTGTACTGCTGGAAGATGAAGCCGAAGGCTCCGCGCCGCAGATCGGCGCGCTCATCGCCGTCCAGTTCCGAGACCTCCTGCCCGTTCAGCCGGTAGGAGCCGCTGGTGGGCCGGTCGAGCAGCCCGATCAGGTTCATCAGCGTCGACTTGCCCGAGCCGGACGCACCCATGATGGCGACGAACTCGCCGGCCTCGATGTCGAGCGAGATGCCGTGCAGTACCTTGGTCGCCACGTCGCCGCGCACATAGGTCTTGGTGATGTCGCGCAGGGCGATCAGCGGCCGGTCGGAGGCGACCGCCGCCGTCGATGCGGCCAGGGGCGCGTTCATGTTCATAGGCGCGGCATCCGGGGCATGCGCGGCTGGCCCTGCCCGCTCGGCGCCACAGCCGACGGTCCGGACAGCACCACGCGCTCGCCCGCCTGCAACCCGGACCTGACTTCCGCCTGGGTGCGGGTCATGACGCCGATCTCCACCGGCCGCTCCTCGATGGCGCCGTTCTCGCCCACGACCTGCACGACGTATCGGGGCTGGGCGCCGCCGCGCGCCGTCCGGCGCAAGGCCGGCACCGGCACCAGCGCAACGTTCTCGGCCGCACCGACGACGAAGAAGACCTGCGCGGTCATTTGCGGCATCAGGTCGCGGTCGGGATTCTCGACGTCGAACAGCGCGTCGTAGAGCACGACGTTGTTGACCAGGGTCGGCGTCGGCAGGATCTGGCGCAGCTTGCCGTGACGGCGGCGGTCGGGATTGCCCAGGGTGGTGAAATAGGCGGGCATGCCGACCTGCAGCTTGGAGATATCGGCCTCCGACACCTGCGTGCGCACCGTCATCGTGTCGAGATCGGCGATCTGCAGAATGACCGGCGCCTGCTGGCTGGCCACCAGGGTCTGGCCCTGGCGGGCGGTGATGCTCACCACCGTGCCCGACATGGGCGCGAAGATCTTGGTGTAGCTGAGATTGGCCAGATTGCCCTTGAGGTTCGATTCCGTCTGCTGGATCTGCGCCTGCAACACCTCGAGCCTGGCCTTGGCGACCTTCACCGAGGCGGCCGCGGTATCGTAGGCGTCGCGGCTGGTGGCGCGGACGGCCAGCAGTTCCTGCTGGCGCTTGAGCTGCTGCTCGGCCAGGACCTGCTGCGCCTGCTGCTCGGCGACCTGCGCCCGCAGGGAGAGGAGCTGCGCCTCGTCGGCGCCGACGCGGGACTGGTAGACGGTGGGGTCGACCTGGGCGAGCTGGTCGCCCTCCTTAACGTTGTCGCCCAGCTCGACGAATATCCGCTGGAGCTGGCCCGAAACCTGGGTCCCGACATCGACGTAGTTCAGCGGCTGCAGCGAGCCCAGCGCGGAGACCACGTCCTCGATATTGCCGCGCTGCACGAGGGCCGTGGCGGGCCCGGCCGCCGGCTTGCCGTCGGCGGCAAAAAGCCGCCAGCCGCCAAATCCCAGGAGACCCAGGATGACGGCCGCTACCACGATCCAGAACGTCGTCGAACGCGACATGAGCCGCACAGTTTCCTTTTTCTATGGACCGTACCACGGCGAGAATCGCCCCGACATGCCCAATGAATTCATGGTGTTATTCGACGGATTGCCGCTTGGCATCCCCGCCTTTCCGTCCCTGGCCGGATGCCGGTTCCGGACCGGGGAAACCCTTGTTTGGAAGCATCTAATACTCATTTGCGCTTTTGCCGCGATAAATCGCGTCCGCTGGAGCCATTCGAACGCGCCGCCGGAGTCCGGGTTTCAGTCGACGATGAAGAGCTTCGCCCCGATCCTGGTCGCGGAACGGTGGGGTTCGGCGCCATCGGCGACCTGATAGCTCATCCCCGGCTTCAGCACAAAGACGCGGCCATCGGCGAGCGTGGTTTCCAGCTCGCCCTCCAGGCAGAGCAAGACGTGTCCCTTGGAGCACCAATGGTCGGCGACGTAGCCGGGCGAGTACTCGACCAGCCGGACCCGGATGGGATTGCCGCCATTGGCGAACTCGCGGGTCCGCCACAAGGCCTCGCCGGCATCGCCCGGATGGCGCGTGGGCGCCAGCCGCGCCCAGTCGACGGTATTGAACGAAATATCGCTGATCTTCATCGCGGCCCTCTCCCGCCCGAGGCGGGAGTTAAGCGCGCAACGGGCTAGAACTCAACGTCGAGCTCTTCCAGCTCCTCCGGCTCCGCCTTGGCCGCCCCGATCCATTCCTGGACCGAGGCCAGGGCGAACACCGTGTCGCAATAGGCCGAGGAGACCGGGTCCAGCTTCACGTCGTAGGTGCGGAAGCGGGTGCAGACCGGCGCGTACATGGCGTCGGCCATGGTCGGCTGCGTTCCGAACAGGAACGGCCCGCCATAGAGATCCATGCATTCGCGCCAGATGCGGGTGACGCGGTCGATATCGGCCTGGGCGCCGGCCCAGATCTTGAAGTTGGCGTGGAACGCCTTGAGGTTCATCGGCAGGGCCGAGCGCAGATTGGCGAAGCCCGAATGCATCTCGCCGCTGATCGAGCGGCAGCGGGCGCGCGCCTTGCGATCGGCGGGCAGCAGGTTGGCGTCGGGATTGAACTCGTTCAGATACTCGCCGATCGCCAGCGTATCCCACACCACGACGTCGCCATGCGTCAGGCAGGGCACCAGGAAGGACGGCGACAGCAGCAGCAGCTCGGCGCGGGTCGAGGGATCGGAGCTGGAGCGCACGTCCTCGACGAAATCGAGTTGCGCCATCTTGCACAGCAGCCAGCCGCGCATCGACCAGGAGGAATAGTTCTTGCTGCTGATGGTCAGCGTCGCCTGCGTCATGCGCGTCTCTCCCCCCTCCGTCCGCGGCGTCCGGACCCGCCGCCTCCCGGACCTGCGTCGTCGCCCTTTCGGGTGTGGTCCACCGGCCATGTGCAAAATCTCGCATTAAGATTCTCGCAGTGCAGCAAAAAATCTACTAGCCTTTCTTCAAGGACGGCCTCTCCAGGGCCGGATCGGGCCGCCCATAGGCTGCTAAGGGATTGGTGGATATGATTTATCAGGCGTTTCAACACCACGCCGACTTCATGCGGCCAATCCGCGCCATGGCCGCCATCAGCGCCACGGCGCTGCAAAAAACCCCGGCCTGGCAACGCAAAGCCCTGTGGACTAGAAGCCTGGCCGCCACCTGCGACGTGCTGGCGACCGCCGGGCTGAGCCACGACCGGCCCTCCTTCGGCATCCCCTTCGTCACCATCGACAACCGCGCCGTTCCCGTCACCGAGGAAGCCGCTTTCAGCACGCCGTTCGGCACGCTGCTGCGCTTCCGCAAGGACATGGACCGGCCGCAGCCCAAGGTGCTGCTGGTGGCGCCGCTATCGGGCCATTTCGCCACCCTGCTGCGCGGCACGGTGGAGACGCTGCTGCGCGAGCACGACGTCTACGTCACCGACTGGCACAATGCGCGCGACGTCGCCCTGCGCCACGGCCGCTTCGGCTTCGACGAATACATCGAGCACGTCATCAGGTTCCTCGAAGTGCTGGGTCCAGGCAGCCACGTCGTCGCCGTCTGCCAGCCCTGCGTGCAGGTGCTGGCGGCGGCGGCGATCATGGCGGAGACCAAGAACCCGGCGCAGCCGCGCAGCATGACGCTGATGGCCGGGCCGATCGACGCCAGCGTCAATCCGACCAAGGTCAACGACCTGGCCACCGGCCGTTCGATCGAATGGTTCGAGCGCATGCTGATCTCGCGCGTGCCCTACGGATTCTCCGGCGCGCGGCGGCGGGTCTATCCCGGTTTCCTGCAATTGACCGCCTTCATGTCGATGAATCTCGACCGCCATATCCGCGCCCAGCTCGATCGCGTCCATGCGCTGATCAGGGGCGATCACGAGCGGGCGGAAGCGACCCGGATCTTCTACGACGAGTATTTCGCCGTGCTCGACCTGCCGGCGGAGTTCTATCTCGAGACGGTCAAGAAAGTGTTCCAGGACTACGACCTGGCCCGCGGCGCGCTGGAATGGCGCGGGCGCAAGGTCAATCCGGCCAAGATCAGGCGCACCGCCCTGCTCACCATCGAGGGCGAGAAGGACGACATCTGCTCGGTCGGCCAGACGGTGGCGGCGCAGGATCTGTGCACCGGCCTGCGCCCCTACATGAAGCGCCACCACTTGCAGGCCGGCGTCGGCCATTATGGCGTCTTCAACGGCAAGCGCTGGCGCAACGAGATCTACCCGCTGGTGCGCAACCACATCCTGGCCAGCGAATAGGCGTTCAGCCGACCGCCGACTTCTCCGGCACCGCCAGGCCCAGCGTGTCGCGCAGGGTGGTGCCGGGATATTCCTTGCGGAAGACGCCGCGGCGCTGCAGTTCGGGCACCACCAGGCGCACGAAGTCCTCGTAGGCGCCCGGCATGTGGGTGGCCCCCAGCACGAAGCCGTCGCAGGCGCCGCCGTCGAACCATTCCTCCATCTGGTCGGCGACCGATTGCGGCGTGCCGACGAAGGTCGGCACCTCGCGGATGGTGCCGCGGCCGGAATACTTCACGAAGTCGCGCGTCGTGGGATTGGGCTTGCCGCTGAGGTTGACGACGCGGTCGCGGATGGCCTGCAGGCCCGAGATCGATTTCAGCTCCGCTTCGCTGAAAGGCTCGTCCATCGGCTTGCTGGCGAAGTCGAAATTCAGCACTTCCGACAGCAGCGCCAGCGAATCCATCGGATGCGCCAGGTTGTCGATCAGCGCCGCCTTGTCCTCGGCGATGGTCTTGGTCTCGCCTGGCACGGCGTAGATCAGCGGTGCCAGCTTGACCTTGTGCGGATCGCGGCCCTGGGCCGCCACCTGCTGCTTGAAATCGGCATAGGTCTTCTGCCCCACCGCCAGGTTGGGGAAGATGACGAAGATCAGCTCGCCCCAGCGCGAGGCGAAGGTCTTGCCGCGCCCGCTCTGGCCCGCCTGGACGAGAACCGGATGGCCCTGGGGCGAGCGCGGCACGGTGAAGGGCCCGCGCGAGCGGAAGAATTTTCCCTTGTGGTCGAGCCGGTGGACCTTCTTGGGGTCGGCGAAGATGCCGTTCTGGCGATCGAGCTTGATGGCGTCGTTCTCCCAAGTGTTCCAGTGGCCCAGCACCACCTGCAGGAACTCGTCGGCGCGGTCGTAGCGCAGGTCGTGCTCCAGGTGCTCGGTCTGGCTGAAATTCAGCGCCTCGGAGTTGTTGAGCGAGGTCACGACGTTCCAGGCGGCGCGCCCGCCGGTCATCAGGTCGAGCGTGGCGAACACGCGGGCGACGTGGAACGGCTCGTAGTAGGTGGTCGAATAGGTGCCGCCGATGCCCAGATGCTTGGTCGCCAGCCCCATCGCCGTCATGATGGAGATCAGGTCCATCTTCACCACGCGAATGCCGTGGCGCACCGCTTCCTCGTAGTCGTCGCCGTAGCGGTCGGGCATGGCGAGCCGGTCGTCGAAGAACGCCAGGTCGAACTTGCCCTCCTCCAGCGTGCGCGCGATGCGCTGGTAGTATTGCGGCGTCATGAAGTCGGACATGGTCTGGGGATGGCGCCACGAGGCGGAGTAGTTCGAGCAGTTCTGCGCCTGCAGGAACGCCACCAGCGTCATTTGCCTTTTCTGTCCGCTCATCGCCTCGTTTCCTTCCCCATGTCCGGTTTTCTTCGGCCGGATGCTAGATCACGCCGCGCGTCTTCAGTTCCGCCAGTTCTTCCGCCGTCAGCCCCAGCAGCTCGCGATAGACGTCGGCGGTATTCTCCCCGTGCCGGCGGCCCAGATGCGCCACGCGCCCGGGCGTCGCGGACAGCCGCGGCAGCACCGACGGTATCACCACGTTCCCCGCTTCAGGATGCGGCACAGTCGTCATCGAGCCGCGGGCGGCAAAATGCGGGTCGGCGAAGACGTCGGCGATGCTGTTGACCGGCCCGCAGGGAATGTCCTTCTCCAGGCAGATCGCCATCAGTTCGTCGCGCGTCTTGCCGCCGATCCAGGCCGCGACGATGCCGTTGATGAAATCGCGATTGTCGAGACGGGCCTGCATGGTCTCGTAGGCGCCCGGCGCCACCAGGTCGGCGCGCCCCATCGCCAGCGCCAGCTTCTCGAAGATCTTGTCGCTGGAGCAGGCCAGCGCCACCCACTGCCCGTCGCCGCATTGGTAGTGGCTGTGCGGCACGATGGTGGCGGTGTCCGCCCCCATGCGCTGGCGCACGACGCCGAACTTGGCGAAGGCCGGCGCCAGCTCGTCCAGCATGCGGAAGGTCGATTCGTAGAGGGCGACGTCGATATACTGCCCCTCCCCGGTGCGGTCGCGATGGCGCAGCGCCATCAGCGCCCCCAGCGCGCCGTAGAGGCCGGAAATATAGTCGCCCAGCGAGGTCGAGCCGGGAATGACGGGCGGCCCGTCGGGCTCGCCGGCGAGGTAGGTCAGGCCGGAGAAGGCGTGGCCGATGCGCGCGAAGCCGGGGCGGTCCTTGTACGGCCCCTCCTGGCCATAGGCGGTGATGCGCACCATCACGATGTCGGGCTTGATCGCCGCCAGGTCCTTGTAGCCCAGGCCCCATTTCTCCATCGTGCCGGGCCGGAAATTCTCGACCACCACGTCGCTTTGCGCCGCCAGCCGCTTGAACAACGCCGCACCCTCGGGCTTGCCGAGATTGAGCGTCACGGTCTTCTTGTTGCGCCCCTCGCTGAGGAAAGTCAGCGAATCGCCGGTCTCCGCCTTCATGCCGATGTTGCGCATTGGATCGGGATAGTCGGGATGCTCGACCTTGATCACCTCGGCGCCGAACTCCGAGAAAATCGCCGCGCAGAACGGGCCGGCGAGAAACGTCGCCGCGTCCAGCACGCGCACCCCGGCCAGGGGAAGTTTCGCCTCGCCGCTCATGTCACTGCCGCCGGCGCGCGTCGATCAGCGCCTGCCGCTCCAGCACCGCATCGGCCAGCTTGATATGGGCCAGGTCGACCAGCCTGCCGTCCATCTGGATGGCGCCGCTGCCGCCCGACTTCGCCATCGCCTCCTTGATGGCGCGGGCGCGGGCAATGTCCTCCGGCCCCGGCGCGAAGACCTCGTTGGCCAGTTCGACTTGCGACGGATGGATGGCCCATTTGCCCTCGTAGCCCAGGGCCGAGGCGCGCTCGGCCGAAGAACGATAGGCGTCCTGGTCCTTGAAGTCGACGAACGGCCCGTCGATCGGGCGCAGACCGAAGGCGCGGCAGGTGGTGGCGATGCGCGCCAGCGCGAAATGCCAGGGATCGCTCCAGCTCCGCTCGATCCCGCCCTTGTCGTCGCGGCCGAACATGCGATAGCGCGGGTTGGATTGCCCGGTGAACGGATCGCGCGCGCGCATCGACACGGTGAAATCGCCGATGCCGAAGATCATCGCCTCCAGCCGCTCGGAGCCTTGCGCGATCTCCTCGACATTGGCCAGACCGGCGGCGGTCTCGATCAGCACCTCGATGCCGATCCGCGTCCGGCGTCCGACCGTCGCCTCGATGCCGTTGAGGAGCTGCTCGACCACATAGACATCGGCGGCGATGTTGCATTTGGGCAGCAGGATCATGTCCAGCCGCTTGCAGCGCTCGGCCACCGCCACGATGTCGCGATAGGCCCACGGCGTGTCCAGCGCGTTGACCCGCACCGCCATGATCTTGTCGCCCCAGTCGATCTCGTTCAGCGCCGCCACCGCCAGCTCGCGCGCCTTGTCCTTCATCTCCGGCACCACGGCGTCCTCGAGATCGAGAAACACCGCGTCGGCCGGCCCCTTGGCCGCCTTCTCGAAGAATTTCTCCGAACTGGCAGGGACGGCAAGCTCGGAGCGCTGCAGGCGCGGCTGGCGCAGGTCGCGGGGACGATAGAACAACGGACTGGCCTCTCGAAGCGGAGCGGAGCCCGCATTGAAGCCGGGCCGGCTTTGATTAATCAACCGAAAATATGCTATTCTTTATTTTATGGATCGTATCAATATCGGCCCGGACGAGCTGGAGACCTTCATCGCGGTGTCGGAGCTGGGCAGCTTCCGCCGTGCCGCCGAAAAGCTGGGCGTATCGCAGCCTTCCGTCACCAGCCGGGTGCAGCGGCTGGAAAGCGTGCTGGGCGTCAAGCTGCTCAACCGCACCACCCGCCGCGTCACCACAACGGAAGCCGGCGAAAGGCTGCGCCTGCGCGCCGAGCATACCGTCACCGAGCTGCGCTCGCTGGTGCAGGAATTCCGCAACGAAGCCACGCTGCAGCGCGGTCGCGTGGCGATCGCGGCCGCGCCCAGCGTCGCCGCCTCCGTCCTGCCGCCGATCATCCGGCACTTCACCCAGGCCAATCCCGGCGTCACCGTCACCCTCACCGACGAATTCGTCGGCACGGTGCTGCACTATGTCAGCAACGCCACCGCCGACCTGGCGGTGGTGCCGTTCGCGGGCAAGAGCGCGGAATACGATTTCGAGCCGCTGTTCGACGACGAATTCCTGGTGGTGGCGCCGCGCAACCATCCCATCGCCAACCGCGACGTGGTCGAGTTCGAGCAGGTCAGCCGCTATCCGCTGCTAATGCTGCCCCGCGAATCGGCGATCTGGAACACGATCCGCAACGAGTTCGAGCGCCGCGGGCTGAAATTCGAGCCCGCCTTCCAGGCCCACAACCTTTTCACCCTGGTCGGGCTGGTCGAGACCGGCCTCGGATTGTCGCTGCTGCCGCAGATCATCGTGCCGCGGCTGAACCTGAACACGGTCACCACGGTGCGGGTGCGCGGCGGCATCCGCCGCCATATCGGCATCGTCACCTTGCGCGGGCGCGCCCTGCCGCCGGCGGTCAACGCCTTTGTCCGCAGCCTGCGCACCCTGCGCGAAACCGTCGGCGTCCAGCCTTCCCCGCCGCCGCGGCGGGGGGCAAAGGGCTTGCCATGACGGCACCGCTGTCGGAGCATTGACGGCCGCGTCGAGTTGGGAGGAAACAGGGTGACAAGCGCCTTCACTGTCGAGCATCCGGCCGAAACGCCGCAGACCACGGACCCGCGCATCCCGCCGCGCGACCACGTGGTGACGCGGGCGCTGATCGAGCGCTGGCATCGCGAGCAGCCGGACAAGGTGTGGGCCAAGTTCGCCGACAACGGCGAGGAATGGACCTACGCCCAGTTCCGAGAAAAGGTGCTGCAGGCGGCGCTGGGCCTGCAGCGGCTGGGCGTGAAACAGGGCGAGCACGTGCTGGTCTGGCTGCCCAACAGCCGCGAGAACCTGCTGGTCTTCTTCGCCCTCAACTATCTCGGCGCCGTCTATGTCAGCATCAACACCGCCTACAAGGGTCAGTTGCTGGCGCATGTGGTGGAGAATTCCGACGCGCGGCTGGCCATCGTGCATGCCGACCTGGCGCCGCGCCTGGCCGAGATCGGGCTGGCGAAGCTGACCGATGCGGTGATCGTTGGCGAGCGGGCGCCCTGCCCCGGCCTGACGACCCATTACTATGCCGAGGCGCTGCTGCCCAAGGGCGGCACGCTGAAGGCGCCGGAGCGGGTCATCGAACCCTGGGATCCGATGGCGATCATCTACACCTCCGGCACCACCGGCCCGTCCAAGGGCGTGCTGGCCTCCTACCTGCACATCTATTCCAACATGGGGCCGGAAACCTGGCACAACGTGCACGGCGGCGATCGCTACATGATCAACATGCCGCTGTTCCATATCGGCGGTTCGGGCATCGTCTATTCCATGCTGGCGCGCGGCGGCTCGATCGCTTTCACCGAGCGCTTCAACACCGCCACTTTCCTCGCCGAGGCGCGCAGCACCGGCAGCACGGTGGTGTTCCTGCTCGGCGTCATGGCCGGGTTCCTGGAGAAGCTGGAAGCCCGGCCGGACGATGCCGACAACCCGCTGCGGGTCGCCTTCATGGTGCCGCTGGCCGGCGACATCCAGGCCTTCTCCAGGCGCTTCGGGCTGGACGTCTACACCATCTTCAACATGACCGAGATCTCGACGCCGATCTTCTCCGACCCCAACCCGGTCAAGCGCGGCACTTGCGGGCTGAAGCGCGCCGGCGTCGACGTGCGGCTGGTCGACGACAACGACTGCGAAGTGCCGGTCGGCGCCGTCGGCGAGATGATGGTGCGCACCGACCGGCCCTGGGCCATGAACAGCGGCTACTACAAGAACCCCGAGGCGACGGCCAAGGGCTGGCGCAACGGCTGGTTCCACACCGGCGACGCCTTCCGCCGGGACGAGGACGGGTATTTCTACTTCGTCGACCGCATGAAGGACGCCATCCGCCGCCGCGGCGAGAACATTTCCTCCTTCGAGGTCGAGGCCGAGGTGGTGGCGCACCCGGACGTCCAGGAATGCGCCGCCATCGGCGTGCCCAACGAGCTGAGCGAAGACGACGTCATGGTGGTCATCGCCGCCGTTCCCGGCCGCCGCCTCGATCCGGTGGCGCTGATCGAGTTCCTGCGCCCGCGCATGGCGCATTTCATGATCCCGCGCTACGTCCGCATCGTCGACGAACTGCCCAAGACGCCGACCACCAAGGTGCAGAAGGCGGAACTGCGCAAGCAGGGCATCACGCCCGACACCTGGGACCGCGAGAAGGCCGGCATCAAGATCAAGATCGACCGCTTCTCCGACGCCGGCCGGGCGGCGGAATAGAACGCGGCCCGGACCGCGGCTGGATCGGGCGCCGCCATGCCGCTACACTGAAACGCAATGCCGCTACCCATCCAATACGCCCAAAGCGGCGATCTGCGCATCGCCTATCAGGTGGTCGGCAGCGGCCCGTTCGACCTGGTGTTCGTGCCGGGCTTCATTTCCAATCTCGATCACAACTGGGAAGACCCGGGCTTCGCCCATCTCCTGAACCGCCTCTCCGCCTTCTGCCGCCTGATCCTGTTCGACAAGCGCGGCACCGGCCTGTCCGACCGCAGCAACCGGCTGCCGACCCTGGAGGAGCGCATGGACGACGTGCGCGCGGTGATGGATGCGGTCGACTGCCGGCGGGCGGCGCTGTTCGGGATTTCCGAAGGCGGCGCCATGAGCATGCTGTTCGCCGCCACCTATCCCGAGCGCATCCAGGCGCTGGCGCTCTACGGCACTTACGGCCATTTCCCGTCCTGGGTCATGCCGCCGGAGAAGATGGCCGGGTTCCTCGAAGCCATCGGCAAGAACTGGGGCAGCGGCGAGTCCTTGCGGATTTTCGCGCCCAGCCGGGCCAACGACGCCGCCTTCCGCCAATGGTGGGCGCGCTTCGAGCGCCTGGGCGCCAGCCCCTCGGCCGTCATCGAGCTGATGCGCATGAATGCCGCCATCGACGTGCGGCACATCCTGCCCAGCATCCGCGTGCCGACCCTGGTCCTGCACCGCAGCGGCGATGCCCGGGTCAACGTCGCGGCCGGCCGCTATCTCAGCACCGCCATCCCCGGCGCCCGCTATGTCGAGCTGCCCGGCGAGGATCACGCCGGCTGGAGCGGCGACGTCGACCGGCTGGCGGACGAGATCGAGGAGTTCCTCACCGGCTCCCGCCCGCAGGCCGAGCCCGACCGGGTGCTGGCGACCGTGCTGTTCACCGACATCGTCGATTCGACGCGCCGCGCGGCGGCGCTGGGCGACCGGCAATGGCGCCAGCTCCTGGCGCGGCACGACGAGATCGTACGCCAGCACATCGCCCGCTTCCGCGGCCGCGAGATCAAGACGCTGGGCGACGGCTTCCTGGCCACTTTCGACGGCCCCGCCCGCGCCGTCCGCTGCGCCTGCGGCCTGGTCGACGCGGTGCGCGCGCTCGATCTGGAACTGCGCGCCGGCATCCATACCGGCGAGATCGAGCTGCTCGACCAGGACGTCGGCGGGCTGGCGGTCAACATCGCCGCGCGCGTGAGCGATCTGGCGGGATCGAGCGAAGTGCTGGTGTCCGGCACCGTGCGCGACCTGGTCGCCGGCTCCGGCCTGCATTTCGCCGATCGCGGCAACCACGCGGTCAAGGGACTGGACGAAGAGCTTCGCCTCTTCGCCGCCGCCGACAGGGCCTGAGACGGATCAGGGATCGCCGATCTCCAGGTCGCCCGGCTGCTGCGGCGCCAGCGGCGTGAACTGGCAGCGATCGGGCTTCACGTCCAAGAGCGGCGTGCCGTCGAGACAGTCCAGCCCGCGCACCAGGATCGCGTTGCCCTCGATGCCGACCAGCTTGACCAGCGAGGTGCCGATCGGGTTGGGCCGCACCGGCGTGCGCAGCGAGAAGACGCCGCGCGGATTGCCGTCGTTCTTGGGGCATTGCAGCACCAGGTCGCGCCGCGACTGGTGCAGCCAGTACAGCACCTCGAGCTGGTCGTAGCCCTCGACGCCTTTCATCGCCTGGTCCCAGGGCGGATCGATCTCCAGCCGGCAGGTCGGTCCGTCCTGGCGGCCCTGGCGCGGGCACAGCAGGCGCGAGGTCCAGGGCGTGCGGATGCGGCCGATGAAGACCAGCCCGGCGTCGGTGGTCGCCGGCATATCCACGACGGTCTCGCCGGCGCGGATTTCGTTTTCCCGCACCATGGTCAGTCGACCGCGACCATGACGTCGGAGGCCTTGACCACGGCATAGGCCGGCTGCCCGACCGCCAGCTTCAGCTCCTCGACCGCCTGGTTGGTGATCGACGCGGTGACGATAGCGCCCTGCACGTCGAGCTTGACGTGCGCGGTGGTGGCGCCCTTGACGATTTCCACCACCTTGCCCTTCAGGACGTTTCTGGCGCTGATCCGCATTGCCGGCCTCCGTTATATCTGGCGAAGAATAACGATAGCCCGCACGCGACGGCGAGGAAAGGTATCGGAAGACGTGCCGGCCGGGCCGCGGCGGCGTAAAATGGGCGGATGAACGTCCTCAAGCCTGCGACGCTGGGCCGCCGCGCCGTGCTGGCGGGCGCCCTGCTGGCGCTGCCGTTCGCCCGCACGCGGGCCGCCGGTCCCGCTTTCGCCGCCGATCCGTTCAGCCTTGGCGTCGCTTCCGGCTGCCCGACGGCGGATGGCTGCGTGCTGTGGACGCGGCTGGCGCCCGAGCCGCTCGAGGGCGGCGGCCTCGACGAGGCGGCCGTCGAGGTCGGCTGGGAACTGGCCGAGGACGAGGGATTTTCGCGCATCGTCCGCCGCGGCTCGGCGCGCGCCACGGCCGACGAGGCGCACGCCGTCCATGCCGAGCTGCGCGGCCTTGAGCCGCATCGCTGGTACTGGTACCGCTTCCATGCCGGCAGCGCCACCAGCCCGGTCGGCCGCACGCGCACGGCCGCCGCCGACGGCATGGCGCCGTTGCGGCTGGCGCTGGCTTCCTGCCAGCAATACGAGCAAGGCTATTTCTCCGCCTATCGCCACATGGCGCGGGAAGAGCTCGACCTGGTGGTGCATGTCGGCGACTACATCTACGAGCTGTCCTGGGGCCGGCAGCATGTGCGCAAGCACGGCACCGGCATTCCCACGACGCTGCGCGAATACCGCAACCGCTACGCGCTCTACAAGACCGACCCCGATCTGCAGGCCGCGCACGCGGCCTTTCCCTGGCTGGTCACCTGGGACGACCACGAGGTCGCCGACGACTACACCGCCGACCGTTCGCCCTTCCAGGCCGACCCGGAGATCTTCAAGCGCCAGCGCGCGGCGGCCTACCGCGCCTTCTGGGAGCACATGCCGCTGCCGGCAGCGATGAAACCCAACGGCCCCGACGCCGCGATCCATGGCGGCTGGCGGTTCGGCGAGCTGGCCGAAATCATCGTGCTGGACGGCCGGCAGTATCGCAGCCGCCATGCCTGTTTCGAAGGCAAGCGCGGCGCCGGCCTGACCGGCGACTGCGCCGCGCGACTGGCGCCGGACCGCACCATGCTGGGCGCGGCGCAGGAGGACTGGCTCGACGCAAGGCTGGCGGCGCGCAACGGACGCTGGACGCTTCTCGCGCAGCCGACGCTGATGGCCCAGGTCGATCGCGGCCGCGACGCCCCCGCCTACTGGATGGACGGCTGGGACGGCTACCCCGCCGCCCGGCAGCGGCTGATCGACGGCCTGGTGCGCCACCGCGTGGCCAACCCCGTCGTCCTGGGCGGCGACGTGCATTCCTTCTGGATCACCGACCTGAAGCGCGACCCGACGCGCCCGGAGTCCCCGACCGTGGCGTCGGAGATCGTCGGCAGCTCGATCACGTCCCAGGGCCCCGATCCGCAATACGTGGCGCGGCTGCTGGCCAGGAACCCGCCCTTGAAATTCGGGCGCTCCGACCGGCGCGGCTATGCGCTGGCCCGCGTCTCGGCCGCACGCGCCGATATCGTCCTGCGCGCCGTCGACAACGTGGTCGATCCCGACACGGGCATTGCCGATCTGGCGCGCTTCGCGATCGAGGACGGCAAGCCGGGCGCCCAATCGGCCTAGAATGGATTACGATCCGCCCTAGCGGGCGAATCCCTGCAGCACCATCCGCCGGATGCCGATCACGAATTTCGGCCCGTCGAGGCTGCCGCCGCGGCGCAGATATTCCAGGAAAGCGCCGTCGGTGGTGGCGATGAGAATGCCCGCCAGCTCCCGCGCCGGTGCATCCTGGTGGATCAGCCCGCTCTGCTGTCCGCTCTTGATGATGTCGGTCAGCGTCGTCTCGATCCGCCGGTAGATTTTCCTGATCACCTTGCCGACCCGGTCGTTTCGCCCCTTGAGCTCGATCGATATCAGAATCGGCAGCAGGAACAGATCGGGGGCTTCGGCGCCCATCCGGGAGACCCAGTTGACGTAGAGCGCCAGTTTCTCCATCGCCGACCAGGTGCGGGCTGCGGCCAGTCGCTCGAAGACGGGATCGTAGATCTGCCGCTCCGCCTCGTCGAGCAGCACGCAAAGGATATCCGCCTTGTCGGTGAAGTAGAAATAGATCGCGCCCTTCGACAGCTCGCAGCGCCGGGCAATGTCGTCGATGGTGGTGATCGAGTATCCCTTTTCGACGAAGAGTTCGCGCGCCGCCCGCCGGATCGCCGCCAGGCTGGTGCTGCGCCTGACGGTGTTGGGGACGCGCTGGACCTTGCCCCGGAGCTTGGGTTTCGCCGCCGGGGCCGGCGCGATGCGGCCTCCCGATCGCGTCTTGCCCGGGAATTTGATCACTGCTCCGCGCATGTTGGGCCGCTTCAACGGGTGGAAATGGGCGGCGGCTGGATGCCGAGGACGGCGCGGCCGATGATCCAGCATTGCTTGTCGTAGGAATCGTGCAGGGTCAGCGTTCGGGCGTTGCGCCAGAAGCGGTCGGCATCGAAGCCGTTATCCGTGGCCCGCGCGCCGCAGATCTGGAAGATCGTCGTGGCGATCTCCGTCACCGCCTTGGTGGCGAACACCTTGGCGCGGTAGACCGCGGTCGCGGCGTCGAAAATACGCGCCCGGTCGGTCTGGGCCTCGACCAGCAGCGCCACCGCCCGATTGGTCAACTCGCGGATCGCCTCGACCTGGGTGCTCATCACCCCGATATGCCCCTGGATATGCGGCTCCTCCGCCGCCGAGGACAGGCCCGCGGGCGGGCGGGCGTGCTCGTTGACGTAGGTCACGGCGAAATCCAGCGCGCTCTCGGCGATGCCGAGGAACTGCGAGGCAAACCCCAGCTGGAACACCGGACCCATGATCTGGGCGCGCAGGAAGTCCCCCGGCCCGCCGATCATGTCGGCGCCCGGCACGAAGCAGCGCGCGATCTCGACCGTGCCGCTGGCCGTCGCCCGCTGTCCGAAACTGTTCCAGTTGTCGACGATCCGCACGTTCGGATTGCCGGTCTCGATCACCGGCATCAGCAGGCCTTCGGCCATGTCCTGGGCCCCGTCCAGGGTACAGAACACGATCATGAAGCGGGCGCCCGTCGAGCCGGTGGCGTACATCTTGCTGGCGTCGACCGTCCAGCCGCCCTCGCAAGGGGCGGCGCGGGAATTGTACCTGACCCGCGCCCCTTCCTTGGACCATTGCTGCGTCGGTTCGCTGCCGAGGAAGCAGAACGGCGCCCGCTCGCGCCTTATCACCTCGGCATAGCGCGCCATCTGCGCCTCGCTGCCGACCAGCGCGATGGTCGACAGCGCCGCCAGGTGCGAGGTGAACACCTGCGAGGTCGACGCGCAGGCGTAGGAGAGAGAGCGGATGACGTCGAAATACGCCTGCAGCGTTCCATGCGGCCCGACCCCGAGCCCGCCCAGATGCGGCGGCAGGACGATGTCGAGGAATCCGGCCTCCTTCAGGATCGCCATGCCGGCCTGCGGATAGCGGGCCTGGCGATCGGTCTCGATCGCCAGCCTGCCGATTGCCGCGCTGACCGCGGGCAGCGCCCGGTAGAGTTCGTCCAGCGTGGCAAGCCGCGTCATTCGATGTCCCCGACGATCCGCGCCGCCTGCTGCTCGTAGGGCTTGAGATCGAACACCCCCGCCAGGCGCGAGACATGCGCCATCAGGCTGCCCTCGGCGAAGATCATGAAGAGAGCCTTGTGGCCGGCGAGTTCGCCGACGGTCAGATCGTGTATCAGCCGGAACACCTTGAGGCGGGTCAGCCCGTCGATGCGGTCGGTGGCGTAGTACTTGCCGACCAGTTCGCGAATGGCCGCATCCTTGACGTCGCCGATGCTGAGCCCCGTCGAGGCCAACGAGCCGGCGACGTCATGAACCGTCTTCAGCAACGGATGGTAGTTGTTGGCGGCGTAATAGCGGCCGGCCGCCAGCAGGCTCGGCGCCGGCGACACCGTGTCGGCGAACGCCACCACCGGCCGTGCCTCCGCCGCGGTCAGGAAGGCGCCGACGGTCTCGATGTAGGTCGCGATTTCCATCAGTTTGGCCTGGATGCCCGGCGTGTCGCGAATGCCGTTATGGGAGGAGATCAGGCTGGCCAGGCCCAGCATCAGCTCCGCCTTCGCCTTGGCCCCGATCAGGAAATGGATCGAGGACCAGGCCGTGATATGAGTCCGCATGGCGCGGACCATTTCCGGCTCCTTATAGACGAACACCCGCTCCCACGGCACGAACACGTCGTCGAACGCCACCATCGCGTCGGATTCGTCGAACTGCGAGAATTGCTGGTCGCCGCGCTCGGCATGGCGGTAGCCGCGCCGGGCGATCACGGTGATGCCGTCGCTGTCGATCGGCACCGCGAAACTCAGGGCGTAGTCGATCTCCTCCTTCACCCCGCCGGAGGTCGGCAGGACGATCAGCTCGTCGGCGATCGCCGCGGCGGTGGCCACCATCTTGGCGCCGCGCACGTGGATGCCGGCGTCCGATTCGCGCACCACGCGCAGCGACAGGTCGGGATCGTGCTGCTGGTCGGCGCGCAAGGCGCGATTGCCGCGCGGATCGACGGTGGCCGGAACGATGTAGGACTGCTCGCCGGCCTGCCGTTGCAGAAACGCGAGCGCGTTTCCCTTGCAGCGCGACTCCTTATCGACGCGCGCCTCGCACAGCGCCAGCGCCAGCAGGCAGGACGGCGCCAGCAAGGGCAGCCGCTCCAGCATCGGGCTGGTGCGGGCCAGCGCCAGCTCGACGCAGCCACGCAACTGGGCGAGGTCGGCGCCGCTGGTCGGCCGCTTGTAGGCGATCGGCACGCTGCCGCCGCCGTCCTTCGCCATGACGAGCTGGCGGTGCTCCGGCGCCGCCAGGACGTCGTAGACCTGCGCGATGTGCCCGGCCTGCAGCGACAGCTCGGGATGGCGCGAAACGCTTTCGACGCGCTGGTCGCCGTAATAGAGCGCGCGCCGGCGTTCGATGCCCCGCAGATAGTCCTGGCCGGTTCGCAGCCTGGCATCGGCCGGGTGCTTGTCCATCGCGCCGCTTCGCCGTTCTCGCCGCCCGCCGGCGGTCAGCTATCGAGCCCGAGCGAGCGGGCGATCATGATCTGCTGCATCTCGCTGGTGCCCTCGCTGATGGTGAAGAGCCGGGCGTCGCGGAACAGGCTCTCGATCTCGAACTCGCGGGTATAGCCGTAGGCGCCGTGGATCTGCAGCGATTCCCAGGTGACGCGCTGGGCGACCTCGGCGGAGAACAGCTTGGCCATCGACGCCTCGCGCTCCATCTCCATGCCCTGGTCGTACATCCAGGCGGCGCGCAGCAGCAGGCTGCGGCTGGCTTCGATGTCCATGGCCATGCGGGCCAGCTTGAAGCGGATGGCCTGGTACTTGGCGATCGGATTGCCGAAGGTGCGCCGTTCCTTGGCGTATTTGATCGCCTTCTCGAACGCCGACTGCGACACGCCGTTGGAGCGCGAGGCGTAGTCGAGCCGGCCCGAGGTCAGCACGCTCTGCACGTAGGACAGCCCCTTGCCCAGCTCGCCGATGACGCAGTCGGAATCCACCCAGGCGTCCTCCAGGGTGAACTGGCCGGTGTCCTGCGTGCGATGCCCCAGCTTCTTGATGGGCGAGGCGCGCTTGAAGCCGGGATTGTTGGTATCGACGATGAACAGCGAAATGCCGTTGCGGCCGCTCGTGCCGGGCAGCCGCGCCACGATCGTCATGTAGCTGGCGATGGTGGCGTTCGAGGCGAAGATCTTGGCGCCGTTGAGGCGAAAGCCGTTGCCGTCCGGCTGGGCCGTGGTGCGCAGGTTGCTGATGTCGGAGCCGGTATCCGGCTCCGTCATGGCGATGCCGGCGATCGCCTCGCCCTTGAAGGTCGAAGGCAGGTATTTGCGCCGCTGCTCCTCGGAGCCGAACCGCAGGATCGCCTCGGTGGCGACGCCGGATTGCGACATGACCGAGCCGGCGAAGCCGGAATTGACCCGCCCCAGCTCCTCGATGACCAGCATCGAGGTGACCTTGTCGAGGCCGGCGCCGCCGTATTCGGTGGGGAAATTGATGCCGAGAATGCCTTGCGCGGCGGCCCATTTGAACACTTCCAGCGGGCAGGTCTCGGTCCGTTCCGCCTCCTTCACCAGCGGCGCCAGATCGCGCTCCGCGGCGCGGCGGATGGTGTCTTGGATTTCGAGCTGTTCTTTGGTGAAGGAGCAATCCATGGCGGTTCTTCCTAGCGGGGTGGAATACGACGTTTGAAGACGATGGCCGAGGCCGGCCGCTGCGTCAGCGCCACCAGGCGCCTGGCGAGCATGGCCCTGGTCGCGCGCGGGTCGATCACGTTGTCGATCGCGCCGGTGCCGGCGGCCTTGTAGGGCCGCGCGATGTCCTGCCGGAGTTGCTCGACCAGTTCCGCGCGCAGGGCGTCCGGGTCGGCCGCGGCCTGGATCTGCTTGGCGTGGATGACGTTGACGGCCGGTTCCGGACCCATCTGCGAGATCGAGGCCGTCGGCCAAGTCAGCAGCGTATCGGGCGACATGCAGGCGCCGTTCATGGCGAAGAAGCCCAGCCCATAGGACTTGCGCAGGATCACCGTCAGGGTCGGAACGGTGGCTTCGAGAATGGCCGACAGCATGCGCGCCGCCCCGGCCGCCAGCCCTTCCCGCTCGGCCTTGGCGCCGACCATGAAGCCGGGCGTGTCGACCAGGAACACCAGCGGAATGTGGAAGGCGTCGCACACCTGGATGAAGCGCGACGCCTTGCGCGCCGCCGTCGCCGAGATGACGCCGGCCTGCACTTTCGGCTGGTTGGCGACGATGCCGATCGAAATGCCGCCGATGCGGGCATAGCCCACGATCATCTGTGGGCCATTGCCCTCACCGATCTCGAAAAACTCGCTGTCGGCGTCGCAAACGGCCTTGATCACCTTCCGCATATCGTAGGGCTGGCGCAGATTGGTCGGCACGATCGATTCGAGTTCGGGACATTGCCGGTCGACGGGGTCCGACGACGCCACGATCGGCGGCGAGGAGCCGCTGTTGGAGGGGAAATAGCCCAGATAGGCGCGGATGGCGTCCATGACCGCCTTGTCGCCGGCATAGACGCCGTCGACCAGCCCCTGCGCCAGGGCGATCTGCGGGCCGCCCAGCTCCTGCTCCGAACTCCGCTCGCCGATCGCCGCCGCCACCACCGGCGGGCCCGAGGCGCCGACCGAGGCCAGGTTGGACATCGGCACGAACTCGGCCAGGCCCGACACGAAGGCCGGCTGGCCGAAGCAGGCGCCCAGCAGCGCCGACACCTGCGGGATCCAGCCCGACATGCGCTGGACCTGGTCGCTGAAATTGGTGGCGAAGGTGCGCGCGGCGAAGGAGGCGCCCATCAGCTCCTGGATGCGCCCGCCCGAGGCCTCCTGCAGCCAGATGAACGGCACGCCGCTGCCGATCGCGGCGCGGCGCAGATGCGATTGCTTGGCCTCCGCCGCCAGGCCGCGGCTGCCGCCCATCACCGTGGCGTCGTCGGCGGCGACGCAGACCAGCCGGCCGCCGATGCGGCCCTGGCCGCAGACCAGCCCGTCGGACGGCGTCGACCGGTTGACCATGTCGGGCGACTGTTCCTGGTGATGGGCGAAGGCGCCCCATTCGTCGAAGCTGCCGGCATCGAGCAGCATATCGACGCGTTCGCGCGCCGTGGACTTGCCGCGCTCGCGCTCGCGGGCGATCCGCTCCGGCCCGCCCATCGCGCGGGCAGCCGCCAGCCGGACTTCCAGTTCGGCCCTCAATTCGTCCCATGTCGCCAAAGTCGTACTCCCAGATAACGATGTCCGGCGGCCGCTACCGCGCCGGTACGGCCAGTGCGGCATCGAGCTCGCGCGCCAGCGCCTTGCGGTCGATCTTTCCGGTCGGCCCCTTGGGCAGATCGTCGCGAATCACGATCCACTTCGGCACCTTGAATTTCGCCAGGCGTTCGGCGCAGTGCGCGCGCAGGCCGGCCTCGTCGACCGGCGGATCGCACGCCACCACCGCCGCCAGTTCGTGGCCGAAAACCGGGTCGGGCCGGGGCACCACCGCGGCGGCGCGGACCGCCGGATGCTGCGCCAGGCACTGCTCGATCTCCGCCGGCGCGATCATCATGCCGCCGCGTTTGACGACGTTCTTCTTCCTGCCGACGATGCGCAGATAGCCGTCCGGGGACAGCCAGCCGATGTCGCCGGACCAGAACTCGCCGTCCCGGAACGCCTCGCGCGTGGCGGCGTCGTTGCGGAAATAGCCCGAGGTGACGGCGGGACCGCCGATGACGATCTCCCCCGATTCGCCGGCGGCAACCTCGCGCCCCTCGTCGTCGACGAAACGCAGTTTCACCCCCGGGTAGAGCCGGCCGCACGTCCCCAGCACCGGCTCGACGTCCTTGTTGCGGGTATAGCCCGCCAGCGGCCGGGCCTCGGTGATGCCGAAAACGTCGAAGATCGGCACGTTGAAATGCCGGCGAAAGGCCGCGACGACGCTGTCGGTCAGCAGGTCGCCGCCGGAGAACGCCCATTGCAGCCCGGCGTAGCCGCCGCAACGCTCCGCCGCCTGCCCCAGCATGGCGAACATGGTCGGCACGCCGGGCAGTATCGTGACGCCGTCGCGGCGGCAGGCCTTGATCGCCTCCTCCGGATGGAAGCGGCGCAGCAGGGAAACGCGGCCGCCGGCGGCCAGCGCGGTCGTCGCCGTCATGATCGAGCCGTACACGAAGGCCAGCGGCAGGCCGACCAGCGTCGTGTCCCGCTGGCAAAAGCCCCAGTTGGCGATATTGCGGTCGATCGCCCAGTGTTCGTGGCCGTGCGAGCACACCACCCCCTTGGGCTCGCCGCTCGAGCCGGAGGTGAAGAAGATCACGGCCGGATCGTCGGCGGCGATGGCGGCGACCTCGATCGCCGCGCTGCCGCCGGCACCGGCTTGCGGCATGTCCTCGAGGGCCAGAACGCGGGGCTGCCAGTCCTTGCCGCGATATTCCTGCTCCAGAACCCCGCGCAAGGCGCGACGCGCCACGACCGCGACCGGCCGGCCGATGTCGAGAATGCGTGCGACCTCGGGCGCGCTCAGGGCCGGATTGATCGGCACCACCGTGGCGCCCAGGCCGAGCAGCGCATAGAAGATCGCCAGCCAGTCCGGCTCGTTCTCGAGGTACAGCGCCACGATGCCGCCGCGGCCGATCGGCAGGTCCTGCAGCCAGTGGCGATAGAGCGCGATGCGGGCCTTCAGCTCGCCCGCCGTCAGATCGACGCCCTCGAACGACAGCACGATGCGGCCGGGATCGGAGTCCAGGACCGCCAGGATCCGGGTCGCCAGATTCTGTTCCCGGCCGACCGCCGGTCTTGCGACAGGCTGCATCAGCGCTCCCGTCCCCCGAGATAGCTGTCCGCGACCACGGGCGAGTTGCGCACCTCGGCGGCCGGGCCGGCCAGCCGGATGCGGCCGAGCTCGATGAGATAGGCGAAATCGGCCATCGCCAACACCGGACCGACCATCTGCTCGACGATCAGGACGGTGCGCCCGGACCGGTTCAGCTCCCGGATGACCTCGAATATCCGCTGCACCAGCTGCGGCGCCAGGCCGAGCGAGGGCTCGTCCAGGATCAGCAAGCTGGGATCCATCATCAGCGCCATGCCGATGGCGAGCATCTGCTGCTCGCCGCCGCTCAGCGTGCCCGCGGCATAGGACATGCGTTCGCGCAGGATGGGGAAGATCGTCTCGACTTCGTCGATGCGCTTGGCCACCACCGCCGACGGCACCCGCGCCCCGTGCGCGCCGACCAGCAGATTGTCGCGCACCGACTGGCGCGGGAATATCGAGCGGCGCTCGGGCACCAGCGCCACGCCCTGCGCCAGTATGTCCCACGGCGTCTTGCCGCCGATGCTGGCGCCGCCGAGCAGAATTTCGCCCTCCGAGGGCCGCATCAGGCCGGCGATGCATTTCACCGTCGTGCTCTTGCCCGCCCCGTTGGGGCCCAGGATCGCCGTGATCGACCCTTTCTCGACGCCGATCGAGAGCTCGTGAATCACCGGCGGGCCCAGGTAATGGGCGCTGATGCCGCGGACCTCCAGCAGCGCGCTCACGATTCGCCCAAATAGGCGCGCACGACGCGCGGATCGCGCCGGATGTTCTCCGGCGTGTCGCAGGCGATGCGGCGGCCGAAATCGAGAACCGTGATCGTATCGGCCAGGCTCATCAGGAAGCCGACATTGTGCTCGACCAGCAGGACGGCCATGCCGCTGTCGGCGCAGGCGCGGATCACCGTCGCCAGGTTGGTCAGATCGGCCTGGCTCAGGCCCGCGGCCGGCTCGTCCAGGATCAGCAGATGCCCCTCGCCCATGAGCGCGCGCGCCAGCTCGATGAAACGATGGTCGACATGGGTCAGCGTCTCGATCATCGCTCCGGCATTGGCGGCCTGGCCGACCTGGTCCAGCAGCGCCATCGCCCGCTCCCGGTACTGTTTTTCATAGCGCCGCGCCGGCGGCAGCCAGAACAGGGACGATACGATGCTGCATTGCGCGGCGGCCTGGGCGCCGAGCCGGACATTGTCCAGCGCCGTCAGCCCCTGGACCACCTTCGGCGTCTGGAACGTGCGGGCCATGCCGTCGCGGCTGCGGGCATGGGTGGGCTTTGCGGTGATGTCCTTGCCGCAATACTCGATCCGTCCCGAATCGACGGGATAGTAGCCGCACAGGAGATTGAGCATCGTCGTCTTGCCCGAGCCGTTGGGGCCGATCAGGCCATGGACGGAACCGGCGCGAATCTCCAGGTCTATCGCGTCGCAGGCCTGAACGCCGCCGAAGCGCTTGCTCAACTGCTCGGCGCGCAAGATCACTTCGCCCGGCCGGTGCGATCTCGACCGCACGGCCATGCTCTCGATGGCCTTCGCCTGGCCCGAGGAAACGCCGGCGGCGTCCTTCGGCGGGCGCCGCGCCAGGCGCTGGCGCAGCATCTGGCCGAACGAACCGGCGATGCCCAGCGGCGCGTACCAGCAGATGGTGATCAGCAGCGTGCCGTAGATGGCCAGGCGCAGATGGTCGGCGAAATGCAGCAATTCGGGCAGCACCACCAGGATGACCGCGCCGACGATGGGGCCGAACAGGGTGGCGGAGCCGCCCAGGATCACGGCGACGAAGAACACCACCGCCAGTTCGAGCCCGAAATTGTCCGGCGAAATGTAGCTGTTGGCATGCGCGTAGAGCGAGCCGGCGACGCCGGCCAGGACCGCGCTGATGACGAACACCATCACCTTGAGCCAGACCACCGACACGCCCGAGGCCTTGGCGGCGGGCTCGCTGAGGCGGATCGCGAGCAGCGCCCGGCCGACCCACCCCAGGGCCAGGTTGCGGCAGCCGAGGAACGCCAGCGCGGCGAAGGCGAGGACGAAATAGTACAGGCTGGAGCCTTCGACGTTCCAGCCGAACAGGTTGATGGCCGGTATGCCGATGACGCCGGTGAAGCCGTGCGTCAGCCCGTCCCACTCGATGATGAGCTGCCGCAGCGTCGTGGCGAACAGCAGCGTCACCATGGCGAAGTAGAAATGCGCCAGCCGCAGCGAGGACAGCGCCAGCAACAGGCCCAGCGCGCTGGCGACGATGGCGGACACCACGACGCTGGCCAGCCACGGCCATTGTGCGTCCACGGTCAGGAGGGCGGAGGCATAGGCGCCGACCGCGAAAAGCCCGACATGGCCCAGCGAGGCGATATGCGCGAAGCCGACCACGAGATTGAGGCCGATGATGACGATCGAGTAGATGGCGATCTTCTGGACGAGAAAGAGATAATAGGCGTTCACCGGCGTCAGCGGCGCCACCAGCAGCGCGACGAAGAACAGCCCCAGCATCCAGTCCATGACGATGCGTTCGGGTTCCTTCGCCGGCATCGCCGGCGCGGCCGATACGGCGCCAGGTCCGGGCTGCGGGGAATTTCCGACGGCCTGCGTCATGGGCGGATCAGACTTCGCGCGAGTTGTAGAAGCCGAACAGCCCTTGCGGACGGGCGAACAGCACCAGCAGGAACACCACCAGGGCGATCACGTCGCGATAGGCGACGTCGGTGATCAGCACGCCGAGCGCTTCGACCACGCCCAGAATCCAGCCGCCGATGACCGCGCCCCGCGTCGATCCCAGCCCGCCGAGGGCGGCGACGATGAAGCCCTTGACGCCGAAGGTCAGCGACAGGGCCGTGTCGGCGAAGATGAACTGGCCCACCAGCATCCCGGCGAGCCCCATCAGGGCGCCGCTGATGCCGAAGGCGATCAACGAATACAGCGACGGATTGATGCCGCGCAGCGCGGCGGCGTCCCGGTCCTGGGAAACCGCCAGCAGCGCCCGGCCGGTCCGGGTCGAACGGTAGAACCAGGTGAGCCCGACCCCGATCGCCACGTTCATGGCGATGATGAGCGAGAAGACCGGCGACACCGACAGCGGCCCGAGCTGGATGCCCTCCTCCCTGACCAGGGCGGGAAACGGTATGGTGAGCGGGCCCCAGAGCAGCACCGCGATGCTGTCGATCAGCACGGAAAGGCCAAGCGTGCTGGTGATCCACAGCATGGCCTGGCCGTGCTTCTGCACCGGCCGGACCGCCAACCGCTCCTCGGCGAAGCCGATCAGCGCCATGGCGGCCATGACCAGCAGGATCACGATCGGCACCGCGATCCCCAGCGGCCCCAGAAGCCAGGCCCCGATGTATATCGCGAACATCAGGGTGGCCCCTTGGGCGAAGTTGACGACGTTGGTGCCGGAATAGATCACGTTGTAGCCGTGAGCTATCAGGGAGTAGATGCTGCCGATGCCGACGCCGCGGATGACGGCGCCGACGATGCCCTCAATGCCGATATCCACGCCCGCCTCCGGATGCGCTGAACGCGTTGCGGCCGATCACTTGCTCACGAGTTCGTCCAGCCCATCCTTGTAGTTGAGCGGGCTGCAGTTGCCGATCATGTCGACGGTCTGCATCTGGTGGTCGTTCGGCTTGGCGGCGTAGGTCGCGGCAACGCCCTGGTAGGAGTTCGATTCCAGCCACTGCTTGACCTTGTCCGGATCCGCAGCCGACCCTTCGATCGCCGCCTTGAGCATGTAGACCGAGTCGTAGGCGATGGCCGAGTAGTACAGCGGGAAATCGATCTTGCCCCGCGCCGCGGCGTATTTCTTGCCGTAGGCCTCGGCCTTGGCGTTGCCGTGCGTCATGTTCCTCATGCACACGTAGTAGAAGGTCTTGGGATAGGCGTCGCGCCCCAGCCCGTCCAGGACCGGCTGCAGGCCGATATTCGCCGGGCCGACATGGTAGAGGTCGGTCCACTTCATCTCCTGGATCTTGCGGATGATGCGCACCACGTCGGTCGGCGCGATGGTCCACAGGTTCAGCACGTTGGCGCCGGCGTCCTTGAGCCGCTGCAACTGCACGGAATAGTCGAGGTCGCCCATGTTGTGCTTCTCCTGGCCGACGACCTCGCCGCCCATCTCGGAGATCACTTTCCTGGTGTCGGCCATGCCGCCCAGCGCATAGGCCGAAGTATCGCCGATCTGGCCGAACTTCTTGCGGCCGAGCGTGTCGATGGCGTACGACACCGCCGCCTTGGCGACCAGGTCGTTCGAGTACAGCACCTGGAACGCGTAGGGATACTGGGCCGGCTTGTTCCAGTCGGCCGCGCCGACCAGCGCCAGCGCCACGACCTTGGCGCGGGTGAACAGCGGCGCCACCGCCAGCGCGCTGCTGCTCAGCGTCGGGCCGACGACGAAATTGAGCCGCTCCTTCTGGATGAAATCCTGCGCGATGTTGACCGCATTGGCCGGCTGGCCCTGGTCGTCGCGAACGATGACGTTGATCTTGCGCCCGCCAATGCCCTTGGCGGCGTTGATCTCGGCGGCGGCCATCTCGATCGCCGTCTTCACCGCATGGCCCTGCGGCGCGGCGGGGCCGGTCAACGGCACGATCACGCCGATGCTGATGTCCTGCGCCGCGGCGGGCACGGCAGGCAGGGCGACGGCCATGATTGACATGGCGGCCAGCGCACGTACGACCATCCTGATCTTCATCTGCTTTCCTCCCGTGAAGTCGCATCGTTGGCGACGCATTCTTAATCTGATCGCATTAACTCTTTCCGTCGTGCATCTCGACTTTGCTGCTGGTTGCACGGCCGGGCCGCGACAAACTTGTCAAAAAACAACCTGACCAGTTAGTATGTGAATATGTGAATGACAGACGGCTGTCAACGCTGCGTCGGGCAAAAAAGATTGTGCGGCGCACAACATCGAAGCGATTCCGGAGCGCCCCATGGACATTGATTCAGCGATACGATCACGCCGCTCGGTGCGCGGCTTTCTCGACGCCGACGTGCCGGCGCCGGTCATCGCGGAAATTCTCGAAACCGCCGCGCGGGCGCCGTCGGGCACCAACATGCAGCCGTGGCGCTGCTACGTGGTTCGCGGCGCGCGCAAGCAGGCGCTGACGGAAGCGGTCCTGGCGGCGCGCGAAAGCGGCGAGCCGCTCGTGCCGCAATACAAGTACTATCCCAGTTCGTTTCGCGAACCCTACCTGTCGCGCCGCCGGCGGGTCGGCCTCGACCTGTACGGCCTGCTGGGCATCGGCCGCGACGACAGCGAGGGAATGCTGCGCCAGGCCAACCGCAACTACGATTTCTTCGGCGCGCCGGTGGGGCTGATGTTCACCATCGACAGCGATCTGGAAATGGGATCGTGGCTCGACTACGGCATTTTCCTGGGAACCGTCATGATCGCCGCGCGCGGCAAGGGCCTGCACACCTGCCCGCAGGCGGCCTGGATCAACTACCATCGGATCATCCGCTCGGTCCTCGGCATCGGCGAGAACCAAGCGATCGTCTGCGGCATGGCGCTTGGCTACGAGGACCCGCACGCCGTCGCCAACCGACTGGCCACGTCGCGCGAACCGGTCGATCGCTGGGTTTCCTTCCTGGACGACGGCAACGGCAGCGCCATCAAGGGGAAGATCGATGGGACCACTGAGCGGTCTTAAAGTCGTCGAGATGGGCGCGATCGGCCCGGTGCCGTTCTGCGGCATGATGCTGTCCGACCTGGGCGCCGACGTCGTCAGGATCGATCGCATCGAACCGGCGGGGCTGGGGATCCAGCCCGACACCAAGTACCAGATCACCAACCGCGGCCGCCGGTCGCTGGCGGTCGACCTCAAGTCGCCGCGCGGCATCGAGATCGTGCTGGGGCTGATCGGGCGGGCGGATGCGCTGATCGAGGGCTTCCGTCCCGGCGTCATGGAACGGCTGGGCATCGGGCCGGAGGTCTGCGCGGCGCGCAACGGCAGGCTGGTCTATGGCCGGATGACGGGCTGGGGCCAGGACGGGCCGCTGGCGCAGACGGCCGGTCACGACATCAACTACATCGGCCTGGCCGGCGTGCTGCATTCCATCGGCGGACGCGGCGGCCCGCCAGTGCCGCCGCTCAGCCTGGTCGGCGATTTCGGCGGCGGCGCCCTCTACCTCTGCGTCGGCGTCCTGGCCGCCATCATCGAGGCGCGGCGCAGCGGCAAGGGCCAGGTGGTCGACGCCGCCATGGTCGACGGCGCGGCGTCGCTGATGACGCCGTTCGTCGGCATGATCGCCGCCGGCATCTGGAGCGAGCAGCGCGGCGCCAACGCCGCCGACACCGGCTCGCATTTCTACAACGTCTATCTGACCGCCGATGAGGAATACGTCGCCATAGGCTGCGTCGAAGCCAAGTTCTACGCCCAGTTCCTCAAGCTGATCGGGCTGGCCGAGGACGCCGAACTGGCGGCGCATCAGATGGACGCCGCGCGCTGGCCCGATTTCACCGAGCGCGTGGCCAAGGTGATGCGGACCAGAACGCGGGCCGAATGGACCGCGCTGCTGCAGAACACCGATGTCTGCTTCGCGCCGGTCCTGCGCCCCTCCGAGGCGCCGCATCATCCGCATCTGAAGGCCCGGCAGACCTTCGTCGACTATGCCGACGTCGTCCAGCCCGCGCCTGCGCCGCGCTTCGCCCGCACGCCGGCCGCGATCCAGAGCCCGCCGGTGGACGCCGGCGCCAACAGCGAGGAGGTGCTGGCTGCACTGGGACTGAGCGCGGCCGAAATCGCCGAGCTGCGCCGCGCGCGCGTGATCCTGTGAACTATCCCCGGCGCGCCACCAGCGTCGCCAGGAGAATGCCGCCCAGGATCAGCACGAAGCCCATGGCGTGGAACGGGCGCAAATGCTCGTCGAGGAAGATCGTCGACAGCACCGCGACGATGAGCGGCGTCAGGTAGTTGAAGAAGCCGGCGATGCGGGCGCCGACCGAGCGCACCGAGACGTTCCACAGCACGGTCGATGCCAGGCTGACGGCGATGGCGAGGTAGAAGACCAGCGCCCAGTCCCAGCCGTGCCGCGGCACGCCCGTGCCGGCGGCCGGCATGACCAGGAAGATCGCGACGATCACCGGAATGCCGACCACCATCAGGGCGAGCTGCAGCACCAGCGGCGGCAGTTGCATGGGATGGCGCTGCAGCAGCACCGAATAGAGCCCCCAGCACAGCACGGCGACGGTCTGGATGACGTCGCCGACGTTGAAGCCCAGCGACAGCACCGACAGCGGATCGCCGCGCGTGATGATGACGGCGGCGCCGACCAGCCCCAGCGCCACGCCGGCCATGACGCGAGGCGCCATCGGCGTGCCGATCAGCAGCCGCGACAGCAGCAGGATGGCGATGGGCGTGGTCGAGTTGATCAGCGCCACGTTGATCGCCGTGGTGTGGTTCAGCGCCACGTAGAGCATGGTGTTGAACAGCCCGACGCTCAATATGCCCAGCAGCACCAGCAGGCGCCAATGCCGGCGGATCACGGCGCGCAGGCTCCAGGCCGGCACGACGGTGAAGGGCAGCAGCAGGAGCAGCGCCACGCCCCAGCGCCATACCGACAGCGCGAACGGCGACCAGTCGCCGGCGATGAAGCGGCCGATGACGACGTTGGAGCCCCACAGCAGCATCACCGACAGCAGCATGCCGTAGGCCGGCAACGGCGATGCCGCGGCCACGGGCGCCGTCGGGGTGGAGCCGGTCATGGGCGGCTAGCAGGCGCTGGCGTAGCGCTCGCGGCAGACGCGCAGGACTTCCTGCGGATCGCGCTTCCACCAGTTCTCGGCCGAGAAGATTTCGACCTCGACCGTGCCGCCATAGCCGGCCGCTTCCACCTGGCGGCGGATGCCGGGAATATCGATGATGCCATCGCCCATCATGCCACGATCCAGCAGCAGGTCGCGCGTCGGCACCAGCCAGTCGCAGACATGGAAGGCATGCAGCCAGCCATGGCGTCCGGCGCGGGCGATCTCGGCGGCGAGTTCGGGATCCCACCAGACGTGATAGACGTCGACGGCGACCCCTACCCCCTCGCCCAGCGCCTGGCACAGATCGTTGGCCTGTTTCAGCGTGTTGACGCAGGCGCGGTCCGCCGCATACATGGGATGCAGCGGCTCGATCGCCAGCTTCATGCCGGCGGGCCGGGCATGGTCCAGCAGCGCGGCGATGCCGTCCCGCACCTGGCGGCGGGCATCGGCGATGTCCTTCGAACCGGCCGCCAGGCCGCCGACCACCAGCACCAGGCATTCGGCGTTCAGCGCCAGCGCCTCGTCGACGGCGCGGCGGTTGTCGTTCAGTGCGGCCTGCCGGCCGGCCGCATCGGGCGCGGTGAACATGCCGCCGCGGCAATAGCCGGAAACGCGCAACCCGTGACGCTTCACCAGCTCAGCGGCGGTCTTCAACCCGCATTGCGCCACTTGGTCGCGCCAGGGGGCGATGGCGCGGATGTCCTGCCGGGCGCAGCCTTCGATGATCTGCGGCAGGGTCCATTGCTGGCGCACGGTGGCGGTGTTGATCGACAGCAGCTCGGGCTGCCGCGCCAGGTCGCGCACGCTTCAGTTCTCCAGCCCGTGCAGCGCCAGCACGCGGCGCATGCGGGCGGTCGCCAGATCGGGATCGCGCAGCAGGCCGGCGGTATCGGCCAGCCGGAACAGCTCGGCCAGATGCACCAGCGAGCGGGTGCTCTGCTGGCCGTTGACCATGATGAAATGCTCCTGCAGCCCGTTGAGATAGGCCATGAACACCACGCCCGTCTTGTAGAAGCGGGTCGGCGCCTTGAAGATGTGGCGCGACAGCGGCACGGTCGGTCCCAGGATGTCGTGGAAGGTCTTCTCGTCGCCCCTGGCCAGCGAGCCCAGCGCTGCCGATGCGGCGGGCGCGATGGCGTCGAAAATGCCCAGCAGCGCGTCGGAATGGCCCTCGCCGTCGCCGGCGATCAGTTCGGCATAGTTGAAATCGTCGCCGGTATACATGCGCACGCCCGATTTCAGGCGGCGGCGCATGGCGATCTCCTTGTCCTTGTCGAGCAGCGAGATCTTCACGCCGTCGACCTTGTCGGCATGCGAATTGATGACCCCGACGCAGACATCCATCGCCTGCCAGTGATCGCGATGGCCCCAGTAGCCTTCAAGTGCGGGATCGAACATCTCGCCCAGCCAGTGGATGATCACCGGTTCGGAAACCTGGCGCAGGATGCGGTCGTAGACGCGCACGTAGTCGTCCGGCGACTTGGCGCAGGCGGCCAGCGCGCGGGAGGCCATCAGGATGATGCGGCCGCCCGCCGCTTCGACGGCGGCGCACTGCTCCTCATAGGCGCGGACGACCTCGTCGACGGTCAGGGCGGCGGAGGGCGCCAGATGGTCGGTGCCGGCGCCGCTGGCGACGGTGCCGCCTTCCCGCTTGGCCAGCGCCACGCTGCGCTGGATCAGCTCGAGGCTGTTGTTCCAGTCCAGCCCCATGCCGCGCTGGGCGGTGTCCATCGCCTCGGCGACGCCGAAACCCAGCGACCACAGATACTGGCGGAACTGCAGCGTCTTCTCCCAGTCGATGGCCGGGGTCAGCCAGGGGTCGTTGTCCGCCAGCGGATCGGCCACGACATGGGCGGCAGCATAGGCGACGCGATTGAACTTGCCGTCGTGCCGGGCGAAATGGCGCGGCGCGCTGGTGGTGAAGTTCTCCAGGCTGCCGTCGGCTTTGGGAAGGCGGATGGTGGGCATGGTCAGATCTCCAGCGCGGGCACGTCGAGCACACGCCGCTCCTTCCAGCTCTGCAGCGCCAGCTCGGCCAGCTGCACGCCCTTGGCGCCCTCGGCCAGCGTCCATTTGAACGGCGCATCCTCGCATAGATGGCGGATGAACATCTCCCACTGCGCCTTGAAGCCGTTGTCGTGGACGACGTTGTCGGGCACGAGCTGCCACTGGTCGAAGAAATCGATGGTCTGCTTGACGTCGGGGTTCCACACCGGCCGCGGCGTGGCGGCGCGCGGCTGGATGCGGCATTCGGTGAGGCCGGCAACGGCCGAGCCCAGCGTGCCGTCGACATGGAAGGTCACCAGGTCGTCGCGCCGCACGCGGGTGCACCAGGAGGAATTGATCTGGGCGATGACGCCGCCGTCGAGCTGGAAGGTGGCGTAGCAGGCGTCGTCGGCATCGGCGGCGTATCTGCGGCCCTTCTCGTCCCAGCGCTCGGGGATATGGGTGGCGCCCAGGCAGCTCACCGACTTCACCGCGCCGAACAGATTGTCCAGCACGTAGCGCCAGTGGCAGACCATGTCGAGAATGATGCCGCCGCCCTCGGCGCTGCGATAGTTCCAGGACGGGCGCTGTGCGGCCTGCCAGTCGCCCTCGAACACCCAGTAGCCGAACTCGCCGCGCACCGAGAGCATGCGGCCGAAGAAACCGGAATCGCGCAGCATGCGCAGCTTCTGCAAGCCGGGCAGGAACAGCTTGTCCTGCACCACGCCATGCTTGCGGCCGGAGGCCTTGGCCTGCCTGGCGGCCTTGAGCGCGTCGGCCAGCGTGTCGGCGATCGGCTTCTCGCAGTAGATGTGCTTGCCCGCCTGCAGCGCCCGCTCCAGCAGGCCGGCGCGCAACTGGGTCGAGGCGGCGTCGAAGAACAGCTCGTCCTTCGGGTCCTTCAGCGTCGCCTCCAGGTCGGTGGTCCAGCGCTTGATACCGTAGGTCTCGGCCAGCGCCTTCACCTTCTCCGCATCGCGCCCGACCAGGATGGGATCGGGCATCACCCGATCGCCGTTGGCCAGCGCCACGCCGCCCTGGGCGCGGATGGCGACGATGGAGCGGATCAGGTGCTGGTTCATGCCCATGCGCCCGGTGACGCCATGCATGATGAGTCCAAGGCGGCGTTCGGCCATTGTCGTTGTCTCCGGTGAAGATCAGGCCAGCCAGCGGTCGCGGTTGGCCGCGACGAAGGCGTCGTCGTTGAGGTCGGGATAGGCGGCGTAGAGCCGGTCGATTTCCGCCGCCTGGCCGGGGCTCAAGCGTTCGTGCGGATCGAGGCAGTTGATCGAGCGCAGCAGGCCCTGGCGGCGCAGCACTTCGTGGCAGCCGGGGATGCAGCCGCGGAAATCGTTGGCGAAGTCGAACAGCACCGCATTGCAGTCGGTGACCATGGCGTCCAGCGCCAGCAGTTCCGGCGACACGGCGCCGCCGGCGGCCACGGTCTGCTGCAGCTTCTCCAGCAGCTTCACCGCGGCATGGGTCCACACGCTCCAATGCCCCAGCAGCCCGCCCTTGAAGCGCATCGCCACTTCGCGGCCGCCGCTGCGGATGGCCATCGGCACCAGCAGGTCTAGCACGATGTGGTCGTCGTTGCCGGTATAGAGGGTGACGCGATCCTCGGCCCGGGCGTTGACGATGCCGAACGCCACGTCCAGCGTGCGATAGCGGTTGAACGGCGCCACCTTGATCGCCACCACGTTGTCGATGGCGGCGAAGCGGCTCCAGAAACCGCGCGACAGCACCACGCCGCCGACCGCGGTCTGCAGGTAGAAGCCGATCAGCGGCATCTCCTGCGCCACGCGCTGGCAATGGGCCACGATCTCGTCCTCGCCGGCGCCCTTGAAGGCGGCCAGGCTCAGCAGGCAGGCGTGATAGCCCAGCCCGCGCGCGATCTGCGCTTCCCGCACCGCCTGCTCGGTGCGGCCGACGACGCCGGCCACCATCACCAGCGGCCGCTGCGTCCAGTCCCTGGCCGTGCGCATGGCCAGTTCCAGTACCGGCTGGTAGAGGCCGACATCGCGGATGGCGAACTGGGTCGAGTGCACCCCCACCGCCAGGCCGCCCGAACCGGCGTCGATGTAGTAGCGCGACAGGGCGCGCTGGGCGCGCTCGTCGAACTGGCGGTTCTCGTCCAGCGCCAGCGGATGGGCGGGAATGACGGCGCCGGCGCGCAGCACCTGCAGGACAGGCGCGGGCAGGTCGGACCAGTGGAGGACGGGCTTGCTCATGTGGCAATTTGTAACCAATTGGTTACGATTAGGGAAGAGCCGGTTATCCCAGGCTTTCCCACCTCTCCCCGATTTATCGGGGAGAGGGAGGGGCCCGTTGCGAAAGCAATGGGAGGGTGAGGGGTAGCTGCCGGTAAAGATGCCCCTCACCTTCCCACCGCTGTCGCGGCGGGCCCCTTCCTCTCCCCGTTTTACGGGGAGAGGTGGAAATTATCAGGCCCGCAGATAGCCCATGATGACCTGCACCACATGCGCTTCGCGGGTTTTCAGCGCCTCCAGCGCCATCAGGTCGCGGCCGAAGATGGTCGACAGGGTGTGGATATTGGAGAAGTAGAAGTAGCAGACGCCGGCGATCGAGATGTAGAGCTGCAGGGCATCGACGCCGCCCCGGAAAATGCCGTCCCGGTGGCCGCGGTCGACGACGTGCTGCAGCGTCTCGATCAGCGGATGGTTGATCGGCTGCACCCGTTTCGACTGCTTGACGTGCCGGGCGCGGTGCAGGTTCTCGCTGTTGAGCAGCGCCACGAAATGCTGGTTGTGGACGAAATAGTTGAAGGTGAAGCGCACCAGCTTGCGCATGGCGGCGGCCGGCTCCATCTCCTCCAGGTGCAGTTCGCTCTCCATCGAGCGGATCTGCTCGTAGGCGTTCTCCAGCACCGCCAGGAACATCGCCTCCTTGTTCCCGAAATAGTGGTAGATCATGCGCTTGTTGGTGCCGGCGCGCTTGGCGATGGCGTTGACGCGCGCCCCGCCCAGGCCGCTGGTGGAGAACTCGACGGTCGCGGCATCGAGAATGGACTGCCGGGTGCGCTCCGGCTGGCGGATGCCGGCGCCGCGGCTGCGCGGCCGGCGGCGGGATTTGGGTTCAGGCAAGTTCTGGTCCGCCGATGGCATAGACTTTTCCCGCACTCTCGATCCGTCCGGCCTCGCCCCGCACCATGCGGATGAAATAGCGCGGCGCGCTGCCGCCCTGGGCTTCCAGCCAGGCGCGCACCTGCATACGCGAATCCGGCACGTCGATAAAGTAGGGCGCGGGCGACGCCTGAATTGCGGCCTGCAGCAGCGCCAGCGCGGTTTCGTCGTCCTCGGCCACCAGCGGCCCGATCTGGCTCGCCAGCCTGCCTTCCCGCCCCAGCACGAACCCGACCGGCGCGCCGCCGCGCTCGGCGACCAGCGCCAGGCCGGGCTGCCGGCCGCGCAAATGGCACAATATGGCGCGACGCTGCAAACCGCTGCGCTCGCTGTCCCAGGCCAGCAGCATTTCGAGGCTTTCGATCGACAGCGGCCGCAGCGCCAGCCCCGCCGGCGCCGGCATCGCCGCCGGCTTCCGCTCCAGACGCCAGCGCGAGATGCGATAGAGATCGCGGAAGCCCAGCGGCAGATAGACCGGCCGGCCCAGCTCGGTGGCGTCCAGGCCCATGGCGTTGCCGCCCCGCTCCGCCTCGGCGATGCAGCGGCGCAGCAGCTCGGTGCCCAGCCCCTGGCGGCGCAGCGCGGCGGTCACCAGCACCATGCTGATCCAGCGTAAGCCCTCGCCCACCGGCAGCACCAGCGCGCTGGCGCCCAGCCTGCCGTCGGGCAGTTCGACGCCGAAACCCGTCCCCGCCTCCAGCATGAACCGCCAGTCGGCTTCGACCTGGTTCCAGCCGGCTTCCACCGAGAGCGGCAGGCAGGCAGGCGCCTGCGCCGGTTCCAGGCGGCGGATCGCCGCCTCAGTACTGGCCATCGCGGACTTCGTAATGGGTCGGCTTGTTCAGGCTGGGCAGGTCGCGCGACAGCCAGTCGGCCGTCCATTCGACCATCTTCAGCAGCGGCACCGAGGGATAGCCGAAAATCGCGGCCATGCGGCTGGTATTGACCAGCCAGCCGGTCGGCGCCTCGCTGCCGACGATCCTGGGGCTCTTGCCGAAGACGCGGCCGAACGCCTCGGCCAGGGCGCGCACGCTGATGGTCTCCGGGCCGCTGACATTGATCGGGCTGGTCGGCGCCGTGGCCTGGGCCAGGCAGCGCAGCGCCACCGCATTGGCGTCGCCCTGCCAGATGACGTTGACATGGCCCATGGAGATGTCGATCTCCTCGCCATCGCGCACCTTGCGGCCGATGTCGTGCAGCACCCCGTAGCGCATGTCGATGGCGTAATTCAGCCGCAGCAGGCGGCCGGCAGTGCCCAGCCTGCCCGAGAAATACTGGAACATGCGCTCGCGCCCGACGCAGGAATTGGCGTAGTCGCCGGCCGGCGGCACGGCCGGGGTCTCCTCGGTCGCGCCCTGGTGGCGGATGTCGACGAAGGGATAGACGCAGCCGGTCGAGAAGGCGACGATACGCGAGGCGGCGAATTCCTGCGCCACCATGGCCGGCACATGCACGTTCATCGCCCAGGCCAAGGGCTCGTTGCCGCTGGCGCCGAACTTGAAGCCGGCCATGAACACGACATTGGGCAGCTTGGGCAGCGCCGCCACCGCCTTGGCATCGAGCAGGTCGCAAGCGATGGTCTCCACGCCGTGACGCTCCAGCATCGCCTTCTGCCGCGGATCGGAGAACCGCGCCACGCCGACGACGCGCCGGTCGGGCGCCGCCCGCTTGGCCAGCCGCGCCAGGGTCGGCCCCATCTTGCCGGCGACCCCCAGCACGATGATGTCGCCCGGGGCGCGCTGCAAATCGGCGACCAGGGCCGGCGACGGGGCGGTCATGAAATCTTCCAGCGCCGCGACGTCGGCGAAGCGCTGCGGCAGGGCCGCAGCCGCCGGCGACAGGGTATCCATCATTTTATCTTCCTCCCGCAGGCGGCCCTTGTGCCGGGGCGCGCTGGAAAGTAACCATTTGGGTACATCCTGCCACAACGCGCCGGTCAGACCAAATGCCAAGCCTGTCGTCCGCCGAGTATCGTTCGCTTGACGCTGTTGCCATGGCCGAGCTGGTGCGGCAAGGCCAGGTCACCGCCGCCGACCTGCTCGCGGCGGCGCTGGCCGAGATCGACCGGTGCAACCCGGACATCAATGCCGTCGTGCTGCCGATGGCGGAGCAGGCGCGCGCTGCGCTGGCGAGCCTCGATCCGGCCGCGCCGCTGGCCGGCGTGCCGTTCCTGCTGAAGGATTTTCTGGCGCTGTACCAGGGCGTGCCGACTTCCGGCGGGGCGCGCTTCTTCGCCCGCGATGCCGCCCCGATCGACAGCGAGCTGGTGCGGCGCTACCGGCGGGCGGGCCTCAGCATCGTCGGCAAGGCCAACTCGTCGGAATTCGCCATCGCCGCCAGCAGCGAGGGCCGGCTGTTCGGCGCCACGCGCAATCCCTGGGACCGGACGCGCACGCCGGGCGGCTCCAGCGGCGGCTCGGCCGCGGCCGTGGCGGCGCGGCTGGTGCCGGCGGCGCATGCCACCGATGGCGGCGGCTCGATCCGCATCCCGGCCAGCGCCTGCGGCCTGTTCGGGCTGAAGCCCAGCCGCGGGCGCATCTCCATGGCGCCGGCCGGCGAAGGCCTGGGCGGCTGCGCCGCCGAGCACGTCGTCAGCCGCTCGGTGCGCGACAGCGCGGTCCTGCTCGATCTCACCGGCGGGCCGCTGCCCGGCGATCCCTACACCGCGCCGCCGCCCTTGCGTCCCTATGCCGAGGAGACGGACGCCGACCCCGCGCCGCTGACCATCGCCTTCTCCGACGCCACGCCCGAGGGCAGCGCCGTCGCGCCCGAGTGCCGGGCGGCGATGGCAGACGCCGCGCGCCTGCTGGAGAGCCTGGGCCATCGGCTGGTGCCGGCGGCGCCGAAGGTCGACTGGGCGGCGCTGGACCATGCCTTCTTCGTCGTCATGGCGGTGCAGACGCAGCGCGTCATGCAGATGCGGGCAGCCGGCAGACCCTTCGACGCCGATGATTTCGAGCCGGTGACCTGGGCCATGGCGGAAGCCGGCAGGGGTTTCAGCGGCGTCGACTACCTGACGGCGATCCAGACTTTCCATCGCATCGGCCGCGAGACCGCGCCGTTCTTCCAGCGGCACGATCTGCTGCTGACGCCGACGCTGGCGCAATTGCCGCCGGCCCTGGGCGTGCTGTCGACCGAGACGGACGATCTGGGCGGCTACCTGAAGCGCACCTTCGAGTTCGCGCCCTATACGCGGCTGTTCAACGTCACCGGCCAGCCCGCCATGTCGCTGCCGCTGCACTGGACGCCAGCGGGCCTGCCGGTCGGCGTGCAGATCGCCGGCGCTTACGGCGGCGAGGCGCTGCTGTTCCGCCTCGCCTTCCAGCTCGAACGCGCCCGGCCCTGGGCCGGACGCGATCCTTTCCCTAATCATTAAAAGATAGAGCGGATTCACACGATCAGAGGGAAGCGCAAGCGCTTCCCTCTGATCGTGATCCGCTCTAGCCCGCCTTTTTGCGGCGGAACAGGTTCTGGGTGAACTGGGTGGCGCGGCGGTTGAAATAGGGGATCGACCACAAGGCCGCCGCCAGGGTCAGCAGCGCCAGCCCGGCCGAGATCGGCCGCGTGAAGAACGGCTCGATGTCGCCGTCGGTGAGGCGCAGGCCGCGGATCAAGTTCTTGTCGAGCAGTTCGCCCAGCACCAGTCCCAGGATGAGTGGCGCCATGGGGAATTTCAGCTCGCGCAATATGTAGCCGAACAGGCCGAAGAACAGCATGACGTAGATGTCGAAGACGCGCGAGGTGATGGCGAAGGCGCCGACCGTGCACAGCACGAACACGATCGGCATCAGCCGCTCGCGCGGCACCAGCAGGATCCACAGCAGCGGCCGCACCAGGGTCAGGCCGAACAGCAGCTTGGCCATGTCGGCGATGACCAGCATGGCGACGATCTCGAACACGAAATTGGGCGAGGTCGTCATCAGCATCGGCCCGGGGTTGAGGCCGTGGATCAGCAGCGCCGCCAGCAGCACCGCGGCCGGGGCCGAGCCGGGCACGGCCAGGGTCAGCACCGGGATGATGGCGCCCGGCACGCAGGCGCTTTCGCCGGTTTCCGCCGCCATCAGGCCCTCGACCGAGCCCTTGCCGAATTTCTCCTTCTCCTTGCTGCCGCGCCTTGCGGCGGCATAGGAGGACCACGCCGCGGTATCCTCGCCCAGCCCGGGCAGGATGCCGATGAAGGTGCCGATCGCGCCGGAACGGAAGATGGTACGCCAGTACTGGGCCACGTCCCTGATGCGCGGCAGGATCGAATCGAGCTTGCTGCTGACGATCTTGAAGGCCGGGCCCTGCATCACCTGCATCACTTCGGCGATACCGAAGGCGCCGACCAGCGCCGGCAGCAGTCCGATGCCGCCCGCCAGGTCGGCATTGCCGAAGGCGAAGCGCGGATAGGCGTTGATCGACTCCTGGCCGATGGTGGCGATGAACAGGCCGAGGAAGCCGGCGATATAGCCCTTCAGCGGATCGCCGCCGCTCAGGCTGCCGCAGATCACGATGCCGAACACCGCCACCCAGAAGAATTCGTAGGAACCGAACGTCAGGGCCAGGTCGCCCAAGGTCGGCGTCAGCAGCAGCACGCACATGGTGCCGAACAGCGTGCCCAGCCACGAGCCGGTGGTGGAGATGCCCATGGCGCGGCCGGCCAGGCCCTGGCGCGCCAGCGGGAAGCCGTCGAGCGTCGAGGCGGCGCTGGCCGGGGTGCCGGGAATGTTGAGCAGGATGGCGCTGCGGCTGCCGCCATAGATGGCGCCGACATAGACGCAGATCAGGATCAGGATGGCGAGCTTGTGATCGAGCGTGTAGGTCAGCGTGGTCATCAGCGCCACGCCCATGGTTGCGGTCAGCCCCGGCAAGGCGCCGATGACGATGCCGATCAGCGTGGCGCCGAGCACGAACAGGAGAGTTTCGGGATTGAGGAAGCTGCCGAAGGCCGAGCCCAGCATGCCGAGGTTTTCAAGCATGGCGCGCTCCGCTCAGGGCAGCCTGACCAGGAATAGTTCCTGGAACAGCAGAAAGACCGCGGCGCCGATCACGATGCCCAGAATGGAAGCGGTTACGGCCCGGCGCACGCGCAGCGCCATCGGCGCCGTGGCATCCCACTCGAAAATGATGGTGAAGGCCGCGATGAACACGGCCGAGGCGAGCCAGAACGGCAGCCAGCCCACGAGCACGACGGCGTAGACTATGCCGAGCCCCGCGGCGATGAAGAGCCGCTTCAGGCTGATCCCCGGCAGGCCCTCGAAGCCTGCCGGCTTGCCGCCGCCGGGCTTGAACGCACCGCGATAGACCGAGCGCAGCGCCAGGGCGATGCTGAGCACGGCGATGACCGTGCCGTGGAAGCCCGGAACGATGCCCGGCGCGGTGAAGGCGCTGCCGGTGGCCGCGGTGAAGGTGGGCATCCGCAGCGCCAAAGCGATGATCGTAAGCCCGAAAGCCAGCAGGATGGCCGCGGTGATGAGATCGGTGCGCGCCGAAGGCGGCGGCGTGACGTTCGAAGCTTGCGAATTTTCCGACATCTATTGTCCCCAAAAAAGAACATCGCCACCGCAAGGGCGATGGCGATGTTCCCGTTCCCGCAGTCCTATTTGCGCGGAATGCCGACGGTGTCCGGCGAGACCTTGGCCTTGCCGGCGTCGAAATAGAGCCACGCCGTCTGGCGCACCATCTTCATGGCGCCGTCGTGGGCTTCCTGGCCGTAGAGCGGCGCGAAGATGGCGCTGCGCTCGGCGGCGTATTTCTGCAGCGCTTCCGATTTGGCGATCTTGTCCTTCCACACCGCTTCCATGGTCTGGATGACGGCCGGCGGCGCGTCCTTCGGCACCCAGATGCCGAAATAGTTGACCGGCGCCACCATGCCCGGAATCCACTTGGTGATGGGCGGGATTTCGCCGTAGCCGGCCAGCGTGACCGGCTTGTCGTTGAGCACCACCAGCGGCATCAGCTTCTTGCCCTTGATCATCTCCGACATTTCGACCAGGAGCTGGCTGACCACCGGCGTTTCGCCCGCGACCGTGGCGATCACCGCCGGATTGCCGCCCTCGTAGGTGACGTGCCGGTACTTGATGGGCGTCGCCGCCTTGATCATCTCCATCATGTTGTGGCCGGCCGAAGAGACGCCGGCCGTGGCGACGGACACGTTCTCGCCGCTGGCTTTCAGCGCCGCCAGGAGCTGGCCGAAATCCTTGTAGGGCGAGTTGGGGTTGGAGCTGATCGCGCCGACATTGGCGACGGCGAAGAACAGGCTCCAGTCGGAGAGGTTGGTCTCCAGCATGCCGAGCGTGCGGTAGGTGCCGACGTCGGAAGCCGCGCCGGCCGCCCAGGTGTAGCCGTCGTGCTTGGCTTCCAGCGCGTTCTTGGTGCCGATCGAGCCGGAGGCGCCCGGCTGGTTGACGACCACGAATTTCTGCTTCAACGCCCCTTCCAGCTCGTTGGCGACGATGCGCGCCATCTGGTCGGTCGAGCCGCCCGCCGCCCACGGCACGATGATGGTGACCGGACGTTCCGGCTTCCACGGATAGTTCTGCGCCGATGCCGCGCCGGCGCCGACGGTCAAACCGACGGCGGCCGCGACGGCCAACATCAATCGCTTCGCTTGCATGTCCCTTGCCTCCCTCTTGGCATTGCCGGTCTCTTGAAACGCGCCCTCGCTTTACAGAGGGCGGACAAGTCGGTACCAAATAACCAACTGGTTACAAAAACGATAGAGGCGGGTCGGGAGCGTGTCAACAAAACTGCCGCCATGCCGGAGGGATGTTCCGCCCGTCCTGCCGCCGCCGGCGAGCGGATGGCCGGCATGACGGGCGACATCCTGCAGATCGGCTTCGGCGCGTTCGGCGCCACGCATTTGCGGGCCTGGCAGGCGCTGGGGCTGGCCGGCCGCGTGATCGTGGCCGATCCCGTCCCCCAGGCGCGGCAGGCCGCCGCCAGCCTCGTGCCGGCCTGCCGGCAGGTCGCCGACTATCGCGACGCGCTGCCCGGTTGCCTGGCGGTCGACATCGTCGCCCCGACCGACGCCCATGCCGCCCTCGCCTGCGCGGCGCTGGCGGCGGGCAAGCCGGTTTTCATCGAGAAACCCGTGGTGAGCAGCGCCGCCCAGGCGCGCGCGGTGCTGAAGCAGGCATGCGCCGCCGGCCAGCCGGTGATGGCCGGCTATTACTTCCGCTTCCACCCCAAGAGCGCCGAATTGCAGCGCCAGATCGCGGCCGGCGATCTGGGCAACTTGCGGCTGCTGAGCGGCCGCTTCATGGGGTTCAAGCGCAGCCGCGCCGATGCCGGCGTGCTGCACAACGACGCGGTGCATTTCCTCGATCTCTTCTGCTGGCTGGTCGGGTCCCTGCCCGAGCGCATCTTCGCCGTGGCGCGCGACCATTTCGGCCGCGGCCTGGACGATCTGGCGCTGATCGTCCTGGAATGGCGGGACGGGCCGGTGGCGCAGGTCGAAGCGGGCTACGTCCAGCCCGGGAAATGGCCCGACGCCGTGGTGCCGGGCGCCATCACCTCGAAGGAGATCGCCGTCAGCGGCTCGCGGGGCGCGATCGAGATCGACTACGCGGCCGAGAGCTACGTCCAGCATCGCGTGACGCACGAGAATCGCGACGGCGCGTGGACGCCGCGCTTTGCCGGGCCGGCCGCGCACCGTAATGTGGCCGCCGCCGATGCGGTGTCGGTGCTGACGGCCGAACTCTCGGCCTTTCTGCGCCGCATGGAAACGAAGCAACAGCCGGCCGGCTTCGCCGCCGACGGGCTCGATGGCGGGCTGAACATGGCGCTGCTGCTGGAAGCGATCGAAACCTCCTCGCGCGACAAGCGCGTCGTGAGCTTGCAGGGATGACGATGGAACCGAACCGACTGCGCCTGGCGCTGTGCAACGAGGTGATCGCCGGCATGGAGTTCGCCCGCCAGTGCGACTTCGCCGCCGCCCTGGGCTATGACGGGCTGGAAGTGGCGCCCTTCACCCTGGCCGAGGAACCGCATCTGATCGGCGCCGGCCAGGCCGCCGCCCTCCGCCGCGGCGCCGAGCAGGCCGGCATCGCCCTCTGCAGCCTGCACTGGCTGCTGGTGAAGCCGGCCGGCCTGTCGATCACCAGCGACGACCAGGCGGTGCGGACGAAGACCATCGAGGTCATGCGCCGGCTGATTGCGCTCTGCGCCGAGCTGGGCGGCAAGGCGCTGGTGCACGGCTCGCCCGCGCAGCGCCGCCTGCCCGAAGGCAACGGAGCGGCGGAAGCGCGCCGGCGCGGGACCGAGGCGTTCGCCGCCATTGCCGACGACGCCAAGGCGGCGGGCGTGGTCTATTGCATCGAGGCGCTGGCGACGCCGGACGCCAATTTCGTCAACACGGTCGCGGAAGCCGTCGGCATCGTGAACCAGATCGGCAGCCCGCATGTGCGCACCATGCTCGATTGCAGCGCTGCCTCGCTGATGGAACGGGAGCCGCTGGCCGCCCTGCTCGACCGGCATCTGCCCACCGGCATGATCGCCCATGTGCAGTTCAACGACCGCAACCGGCGCGGCCCGGGCCAGGGCGGCGATCGTTTCGCGCCAGTGCTGGCGGCGCTGAAACGGAACGCATACCGGGGCTGGGCGGCGGTCGAGCCGTTCGACTACCAGCCCGACGGGCCGGGCTGCGCGGCGCGCGCCATCGGCTATCTGCGCGGCATCGAGGAGACGCTGACATGGCAAGCCTGAGCAACGCGCCCCGCCTGCGGGTGAAGGAAATCGAATTCTTCGAGTGGCCCTATACGCTGCGCCTGCCCTTCCGCTTCGGCGTCATCACCGTCACCCATGGGCGGCAGGTGGTGGCGCGCGCCCGCATCGAGCTGGCGGACGGCCGCTCGGGCTGGGGGATCGCCGCCGAGGCCCTGGGCGCCAAGTGGTTCGACAAGGATCCGGCGATCTCCGACGAGGACAATCTCGACCAGCTCCGCCTGGCGCTGGAGATCGCGCGCGGCTTCTATCTGGCGCAAGGGTCGGACACCGCTTTCGGCCATTTCGCCGCCGCCTACCGGCCGCAGATCGACACCGGCGCGCGGCACCGGCTCAATCCGCTGGTCGCCTCCTACGGCCCGGCGATGATCGACCGCTGCGTCATCGACGCCTTGGGCAAGATCGTCGGCCGCTCCTTCCAGGACATGATCCGCGCCAACCTGCCCGGCATCGAGCCCGGACGCGTCGTCAGCGACCTCGACGGTTTCGACTTCGGCCGCTTCCTGGCCGAACTGAAGCCGCTGCCCAAGCTGCACGTGCGGCACACGGTCGGCATGGTCGACCCCATCGTGGCGTCGGACCAGGCGCCGGGCACGCGGGTCAATGACGGTCTGCCCGAGACGCTGGAGGAGATCGTCGCCCATTACGGGCAGACCTATTTCAAGCTCAAGGTCGGCGGCGACCTGGAGAAGGACGTGGCGCGGCTGACCGCCATCGCCTCCGTGCTCGATCGCATCGCCACGCCCTACCGCGCCACGCTCGACGGCAACGAGCAATACGCCGATGCCCAGAGCGTGCTGGAATTGTGGAACGCCATCGCCGCCAGTCCGAAGCTGCAACGGCTGAAGGATTCCATCCTCTTCATCGAGCAGCCGATCAAGCGGCAGATGGCCCTGGCGCAGGACGTCGCGGCCCTGGCGGCGGAACGGCCGGTGATCCTGGACGAATCCGACGGCGACCTCGACGCCTTCCCCACCGGCCGCAGGCTCGGCTATGCCGGCATCTCGAGCAAGAACTGCAAGGGCTTCTACAAGTCGATCCTCAACCGCGCCCGCTGCGCGCACTGGAACGCGCATGAGAACACCGATCGCTATTTCATGTCGGCCGAGGACCTGACGACGCTGGCCGGCATCAGCGTGCAGCAGGACATGGCGCTGGTGGCGCTGCTGGGGCTGACCCATGTCGAGCGCAACGGCCATCATTTCATCAACGGCATGAGCGGCCGGCCGGTGGCCGAGCAGCAGGCCTTCCTGAAGGCCCATCCCGGCCTCTATTACGAGGCCGACGGCGTGGTGCGCCTGAAGATCGACCACGGCATGGTCGATCTCGCCTCGCTCGACTGCCCCGGCTTCGCCATCGCCGCCGAGCCGCAATGGACCAGCCTGGAAGAGATGCCGGCCTCGAAATGGCGCTGAGAGAGTGCGCCTGCAGACCGCCTCATTCGCCGTCCTCGCAGCCAACAAAAAAGCTCCCCCGTGTGGGGGAGCTTTTTTGATTTGGTTGCGGGGGCTGGATTTAGCGCCTTCGGCGCTGTCCTTCGCTTCGCTTCGGACGGAACGGTCGGTTCATTCACCGTCCCCCATAATCAAACTAAACAGGCCCCCGATTGGGGGCCTGTTTAGTTTGGTTGCGGGGGC
>JBFXDA010000030.1:0-55010 GCA_050181585.1 Reyranellaceae bacterium
CCCTGAAGGACGCGCTGAACAGACTCGCAATTTTTACGAGGAACCTAAAGACGCCCACCTTCTCCCGCTTGCGGGAGAAGGTGGGCGAAGCCCGGATGAGGGTGTTGTCTCTACCTGGCAAGCGCCTGCCCGTAAGCAGACTCAGTTCACCCTCATCCGCCCTTCGGGCACCTTCTCCCGCTTGCGGGAGAAGGGTGGAGTTGAGAATGCGATTTGGCCGGCCGCAGCGACCCTGCGGCCGGTTTGCTTTTGCGGACGCTTCCACTATCGTCCGCCCTGTCCTGATCGGGGGCGATTAGCTCAGCGGTAGAGCGTCTCGTTTACACCGAGAATGTCGGCGGTTCGATCCCGTCATCGCCCACCATTGCGAGGCCGCGAAACCCGATCCCGTCTTGCATCGTTCCGCTCGGACGGGCATGAGGGAAATGCGACGCGAATCGGCATCTTTCGGCCGCCAAAAACCGACAGGTACCGCATTGTGGCGCCGGCAAGCCGCTGATATTGCACCACTTGATCTAAACCCCCGGAATTTCAACAAGTTGGGCCGGGGCTTGCTTGACACCCAAGGGCGGGTGTTTTAAACCCACGCGGCCTTTCGGGGCTGCCGAGGGGGCGTAGTTCAGTTGGTTAGAACGCCGGCCTGTCACGCCGGAGGTCGCGGGTTCGAGTCCCGTCGCTCCCGCCATTCCTCGAAAAGCGCCGCTCGCCAGGGCGGCGGCCAGCCCCAGCCTGCCGGTCGCGCGCGGCGTTTTGAGCCGGCGCCGGCCGTTTTTCGCTGCCGCGAAAAAGGGTTAGGATGCCGCGGTGTCTGGGGGCGGCGGCGCGGGCTTGTCGTGTGGCTGCAGAGGGTTCGGGGCCATGCAGGATCTGCAGAATCTCTTGTCCGAGTATCTGCCGATACTCATCTTCATTGGGATCGCGGTGGGCATCGTGATCGCCATGGTCGGCGGCTCCTATCTCGTCGCCCGCCAGAACCCCGATTCCGAGAAACTGACGTCGTTCGAGAGCGGCTTCGATCCGTTCGACGACGCGCGCGGCAAGTTCGACGTGCGCTTCTACCTGGTCGCCATCCTGTTCATCATCTTCGACCTTGAAGTCGCCTTCCTGTTCCCCTGGGCGGTGGCGCTGGGCGATATCGGCGTGTTCGGCTTCTGGTCGATGATGGTCTTCCTGGGCGTGCTGACGGTGGGCTTCATCTACGAGTGGAAGAAAGGAGCCCTGGAATGGGAGTGACCCCCCACGCCGGCGCCACGGTGCCCGAAGGCGTCGCGCCCGCCCCGTCGGGCAACCAGGCGCTGTCTCGGGCGCTGAGCGACGAGCTGGCCGACAAGGGCTTCGTCGTGTCGCAGGTCGACAAGCTGGTGAGCTGGGCCCGTTCCGGCTCGCTCTGGGGCCTGACCTTCGGCCTCGCCTGCTGCGGGGTGGAGATGATCCACACCTGGATGAGCCGCTACGATCTCGACCGCTTCGGCGTGGCGCCGATGCCCAGCCCGCGCTCGGCCGACATCATGATCGTGGCCGGCACCCTGACCAACAAGATGGCGCCGGCGCTGCGCCGCGTCTACGACCAGATGGCCGAGCCGCGCTACGTCATCTCGATGGGCTCCTGCGCCAATGGCGGCGGCTACTACCACTATTCCTATTCGGTGGTGCGCGGCTGCGACCGCATCGTGCCGGTCGACATCTACGTGCCCGGCTGCCCGCCGACCGCCGAGGCGCTGCTCTACGGCATCCTGCAACTGCAGAAGAAGATCCGGCGCACCGGATCGATCGTGCGTTAGGCGGCCGCCATGAGCGAAGCGTTGCGCGAGTTGGGCGAGTACATCGCCAATACGCTGGGCGAGGCGATCGCCGGCCGACAGATCATCCGCGGCGAGCTGGTGTTCGAGGCCGCGCCCCGCAACGTGCCGCGCGTCCTGACCTTCCTGCGCGACGACGCCAACTGCCTGTTCCAGCAGTTGATCACCATCGCCGGCGTCGACTTCCCCGAGCGCGAGAAGCGCTTCGAGGTCGTCTATTGCCTGCTCAGCCTGCGCCACAACCAGCGCGTCCGCCTGCGCGTCGCGGCGGCCGAGGGCGAGGCGGTGCCTTCCGCCACCGGCGTCTTCAGTTCCGCCAACTGGTTCGAGCGCGAGGTGTGGGACCTCTACGGCGTGTGGTTCGCCGACCATCCCGACCTGCGCCGCCTGCTGAGCGACTACGGTTTCGAGGGCCATCCGCTGCGCAAGGATTTCCCGCTCACCGGCTATGTCGAGCTGCGCTACGACGACGAGCAGAAGCGCGTCGTCTACGAGCCCGTCAAGCTGACGCAGGAATTCCGCAACTTCGACTTCTTGAGCCCGTGGGAAGGCATGACGCGCCTGCCCGGGGACGAGAAGGCGACGAAGAACTAGGAGCCGCCGTCGATGGGCGACGTCGAGATCAAGAACCTGACGCTGAATTTCGGCCCGCAGCATCCGGCCGCGCACGGCGTGCTGCGCCTGGTGGTCGAGATGGACGGTGAGATCGTCGAGCGCTGCGATCCGCATATCGGCCTGCTGCATCGCGGCACCGAGAAGCTGATCGAGTACAAGAGCTACCTGCAGGCGGTGCCGTATTTCGACCGGCTCGATTACGTCTCGCCGATGTGCCAGGAGCACGCCTTCGCGCTGGCGGTCGAGAAGCTGCTGGGCATCGAGGTGCCGCCGCGGGCGCAGTACATCCGCGTGCTGTTCTCCGAGATCACCCGCATCCTGAACCACATCCTCAACGTCACCACCTTCGCCATGGACGTGGGCGCGCTGTCGCCGACCCTGTGGGGCTTCGAACAGCGCGAGCTGCTGATGGAGTTCTACGAGGGCGTGTCCGGCTCGCGCATGCATGCCGCCTATTTCCGCCCCGGCGGCGTGCACGAGGACCTGCCGGCCGGCATGGCCGACCGCATCTGGGAGTGGACCGAGCAGTTCCCCGCCTTCATGAACGATCTGGAGACGCTGCTGAACGAGAACCGCATCTTCAAGCAGCGTACCGTCGATATCGGCATCGTCTCGCCCGAGCAGGCGATGGACTGGGCCTTCTCCGGTCCCATGCTGCGCGCCTGCGGCGTGCCCTGGGACCTGCGCAAGGCGCAGCCCTACGACGCCTACGAGGAGATGGATTTCGACATTCCGGTGGGCAAGACCGGCGACTGCTACGCCCGCTATCTGGTGCGCATCGAGGAGATGAAGCAGAGCGTCAGGATCATGCGCCAGGCACTGAAGGAAATGCCGCCCGGCCCCGTCAAGGTGCAGGACACCAAGATCGCGCCGCCCAGGCGCGGCGAGATGAAGACCTCGATGGAAGCGCTGATCCACCACTTCAAGCTCTACACCGAGGGCTATCACGTGCCGGCGGGCGAGACCTACACCGCGGTCGAGGCGCCCAAGGGCGAGTTCGGCGTCTACGTGGTGTCCGACGGCACCAACCGGCCGTATCGCTGCCACATCCGCGCGCCGGGCGTGCCGCATCTGCAGGCGCTCGACATGATGAGCAGGGGGCACATGCTGGCCGACCTGTCGGCCAATATCGGCTCGCTGGACATCGTGTTCGGCGAGATCGACCGGTAGGAGGGGAAGCGTCTTCATGGCCATGATCACTGCCGATCCGCAGGACGTGCCGAAGGTCGAGAGCTTCGCCTTCACGCCGGAGAACCTGGAGAAGGCGAAAGGGCTGATGGCCCAGTACCCGGCCGGCCGCCAGGCCAGTGCGGTGATCGGCCTGCTCTATCTCGCCCAGGAGCAGGCGGGCGGCTGGCTGCCGCGCGTGGCGATGGATTACGTGGCGACGCTGCTGGAGATGGCGCCGATCCGCGTCTACGAGGTGGCCAGCTTCTACACCATGTTCAACCTGCGCCCCGTCGGCCGGCACCACCTGCAGGTCTGCACCACCACCCCATGCTGGCTGCGCGGTTCCGATGCGGTGCTGAAGGCGTGCAAGGAAGCGGCCGGCTGCGACGTCGGCGAGGTGAGTGCGGACGGCATGTTCTCGATCGTCGAGGTCGAGTGCCTGGGCGCTTGCGTCAACGCGCCGATGCTGCAGATCAACAATGCCGAGTTCTACGAGGATCTCGACGCCAACTCCGCCCGCGCTCTGGTCGAGACGCTGCGCCGCGGCGAGAAGCCGAAAATGGGCACCCAGATCGCGCGCCAGACTTCGGCGCCGATCGGCGGGCCGACCACCCTCAAGTCGCAACCGGCGAAGGGCTGACCAATGCTGCGCGACGAAGACCGCATCTTCCAGAATCTCTACGGCTTCCACGATCCGAAGTTGGCCGGCGCCCGCGCGCGCGGCATCTGGGACGACACCAAGGCCATCCTCGACAAGGGCCGCGACTGGATCATCGACGAGATGAAGAAGTCGGGCCTGCGCGGGCGCGGCGGCGCGGGCTTCCCGACCGGCGTGAAGTGGTCCTTCATGCCCAAGCAGATCAGCGACAAGCCGCATTACCTGGTGGTCAACGCCGACGAGTCCGAGCCCGGCACCTGCAAGGATCGCGACATCATGCGCCACGATCCGCACACGCTGATCGAGGGCTGCCTGGTGGCCGGCTTCGCCATGGGCGCGCATGCCGCCTACATCTATATCCGCGGCGAGTTCTGGTACGAGGCGCAGTGCCTGATCGACGCTGCCAGGGAAGCGCGCGAGGCGGGACTGCTCGGTCCCAATGCCTGCGGCTCGGGCTGGGACTTCGAGGTCTACGTCCATCGCGGCGCTGGCGCCTATATTTGCGGCGAGGAGACGGCGCTGCTGGAAAGCCTCGAGGGCAAGAAGGGCATGCCGCGGCTGAAGCCGCCGTTCCCGGCCGGCGCCGGCCTCTATGGCTGCCCGACCACCGTCAACAACGTCGAATCGATCGCCGTGGCGCCGACCATCCTGCGCCGCGGTGCTACCTGGTTCGCCGGCATCGGCCGGCCCAACAACACCGGCACCAAGGTGTTCTGCATCTCGGGCCACGTGAACCAGCCCTGCAACGTCGAAGAATCGATGGGCATCTCGCTGCGCGAGCTGATCGACAAGCATGCCGGCGGCGTGCGCGGCGGCTGGGACAATCTGCTGGCCGTCATCCCCGGCGGCGCCTCGGTGCCGCTCATTCCCCGGTCGATCTGCGACACGGTGCTGATGGATTTCGACAGCCTGCGCGAGGTGCGCTCCGGCCTGGGCACCGCCGCCGTCATCGTCATGGACAAATCGACCGATGTGGTGAAGGCCATCGCGCGGCTGAGCAAGTTCTACATGCACGAGAGTTGCGGCCAGTGCACGCCCTGCCGCGAGGGGACCGGTTGGATGTGGCGGGTGATGGAGCGCATGGTGCGCGGCGATGCCCGCCTCGACGAGATCGACATGCTGGAAGACGTCACGCGCCAGGTCGAAGGCCACACGATCTGCGCCCTGGGCGATGCGGCGGCCTGGCCGATCCAGGGGCTGATCCGCCATTTCCGCCCGGAGATGGAGCGGCGCATCAACGAGTACGCCGGCCGGCGTCAGGCGGCGGAGTAGACCATGCCCAAGATGACCATCGACGGCGTCGAGATCGAGGTGCCTGCCGGCATCACCGTGCTGCAGGCCTGCGAACTGGCCGGCAAGGAGATCCCGCGCTTCTGCTACCACGAGCGCCTGTCGATCGCCGGCAACTGCCGCATGTGCCTGGTCGAGCAGGAGAAGGCGCCCAAGCCGATCGCCTCCTGCGCCATGCCGGTGGCCGAGGGCATGGTGATCAAGACCGATACGCCGGTGGTGCAGAAGGCGCGCAAGGGCGTGATGGAGTTCCTGCTGATCAACCACCCGCTCGACTGCCCGATCTGCGACCAGGGCGGCGAGTGCGACCTGCAGGACCAGGCCATGGCCTTCGGCTTCGACCGCAGCCGCTACCACGAGAACAAGCGGGCGGTGCCGGACAAGGATCTGGGGCCGCTGATCAAGACCTCGATGAACCGCTGCATCCACTGCACCCGCTGCATCCGCTTCGCCACCGAGGTGGCCGGCGTCGAGGAGCTGGGCGCCACCGGCCGCGGCGAGCTGATGGAGGTCACCAACTACGTCGCCCGCGCCCTGAGCTCGGAAATGTCGGGCAACATCATCGATCTGTGCCCGGTCGGTGCGCTGACCTCGAAGCCCTACGAGTTCACCGCCCGTCCCTGGGAGCTGCGCAAGACCGAATCGATCGACGTGCTGGACGCCGTCGGCTCCAATATCCGCGTCGATGCGCGCGGCGCGGAAGTCATGCGCATCCTGCCCCGCCTCCACGAGGAGGTGAACGAGGAGTGGATTTCCGACAAGACGCGCTTCGCCTGCGACGGGCTGAAGCGCCAGCGCCTGGACCGGCCCTATATCCGCCGCAACGGCAAGCTCGAGCCCGCCACCTGGGGCGAGGCGCTGACGGCGGCGGCGTGGAAGCTGCGCGGCACCTCGCCGGAGCGCATCGCCGCGCTCTCGGGCGACCTGGCCGACGCCGAGGCGCAATACGCGCTGAAGGAACTGCTGGCCGGCATGGGCGTGACCAGCCTCGACTGCCGCCAGGACGGGGCCAAGCTCGACCCCGCCAACCGCGCCTCCTATCTCTTCAACAGCACCATCGCCGGCATCGACCAGGCCGACGTGATCCTGCTGGTCGGAACCGATCCGCGCCACGAGGCGCCGATCGTCAATTCGCGCATCCGCCGGCGCTGGCTGACCGGCGCGCTCACGGTCGGCGTCATCGGGCCGATGGCCAATCCCACCTTCGCCGTCGCCGCGCTGGGCACGGGTCCGGCGGCGCTGCGCGCCATCGCCGAGGGCACGGGCGATTTCGCCGCCAAACTCAAGAACGCTAAGAACCCGATGATCGTCGTCGGCATGGGGGCGCTGGCCCGCGAGGACGGGGCCGCGATCCTGGCGCTGGCGCGGCAGGCGGCGGAGACCTGCAACGTGGTGCGCGAGGGCTGGAACGGCTTCAACGTGCTGCACACGGCCGGCGGGCGGGTCGGCGGCCTCGACGCCGGCTTCGTGCCGGGCGCCGGCGGCCGCGACCGCGACGGCATCCTGGCGGCGGCGCAGGCAGGCGAGCTGGACGTCGTCTATCTGCTGGGCGCCGACGAGATCGACATGGCGCGGCTGGGCAAGGCTTTCGTGATCTACCAGGGCCACCATGGCGACGCCGGCGCGCATCGCGCCGACGTCATTCTGCCGGGCGCCGCCTACACCGAGAAGGACGCCATCTACGTCAACACCGAGGGCCGCGTGCAACTGGCGCGCCGCGCCGTGCAGCCGCCGGGCGAGGCGCGCGAGGACTGGGCCATCGTCCGCGCCCTGTCGGAAGTGCTGAACCGCAAGCTGCCCTTCGACACGCTGGCGCAACTGCGTGCCAAGCTGGTGGCGGCCAATCCGGTCTTCGCCGGCATCGACCGCATCAAGCCGGCCGCCTGGGGCGCCTTCGGCGCGGCCGGCGCTGTGGCCGACCGGCCCTTCGTTCAGACCATCGACAATTTCTACATGACCGACCCGGTCAGCCGCGCTTCGCCGACCATGGCGCGCTGCACGGCCGAGATACTGGGCGGCGTCACCCAAGTGGCGGCGGAATAGGCGAGGGGAAGCGCACGTGTTCGAGAACGCCTTCTTCACCGGCTATGTCTGGCCCACCATCATCATGGTGGCGCAGTGCCTGGCCGTGACCGTGCCGCTGCTGGTCGCCGTCGCCTACATGACCTATGTCGACCGCAAGGTCTGGGCGGCCATCCAGTTGCGCCGCGGCCCCAACGTGGTCGGTCCGTTCGGCCTGCTGCAGCCCTTCGCCGACGGGCTGAAGCTGGTGCTGAAGGAAACCATCATCCCGGCCGCCGCCAATCGCTTCCTGTTCATCCTGGCGCCGATGATCACCTTCGTCACCGCGCTGATCGCCTGGGCGGTGGTGCCGTTCGACGACGGCTGGGTGATCGCCGACATCAATGTCGGCATCCTCTATTTGTTCGCCATTTCCTCGCTGGGCGTCTACGGCATCATCATCGCCGGCTGGGCCTCGAACTCGAAATACGCCTTCCTCGGGGCGCTGCGCTCGGCCGCCCAGATGGTGTCCTACGAGGTCTCGATCGGCTTCGTGCTGATCACCGTGCTGCTGTGCGCCGGCTCGCTCAACCTGTCCGAGATCGTGCGGGCGCAGGGCGGCGGCATCTGGCACTGGTATTTCATCCCGCTGCTGCCGATGTTCGTGATCTTCTTCATCTCGGCCCTGGCCGAGACCAACCGCACGCCCTTCGACCTGCCGATGTCGGAAGCCGAGCTGGTGGCCGGCTTCCACACCGAATATTCGGCCATGGCCTTCGGCCTGTTCTTCCTCGGCGAATACGCCAACATGATCCTGCTCTCGGCCATGGGCGCGGTGCTGTTCCTGGGCGGCTGGCATCCGCCGCTGGACTTCGCGCCCTTCACCTGGGTGCCGGGCGTGGTGTGGTTCGCGCTGAAGATCGCCTTCCTGCTCTTCGTCTTCTCCTGGACCAAGGGCACGCTGCCGCGCTACCGCTACGACCAGCTCATGCGGCTGGGCTGGAAAGTGTTTCTGCCGATCTCCCTGTTCTGGGTGGTGCTGACGGCGGGCGTCCTGGTGGCGTTCGACTGGGTGCCCAAGGCATAGGGAAGGGAGGATCGTATGGCTTTCTTCGACCGCACCGCCCGCGCCCTGTTCCTCGGCGAACTGGTGACCGGCTTCGCGCTCACCTTCAAGTATATGTTCAAGCCGAAGGTGACGGTGAACTACCCCTACGAGAAGGGGCCGCTCAGCCCGCGCTTCCGCGGCGAGCACGCGCTGCGCCGCTACGCCAACGGCGAGGAGCGCTGCATCGCCTGCAAGCTGTGCGAGGCGATCTGCCCGGCGCAGGCCATCACCATCGAGGCCGAACCGCGCGAGGACGGCTCCCGCCGCACCACGCGCTACGACATCGACATGACCAAGTGCATCTATTGCGGCTTCTGCCAGGAAGCCTGCCCGGTCGATGCCATCGTCGAGGGGCCGAACTTCGAGTTCTCGACCGAGACGCGCGAGGAGCTGCTCTACAACAAGGAAAAACTGCTGGCCAACGGCGAGCGCTGGGAGGCGGAGATCGCCGCCAACCTCGCCGCCGAAGCGCCGTACCGGTAGGCCGGGGGGAACGATGGTTATCCAGGCGCTGGCCTTCTACCTGTTCGCCGCCGTCACGGTCGGCGCCGCCGCCATGGTGGTGGTGGCGCGCAACCCCGTGCACTCGGTGCTGTACCTGATCCTGGCCTTCTTCAACGCCGCCGCCCTGTTCCTGCTGATGGGGGCGGAGTTCCTGGCCATGATCCTGATCGTGGTCTATGTCGGCGCCGTCGCCGTGCTGTTCCTCTTCGTCGTCATGATGCTGGACGTCAACGTCGCCGCCCTGCGCGAGGGCTTCCTGAAATACCTGCCGATCGGCGGGCTGATCGGCTTCATCCTGTTCGTCGAGCTGGTGCTAATCGTCGGCGCCTGGGCGGTGGCGCCCGAGGCCGGCACGGCGCTGCTGTCGAAGACGCCGGCGATCGAGCAGGTCGACAACACCCGCGCCATCGGCCAGCTCGTCTATACCCGCTACGTCTACCTGTTCCAGGCGGCGGGGCTGGTGCTGCTGGTGGCCATGATCGGCGCCATCGTGCTGACCCTGCGCACCCGGCCCGGCGTGCGCCGCCAGACCATCGCCGAGCAGATCGCCCGCAAGCGCGAGGACGTGGTGGAAGTCGTCAAGGTGCCGACGCGGGGAGGGATCTGACCATGTGGGAGATCGGCCTGGGCCACTACCTGACGGTCGCCGCCATCCTGTTCACGTTGGGGATTTTCGGCATCTTCCTGAACCGCAAGAACATCATCGTCATCCTGATGTCGGTGGAGCTGATGCTGCTGGCGGTCAACATCAACCTGGTGGCCTTCTCTGCAGCACTTGGCGATCTGGTCGGCCAGGTCTTCGCGCTCTTGGTGCTGACCGTGGCGGCGGCCGAGGCGGCGATCGGGCTGGCCATCCTGGTGGTCTATTTCCGCAACCGCGGCTCGATCGCGGTCGAAGACATCAACATGATGAAGGGCTGAGAAGAACAAGACCATGTCCGCAGCCATCGTCCTCATCGTCTTCCTGCCGCTGGCGGCAGCCTTCGTCGCCGGCTTCTTCGGGCGCTGGATCGGCTATCGCGGCGCGCAGATCGTCACCTGCGGCGCGCTGCTGATCGCCGCCGCCCTGTCGATCTTCGTCTTCGTCCAGGTCGGGTTCGGCGGCCAGCAGGGCACGGTCGAGCTGACGCGCTGGATCTTCTCCGGCGCCTTCGAGGTGAGCTGGGCGCTGCGCTACGACACGCTGACGGCGGTGATGCTGATCGTGGTCACCGGCGTGTCCTCGATGGTGCACGTCTATTCCGTCGGCTACATGCACGAGGACCCGCACAAGCCGCGCTTCATGGCCTATCTGAGCCTGTTCACCTTCTTCATGCTGAGCCTGGTGACGGCCGACAATTTCGTGCAGATGTTCTTCGGCTGGGAGGGCGTCGGCCTGGCCTCCTACCTGCTGATCGGCTTCTGGTACGACAAGCCCTCGGCCAACGCCGCCGCCATCAAGGCCTTCCTGGTCAACCGGGTCGGCGATTTCGGCTTCGCGCTCGGCATCATGGCCACCTTCGTGATCTTCGGCGCCGTCGGCTTCGACCAGGTCTTCGCCGCGACGCCCGAGAAGGCGGCGATGACCTTCACCTTCCTCGGCATGGAGGTGAACGCGCTGACCACCGCCTGCCTGCTGCTGTTCGTCGGCGCCATGGGCAAGTCGGCGCAGCTCCTGCTGCACACCTGGCTGCCGGACGCCATGGAAGGCCCGACCCCGGTCTCCGCCCTGATCCACGCTGCCACCATGGTGACGGCCGGCGTGTTCATGGTCTGCCGCCTGTCGCCGATGTTCGAGTACGCGCCGACGGCGCTGATGGTGGTCACCCTCGTCGGCGGCCTGACCGCGTTCTTCGCCGCCACCGTCGGCCTGACCCAGTTCGACATCAAGCGGGTGATCGCCTATTCGACCTGCAGCCAGCTCGGCTACATGTTCTTCGCCGCCGGCGTCTCGGCCTACCAGGCGGCGATGTTCCATCTGATGACCCACGCCTTCTTCAAGGCGCTGCTGTTCCTGGGCGCGGGCTCGGTGATCCATGCCCTGCACCACGAGCAGGACATGCGCAACATGGGCGGCATCTGGCGCAAGATCCCCTACACCTACGCGCTGATGTGGATCGGCTCGCTGGCGCTGGCCGGCATCGGCATTCCCGGCGTGTTCGGCTTCGCCGGCTTCTATTCCAAGGACATCATCCTGGAATCGGCCTTCGCCGCCCATACCGGGGTGGGCATGTTCGCCTTCTGGCTCGGCATCGCGGCGGCGCTGATGACCGCCTTCTATTCCTGGCGCCTGCTGTTCCTGACCTTCCACGGCAAGTATCGCGGCGACCACCACACCTACGACCACGCCCACGAATCGCCGCCCAGCATGATGATCCCGCTGGTGGTGCTGGCGATCGGCGCGGTGTTCGCCGGCATCGTCGGCTACGACTGGTTCGTCGGCCACGACCTGGAGGCGTTCTGGCGCCAGTCGATCAAGGTGCTGCCCGAGCATCCGGCACTGCATCACGCCCATGACGTGCCGCTGTGGGTCAAGCTGGCGCCGCTGGTGGTCGGCATTGCCGGCATCGCGCTGGCCTGGCTGTTCTACATCCGCCAGCCCGATCTGCCGGCGAAGACGGTGGCGACCTTCCGACCGATCCACAATTTCTTCTACAACAAGTGGTATTTCGACGAGCTCTACGATTTCCTCTTCGTGCGGCCGGCCAAGCGGCTGGGCCATGCGCTGTGGAAGAAGGGCGACGGCGCTATCATCGACGGGCTGGGGCCCGACGGGCTGGCCGAGGGCTCGCGCGGGCTGGCCCGCTTCGCCGGCCGCCTGCAGAGCGGCTACATCTACCACTACGCCTTCGTCATGCTGATCGGCGTGGTGGTGTTGGCCAGCGTCGCCATCGTCGCCATCCTGACGACGCAGGGAGCGCAGTGATGGGCAACTGGCCGCTGCTTTCCCTGGTCACCTTCCTGCCCCTGCTGGGGGCGGGCATCATCTTCTGCATCACCGGGCGCAAGGAGATGGTGGCGCGCAACGCGCGCTGGGCGGCGCTCTGGGTGTCGCTCTTCACCTTCGTCGCCTCGCTGATCCTGTGGGTGCAGTTCGATCCGCGCACCGCCGACTTCCAGTTCGTCGAGAAGGCGCCGTGGATTCCCGAATTCGGCGTCACCTACCACATGGGCGTCGACGGGATTTCCATGTTCTTCGTCCTGCTCTCCACCTTCCTGACGCCGCTTTGCGTGCTGGCGTCGTGGAAGGCGATCGAGACGCGGGTCAAGGAATACATGATCGCGTTCCTGGTGCTGGAAACGCTCATGGTCGGCATGTTCTGCGCGCTCGACCTGGTGCTGTTCTACGTCTTCTTCGAGGGCGTGCTGATCCCGATGTTCCTGATCATCGGCGTCTGGGGCGGCGGCCGGCGCGTCTATGCAGCGTTCAAGTTCTTCCTCTACACGCTGCTCGGCTCGGTGCTGATGCTGCTGGCGATCATCTATCTCTACTACCAGGCCGGCACCACCGACCTGCCGACGGTGATGAAGCTCAACCTGCCGCTGGCGGCGCAGATCCCGCTGTGGCTGGCCTTCTTCGCCTCCTTCGCGGTCAAGGTGCCGATGTGGCCGGTCCATACCTGGCTGCCCGACGCCCATGTCGAGGCGCCGACCGCGGGCTCGGTGATCCTGGCCGGCGTGCTCCTGAAGATGGGTGCCTACGGCTTCCTGCGCTTCTCGCTGCCGATCATGCCGCTGGCCTCGGAGTATTTCGCGCCGCTGGTCTTCGTGCTGAGCTGCGTCGCCGTCGTCTACACCTCGCTGGTGGCGCTGGCGCAGGAGGACATGAAGAAGCTGATCGCCTATTCGTCCGTGGCGCATATGGGCTTCGTCACCATCGGCATCTTCACCTTCAACACCCAGGGCATCCAGGGCGCCATCTACCAGATGCTGAGCCACGGCATCGTCTCGGCCGCGCTCTTCCTCTGCGTCGGCGTGGTCTACGACCGCATCCACAGCCGCGAGATCGCCCGCTACGGCGGGCTGGTGCATCGCATGCCCAAATACGCCCTGGTGTTCATGATCTTCACCCTGGCCTCGGTCGGTCTGCCGGGCCTGTCCGGCTTCGTCGGCGAGATGCTGGTGCTGGTCGGCGCCTACAAGGCCAACACCTGGGTCGCCTTCTTCGCCACCACCGGCCTGATCCTGGGCGCCGCCTATGCGCTGTGGCTCTATCGCCGGGTGATCTTCGGCGAGCTGACCAAGGAAGACTTGAAGTCGATCCTCGACCTGGAATGGCGCGAAATCGCCATCTTCGCGCCGCTGGTGCTGATGACGCTGTGGATGGGCGTCTATCCGTCCTCTTTCCTCGACCTGATCGCGCCGTCGGTGGAGAAGCTGATCGCCGACTACCAGACGGCGATCGGCGGGGCCAAGGCCGCCGCACTTTCCGTGGGACGCTAGAGCATGACCGGGCTTGAGAACTGGACGGTAGTCCTTCCCGAACTCTTCCTGGCCGGCGCCGCCATGGCGCTGCTGCTGGTCGGCGTTTTCCGCAAGGACAATGCCGCCACCACCGTCGCCTGGCTCGCCGTCGCCGCGCTGGTCGCGACGGCGGTGCTGCTGTTCGTGGCGCCGCAGGGCAATGCGCTGGGCGCGCAATTCCACAGCTCGGCCTTCAGCGTCTTCGTCAAGGTGCTGATCCTGGCCGGCTCGGCGCTAGCCATCGTCATGTCGCGCAGCTACATGGAGCGGGAGAACGCCTGGCGCTTCGAGTATCCGGTGCTGATCCTGCTGGCGACGCTGGGCATGATGGCGATGGTGTCGGCCAACGACCTGATCGCGCTCTATCTCGGCCTGGAGCTGCAGTCGCTGGCGCTCTACGTCATCGCCGCCTTCCAGCGCGACACGGTGCGCTCGACTGAGGCGGGGCTGAAATACTTCGTCCTGGGCGCGCTGTCGTCGGGCATGCTGCTCTACGGCGCCTCGCTGGTCTACGGCTTCGCCGGCACCACCAGCTTCCCCGGCCTGGCCGCCGTCTTCAACAGCGGCGACGCCTCGATCGGCGCCGTGGTCGGCCTGGTGTTCGTCATCGCCGGCCTGGCCTTCAAGGTCTCGGCCGTGCCGTTCCACATGTGGACGCCGGACGTCTACGAGGGCGCCCCGACGCCGGTGACGGCGCTGTTCTCGGTGGCGCCCAAGATCGCCGCCGTCGCGCTGTTCGTCTCGGTCATGGTCGGCCCGTTCCGCGACCTGCTGCAGCAATGGCAGCAGGTGGTGGTGCTGGTCTCCATCGCCTCCATGGTGCTGGGCGCTTTCGCCGCCATCGGCCAGCACAACATCAAGCGGCTGATGGCCTATTCCTCGATCGGCCATGTCGGCTACATCCTGCTCGGCCTGGCCGCCGGCACCGAGGACGGGGTGCGCGGCATCCTGGTCTACGTCGCCATCTACATGGTGATGAATCTCGGCACCTTCGCCGTCATCCTCTCGATGCGCCGGCACAACGTCATGGTCGAGGAGATCTCCGACCTCGCCGGGCTGTCGCGCAGCCAGCCGCTGATGGCGTTGGCGCTGGCCATCTTCATGTTCTCCATGGCCGGTATCCCGCCGCTGGCCGGCTTCTTCGGCAAGCTCTACATCTTCATGCCCGCCATCGATGCCGGGCTGGTGATCCCCGCGGTGATCGGCGTCGTCGCCTCGGTGGTGTCGGCCTATTACTACCTGCGCATCATCAAGGTGGCCTATTTCGACCAGCCCAGCGAAACCTTCGACCGGCCGCTGGGCCGCGACATGGCGCTGGTGATGGGCGTATCGGCGGTGCTGCTGAGCCTGTTCCTGGTCTTCATCGGCCCGGTCGTCTCCGCCGCCGGCGTCGCCGCGGCCGTGATGTTCCGTTGAGCACGGCGGAGCCCGTCCTGCGCCACGACCTGGCCCTGCCGGCGGGCTGGCGGCTGATCGCCTTCGAAACGGTCGGCAGCACCAACGACGAGGCCATGCAGCGGGCCGACCGCGGCGCCGAGGAGGGGACGGTGGTGTGGGCCCGCCGCCAGGTCAGCGGGCGGGGTCGGCGCGGGCGCGTCTGGCAGTCCCCGGAAGGCAATCTCTACAGCTCCATCGTGGTGCGCCCGGACAGCTCGGCCGAAGTGGCGGCGCAGCTGAGCTTCGTCACCGCGCTGGCGGTGGGCGACACGGTGGCGGCGCACGCTCCCGCCGGCCCGCGCATCGGCTTCAAATGGCCCAACGACGTGCAGGTCGACGGCGCCAAGATCGCCGGCATCCTGCTGGAATCGGCCGTCGGTCCCAGCGGCCAGGTGCGCCAGGTGGTGGTCGGCACCGGCATCAATGTCGGCTGGCGGCCGGCGCCGGGCGAAACGCCCTATCCCGCCACCAGCCTGGCGGCGCTGGGCGGCGAGGGCGCGCTGGAGCCGGTGCTGCAAACCTATTGCGCCGCCATGGCGCGCTGGATCGCGCGCTGGCGGCAGGCCGGATTCGCCCCCATCCGCGAGGCGTGGCTGGCGCGGGCCGGCAATATCGGGCAGATGATCGAAGTCAAGACCGGGCGCGACGTGCTTAAAGGCCGCTTCGCGCAACTGGACGAGACCGGGGCGCTGATCCTGGAAGACTCCGAAGGACGCACCACGCGCGTCACGGCGGGCGAAATATTTCCCGTCGCCGCATAGAGTAACGGGCGGGAGGCGGCCATGCTGCTGGTCATCGATGTCGGCAACACCAATTCCAAGTTCGCCGTGTTCAAGGGCGACGAGCTGATCGGCGAATGGCGGCTGCAGACGCAGCACAACCGCACCGCCGACGAATACGCCGTGTCGCTGACGCAACTGATGAGGCTGAAAGGGCTGGAACCGTCCGACGTGCGCGGCGCCATCATCGCCACCGTCGTGCCGCAGGCCCTGTTCAACCTGCGCCTGCTGTGCCAGAGCTATTTCAACGTCGAGCCGCTGGTGGTGGGCGAGCCCGGCGTCAATCTCGGCATGAAGGTGCTGCTGGAGCGGCCGCAGGACGCCGGCGCCGACCGCATCGTGGCGGCGGTGGCCGGGCACAAGCAGTTCGGCGGGCCGCTGATCTCGATCGATTTCGGCTCCGCCACCACCTTCGATATCGTCGACGAGGAGGGCAATTTCATCGGCGGCGTGCTGTCGCCGGGAATTCAGCTCTCGATCGAGGCGTTCTACCTGATGACCGCGCGCCTGCCGCGCATCAAGGTCGAGAAGACCGAGAAGGTGATCGGCAAGGCGACGGTCCCGGCCATGCAGTCGGGCATTTTCTGGGGCTATGTCGGGCTGATCGAGAAGCTGGTGACCATGATCAAGGCCGAGTACGGCAAGCCGATGAAGGTGATCGCCACCGGCGGGCTGGCGCCGCTGTTCCTCGAGGCCACCGACGTGATCGACGAGACGGTGCCCGACCTGATCCTGCGCGGCCTGTTGGAGATCTGGCGGCGGAACCGGCCCGATGCCTGAACCGCGCGCCGGCGGACCCGAACTGCTGTTTCTCGCTTTGGGCGGCGCCGGCGAGATCGGCATGAACCTCAATCTCTACGGCTATGACGGGCAGTGGCTGATGCTCGACCTGGGCATCACCTTCGGCGACGAGCAGGCGCCTGGTGTCGACGTCATCATGCCGGACCCCGCCTTCATCGTGGAGCGGCGCGATCGTCTGCTGGGCGTGGTGCTGACGCATGCGCACGAGGACCATCTGGGCGCGGTGGCGCATCTGTGGCCGCAACTGCGCTGCCCGATCTTCGCCACGCCCTTCGCCGCCTCGGTGCTGCGCCGCAAGCTGGCCGATGCCAACCTGACGCATACCGCCCTGATCACCGAGGTGCCGCTCGGCGGCAGGTTCGCGCTGGGCCCGTTCGACATCGAGCTGATCACCATGACGCATTCGATTCCCGAACCGAATGCGGTGGCGATCCGCACGCCGGCCGGCGCCATCCTCCATACCGGCGACTGGAAGATCGATCCCGAGCCGCTGCTGGGCGAGGTCACCGACGAGGCCGCCCTGCGCAAGCTGGGCGACGACGGCGTGCTGGCCATGGTGTGCGATTCGACCAACGTCTTCGTGCCCGGCGAGGCGGGGTCGGAGGCAGAGGTGCGCCAGGCGCTGACCGAGCTGGTCGGCCAGTGCCGGCAGCGCGTGGCGGTGACCTGCTTCGCCTCCAACCTGGCGCGGGTCGAGAGCATCGCCTGGGCCGCCGACGACAATGGCCGCCATCCCGTGCTGGTGGGGCGGGCGTTGAACCGCATGGTCGAGGCGGCCCGGGAGAACGGCTATCTCGCCACCATGCCGCGCACCATCGACGAGAAGGAAGCCGCCTGGCTGCCGCGCGACAAGGTGCTGATGATCTGCACTGGCAGCCAGGGCGAGAACGGGGCGGCCATGTACCGGCTGGCCTATGACGAGCATCCGACCTTGCACCTGGAGCGCGGCGACACGGTGGTGTTCTCCTCGCGCATCATTCCCGGCAACGAGAAGGCGATCGGCCGGCTGCACAACCGGCTGGTGGCGCTGGGCGTCGAGGTGCTGACCGAGAAGGACGCTTTCGTGCACGTCTCGGGCCATCCAGCGCGGGACGAGCTGACGCGGCTCTATCAATGGGTGCGGCCGAAAGTGGCGATCCCGGTGCATGGCGAGTTGCGCCACCTGCAGGAGCACGCCGAGCTGGCCCGCGCCGTGCAGGTGCCGGAAGCCCTGGTCGCGCCCAATGGCTGCCTGGTGCGGCTGGCGCCCGGCCCGGCCGAGATCATCGACCACGTGCCGACCGGCCGGCTGGGGCTGGACGGCAGCCGCCTGATCCGCCTCGACACCGACAGCCTGCGGCCGCGCAAGCAGATGATCTTCAACGGTGCGGCCACCGTGACGCTGGTCGCCGATGCCGGCGGCCGGCTGCTGGCGGCGCCGCGGCTGTCGGTGCACGGCTTCCCTGCCGGCGACGATATGGCCGGGATCGAGGCCGAGGCGGTCGAGGCGCTCGCCCGCACCTTCCAGAGCGAGCCGATCCGCGACGACAACAGTGCCGCCATGCTGGCCAGCCAGGCGGTGCGACGCGTCTTCAAGGCCCGCACCGGCAAGCGGCCGGTGATGGACGTGCAGATCGTGCGGATTTGACGCCGCCCGCCGCCCGACCTAAAGCGCTAGAAGAGGGCCGCAAAGAGGGGAGCGTCCCATGTCCGTCGTCACCGGCATCGCCGTCTACTTCGTGATCTGGTGGATCGTGCTGTTCGCCGTTCTGCCTTGGGGCGTGAAGATTCCCGACAATCCCGAGCCCGGCCACGCCACCAGCGCCCCGGAGAAGCCCAATCTGGGCCGCAAGGCGCTATGGACCACCCTGATCGCCGCCGTGATCTGGGGCGGGTTCTTTTTGGTCAACCATTTCGATCTGATCAGCTTCCGGCGCTTTGGGTAAGCCACCAGATTTTGCCCAAAAGTTCGGCAGATCATGCCCATAGCGCCACAGGTTGCGCTCCGGACAAAAAAATAGGCAAATCGACGTTTGGCCGACTTGCCTTGCTGCACCGCAGCACCTATTTTTGGTGTACGGGATTTTCTCCCGTTTCGCCTATTCGGCGTTTCCTCCCTAAACTCGGGCCGCTGTCGCGGCCCCTTTTTTTGCGGACTATATCGGTTCCGTTGTGCCGAGGCAAACGGTCTCTCGCATTCCGTGTCGTTTTTCGTCCTTGAGGCGAACGATCCTTACATGAAACTGTTTGTCCCCCGAACGGCCAGGCCTCAGATCATCGCGAACTTCACCACGAACAGCACCGCCAGCACCGCCACCGCCGGATGCAGTTCGCGGAAGCGGCCCGCAACCACCTTGACCGCCGCGTAGGTGATGAAGCCGAAGGCGATGCCCTCGGCGATGGAGTAGGTCAGCGGCATGGCGATGGCGGTGACCAGGGCGGGGGCGTATTCGGTCGGGTCCTCCCAATCCACCTCCGTCAGGCCGCGCGCCATCATGCAGGCGACGAACAGCAGGGCCGGCGCGGTGGCGAAGCCGGGCACCGACTTGGCCAGCGGCGAGAAGAACAGCATCAGCAGGAAGAGGACTCCCACCACTACCGCCGTCAGGCCGGTGCGGCCACCGACCTTGATGCCCGAGGCGCTCTCGATATAGCTGGTCGTGGTCGAGGTGCCGAGTGCGGCGCCGGCCATGGCGGCGGAGGAGTCGACGATCAGCGCCCGGCCCAGCCGCGGCACCTTGCCGTCCTTGTCCAGCATGCCGGCGCGATGTGCGATGCCGATCAGCGTGCCGGAATTGTCGAACAGGTCGACGAACAGGAAGGCGAAGATGATGGCGATCAGCCCGACATCGAGCGCGCCCGCGATGTCGAGCTGCAGCAGCACCGGCGAAGGGTCGGGCGGCACGTCGGCGATGCCCTCGAACTTGCTGTAGCCCAGCAGGATCGACACCACGGTTACGGCCAGCACGCTGATCATGATGCCGCCGCGCACCTGGTAGCGATCCAGCGCCACCATCAGCACGAAGCCCAGCGCCGCCAGGATGACCGGCCCCTTGGTCAGGTCGCCCGCCGTCACCAGCGTCGCCGGATGGTCGACCACGATGCCGGCGGCCTGCAGGGCGATGATGCCCAGGAACAGGCCGATGCCGGCCGAGATCGCCATTTTCAGCGACTTGGGGATGGCGTTGATGATGTATTCGCGGATCGGCAGCACGCTCAACAGGAAGAAGATGGCGCCGGAGACGAACACCGCGCCCAGCGCCACCTGCCAGGAGAAGCCCATCTGCTTGACCACGGTGAAGGCGAAATAGGCGTTCAGCCCCATGCCCGGCGCCAGCGCGATCGGATAGTTGGCGAACACGCCCATGAAGATGCTGCCGAAGGCGGCGGCCAGGCAGGTGGCGACGAACACCGCCCCCAGATCCATGCCGGTGACCGACAGGATCTGCGGATTGACGAAGGCGATATAGGCCATGGTCAGGAAGGTGGTCAGCCCGGCCAGCAGCTCGGTGCGAACGGTGGTGCCGTTTTCGCTCAGCTTGAACAGACGCTCCAGCATAAGGTCCCCCAAGGCGTTTTCGTTGTCGTCCCCGGCGCCATCTTGGGCCGTCTGCCTGTGGACAGCCAAGCGCGCGCTGGCGGTTTGCCTTTGCCCCGGGCCTTGCCTAGAGCAAATCATGTTTTGACGGAATCGCTTGCGATCCCGTCAAAACATGTGAATTTGCTCTAAACATTAAAAGATAGAGCGGATTCACACGATCGGACGGAAGCGTCTGCGCTTCCGTCCGATCGTGATCCGCTCTAAAGTCTCGCCGCGCCGGTTTTCGGCGGCTTTTCAACAGGATCGACCGGGTTCCCGATGCGTCTCAGCCAGTATTTCCTGCCCACTCTGAAGGAAAACCCCTCCGAGGCGCAGATCGTCTCGCACCGGCTGATGCTGCGCGCGGGCATGGTCCGCCAGGCCGCCGCCGGCATCTATTCCTGGCTGCCGCTGGGCCATCGCGTGCTGAAGAAGGTCGAACGCATCGTGCGCGAGGAGCAGGACCGCGCCGGGGCGCAGGAGCTCTTGATGCCGACCATCCAGTCGGCCGATTTGTGGCGCGAGAGCGGCCGCTACGACGATTACGGCCAGGAGATGCTGCGCATCAAGGACCGGCACGAGCGGGAAATGCTCTACGGGCCGACCAACGAGGAGCTGATCACCGACATCGTGCGCCAGTCGATCAGGACCTATCGCGACCTGCCCAAGAACCTCTATCACATCCAGTGGAAGTTCCGCGACGAGGTGCGGCCGCGCTTCGGCGTCATGCGCGGACGCGAGTTCCTGATGAAGGACAACTACTCCTTCGACCTCGATCGCGCCGGCGCCATCCACTCCTACAACAAGATGTTCGTGGCCTATCTGCGCACCTTCGCCCGCATGGGGCTGAAGGCCATTCCCATGCGCGCCGATACCGGCCCGATCGGCGGCGACCACAGCCACGAGTTCATCATCCTGGCCGAGACCGGCGAAAGCCAGGTGTTCTGCCATGGCGACCTGGTCGATCTCGACATTCTCGGCCGCCACGTCGACTACGATGCCGACCTGGCGCCGCTGATCGCGGAATGGACGCGCTACTACGCCGCCACCGACGAGAAGCACGAGCCGGCGCGGTTCGAGGCCGAGGTGCCGCAGAACAAGCGCATTTCCGCCCGCGGCATCGAGGTCGGCCACATCTTCTATTTCGGCACCAAGTACTCCAAGCCGATGAATGCCGTCGTCGCCGGGCCGGGCGGCGAGAGCATCGCCATCGAGATGGGCTCCTACGGCATCGGCGTGTCGCGCCTGGTCGGCGCCATCATCGAAGCCAGCCACGATGCCGCCGGAATCGTCTGGCCCGAATCGGTCGCGCCGTTCCGGGTCGGCCTGGTCAGCCTGAAGGCCGGCGACGGCGCCGTCGACGCCGCCTGCGCCCGGCTCTATGACGGGCTGCAATCGGCCGGCGTCGAGGTGCTGTACGACGACCGCGACCAGCGCCCCGGCGGCAAGTTCGCCGACATGGACCTGATCGGCCTGCCCTGGCAGGTCATCATCGGGCCGCGCGGACTGGCGGCGGGCAAGGCCGAGATCAAGAACCGCGCCACCGGCGCGCGCGAGGAGATTCCGCTGGACGACGTGATCGCCCGTTTCGGCGGCTAAACGGAGATTGGAGCGAGGATGCGGCCTGCCGCCGTCGAATGGATGCTGGCGCTGCGCTATCTGGGCGCGCGGCGCGAGGAAGGCACGCTGTCGCTGATCGCCGGCTTCTCGCTGGTCGGCATCGCGCTGGGCGTCGCCACCCTGATCGTCGTCATGTCGGTGATGGGCGGGTTCCAGCAGGAGCTGCTGGGCCGCATCCTGACGCTGAACGGTCGGCTGGCGGTGCTGTCGGGCGACCAGGGCATCGCCGATTACGGACCGAAGGTCGAGGCGCTGAAGCAGATTCCCGGCGTGGTCGGCGCCACGCCGATCCTGGAAGGCCAGGGCATCGCCACTTCCGGCGCCAAGACCCAGGGCATCCTGGCGCGCGGCATCTCGGCCGAGGACCTGGCGCGGCGCGATTTCATCGCCGGCCATATGAGCGGCGGCGACCTGAAGGATTTCACCGGCAAGCGCAGCATCGTGGTGGGGCAGGGGCTGCTCGACGTGCTGGGGCTGAAGATCGGCGACGACCTGACCATGATCTCCTCGCAGACCATCGCCACGCCGCTGGGCCTGCTGCCGCGCACCGCGCGCCTGACCATCGTCGGCGCCTTCGAACTGGGCATGTACGAATACGACACGCGCTTCGTCTTCATGCCGCTGGAGGCGGCGCAGGCGCTGTTCGGCTATCCCGACCGCATCACCCAGATCGAGATCCGCACCGAAGGCGACGCCTCGCTGGCGCAGGTCGAGGCGGCGCTGGTCGACCGGGCCAGCGGCTACGGCGTGGTGGTGAACTGGGAGCGCTCCAACCAGGGCTTCTTCTCGGTGGTGCGCACCCAGGCCAGCGTGCTGTTCCTGATCCTGGCGCTGATCATCGTGGTGGCCGCCTTCAACATCGTCTCCAGCCTGTTCATCCTGGTGAAAACCAAGTCGGCCGAGATCGGCATCCTGCGCACCATCGGCGCCAGCCGCGGCACCATCAACCGCGTCTTCGTCATCGCCGGGCTGATCGTGGGCGGCATCGGCACGCTGGCCGGCACCGTCATCGGCGTGCTGTTCAGCGCCAATATCGAAACCCTGCGCCAATGGCTGCAGGACCTGCTGGGCGTCGAGCTGTTCTCGGCCAAGCTCTATTTGCTGACCGAACTGCCCTCGGCGGTCGGCATCGGCGACGTGGTCGCGATCGTGGCGATGGCGCTGATCCTGTCGCTGCTGGCCGGGCTCTATCCCGCCTGGCGCGCCGGCCGGCTCGATCCCATCGACGCGCTGAGGGACGCCTGAGCGGTGCCCCGCCTGTCGCAGCTTTCCCTCGAATGGCTGGTCGCCTGGCGCCTGCTGCGGGCGCGCCATCGCGAGGGGTTCATCTCGGTCATCGCCGTCATTTCCCTCGTCGGCATCGCGCTGGGCGTCGGGGTGCTGATCGTCACCCTGTCGGTGATGAGCGGTTTCCGCAGCGAGCTTTACGGCCGCATCCTGGGCCTGAACGGGCATGTCGTGGTCAACGCCGCGCAGGGCAACCTGGCCGACTTCGACGCCGTGGTCGCCAGGATCGCGGCCGTGCCCGGCGTCGCGTCGGCGGTGCCGGTGGTCGAGGGCGAGGTCATGGCGACCAACCGGGGCAACGCGCAGGGCGCGCTGGTGCGCGGGCTGCGGCTGGGGGACCTGGAGCAGCGCCGCAACCTCGTCAACGGCATGGTGAGCGGCAGCCTGTCGCGCTTCGAGGAGGGCGGGCTGATCCTGGGCGAGCGCCTGCGCCGGCAACTGGCGGCGGGCGGCGACGACTACATCACCCTGCTGCTGCCCAAGGGCGGCGGCGACCGGCCGGTCGAGCCGGTGACGGCGGATTTCGACCTGGCCGGCAGCTTCAGCATCGGCATGGCCGAGATCGACGCCAGCTACGTCTTCATGTCGCTGGAAGAGGCGCAGCGCTTCTTCGAGCTGGAGCCGGGGCAGGTGACGGCGATCGACGTGCTGACCGGCGATCCGCGCCAGGCGCCGCGGATCGCCGCCGCCATCCGGCAGGCGCTGGGCGAGGGCTACAAGGTCAGCGACTGGCGCCAGCGCAACGCCGCCTTCGTCGGCGCGCTGGAGGTCGAACGCGCGGTGATGTTCTTCATCCTGACCCTGATCGTGCTGGTGGCGGCGCTGAACGTCGTCGCCAGCTTCACCATGCTGGTGCGCAGCAAGGCCCGCAGCATCGCCATCTTGCGCACCATGGGCACCGAGCGCGGCGGCATCCTGCGCATCTTCCTGATGGCCGGCGGCTTCGTCGGCCTGGCCGGCACCGCCATCGGCGCCGCCGTCGGCCTGCTGCTGGCGCTGAACGCCTCTTCCATCCGCTCCGTCTTCCGCGCCTTGCAGGAGGCGGGCATCGGCGGCGACACGTTCGGCTTCTTCGCCCGCCTGCCCGCCATCGTCAGCGCCGGCGAGGTGATGTGGGTGCTGGCCATCGCCGTGGTCCTGTCGCTGGCCGCCGCCGCCTATGTCGCCTTCCGCGCCGCCGCCCTCGAACCGGCCGAGGTGCTGCGCTATGAATGAGCCCATGACCGGAACCGATCGCCCGCCCGTGCTCGAACTCGACGGCATCGTCCGCACCTTCCACCAGGGCGACCGCACGCTGGAGGTGCTTAAAGGCGTCGATCTTTCCTTGCGGCCGAGCGAGATCGTGGCGCTGGTCGGCCAGTCCGGCTCGGGCAAATCGACCCTGCTACACATCGCCGGGCTGCTGGAGCGGCCCGATGGCGGCGAGATCAGGCTGAACGGCACGCGCTGCAACGACCTCGACGATGGCGGCCGCACCGGGATGCGGCGCCAGACCATCGGCTTCGTCTACCAGTACCACCACCTGCTGGCCGAGTTCTCCGCTCTGGAGAACGTGATGCTGCCGCAGCTCCTCAACGGGCTTAGCAAGGCGGAGGCGCGCGAGCGCGGCGAGCAGTTGCTGAAGATGGTCGGCTTGCAGGACCGCGCCGATCACCGGCCCGGAAAACTGTCCGGCGGCGAGCAGCAGCGCGTCGCCATCGCCCGCGCCGTCGCCAACGTGCCGCGCCTGCTGCTGGCCGACGAGCCGACCGGCAATCTCGACCAGCAGACGGCGGAACGGGTCTTCACCGCCCTGGTGACGCTGGTGCGCGGCACCGGCATCGCCGCCCTGGTCGCCACCCACAATCCCGAGCTGGCCGCCCGCATGGACCGCATCGTGCGGCTGCGCGACGGCGTGCTGAGCCAGGATTGACGGCGACTTTCCACAGGCCGCCGTGGCATCGTCGGTCCCGCCCATGAGCGAGACCTTCATCCATCTGCGCGTGCGTTCGGCCTATTCGCTCTCCGAGGGCGCGATCAAGATCGACAAGCTGGTGGGGCTGGCGGCCAAGCACGGCATGCCGGCGGTTGCCATCACCGACCGCAACAATCTCTTCGGCGCGTTGGAATTCTCTCAGGCCGCCAGCAAGGCCGGCGTGCAGCCCATCGTCGGCTGCGACCTGGGCATCAGGCGCGAGGAGGAGGGCGGCTTCGGCGCCGGCTCCCGCGCCCAGGTGCCGGATTTCTTGCTGTTGCTGGCGCAGGACGAGACCGGCTACCGCAATCTGATGCATCTGGTCTCGGCGGCATGGCTGACGCCGCAACCGGGCGAGCCGGCGCAGGTTGCGATGGCGGCGCTCGAGGGCCACACCGACGGGCTGATCTGCCTGGCCGGCGCCCCCGGCTCGACGCTGGGCCGGCTGGCGGCGGAAGGCCAGGCCGACCACGCCAAAGCCCATGTGCAGAAACTGGCCGGGCTTTTTCCCGGCCGGCTCTATATCGAGATCCAACGCCACGGCATGGAGAGCGAGCGCCGGTCGGAAGCCGCGCTGCTCGACCTGGCCTATGCGCTGGACATCCCCATCGTCGCCACCAACGACGCGCAATTCGCCGACCGCGACATGCACGAGGCGCACGACATCCTGCTCTGCATCGCCGACGGCGTGCATGTCGCCGATCCCAATCGCCGCCGCCTGACGCCGGAGCATTATTTCAAGTCGGCCGAGGAGATGCGGACCGCCTTCGCCGACCTGCCGGAAGCCGTCGCCAACAGTGTCGTGATCGCGCGCCGCTGCGCCTACATGCCCGAGACGCGCAAGCCGATCCTGCCAGCCTACACCAAGCTGGCCGGCCGCACCGAGGCGCAGGCGCTGCGCGACCTGGCTACCGCCGGCATGGACCGGCTGATGAAGGAGGGGCACACCTCGCCCGACATCGCGGAGGAGAAGTATCGCGAGCGCGTCGACTACGAGCTGGCGATGATCGACCGCATGGGCTTCTCCGGCTATTTCCTGATCGTGGCCGACTTCATCCAGTGGGCCAAGGCGCAGGGCATTCCGGTCGGGCCCGGCCGCGGCTCGGGCGCCGGTTCGGCGGTGGCCTGGTCGCTGGGCATCACCGATCTCGATCCGCTGCGCTGGGGTCTGCTGTTCGAGCGCTTCCTCAACCCCGAGCGCGTGTCGATGCCCGATTTCGACATCGATTTCTGCCAGGACAAGCGCGACCAGGTGATCCGCTACGTGCAGAACGAGTACGGCGCCGACCGGGTGGCGCAGATCATCACCTTCGGCAAGCTGCAGGCCCGCGCCGTGCTGCGCGACGTCGGCCGCGTGCTGGGCATGCCCTACGGCCAGGTCGACCGCATCTGCAAGCTGGTGCCGAACAATCCGGCCAAGCCGGTGACGCTGGCGCAGGCGATCGAGAGCGAGCCGCTGCTGCAACAGCAGATCGAGGGCGACGAGCAGATCAGGAAGCTGGTCGATATCGCCTTGCGTCTGGAAGGCCTCTACCGCCACGCCTCGACCCATGCCGCCGGCATCGTCATCGGCGACCGGCCGCTGGAGGAGCTGGTGGCGCTGCATCGCGACCCGCGCTCGTCCATGCCGGCGACGCAATTCAACATGAAATACGTCGAGCTGGCCGGGCTGGTGAAGTTCGACTTCCTGGGCCTCAAGACGCTGACGGTGCTGGAGAACGCCGTCGAGCTGATCGCCCAGCGCGGCATCAAGGTCGACCTGCGCAAGATCCCGCTGGACGACGCCGGGACCTTCGAGATGCTGACCCGCGGCGATGCCACCGGCGTGTTCCAGCTCGAAGGCAGCGGCATGCGCGACACGCTGCGCAAGCTCAAGCCCAACCGGTTCGAGGACGTCATCGCGCTGGTGGCGCTCTACCGGCCGGGCCCGATGGACGACATCCCCAAATACATCGCCGTCAAGAACGGCGAGGAAGAGCCGGACTATCTGCACGCCAGCCTGAAGCCGATCCTGGAGGAGACGTTTGGCGTCATGGTCTACCAGGAGCAGGTGATGCAGATCGCCCAGGTGCTGTCGGGCTATAGCCTGGGCGGCGCCGACCTGCTGCGCCGCGCCATGGGCAAGAAGATCCAGTCCGAGATGGACGCCCAGCGCGCCGCCTTCATCGACGGCGCGGTCGAGCGCAAAGTGGCGCCGGCGCAGGCGGCGACGATCTTCGAGCGCGTCAACAAGTTCGCCGGCTACGGCTTCAACAAGTGCCACTCGGCGCCCTACGCCATGGTGGCCTACCAGACCGCCTATCTGAAGGCCAACTACCCGGTCGAATTCTTCGCCGCCTCGATGACGCTCGACATGGGCAACACCGACAAGCTCTCAGTGTTCCGCCGCGAGCTGCAGCGCCAGGGCATTCCGCTCCTGGGGCCTGACATCAACAAGTCGCGCGAGGTGTTCTCGGTCGAAACCACGTCCGACGGCCGGCAGGCGATCCGCTACGCGCTGGCGGCGGTGCGCAATGTCGGCCGCGCCGCCATGGCGGAGCTGTGCGCCGAACGCGACCGCAACGGGCCGTACAAGGACCTGTTCGACCTGGCGCAGCGGCTGGACAACCAGACGCTCAACAAGCGCATGCTGGAAAGCCTGATCCGCACCGGCGCCCTGGACGGCCTCAATCCCAACCGCGCCCAGACCTTCCAGGCCGTGGAAATGCTGATCAAGCTGGCCGGTGCGGCCGCCGAGGAGCGCGCCAGCAACCAGAACAACCTGTTCGGCAGCGCCGCCGCCGCGCCCAAGCCGAAGCTGCCCGCCGTGCGCGACTGGGGCGCCATGGAGAAGCTGCAGAACGAGTTCGAAGCCATGGGCTTCTACTTCTCTTCCCACCCGCTGGAGTCCTTCGGCAAGAGCCTGGGCCGGCTGGGGGTGGTGAAGGCGGCCGGACTACCGGCCCTGATCGGCACCGGCGGCCAGGCGCGCGTGGTGCTGGCCGGTACGGTGGTGGATCGCCAGGAGCGCACTTCCGCGCGCGGCAACCGTTTCGCCTTCGTGCAGCTTTCCGACCAGAGCGGCTCGTTCGAGGTGATGGTGTTCTCCGAGCTGCTGTCGTCGCGGCGCGACCTGCTGCAGTCGGGCAGCGCGGTGCTGGTGCGGGCCGATGCGCGGATGGACGGCGACCAGGTCAAGCTGACCGGCCAGGCGATCGAGGATCTCGACAAGGCGCTGTCCAGCACTCCGGCCGGCCTGCGCGTGGTGATGAACGATCGCGAGGCGGTCAAGCCGCTGCACGAGCTGATCGCCAATCTCAGGGGCAAGGGGCGCATCACGCTGGCGCTCGAACTTGAAGAAGAGGACGTCGACGTGGTGCTGCCCGGCGGCTTCAACGTGCCGCCCTCGGTGCGGCAGAAACTCGCCGATTTGCCCGGCGTGGCGGCGGTCGAGGAAATCTGAACCTAACCGGTTTCCGCACGTTCCTTCGGCCGAGGCACTTATGCGCGGCTGGGTTCACCATATCGATCTCAACGTTTCCGATCTTCGCCGGTCAGAACCGTTCTACGCTGCCGTGCTGGGCTTCCTCGGCTATCGCCGCGGCAGAAGCGGCGAGCACTGGATCGACTGGGATTTGCGCCAGCCGCACGGCTGTCCGTCCGTCGCCATCGTTCAGGCCAAGGGTGAGCGGAAGCATGATCGCTACGCCTGCGGGCTGCACCATCTGGCCTGGGTCGCCACCTCGCGCGACGATGTCGACCTCCTGCATGCCCGGCTGGTCGAAATCGGCGCAACAATCCTTGATCCGCCGGCGGACTATCCGCAATATCGCGAAGGCTATTACGCGGTCTTCTTTGCCGATCCGGATGGGCTGAAGTTCGAATTCGTCCATACGCCGGAGGTTGGAGGCTAGCTCTCTTCCGGCGGCTTCGTTTTCCGGAACATCGCCAGCAAGCCGACATCGTAAGCGATCTTGATGGCGCCGCCGATGATCAGCGGCCAGCCGAAACCGCTGAGCGCCAGCATCCAGCCCGACAGCACCGGCGCGATCGCCGTCGCCAGGCTGCGGGGAATGTTGGTGAAGGCGGCCGCCGCGGGGCGCTCCTCCGGGCTCACCACCGACATCACGTAGGAGGTGCGGGTCGGCACGTCCATCTGCGACAGCAGGCTGCGGACGATCATCAGCGCGATGGCGATTTCCAGCGTCGGCGCGAAGGGCAGGGCGATCAGGCAGAGATTGGCCGGGATGTGGGTGAACACCATGGTGTTGATCAGCCCGATGCGCCGCGACAGAGCGGAGGCGGCGAGGAAGCTGAGGGCGCTGGCGAGCCCGGTCCAGAAGAAGATCGCGCCCACCGTCGCCGGCTGCAGGCCGAAACGCTCCAGCAGCCACAGCGCGAACAGCGACTGCACGTAGAAGCCGCTGCCGAAGGCGTCGACCGCGAAAAGCGCGGTCAGGCGATAGACGATGCCGCGCGAGGGACCCAGGGCGCGATTCGGGCTGGCCGTCGCCACCGGCTTCTGCAGCCCGGAATAGAGCGCCGCGCAGACCAGCCCCAGCCCGGCATAGAGAACGAACATCAGGCGCAGGGCATGGGCGGCATCGACGCCGAATCCGTCGGCGACCAAGCCGGGCAGGCCGATGGCCAGCGAGCCCAGGGCGGCCATCAGGCTGCCGGCGATGCTGTAGCGGGCGAAGATCGCGGTGCGGTGGCGGGCCGGCACCGCCCCGGCCAGGGCGGCCTGCTCCAGCGGCAGGAACAGGCTGACGTCGCCCGCGGTCGGCGTCAGCGTGCCGACCAGGGCGATCAGCAGCAGCGGCCAGAACTCGGTCTGGGTGGCGAAGCCCAGCCCCGTGACGATGGGCAGCAGGGTCGCCACCAGCAGCAGGCGGCGGATGCCCAGGCGATGGGCGATCAGACCCGACAGCCAGACCAGCGCCGCCGACCCCAGCAGCGCCACCGTCGCCAGCGCGCCGATTTCGATCGCATCGTAGCCCAGCAGGCTCAGATAGACCGGCAGCAGCAGGCTGGCCAGCCCGTCGCCGAAGGCGCGAATGCCGCGGGTCGCCAGCAGGCGCGCGGCATCCGGCGTGGTCTCGGGCGGCAGAAGGCGCAAGGCAGGCATTTATTATCTATTTAATTCAATATCTTATCCTGCGGGCTTGAGGTCCGGAAGCGGCCATTTTGCCCTTGCCATGGGCCGCCCGAACCCTTACAAACACGCCCACTTCGCACGCGGGTCTGCGACCAAAGGGGAGAAATCCCGGCGGTCGTTCCGGTGTCCGGATCTTCCGGACCAATCCCGCGGAGGCACAACCGGAGAAAGGACAAACGCATCATGACGATGCCGTCGTTTACCATGCGCCAGCTCTTGGAAGCGGGCGTGCATTTCGGCCACCACACCCGGCGCTGGAACCCCAAGATGAAGCCGTACCTGTTCGGGGTGCGCAACGGGGTCCATATCGTCGACCTGACCAAGACCGTGCCGCTCCTGCATCGCGCCATGGAAGCGGTGCGCGACGTGGCGGCGCAGAACGGCCGCGTGCTGTTCGTCGGCACCAAGAGCCAGGCATCGGACCTGGTCGCCGAAGCGGCCAAGCGCTGCGGCCAGTACTACGTCAACCACCGCTGGCTGGGCGGCATGCTGACCAACTGGCAGACCATCTCGGTCTCGATCAAGCGCCTGCGCGAGCTCGACGAGAAGCTGGGCGGCGACCTGATCGGCCTGACCAAGAAGGAAACGCTGCAGCTCTCCCGCGAGCGCGACAAGCTCGAGCGCGCCATGGGCGGCATCAAGGAGATGGGCGGCGTGCCCGACATGCTCTTCGTCATCGACACGGTGAAGGAAGACATCGCCATTCTCGAGGCGCGCAAGCTCGGCATCCCCGTCGTGGCGGTGCTGGACAGCAACTCCGATCCGGAAGGCATTTCCTTCCCCGTCCCGGGCAACGACGACGCCATCCGCGCCATCTCCCTCTATCTCGAACTGATCTCCGGATCGGTGCTCGAGGGCATCCAGAGGGCGATGGGCTCCTCCGGCCAGGATCTCGGCGCCCAGGCCGAACCGCCGGTCGAAGCGGTGCCGGAAGTCGCCGCCGTGGAAGCGCCGGCGGAAGCCGCCACCGCCTGATCGGCCCGACGGCGCCGCGTTCCCGCGTGGAATGCGGCGTCGCTTTCGCCCGCTGCCGCCGGCGCGGGCTTTTCTGACGTACACACTATCGGAAGAGGACCATTGCCATGGCCGAGATCACCGCCGCGCTCGTCAAGGAACTGCGCGAGAAGTCGGGCGCCGGCATGATGGACTGCAAGAAGGCGCTGAGCGAGAACAACGGCGATCTCGAGCAGGCCATCGACTGGCTGCGCAAGAAGGGCCTGTCGGCCGCCGCCAAGAAGGCCGGCCGCGTCGCCGCCGAAGGGCTGGTCGCCGTCGCCAGCGAGGGCAACAAGGCCGCCATCGTCGAGGTCAATGCCGAGACCGATTTCGTGGCCCGCAACGCCCAGTTCCAGGCCTATGCCGGCACCGTGGCGCGGCTGGCGCTGCAGTCGGGCGCCAGCCTGGAGGCGCTGCAGGCCGCCGCCTATCCCGAGACCGGCCGCTCGGTGCAGGACGAGCTGACGCACCTGGTCGCCACCATCGGCGAGAACATGTCGCTGCGCCGGGTGAAGCAGCTTGCCGTGCCGCAAGGCGTGGTCGCCAGCTACATCCACAACGCCGTCGCCCCCAACGCCGGCAAGATCGGCGTGCTGGTGGCGCTGGAATCGGCGGGCGACGCGGCCAGGCTCACCGCGCTGGGCAAGCAGATCGCCATGCATGTCGCCGCCACCAACCCGCAGTCGCTCAGCACCGCCGATCTCGACCCGGCGGCCGTGGCGCGCGAGCGGGCCGTGCTGGAGGACCAGGCCAAGGCCTCGGGCCGCCCGCCGGAGGTGATCGCCAAGATGGTCGAAGGCCGTCTGCGCAAGTTCTACGAGGAGGTCGTGCTGAGCGAGCAGACTTTCGTCGTCGACGGCGAGACCAAGGTCGGCAAGGTGGTCGAGAACGCGGCCAAGGAGATCGGCGCGCCGGTCAAGCTGGCCGGCTTCGTCCGCTTCGCCCTGGGCGAGGGGATCGAGAAGAAATCGGAGGACTTCGCCGCCGAGGTCGCAGCCCAGCTTCGGGCCTGAAAAGGCCCGGTTCGGCCACACCGGCGGGGTGGCGGGTGCATCGCCTTGGTGTATGATGCGCCGCCTTCGATCGAGATCGCGCCGCCGGGCCGCGCCGGTTCGGCGGCTGCGCCAACCGCCCGAGCCAGAAGACCTCGAGCCAGAAGACCAGGACAAGAGACCAGGAAATGTCCGCCGCTCCCGTCTTTCGCCGCGTCCTGCTGAAGCTGTCCGGCGAAGGGCTGATGGGCGAGCGGGATTACGGCCTCGATCCCCAGATGCTGGCGGTGGTGGCGGAGGAGATCCGCGCCGTCCACGCGCTGGGCGTGCAGGTCTGCATCGTGATCGGCGGTGGCAACATCTTCCGCGGCGTCTCCGGCGCTTCCTCCGGCATGGACCGCGCCAGCGCCGACTACATGGGCATGCTGGCGACCGTGATCAATTCGCTGGCGGTGCAGAACACGCTGGAGCGCATCGGCCTGCAGACCCGCGTGCTGTCGGCCATCCCGATGACCACGGTGTGCGAACCCTATATCCGCCGCCGCGCCGTGCGCCACATGGAGAAGGGCCGCGTCGTGCTGTTCGCGGCCGGCACCGGCAACCCGTTCTTCACCACCGACACCGCCGCCGCCCTGCGCGCCGCCGAGATGGGCTGCGACGCGCTGCTCAAGGGCACCCAGGTCGACGGGGTCTATTCCGACGATCCGCGCCAGAACAAGGCCGCCCAGCGCTACGACCGGCTGACCTACATGGACGTGCTGTCGCGCGACCTGAAGGTGATGGACGCCTCCGCCATTTCGCTGGCGCGCGAGAACCGCATACCGATCGTGGTGTTTTCGCTGCATAATCCGGGCGCCTTCGCGCAGGTCATGCGCGGGGAGGGGCGCTTCACCATCATCACAGACGAGGCATAAGAATGGCCCAACCCGATCTTTCCGCGCTGGAAAAGCGCATGGGCGGCGCGCTGGACGCGCTGAAGAAGGAGTTCTCCGGGCTGCGCACCGGGCGCGCCTCGGCCAGCCTGCTGGAGCCGATCCATGTCGACGCCTATGGCAGCTCCATGCCGCTGACGCAGGTCGGCACCATCTCGGTGCCCGAGCCGCGCATGCTGACGGTGCAGGTGTGGGACCGGGCGCTGGTGTCGCATGTCGACAAGGCCATCCGCGAGGCCGGGCTGGGCCTCAACCCGATGGCCGACGGGCAGCTCGTCCGCGTGCCGATTCCGGCCCTGAACGAGGAGCGGCGCAACGAACTGAAGAAGATCGCGCACAAATACACCGAGCAGGCGCGGGTCGCGGTGCGCAACGTGCGCCGCGACGGCATGGAAATGCTGAAGAAGATGGAGAAGGACGGCGCCCTGTCGCAGGACGACCACCGCAAGACCTCGGAGAAGGTGCAGCAGCTCACCGACGGCTACATCAAGAAGATCGACGAGGCGCTGGCGCACAAGGAACAGGAGATCACCCAGGTCTGAAATGGAGCCAGCGCGTTCCCCCGCCGCAGAGTCGGCGCCGCCGCTGCACGTTGCCATCATCATGGACGGCAACGGCCGGTGGGCGCTGGCGCGCGGCCTGCCGCGCACGGCCGGCCACCGCCAGGGCGCCGAGGCCCTCAAGCGCACGGTGCGGGGCGCGGGCGAACTGGGGATCAAGTATCTCACGCTGTTCGGGTTTTCCTCCGAGAACTGGAAGCGGCCGGCGGCCGAGGTCTCCGACCTGATGGGCCTGATGCGCCACTACCTGCGCACCGAATTGCGCGAACTGGAGCGCAACGGCGCGCGACTGCACGTGCTGGGCGATCGCGAGGGCCTCGCCGCCGATATCGTCGAGCTGATCGTCGAGGCGGAGCGCCGCACCGCCGCCAATTCGCGCATCTTCGTCAACATCGCCATCAACTACGGCTCGCGCGCCGAGATCGCGGGCGCCGCCCGCCGCCTGGCGCAGGAAGCGCGCGAGGGGCGGCTCGATCCGGCCTCGATCGACGAGCAGACGGTGTCGCGCGCGCTGATGACGGCCGACATGCCCGATCCCGACCTGGTCATCCGCACCAGCGGCGAGCAGCGGCTCAGCAACTTCATGCTCTGGCAGTCCGCCTACGCGGAACTGATGTTCGTCGATACGCTGTGGCCGGATTTCGGCAAGGCGCATCTGGAAGCGGCCCTGGCCGATTTCGCCCGTCGTGAACGTCGATACGGCGCCATCTCCGGCTAGGCAGCGCGGTTTCGCGCAGCTCGGCCTGCGCCTCGTCTCCGGCGTCGTCATGGCGGCCGTGGCGGGGCTGGCGGCCTGGCGCGGTTTTCCCTGGTACGACCTGCTGGTCGGCATCGTCGCTGCCGTGGCGCTCGGCGAATGGCTGCGCCTGACCGGCGGCTGGCGGCGCATCGGCTGGGCCCTGGGCGGCCTGGTCTATATCGGCCTGCCCGTCGTCGCGCTGCTGTGGCTGCGGCACGACGCCAAATGGGGGTTGGAGACCATCCTGTGGCTCTTCGCCACCGTCGCGGCGGTGGATACCGGCGCCTATTTCGCCGGCAAGGGCATTGGCGGGCCGAAACTGGCGCCGCTGATCAGCCCCAGCAAGACCTGGGCCGGGCTGGGCGGGGGAATCGTGGCCGCCGGCCTATGCGGCCTCATTGCGGCCCTAATCCTTGGGAGTGATGTGCTGTCGGCCGTGGTCTTCAGTATGATCCTGGCGCCGGTGGCCCAGATCGGCGATATCGCCGAATCCGCGGTAAAGAGGTACTTTGGCGTGAAAGACAGCGGCTCGATCCTGCCTGGCCATGGCGGCATCCTCGATCGCATCGACGGTCTGGTGGCGGCGGCGGTTTTCGTGGCCGCGGTTCGGCTGCTGGGCGGCGGGGCGATGCCATGGGCGTGAAACCGGCGTCCGTCGACCAGGCCCGGCCGCGGCGGATCAGCATTCTGGGATCGACCGGCTCGGTCGGGTGCAGCACGGTCGATCTGATCGAGCGCCAGCGCGACGGCTTCGCCGTCGAGGCGCTGACCGCCAACACCAATGTCGAATTGCTGGCCGACCAGGCCCGCCGCTTGCGGCCGAAGCTGGCCGTGGTGGCCGAGCCATCCCGCTACCGGGCGCTCAAGGAAGCCCTGGCCGGCACCCGGATCGAGACCGCGGCCGGGCCGCAGGCCGTCGTCGCCGCCGCGCAGCGTCCGGCCGACTGGGTGATGGCCGCCATCGTCGGCGCGGCGGGGCTGGCTTCGACCCTGGCGGCGTTGCAGCGCGGGGCGGTGGTGGGGCTGGCCAACAAGGAGACCCTGGTCTGCGCCGGCGATCTGGTGATGCAGACGCTGCGCGACAGCGGCGGCACGCTGCTGCCGGTCGACAGCGAGCACTCCGCCATTTTCCAGGTGTTCGATTTCGCCCGGCCGCAGCACATCCAGCGCATCGTGCTGACCTGCTCGGGCGGCCCGTTCCGCAACTGGAGCCTGGCCGACATGGCGACCGCCTCGGTCGAGCAGGCGGTGGCGCATCCCAACTGGGACATGGGCGCGAAGATCTCGGTCGACTCCGCGACGCTGATGAACAAGGGGCTGGAGCTGATCGAGGCGGCGCATCTTTTCCCCGTGCCGCACGAGCGCATCGAGATCATCGTCCATCCCCAATCGGTGATCCATTCGATGGTGGGCTATGTCGACGGCTCGGTGTTGGCGCAGCTCGGTTCGCCCGACATGCGTACCCCGATCGCCTATGCGCTGGCCTGGCCGCAGCGCATGGCGGCGCCGGCCGAGCAGCTCGATTTCTCCCGCCTGTCGGCGCTCACCTTCGAGGCGCCCGATCCGGTGCGCTTTCCCGCCCTGCGCCTGGCGCGCGAGGCGCTGGCGGCGGGCGGCTCGGTGCCGGCGGTGCTCAATGCCGCCAACGAGGTCGCCGTCGAGGCCTTCCTGCAGCGGCGCATCGGGTTCCTCGACATTGCGCGCATCGTCGAGGACACCCTGGCGCGGCTGGCGGCCGAGCCGCGCATCGACGGCGTGCTGCGCAGCCTGGACGACGTTTTCGCCATCGATTCGCTGGCCCGCTCGCGCGCCGGCGAGATCATTGCGCGGCTGAGCTAGTTTTCGCGACAGGATTAGGGACATGGAAATCGTCGACTGGATCCTGAACAACATCGTGATGTTCCTGCTGATCATCACGCTGCTGGTGTTCGTGCACGAGATGGGGCATTTCCTGATCGCCCGCCGCTGCGGCGTCAGGGTGGAGGTTTTCTCCATTGGCTTCGGGCCGGAGCTTTACGGCTGGACCGGCCGCAAGAGCGGCACGCGCTGGCGCATCAGCGCCCTGCCGCTGGGCGGCTACGTGAAGTTCTTCGGCGACGCCAATGCCGCCAGCGGCCCGGCCGACCAGTCGACGCTGAGCGCCGACGAACGGCGCTTCAGCTTCCACGCCAAATCCGTCTGGCAGCGCATGGCCATCGTCGCCGGCGGCCCGCTGGCCAACCTGCTTTTCGCGCTGGTGGCGCTGATGGTGCTGTTCATGATCGTCGGGCGGTCGTTCACGCCGCCCGTGATCGGCGTGGTCGCGCCCGACGGGGCGGCGGCGGCGGCGGGGCTGCAGCCGGGCGACCGCATCGTCGCCGCCGACGGACGCGGCATCGACAGTTTCGAGGACATCCTGCAGATCGCCCAGATCAACCCGGGGACTTCCATCCCGGTCACGGTCGAGCGCGGCGGCCGCCGGCTCGACGCGACGGTCAAGCCCGCCGTGCGCGACTATGTCGATCGTTTCGGCAATGCCCATCGCTTGGGCGAGCTGGGGATCTCCAGCCTCAACGCCCTGCCGGTGATCGGATCGGTCGAGACCGGGACCCCGGCGGAGGGGGCCGGGCTGCGGCCGGGCGACAGGATTCTGTCGGTCGACGGCGAGGAGGTGGCGAGCTTCCTGGCCCTGCGCGACATCATCGTCGCCAGTCCCGAGAAGCCCCTGGCCCTGCTGGTCGAGCGCCAGGGCAGCACCGTCAGCCTGCAAGCCACGCCGCGGCGCGTCACCGCCGCCGCGCCCGATGGCACGACGCGCGAAATCGGGCAGCTCGGCTTCAAGAACGCCGTCGTCAGCGAACACCAGCGGCTCGGCCCGGTCAGCGCCCTGGGCCATGCCGGCAAGCAGCTCGTGTTCATGACCGAGACGATCTTCACGGTCATCAAGCAGATCGTTCTCGGCTTGCGTCCGGCCAACGAGATCGGCGGACCGCTGCGCATCGCCAAGGTTTCGGGCGAGGCGTCCCAGATCGGCTGGGAGGCGGTTGTCATGCTGGTGATCGGCCTGTCGGTCACGCTGGGCGTGTTCAACCTGCTGCCGGTTCCCATGCTCGATGGCGGGCACCTGGTGTTCTATCTGTTCGAAGCGGTGCGGGGACGGCCGCTCAGTCTGCGCACCCAGGAATACGCTTTGCGATTTGGCCTTTTTTTGGTTCTTTGCCTGGTAGTTTTTGCTACCTGGAACGATCTGGTGTTGCTAAAAGTAACAGAACTGGTAGGAAAATTAGGGCAGTAGCCCAAGCTGTTGTAAACCCGGTTCTGGGGGAAACGTGATCAGGCTCGTTACCGCGATCGCCGGCGTATTTGTGCTGCTTTTGGTCAGCCTGACCGGCCCTGCATCGGCCCAGGGACAGCGTCCCGCGGGCGGTCTCGTCACCACGGGGGTGATCCAGCGCATCGTCGTGCAGGGCAACAACCGTGTAGAGCCCGATACCGTTCGCTCCTATCTCACCGTCGCCACCGGTGACCCGTTCGACCCCGCCAAGCTCGACGCCTCGCTCAAGACGCTGTTCGCCACCGGCCTGTTCGCCGACGTGACGCTTTCGCGCCAGGACGACGACCTGATCATCAAGGTGGTGGAAAACCCGATCATCAATCGCATCGCCTTCGAAGGCAATCGGCGGCTGGACGACGACGCGCTGCGCCAGGAAGTGCAGTTGCGGCCGCGCGTGGTGTTCACCCGCGCCAAGGTGCAGGCCGACGTCAAGCGCCTGCTCGAGCTCTATCGCCGCAGCGGCCGTTTCGCCGTCCAGGTCGAGCCCAAGATCATCCAGCTCGAGCAGAACCGCGTCGATCTGGTGTTCGAGATCCAGGAGGGCGAGCTCACCGGCATCCAGCGCATCACCTTCATCGGCAACGAGAAGTTTTCCGACGGCTCACTGCGCGACGTGATCCGCACCCAGGAATCGGCCTGGTTCCGCGTGCTGTCGCAGGACGACCGCTACGATCCCGACCGGGTCAATTTCGACCGCGAATTGCTGCGCCGCTTCTACCTGTCGGAAGGCTATGCCGATTTCCGCGTGGTGTCGGCGGTGGCCGAACTGACGCCCAATCGCGACGCTTTCTTCATCACCTACACGCTGAGCGAGGGCGAGCGCTACAGGTTCGGCAAGATCGACGTCACCAGCCGGTTCGACAAGCTCAACGTCGACGCGCTCAGGCCGCTGGTCACCGTCAGGGAAGGCGACTGGTACGACGCCGAGGAAGTCGACAGGACGATCGCCGGGCTGACCGAGGCGGTCGGCAGCCTGGGCTACGCCTTCGTCGATATCCGTCCCAACGTGCGGCGCGACAAGGACAAGCTGACGATCGACCTGACCTTCGAGATCCAGGAAGGCCCGCGCGTCTACGTCGAGCGCATCAACATTTCCGGCAATTCCCGCACGCTCGACAAGGTGATCCGCCGCGAGTTCACCATCGTCGAAGGCGACGCCTTCAATACGGCCAAGCTGCGGCGCTCGCAGCAGCGCCTGCGCAACCTGGGCTTCTTCGAAAAGGTCGACGTGGCGAACCAGCCCGGCTCGGCGCCGGACAAGACCATCGTCGACGTTTCGGTGGTCGAACAGAGCACCGGCGAACTGAGCTTCGGCGCCGGTTTCTCCTCCACCTCGGGACTGCTGGGCGACGTGTCGATTCGCGAGCGCAACCTGCTCGGCCGCGGCCAGGACCTGCGGCTGGGATTCTCGATCGGCACCCAGTCGACCCAGATCGACCTGTCCTTCACCGAGCCCTATTTCCTCGACCGCGACGTGTCGGCGGGGTTCGATATCTTCCGCATCCAGCGCACCGACAACGACGATCTGGCCTACGACCAGACGTCGATCGGCTTTGCCCTGCGCGCCGGCTACTCGCTGACGGAGAACACGCGCCACAATCTGCGCTACACGCTGCGCCAGGACAACATCGAGAACGTCGACAACAGCGCGTCGATCTACATCAAGGACCAGGAAGGCAAGAGCCTCACGTCGGAAGTCGGCTCGGTCCTGACCTACGACGTGCGCAACAACCGGCAGGTGCCGACCTCGGGCTATGTCCTGCGGCATTCGATCGACATCGCCGGCCTGGGCGGCAACGAGCGCTACGTCCGCAACAAGGTGCAGGGCGCCTACTACTATCCGATCTTCGAGCAGGTGGTCGCTTCGGCAACGGCGGAAGCGGGGATCATCCTTCCCATCAATGACGATTTGCGCATTTCCAACCGCTTCTTCCTCGGCGGCGACAATCTGCGCGGCTTCGCCGTCGGCGGCGCCGGCCCGCGCGACACCGGGACCGACGACGCGCTCGGCGGGCGCTACTATTACACCGGGTCGCTGGAGCTGAGCTTCCCGCTCGGCCTGCCGCCGGAGTTCGGGATTTTCGGCAAGGCCTTCGTCGATGCCGGCTCCTCCTGGCACACCGAGGAAAGCGGCAACAACATCGAGGACAAGCATGCCCTGCGCGTGTCGGGCGGGCTGGGACTGCAATGGTTCTCGCCGTTCGGCCCCATCCGCGTCGACTACGCCATTCCCGTGCTCAAGGAATCGTACGACGAGATCGAGAACTTCCGTTTCAGCTTCGGCACGCGGTTCTAGTGCGATGCGCACGCGCGCGCTGGTCGCGGCGGCGGTGCTGGCGGTCGTGCCCCTGACGGCCGCGGCCCAGCAACCGGACCGGCGCCAGCCCCGGACTCCCGCTCCGGCGGTGCAGCCGGCCCCGCAGCCGGCGCCGGCGAGCCCGGCAGCTCCCGGCTTCAATGTCGGCCTGGTCGACATTTCCGCCGTGCTGCGCCGGTCGACGGCGGCGCAGTTCCTGCAGCGCCAGATGCACGCGGAGCAGGAAAAGTACCAGGCCGAGGCCGACCGCCAGCAGCGCAGCCTGCAGGCCGAAGAGGAAGCCATCGAGCGGCAGCGGCCTTCCGTATCGGCCGACGCCTATGCCGAGAGCCGGCGCGAATTCCAGGAGAAGATCAACCGCACCACGACCGATTTCCGCAACCGCCGGCGCCAGATCGACGAGGCCTTCAACCGGGCCAGCGCGGAGATCAACCGCACCCTGCAGCAGGTGATCGAGGAGCTGGCGCGGGAGAGGTCCATGGAACTGGTGGTGCGCCGCGAGGCCGTGCTCTTCCTCCAGGACGGAGAAGACCTGACGGAACCCGCGGCCGAGGCCCTGAACCGGCGCCTGCCCCAGGCGGCGGTCGAGCTGCCCGCCCCCCTGCAATGAGGGCCGGCCCGGCGGCCGGCCCCAGCGAGGCGATTGAATTTCCATGCCAACTGGGGCAAAAACACAGCGCAGGGTCACCCGTGGGGGCGGGCGAGGCCATTAAATTGCGTCAATTCAGGCATTTAGGTGGGGCATCGTGAGCCAGGCTGCCGAGAAACTGGACGACGTGGCGACGGTCTATATCAGCCGCATCGTGGAAATGATCCCGCATCGCTACCCCTTTCTGCTGATCGACCGCGTCGTCGAGTTGCGCAAGGGCGAGAGCGCCGTCGGCATCAAGAACGTGTCGATCAACGAGCCCTTTTTCCAAGGCCACTTTCCCGGCATGCCGGTGATGCCCGGCGTGCTGATCGTCGAATCGATGGCGCAGACTGCCGCCGTGCTGGTCGTGCAGACGCTGGGCGCCGAGTTCGAAGGCAAGAAGGTCTACTTCATGTCGATCGACCGGGCCCGTTTCCGCAAGCCGGTGGTGCCGGGCGATCGCGTCGAGCTGCATGTGCGCAAGGAGCAGAATCGCGGGCCGGTGTGGAAGTTCAGCGGCGAGTGCAAGGTCGACGGCAAGCTGGTGGCGGAGGCGACCTTCGCCGCCATGATCATCGACGGCTAGGATTGCCGACGATGGACGCCGCCGCCGACGCCTCGAGCTATCGCATGCTGCACACGATGATCCGGGTCAAGAACCTGGAGAAATCGATCGACTTCTACACCCGCCTGATGGGCATGAAAATCCTGCGCCAGCGCGACGTGCCGGCCGGTAAGTATTCCCTGGCCTTCGTCGGCTACGGCGACGAGCGCAGCAATGCCGTGATCGAACTGACCTACAACTGGGGCAAGGACGAGGGCTACGAGCTGGGCACCGGCTTCGGCCATCTGGCCATCGGCGTGCCGGACGCCTACGCGGTCTGCGAGCAACTGGCCCGGGAAGGGGTGAAGATCCCGCGCCCGCCGGGGCCGGTGCAGCACGGCACCACGGTGATCGCCTTCGTCGAGGACCCGGACGGATACAAGATCGAGCTGATCCAGACCGGCGCGGCCAGCTAGAAGAATAGGGAATTCAGAACAGCCCGGCTGCCGAAGCCAGCGCGACGGCCAGGGCCGCGATCGCCGCGACGATCGCCACCCGCAATCCGGTGAAGCGCAGACGGCCGACATCCAGCCCGTGGAACCGGTTGTCGTTGGCCGGCGGCGCCATGCGCACCAGCCGCTCCCGGCGGGTTGCGGGATGCGCCGGTTGCCTCCGGTCGGGCGGCTCGGCGCCCGAGAAACCCTGTCTGCTGGCCACTTTCGTCTCCCGTGGTCGCGCTTCTGCGATGCGGCGCGTCGACGACAGCATAGACCCGCCCGAAGACCCTGGCAAAGCTGGCGCGTCCGCCCCAAAGAAAAACCGCGGCGCCAGGGCCGCGGTTCCTGCCGTCCCGTCCGGGGGAGGGGCTATTTTCGCTTCTGCACCGGCACATAGGGCCGCCTGCCGGAGCCGGTGTAGAGCTGGCGCGGCCGGCCGATCTTCTGCGAGGGGTCCTCGACCATTTCCGTCCACTGCGAGATCCAGCCGACCGTGCGGGCGACGGCGAACAGCACGGTGAACATGCTGACCGGAATGCCCATGGCGCGGAAGATGATGCCGGAATAGAAGTCGACGTTGGGATAGAGCTTCTTCTGCACGAAGTAGTCGTCCTGCAGGGCGATGCGCTCGAGCTCGACGGCCAGCTCCAGCAGCGGATCGTCCTTGACGCCGAGCTCCGCCAGCACCTCGTTGCAGGTCTGCTGCATCACCTTGGCGCGCGGGTCGTAGTTCTTGTACACGCGATGGCCGAAACCCATCAGGCGGAAATTGTCGTTGGGATCCTTCGACCGCTTGATGAACTCGCCGATCTTGTCCTTGTTGCCGATCTGCATGAGCATGTTCAGCACCGCCTCGTTGGCGCCGCCATGGGCGGGCCCCCACAGCGAGGCGATGCCGGCGGCGATGCAGGCGAAGGGGTTGGCGCCCGACGAGCCCGCCAACCGCACCGTCGAGGTCGAGGCGTTTTGCTCGTGGTCGGCGTGCAGGATCAGGATGCGGTCCATGGCGCGGGCCAGGACCGGGCTGATCTTGTACGGCTCGGCCGGCACCGCGAACATCATGTGCAGGAAGTTCTCGGCGTATTTCAGGTCGTTGCGCGGGTAGATGAAGGGCTGTCCCAGCGAGTACTTGTAGGCCATGGCCGCGATGGTCGGCATCTTGGCGATCAGCCGGTAGGAGGCGACCATGCGCTGGTGCGGATCGTTGATGTCCAGCGAATCGTGATAGAAGGCCGACAGCGCGCCGACCACGCCGCACATCACCGCCATGGGATGCGCATCCCGCCGGAAGCCGCGATAGAAGAACGAGATCTGCTCGTGCAGCATCGTGTGGCGGGAGATGTCGTACTCGAACTTGGTCTTCTGCGCCTCGTTCGGCAGCTCGCCGTTGAGCAGGATGTAGGCGACTTCCATGAAGTCGGATTTCTCGGCCAGTTCGGCGATGTCGTAGCCGCGATGCAGCAGGATGCCTTCGTCGCCGTCGATGAAGGTGATCTTCGACTGGCAGGAAGCGGTCGAGGTGAAGCCCGGGTCGTAGGTGAACACGCCGGTATCGGCGTAGAGCTTGCGCACGTCGACGACGTCCGGCCCCATCGTGCCCGACATCATCGGCAGGTCCCAGCTCTTGCCCGTGTTCGGATCGGAGAGCTTCATGGCCTTCTTGGCACCAGAAGCGGGCGCGGCGGCAGTTGGAGCTGGAGCGGCGTTGGTGCTCATGGCCGTGGTCTTCCTTTCTTATTGGGCCGGCACTTCGGAACGCTTTGCGCGGTCGCGGAGCGCAGGTTTGGTGCGATTTTGGCGTTACCTTAGTGGGTTTATTGCTTATTCGCAATTGCAGCAGAGACAGGATTTTCTCAGGCCGAGGCCTTGATTCGGCTCAATGAATCTGCCCGCCCCAGAAGGGCGAGAACCTCGAATATGCCCGGCGAAACCGTGCTGCCGGTCAGCGCCGCCCGCAGCGGCTGGGCGACGGCGCCCAGTTTCACGCCGCGGCTTTCGGCGAAGCTCTTCACAGCCGCTTCCAGTTCCGCCTCCGCCCATTGCGGCACCGCTTCCAGCGCCCCGGCAAGGTCGGCCAGCAGCGCCTTCGCCGAGGGGGTCAGCAAGGCGGCGGCCTTGGGATCGGGCGCCAGCGGGCCGCGCACGGCGTAGAATTTCAGATTGTCCGCCAGTTCGACCAGGGTGCGCGAGCGCTGCTTGACGCCGTTCATGCCGGCCAGCACGCGCTGGCGCAGATCGTCCTCGATCGGACCCAGCGTCTGCTGCAGGCGCGGCAGCACCAGCGGCAGCAATTCGGCGTCCGGCTTCTGGCGCAGGTAATGGGCGTTGAGATTGGTCAGCTTGTCCATGTCGAAGCGCGACGCGGCGCGGCCGACATTGGCCAGGTCGAACCACTCGATGGCTTTCTCGGTCGGGATGATCTCCTCGTCGCCATGGCCCCAGCCCAGCCGCAGCAGGTAGTTGCGCAGCGCCTCGGGCAGGAAGCCCATGTCGCGATAGGCGTCGACGCCCAGCGCGCCGTGCCGTTTGCTGAGCTTAGCGCCGTCGGCGCCGTGGATCAGCGGGATATGGGCGAAGCGGGGCGTGTCCCAGCCCATGGCGCGATAGACCTGGATCTGGCGGAAGGTGTTGTTGAGATGGTCGTCGCCGCGGATGACGTGGGTGATGCCCATGTCGTGGTCGTCGACCACCACGGCCAGCATGTAGGTCGGCGTGCCGTCGCCGCGCAGCAGCACCATGTCGTCGAGCTGCGCGTTCTGCACCGTCACCGTGCCCTGCACCAGATCCTCGACCACGGTCTCGCCGTCGAGCGGCGCGCGCAGGCGGATCACCGGCTTGACGCCCGCCGGCGCGTCGGCGGGATCGCGGTCGCGCCAGGTGCCGTCGTAGCGGATCGGCCGGCCCTCGGCGCGCGCCTTCTGGCGCATCGCCTCGAGCTCTTCCGGCGTGGAATAGCAGTAATAGGCTTGGCCGCGATCCAGCATCTGCCGCGCCACCTCGGCATGGCGCGCGGCGCGGGCGAACTGGTGGACCGGCTCGCCGTCCCAGTCGAGCCCCAGCCAGGACAGCCCGTCGAGGATGGCGTCGATCGCCTCTTTGGTGGAACGCGCCCGGTCTGTATCCTCGATGCGCAGCAGATAGCGTCCGCCGTGATGGCGCGAGAACAGCCAGTTGAACAGCGCCGTGCGGGCGCCGCCAATATGGAGAAACCCCGTCGGCGAGGGGGCAAACCGGGTGACGACTTCCATGGACTTTCCTGAACGGCAAGACAACGCGGGCGGCGCGAAGGCGCTGTAGCATAGTGACGGAGCCGTCCCTGTCAAAGGCCGCGAATCGGCTGCTGCTGCGCGCCCTCGACGCCGGCGGCCTGCGCCGCCAGGCCGCGCGCGCCTGGCGCTGGCTCGCCGACAATCTGGCGCAGGAGAGGGGGCGATGGGCGCTGTGGCTGCCGGTCGGATTCGGCGCCGGCGTCGGCTTCTACTTCATGCTGGCGCACGAACCCGCACCATGGCCCGGCCCGGCGCTCGCCCTGCTCGCTCTGGGCCTGCTCGTTCTTTTGCGGCGCTACCAGCCGGCGCGCGCGCTGCTGATCGCCGTGCTTCTGGCCAGCGCCGGATTCTCCGTCGCCAAGCTGCGCAGCGACTGGAGCGCCGCCCCGGTGCTGGCGCGCGAGATCGGCCCGACCCTGGTGACGGGAACCGTCGAGGAGATCGAGCCGCTGCCGCAAGGCGTCCGTTTGCGCCTGAAGGATATCGCCGTCGAGCGCCTGCAGGGACCGCCGCCGGCGGCGGTGCGCATCAGCGTCCGGCGCGGCGGCGCCGACGTGGCGATCGGCGATCGCGTTTCGCTGCGGGCGGTCCTGGCGCCGCCATCGCCGCCGGTGGCGCCCGGCGCCTACGACTTCCAGCGCGACGCCTGGTTTCGCGGCCTGGGCGGCGTCGGATACGCCGTTTCGCCGCTGACGGTCGTCGCCGACGCCAGGACCGGCGGCTGGCGCGAGGCCATCCAGACGCTGCGCCAGGTGGCGACCGCCCGGCTGGTCGACGGCTCGGCCGAAGGCGCGATGGCGGCCGCGCTCTTGACCGGCGAGCAAAGCGGCATACCGGCGCCGGCGCTCGAGGCGATGCGCGATTCGGGCCTGGCGCATCTGCTGTCGATCTCCGGCCTGCACCTGGTGCTGGTGGTGGCGCTGCTGCTGGGCGGCTTCCGCCTGCTGCTGGCGCTGATCGAGCCCGTCGCCTTGCGCTATCCGATCAAGAAATGGGCCGCAGGCCTGGCGCTGCTGGGGGCCTTCTTCTATCTCCTGATCGCCGGCAGTCCGATTCCCGCCCAGCGCGCCTTCATCATGGCGGCGGTGGCGCTGCTGGCCATCCTGTTCGACCGCAACCCGCTGTCCATGCGCACCGTCGCGCTGGCGGCCATGGCGATCCTGATCATCGCGCCGGAGAGCCTGCTCGGCGCCAGCTTCCACATGTCCTTCGCCGCGGTCATCGCCCTGATCGCCGCCTGGGAGTGGCTGCAGCCGCGACTGGCGCAATGGCGCGCCGCCCGGCCCGCCATCGAACCTTCGGCGCTCGGCCGCGCCGGCTTCTATCTCGCCGGCGTCGTCGTCACCACCCTGATCGCCGGCACGGCAAGCGGCCTGTTCGGCCTCTACCATTTCAACCGCGTCGCCCTCTACGGCACGGTGGCGAACATGGCGGCGGTGCCGATCACCGGCTTCTGGGTGATGCCCTGGGGCTTGCTGGCGATGCTGCTGATGCCGCTGGGGCTGGAGCAACTGGCGCTGGAGCCGATGCGCTGGGGCCTCTCCGCCATCGTCTGGGTGGCGCAGACGGTGGCGTCCTGGCCGGGCTCCGCGCCCGTGCTGCCGGCCTTGCCCGCCTATGCCCTGCCGCTGTTGAGCGTCGGCGGGCTCTGGCTGTGCCTGTGGCAGCGGCGCTGGCGCGCGCTGGGCCTGGCGCCGATCGCCGTGGCGCTTCTGTCGTTCGCCTGGCACCGGCCGCCGGACCTGCTGGTGTCGGAGGATGCCGAAACGGTGGCGGTGCGCGACGGCTTCGGCGCCCTGATGTTCTCGCAGCCCAATGCCGACAGGTTCCGCCGCGATACCTGGACGAGGCGGGCAGGGCAGGAGGCGAGCGCCCCCTGGCCTGCGGCCGGCGCCGCCAGCGCCGATGGCGCGCTGCGCTGCGACGCGCTGGGTTGCGTGCTGCGGCGCGACGGCCGGCAGGTGAACATCGCCATGACCCTGCAGGCGCTGGCCGAGGATTGCCGCCAGCCCGGCCTGCTCGTCAGCCTGGAACCGGCGCGGCGCGCCTGCCGGCGCAGCGCCGATCTGGTCGATTTCTTCGACCTGCGCGATCGGGGCACGCATGCGATCTGGCTGGAGCGTTCGGGTTTTCGCATCGAAACGGTGCGGGAGTATCAGGGCGAGCGGCCGTGGAGCGGCTTTCGCCCGCAACGGTCACAGCCGCGCTGAGGCTTCGCGGTTGACGGCGCCGGCGATGTTTCCTATTAAACCTATAAGTTAAATATTATCGGGAGAATGTCCCATGTCCGTCGCCCACGACACGCAAGCCGATCCCTGCGAGCAGGGGCCGCCGCCGGTCGTTCCCTATCTCACCATTCGCGGCGCGGCCGAGGCGATCGCCTGGTACGGCCGGGTCTTCGGCGCCGTCGAACGGATGCGGCTGCCGGCCGAGGACGGCAAGCGGCTGATGCACGCGGCCATCGCCATCGGCGGCGGCACGCTGTTTCTCAGCGACGAGTTCGTCGAATACGACGGCGGCTCGGCGCCGAAGGACGGGCAGATCCCGCCGGTCGCCATCGCGCTCAACCTGCAATCGCCGGCCGACGTCGACACGACGTTCGGGCGCGCCGTCGCGGCCGGCGCCCAGGGCCTGACCGAACCGCGGGACGAGTTCTGGGGCGCGCGCTTCGCCGTGCTCGGCGATCCCTTCGGCCATCGCTGGCTGTTGAACGCGGCGCTGGCGAAATAGCGGCGCGATCAGGAGGCGACGAGTTCGTCCGCCCGCCGGCGCAGCCGCTTCAGCGGCACGACGTGCAGCAAGGTCGCGGGCGAACGCTCGGGACTCTCGCCGATGCTGGCCTGGGCGATGACGCTCTCGAATTCGCGCAGGATCTCGCCGAACTGCTCGGCCTCGGACGAGGCGACGATCTCCCGGCGCGCCTCGGCGATGCGCTCGTCGCTGGAATCGGCGGCCGATCGCGTGTCGGCGATGAACTGCGCGAAATCGGCGATGGCGACCAGAACCGTGGGAATGTCGAGCAGTACGCCGATGCCGGTGTCGGTGTGCCGCGCCAGGGTCACCAGGACGGGGCGCGGCCGGTCGGGAAACCTGACCAGCAGCTTCTTGAGCGTGAACTCCGGTTCGGAGCCGGTCGAGTGGGCCGCCGCCGGCGCTTCCTCCTCGAACGGCCCGAAGCGCGTCGCCAGCAGCTTTTCATGCGCTTCCGGGTCGAACTCGGCCCAGCTCTCGGGCACGGCCACGACCAGCCCGGCGATGCGCGTGACCTTCTCCTGCGCAGCCGCCGCATGCAGCGGATGGGCCGGATCGCGCAGCGCGCCGACCACCAGCCGCACGAAATTGAAGTAGTAGGCCGTGGCCAGGCCGCGCGCCAGGCGATAGTCGCCGGCCTCGATCTCGGCCGTTTCGATACGCCGGAAGATCAGAACGGCGGCAACCAGAAAGGCCCCCAGCCCGCCGACGATGGCGGCCAGCGGTTCGAACCAGTCGGCCCGATAGGACGCGGCGTCCTCGAGAAACAGGGTGAGGAACCACAGGAACGTGACCAGGAACGCGGCGAGCAGGAGAATGGCGCCCGGCCACGGCCAGGCATGGGCGAAGGCCCGCAGACGCGCTTTCAGACTGGTGGTCGGCATTGGTCGGCCCGGGAAGAATTCGACAGCGGTTCCGCCTTAGCACAGATGGCGGGACAAAGCTGCCTTGGGGCCGACAGGCGCCGCTAATAGCGGCGGAACAGGCCGATCAGCTTGCCCTGGATCTTCACCCGGTCGGGGCCGAAGATGCGGGTCTCGTAGGCGGGGTTGGCCGGCTCGAGCGCGATCGAGGCGCCCTTCTTGCGCAGCCGCTTCAGCGTCGCCTCCTGCTCGTCCACCAGCGCCACCACGATGTCGCCGGTCTCGGCCACCTCGCTGTTGCGGATCAGGGCGATGTCGCCGTCCAGGATGCCGGCCTCGATCATCGAATCGCCGGCCACTTCCAGCGCGTAATGAGTGCCCTTGCCCAGCAGGGTGAAGGGCACGTCGATGGTCGTGGAATTGTCGCGCAGCGCCTCGATCGGCGTGCCGGCCGCGATCCGTCCGTAAAGGGGCAGGGTGATGGCCGAGGCTTCCTGCGCCGTCGTGGCGCCCGGCAGGCCGGAACGGAAACCGCCATTGATCACCTGCGGCGTGAACCCGCCGCCATCGGCGTCGCGCAATCCGCGGCGGCTCTCCAGGCTGACGGGCTGCTGCGGATAGATGGCGACCGCGTCGGGCAGCTTCAGCACCTGCAGCGCGCGCGCCTTGTGCGCCAGCCGCTTGAGGAAGCCGCGCTCTTCCAGCGACGTGATCAACCGATGGATGCCGGACTTGGACTTCAGATCCAGCGCTTCCTTCATCTCGTCGAAGGAAGGCGACACGCCCGATTCGTTGAGCCGCTTGTTGATAAACATCAGCAACTCATATTGTTTTCGGGTCAGCACCTTAGCCCCTCCAAATTTATCCACAACAACATGTGGAACAAACAGGCAACTTGGCCACATGTTCTAGTTTGGTTCGGGGTGGGCGTCAAACAATAATTTGGCGACGGAGGCCAGCCTGTTGGAATCGTACGGATTTTCGCGCCGTGCGGGCAATCAGAAGTCCAGCCCGGTATCGTCCAGCAGCAGGATTTCCACAGGCTCCCCGGCAGCGACGGCCGGCGCATGCGGCCGGCGCACGATCAGCGCGCCCGATTGCGCCAGCAGCGACAGCATGGAGCTGTCCTGCGTCTTGAAGGCGGTGGCGACCAGCCCGCCCTGGCCGTCGCGCTCGAGCCGGGCGCGCAGATAGTCCTGGCGCTGGTCGTTGGCCGCCAGGGCGGCGCCGGCCGTGGCCCGGGCCAGGGGCAGGGCGACATCGCTGCGGCCGGTCATTTTCAGCACCGAGGCGCGCAGGAACAGCAGCGCGCAGACCAACGACGACACCGGATTGCCGGGCAGCCCCAGCAGCGGCAGGGCGCCGATGCGGCCGAACATCAGCGGCTTGCCCGGGCGCATGGCGATCTTCCAGAAGTCCAGCGCCCCTCCGGCCGCCTTCAGCGCGTCCTGCACCAGGTCGTGGTCGCCGACCGAGGCGCCGCCTAAGGTGACCAGCAGATCGCAGCCCTGGGCCTGCGCCAGCGCCTGGGCGATGGCCGGCATCTCGTCGCGCACGATGCCCAGCGACACCGGCTCGCCGCCCCAGCGCTCGATCATGGCCGCCAGGCCGAAGCCGGAGGATGCCACGATCTGGTTCGGCCGGGGCGTCTGGCCAAGCCTCACCAACTCGTTGCCGGTGGCGAGCAATCCGATCCGCGGACGGCGATGGACGGCCAGTTCGGGCAGGTTCATGCCCGCCAGCAGGGCCAAGTGGCGAGGCGTCAGCCACGTTCCGGCCGGCACTGCGCTTTGCCCGGCCGCGAAGTCGAGCCCGGCGCGGCGAATGTGCCGGCCTTGCTGCGGCAGTTGAAGGACGGTCACCAAATCCTTATCGAATTTGGTATTTTCCTGAATGACAATGGTATCGGCGCCGGCTGGGACGGGGCCGCCAGTGAAGATGCGCACCGCTTCCCCAGCCTGTAGCGTGCCGGCATAGGCACCGCCGGCCGGCGCCTGGCCCACCACGCGCAAGGTGGTCGGCACCGCGGGAACGTCGGCAAAGCGGATGGCGTAACCGTCCATGGCGGAAAGATCGGCCGGCGGCTGGGTCAGGCGCGAGACGGCGTCTTCCGCCAGCACCCGCCCGGCCGCCTGTTCCAGCGCCACGGTCTCGGCCGGCAAGGCAGTGAAGCTTGCGGCGATGCGAGCCAGCGCTTCTTCAACCGATATCATCGCTTCCGACTGTAATCACCTGATTTTCCACCGGATTTATGGATCAACATGATCTCGCCGATGGTCATTTCCTTGTCGATGGCCTTGACCATGTCGTAGACCGTCAGGGCGGCAACGCTGACCGCGGTCAATGCCTCCATTTCGATGCCGGTCCGGCCGGTCACCTTGCAGGTGGCGGTGATCTCCACGCAGCTTTGCCTGCGGTTCAGCGTCAGCGCTACCTCGACCGAATCCAGCCCCAGCGGATGGCAGAGCGGGATCAGATGGCCGGTCTGCTTGGCGGCCATGATGCCGGCAAGCTGCGCCACGCCCAGCACGTCGCCCTTCTTGGCCGTGCCGGCGGCAATGGTGCGCAGGGTGGCCGGCGCCATATGGACCCGGCCGCTGGCGATCGCCACGCGCTTGGTCTGCGCCTTGTCCCCGACATCGACCATGCGGGCATTGCCCTGCGCGTCGATATGGGTGAGGCGGGGTTTAGCCATGGGCGGCCTGCTTCGGTTCCGGCGCCTGCATCAGGTGGCGCACGGCGGCGGCGACATCGGGCTGGCGCATGAAGCTCTCGCCGATCAGGAAGCAGCGCGCCCCGACCCCGGCCATGCGCGCCAGATCTTCGCGGCTGTCCAGCCCGCTCTCCGCCACCAGCAGCCGGTCTTCCGGCACCAGCGGCGCCAGATCGACCGTGGTCTGCAGGTCGACCTTCAGCGTTTTCAGGTTGCGGTTGTTGATGCCGACCAGGTCGCCCGGGATGGCAAGCGCCCGGTCCAGCTCGGCCCGGTCGTGCACCTCGACCAGCACGTCCATGCCCAGCCTGTGCGCCAGCTCGGCCAGTTCGGTGGCGGTGGCGTCGTCGAGCGAAGCCATGATCAGCAGGATGCAGTCGGCGCCCAGCGCGCGGGCCTCGAACACCTGATAGGGCTCGAGCATGAAATCCTTGCGCAGCACCGGCAGCGCCACGGCCTCGCGCGCCGCCGTCAGGTATTCGTCGGCGCCCTGGAAATAGGGCGCGTCGGTCAGCACCGACAGGCAGGTGGCGCCGCCCTGGCTATAGGCGCGCGCCAGCGCCACCGGATCGAAATCGGCGCGGATCAGCCCCTTGCTGGGCGAGGCCTTCTTGATCTCGGCGATCAGCCCATAGCGGCCGGCGGCGATTTGCGCCCGCAGCGCCTTGGCGAAGCCGCGCGGCGGCGTCACCTTTTCGATGCGCTTTTGCAGCTCCGCCAGCGGCACCGCTTGCTTGCGCGCCGCGACGTGGCGGCGCTTGTCCGCGTTGATCCGGGTCAGCACGTCGCTCATGGCGCGGCATCCTTGGTCAGGGCGATCAGCTTCTCCAGCGCCAGCTTGGCCGCGCCGGTGTCGATCGCCAGGGCCGCGAGCCCCGCACCGTCGCCGATATTCTCGGCCCGGCCGGCCACCATCAGGGCGGCGCCGGCATTCATCAGCACGATGTCGCGGAACGGGCCGGGCTTGCCGTTCAGCACGTCGCGGATGGCTTGCGCGTTGTGCGCCGGATCGCCGCCTTTCAGCCGCTCGATGGCGGTGCGCTCGATGCCGGCTTGTTCCGGCGCGATGTCGAATTCGTGCACCGCCCCGTCGCGGAACTCGGCGGCATGCGTGATCCCAGTGGTGGTGATCTCGTCCATGCCATCGGCGCCATGCACCACCAGCGCCCGTTCCAGCCCCAGCCTTCCCAGCACCTCGGCCAGCGGCCGCACCAGCCTGCGGTCGAACACGCCGACGAGCTGGCGGCGCACCAGGGCGGGATTGGAGAGCGGGCCCAGGATGTTGAAGATGGTGCGGGTCGGCGCCAGCTCGACGCGCGGGCCGGCCACATTGCGCATGGCCGAATGGTGCTTGGGCGCCATCAGGAAGCACACGCCGGCCTCGCGCACCGCCCGCTCCAGCGTCTCGACCGGCACGTCGATGTTGACGCCCAGCGCCGACAGCACGTCGGCGGCGCCCGACTTGGAGGTGAAGGCGCGGTTGCCGTGCTTGGCCACCGGCACGCCCGCACCGGCCACCACCAGGGCGGAGCAGGAAGAGACGTTGTAGGTGCCGTGCGCGTCGCCGCCGGTGCCGACGATGTCGATGGCGTTGGCCGGCGCATCGACCTTCAGCACCTTGGCGCGCATGACGCGGGCGGCGCCGGTGATCTCGTCGACGCTCTCGCCGCGCACCTTCAGCGCCATCAGGAACGCGCCCATCTGCGCCGGCGTGGCGTTGCCGCCCATCATGATGTCGAAGGCGCGCTCGGCCTCGGCCTGGCCCAGCGCCAGCCCGTTGCCAACCTTGGCCAGCAGCACGCGGAAATCGTCGATGTCGCCCGTCACGTAGGAAGCCCCATGCGCATTGATGCGCATTCCTATGCGGCAAAGGGGGCGGGAATGCAAATGGGGAGTAATGTAGCAGCCGAAATATGCTGATTTCCTTTCCTCGTTTAAAAACAATCAAGTAACTCTCGCTGCTAAGGGACGATAAGAAAGCCACTAATCCGACCCAGCGGAGCTATGAACGATATTGCCGCTTTTGGAATACAAACTTTGCTTCACCTATGCTTGATATATAGTGGTCAAGCGCTTCAACGTAACTTTCGGACGCTGTTGTGGACGCTTACCTCGAAATCGCCGCGAGCATCCTGCGCCTAGAGAAGCGACCCTTAAGTCCACGCGCAATATTGGCTGCTGCGTATCGAAATTCTCTTGTTCCCCATCATCTCCATGGGCGAACGCAGCATAAGACTCTTCAAGCGCGCTTGAGTGAAGATATCGTTGCCCATCGAGACCACAGCTTGTTCTTTAGGACTGCGCCAGGGGTGTTCTTCCTGAGGGAGTACCTAACTGACACGCGCGTTCCTGAGGAGTTTCGGAATCCTATTCCGACCCGCCGACGCGTTCGAGAACTTACGCGCAGTCCGGTTCTATGCGTATCCGCGGTTGAGATAGCAAATTTCATTGAACCGAATACGATTGTCGAGCCCAAGGCAATTCTTGAGTCGTTAGAAAACTCCTTCGAATACGCGCCGATTAAGGAGAAAAGTTCCAATCAGATCTTGGTTCGTTCCTTCGTCTGTGTAAGGCGAGAAAATAAAATCTTATCATTCCGACTAGGTCGCTACCGGGATGACCGAGACTCTTTTTTGGCAAGAAGGACCATTGGGTTCACGACCCTCATCGAGGTAGGGGATCATACGCTCTTTAATTTGCGAGATTGGGGCATAGTGGACGCTGGTGTTCGGGCGATTAAAATCGACCTCGATTTACCTACCAACATGGTGCTTGAGACATCCGCATGTTTAACAGCGTTCGTATGGGCTTGTGATGACGGCGCTTCAAATGATTTATTGTCGATAGTCGATTTCGATTGCCCAGATTGGTTTGAACCTACTAAGCGACGCCTCGCGCTAAACGATCTTGAGTGGCTGGATACAACTATGTTTATTAATAATATTGACGATTTCGATCCATGGTCGAGGATCGTTCTTTTAAAGCTTTTCTCGGGCGAGGGGAGCCCAAATGAAAAGTTCACGTACACGAAACCGCTTCATAGACGCTATTTACGTTAGCTATCTAAGGAATCAGCTAGATTCTTCAGATAACTATCGGATCAAGCAAGCCCTTCAACTCTTAGCCGAGGAATACCGGCGCGGATATATTCTTCGTCCTGAAGCGCGTGTTGCAATTGAGAATACAATTATCGGCATAGTTCACGCTAACAGGAACGATGAGAAAGTACGTCGATGGTGTTTGATAGCTCTTGCATATGTAGGAACAGAGAAAACCTGCGTTCGTACATTGCAGGATATTTTGAAGAACTTTTATCATGAACCTCAAACAGTTGCAGCGAGCCTAGCAACTGTTTTTAAGCTATGCCGTGATCCTCACGAAGTTCTTAAAAAATTCGACTTTGACCCTTTAATGATTACTCTATGTGGACTACAGCACAAGTCAGTTGCTGAGATACAACCTCAGCGTTTGCCATTCAATTTCGAGAATGCTTCGATCGATAACTTGAAACTTAGCTTAATTTTGGTGGGCTTAGACAAAGCGCCAGAAAACTTGATGCATCCTCGGCACTCATGTGCTGACATTGTGAAAGCATTGGGAGAACATCACGATACAATTGTCTCTCAATATAGCGTTTGGGCCGTCGTTGAGAATTCCAATCTCAATATTAAAAACCTTGGTGTTAAGTATAAGGACATTGAGAGTAAGCCCACGAATGTTCGCGCATGGAT
>JBFXDA010000031.1:0-53504 GCA_050181585.1 Reyranellaceae bacterium
AAGTCCGCAAAAAACCTTGGCCGCCAAGTGGCTCGCCGGCCAAAATCCGTTCGCTGCTCGCTTCGGAGGCGCGCCTTATACGCTTGCCCTCGAAGCCCTGTCAAACGTTGTTTTGCGAAAAAATAACGCTCGCGTTTCCAAACGCTTACGTCGTTCCCGACGCAGCCATATCGGCATCCGCCCCGGCCATTGCAAGTCCGCCCCCTTACCCGAGGTTTTCCTCAGAAACACTTGATTCGCTTGACGATTTCCATTTGACAATTCCCGCCGCCATCCGCATCGTTGCCAACCATCGGCAACCGGCTCTGGAAAGGCATGGCATGGCGCACCCGGATCGCCCCGGTTCCCTGCTGGGCAAACTCGTGCCTTTCCGTGCTCCCACCCTGCGCGAACTGGCCATTGGCGGCATAGCCTTCGGCGTTCTGGCCGTCGCCCTGACCCTTTTCCAGGGCCCGACCAGCGCCTCGCGCACCGAGGGACCGGCGCAGACCGCCGCACCCAGCCCGGCGGCGCTGCCCGCACCAGCAAGCAGCGAAGCCACGGTCAAGCTGCCGCCGCTGCCCGCCCTCGATCAGGACGCCGCCAACGCCGACCGCGCCGCCGCGGTCGAGTCCGACAGCCAGACCCAGGAGACGCCCGCCAACGACCGGCTCGATCTGGTTCTCCGCGTCGACCGCGGCGACACGCTGGCGAAGATCCTCACCGATGTCGGCGTTCCCGTCGCCGAAGCGACCAGCGCCGTCGAGGCGCTGCGCTCGATCTTCAATCCCCGCCGCCTGCAGATCGGCCAGATCATCACCGTCACCATCGCCCCCGGCATCAGCGCCAGCGACACGCCGCAACTGCTGCAGATGGCGCTGCGCCCGGAAGCCGAGCGCGACGTCGCGGTCAGGCGCACCGAGCGCGGTTCGTTCGGCGCCGAGGAAATCAAGTACTCCGTCAACACCACGGTGGCGCGCCATGCCGGCGTCATCGACGAGTCGCTGTTCGCCAACGGCGTCGCCGCCGGGGTGCCGGTCAGCATCCTGAACGACCTGATCAAGGCCTTCAGCTACGACGTCGACTTCCAGCGCGACATCCAGCCCAACGACCGCTTCGAGATCGTGTTCGAGCGGCTCTACACCACCGACGGGCGGCTGGCGCGCGAGGGCCGCGTGCTCTACGGCGAGCTGGTGCTGCGCGGCAAGAAGATGGCGTTCTACCGCTACAATCCGCCCAGCGGCGAGGAAGACTATTACGGCGTCGACGGGCAGAGCATCGTCAAGGCGCTGCTGCGCACGCCGATCGACGGCGCCAAGATCTCCTCCCGCTTCGGCATGCGCTCGCATCCCATCCTGGGCTTCTCGCGCCTGCATGCCGGCGTCGATTTCGCCGCTCCCTCGGGCACGCCGATCTACGCCGCCGGCAACGGCACCATCGAGTTCGCCGGCGTCAAGGGCGGCTACGGCAACTACGTGCTGGTGCGCCACAACAGCAGCTTCTCGACCGCCTACGCTCATATGAAGGGTTTCTCGCGCGCCGCCCGCGTCGGCAATCGCGTGCGCCAGGGCGAGGTGATCGGCTTCGTGGGAACCACCGGCATGTCGACCGGCCCGCATTTGCATTACGAAGTCCACAAGGGCGGCCGTCCGGTCAACCCGACCGATGTCAGCATGCCGGTCGGACCCAAGCTCGTGGGCAAGGACCTGGAGAAGTTCCGCGCTTTCGTCGCCGAGTTCGACCGCAAGCGCCAGGCCATGCCGCTGGGCGGCGGGCCGCAGCAGCTGGTCGACGCCGGCAAGGACAACCGCACCCGCTGATCCGGTTCAGGTCGGCGCCACGCCCAGCCAGCCGTTCAGCGTGAAGCGGCTGTCCTCGTAGAGCCTGCCGGGGCAGACGATTTTCTCCACCTCGTGCCAGACATAGCTGGGGAAGACGACCAGCCGATTGTCCAGCGGCAGCACGGTGGCGTAGGCCTGGTCGAAAAACCCCTCGCCCTCCTGCGGCGTGTCGAACAGGCGCAGCCCGCCGCCGGCGAAACCGCGCGGCTGGCGATGCAGGTAGTAGACGAAGGTCAGGCGGCGGTGGTGCGTCGTCTGCGGCGCCCAGTCGCGATGCGCCTTGTAGTAGTCGCCATCGTTGTGGGCGGTGAACTGGATGTCGCGGGAGGCCATCTCGAACGGCTCCAGACCGAAGCGCCCAACGGCCGCTTCCGCCTCGCGGCACACCAGCGCCAGCACCGGCGCGGCGAAATCGGGCGTCCGGTCGACCTGCGAGCGACGCCAGTCCGGCTGGGCGGCCCCCACCGTGGCGGCGGGCTGCAGCGCCTGACGATGGGCCAGGGCGAAACGCAGAACCTCCGCGTGCAGGGCGGCGGGCAGGAAATCGTCGACGATCCACAGCGGCGCCGGCGCGGCGAGATCCCGCGGCGTCGGCAACCGCCGGCCTTGCAGCGAGGCCGCCAGCCGCGCCGCGCGGCCGTCGCCCGGGTCGAGTTCGAGACATCGCCGGGCCGCTTCGAGCGCGCCGGCCAGATCGCCCATGCGGCGCAGCACCTCGCACAGCGCGCGATGGCCGACGGCCACCGCGGGATGCGTCTGCAGCGCCTGGCGCAGGATGGCCGGCGCGCGCGCTGCCATGGCGGTGCCCAGCAGCGCCGTGGCGGTGGTCGCGGCCAGAATCACCGCCGCTTCGTTCGCCTTGGCGCGCGCCGCTGCCGCTTCGGAGGCCGCACCGCGCGCGGCAAGCACTTCGGCCAGTCCCTGCCAGGCGCCGCCATGGGCGGGAGCCAGCGCCAGCGCGGCGCGATAGCGCCGCTCCGCCTCCGGCAGATCGCCGCGCGCGAAGGCCTCGGCGGCGCCTTCCATCGCCCGCGCCAATTCAGGCGTGGAACCGGCGGACTGCGAGATCGCGCTCATGCCGCCATGCTGCCGAAGCGGACCCCGGCTGGCAATGGCGGCAGAAGCTTTGCGACCGTCCTTAGGCGGCTTCTTCCTCGAAGACGTGGCCGGCGATCGCCAGCTTGCCGTCGCGCACGCTCACATCGACGGCCTGCCCGTCATGCACGCTGCCGTCCAGCAGCATGGTGGCCAGCGGGTTCTGCAGCTCGCGCTGGATCACCCGCTTCAGCGGCCGGGCGCCATAGACCGGGTCGTAGCCGCGATTGGCCAGCCAGGTCATGGCCTTGTCGTCGATCTTCAGCTCGATCTTGCGCTCTTCCAGCAGCTTGCGCAGGCGGGCGAGCTGGATGTCGACGATGCCGGTCATCTGCTCGCGGCTCAGCCGGTTGAACAGCAGGATCTCGTCCAGCCGGTTCAGGAACTCCGGCCGGAAGCTCTTGCGCACGACGTCCATCACCTGCTCGCGCACGGAAGCGACCGACGCCCCCTCCGGCAGCGACGCCAAGTATTCGCTGCCCAAATTGGAGGTCAGCACGATCAGCGTGTTGCGGAAATCGACCGTGCGGCCCTGGCCGTCGGTCAGGCGGCCGTCGTCCAGCACTTGCAGCAGCACGTTGAACACGTCCGGATGCGCCTTCTCGACCTCGTCGAACAGGATCACCTGGTAGGGCCGCCGCCGCACCGCCTCGGTCAGGCTGCCGCCCTCCTCGTAGCCGACATAGCCCGGCGGCGCGCCGATCAGGCGGGCGACTGAATGCTTCTCCATGTATTCCGACATGTCGATGCGGATCATGGCGCTGTCGTCGTCGAACAGGAACTCGGCCAGCGCCTTGGTCAGCTCGGTCTTGCCCACGCCGGTCGGGCCCAGGAACAGGAACGAGCCGATCGGCCGGTTGGGGTCCTGCAGGCCCGCCCGCGCCCGCCGCACGGCGTTGGACACCGCCTTGATCGCCTGGTCCTGGCCGACCACGCGCCGGTGCAGGTTGGTCTCCATCTGCAGCAGCTTCTCGCGCTGGCCCTCCAGCATGCGGTCGACCGGAATGCCGGTCCAGCGCGAGACCACGCCCGCGATGTCGGATTCGGTGACCTCCTCCTTCAGCATGGCATGGGCTTCGGCCTTCTCGGCCTCGGCCAGCTTGCGCTCCAGCTCGGGAATCACGCCGTAGCGCAGTTCGCCGGCCTTGCCCAGATCGCCGTTGCGCTGGGCGATCTCCAGGTCGGAGCGCGCCTTCTCGAGCTGCTCCTTGATCTTCTGCGCCTGCGCCAGCTTCTCCTTCTCCGCCATCCAGGTCGAGGTCAGCGCGCCGGATTTCTCCTCCAGATCGGCCAGCTCCTTCTCCAGCTTGCCCAGCCGGTCGCGCGAGGCCTGGTCGTTCTCCTTCTTCAGCGCCTCGCGCTCGATCTTGAGCTGCATGATGCGCCGGTCGAGCTCGTCGATCTCCTCCGGCTTGGAATCGACCTCCATGCGCAGCCGCGAGGCGGCCTCGTCCACCAGGTCGATGGCCTTGTCGGGCAGGAAGCGGTCGGTGATGTAGCGGTTGGAGAGGGTGGCGGCGGCCACGATGGCGGCGTCGGTGACGCGTACGCCGTGATGCAACTCGTATTTCTCCTTCAGCCCGCGCAGGATCGAGATCGTGTCCTCGACCGTGGGCTCGGCGATGAACACCGGCTGGAAGCGCCGCGCCAGGGCGGCATCCTTCTCGATATGCTTGCGGTACTCGTCCAGCGTGGTGGCGCCGACGCAGTGCAGCTCGCCGCGCGCCAGGGCCGGCTTCAGCAGGTTGGACGCGTCCATCGCCCCGTCGGCCTTGCCCGCCCCCACCAGCGTGTGCAGCTCGTCGATGAACAGGATGATCTCGCCGTCCGAGGCGGCGATCTCGGCCATCACCGCCTTCAGCCGCTCCTCGAACTCGCCGCGGAACTTGGCGCCGGCGATCATGGCGCCGAGATCGAGCGCCATCAGGCGCTTGTCGCGCAGCGATTCGGGCACGTCGTTGTTGACGATGCGCAGCGCCAAGCCCTCGGCGATGGCGGTCTTGCCGACGCCGGGCTCGCCGATCAGCACCGGGTTGTTCTTGGTGCGGCGCGACAGCACCTGGATGGTGCGGCGGATTTCCTCGTCGCGGCCGATCACCGGATCGAGCTTGCCCTCGCGCGCCGCCTCGGTGAGGTCGCGCGCATAGCGCTTCAGCGCGTCATAGGCGCCCTCGGCCGATTCGGTATCGGCGGTGCGGCCCTTGCGCAGATCGTTGATGGCCGCGTTCAGCCCCTGCGGCTTGACGCCGGCATCGGCCAGGATGCGCGCCGCCGGCGTGCCCGACGCCATGGTCAGGGCCAGCAGCAGCCGCTCGACGGTGACGAACTTGTCGCCGGCCTTGTCGGCGATCTTCTCGGCGTTCTCCAGCGCCTTGGCGGTTTCCGGCGCCATGTAGACCTGGCCCGCACCGCCGCCCTCGACCTTGGGCAGGCGCGCCAGTTCGGCCTCGACGCCCTGCAGCGCCCGCGACGGATCGCCGCCGGCGGCCTTGATCAGGTTGGCGCACAGGCCTTCCTTGTCGTCGAGCAGGACTTTCAGCAGGTGTTCGGTGGTGAGGCGCTGGTGGCCCGACCGCAGCGCCAGCATCTGGGCGGACTGCAGGAAACCGCGCGAACGTTCGGTATAGACTTCCAGATTCATGAAAAACCCCTTCTCGTGAGCCCCCGAAACCGGCGGGCGAAGCAGGCGGACCCCGAAGGCATCCTCTGTGGCCTATATGGTTTCGCCTGCATTCGCTGCAAGGCTGACGACAGGCAAAATCATTGCCCGAACAGGGAGTTCCGGGCTTTGATCGCAATCATGAGCATTACGGTCGCCGCCCTCTATCGCTACCCCGTCAAGAGCCTGTCGGCCCAGGCCCTGACCCAGGTCGAGGTCGCGGCCGACCGGCCGCTGCCGCACGACCGGCGCTACGCCATCGCGCACGGCGCCTCGCGCTACGACCCGGCCGAGCCGCACTGGCAGCCCAAGGCGTCGTTCCTGGCGCTGGTGCGCAACGCGCGGCTGGCGAAACTGGTCAGCCATTACGACGAAGCCAGCGAAACCCTGAGCATCGAACGCGACGGGCGGGAGGTGGTGCGCGGCTGCCTGGCCGAGACCGCCGGGCGGGCGGTGATCGAGCAGTTCCTGGCCGCCTTCATGGGCGAGGAGGCGCGCGGGCGGGCGCATCTGGCCGGCGCCCCGGGCCTGTGGTTCTCCGACGTGCCCGACCCTTACGTGTCGATCATCGGCCTGCCCTCGATCCGCGACCTGGAACGGGTGACCCAGGCGACCGTCGATCCGGTGCGGTTCCGCGCCAATTTCTATCTCGCAGGGTCGGCGCCGTGGGAGGAATTGCGCTGGATCGGCAAGGAGATCGCCATCGGCGGCGTGCGCTTCAAGGTCGAAGAGCGTATCGGCCGCTGCGCGGCGACCGAGGTCAATCCACGGACCGGCGAACGCGATCTCAGCGTGCTGGCCGCCTTGCGCAGCGGCTTCGCGCATACCGACATGGGCGTCTATGCGCGTCCCGTCAGCGACGGCACGATCGCGGTCGGCGACGCCGTCGTGGCGCAAGCCGGATAGCCGGCGGAATCAGTCCTAGCTGTTCTCGTTCTGCGGGAAGGCGGCGACCGGCAGGTCGGGCTGGTCGCCCTCGGGATCGACGCCGTTCTGCTCGCGGCCCTGGTAGCCGCGCTCCTCGCGGCCGTTATAGCCGTTGGCGCCGCCATGGCCGCGGCCTTCTTGCTGGCGCTGCTCGCCACGGCCATCGCCGCCGCGATTGTCGCCTTCCTCGAAGGTCTCGCCGTCGTTCCAGGCCGGCCCGCGCTGCTGCTGGAAGCCGCCGGCGGCGTTGATCAGGCGCAGATAGTGCTCGGCGTGCTGGTAGTAGGACTCGGCGGCGATGCGATCGCCGGCCGCCGCCGCTTCCCGCGCTAGCACCTGGTACTTCTCGAAGATCTGGTGCGCGTTGCCGCGCACCCGGACGTCGGGACCGTTGCTGTCGTAGGTCTGATTGCGTTGCGGCTTGCCGCCGCCCTTGTGGCCGCCGCCATGGCCGCCACCACCGTTGCGGCCGCGCTGGCGCCGCGGGTTGTTGTTCGGTCTCATCGATTTCTTGTCAAAAAGTGATGCCCTATCAAGGCCTTATTCGCATGCGGGCAGCAAAGCGGCTGCTCCGGCATGATCCTCCAGCAATGTTCTCTGGATCGTGTGGCCGATCTCCCCCAAGGATTTCAGCCCCGGGCTCCCCAGCCCGCTCATTACAACCTAAACTTCCGGCCGGGTTCTGCCAACTGGTTTTTTCCAAGGGATTTCACCTATCTAGGGCTTCCGGGCCAAAATGCAACGCTCCAATCCGGCCAGATCATGCCGGCGTTCGCGGATCGCCAGGCCGGCCTCCTGCAGCAGCCCGGCCACCGCATCGCCCTGGCCGGCCCCGATCTCCACCGCCAGCAGCCCGCCCGGCACCAGCAGCCGCCGGCCGTCCTCGGCAAGGCGGCGATGGAAGACCAGCCCGTCCACCCCGCCATCCAGCGCCAGCCGCGGCTCGTGCCGCGCCACCTCGGGCTGCAGCCCGGCCAGCTCGGCGCTGGGGATATAGGGCGGATTGCTCAGCAGCAGGTCGAAGCCGCCGCAAACCGGCTGCGACCAGTCGCCCTGGACCAGTTCGCATCGTGGCGACAGGCCGAGGGCCGCCGCATTGCGGCCCGCCACGGCCAGGGCTTCGCCGCTGACATCGATGCCCAACCCGCGCGCCCGCTTCAGCTCCGCCAGCAGCGTCAGCAACAGGCAGCCGCTGCCCACGCCCAACTCCAGCACGCGCATCGGCGCGTCGCGGTCCGCGATCTGCGCCAGCACCGCCTCGATCATGGTCTCGCTGTCGGGCCGCGGCGTCAGCACGTCGGGCGTGACCTCGAAGCGGCGGCCGAAGAATTCGCGCTGGCCCAGGATCTGCGCCATCGGCCGGCGTTCGGCCCGCAGCGCCGCCAGCCGCCGCAGCGCCTGCAGCTCCGCCGGAGCGAGAATCCGGGCGTCGTCGGCAACGATCTTCTCGATCGTCGTCGCCAGCGCCTTGGCCGCCAGCAGCCGCGCCTCGGGGCGCGGCCGCTCGATGCCGCAAGCCTGCAGCCGCTGCGCCGTCTCGGCGATCGCCTGACGCAGGCTGATGCCGGCGTCGGCCACGGCCTAGCTGACCTCGGCCAACCGCGCCGCCTGGTCGTGCGCGATCAGCGCCTCGATCATCTCGTCCAGTCCCTGGCCGTCGATCATCTGGTCGAGCTTGTAGAGCGTCAGGTTGATGCGATGGTCGGTGACGCGGTTCTGCGGGAAATTGTAGGTGCGGATGCGCTCGGAGCGGTCGCCGCTGCCGACCTGGCTGCGCCGGTTGGCCGAGCGTTCGGCGTCCTGGCGCTGGCGCTCGGCCTCGTAGAGCCGGGCGCGCAGCACCTTCATCGCCTTGGCCTTGTTCTTGTGCTGCGACTTCTCGTCCTGCTGCGACACCACGATGCCGGTCGGCAGATGGGTGATGCGCACCGCGCTGTCGGTGGTGTTGACCGACTGGCCGCCTGGCCCGGAGGAGCGGAACACGTCGATGCGCAGGTCCTTGTCGTCGATCCTGACGTCGACCTCCTCGGCTTCCGGCAGCACCGCCACCGTCGCCGCCGAGGTATGGATGCGGCCCGAGGCTTCCGTGGCAGGCACGCGCTGCACGCGATGCACGCCCGATTCGAACTTCAGCCGCGCGAACACGCCCTTGCCGGAGATCGAGGCGGCAGCGTCCTTGTAGCCGCCCAGGCCGGTATCGGAGATGTGCAGGATCTCGAACTTCCAGCCGCGCAGATCGGCATAGCGCTGGTACATGCGGAACAGGTCGGAGGCGAACAATGCGGCCTCCTCGCCGCCGGTGCCGGCGCGCACTTCGAGGATGGCGTTCTTGTCGTCGGCCTCGTCCCTGGGCAGCAGCAGCAGCTTCACCTGATGCTGCAATTCCGCCAGAAGCGGCTTCAGCGCCGCCTGCTCCTGTTCGGCCATGGCCCGCATCTCGGCATCGGTGGCGGCATCTTCCAGCATCGCCTCCAGATCGGCGGCTTCCTGCTCGGCCTTGCGCAGCGTCTGGATGGCCTCGACCAGCGGCGTGATCTCGGAATATTCCTTGGAATATTGCGCAAAGCGCGCCGCGTCGAGGCTGCCCAGCGACAATTCGCGCTGCAGCTCGTCGTGGCGGGCGACGACCTGGTCGAGCTTTTCGTGCAGCGCGTCCAACGGAAGATCCCCGAACCGGTTTAGGAGAGCCGGGACTTCAGATAGTTGGCCAGCCGCTCGAGCGCCACTTCTTCCTGCGTGCCGGAATCCAGATCGCGCACCGCCGCCGCCTGCCGCGCCAATTCCTCCTCGCCCAGGATGACGGCGAAGCGGGCATTGACCTTGTTGGCCCGCTTCATGCGCCGCCCGACATTGCCGCGATAGAACAGGTCGACGGCATGGCCGGCCTGGCGCAGCCGGTGCGCCAGCACCAGCGCCTGGCGCTCGCCGCCGGCGCCGCCGGGAATGATGGCCAGCGGACGGGGCGGTTCGGGCGCCTTGACCAGCAGCAGCGCCAGCCGCTCGATGCCCGCGCCCCAGCCGATGCCGGCAATGGCCGGGCCGCCCATGATCTCGACCAGCCCGTCGTAGCGGCCGCCGCCCATCACCGTGCCCTGCGCGCCGAGCGCTGTGGTCGTGAACTCGAAGGCGGTGTGGCAGTAATAGTCCAGCCCGCGCACCAGCCGCTCGTTCAGCGCGTACCCGATCCCCAGCGCCTCCAGCCCCTCGCGCACGCGGGCGAAGAAATCGCGCGAGGCCTGGTTGAGATAGTCGGAAAAGCGCGGCGCGTCGGCGATCAGCGCCCGATCGCCCGGCTCCTTGGAATCGAGGATGCGCATGGGATTGCGTTCCAGCCGCAGGGCGCTGTCGGCGGACAGCTTCTCCTTGTGCGCGGAGAAATAGGCCACCAGCGCCGCGCGATAGGCCTTGCGGCTTTCCGCGTCGCCCAGCGTGTTGATCTCCAGCGTCGTGTCCTTGGCCACGCCCAGCGCCTCGAGAATGTGCTGGCCGCAGGCGATGACCTCGATATCGGCCTGCGGTTCGGGCACGCCCAAGAGCTCCACGCCGATCTGGTGGAACTGGCGCTGGCGGCCCTTCTGCGGCCGCTCGTAGCGGAACATCGGGCCGGCGTAGAAGAACTTCAGCGGCAGTTCCTGCGTCAGCCCGCCCGAGATCAGCGCCCGCACCACCCCCGCCGTGCCCTCGGGCCGCAGCGTGATGCTGTCGCCGCCGCGATCCTCGAAGGAATACATCTCCTTGGTCACCACGTCGGACGTGTCGCCCAGGGTGCGCTTGAACACCTCGGTGAACTCGAAGATCGGCGTGACGATCTCCTCGAAGCCGTAGCGCCCGGCGACCGCGCGCGCGGTCTCGACCACGGCCTGATGGCGGCGGAAGCCCTCGCCCAGCAGGTCATGCGTGCCGCGAACCGGTTGCAGGCGTGGGGAAGTGTCGCTCATGGAACGATAAGCCAGAGATCAGGAGAAAAGCGGCAAAACCGCCGCAAACAGGGCGTTTACCTACGCCGCGAGGCCATTTCTGTCAACGAACCGGCGCTACTCAGCCGCCGCCTTGGCCTTGGCCGCCTCGATCTCGGCCGCCTTCTTCTCGATCATCTCGGCCAGGTGCTCGACGATGTCGGCCTGCTTCAGCCGGTGGTGCGGCACGCCGGCGACATAGACCTGGTGCGTGCTGTTGCCGCCGCCGGTGAAGCCGATATCGGTCTCGCGCGCCTCGCCCGGTCCGTTCACCACGCAGCCGATCACCGATACCGTCATCGGCGTGGTGATGTGCGCCACCCGCTTCTCCAGCGCCTCGACCGTCCGGATGACGTCGAACTGCTGGCGGGCGCAGGACGGGCAGGAAATGATGTTGACGCCGCGATGGCGCAGGTTCAGCGACTTCAGCAGATCGAACCCGACCTTGACCTCCTCGACCGGATCGGCCGACAGCGAGACGCGGATCGTGTCGCCGATGCCCGACCACAGCAGCATGCCCAGTCCCACCGACGACTTCACCGTGCCGGTGCGCAGGCCGCCGGCCTCGGTGATCCCGACATGCAGCGGATAGTCGCAGGCCTCGGCGAGTTGCTGGTAGGCGGCGACGGCCAGGAACACGTCGGAGGCCTTCACACTGATCTTGAACTCGCGGAAATCGTGGTCCTCCAGGATGCGCGCGTGGTTCAGCGCGCTTTCCACCATCGCCTCGGGACAGGGCTCGCCGTATTTCTCCAGCAGCTCCTTTTCCAGCGAGCCGGCATTCACCCCGATGCGCATGGAGCAGCCGTGGTCGCGGGCGGCCTGCACCACCTCGCGCACCCGCTCCGCGCTGCCGATATTGCCCGGGTTGATGCGCAGGCAGGCCGCGCCCGCCTTGGCCGCCTCGATGCCGCGTCTGTAGTGGAAATGGATGTCGGCCACGATCGGCACGCTCGACGCCCTGACGATCGCCGGCAGCGCCGCCGTCGAGGCCTCGTCGGGACAGGAAACGCGCACGATGTCGGCGCCGGCCTCGGTCGCCTGGCGGATCTGCTCGATGGTCGCCGCGGCGTCCGCCGTCAGCGTGTTGGTCATGGTCTGCACCGTGATCGGCGCGTCGCCGCCCACCGGCACGCTGCCGACCATGATGCGCCGCGACTGGCGGCGGTGGATGTCGCGATAGGGTCTGATGCTCATTGCTGGCTCCGGCGCCGATCATAGCGCCGGTCCTGTGGCCAAGTCATGACGGCAGCCCAGTTCTACAGATCGGGCGGCGATGCCGGCCGGTCAAGCCGGCGCGGCGAAATGGCGGAAAACCCCGGAAAATCAGTCGGCGACGGCGTTGCCGCTGTGCAGCCGGTCGGCGTCGAGGCTCAGGACGCGGTGCGGCTTGTTGTCGTCGGCGCCGCGCTGGCGCACGGCCACGCCGTCGACCCGCACTTCCAGGCCGCGCACGTCGCCGGTCACCAGGCGGTAATTGGCGCCTTCGGGCACGCGGTAGGAATCGCCCACCCGCAGCAGCAGGGAGGCCAGCGGCTGGTTGTTGCCGTCGCGCACCTCGATCCAGCTATCGACGCGGGCGACCACCACGATGTCGCGCGGCTTGGGCGCCGGCGCCGGCGGCAGGGCGGCGAGCTGGGTCTGCGGCGGCACGGGCTGGACGGCCTGCGCCTGGTTGAGAGTCTGGGTCTGCTGTTGCGGGGTCGGCTTGGGCGGTTCGGGCCTGGCGGTCTCGGCCCTGTTGGGCTCGGGCCGGGCCGGCTTGGGCGGCGGAACGGCGGCCACGCGCGCGGCGGCATCGGCGGCGGCGGCGGCGAGCGGGCTGCCCGGTGGCGGTTCGATGGCGGGCGCGACGCCGGCATTGCTCGGTTCGCTGGCTACCGGCGGCGGCGGCGCGGCGGCGACTTGGGGGGCAGGCTCCATCGGTGTCGGCTGGCTCAGGACGGAGGCGCTGCTGCCGCTTTCCGTCGGCTGCGGCGTCACCGCCGCGAAGGCGCTGGACGGATCGTTGCGCGCGGGGAAACTGGGCGCCGGGCGGGTTTCGCCGATCAGCCGCTCGGGCACCGGCGCGACGCGGTCGACGGTCTGCAGGCTTTCGTCGTTCAGCCAGCGCGCGCCGCCATAGACGGCGCCGGCCGCCAGCACCAGCGACAGCAGCAGGACCGCGCCGCGCGGCAGGCGCGCTTCGGGCTCGCGCAAGGGGAAGTGCAGTTTCGGCGTCGGCAGGTCGCGGTCGTCGAGCTGGCGGCGGTAGCGGGCGACGACGTCGTCGCCGTCGAGCCCGAGATACTCGGCATAGGAGCGCAGGAAGCCCAGCACGTAGGTCTTGCCCGGAAGCCGGGCGTAGTCGTCGGTCTCGATGCCCTGCAGATAGACCAGCCGGATGCGCAAGCCCCGCGCCGCATCGGGCAGATCGAGGCCCAGCGATTGGCGCGCCTCGCGCAACAGGGCGCCGACGGAATGTCTCGAAGGGTGGTGGCGATTCCCGCCGTCCTCGGTATCGATCGTCATAGAAGGTGGCTGCCGCAGCTCGTTTCCCCGCCAATCACAACGCCGCCCGCGCCGCCGCAGCGGCAACGGGATTTTCGCTCTTCCAATCCGGCTGGCTTTGCCATTCTGGAGGCGAAAAGTAAACGCATGGAGCGCGGCCGCCGCGACGAATTTCCGATCCGGCAAACACCCATCCGCCCCTTGCCTGCCATCCGCGGCGCAACTGACGGATAATCCTTTGCCGAAAACCCCTTAACGACCGACCCCTAGGGAAAATATTAACAAAATTGCCCTAGCTACGCAAACTCCTATGTCAAAATGTCATTATCCACCGCATAGGTCCGCAGGACTTCGCGCAGCCCGCGCCCGTCGCGCTCCAGCAGGTCGGCCATAAACCGCGAAAAACGGCCCACATCGAGGCTGCGGACCATGGCCTTGACCGGTGCCACGCTGACCGGGTTCATCGACAGGCTGCGCAGGCCGATGCCGAGCAGCGCCATCGCCTCCAGCGGCTTGCCGGCGATTTCGCCGCACAGGCTGACCGGCACCTTGGCCTTGGCCGCCCGTCGCGCCACGTCGCCGAACAGGCGCAGGGCGGCGGGCGAGAGCGCGTCGTAGCGCTCGGCCAGGCGCGGGTTGCCGCGATCGGCGGCGAACATGAACTGCAGCAGATCGTTGCTGCCGATCGAGAGGAAGTCGATGCGCTTGAACAGCGCGTCGAGTTGGTAGAGCAGCGCCGGCACCTCGAGCATGACGCCGACCTTCAGCCGGCCGGGCCGCTTGTGCCCGCGCGCGATCTGCCGCTTGATCTCCAGGTCGAGCACGCGGCGGGCGGCATCGAACTCCTCGATGGCGCTGACCATCGGGAACATGATGCTGAGGTCGCGCCCGCGCGCGGCCACGATCAGCGCCCGCAACTGCTGGCGCAGCAGGGCGGGACGGTCGAGCCCGATGCGGATGGCGCGCCAGCCCATGGCGGGATTGTCCTCGCCGAACTCGCCGAGATAGGGCAGCACCTTGTCGCCGCCGACGTCGAGCGTGCGGAACATCACCGGCTTGCCGTCGGCCTGGTCGAGGATGCGGCCGTAGAGCAGCGCCTGCGCCTCGGCGTCGGGAAACTCCGAGCGCACCATGAAGGGGATTTCGGTGCGGTACAGGCCGACGCCGTCGGCGCCCGCGGTCTTCAGGTGCTGCATGTCGATCAGCAGGCCGGCGTTGATGTGCAGGGCGACGTCGACGCCGTCCAGGGTGCGCGCCGGCAGGTCGCGCAAGGTGGCGTATTTCTGCCGCCGCTCCTCGCGCAGGCGCATGCCCTCGGCGAACGCCAACTGCACGTCGTCGCCCGGGCGGATGAAGACATGGGCGTTGTCGCCGTCGACCACCAGCGGATCGAGCGGCTCGATGCGCGACAGCACGTCGGTGGCGCGGCCGACCACCGGAATGTCCAGCGCCCGCGCCACGATGGCGACATGGGCGTTGGTCGAGCCCTCCTCCAGCACCAGCGCGCGCAGGCGGGCGCGGTCGTAGTCGAGCAGCTCCGCCGGCCCCATGTTGCGCGCCACCACCACCATGTCGTCGGGCAGGATCTGGCCGTTGTGGTTCTCGTCCTCGCCGGTCAGCCGCAGCAGCAGCCGGTTGGTCAGGTCGGCCAGGTCGTGCAGCCGTTCCTTGAGATAGGGATCGGTGACGTCGCGGAAGCGGGCGCGCTGCTCGTCGAACACGCGCTGGACGGCGGCCTCGGCGGTGAGGCCGTTCTCGATCGCCTCGGAAATGCGCCCGACCCAGCCGCGGTCCTCGGCGAACATGCGGAAGGTCTCGAGAATCTCGCGATGCTCGCTGCCCTGCGCCAGGTCGGAGGATTCCAGCATCAGGTCGATGGAGTCCTGCACGCCCGCCAGCCCGTCCTTGAAGCGCTGCAGCTCGGTGGCGACGTCCTCGGCCACCACGCGCTTGATGACGATGCGCGGCTCGTGCAGCACGGCCATGCCCATGCCCAGCCCGCCGTTGAGCTTGACGCCCTCGATGCGCAGCGGCAGCAGGCCGATGCCGTCGATTTGGCGCGCCTCGTTGGGGCTGACCAACTCGCCATTGGCCACCAGCTCGGCCAGCACCATGGCGATGGTCTGCAGCGTCTCGGTCTCTTCCTCGTCGTACTGGCGGCGGGTGCGGTTCTGCACCACCAGCACGCCGACGACGCGGCCGGAATGCAAGATCGGCACGCCCATCAGCGAGTGGTAGATCTCTTCGCCGGTTTCCGGCCGGTAGGCGAAATTGGGATGGCTTTGCGCGTCGGCCAGGCTGAGCGGCCTGGCGTGGGCGGCGATGTCGCCGACCAGGCCCTCGCCGACCCGCAGCCGGGTGCGGTGCACGGCGGAGGGATTGAGGCCCTGGGTGGCGAACAGTTCCAGCACCTCGCCCGCGCGCAGCACGTAGACCGAGCACACTTCGGCCACCATGTCGCCGGCGATGATGCGCACGACTTCGTTGAGGCGCTGCTGGGCGGTGCCCGGCCGCGCCATGACGTCGCGCAGGCGTTTCAGCACCAACCGCGAGCCGGTGAGCTGCGGGGCGCGTTCCATGGTCAGGCCGCTCCGGCCCGGGCGCGCGAGGCCAGCGCGCCGAGCGCCTGGTCGATCAACTCGGCGATGATCTGCGCCGTGCTCTGCTCGCTGATCACCATGCCGACGCTCTGGCCGGCCATGATCGAGCCGCTCTCGACGTCGCCGTCGATCACCGCGCGGCGCAGCGCGCCGGCCCAGAAATGCTCGATCTCTAGCTGCGCCGCCTTCAGCTCGATCTCGCCGCGCTCGAAGCGGCCGATCATCTCGCGCTGCTTGTCGAGGAAGCGTTCGGTGCCCTTGTTGACCAGCGCCCGCACCGGGATCACCGGAAAGCGCGGATCGAGCTGCACCGTCGGCACCGCATCGCGCGCCGCTGCCCGGATGAAGGCCTTCTTGAAGTTGGCATGGGCGATGGATTCGGTGGCGCAGACGAAGCGGGTGCCGAGCTGCACGCCGGCCGCGCCCATCTCCAGATAGGAGAGGATCGCCTCGCCCCGCCCGATGCCGCCGGCCACGAACACCGGCACGCCGCGGATCGCCGGCAGGATTTCCTGCGCCAGCACGCTGGTCGAGACCGGCCCGATATGGCCGCCCGCCTCCATGCCCTCGATCACCAGCGCGTCCGCACCCATGCGCACCAGCCGCTTGCCCAACGCCACCGCCGGCGTGAAGCAGACCAGCTTAACGCCGGCATCCTTCACTTTCTTGACGGCGTCGCCCGAGGGAATGCCGCCGGCCAGCACCACATGGCCGACCTTCTCCTCGATGCAGACCTCGATCAGCTTCAGGAGATCGGGATGCATGGTGATCAGGTTGACGCCGAAGGGCCGTTTGGTCAGCGCCTGCGTGCCCCTGATCTCCGCCCGCAGCAGGTCGGGCGACATCGAGCCGGTGGCGATGACGCCGAAACCGCCGGCATTGGAGATCGCCGCCACCAGATGGCGCTCGGACACCCAGGACATGGCGCCGCCCATGATGGCGTAGCGGCAGCCGAGGAACGCACGGCCGGCGCTCCATAGCTGGTCCAGGATGCGTTCCGCTCCGGCGCGGTCCATGGTTTTCCGTCCTGTTCCGGCCGCAGGCGGCCGCTGGCGCGTGTCCTTACGCCGCGTCGAGCCCGTAGGCCGTGTGCAGGGCGCGCACGGCCAGTTCGGTGTACTCGGCGGCGATCAGCACGCTGATCTTGATCTCCGAGGTGGTGATGACCTCGATGTTGATGCCTTTTTCCGCCAGCGTGCGGAACATGCTTTGCGCCACGCCGGCATGGGAACGCATGCCCACGCCGATGACGGAAATCTTGGCCACGTCCGGATCGGCCTCCAGGCTGGCGAAGCCCAGCGACGCGCGGGCCTTCTCCAGCACCGCGACGGCGCGGTCGAGATCGGCCGAAGGCACGGTGAAGGTCATGTCGGTGGTCTTGCCGTCGCGCGAGACGTTCTGCACGATCATGTCGACGTTGACCTGGGCGTCGGCCAGCGGTCCGAAGATGGCGGCCGCCACGCCGGGCTTGTCGGGCACCTGCGCCAGGGTGATCTTCGCTTCGTCGCGCGCATAGGCGATGCCGGAGACGATTGCCTGTTCCACGATCTCATCCTCATCCACAACCATGGTGCCGGGCGCGTCGGTGAAGGAGGACCGCACCTGCACCCGCACCCGGTGATTCATCGCCAGCTCGACGGAGCGCGTCTGCAGCACCTTGGCGCCCAGCGACGCCATTTCGAGCATTTCCTCGTACGTGATCTTATCGAGCTTGCGCGCCTTGGCAACGATGCGCGGATCGGTGGTGTAGACGCCGTCGACGTCGGTGTAGATGTCGCAGCGATCCGCCTTCAGCGCCGCCGCCAACGCCACCGCCGAGGTGTCCGAACCGCCCCGCCCCAAGGTCGTGACGCGGCCTTCCTCGGAGAGGCCCTGGAAGCCGGGCACCACCGCCACCTCGCCGCGGGCGAAGCCGGCCTCGATGCCGGCCGTGTCGATCGCCTTGATGCGCGCCTTGGCGTGGGCGCCGTCGGTGCGCACCGGCAATTGCCAGCCGGTCCACGAGCGCGCCTTCAGCCCCAGCTCCTGCAGCGCCATGGCCAGCAGCCCGATGGTCACCTGCTCGCCGGTCGCCACCACCACGTCGTATTCGCGCCTATCGTGCAGGGCGCCGAACTGGCTGCACCAGTCGACGAGCTGGTTGGTGGTGCCGGCCATGGCCGAGACCACCACCGCCACCTCGTTGCCGCGGTCGGTTTCCGCCTTGACCTGGCGCGCCACGTTGCGGATGCGCTCGATATCCGCCACCGAAGTGCCGCCGAATTTCTGTACGATGCGCGCCATGTCCGCCGAGATCCCGCCCGCGTTGCGCCCGGCGGCGATGCGGCGATTTTTCCCCGCAACCCCTTGCGCCGGCCGGGCAAAAAGGCGCGTATAGATAGCGGCAGGGCTTGGGCGAGGCAAGCCTGCCAGGGGATAGGGGGCAAAGCCGATTTCCCCAGCAAACTCCGAGGGTTCGGGCATGGCCGGTGGACGGGCGGAACAATCCACTTCTGGCGCGGCGGGCGGCACGGTCGATGCCGCCGAAATCGCCCGTTTCTCCGCTATGGCGGCGCAATGGTGGGACCCGGCCGGCAAGTTCAAGCCGCTGCATGTCCTGAACCCGGTCCGCATCGCCTTCATCCGCGATGCGATCCTGCAGCACCTGGGCCGGCCCGATGGCGGCCTGCGCCCGCTGGAGGGGGTACGGCTGCTGGATATCGGCTGCGGCGGGGGGCTGCTGTGCGAGCCCTTGACGCGGCTGGGGGCGCGGGTCGTGGGCATCGACGCTTCCGAGCGCAACATCGAGGTAGCGAAGCTGCACGCCAGCCAGGTCGGGCTCGACATCGACTACCGCTGCACCACCGCCGAGGCGCTGGTCGGAGAGGGCGAGCGCTTCGACGTGGTCCTGAGCATGGAAGTGGTCGAGCATGTGGCCGATCCCGACCTGTTCCTGAAGAGCGTCGGCGAGCTGGCCCGGCCCGGCGGGCTGGCGATCGCCGCGACGCTGAACCGCACCGCCCGGGCCTTCGCGCTGGCGATCGTGGGCGCGGAGTACGTGCTGCGCTGGCTGCCGCGCGGCACCCATGACTGGCGCAAATTCCTGCGGCCCTCGGAACTGGCGCGCGGCCTGCGCGGCGGCGGGCTGAAAGTGCTGCGGACCGCCGGCGTCAGTTACGACCCGGTCCGCCAGCGCTGGTCGCTGAGCGAGGATCTCGCCGTCAACTACATGATGGTGGCGGCCAAGCCGCTCTATGCCGGCTGATCGTCGCGCACCTTGCGGACATAGATCGACAGCCCCAGCCCCAAGACCACGGCCAGGAAGGCGAACATCGCCTGATAGGCGATGACCGGCGCGGCACCGCTGGCGTCGCGAAACAGGCCGATGATGAAACCGGTCAGCAGTTGCAGGACGAAGCCGCCGAACATCACCGCCGTGTTCAGCGTCGCCAGCCCCCGCCCCGCCAGGCGCTCGGGGAACTGGGAGCGCACCTGGGTGTGGATGATGGAGATGTAGCCGTTCATCGACCCCAGCAGCACCAGCACCAGGGTGGTCAGCCATAGCGGCATGGCGCCGAAGATCGCCAGCGCCACGAGCCACAGCAGCGAGAACAGCGCGCAGGCGACGATGATCGCCTTGCGCCGGCCCAGCCGGCGATCGGCGTAGCCGATCAGCAGCGAGCCGACGGCGCCGACGCCGGTCATCAGCAGCAGCACGTCGCCCCGCGCCACCGGATCGAGGCGATAGACGTCGTTCAGATACGGCCCGCCCCACAGGCCCGAGATGGTCAGCACCGTGGGATAGGCCACGAGCTGGATGGCGGCGAAGCCCGGCAAGGCGGGGTGGCGCAGCACCTCGCGCACGCCCTGCAGCACCTCGCGCAGCGATTCCCCGCCGCTGGGCAGCGGCAGGCCGCCGGGCTGGTCGCGCACGCCGCTCAGCACCAACCCGGCCATGGCCAGCGTCGCCGCCGCCAGGACGAAGAAGGCGTCGCGCCAGCCGATCTGCTCCACCACCCAGGCGAAGGGCGCGGTCGAGAGCAGCGCGCCGACCGCGCCTAGGGCGCTGAGCAGGGCGACCATGGCGCCGAGATTGCGGTTGGAAACCCAGCGCGAGAGCGTGACGATCGAGCCCATCAGCGTCGCGGCGCACCCCAGCCCCAGCAGCGCGCGGCCGATCGACAGGCCGATCCAGTCGCCGGAAACGGCGAAGACGACGGCGCCGGCGACGGCGACCAGCGACAGGCTGGCGATGACCTTGCGCGGCCCGAACCGGTCCAGCGCCATGCCGACCGGAATCTGCGCCGCGGCGAAGAAGAGGAAGAAGACGCCGGTGACGAAGCCCATGGTCGAGGGATCCATCGCCAGTTCGGCCATCAGCTCCGGCGCGATGACGCCGTTGGCGCCGCGATAGAACATGGAGATGACGAAGGCGAAGGCGACGCAGGCGAAGACGCGCGCCACGTCCAGCGGGCGCACGGTCGGTGATGGTAAAGCCGCCTCGCTCATGCGGCTGCAATTGTGCAGAGACGCGCAACCACGCGCCAGCGGTCCGCACGCATCAAGGCGATGCGCATGGCGCAACCCGCATCATAAAGTCCTCATGCTGAGCCCGTCGAAGCATGAGGGGGCACAGGCGATCTTTCGTGTAGTTCATGCTTCGACGGGCTCAGCATGAGGTCTTGGGGAGGTTGAACCGTTGCGAGGACGGCCGGCTAATTCGTCCGCGGCAGCCAGGGAACGCGGCCGACCTCGATGCCTTCTTCCTGCAGCGCCTCGGCTTCGGCGTCGGTGGCTTCGCCGTAGATGCCGCGCTCCTCGGTCTCGCCGTAATGGATCTTGCGCGCTTCCTCGGCGAACTGGTCGCCGACATAGTCGCAATTCGATTCGATCTGCTTGCGCAATTCCTGCAGCGCCTGGCGCATCTGCGGCGCCATGACGTGGCTGCCGGCGGCGGGCGGCTGGGAAGCGGCGGCGGGCCGTTCCGCTTTCTTGCCGGCGCCCTTGGCGATGCGCGGCGCCATGATGGCCTTGCGCACCTTGGTGTCGCCGCAGACCGGACACGACACGGCGCCCTTCTTCGCCTGCCGGTCGAAGGCGTCGCTGTTGCGGAACCAGGCTTCGAAGCCATGGTCCTTGCTGCAGCAGAGTTGGTAAAGGATCATCGGGCAACCGTTTGCATTGCGCGCGTAAGATTGGTGAGGAAGCCGGCGCTTTGCAAGTCCTCGCCAGGCGCTGGAAGCCGCAAATGAACCCCGACCCGAGCCGCCCGACAAGCCCGCCCGCCGCCTGGATCGTCCGCTGGGCGTCCCTGGTCCGCGCCGGCGGGCCGGTTCTGGACGTCGCCTGCGGCACGGGCCGCCATCTGCGCCATTTCCTGTCCTTGGGCCACCCCGTGGTGGGCATCGACCGCGACGTTTCGGCGCTCGACGATCTGGCGGCCGACCGCGCGGTCGGGATCGTGCGCGCCGATCTGGAGGACGGCGCGCCCTGGCCGCTGCCCGGCCGTCATTTCGCCGGCGTCGTGGTGACGAATTACCTGCACCGGCCGCTGTTCCCCGCGCTGATCGAGGCGCTGCAGCCCGGCGGCGTCCTGCTCTACGAGACCTTCGCCATCGGCAACGAGAAATACGGCAGGCCCGCCAATCCCGACTTCCTGCTGCGCCCGGGCGAATTGCTGGACGCCGTCCGCGGCCGGCTGCGGGTGGTCGCCTACGAGGCGGTGGAGGAAACCGCGCCGCCCAAGGTGGTGCAGCGCATCGCCGCCGTCAGGCCGGAGTAATTACTCGCCCGCCTGCCGCACCGGCTGCGGCGCGGCCGGCGCGGCGGCGTATTCGCGATCGTGCCGGATCGAGGGCACCATGCCGCGCACCTCGTCGACCTTGGCCAGGTCGATCTCGGCGGTGACGAAGCCCGGCTCGGTGCCGGCATCGGCGATCACCTCGCCCCAGGGCGCCACCACCAGCGAATGGCCGAAGGTCTTGCGCCCGTTGGCGTGCTCGCCGGTCTGCGCCGGGGCGAAGACGTAGCAGCCGGTCTCGATCGCCCGCGCCCGCTGCAGCACGTGCCAGTGCGCCTGGCCGGTCGGCCGGGTGAAAGCGGCGGGAATGGTGATCATCGAGGCGCCGGCATGCGCCAGGTCGCGATAGAGATAGGGGAAGCGCAGATCGTAGCAGACCGTCATGCCCAAGAGCCCCCAGGGCGTCGGCGTGACGACGGCCTGCGCGCCGGGCCGGAAGGTGGAGGATTCGCGATAGCTCTCGCCGCCCTTCAGGTCGACGTCGAACATGTGGATCTTGTCGTAGCGGGCGACGACGTTGCCCTGCGGATCGATCAGCAGCGAGCGGTTGGCGATGCGGTCGTCGTCGCCCGCGCGATCGTCGGGATGCACGTGCAGGGAGCCCGCCAGGAACCACGCGTCCAGCTCGCGCGCCAGGTCGCGGAACGCGGCCAGGGCCGGATGCGTCGCCTCGGGATAGGACTTGGCCAGCAGGTTCTTGCGGCCCCAGTCCATTAGCGCGACGTTCTCCGGCGTCATGAGGAACTGCGCGCCGGCCTCGCGCGCCCGGCGCGCCTGCTCGCGCACGAAGGCGATATTGGCCTGCATGTCGTCCAGCGCGTTGGGCTGGATCAGGCCGACGGTGAATTTCTGCGACATCGGCCGCCTCCCCAGGTCAGACGAAAGTTAAAGATTCAGGCGCTCTGCAGCAGCGGATCGAGCTTGCCGGCGCGCTCCAGCGCCACCAGCTCGTCGCAGCCGCCGATATGCGCGCCGTCGATGAAGATCTGCGGCACCGTGTTGCGGCCGCCGGCGCGGCGGCGCATCTGCTCGCGCTGGCCGACATCCATGAACACGTCGATCTCCTCGAACGCCGCGCCCTTGTCCTCCAGAAGGCCCTTGGCGCGCGCGCAATAGGGGCAAATCGGCGTGGTGTAGATCTCGATCTTGGCCATGCTGCCTCGGCAGTTTCAAACGATTCCAATATAGTCGCGGCGTGCCCGGCCGACCAGATGGCCGCCGACCGGCTTGCACAGTTCTCAATCCAGCCGCTGCGGCCGCACCACCCGCGCCAGGGTCAGCACGTCGACCGCCGCCGCGCCGGCCCGGCGCAGGGCGCGGGCGCAGGCATTGACCGTGGCGCCGGTGGTCAGCACGTCGTCGACCAGCAGCACCCGCCTGCCCGCGACCGTACCGGCCCGCGCCGGATTGGCGAGGATCGCCCCGGCCAGGTTCCGCTGCCGCTCGCGCGCCCCCAGCCCCGCCTGCGACGGCGTGGCGCGGCCGCGCCGGAGCAGGTCGACCTCGACCGGCTTGCCCGCCGCCCGGCCCAGGCGCAGGGCCAGCAGCGCCGCCTGGTTGTAGCGCCGCCACACCAGCCGCCGGTAATGCAGCGGCACCGGCACGATAAGGTCGGCATCGGCCAGCAATTCCTTGCCGGCCCGCGCCATCCAGGCGGCGAAGGCGTCGGCGGCGTCGGTACGGTCGGCGTGCTTGAACGACAGGATCATGCCGCGGCTCTCCTCGCCGTAGCGCAGCACCGCGCGCGCCCGCTGATAGCGCGGCTTCTTCGCCAGGCAGGCGGCGCAAACGCCGTCCGGCCCCGGATCGTGCTCGAGCGGCATGCCGCACAAGGCGCAGAACGGGGCGGCGATGAAATCGATCCGGCTCCAGCACGCCGGACACAACGCCTGCGGATCGCCGACCTGCTCGCCGCAGGCGAGGCAGCGGGGCGGCAGCACCAGATCGAGCAGGCCGCGACCGGCGCGGCGGGCCGAAAGCGCCATGGCCGCCAGTCCCGAGATCGGTTCCATGCCGCAAGGCTCGGTCGTGCGCCCGCGCCTGTCAATCGCCCGGGCCCATGTTAGGGTCGGCCCATGGCGAACGCGGCGCCCTCCACGCTCCGGGTCTTCGATCGCGCCCTGTTGCGGCAGCGGCGCCAGCGGGCCGCTGCGGGCTGGCCGGCGCACGATTTCCTCAAGCGCGAGGCGGCGGCGGCCCTGCGCGAGCGGCTGGACGACATCCGGCACGATTTTCCCCGCCTGCTCGACCTGGGCAGCCATGGCGGCGAGCTGGTCGAGGCGCTGCGCGGGCGGGCCGGCGGCGAGCTGGCGGTCAGCGCGGACCTGTCGCCGCGCTTCCTGGCGCGCCAGCCGGGCCTGCGGGTGGCGGCCGACGAGGAGTTCCTGCCCTTCGCGCCGCGCAGTTTCGACCTGATCGCTTCCGCCCTGTCGCTGCACTGGGTCAACGACCTGCCGGGCGCCCTGCTGCAGATCCGCCAGGCGCTGAAGCCGGACGGGCTGTTCCTGGCGGCGCTGCTGGGCGGCGGCACGCTCGGCGAACTGCGCCAGTGCCTGCTGCAGGCCGAGGCCGAGATCGAAGGCGGCGCCTCGCCGCGCGTGTCGCCCTTCGCCGATCTGCGCGATGCCGCAAGCCTGCTGCAACGTGCCGGCTTCGCGCTGCCGGTCGCCGATATCGACCGGCTCGCCGTGTCCTATCCCGACGCGCTGGCGCTGATGCGCGACTTGCGCGGCATGGGCGAAAGCAACGCCGTGCTCGAACGCCGCCGCGGCTTCCTGCGCCGGCAGACCCTGCTGCGCGCCGCCGCACTCTACGGCCAGCGCTTCGCGCAGGCCGACGGGCGGGTTACGGCGACCTTCGAAATCATCTATCTCCATGCCTGGGCGCCGCACGGCTCGCAGCAGCAACCGCTGCGGCCGGGCAGCGCGCGGCAGCGTCTGGCCGACGCGCTGGGCGTGGCCGAACGGTCGGCCGGCGAGAAGGCCGGCCATTGAGTTGAGGTAGCCCCAATGCGCGTTCTCAATCCGCAACAGATCCTGTCCGGCGCCTGGCAATTGTTCTGGGGCCAGAAGCGGGCCTGGTTCGACCTGGCGCTGGTGCCGCTGATCTGGATGCTGGTCATCGATCTTCTGCTGCTGCCCGACGCCTCGCGCATCGCCGGCCTCACCGCGCAGACCGCCCAGGCGCAAAGCGGCGAAGTGATGGGCTTCCTGGGCTCGGTGCTGCTCTACATGACCCTGTCGCTGGCGATCTGGAGCACGTTCGCGGCCGCCTGGCTGCGCGCCTGCCTGGCCCTGCCGCCCACCGGCATTCCCGGCCTGTCCTGGAGCGTGACCGACCTGCGCGTGCTGGGCGGGGCGATCCGTCTGGTGCTGGTCCTGTTCGGCGGCTTCGCCCTGATCATGATCCTGTTCGGCTCCAGCGTGTTCAGCCAGGGCCTGACCCCGTCCAGCGCCATTTCCTTCGCCTTCCTCACCCTGGTCGCCATGGCGCCGATCCTCTCGCGCGTCGCCCTGGTCCTGCCGGCGGCGGCCGGCGGCCAGAGCGCGCGCTTCGCCGACGCCTGGCGGCTGAGCAAAGGCAACGGGCTGCGCCTGGCCTTCATGCTGGGCGCGCTGGTGGTGGTCAGCTACGTCGTCAACTACCTGGTCGCCGTCACCGTCGGCGCGCTGCTGGCCGGCATCCTCGGCAAGCCGCTCACTTTGGGCCCGCACGTCGTCATGCTGCTGGTGATGAACCTGATGTCGCTGGCCACCAGCGCGCTGGTGCTGGCGGCGGTGGCCCTGTGCTATCGCCAGCTCAGCGGGCCCGGCCTGCAGGTCGTGCCGCAGGAGCGCGACAGCGCATAATTCAGAGAAGATCGCGCAATTGGGCGACCAGCGGCAGGTCGGCCGGCGGCATGGGGTAGTTCCTGAGCTCGTTCACCCGCGCCCATTTCAGCGCCTGGCCCTCCAGCGGCCGCGGCGCGCCGCGCCAGTTGCGGCAGACGAACAGCGGCATCAGCAGGTGGAAATCCTCGTAGGCGTGCGAGGCGAAGCCGATCGGCGCCAGGCAGCTCTCGCGCGTGTCGATGCCCAGCTCTTCCTTCAGCTCGCGCACCAGCGCCCGTTCCGGCGTCTCGCCCGGCCCGATCTTGCCGCCGGGAAACTCCCATAAGCCCGCCATCGGCTTGCCCGGCGGGCGCCGCGCGATCAGCACCCGCCCGTCGGCATCGACCAGGGCCACGGCGGCGACCAGCACCACGCGCCGCTCGCCGGCATGGCCGGGCGCGCCGGGGCACGCCTCGAGCGGGTCTTCACCGGCCGGCGCCGCCATGACGGGCTCAGCTCCGGTAGCTGCCGTTGATGTCGATGTAGCGGTGGGTCAGGTCGCAGGTCCACACCGTGGCCTTGCCGCGGCCGAGCCCGAGATCGACGGCGATGTCGATGTACTGGCCCTTCATGTGGTTGGCCACCGGCGCCTCGTCGTAGTTGGGCACGAGCTGGCCCTTTTCGGTGATCCTCACCCCGCCCATGGCGATGCCGAGCCGGTCGCGGTCGGCCTTCTCGCCCGATTTGCCGATCGCCATGACGATGCGGCCCCAGTTGGCGTCCTCGCCGGCGATGGCGGTCTTGACCAGCGGCGAATTGGCGATCGCCAGCCCGATCTTGCGCGCCGCCGCCATCGAGGTGGCGCCGGTGACGGTGACGGTGACGAATTTCGACGCGCCCTCGCCGTCGCGCACCACCTGCTGCGCCAGGTCGATCATCAGCGCTTCCAGCGCGCGGCGGAAATCGGCCAAATGCGGATCGTCGCTTTCGTTGACCTTGGGATGCTTGGCCGTTCCCGTCGCCGCCAGCAGGAAGGTGTCGCTGGTCGAGGTGTCGCTGTCGACGGTGATGCAGTTGAACGACTTGTCGGTCGCCGCCCGCAGCACGTCCTGCAGCACCTTGGGCGGGATCCTGGCGTCGGTGAAGGCGAAGCCCAGCATGGTCGCCATGTCGGGCGCGATCATGCCCGAACCCTTGGCGAAGCCGTTGATGGTGACGGTGGCGTCGCCGATCTTGGCCTGCCGCGTCGCCAGCTTGGGGAAAGTGTCGGTGGTCATGATCGCCCTGGCCGCCGCCATCCAGCCGTCGGCGCGCAGCAGCTTGGCCAGCTTCGGCACCGCGGCCACGATCTTCTCGGTGGTCATGGGCTGGCCGATCACGCCGGTCGAGGCCATGAACACCTCGTTGCGGTTGCAGCCGACGGTCTGCGCCACCGCCCGCGTGCTCTCCTCGACGCTGCGGTCGCCCAGCTTGCCGGTGAAGGCATTGGCGTTGCCGGCATTGGCGACGATGGCGCGCACCTTGCCGCGCTCCAGGTTCTTGCGGCACCAGTCAACCGGCGCCGAGGCGGTCTTGGATTTGGTCAGCACCCCGGCGATGGCGCTGCCCGGCGCCAGCGTCGCCAGCATCAGGTCGTCGCGCCCCTGGTAGCGCAGGCCGCTGGCATAGGCGCCGATCATCACGCCCTCGATGGGCGGCAGCGCGGGGAAGGTGTTGGGGGCGAGGGGCGAAACGATCGTCTTGCCGCTCATGGCAGGCACCGCCGGGTGAAGGTGGAATCGAACGAAGCCGGGAGGGAAAAGGCGGGCGGCCCGCAGCCGCCCGCCCGCGATGTCTACTGCTTGTCGGCCGGCTTCTTCTCGTCGGTGATCTTCGAGCCGTCGAGATTGAAGCGTTCGATCTGCGCCTTGGCGCGCGCCTGGTCGACCATCTGGGCGCCGATCTCGCGCTCCATCTGGGACCGCAGATCCTCCTCCATCTCCTCCAGGGTCGGCGGCTTGGCGGGGCGACGGTCCTCCAGCTTGATGACGTGGAAACCGAACTGGGTCTTCACCGGCGCGGCCGAGACCTCGCCCTTCTTGAGCTGGAAGGCGGCTTCGGAGAATTCCGGCACCATGTCGCCCTTCTTGAACCAGCCCAGATCGCCGCCATTGGCGCCCGATCCGGTATCGGTCGACTTCTCCTTGGCGATCTTGCCGAAATCGCCGTTCTTCTTCAGGTCGGCGATGACGGTCTTGGCCTCGTCCTCGCTCTTCACCAGGATGTGGCGGGCGTTGACCTCGTCCTCCGGCGGCAGCGAGGCGACCTGCTTGTCGTAGCGCGCCTTCAGCGCCGCCGGCGTGATCTGCTTGCCGATCTCCTTCTGCTCGTAGGCGTCCTGGATCAGGCGGTCCTCGATCATGGTCATGCGGCGCTTGACTTCGGCGTCGTTCTGCAGGCCCTGCTTGCGGCCCTCGCCGGCCATCAGCTTGGTGTTGATCACCTGGTCGAGCAGGGCGGGGAAGATGAGCTGCAGCGGCATCTGCCGGTATTGCGGCGGCAGGCTGGCGGCCATCATCTCGACTTCCGAGCGCATGATCTTCTGGCCGTTGACCGTGGCCACCACGACGTCCTCGGCCTTGGTCTCGGCCCCGGCCGGCTGCTGGGCGGCGGCGGGCGCCACGATGCCGCCCAGCGGCACGGCGATCACGGCCAGCGCCGCAAGGGAGCGGACAAACGACAGTTTCATGGAAATCTCCTGGCTGACCCGACCGGCGGCGGCGCCGGCTCCGGGTGGGGGTGTTTAAGCACGGCCGCTTGGCCGAACACAAGTGAGGTGGGATCAAGCGGCTGAAATGCGAGGAAAATTTGGCGCGGATCGGCCCCGGGGCGCGACTTTCCCGCAATTGACACTGACAGGCACTATCTCTATCTGTCCCCTACGTTTTGGCGCCGGCGTTGCCCGTTTTCGGCGCATTTCCCGAGGTTTTTAATGCTTGGCGCCCTGACCCGCAGCATTTTCGGCTCCCACAACGACCGCATCGTCAAGCAGCTGCGCCGCAAGCTATCGGCCATCGACGCCCTGGAGCCGGGTCTCAAGAAGCTGTCGGATGCCGAACTGGCCGCCCGCACCCCGATGCTGCGCGAGCGGCTGGCCAAGGACGAGCCTCTGGACGACGTGCTGGCCGAGGCCTTCGCCACCGTGCGCGAGGCGGCGGTCCGCACCCTGGGCCAGCGCCATTTCCCGGTCCAGCTCATCGGCGGCATGGTGCTGCACCAGGGCAAGATCGCCGAGATGAAGACCGGCGAAGGCAAGACGCTGGTTTCCACCCTGCCCGCCTACCTGAACGCGCTGACCGGCAAGGGCGTGCACATCGTCACGGTCAACGACTACCTGGCCCAGCGCGACAGCGAATGGATGGGCCAGATCTACCGTTTCCTGGGCATGAGCGTGGGCTGCATCGTCCATGGGCTGACCGACGACGAGCGGCGGGCGGCCTATGCCTGCGACATCACCTACGGCACCAACAACGAGTTCGGCTTCGACTACCTGCGCGACAACATGAAGTACCGGCTGGACGACATGGTGCAGCGGCCGTTCAACTTCGCCATCGTCGACGAGGTCGATTCGATCCTGATCGACGAGGCGCGCACGCCGCTGATCATCTCCGGCCCGGCCGAGGATTCCTCCGAGCTCTACCGCATCGTCGACGCCGTCATCCCCACGCTGCTGCCCGAGCATTTCGAGAAGGACGAGAAGCAGCGCGCCGTGACCCTGACCGAGGCCGGCACCGAGCACGTCGAGAACGTGCTGAAAGAGCGCGGCATGGTGGCCGAGGAAGCCAGCCTCTACGACATCGCCCATGTCTCGCTGGTGCATCACGTCAACCAGGCGCTGCGCGCGCACAAGCTGTTCGCCCGCGACGTCGACTACATCGTCAAGGACGGCAAGATCGTCATCATCGACGAGTTCACCGGCCGCATGATGGAGGGCCGGCGCTATTCCGAGGGCCTGCACCAGGCGCTGGAAGCCAAGGAGCACGTCGACATCCAGCGCGAGAACCAGACGCTGGCCTCGATCACCTTCCAGAACTATTTCCGCATGTATCCCAAGCTCTCGGGCATGACCGGCACGGCCATGACCGAGGCGCCGGAATTCGCCGAGATCTACCGTCTGGAAGTGGTCGAGATTCCGCCCAATCTCAGCATCGCCCGCATCGACCACGACGACGAGGTCTACCGCACCGCGGCCGAGAAGGCGGCCGCCATCGTGACCCTGATCGAGGAGGCGCGGGCGCGCCAGCAGCCGGTGCTGGTCGGCACGGTGTCGATCGAGAAATCGGAAGCGCTGGCGGCGGAGATGAAGAAGCGCAACATTCCGCACCAGGTGCTGAACGCGCGCTATCACGAGCAGGAAGCCTACATCATCGCCCAGGCCGGCCGGCCCGGCGCCATCACCATCGCCACCAACATGGCCGGCCGCGGCACCGACATCCAGCTCGGCGGTAATCTCGACATGCGCCTGCGCAGCGAACTGCCCGGGATCGCCGACGAAGCCCAGCGCGCCCGGCGCAAGCAGGAAATCGAAGCCGAGATCGCCGAGGCCAAGGACGTGGTGCTGCGCGGCGGCGGGCTCTACGTCATCGGCACCGAGCGGCACGAGAGCCGACGCATCGACAACCAGTTGCGCGGCCGCTCCGGCCGCCAGGGCGATCCCGGCGCCTCCAAGTTCTTCCTGTCGCTGGAAGACGACCTGATGCGCATCTTCGGCACCGACCGCATGGAGGGCGTGCTGCGCCGGCTGGGGCTGAAGGACGGCGAGGCCATCATCCATCCCTGGATCAACAAGGCGCTGGAGAAGGCGCAGCAGAAGGTCGAGGCGCGCAACTTCGACATCCGCAAGAACCTGCTGCGCTACGACGACGTGATGAACGGCCAGCGCAAGGAGATCTACCGCGAGCGCGTCGAGATCATGAGCCAGGACGACGTCTCGGAAACGGTCGCCTCGATGCGCGACGAGACGCTGCGCGCCATGGTCGCCCGCGCCATGCCCGAAACCGCCTATGCCGAGCAGTGGGACATCAAGGGGCTGCACGAGGAAGTGCTGCGCATCGCCGGGCTGGACCTGCCGATCGCCGACTGGGCCAAGGAAGAAGGCATCGCCGACACCGAGATGCGCCAGCGCATCGCCGCCGCTCTCGACCGCAAGATGGCGGAAAAGGCCGCCAATTACGGCCCCGACATCATGCGCCAGGTGGAGAAGAGCCTGCTGCTGCAGATCCTCGACCAGACCTGGAAGGACCATTTGCTGGTGCTCGACCATCTGCGCCAGGGCATCGTGCTGCGCGCCTACGGCCAGAAGGACCCGCTCAACGAATACAAGCGCGAGGCCTTCAACCTGTTCGAGCGCATGCTGGTCTCCCTGCGCGAGACGGTGACGCAGTATCTGGCCCATGTGCAGATCCGCGCCGAGGAGCCGGTGCCGCAACCGGTGCCGCAGCGCGAGATGATCGAGACGCGCAACGATCCGGCGCTGGCCATGGCGATGCGGGACAGCGACGAGTTCCTCGAGCCCGAGCGGCTGCGCGCCACCGGCACCGACGGGCCGGGCATGGCCGCGCCGATGCGCCGGCGCGGCTCGACCGTGGATCCGGGCGATCCGCAGACCTGGGGCCGCGTGCAGCGCAACGCGCCCTGCCCTTGCGGCTCAGGCCGCAAGTTCAAGCATTGCCACGGACGGGTCGGTTAGATCAGGCGGCGTAACGCTGGTCGGTCGGCTCGGCGGCACTCGCCGCCAGCCGTTCCTGCAGCCGCGCGATCTCCAGGCGCAGGCCGGCTTCGACGCGGGCCAGATGCTGCAGGGTGCTGCTGGTGCGCGCATGGTCGCGCTGCAGCGCATAGAACTCGACCTCTGCCCCCTGCAGCCGGTCCAGCCGCTGCTGCAGTTCGATGTTCTCGGCAATCAGCTCGTGCAGCTTGGCGGCTTTGGCGGCCATCTCGGCTTCGGCCGATTTCAGCCGCCGGGCGGCGCGGTTGTTGAGATGAAACAGCGCCACATAGCCCGCAAGCGACGCGGCGCAAACCAGACTGGCAAGGGCGTAATCCATTTTTGAAATATCCAAAAGATGTATATCTAACGGCCCGCCTTATAGGCGGATCGGCTACCATCGTATAGTACCCAACGGGTGGCGTGGCAGAATGCCGCACCCATTGGTCTAGGGAAGCGTTGCGAATCAAATGCGTTGAAAAACGCCACCGACCGGCCGGGCATGCCTGAAGGCCCAGCTTTGCCGCTGAAGCGCAGCGACAGGGGCGCTTTTGTTCCCCGCCGTACCGGCGGCGGAACCGGCCGCTCTAGCGGTCGATCACCACGCCCGGGTTCATGATGCCGGCCGGATCGAGCGCCTGCTTGGCGGCCGTCAGCGCCGCACCGAACAGCGCCGGCCGCTGCTTGCGGTACCAGTCCATGTGGTCGCGCCCCACCGCGTGATGATGGGTGATGGTGCCGCCCAGCGCGTTCAGCGCGTCGGAGACGGCGCGCTTGATCTCCCAGTACTGCTCGACCATCTGCCCCTTCCTGCCGCGGCCGTAGAAGGAGAAATACGGCGCCGGCCCGTCGGGATAGACATGGGTGAAGCGGCAGGTGACCGAGGTCGGCACGCCGCAGACGCGGGCGACGATGTCGCGCGTCACCTCCATCATCCGGGCGTGGAAGTCGGGGAAGCGGTCCCAGGTGATGGCGGTCTCGTAGGTGTCGAAGATCAGGCCGAGCGGCGTCATGATCTCGCGGAAGAAGGGCATGCGGATGAAGGCGTTGCGCCAGGCGCCCGAGGCGCCCTCGCGATGGCCGGTCTTCGCCTCGAGCTGGCCCATGTCCGGCTCGCCGCCATGGTCGCGCACGCAGTCCAGCGCCCGGGCCATCCACGGCCCGACATCGTGATCGGCCGATTCGAAGGCCAGCACCAGAATGTCGGCGCTGCCGTCGCCGGCACCGGTGTTGAATGCCTCGTTGCGGTCGAGCAGGCGCAGATTGGACGGGTAGAGCCCGGCCTGCGCCACCGCCCGCACCGCCCCCGCCGCCGTGTAGTAGTCGGAAAACTTCACCGACGTGCCGGCGCGGAAGCGTGGCTTGTCCTGCAGCCGCATCCAGGCCTCGGTGATCAGGCCCAGCGCCCCTTCCGAGCCGATCATAAGCCGGTCGGGGCTGGGGCCGGCGCCCGAGCCCGGCAGGCGGAAGCTCTCCATGACGCCCTTGGGCGTGACGCTGCGCAGGCTCTGCACGAAATCGTCGATATGGGTGTAGAGCGTGGCGAAATGCCCGCCCGAGCGGGTGGCGATCCAGCCGCCCAGGGTCGAATACTGGAAGCTCTGCGGGAAGTGCCGCAGCGTCAGCCCATGCGGCGCCAATTGCGCCTCCAGCTCCGGCCCCAGCGCACCGGCCTGGATGCGGGCGGCGCGCGAGGCCTTGTCCACTTCCAGCACCCTGTTCAGCCGCCGCAGGTTGACGGTGACGACGCCGTCATAGGCATCGCCCACCGCCGGCTCGACGCCGCCCACCACCGAGGAGCCGCCGCCGAAGGGAATCGCCGCCACGTTGGAGCGGCTGGCCCAGTCCAGCACGTCGACGACGTCCTGCTCGTTCTCGGGATAGGCCACCACGTCGGGCGGGTTGTCGAACTTGCGCTCGAAGGCGCGCACGGCATCGGGAAACGACTTGCCATAGGCATGGATCAGCCGGTCGATGCGCGCGCTGCCGCAGAAGCGCTGCAGGCTGTGCGGTACCGCCACGCGCGGCTTCGGCAGCTCGATCTCCTCCTCGCGCGGCGGCGTGGTGTCGCTCTCCTCGATGCCGAAGCGACCCTTGGCCAGCGCCAGCACCATCGCCCGTTCCTCCGGCGTGGCGCTCTCGCCCTCGAAGCCCCAGCCCCAGAACTTCATGCGTCGCATGGCGGCGTCAGGCATCGCGTCCTCCCTTTATTTCTTGCCGCCATCTTGCCGGGGGAAGCGCACGCAGGGCAATCTTCCCCTGCACCAGGGAGCAGAGCCATTGAGCCAGGACGAATTCGTCACGCCCGAGCCGTTCCGCATCGACATTCCCGAGCGCGTGCTGTCGGATCTGGACGAGCGTCTGCGCAAGACGCGCTGGCCCACCGCCGTCGCCGGCGCCGACAAGCTGACTTGGCCCTATGGCTGCGACCTCGACGTCCTGCGCGAGCTGGTCGAGTACTGGCGGCACGCCTATGACTGGCGCCAGGCGGAAGCCGCGTTGAACCGCTTTCCGCAATACCTCACCGACATCGGCGGCCAGCGCCTGCACTTCATCCGCGAACCGGCGACGCCGACCGAGGGGCCCGCACCCCTGCCGCTGATCCTGACCCATGGCTGGCCCGGCTCGACGCTTGAGTTCATGGATATCATCGACTTGCTGGCGCATCCCGAGCGCCACGGCGGCAACCTGCTCGACGCTTTCGACGTCATCGTGCCGACCCTGCCGGGCTACGGCTTCTCCGGCCCGCCGCTGCGCCAGGACGGCGCCGGCCCGATCGGCCCGCGCGCCATCGCCCGGCTGTGGCACCGGCTGATGACGGAACGCCTCAATCTGGTCGGCCCCTATGCCGCGCAAGGCGGCGACTGGGGCGCCATCGTCACCTCCTGGCTGGGTTACGACCATGGCTGGAGCGGCCAGGACGAGGATACCGGGCTGATCGGCATCCATCTCAACATGGCCGGCTTCCGCCCCGCCATGGACGAAAAGATCGAGCTGACGCCGGAGGAGAAATCCTGGCTGGCCGACGCGCGCAAGCGGCGCCAGCGCGAGACCGCCTACCAGCAGATCCAGGGCACCAAGCCGCAGACGCTCAACGTGGCACTGACCGATTCGCCGGTCGGCCTGGCGGCCTGGGTGCTGGAGAAGTTCCACGGCTGGAGCGACTGCCAGGGCAAGGTGCTGGAGCATTTCAGCCTCGACACGCTGATCACCAACATCATGATCTACTGGGTCACGGGCAGCATCGGCACCGCCAACTGGCTCTATCGCGGCGTGCGCGAGGAGAATGGCTTCGGGCCCGATCCCGGCACGCGCTGCGAGACGCCGACCGGCTTCGCCCGCTTCCCCGCCGACCTGTCGCCGCCGCCGCCGCGCGCCTGGGTCGAGCGCGCCTACAATCTGCGCCGCTTCACCGAGATGCCGCGCGGCGGCCATTTCGCCGCCCTGGAGGAACCGGAACTGCTGGTCGACGACATCCGCGAATTCTTCCGCCCGCTGCGCTTCGGCGTCGCCAACGACGCCTGATGCGCCTGTCGCGCGTTCTCTGGCTGGCCGGCCCGCTGCTGGGCGGCATTGCAGCATTGCTGCAGGGCCAGGACGCCAACTGGGACCTGCGCGTCTACCACTACTACAACCCCTACGCCTTCCTGGCCGGCCGGCTGAATGTCGACATCATCCCGGCGCTGAACCCCACCTTCTACAATCCGCTGCTCGACCTGCCGGTCTACTTCGCCGCCCAGGCCCTGCCGGCCCGGCTGGTCGGCTTCCTGCTCGGCGCCTTCCAGGGACTGATCGTGCCGCTGCTGGTCGCGCTGGGCCTGCGCCTGCTGCCAGGCGGTGTCGGCTTCCGCCAGGCCATCGCGCTGGTGCTGGCGCTGGTCGGCGCCACCGGCGCCATGACCCTGGTGCAGTTCGGCGCCACCTTCCACGACAACACGCTGGCGGTGCCAGTGCTGGCCGCGCTGCTGCTGGTGCTGCGCGCGCAGGCGCAAGCGGAACGGAACGAACCGGTCGACCTGAGCATCGCAACGGCGGCGCTGCTGAGCGGCCTGGCTTTCGGGCTGAAGCTGACCATGGCGATCTACGTCGCGGGCTTCGCCGCCGCCCTGCTCGCCGCCCTGCCGCCGCGGCTGTGGCTGCGCGCCGTCCTCGTCGCCGGCATCGCCGGCCTTGCCGGCACGCTGCTGACCGGCGGCTGGTGGAGCTGGCACCTGTGGCAGGAATTCGCCAACCCGTTCTTCCCGCATTTCAACGACCTCTTCCGCTCCGACATGGCGGGTCCGGTCGATTTCCGCGACCGCAAGTTCCTGGAGAAGCTCGACCTGGTCGACCGGATCGTCTTCCCCTTCCTCTTCACCTTCGATTCGTGGAAAGCGGCGGAGGGCGATTTCCGCGATCCGCGCCTCCTGCTGGCTTTCCTCGCCGCGCTGCCGGCGCTGGCGCTGTGCTGGCGGGCGGAAGCGAAAGCGCGCGCCGTCGTCGTCTTCGCCGCCGTCGCCTATGTCCTGTGGGTGCTGGTCTACGGCATCTACCGCTACCTGCTGCCGCTGGAGATGCTGGCGCCCGTCATCGTGCTGGCCGCGCTGCGCTGCCTGCGGCTGGACCGGTCGATCGCCGCCCGCGCCGCCGCCGCGCTGTCGCTGCTGGCCGCCGCCCTCACCCTCTATCCCGACTTCCCCGATCCCATGCGCGCGCCGTGGACGGAACGCTTCGTGCAGCTCGACGCGCCGCCGCGCATCGCCCAGCCGGAGCGCACCCTGGTGCTGCTGCCGGGCGACCGGCCGACCGCCTTCATGATCCCGGAATTCCCGCCCGCGATCCGCTTCGTCCATGTCAGCGACTGGCCCTATCTCTACCAGTCCGCCGACAAGGGCTACGAACCGATCGTGCGCAAGCTGCTGGCCGAGCATGACGGCGCGCTGCTGGCGCTGTTCGGCCCGCAGGACGAGGCGCGCACGCCGCGCGTGCTGGAGAGATTCGGCCTGCGCCTCACCGCCGACTGCCAGCCGGTGAAGGCCAACCTGGTGCCGTGGCCGTTCCGCCTCTGCCGCGTCGAGAAAAGCTAAAGTCCCAGGCTGCGGTCGATCGCCGGCTGCGGCCAGTTCATCGGCTGCGCCGCTTCATAGGCGGCGGCCGCCCGCAGGATCAGCCGCTCGGCGAAGCGCGGCCCCACGATCTGCAAGCCCACCGGCAATCCGCTCCTGCCGATGCCGCAGGGGATGGAGGCGGCCGGCTGGCCGGTGTAGTTGAACGGCACGGTGAAGGGCGTGGCGTGCTCCCAGCGGTCGTTACCCTGCACGTGATAGGCGGTCGAGGCCAGCGGCGGCGGCACCGGCATGGTCGGCATCAAGAGCAGGTCCCAGTCGGCGAAGAAGCGCTCCAGCCGCGTGCCCAGCTCGACCCGCGCCATGTGGCCGGCGAAATACTCCTCCTTGCTCACCGCCAGCCCCTGCTGCGCCAGCGGCAGGAAATGCGGATCGAGCAGGGCATGCTTCTCCGGCGCAATCTGCGCCAGGGTGTAGCCGAATCCGGCCAGCCAGTACTTCTCGAAGCTCGGCCGCAGCGCCGGCACGATCGCGCCGACCTGCTCCACCCGGGCGCCCAGCGCCTGGAATTCGGCTGCCGCCCGCGCCACCAGCGCGGCGATGTCGGGATCGACCGTGGCCTCGCCGAAAGCGGGACTGAAGGCGATGCGCAAGCCCTTCACGCCCCGGTCGAGATCGCGCGCGAAGCTCTCGCCGTCGTAAGGCAGCGCATGCCAGTCGCGCGTGTCCGGCCGCGCCAGCTCGTCCAGCATCGCCGCCGCATCGGCCACCTTGCGCGCCAGCGGTCCGGAGCAGACCAGCGTCGAGAACGGCCCGGCATGCGGCGCATGCGGCACGCGGCCGAAAGTCGGCTTGATGCCGAACAGCCCGCAATAGGACGAGGGAATGCGGATCGAGCCGCCGCCATCGGTCCCCACCGCCAGCGTGCCGATGCCCGAGGCCAGCGCCGCCGCCGCTCCACCGGAGGAGCCGCCCGGCGTGCGCTCGAGATTCCAGGGATTGCGCGTGACGCCGAACAGCGGCCCGTCGGTCATGCCCTTCCAGCCGAATTCCGGCGTCGTGGTCTTGCCCAGGATGATGGCGCCCGCCTCCTTCAGCCGCGCCGCTTCCGGGCTGTCCTCCAGCACCGGCGTGTCGGGCGTGGTGCGCGAGCCCGAGCGGGTGGGATGGTCGCGCAGGTTCAGCGTGTCCTTGATGGTGACGGGCTGGCCGTCCAGCGGCGACAGCGGCTCGCGCAGCCGCCAGCGCCGCTCCGAACGCTGCGCCGCCAGCGATGCCCGCTCGGCATCCACCACCATGAAGGCGTTGATCTTGGAATTGACCGTCTCGATCCGCGCCAGCGCCGCCTTGGTCGCCTCCACCGGCGACAGCTTCCCCGTCCGGTAGAGCGCCTGCAGCTCGAAGGCGGATTTGTAGGCCAGCTCCATGGCGCTCTCCCTTGTTCGCCGCCATGTTGGCATGCAGGCCGGTTCCGGACGATGGGTTTTGCTGTCATCCTGCCGCGCCATGACCCATATCCGCCCCGCCCGCGCCGACGACTTCGCCCGCCTCAACGAGATCGAACAGCAAGCCGACCTGGTCTATGCCGATGTCGGCCTCGATCTGGTTCTGGATATGCCGACGGCCTCGCACGAGCGGCTGGCGCAGGGGCCGCTCTGGGTGGCGGCCGATGTCGGCGACCGGCCGGTCGGCTTCGCGCTGGCCGGCGAGATCGACGATTTCGCCCTGCTCGACCAGCTCTCGGTGCTGCCCGCGCACGGCCGCAAGGGCATCGGCGCGCGGCTGATCCATCAGGTCGAGGACTGGGCGCGGCGCGAAGGACTTGCAGCACTGGTGCTGTTCACCTATCGCGACGTGGCGTGGAACCAGCCCTTCTACGAACGGCAGGGATTCTCCGAAATGCCGCAAAGCGCCTGGGGCGATGACATCCGCGCCATGTGGACCGAGCATGCGCGGCTGGGCCACGACCCGGCCCGCCGCGTGGTGATGTGGAAGCGGCTGGGCTGAGCGTCGCTCAGGCGCGCGGCCAAACCCTGGGAAAGAGATCGCAGTCCATCGGCGCGCCGGCCGCGATCTCGGGCTCGCGCACCATCTGGAACGTGCCCTCGCGCGGATCGTAGACCACGTCGTCGCCGCAATAGCGCAGCGCCAGGCCGCGCCGGCGCCGGCTCATGGTCGCGTTGCCCGGCGCGCCATGCATGATCATGGAGTGGAACACCAGGCAGTCGCCCGGCTCCTGGCGGAACCACTTGATGTCGTATTTGCCGCGCTCGGCCTCGATGTCCGGCACCGGCTCGTAGGGCGATTGCCGGTAGCGCAGGTCGTTGTGGTTGCCTTCCTTGAAGGCGACGGGACGGAACCAGCGGTCCCATTTGTGCGAGCCGGCGACGAACTCGACCGCGCCGTTGTCGCGATCGATCGGGTCGAGCGCGATCCACAGCGTCGTCACCTGCCAGCCCTTCACCGCCCAGTAGGGCTGGTCCTGGTGCCACGGCGTCGGCTTGACCGTGCCCGGCTCCTTGGCGAAGAGCTGGTCGTAGAACACGTTGACCTTGGCGGCGCCCATCATCTCGGCGGCGATGGCGGGGCCGGCGGAGTCGACGAACACGGCGCGGAAATCAGGATCGCGCGTCCACATGAACATGTCGCCGAAGAAACGGCCCGGCGTGCCTTCGGCATTGAAATTGGTCGCCATCGGGCCGGGATCGTCCATGTCGCGCTGGATGGCATGGCGCAGGCGCTCGACCCAGTCGGCATCGAACATGCCGGCAAGGTTGACCACGCCGTCGCGCTCGTAGGCGCGCTTTTCCTCGTCGGCGATCGCCCGCAAGGGCATGCGGTTCATGGCGGCCTCCCTGGAGCGGATCACGATTGGACGGGAGCGTACGCGCTTCCGTCCAATCGTGTGAATCCGCTCTATTCGTTGATGTTTAGCGGACCTGTATCGGTCCTTGCCGCAAGGATGCCGCAGGCTTCCGCCGCTGTCTAACGCAGCGTCAGATCGAAAGCCTGCGCCAGGAGTTCGTAGGAGCGCAGCCGGTCCCGGTGCTCGTAGCAGATGGTGACGCAGACGAATTCGTCGACGCCGTATTCCTCGGCCTTTTCCAGCAGTCCGGCCCGCACCTTGTCCGGCGTGCCGACCACAGTGCGGGCGCGGATACGGCGCAGCCAGGCGCGCTGCTCGTCGGAATACCGCATGGCCGCCGCTTCCTCCGGCGGCGGGATCTGTCCCGCGTTGCCGGTGGTCAGAAGCCTGAGCACCCACAGGTCGCGGCTGGCGGCCAATTGCTCGGCCTTCTCCTCGGTGTCGGCGCAGAGCACGGCGATGCCGACATTGGCCAGCGGCTTGTCGAGCAGCGCCGAGGGCTTGAAGTGCTTGACGTAAGCCTGCACCACCGCCGGCCCGCCCTGCGGCGAGATGAAATGGGCGAAGGAGAACGGCAGGCCGAAATGCGCCGCATAGACCGCGCTCTGGTCGGACGAGCCCAGGATCCACACCTCGGGCGCGGTGGCGGCTTGCGGATTGGCGACGATGCCGGCGAACTGGTGCTCCGGCGGCACCGCATCGTGCAGGAACGCCACCAGGTCGCGCACCTGGTAGGGATAGTACTCGATGCCATAGGCGTCCGGCCCCGCCTGCAGGGCGCGCGCGGTGCGCTGGTCGCTGCCCGGCGCGCGGCCGATGCCCAGATCGATGCGGCCGGGATAGAGCGTCTCCAGGGTGCGGAAGGTCTCCGCCACTTTCAGCGCCGCGTAATGGCTCAGCATCACGCCGCCGGAGCCGACGCGCAGGTGCTGCGTCAGGCTGGCGATCTTGCCGATCAGGATTTCCGGCGCCGCACCGGCCAGCGCGTCGGAGCTGTGATGTTCGGCCACCCAGTAGCGGTGATAGCCCAGCCGGTCGGCGAGCTGCGCCAGCTCCAGCGTTTCGGCGATGGCCTGGGCCGGGGAGCCGCCCTTGCGGATCGGCGACTGGTCGAGAACGGAAAGCTTCAGCACGCGACAGGCGATGGCATCAAGCCAGCCCGACCTGGCCCATGGCGAGGAATTTCTCGCGCCGCGCCTGGCGCAGCTCGTCGCCGGAGAGCGGGCGCAGCGCGGCCAGCTCCTTCTCCACCGCATCGCCCACCGCCGACAGGGTGGCGGCCGTGTCGCGATGCGCCCCGCCCAGCGGTTCGGGCACGATCGCGTCGATGACGCCAAGCTGCAGCAGGTCTTCCGCCGTCAGCCGCAAGGCTTCCGCCGCTTCCTGCGCCTGCTCGGGCGAGCGCCACAGGATCGAGGCGCAGCCTTCGGGCGAGATCACCGAATAGACCGAATGCTCCAGCATCAGCACGCGATTGGCCGCCGCCAGCGCCACCGCGCCGCCGGAGCCGCCCTCGCCGATCACCACCGAGATCAGCGGCACGCGCAGGTCCAGCCCGGTCTCGATCGAACGGGCGATGGCCTCGGCCTGGCCGCGCTCCTCCGCGCCGACGCCGGGATAGGCGCCGGCGGTGTCAACCAGGGTGAGCACCGGCAGGTTGAAGCGGTCGGCCAGCCGCATCAGGCGCTGCGCCTTGCGGTAGCCTTCCGGCTTGGCCATGCCGAAATTGTGCTTGATGCGGGTTTCGGTGTCGTGGCCCTTCTCCTGGCCGATCACCATCACCGAGGTGCCGCGGAAGCGGCCCAGCCCGCCGACGATGGCGGCGTCCTCGGCGAAGCCGCGGTCGCCGGCCATGGGCGTGAACTCGTCGATCAGCTTGCCGATATAGTCCAGGCAGTGCGGCCGGTTGGGATGGCGCGCCACCTGCACCTTCTGCCAGGCCGAGAGCTTGCCGTAGGTCTGCTTCAGCAGCTTCTCGACCTTGCCCTCCAGCCGCGACACTTCCTCGGCGATATTGACGTCCTTCGCCTCCGACATGTGGCGCAGCTCGAGGATCTTGCCTTCGAGCTCCGCGATCGGCTGTTCGAAGTCGAGAAAGGCGGTCATCGACAGTTCCCGGTCCTGTTCTTCTGCCATCGCCAGGCCCCAAGCGGCTTGCGCCGCACGGCCCGGCCGGCGGCGGCGGTTATGGGATGCGCTGGCCGACCAGCCTACGCATCGCGGCCGGCCGGCGCCAGTCGGTTTTCATCCCCGCCACGCGCGGCATGGCGCGCCCTCACGCCTTCATGCCGGCGCGTTCGGCCATCTGCACGATGACCTGCGCCTGCTTGATCGAGGCGTTGTCGATCAGCTTGCCGTCCAGCGCCACCGCGCCCTTGCCTTCCTTCTGCGCCTGCAGCATGGCGTCGATGATGCGGCGGGCCTTCTTCACTTCCTCTTCCTTCAGCCCGAACACCTCGTTGGCCAGCGCCACCTGCGAGGGATGGATGGCCCATTTGCCCTCGCAGCCCAGCACGGCGGCGCGGTTGGCCTGGGCGCGGAAGCCCTCGGCATCGGAGAAATCGCCGAACGGCCCGTCGATGGCGCGCAAGCCGTTGCTGCGCGCGGCCACCACCATGCGCGAAATGGCGTAATGCCACGGATCGGCCCAGAAGAAATCGCGCTTGCCGTCGGCGTCCTTGGCGGTCAGCACGCCGTAATCGGGATGCGGGCCGCCGATATCGACCGTCTTGGCCTTGATCGAGGCGGCATAGTCGGCGACGCCGAAATGCAGCGATTCGTTGCGCTTGGAAGCGCCGGCGATGGCGTCGATATTGGCCATGCCGAGCGCGGATTCAACGATCATCTCCAGCCCGATGCGCTTTTTCGCACTGGTCGCGGTCTCGATCTGGGTGATCAGCATGTCGACGGCATAGACGTCGGCGGCGGTGCCGACCTTGGGGATCATGATCAGGTCGAGCTTGTCGGGCGCGCCTTCCAGCACCTCGACCAGGTCGCGATAGGCGTAGTGCGTATCCAGGCCGTTGATGCGCAGCGACAGCGTCTTGCCCTTCCAGTCGATCTCGTTCAGCGCCTGGATCACGTTCTTGCGCGCCTGCGGCTTGGCGTCGGGCGCCACCGCGTCCTCGAGATCGAGAAAGATCACGTCGACCGCGCTCTTGGCCGCTTTCTCGAACAGCTCGACCCGGCTGCCCGGCACCGCCAGCTCGGAACGGTTGAGGCGGCTGGGGGCCTGTCTGATCTCCTGGAAACTCATGGATCCTCCGGGGCGGGATGCAGCCATGCTGCAATTGCGAAATCGCCTCGGTTTTGGGCCAATCCGCCCGCCTTGTCAACGCGTTGGCGGAGCCGCGCCAAGGCCATGTCATGCCCGGTCAAGCCGGGCCAAGACGGAAAAACAAACCAAACCGTCATCGCCCGGCTTGACCGGGCGACCCATGGCCGCCGCCGTTGCGCCTTCTCGCGCAAAGGACGGCCGCTTCCTATGATTTCCGCCCCGCCAGCGGATGGTGCCGGCTGACCAGCGATTTCAGCCGCTCGTCCAGCACGTGCGTGTAGATCTGCGTCGTCGAGATGTCGGAATGGCCGAGCATCACCTGCACCGCGCGCAGATCGGCGCCGCCGGCCAGCAGGTGGCTGGCGAAGGCATGGCGCAGCACGTGCGGGGAGACGCGCGCGGGATCGAGCCTGGCCGCCAGCGCCAGCTCCTTCAACGTCTGGGCGAAACGCTGGCGGGTCAGGTGTCCCTCGACCGCGCCGCGCGAGGGAAACAGGAAACGCTGCGCTTTGGTTGGCAGCTTGAGCTGGCCGCGCAGTTCGCGCCACTGGCCCAGCGCCTCGCGCGCGTTCTCGGTCAGCGGCACCAGCCGCTCCTTGTCGCCCTTGCCGCGCACGATCAGCATCTGCGGATCGCGCTCCACCGCCGCCAGCGGCAGCGTCACCAGCTCCGACACCCGCATGCCGGTGGCGTAGATCGTCTCGAGCAAAGCCCGCGCCCGCAAGCCGGCCACGCCCTGCAGGCGCGCGGCGGCCTCGAGCAGCGCATCGACCTCCGCGACGCTGAGGATCTTGGGCAAGGGCCGGGCGCGACGCGGCATGTCGAGGGCGGCGGCGGGATCGTCGCCGCGCAGCCGCTCGGCCAGCAGGAAACGGTAGAACTGGCGCAAGCTCGAGAGCCGGCGCGCGGCGGTGCTGGCGGCGAAGCCGCTGCGGGATGCCGCCTGCAGCCAGGCGCGCAAATCTTCGGCCGAGGCGGCGAGCAGTTCGACGCCGCGCGGGCGCAGGAAGCCGTGCAGCCCGTCGAGATCGCGGCCGTAGGATTCGGTGGTGTTGCGCGCCGCACCGCGCTCCGCCGTCATCATCTCGAGAAACGTGTCGACCGCCGCCGGTCGCTCGGGCTTGTGCGCGGGACGCCGGCCGCGACGCGCCATCGCTAGAGCGCGTGCGCCAGCGCCACTTCCACGGCGAAGCGGCGCGCCACGTCGGGCTGGCCCGCCTGGCGCAGGGCCTGGACGATGCCGGCCAGCGTCGCCGGCGCCAGTTGCGTCAGGCTGGTCTCGCCCCCCGCCTGGATCGCCAGCGCCAGCGTCGCCGCCACGCGGCCCTGCTGCGCGCTCTGCCCCAGCCGGGCCAGCACCGCCTGCGGCGGCTGGGCGAAGCCGGTGGCGGCGGGCGGGTTGAACTCGGCGCGATCGACCGGTTCGCCCAGGGCCATCAACAGCGCCGCCAGCACCGCCGCCCGCTGCGCCGCACGTGGCTGCCTGGCGTTCTGCGTCTGCCACTTGGCCAGGAAGCCCGGCTCCCAGGGAATGCTGCCGACATTGTCGGCCAGTTGCATCACCGGCCAGAGCTGGACGGTGGGCGCCTCGTATTGCGGGTCGATCGTGGCGCCGCCGGCGACCGTGTAATACCACTCCACGGCGCGCGAGAAATCGTTCAGCGCCAGGAAGGCGCGCGTGGTGTCGGCCGCCATCGGCGCGGTCTTGTGCTCGGGAAAGATCTTCACCAGCTGCTCGCCCAGCACCCGCGCCATGGTGGTGAAGAGCGCGCTGCCCTCGGCGGCGCGGAAAGCGGCCTGCATCGCCTTGACCTTCTCGCCCAGCTCCGCGGCCTTCAGCGCATCGCGCACCGCCTGGGCCCGCCGCTTGGCGGGCGCGCTCAGGCCCGGCGCATCGGCGCCGGCCTGGTACAGTTCCAGCAGGTGGCGCGGATCCATCACGCCCAGCGCCTCGCCGCGCTCGGCCGCCTCGATGCGCATGGCCAGCGGTGCGGCGGTATTGGCCGCGATCTGGCGCAGTTGCGCGGGCGGGGTGTCGTTGCCCAGCGTGCCGCCGGCCTTGGGATTGGCGGCGCGCAGCAGCGCCTGCGACAGCGTGTCGGTGCCGATATTGGCCGGCGGCTTGGTGCTGCGCGTGCCCAGCGCATAGTCGACCGCGACGTAGAAGCCGGTGTCGGACACGCCCCGTTCGCGCAGCAGATCGACGTTCAGCATCGCCTGCGCGCCCTGGCCGGCGACGACCTGGCACAGGATCAGCAGCTTGGTCCAGAACGGATCGGGCGAATTCTGCGCCATCGGCGTGGCGCAGGCCGTCTTGGCGTCGCCGGCGACGAGCTGGTTCTCGATGTTCAGCCGCTGCGCGGCATCGCCGGACATCGGCCCGGCAGCCTGCGTCATCTGGCCGACCGCCTCGAACTCGCCCATGTCCGAGAGCCGGGCGATGCGGGCGGCGACGAAATCCTTGCCCGGCGGATTGGCGCCCAGCGGCGGCGTGGCGATCATGGTCAGCAGGCGGAACTGCAGGTCGCGCAGGATGCGCGAGCGCGGCGCGCCCGGCAGCGCCTCGATCAGCGCCAGCGCCGCCGCCCGGTCGGTGCCGCGCCACATGTCGGCCGGCAAGCCGGCGGCAGCGGGGTCGACGATGCCGATCGAGGCATTGTCGACCGGCGCCAGCTGGCCGCCCTTCTCCACCGGGCCGCCATAGAACTCCTGCAGGCGCTGGCTGGGCCGCGCCGGGGCGGCGGCGGGATAGGCCGCGGGCGGACCCAGCGGCTGCGGCGGCGGCACCAGTTGGATGGGCTGCTGCGCCAGCGCCGGCAGGGCGGCCAGCGCCAGCAAAGCCGCCAGGGCGGCGCGGTCAGCGCGAAAGCCGGTCATTGGGCAGGTTCATTTCGATGGTTCGGGTGGGAGGGGGGATATCGACCATGCCCAGAAGCGCCAGCCCGGCGAGAACGACCACGACGACGATGGCGGCGAGGATCAGGGCGAATTTTCTCATGGCGCTCGCATGTTGTACTGATCGGACAGGGCGCGCATGCCCCCGCTGCTTGTGCTAGGCCCCGATCGCGGCAATATTACGGTCTGTCAGCCGCTTAGATCGCATCTTGGCGCGCCGAAGGCAACGTGAAATCAACCCAGAGGCCCCCGCCCGTGAGCCCCGCGCCGCCGCCTTTCGTTCCCCCGCGCACGATCGTGCTGGTCGGGCTGATGGGCGCGGGCAAGAGCGCCATCGGGCGGCGGCTGGCGCAGCGGCTGCACCTGCCTTTCGTCGACGCCGACCAGGAGATCGAGCGCGCCGCCGGCTGCACCATCGACGAATTCTTCGCCCGCCATGGCGAGGCCGCCTTCCGCGAAGGCGAGCGCCGGGTGATGGCGCGGCTGCTCGACCAGCCGGTCCACGTGCTGGCGACCGGCGGCGGCGCCTTCATCGACGAAACCACGCGGACCCTGGTGCGCAACCGCGGCATCTCGGTCTGGCTGCGGGCGGAGCTGCCGCTGCTGCTGGAGCGGGTGCAGCGCCGCTCCAACCGGCCATTGCTGAAGCAGGGCGATCCCCGACAGGTGCTCGAGCAGCTCATGCAGAAGCGCTATCCCGTCTATGCCGAAGCCGACGTCACCGTCGACAGCCGCGACAACCCCGCCGAGCACACGACGCAGGACGTCATCGAGGCGCTGCAGCGTTTTCTCGGCCACGCCCAACCCTGCAGCGCCGCGTCCTGACATGACCGCGATGATCGTCCCCGTGGCGCTGGGCGAGCGCTCCTACGACATTCTGATCGGCGACGCCCTGCTCGATCGCGCCGGCGAACTGATCGCGCGGGCAACCAAGGCGCGCCGCGCCGTCGTGGTCAGCGACGACGCCGTGGCGCCGCTCTATCTGCCGCGGCTGCAGGCGTCGCTGGCCCGGGCCGGCATCGAGGCCGGCGAATTCGTCGTGCCCGCGGGCGAGGGCAGCAAGGAATTCGCCGCTTTCGGCCGCCTGCTGGACGGCATACTGGCGCAGCGGCCCGACCGCGGGGTCATCCTGATCGCGCTGGGCGGCGGCGTGGTCGGCGACCTCACCGGCTTCGCCGCCGCGGTGCTGCTGCGCGGGCTGGATTTCGTGCAGATCCCCACCACGCTCCTGGCCCAGGTCGACAGTTCGGTGGGCGGCAAGACCGGCGTCAACTCGCCCTACGGCAAGAACCTGATCGGTGCCTTCCACCAGCCGCGCCTGGTGCTGGCCGACATCGAACTGCTCGATTCGCTGTCGGCGCGCGAATTGCGCGCGGGCTATGCCGAGGTGGTGAAGTACGGGCTGATCGACGATGCGGGCTTCTTCGCCTGGCTGGAGCGGAACGGCGCGGCGCTGCTGGCCGGCGACCGCGCCCTGCGCGCCGAAGCCGTCGCCGTCTCCTGCCGCGCCAAGGCGCGCATCGTGGCCCAGGACGAGCGCGAAGGCGGGGTGCGCGCCCTGCTCAATCTCGGCCACACTTTCGGCCACGCGCTGGAAGCGGAAACCGGCTACGGCAGCGCGCTGCTGCACGGCGAGGCGGTGGCGATCGGCATGGCGATGGCATTCGAGATGTCGCTCGCCATGGGGCTGTGCCCGGCCGAGGACCTGGCGCGCCTGCGCCGGCACTACGCCGCCACCGACCTGCCCGGCGACGCCCGCCGCATCGGCCAGCGCCGCTTCGACAGCGCCACGCTGATCGAGCACATGATGCACGACAAGAAGACCCGCGACGGCAAGCTCACCTTCATCCTGGCCCGCGGCATCGGCCAGTCCTTCATCGCCAAGGACGTGCCGGTCGATACCGTGCGCGGCGCGCTGGACCGCGCGCTGGAGCAAATCACGGTTTGACGGAATCGTTCGCGATTCCGTCAAACCGTGTGAATTTGCTCTAATCATTAAGGAATAGAGCGTATCTGAGCTTTCCCGCCGTTTCGGCGAGCTTGCGCCCGGTCCGGCGCCGACTATAGTCGCGCCGCTGAACGTTCGTTCATTGTGGAGTACCCCAATGCCTCTTTCCGCGCCCGTCGAGCGCGAGCATCTGCACACGCGCCGGATCGAATGCCGCGGCTATTTCCGCGCCGACGGGCTGTGGGACGTCGAAGGCCACATCGTCGACACCAAGACCTACGGCCACCGCAGCGGCGACCTGCGCGTGCTGGCGGCCGACGAGCCGGTCCACGAGATGTGGATCCGCATGACCATCGACGAGACCTACCTCATCCACGACATGGAGGCGGCCAGCGACCACACGCCTTATTTCGCCTGCGCGACCGTGACGCCCAATTTCAAGCGCCTGATCGGCGTCCGCATCGGCAAAGGCTTCCGCCGCGCCGTGCAGGAACGGCTGGGCGGCCGCCAGGGCTGCGTGCACCTGGTCGAGCTGTTGGGCCCGGTGGCGACCGTGGCCTTCCAGACGATCCACAACGAGCGGGCGCAGAAGCTGCTCGCCGACCACCGCGCCAAGTCGGGCAAGCCGCCGCTGCGCCAGCGCCAGCCGGGCGAGAAGGTGGCGGTGATCGACAACTGCTACGCCTGGGCCTCCGACGGCGAGGCCGTGCGGCGCAACTACCCCGACCTCTACACCGGCAACAAGAGCTAATTCGCGGTTTCCGCCGCCTGCGGCCTAGGCTCGGGCGGCAGCCGCACGCCGTGGCCGACGTCGAGATGGCCGCTCTCGGTGGCGGCGGCGCGAAAATAGCCCAGCACGAACACCCGCAACGCTGCGGTCAGCGACGAGCGCGTGCGCCGCTGCGCCACGATGGTGCAGACGTCGTGCACCGAAACGCCTTCGCGGCGGGCGATCTCGTGCAGTGCGTTCCAGGTCTCCGGCTCCAGCCGCACCGAGGTGCGCCTGCCGCCGACCGTGACGTTGCGCGGCACCAGCCCGGCGTCGATCGGCGCATCGCCGCGCAGGCGCCCCGCTTCCCGCTTCGCCGCCTCCGCCGCCGCCAGGATGAACGTGGCCGGCCCGCCGAGATCGGCGTTGCGCGCCTCGCGATAGAGATATTCCAGGCTGGCCTGCACTCCTTCGGCGGCGGTGATCCGCTCGCCTTCGTCGGCCGCTGTCCTGTCCTTGGGGGCCATCGCCAACTCCTCGCCCGATAAGTTGGCGGCAAGTATGGCGGGGGACGCAAACCGCCGAACCTGTCGGAAATGACAGGGTGGGCGGCCCCGGGGCCGACGCCGTGGCGGCGGGCCGTCAGGGACGGATCAGGTTCAGCATGATGGCCCGGACCACGGCCTGGGTCTTGGATTGCGCGTCGAGCTTGCGCCGCGCGTTCTCGACGTGGAAGGTCACCGTGCGCTCCGACACGCCCAGGATGACCGAGGTTTCCCAGGCCGATTTGCCGCGCGCCGTCCACAGCAGGCAGTCCGCCTCGCGCAGGGTGATCGGCGAGGGCCGCGGCGCCTTCTCGCGCTTCTTGCTTTCCGGCTTGCTGTGCAGACGCCATGCCGCGGTGGCGCGCACGTGGTAGTGCAGCGCCAGCAGGTGCAGGACGTGGCGGGCATGGCCGACCTCGCGGGCGAATTCGCGCGGCGCCAGATCGGTCGACAGCGCCACCAGCCCGTCGGCGCCGCCCGGCGCGTGGATCGGCACGGTGAAGCCGTGGCGCAGGCCGAAGGTCGAGGCCTCGTCGAAGAGCTGCCGCTGCGCACCGGTCAGCGAGCGCTGCTCCTTCATCTCCGACCAGGCGAACGGCATCAGCGTCTGGCGCGCCCGTTCCAGCGTCGGATCGATGTCGAAATAGCGCCGCTCGAGGAAGTGGGCGTTCCACTGGCTCGGGTAGTTGGTGGCGACGTACTCGTAGTGCTTTTTTTCCGCCGAGCTGCCGCGCGCCACGTAGGAGAAATTGCGGAAGCCGAACTTGGCGATCCGGTCGAGGAATGCGGCTGTGATCGCGGCCGGCTCGCTCGCCGCCGCCGTGTCCGACAGGAACTGTTCCAACGCAAGTTCCATCGCCCAGCCCCCCAGAAGCTGCAGCACCAAAAGACTATCAGGGGTTGCCGGCGGATAAAGCCCAATCTTTGCGGTCGCTGTGCGAATTCCGCTCAGCGCTCCTCGGGCGTGCGCAAGCTCAGCGACAAGGCGTGCACCGGCCCGGCCAGTTCCTGCGCCAGCGCGGCATGCACCAGCCGCTGGCGGTCGAGACGGTTCAGCCCGGCGAAGCGCGCCGAAACGGCGGTGACGTGGAAATGGCTTTCGCCCCCCTCGCGCGCCCCGGCATGGCCGGCATGGCGCGCCGAATCGTCGCGGATTTCGAGCTGCTGCGGCTGCAGCGCCTGTTCCAGCTTGCGGCGAATGCTGTCAGCGACCACGCCCACGAATCGCTCCCGACCGGTGGCCAGCCCCGCATCTTGTGGCGAAGCTTTCGAAGCCGCATATTTCGGCCATGTCGCGCGCCCGCACCAGCAGAATCTTCGACGAGCCGCCGCCGCAGCTTCGCGGCTGCGAGTGGCCCGGCTGCGAGCATGGCGGCAATTTCCCCGCCCCCAAGTCGCGCGATGCGTTGCGGGAATACCGCTGGTTCTGCCTGGAACACGTGCGCCGCTACAACGCTTCCTGGGACTACTACGCCGGCATGAAGGCGGAGGACATCGAGCGCCACATCCGCGCCGATACCACCTGGCGGCGGCCGTCCTGGCCCATGGGCAGCCGCCCGCGCAAGAACGGCGCGGCCGATTTCTGGGACGAGGTGGTCGATCCGTTCGACCTGTTCGGCGGCGCCGATTCGGTCGCCAAGCCGGCCGGCCGGCGCGCCAACGGTTCCGGCCCGCCGCTGACCGCCGCCCAGCGCAAGGCCATGGCCGTGATGGAGATGGAGGCGCCGCTGACCATGGAGGCGCTGCGGGCGCGCTACAAGGCGCTGGTCAAGCAATACCACCCCGACCGCCATGGCGGCGACAAGCGGGCGGAAGAGAAGCTGAAGGCCATCAACCTCGCTTATTCCTCGTTGAAACAAAGCCTTAGCGGACCGCTTCGTTAGGCCTGGGCGCATGACTGCGCGGCGTTTTCCGCACTTGCCTGGGTGGGATCGCCCTGTAATCATCCCGCCTTCATACCTAAATGTTGCGTAGCACAACGGAAAAGAGACTCATGGCTTCAGTCACAACCGCCGCCGCTGCCGAAACGCCCGCCGGCCTGCCCGATATCAAGGTCTCGGTGCGCCAGATGTTCGGCATCGACAGCGACATGGAAGTGCCGGCGTTTTCCACCAGTTCGGAACTGGTGCCGAACCTCGACGAGGCCTATCGCTTCGACCACGACACGACCCTGGCCATCCTGGCGGGCTTTGCCTACAACCGCCGCGTCATGATCCAGGGCTATCACGGCACCGGCAAGTCGACCCATATCGAGCAGGTCGCCGCCCGGCTGAACTGGCCCTGCATCCGCGTCAACCTCGACAGCCACATCAGCCGCATCGACCTGATCGGCAAGGACGCGATCGTGCTGAAGGACGGCAAGCAGGTCACCGAGTATCGCGAAGGCATCCTGCCCTGGGCGCTGCAGCACCCGACCGCCCTGGTGTTCGACGAGTACGACGCCGGCCGCGCCGACGTGATGTTCGTCATCCAGCGCGTGCTGGAAGTCGAGGGCAAGCTGACCCTGCTCGACCAGAACAAGGTCATCCGCCCGCATCCCGCCTTCCGCCTGTTCTCGACCGCCAACACGGTCGGCCTGGGCGACACCACCGGCCTCTATCACGGCACGCAGCAGATCAACCAGGGCCAGATGGACCGCTGGTCGATCGTCGCCACCTTGAACTACCTGCCGCACGACGAGGAGACCAACATCGTGCTGGCCAAGGTGCCGCATCTCAACACCGAGGAGGGCCGCAAGCTCGCCTCCGCCATGGTGGCTTTGGCCGATCTGACGCGCGCGGGCTTCATCGCCGGCGATATCTCGACCGTCATGTCGCCGCGCACCGTCATCACCTGGGCCGAGAATGCGCGCATCTTCGGCGATGTCGGCTTCGCCTTCCGCCTGACCTTCCTCAACAAATGCGACGAGGTCGAGCGCTCGACGGTGGCCGAGTACTACCAGCGCTGCATGGGCAACGAGCTGAAGATCGCTCGCGGCAAGACCCAGCTCCACTAGGCGGGAGCTGTCGTGAGCAGCAGCAACAGCAAGGACGCCACGCCGCTCGAGGAGTTCCGCCGCGTCACGGCCGCCACCATGCGCGCCATCGGCCGGCACGACGTCAACGTCACCTTCGTGCCGGACGGCGGCACCCAGGCGGGCAACGAGGCGCGGCTGACCGTGCCCTCGCGCGAACTGCCGCCGGAGGAAGTCGCCCGCACCCGCGGTGAGGCCGATGCGCTGTCGCTGCGCACCCGCTATCACGACCGCCGCCTGCACGCCCGCCGCCAGCCGAAATCGGACATGGCGCGCGCCATCTTCGACGCCGTCGAGCAGGTGCGGGTGGAGGCGATCGGCGCCAACCGCATGAAGGGCGTCGGCGACAATCTCGAGGCGGTGCTGAACGAGCGCTGCGAGCAGCGCGGCTTCCGCCACGTCAATTCGCGCGACGACGCGCCGGTGGCCGACGTGGTCGGGCTGATGGTGCGCGAACAGCTCACCGGCCGGCCGGTGCCGGAATCGGCCAAGGCCATGGTCGACATGTGGCGCTCGGACATCGAGCGCATGGCCGGCAAGGACATGACCCGCCTGCGCGAGGTGGTGCAGAACCAGGACCTGTTCTCGCGCGCCCTCAAGAGACTCATCCGCGACCTGAAGCTTTCCGACGAGGAAGGCGAGATGGAGCGCGACGAGGAGGAGTCCGACGAGAGCGAGGAGGCGCAAGGCCAGTCCGAGGAGCGCGGCGAGGACGGCGCGGATTCCTCCGAGACGCACGGCTACGGCGCCTCGGGCGAGGAGACCGACGACAGCGCCGACGACGACGATTCCTCGGAGACGGTGGCCGACCAGGCGCAGACCGACGTCACCATGGGCGCCTCCGACGAGGAGGAGCCGGGCCGCGCCGAGCGGCCGTGGATTCCGCCCGGCTCGCTGTCCAACGAGCCGCACGAGCTGCAATACCATCCCTACACGGCCAAGTTCGACGAGATCGTCGATGCCGCCGATCTGTGCGACGCGGAGGAGCTTTCCCGCCTGCGCGCCCATCTCGACCAGCAGCTCTCGCATCTGCAGGGCGTCATCGGCCGGCTGGCCAACCGCCTGCAGCGCCGCCTGATGGCGCAGCAGAACCGCGCCTGGGAGTTCGACCTCGAGGAAGGCATCCTCGATGCCGCCCGCCTGGCGCGCATCATCGTCACGCCGACCCAGTCGCTGTCCTACAAGATCGAGAAGGACACCGATTTCCGCGACACCGTGGTCACGCTGCTGATCGACAATTCCGGCTCCATGCGCGGGCGGCCCATCACCGTCGCCGCCATGAGCGCCGACATCCTGGCCCGCACCCTGGAGCGCTGCGGCGTGAAGGTGGAGATCCTGGGCTTCACCACGCGCGCCTGGAAGGGCGGCCAGAGCCGCGAGAAATGGCTGGCCGACGGCAAGCCGGCCAATCCCGGCCGCCTCAACGATCTGCGCCACATCGTCTACAAGCCGGCCGACGCGCCCTGGCGGCGGGCGCGCAAGAGCCTGGGCCTGATGCTGCGCGAGGGCATCCTGAAGGAGAACATCGACGGCGAGGCGCTGCTATGGGCCCATAACCGCCTGCTGGCCCGCACCGAGGAGCGCAAGATCCTGATGGTGATCTCCGACGGCGCCCCGGTCGACGACTCCACGCTTTCAGTGAACCCCGGCAACTACCTCGAGCGCCATCTGCGCGACGTCATCGACTACATCGAGACCCGCTCGCCGATCGAGCTGGTGGCGATCGGCATCGGCCACGACGTCACCCGCTACTACCGCCGCGCCGTCACCATCGTCGATGCCGACCAGTTGGGCGGCACCATGATGGAACAGCTCGCCTCGCTGTTCGACGAGGAGGAGAACGCGGCGGTGCCCAGAAGGGCGGCGGGCGGCAGAAGATAGATCCCTCCGCTGCCTGTCATGGTCCGGCGTGACCGAACCATCCATGTCGATCCCGGTAAAATTCCTCACCCTGAGCCTGTCGAAGGGTGAGAGTCAGGCACGTTGCCTGTGAACCTCATCCTTCGACGAGCTCAGGATGAGGTGATCGCAGGTAATGAGCGGAACTATGCCCCCGCTCCCAGATTGGCCCGGAAGAACGCCCCCGTGCGGTTCCACGCCAGCAGCGCGTCGGAACGGGCGAGCGGAAGAAGACAGGCAACTTCTCTCCCTGTCATGGTCCGGCTTGACCGGACCATCCATGTCGATCCCGGTAAAATTCCTCACCCTTGTAAGACGGGTAGGACCGCCTCGTCTAGGATTGGCGGCGCGGTGGCGGGCGCCAAACCGTCTCACCCTCGGGCCTCGAAGCCCGCAGCTCAGCAAGGTGTGGCGCCCGCCGTTCCA
>JBFXDA010000032.1:0-52828 GCA_050181585.1 Reyranellaceae bacterium
GGTGCGAGCCGCTCCGCGCTGATCCACAGTGTTCCCGTTGAAGCTTGGTTGGCCCGGTCGAGCCGGGCCTTGAGGGAATTTTTTTGTTGGCTCGGTCGCGCCGGGTCATGACCGGTTGGTTTTTGCGTTCGTCCCCTTGACGGATTTTTTTGCACCCTTTTTCTTCCGTCATCGCCCGGCTTGACCGGGCGACCCATGGTGGTGCAAGCCGCTCCGCGCCGATCCACAGTGTTCCCGTTGACGCATGGATGGCCCGGTCGAGCCGGGCCATGACGGACTTTTTTTGATGGCTCGGTCGCGCCGGGTCATGACCGGTTGGATTTTTGCGGTCATCCCCTTGACGGATTTTTTGCACCCTTTCTCTTCCGTCATCGCCCGGCTTGACCGGGCGACCCATGGTGGTGCGAGCCGCTCCACGCCGATCGGCAGGGTTCCCGTTGACGCATGGATGGCCCGGTCGAGCCGGGCCATGACGGACTTTTTTTGATGGCTCGGTCGCGCCGGGTCATGACCGGTTGGATTTTTGTGGTCATCCCCTTGACGGATTTTTTGCACCCTTTCTCTTCCGTCATCGCCCGGCTTGACCGGGCGACCCATGGTGGTGCGAGCCGCTCCGCGCCGATTGGCAATGTTCCTGTTGCGACATGGGTGGCCCGGTCGAGCCGGGCCATGACGGATTTTCTGGATGGCCGGATCTACTCCAACCCGATCCGCTCTAATAGACGCCGCTGCGGATCAGATCGGCATACCAGCGGAACGAGGTCTTGGGCGTGCGCCGCTGGGTGGCGAAATCGACATGCACGATGCCGAAACGGTTGCGGTAGCCCGAACCCCACTCGAAATTGTCCAAGAGCGACCAGACGAAATAGCCGCGCACGTCGGCGCCCTTGGCCAGCGCCCGGTGCAGCGCCCCGATATAGGCGTGCAGGTACTTCACCCGCCTGGGATCGTCGACCGCGCCCTGGGCGTCGGGCTTCTCCTCGCCGCCGCAGCCGTTCTCGGTGACGTAGATCGGCAGGCGGTAGCGCTCGCCCAGCGCCAGCAGCTCCTCCTCGAACATCTCGGGGAAGATCGGCCAGCCGATCTCGGTGCGCGGCGCCTCGGCCGGCGCCTCGCCCCAGGCATAGCCCCAGATCGCCTGGGCGTCGGCCTTGGCGAAGATCGGCCCGTAATGATTGAGCCCCAGCCAGTCGGTGCGGGCGGCGATGCGCGCCAGATCGCCGGCCTGCACGTAAGGCTCCAGCGCTTCGGTCAAGAGCGGCGGATAGGCGCCGCGCAATTGCGGCTCGGTGAAGGCGAGATTCCAGTGCTCGTCCAGCAGCGCCGCCGCCTTGCGGTCGGCATCGCTGTCCTTCTCCGGCAGGATGCGCTGGCGGTTGTGGATGCCGCCGATCGAGGCGCCCGGCGCCAGATCGCGCAGCACGCGCACGGCATCGCCATGCGCCAGGTTGGTGTGGTGGATCGCCTGCAGATGCTGGGTCCGGTCGGTGATGCCCGGCGCGCCCCAGTCGATGGCGTAGCCGAACAGGGTGAAGACGGAGAACTCGTTGAACGTGGCCCAGCGCTTGACGCGATCGCCGTAGCGCTGCGCCGCCAGCGCGGCGTAGTCGGCGAACCAGGCCGCCGAATCGCGGTTGGCCCAGCCGCCCCGCTCGTGCAGCGCCTGCGGCAGGTCCCAGTGATAGAGGCAGAGCCAGGGCTCGATCTTGGCCTTCAGCAGCGCGTCGATCAGCCGGTCGTAGAAATCCAGCCCCTTCTCGTTGGCCAGGCCGCGGCCCTGCGGCAGCAGCCGCGGCCAGGCGACGGAGAAGCGGTAGGCGCCCACCCCCAGCTCGCGCATCAGCTCGAGGTCTTCGTGCCAGCGGTGATAGTGGTCGCAGGCGATGTCGCCGGTGTCGCCGTTCTCGATCTTGCCGGGCATGCGGCAGCGCATGTCCCAGATGCTGGGACCGCGCCCGTCCTCGTCGGCGGCGCCCTCGATCTGGTAGGAAGAGGTCGACGCGCCCCAGAGGAAGTCGCGCGGCCAGTCGGTCTTCTGCGTTTCCATACTCTCATCCTCCGCAAACTTCCCGGACTTGCCCTTGATCGCAGTCAAGGGCAGCGCCGGCCGGCCGGCCCACTCTGCGCCATGATCGAGGACCTGGCGACCATCGCCGTCGAGATCCGGCCCGCGCCGCGGCTGACCCTGCACGGGCCGACCGGCGACGGCGCGGTGCTGGCGCGCACCGACTGCAATTCGCCGGTGCTGCGCCAGGCCGGCCGCGCTCTGGCTTTCGTCTCGCATTACGCCCCGCGCGGCCGGACCTGGCGGCGCGCCGCCGCCGATCCGTTCGATACCGCCGCAACGCTGCAGCAGGTGCGGCTGCTCGACGATCCAGCGCCAACGGTGGGCAAATGGATCGAATCGGTGTGGCGCGAGCCGCAGGACGGCCCGGTGGACGGCGGGATGGGCGGGCGGCTGTTCGGCTGGTATCACGCCGAGGAGCCGGCCGATTGTCCCGCCCTGCTGCCGCGCCGGCTGTTCGTGCCGCATATCGGCGCGCTCCTCTCCGACGACGACGGCGCCTCGTGGCGGTTCCTCGGCGAAGTGCTGCGCGCGCCCCGGGACCAGATCGATTGCGGCTTCGCCAACGGTTTCGTCACCGGCGGCTACGGCGATTTCTGCGTCGTGGCCGAGGGCGATTTCTTCTACCTGCATTATTCCAGCTATGTCGCCGACCAAGCCGCGCAGGGCGTCTGCGTCGCCCGCTACCCCATCGCCGCGCGGGAGCGGCCGGCGGGCGTGCAGCACTGGCGCGATGGCGTCTGGCGCATGATGGGGGACCACGAACTGCCGCACCCCCTCCTGCCGGCTCAACGCGGCTGGCGGCATGCCGATCCGGAGTCCTTCTGGGGCCCGGCGCTGCATTTCAACCGCGGGCTGGAATGCTGGGCGATGCTGCTGAACCACGCCCAGGGCGGGCGCGACATCCACCAGGAAGGCATCTACGTGGCCTTCAACCGCCGCCTGGCCGATCCCGGCGGCTGGACGCAGCCGCGCCGCATCGTGCAGGGCGGTTTCTGGTATCCGCAGGCGATCGGGCTTGGCCCCGAGGACGGCGATGCCAGCGCCGATCTGGTGGCTCGCTTCTTCATCGCCGGCGTCAGCGAGTGGCAGATCCGCTTCGGCCCGGCCGCCGCGCCCGGCCAGGCCGGCGAGGTTAAAATCGCCAAGGCGCCGCTCGATCCGGGCTGGTAGCTGACAAGGCCGGCGGACGAGGCGATGATGCGCCGGCAGAACGGAGGGACCGACATGCGACTGAAATCGGCGGCCGTGGTTTTCGGCGCCATGCTGGGATTATCGCCGGCGCTGGGCCAGGCGCAGGACAACGCCGCCTGCAGCGCCATGGTCGGCACCTGGCTGACCACGATCGAGACCGGTGCGGGCGATTACGCCTCGCGCTCGCTGATGACCGTCCAGGCCGACGGCACGCTGAGCGCGGTCGATTCGGCGCAGGACCAGGGGCTGCAGGGCTCGAGCTTCTCCAGCCAGCAGGGCGCCTGGCGCTGCACCAGTGCGGGCAAGGCCAGCGCGCGGACGCTGAATTTCGGCTTCCCCAGCCGCGAATCCATCGCCCGCACCGACTGGACGCTGGCGCTGGACGGCATGACATTGATCGGAACGGCGGCGCTGCACATCTTCCCCGGCGTGAAGGGCATCGACCCGTTCCGCGCCGACAGCAAGCCGCTGGAGACATTCCGCTTCAAAGCGCAACGCGTCAGCGCACCGTAACGGATCGCCACCATGAACGCCGGCCTCTCCCATCCCCGGCGCAGCGTGGCGATCTGCCTGCTCGCCATCGTCCTCGGCGCCGGCCTGCTGCTGTGGGGCATCACGGGGCTGGACGCCGACGGCAACGGCCCGGTCCTGCCCAGCGTGGCGGTCGCCATCGGCCTGCTGATGTGCATCATCTTTCCGCTCTTCCTGGTCAATTTCGTCTGGGCGGTGCGGCTGACCAGCGCGATGAGGCGCGGCGAGAACGTCATCGCGCGCTGGACCGTGCCGGTGCAGACGCTGGAGGAGTTCCGCGCCGCCGAGGCCGAGCGCAAGAAGGCGGGCAAGGGCAACGACTGGAAAGTGCCGCGCCGCCTCCCGGCCGAAGGGCTGGAGGTGATCTTCTCGAAGGACGCGGTGATGATCGGCGAGAGCTTCTTCGGCCTGGCGAAATCGGGCATCGCCCGCTTCACCGGCGTCGCCATGGCGCCGGGCAATCCGCTGGCCATCGCCTTCGGCATGGCGTTCACCGCCGCCCGCGGCATCTCCGGCGGTGTCGTCGTGCGGACCTATCGCAGCGAGCTGCGCGTCCCCGTCGCCCGCGGCGCCAGTGCGGAGGCCAGCACGGTGCTGGCGCATTATAGCAGCGTCATGGCCGGCCACACCGTCGCCCGGCCGGGCTTCTGGGCGCTGCGGATCAAGATCGGGCTGTGGGCCGCCGGCCTCGGCGCGGCAAGTGCTGGGCTGGGGTTCCTGTTCAACGCGCTGAAGCTCGATTTCGGCGACGCGCCGCTGTTCATGGCGGTGATCGGCACGATCGTGGGACTGGCTGGGCTGGTGCTGGCGGGGCTGGCGACGCTGCTGGGGCGGAGGGAGCGGGAAGACAGGCGGTAGGGGCGGTAGAAGCGGCTTGCCGTTTATCCAAGAATGAAACTGCTGGTTAGCCGTATAAGACTTTCATAGCAAGTAGATCACAAATTCCTGATCGAGGGGTCGAATGGACGTAAAGCGAAAGAGCGTTCGCCGCGCCGGTAAACCTACTCGTAAGTTGCTGCATTTTCCGGAATGCGGTTTGGATAATGTCTATCTCGCTAATGGCTGGCGCTCGCATGACACGCCGATCGGCCGCTTGCTGCAGATTAAGGACGATCACAATCTTATTGCTACGCTCGCGCGCCATATCGTTGAGCAACCGTACCAGCCCAGCGGCCGGGAGCTGCGCTATCTGCGCATCTATCTTAATCTAAGCACGGTCAAGCTGGGCGAGTTGTTTGGTCTGAACGATCTACAAGTGGTGCGGTGGGAGAAGGAAATCTGCAAGATCAAACCGGCAACGTTTCGGCTGCTAAGTCTGTTAGTGCGCGAGCGCATCGGACAACCAATCAACATCGAAGCCGGATTAAGAACTGCTGCCGCAAATGACAAGAGGCCGCGCAGCAAGCGTTTGCCTCGCGTGGTCGCATTCCGACGATCGGGATGGAAGACGAAAGCGGCGGCTTGAGTACGCTCGCTGGCGTGCCGAATACACATTAATTGAATTACCCGGACAACCTAGATGGGGACGCTCTAATGGTCGGAAGAGAGCTCGCGGATGTCCTTGAAGACGTACGGCGTCTCGCCATTGAATATTACGACATGACTGGTCGGCCGTTGGGATGCACCGGCGAACTAGCGGAGTGCGCTGCTGCAAAGGCCTTAAATTTGAAATTGAGCGGCGTTCGCTCCGCTGGCTTTGATGCCAAAGGCATGATTGATGGAGTCCAACGGAGGATTCAGATCAAAGGCAGACGACATAGCGGAAATAAATGGGGCGGACAAAGAATAGGTAAGATAGATCTCAAGCAACCCTTTGACAGCGTCGTACTTGTTCTAATGGATGCAAAATATCAGCCTATTGAAATGCACTTCGCGGTCAAAGCCGACATAGAGCAAGCGTTGACGGCTCCTGGCTCGAAAGCGCGGAACGAACGAGGCGCACTTTCTGTGTCCAAATTTCGCCGCTTGGGTAAATGCATCTGGAGGAACGAACCGATCGCGGGCTAACCCACCCTCTCCCGCAACCGCCCGATCAACTCCGCCGCCAGGCTCACATACGCCTGGCTCCCCGCGCAGGCATAGTCGTAGATGATCACCGGCAGCCCGTGGCTGGGCGCCTCGCTCACCCGCACGTTGCGCGGGATCACCGTCTCGAACACCGTGGCGCCGAAATGGCCGCGCACGTCGTCGGCGACCTGGTCGGTGAGCTTGTTGCGCTTGTCGTACATGGTCAGCACGATGCCGATGATCTCCAGCTTTGGATTGAGCGCCCGCTTCACCCGCTCGATGGTGCGCGTCAGGTGGCTGATGCCCTCCAGCGCGAAGAACTCGCATTGCAGCGGCACCAGCACGGCGTCGGCCGCCACCAGCGCGTTGACCGTCAGCAGCGTCAGCGACGGCGGGCAGTCGATCAGCACCACGTCCCAGTTGCCGGGCGCGCCATGGATGGCGTCGCGCAGGCGGAACTCGCGCTGCTCCAGCTCGATCAGCTCCAGCTCGGCGCCGGAGAGATCGACCGAGGTCGGCGCCACCTGCAGATTGGCGATCGGCGTGTCGTAGGAGCCTTCCTGCAGCGGCAGGTTGGACAGCAGCACGTCGTAGGTGCCGCGCGCCTTCTGCTCGCGGCTGACGCCCAGCCCGGTCGAGGCGTTGCCCTGCGGATCGAGATCGATCAGCAGCGTCTTGCGCCCGACCGCGGCCAGCGCGGTGGCGAGATTGATGGCGGTGGTGGTCTTGCCGACGCCGCCCTTCTGGTTGGCGACGGCGATGACGTAGGGCCGCCTGTGCCGGGCCAGCGCCGGCGCGCGCGCCGGGTCGGTTGAGTGAATTTCGGTCACATCTACCGGCAGTTGTTCCTCGGCATTGTTGACGTCGCTCATGATGCTGCTCGCCGAGGCCGCTATTTTCGCGCCAGTTGGGTCAGGACCAGGATGGTGCCGCGGGCATCGCTGCGGCTGGGCACGCGGTCGATTTTCATTTTCCAGTCTTTGGCCGCGCTTTGCAATTCGGCTTCCGCCTGCTCGCCCTTGGGAATCAGGAGGATGGTTTTCTCGCCGCAGAATCGCGCCATCCAGGGCAGCAGCCGATCCAGCGGCGCCAGGGCGCGGGCGGTGACCACGTCGGCGATCTGCGGCTCGATCGCCTCGGCGCGCTGGGCGCGGATGCGGATGGCGGTGTTGCCGGTGTCGGCGGCGGCAAGTCCGACGGCGCGCGCCGCTTCGGCCAGGAAGGCCGCCTTCTTGCGGTCGCTCTCGACCAGGTTGACCCGCAGCGGCCGGCCGCCGGGGAAACGCCGGTCATGCCGCGCCAGCACCGCCAGCACCAGGCCGGGAAAGCCCGCGCCGCTGCCCAGGTCGAAGATCTTCAGCTTGCGGGCGCTATCGACATCGTTGGCGGGCAGCAGCGGATAGAGCTGGGCTGAATCGAGGAAATGCCGGCGCCACGGATCGGCCAGGGTCGAGGGCCCGACCAGGTTCATGCGCGACTGCCAGGCGGTCAGGATGGCGGCATAGGCTTCCAGCGCCGGCAATGTTTCACGTGAAACATTGTCGAAGACGTCGGGCAGCGCGGCGGCGAACCCTTCCGGCGTCAGCGGCATCGGTGCGCTCATCCCAACTCCGTCATCCCCGCGGAAGCGGGGATCTTTGTCGGATGAGCCAGAGGCAACCAGGGGGTCTCCTTCTGGACAAGACCCCCGCTTTCGCGGGGGTGACGGGACAAGGGGGAAAGAACGTTGCCAAGCGATCAGGCTGCCTTCTCGCGCCGCTTCACATGGCGCAGCAGCGCCGTCAGCGCCGCCGGCGTCACCCCGGCGATGCGGGCCGCCTGGCCCAAGGTGGCCGGCCGGCCGGCCGCCAGCTTCTGGCGCATTTCGGTCGAGAGCGAGCCGATGGCGGCATAGTCGAGATCGGCCGGCAGGGCCAGCGCCTCGTCGCGGCGGAAAGCGTCGATGTCCTTCTGCTGACGGGCCAGGTAGCCGGCATAGCGGCCGTCGATCTCGAGCTGCTCGGCGGTGTCGCGATCGAGCGACGCCAGTTCGGGCCAGATCGCCGCCAGCCGGGCGAAATCGATCTCGGGATAGGCCATCAGGTCGAGCGCGGAGCGCGGCACCCCGTCCTGGTTGATGGCCAGCCCGGCCCTAGCCAGCATCGAGGGCGTGGCTTTCAGCCCTGCCGCCAGCGCCCGGCCCCTTGCCAGTTTTTCCCGCTTTTGCGCGAATTTCCGCGCCCGCTCGGCCGAGGCGGCGCCGAGTTCGACGGCTTTCCCGGTCAGGCGCTGGTCGGCATTGTCGGCCCGCAGCAGCAGCCGGTATTCGGCGCGCGAGGTGAACATGCGATAGGGCTCGGCGACGCCCTGGCTGGTCAGGTCGTCGATCATCACGCCGATATAGGCGTCGGCGCGGTCCAGGGTGAAATCGCGGCTCCCGCCGCCGGCCTTCAGCGCCGCGTTCAGCCCGGCGACCAGGCCCTGGGCGGCCGCCTCCTCATAGCCCGTGGTGCCGTTGATCTGCCCGGCCAGGAACAGGCCGGCGACGCTCTTGGTCTCAAGGGTCGGCCGCAGCTCGCGCGGATCGACATGGTCGTATTCGATGGCGTAGCCCGGGCGGATCATGACGGCCTTTTCCAGGCCCGGGATGGTCTTCAGCAGCTCGGCCTGGATCTCCCCCGGCAGGCTGGTCGAAATGCCGTTGGGATAGACCGTGTCGTCGTCCAGCCCCTCGGGCTCGAGGAAGATCTGGTGCCGCTCGCGCGCGGCGAAGCGCACCACCTTGTCCTCGATCGAGGGACAGTAGCGCGGGCCGGTCGATTCGATCTGGCCGGAATACATCGGCGCGCGGTGCAGATTGGCCCGGATCAGGGCGTGGCTGGCCGGCGTGGTCGCGGTGATGCCGCAGGCGATCTGCGGAACCTCAATCTTTTCAGTGAGATAGGAGAAAGGCAGCGGCTCGGGGTCGGCCTCCTGGCGGTCCAGCGACGCCCAGTCGATGCTGCGCCCGTCCAGCCGCGGCGGGGTGCCGGTCTTCAGCCGGCCCAGCCCGAACCCGGCCCGCGCCAGGGCGCCGGACAGGCCCATCGCGGCGGGATCGAGGGAGCCGTCGCGGGCGATGCGCCCGGCCCGGGTCTGCTGCTCGCCGCGATGGATCAGGCCGCGCAGGAAAGTGCCGGTGGTCAGGACCACCGCGCCGCAGGGGATTTCCACCCCCTCGCCCGTCGCCACGGCGCGCACCCGGCCAGAGCGATCCAGCAGGATGTCCTCGACCGCCGCTTCGGCGATCTCGAGATCGGCTTGTTCCGCCAGCAGCGCCTGAACGGCCTGGCGATAGAGCTTGCGGTCGGCCTGGGCGCGCGGGCCGCGCACGGCGGGGCCCTTGGAGGCATTGAGCAGACGGAACTGGATGCCGGCGCGGTCGATGGCGCGGCCCATGAGTCCGTCCAGCGCATCGATCTCGCGCACCAGATGCCCCTTGCCCAACCCGCCAATGGCCGGGTTGCACGACATCTCGCCGATGGTGTCGATCTTGTGGGTCAGCAGCAGGGTGGACGCGCCCAGCCGCGCGGACGCGGCGGCAGCCTCGCAGCCGGCATGCCCGCCGCCCACGACGATGACGTCGTATCGCCTGTTCCGTCCGACCATGGTGAAACTCGAATTACGCTGCAATTCCCAGCGCTTGCGCGGCGGACCATACGGAAAACCGCAGCAGGAGTCAAAGTCGTAGGATTATGGAAAATGTTTCACGTGGAACATATCAATTCTAGAATGTAAGAGACATATTATTATAAATTGCTGCGCAGCAATTAAATCAAACCAACAATCCGCCGTTACAAGGGCGGATGGGCGACCTTCCCGTCCAGCACGTCCTGCAAGGGGGCGTATTTCAGGACCACCGGTCCGGCATTGCACGGCACTTTCGGCTCCAGCTCCGGAGCAACGGATTTGACCCCGGCAGCGCCCAGCCCGACCAGCCCGGCCACCGTCTTGGCCAGCTCGGTGACCGCCTTGACGTTCTCCGCCCCCGCCGGCTCGCTGTTGAAGCTGATCTTGGTCAGCGCGCCATCGGCGCTGAACTCGGCCGAGAAGCTGGTCTTGGCGAAGATCGCCGTCTCGGGGCGGATATAGACCACGTTGCGCGACGGCAGGCTCAGCGACTGCATGGTCGGCACCGGCGCGCAGACCGCCACGTCCTTGTTGGTGTGCTGCATCAGATAGCCCAGCGCGATATGCGGCTCGGGCAAGCGCACCGGCAATCCGGGCAGTTCCGACACGGTGCCCGGCTTGCACGCGGCATCGGCGCAGCTCAGCACTTTCAGATCGCCGTTGCAGGCGGCCAGCATCGCCACGGCCGGCAACAGAACAAGCAAGCGCTTCATCGCGACCTCCCCCCATCCAGTCGAGCATCATCGCCCAACACTCGTAACTGTCAGAACTGACAGGCCGGCGGCGGCTGGTCCAGCGCCTGCGCCCCAGAACCCGCTCCCCGGCCGGAACGGCACGTCGGTGGGGCCGCAATCCGCCCCCATCATAGGCAGCCCGGCGGCGGGCTGGGAGCGGTGATGGGTCTGCTGGTTGAACATCTGCGTCACCCACAACCCGCGCACAATGCCGGCGCGATCATACGGCCTCTCCCGATCCGCCGATGCTGCGGCAGGAGAAGCGGCCCAGGCAAGGACGGAACCGCTTTGCCGGGCGCCACGTTGTCGGGCGATGCGGCGCGGGGCGTATCGGAAGAAGAAGGGCAATGGCGATGCCGGCCAAGCCGCGCCGCTGCTGGAACAGGCGGCCCGGGCCGACGCCAAGGACGCCGGCCTGGTCTATGTCACGGGCGAGGAGCCGGGCTATGCGCGTCGCCGCCGCGGCCGCTCCTTCGCCTATCGCGACGCCGATGGGCGTCCGCTGCAGGACCAGGCCGAGATCGCGCGGGCCAAGCGGCTCGCCATCCCGCCGGCCTGGACCGATGTCTGGATCTGCGCTTCCCCGCGCGGCCATATCCAGGCCACCGGGCGCGACGCGCGCGGGCGCAAGCAGTACCGCTATCACGAAAGATGGCGCGCCACGCGCGACGCCACCAAGTTCGACCGCATCCTGGAATTCGCCGGCAACCTGCCGGCGCTGCGGGCGCGGGTGCTGTCCGACCTGCAGCGCCAGGGCCTGGCGCGCGAGAAGGTGCTGGCCACCATCGTCTACCTGCTGGAGACGACGCTGGCCCGGGTCGGCAACGAGGAATATGCCCGCGCCAACAAAAGCTACGGACTGACCACCTTGCGCGACCGGCACGTGGCGGTGCAGGGCTCGGCGTTGCGCTTCGCCTTCACGGGCAAGAGCGGCAAGGAATGGAAGCTGACCCTGACCGACCGGCGGGTGGCCAGGATCGTGCGCGCCTGCCAGGAGCTGCCGGGCCAGCATCTGTTCCAGTACGTCGACGCGGACGGTGCGCGCCAGAAGATCGGCTCGGCCGATCTCAACGCCTATCTGCGCGACATCGCCGGCAGCGAGGTGACGGCCAAGGATTTCCGCACCTGGGCCGGCACGGTGCTGGCGGCGATGGCGCTTTCGGAGTTCGAAGCCTTCGACAGCCAGGCCGCCGCCCAGCGCAATCTGCGCCAGGCGATCGAGCATGTGGCGCGCCAGCTCGGCAACACGCCCGCCATCTGCCGCAAATGCTACATCCATCCCGAGATTCTGAACTGCTATCTCGAGGGCGCGCTGATCGACACACTGCAGCAGCGCATAAGGCAGGCGATGCGGCGACAGGAAAAGCTGAAGCCGGAAGAGGCGGCCGTGCTGGCCATCCTGCGCACCCGGCTGGAGCGGGAAGCGCGGAAACGGAAGAAGGGGGCGTAGGTCTTCCCTCCTGACAGCGGGCTCTTGAAAGCGGACTCCTGATGGAAAGCGGGCTCTTCATGGAGCGGACGCTTTCATTTCCCCCGTTCTCCCGCGTCTTTCCGATTCGTCATCGCCCGGCTTGACCGGGCGACCCATCTTCGTGGCGACACGCGCTCTTGGTCAGCAATGACGAAGCGGCAGAACCATGGATCGCCCGGTCAAGCCGGCGATGACGCGAGGAGAAATCCCGCAAACGGGAGAAGGATGGACGGATATGCTAGCCTTCTCCCATGGACCTGCTGGTCAACATCGACGTCCCCGACCTCGACAAGGCGGAGGCCTTCTACACCAGGGCCTTGGGCCTGACGGTGACGCGCCGCTTCGGCAGCGACGGCGTCGAACTCTCCGGCCTGCCGGCGAAGCTCTATCTGCTGCGCAAGCCACGCGGCAGCATCGGCGCCGCCAAGCAGAAACGCAGCTACGCCCGGCACTGGACGCCGGTGCATCTCGACGTCGTGGTCGACGATCTCGACGCCGCGCTGCAACGGGCGCTCGAAGCCGGCGCCACCGCCGAAAGCGACATCCGCGTCGCCCGCTGGGGCAAGATCGTGGTGCTGGCCGATCCGTTCGGCCACGGGCTGTGCCTGCTGCAATTCCTCAATCGCGGCTACGACGAAATCGCCGAGCGCGTCGGCCAGCCCTCCGCCTGAGCGCGCCACGGCGGCGGTCGAGATTCCCTCGTCAGCACAGCCGGGCGAAATCGCGGCGGTTCCACAACGACGGAAGCCGGCGCGGGAGGGAGGCTTGCGCGCAGCGCTGCGGTATTCGGGAACGGTGCCCGGCGCGCTGCCGTTGAACAGGCGAAAGGAGGCCTGTCATGAAATGGCTTGCCAAACCGACCGTGCTGGCGGTGATGCTGATCACCATTCCGACGGCGGCGTGCCAGATGACGCATAACTGGAGCGGCGATCCGCAGCACGCGGCCAAGTCGCGCGAGGAAACCGCCGTGCGCGGCGAGGTCTTCAGCACCGCGCTGCCGCAGAACCTCGACCGCTCGCTGGAGCGCGACGTGCAGAGCGCGCAGGCGGCCCGATAGAGACGCGCCCCCGCGTCGATTGGAGTCTTCCCGGCCTCAATAAAAGCGGAACGGCGTTCGCGACGCTGCCGTTGCCCTTTCATCGCAAGATGCAGGAAGGGCCATTGGCATGATCAAGCAGCTTTCCATCGCCGGCGCGCTCGTCGTCCTGGCCGGCAATCCCGCCTGGGCCGGTTGCAGCGGCCATGTCAGCGCGCAGCCGACGCAGGACGCCGTCGCCGACCGCAGCGGACAACTGGCGCAGAATCGCGACGACGCGAAGCCCCTGCGCGAGCAGGGTAACCGCCCCCGTTCCGGCTCCACCGGCCCGACCACCACGCCGAGCCCGGACGAGCTTCCCAAGGGCGACGGCAAGGCGGGCGGTTCGGGCGCGGCGACCACGCCGCAAAGCGGCACCACCGGCGCCGGCCAGAACCAGGGCAGCCCGCCGGGCACCTCCAGCGGCAAGGGCAGTTCGGGCTCGCCCTCGACCGAGGGCGGCACCAGCGGCGCGGACGGCTCGGAGTCCGGCAGCGGCGGCTCGGGCGGCTAGAGCAAATCACGGTTCGACGGAATCGCTTGCGATCCCGTCGAACCGCGTGAATTTGCTCCAAACATCAATGAACAGAGCGAGGCGGGCGGTGCCTCTCTTCGTCGCTCTTGCCAAGAGGCAAGGTCGCGGCGGGAGCAAACCGCGTGACGCCCCGCCCGCGGCGGCGGTATATAAGAGCCCATGACGTCCCGCCGCGCCGCTTTGGCCCTGTTCCTGGTTCTTCCCCTTGCCGCCTGCGGTTTCGAGCCGCTTTACGGCAATCGCCAGCAGGCGGGCGACGCGGTGTTCAACGATTTCCACCAGATCAAGGTCGCGACGATTCCCGAGCGCCGCGGCCAGATGCTGCGCAACGAATTGCTCGACCGGCTGAACTATCGCGGCGAGCCCGCCCAGCCGCTATACGAGCTGAAAATCGCGCTGCGCGAAGAGGAGCGCGAAGTGCTGGTGCGCTCCGACGAGGTGGCAACGGCGGTCGACATGACGCTCACCGCCAACTACCAGCTCGTCGACCGCACGACGGGCGGCGTGCTGACCAGTGCGGCGCCCAAGGCGATCATGCGCTACAACGTGCTGGCCTCGCCCTACGCCACGCTGAGTTCGGCCGAGGATGCCCGCCGCCGCGCCGCCAAGCAGCTGGCCGACGACATCCGCGCCCGGCTGGGCGTCTATTTCACCAAGGCCAAGGGCAGGTAGGGCGGGCACGCGCTGCCCGCGCGCCGTTGCGGCAGCGTCCGCATCCCATCGGTTGTAGAGGGTTATACGATTGCACCTGCTCGTGGCGCGAAATCGCGTTGGCGGCGCAGCGACGATATCCGATCATGGCCGGCGTCATGATCCTCCCCGCTTTCGCCTTGCGCCGCTTCGTCCTGCCGCTGCTGCTGGCCCTGCCGGTTCTCGCGCTGCCCGGCATCGCCGGGGCGGTACCCGAGCACGTCTATCCGCAGCTCCTGAAAGCGTGCCTCGATTGGGACGGCAATCCGGGCACCGTGCTGATCGGCTGCAACGCCGTCATTCGCGAGGGCAAGGAGGACGCCAAGCTCACCGCCATGGCGCATAACAACCGCGGCGTCGCCTATGACCGGACCGGCAATTCGAACGAGGCGCTGGCCGACTACAACGCCGCCATCGCGCTCGATCCCGACTATGCCAACGCCTACAGCAACCGCGGCACCGTCTACGCCGAACGCGGCGAGTTCGACGCCGCCTTTGCCGATTTCGACAAGGCGCTGCGGCTCAAGCCGGGATTCGAGCCGACGCTGCGCGCCCGCGCCGAGGCCTGGCAGCGCAGCGGCCAGTACGAGCGGGCGCTGGCCCAGCACAACGAGTTCGTGCGTTCCTCGCTCAACAAGTGGCGTTCGCTGCACGAGCGCGGCGATCTGCTGCTGGCCATGGGCAGGGCCGACGAGGCGCTGGCCGATTATGACCGCGTGCTGCGCATGGAGCCCCAAGACGACGCCGCCTATCACCAGCGCGCCCGCGCCTGGCAGATGAAGGGCGATGCCGCGCGCGCTTTGGCCGATTACGACCGGGCGATGTCGCTGGGCCGGGACAGCCCCGCCGCCAACACGCTGGCCGGGCGCGGCTGGGCGCTGGCGGTGCTGGGCCAGCCCGAAGAAGCCATGGCCGTCTGCGATCGCGTGCTGAAAACGCGGCCGCATGCCGAGCTCTACGTCACGCGCGGTTTCGTGCTGCTGATGCGGGGCCAGTTCGCGGCGGCGCTGAGCGATTTCGACGCCGCGCTGCTGAAGAAGCCCGCCCTGGCGGAAGCCCGGTTCGGGCGCGGCCTGGCGCGGCTGAAGCTGGGCGACGGCGGCGGCGCCGACGACATCGCGGCCGCCCGCAAGATCTTGCCCCCGGTCGGCGTCCAGTTCGCCGTTGCCGGGCTTAAACCCTGAAGAGAGACGGAGGCAACGGACAAGCGGCAGCGAATCGGCTCGCTCCAGGTTCCAGAGCGGATCGGGATTGCCCCGCTGCTCAGCGTGCCGCGCCGCATTGCTCCGTCGGCAGTTTCTCCATCGGCGTGTCGGCGGGATTGGCGCCCATGGCGTAGCGCACGCAGTCGCCGACCTGGAACACCGAGAAGCTCTGCAGATAGACCGGCGTCTCGCCGTCGCGCAACTGATAGCGCCACACCGCGGCCTTGCCGAGATCCTTTTCCGTACCCAGCGCGAAGGCCAGGCCGACGAAGCCGCCCATCAACCCCATGGCGATGCGCGCGTCGCGGTCCTCGGTGCCCTGGACCTGCGCATTGGATGCCTGCTCGATTCTCCCGCTGCGCCACTGGAAAGCGCTGGGATCCTCGGCCGTCTCCTTCTTCAGGCTGCAGCCGGCAAGCGCGGCAAGCACCGCCGCAACCAGGACCCCGGCAAGCGCCCTATTTCGCAAGCTGTTCACGGATGCCTCCGAACAGCTCGCGGCTGAACTCGGTCTGTCCCGTCCCGGTGATCTGCAGCTGCGAGCGCTTCTCCCAGTAGACCAGGACCTCGGTCGGCGGCGCGGGCGAGCGGCGGACGATGATGCGGCCGACTTCGCCCCAGCTGAACAGATTCATCGACTTGGTGACCTGCACATGCAGCCCTTCCGCCTTCTCCTCGGTACCGGTGATGTTGATGCGCAAATTGCGCGCCGCCGCCAGGGTCGCGGCGGAGACCTTGTCATAGGGCGCGGCGAAGGATTCCGACACCCCGGCGTCGGGCGCCGCATCGCGCACGGTGTCCGCCGTCGCGCAAGCGGCCAGCGCAGCAAGGATCATCGCGGCCAGCAACGGCCGCAGCGTCGTCCGGATCATGTGGTTCCCCAACCTGCCGCATACGGCGGTATGCAGCCTTTGCTTGTTTTTGCGCCGGCCATTTCAACGAATGCGGCGGGCCGTTGCAAGAGGCAATTGGGCGCAACCGCTGTTCTGCGCCGGCAGGCGGGCCGCTTCGACGCGCGATATCGCCAGGTCCTGGCCGCAGGCGGTCAGCCGGCGCTTTCGATCAGCTTCTTCAGCACCGAGCGGTGGCAGCGGCTTTCGTCGGCGCAGTAGCAGCCGACCGACACGTCGGTCTTCCGCGCCAGCAACGCCAGCATCTTCAGCGCCTCGCGCTTCTCGGCGCTGGCGGTCATCTCCTTGGCGAAGCGCTGGGAAAAGCGCTGCCAGGTCTTCTCGTCGCCGCCGCCGGGGAAGCCGTGGCCCTTGGCCCAGGACAGCAGCTCGGGCGACGGCGCCAGAAGCGGCAGCCACACGTCGTAGAGATCGCGCTTCTTGCGTTCGGCCGCGCTCAGGCCGCGCGGCAGATAGCGCACGGTGGCCAGGCGCAGCGCGCCTTTGGGCGCCTTCTCGGCCGCCGCTTCGCCGCCGATGCGAAAACTGGACAGGGCCATGTCGTCCTCCCCTGAACCGGTCGATTGTGCGCGCCCCCTCGTGCGCCGCCAATGGCCGCGACACCGGATAGTTTAGCGCGCCGTCCCGGCGGTGCGGATTAGACCGTCCGCCGCATCAGGCAGGCGCCGTCGCCATATTTCGCCAGCGCCTCGGCCAGGCGCGCATCCTCGACCGGGACGAAACCATGGCCGCGCCAGAAATTGGCCGTGCCCAGCACCGCCACCAGCTCGATCGCCGGCAGCGACAGGGCGCCGGCGATGGCCGGCAGGCATCCGATCATGGCGCCGGCCAGGCCCAGCGAGCGGCGCACCGGATCGACCACCACATCGTGCAGATAGAGAATGTCGGCGGCGGCCGGGATGGCGCCCAGCAGCGAATCGAGCGGCGGCGGCTTCAGCGCGCGCCAGGGATGGAACAGGGCATAGGCCGCCAGGTGGCCGCGATGCTCGGCCGCCCAGGCGCCGGCGGGAAAGAGCGCGCAGCGCTCGGCGAAGACGGCAGCACTTTCGGGCAGGGTGGCATGGATGCGGTTGCCCAGCGCCTGCACGGCGGGCAGATCGACCGCGCGCATCGGCCGCCAGGGCGGCGGAAGGCCGCCATCGGCGGCGGCAGTTTTTGCCGGGAGGTCGTCGAGCGACATGACATGGCTGCTGTAACACTGTTCGACCTTCATGGCGAGGCGGCCGGCGGCTATGGTCTGTGCATGAAAGTCACGCCCGCCGCCGCCGACCGCGTGGTCGCCAAACCCGATGCCAAGCTGCGGGCGATCCTGGTCTATGGCCCGGACGAGGGGCTGGTGGCCGAGCGCGGCCGCAAGGCGGCGCAGGCGGTGTGTCCCGACCTGGCCGACGCCTTCCGCGTCGTCGACATTCCCGGCGCGGCGCTGAAGGACGATGCCGCGCGGCTGGCCGACGAGATCGCCGCCATCGCGCTGATGGGCGGCCGGCGCGTCATCCGCGTGCGGCCGGCCGGCGAGGAGAGCGTGGCGGCGCTGGCCAACGCGCTGGCCGCCGCCGCCGGCGACGGGCTGGTGGTGCTCGAGGCGGGCGACCTGAAGAAGACCTCGAAGCTGCGCAAGCTGGCCGAGGACGCCGACAACGCCGCCGCGGTTCCCTGCTACGCCGACGAGGGCCGCGCGCTGGACGCGCTGGTCGAGGAGGTGCTGGGCCAGTTCAAGCTGCGCGCCGCGTCGGACGCCATCGCCTATCTGGTCGAGAACCTGGGCGGCGACCGCGGCGTGTCGCGCAAGGAGCTGGAGAAGCTGGCGCTCTACAAGGGCAGCGGCGAGGGCAGCGAGGTGACGCTGGCGGACGCCATGGCGGCGGTCGGCGACACGGCGGCGCTGTCGCTGGACGACGTGGCGCTGGCGGCCGCCGAGGGCGACCAGAAGGGGCTCGACCGCGCGCTCGACCGCGCCTTCGCCGAGGGCACGGCGGCGATCTCGCTGTTGCGCGCGCTGTCGCGCCATTTCCTGCGCCTGCATGCGGCGCGGGCGCTGATGCAGGGCGGCGCCGATGCCCGCGCCGCGATCGAGCGGCTGCGCCCGCCGCCGCTCTTCTCGCAGCGCCCGCAACTGGCGCGGCAGCTTGGCCTGTGGACCGGGCCGGCCCTGGGCGAGGCGATCGGCCTGCTGACCGACTCCGAGCTGCAATGCAAGACCACCGGCATGCCCGACCAGGTCATCGTCCGCCGCACCGCCATGCGGCTCGCCAACGCCGCCAACGTGGCGCGGGCGAAGGCCGGCGGGCGGCGGTGAAACCACAGAGGCACAGGGGCACAGAGAGCGGCAATTCCTCTGTGCCTCTGTGTCTCTGTGGTTTTCAGGCAGGTCTTCGGCGACGTGTCTATCGCGCCAGCTTCTTTCCCTTCCGCTGGATCGACAGGCGATGGCGGAAGGGATTGCCGGGCCAGTGCGCGCCTTCCTTCCGGCGCAGATCCTCGAGGATGCGCACCAGGTGGCGGCGGGTCTCCGCCTTGCCCTGGCCGGTGGGCACGACATAGGTGGCCAGCCGCCGCTTGATGCGGTCGGGCACCTGCTGCCTGAGGATGCCGGCGAATTTCTCCTCGTTCATGCCCGCCCGCGCCAGCACGCGGCGGCGCTGCAGCCAGGCCGGCGCGGAGACCACGATGGTGGCGTCGACGCGCTGGTGCCCGTTGCCCTCGAACAGCAGCGGGATGTCCAGCACCACGATGGGCGCGCGCCGCCGCTTGGCCAGGGTCAGGAAGCGGCGCTGCTTCTTCTGCACCATGGGGTGGATGATGGCTTCCAGCCGGCGCAGCGCGGGCTGGTTGCCGAACACCTGCGCCCCCAGCTTCTGCCGGTCGAGCACGCCCTGGCTGACGACGCCGGGGAATTCGCGCTCGATATGGGGCAGCGCCGGCCCGTGCTTCGCCGTCAGCGAATGCACGGCGGCGTCGGCGTCGTAGACCGGCACGCCCATCTGGCGCAGCATGGCGGTGGCGGTGGATTTGCCCATGCCGATGGAGCCGGTCAGTCCCACGATCAGCACGCGGCGGCGCTCCCCTTCAGTCCACGATCAGGTCGGACGCGACGTGGCGGCGCAACTGCTCGTCCACTTGCGGGGCGACGCCGAACCAGGCCTCGAAGCCCGGCCGCGCCTGGTGCAGCAGCATGCCCAGCCCGTCGACCACCGCGTTGCCGCGCGCGCGGGCGCGCTGCAGCAGCGCCGTCATCAGCGGCGCATAGACCAAGTCGGTGACGACGGCTTTTTTCGGCAAGGCATGCAGCTCGATCTCCAGCTCCTCGTGCCCGGCCATGCCGAGCGAGGTGGTGTTGACCAGCAGCGCCGCCCCGGCCAGGCCATCGGCGCGCTCGCGCCAGGGCCCGACCGTGACGGGACTGCCCAGCGCCTCCTGCAGCGCCGTCGCCCGCTCGCGGTTGCGGTTGAACAGGCGGATCTCGCGCACGCCCGCATCGATCAGCGCGGCCAGCACCGCCCGCGCAGCACCGCCCGCGCCCAGCACCACGGCCGGCCCGGAATCGGCGCGCCATTGAGAGGCGCCGGCTTTCAGGTTCTCGAGGAAGCCGAAAGCGTCGGTGTTGGAGCCGACCAGTTCGCCGTTCTCGTTCACCACCGTGTTGACCGCGCCGATGCGGCGGGCCAGCGCGTCGGCGCGATCGACCAGCACCAGCGCCTTCTCCTTCAGCGGCAGGGTGACGTTGCAGCCGCGGAAATTCATCGCCCGCAGCCCGTCGAAGGCGCGCGCCAGATCGTCCGGCGCCACCAGCAGCGGCAGATAGGCGCCGGCGATCCGGTAGCGCGCCAGCCAGTGCCCGTGCAGGCGCGGCGAGCGCGAATGGGCGATGGGCCAGCCCATCACCCCGGCCAGTTTCAGCGGCGGTTGCGGTTTCTCGGCCATGGCGGAGGGTGTTCTAGCGCGGGCGGCGACATGGTGCCAGTCGGCTAAATCCGGCCGATGCCGTTCTCGCGCAGGAAGCCCAGCAGCGGCAGCAGCGGCAGGCCGAGAATGGTGAAGAAATCGCCGTCGATGCGGGAGAAGAGCTGCGCCCCCAGGCCTTCCAGGCGATAGACGCCGACCGAGCCCAGCACGTCCTGGCCGGCGCGGGCCAAATAGTCGTCGAGGAAGGCGTCGGAGAAGGGCCGCATGGTCAGCCGCGCCACCGCATTGTGGTGCCAGACCCGCCCGCCGGCCTTGGCGACGCAGATGGCGGTCAAGAGTTCGTGCGGCTTGCCGCGCAGCGCCTGGAGCTGGGCGCGGGCGTGGTCCATGTCGGGCGGCTTGTCGAATAGCACCCCGTTGCAGGACAGGATCTGGTCGGCGCCGATCACCAGCGCCTCGGGCCGACGGGCGGAGACGCGGTTGGCCTTCAGCTCGGCTAGGGTCTCGGCGATCTGCGCGCCGGTGGCGCCGGAGGCCTTCAGGCTGAGCTTCACCTCCTCCTCGTCGACGCCGGGCGAGGCGGTCTCGAAGGCGAGACCGGCGTTTTCCAGGATGCGGCGGCGGGTCGGGCTGGTGGAGGCGAGGACGAGGGCGGGCATGCGGGGCAATCTAATCGGTCAATCGCCATCATCGCATCCATATTCCGTCACCCCCGCCTTGAGCGGGGGTCCATGCGATATCGAGACACTTCAGACACGGCATGTACTGGGATGACTGCTGCATGGACCCCCGCTCAAGGCGGGGGGGACGATATTTACCTTTGCGGCAGCGCCAGCGTCTCGCCGATGCGCGGCGCCAGGGCGGTGCAGGGAGCGGCGGCGGCGCCGTTGCATTCGGCTGCCTGGATGCGGGCGGAGACGATGTCGGCGCAGGCCGCACCCATCGGGGTGGATTCGTCGTGATGGATCACCAGCAGGCGCTGCTCGCCCGGCGCGACCGGATTGTCCAGGCCGGTGCGATAGCGCGACTTGTGCTCGGCGATCTTCTCGCGCCCGTCCTTCAGCCGGTAGGCGACGTCGACCTGCACGTAGTCGAGCGCGCGCGGCGAGCGATTGACCAGGGTGAGGGCGGGCTTGCAGGAGCCGAACACGGTCTGCTCCGGCCCGTAGCGCAGCTCCAGACCGGCGCCCTGCGCTGCGGCGAGCGCGGGAAAAGTGAAGATGGAAAGGAAAACCAACGCGGACCTGGTCTGCATGACGCTTCCTCCCTCGTTCGCTCTAGGTTTCGACCGCCTCCCGCACCTCGCGCCGCTCGGCCAGCATCTGCATCACCGCCGCGGCGGTCTCCTCGATCGAGCGGCGGGTGACGTCGATCACCGGCCATTCCTGGCGCGAGAACAGACGGCGCGCCTGGCGCATCTCCTCTTCCACCAGCTCCAGGTCGGTGTAGTCGGTCTCGACCTCGTCCTGCAGCAGGCGCAGGCGGTTGCGGCGGATCTGCACCAGCCGTTCGGGATCGGTCACCAGCCCGACCACCAGCGGCCCGGCGGCGTTGAGCAGCTCCGGCGGCGGCTCGGCATGCGGCACCAGCGGTACGTTGGCCGCCTTGATGCCGCGATTGGCGAGATAGACGCAGGTCGGCGTCTTCGAGGTGCGCGACGGGCCGGTCAGCACCACGTCGGCGCGGTCCAGATCGTGCAGCCCCTGGCCGTCGTCATGCGCCAGGGTGTAGTGCATGGCGTCGATGCGGGAGAAATACTCCGCATCCATGATGTGCTGGCGGCCGGGGGCGGCGGCGCCGCTAGAATGGAAATGGCGGGCCAGCTCGCCCATCACCGGATCGAGCACCGAGATGCAGGCGATGCCCATGCGCCGGCACTGCTCCTGCAGGAAGTCGCGCAGGCGCGGGTCGATCAGGGTGAAGATCACCGGCCCGGGCGAGGCCTCGATGGCCTGCATCACCTTCTCCATCTGGCCCTTGGTGCGCACCAGCGACCAGACATGCTCGACCACCTTGACGTTCTCGAACTGCACCAGGCAGGCGCGGGCCACCGAACCGACCGTCTCGCCGGTGGAATCGGAAATCAGATGCAGGTGATAGGCCCGTTCAGGCATGGCCGCAGATTACGCCGCGGCCGGCGCCGAATGAAAGCCTCCGCGCAACCCGTCCCGATCCATCCCCCACGCCCTGTGCACAAATGCGGTATGGCGCCGCTCCTTATCCCCGATTCGCCGCCGCGCGGCGTCGACGACGCTTTCCATCCGCGCTGGCGATGATTCGCCGCACGCATGAAGCCAGAGGGGGACAACAACGCTCTCCACGACGGAATACGGGTAAACCGAGGCAGGCCAGGAGGTTGTCCCCACTATCCGCAGGCAGGGCCGCACCCGCCGGAAACGCCGTCGAATCGGGGCTTTTCCTCACCCCTTCCACACGCTGGCGGGGCGACAGTCCCGGATCGGCCGGGAGGCCCTTGCCAGACGGCATAATTCCGGGACAAATCCGGGCTTGGGTGAATCCCCGCTGCGCACAGGGCCCTCAACAATCACCACTTAAGATTCTAAAAAAGGGAAGAGAAGAGGAAAAACCTCTCCGCGGATCGGAACGAGGAACGGCAAGGAAACAAGGGGAGGTTTGGGTTTGCTTTGGGTCTTGCGCGGCGAGAGGCTGCGCCCGCCGCCGATCTGGCTGATGCGCCAGGCCGGCCGCTACCTGCCGGAATACCGCGATTTGCGGGCGCAGGCGAAGAACTTCCTGGAATTCTGCTACAGCCCGGCCCTGGCGGTCGAGGCGACGATGCAGCCGATCCGCCGCTTCGATCTGGATGCCGCCATCATCTTCTCCGACATACTGGTGGTGCCGCACGCGCTGGGCCGCGCGGTCGAGTTCCGCGAAGGCGAAGGCCCGGTGCTCGAGCCGTTCGAGCCCGGGCAAACGGTATCGTTCGATCCCGAGGCGCTGAAGCAGCATCTGGCGCCGGTCTACGAGGCCATCGTCCAGACAAGGCGCGAACTGGCCAAGAACAAGGCGCTGATCGGCTTCGCCGGCGCGCCCTGGACGCTGGCTTGCTACATGATCGACGGGCGCAACCGCAACGACGGCTTCGCCGCCACCCGCCGCTTCATGCGCGAGCGGCCGGACGAGTTCGCCGCCCTGATCGACACGCTAGGCGAGGCGGTGCTGGCGCATTGCCGCCACCAGCTCGCCGCCGGGGCGCAGGTCATCCAGCTCTTCGATTCCTGGGCCGGGCTCCTGGTCGACGAAGGCCTCGAGGCGCTCAAGCGCTGGTCGGTGACGCCGATGCGGCGCATCGCGGAGGTGCTGGCGCACGAGACGTCGGGCGTGCCGGTGATCGCCTTTCCCCGCGGCGTCGGCCAGAACCTGGAACTCTATGCGCTGGACCGCAGCTTCGCCGCCATCAGCGTCGACGACACCGTCAGCTCGGAATGGGCGCGCGATCACGTGCAGAAGCGCATGGCGGTGCAGGGGCATCTCAGCAACCAGACCCTGCTCGAAGGCGGCGAGCGCCTGCAGCGCGAGGTCGAGGCCATGACCCGCACGCTGGGCCGCGGACCCTATATCTTCAACCTGGCCCATGGCGTGCTGCCGCAGACGCCGCCGGAGCACGTCACCGAGCTGATCCGCCTGATCCGCGGCCCGCGCTGGGGCAAGGTATGACGGGTCGGTTGCCGTCGGCTTTCCGCACGGAACGGACGCAATGAAAATCGCCGTCGTGCTGCTCAATCTCGGCGGACCGGATTCGCCGGAAGCGGTCAGGCCGTTCCTGTTCAACCTGTTCAACGATCCCGCCATCATCCGCCTGCCCGGGCCGTTCCGCTTCCTGCTGGCCAAGCTGATCTCCAGCCGCCGCGAGAAGAAGGCGCAAGCCATCTATGCGCAGATCGGCGGCCGCTCGCCCATCCTGCCGCAGACGCAAGCGCAGGCCGAAGCGTTGCAGCGCCTGCTGAACGAGAGCGGCGCCGACCAGTGGCGCTGCTTCGTCGCCATGCGCTACTGGAACCCGCGCGCGGCGCAGACGTTGGAGGAGGTCATCAACTGGAGCCCCGATCGCGTGGTGCTTCTGCCGCTCTACCCGCAATTCTCGACCACCACCACGGCCTCCTCGCTGCGCGAATGGCGCAGCCTGGCGGCGGCGGGCGGGTTGCGGGCGCCCGCCACCGCCATCCTATCCTGGCCGGCGCAAGCCGGCTGGGTCGAGGCGATGGCTGAGGCCACGCGCCAGGCCATCGTCGAAGTGGGCCTCGAAGTGGGCGGCAAACCCATGGTGCTGTTCTCCGCCCATGGCCTGCCGCAGAAGATCGTCGATGCCGGCGATCCCTACCCGCGCCAGGTCGAGCGCAGCGTGGCCGCGATCCGCGCCCGGCTGGGCGATCTGCCGTTCGATTGGCGGACCTGCTACCAGAGCCGCGTCGGCCCGCTGCAATGGATCGGTCCCGCCACCGACGACTGCATCGCCGAGGCCGCCGCCGCCTACCGCGCCATCGTGGTCGTGCCGGTCGCCTTCGTGTCGGAACATTCCGAGACGCTGGTGGAACTCGACATCGAATACCGGCATCTGGCCGAATCGAAGGGGGCGGCGCGCTATCTGCGCGTGAAGACGGTGCAGGACGACCCGGTTTTCATCGCCGCCCTGGCGTCGCTGGCGCGGCAGGCCGCGACGGCCGATTCCGAGACCGTCGAAGGCGACTGAATGACCTTCGATCAGGCCGCCATCGTCGCCGTTTTCGGCGTGGCGCTGGTGCTGTTCATCTCCGAGCGCGTGCGCTACGACCTGGTGGCGCTGGGCGCGTTGCTGGCCTGCGTGCTCCTGGGGCTGGTCAAGGCGGAGGACGCCTTCAACGGCTTCGGCAACAACGCGGTGGTGACGGTCGCCGCCGTGCTGGTGATGAGCCATGCGCTGGCGCGCTCGGGCGCGGTCGACGTCGTGTCCGGGCCGCTGCTGAAACAGGCCAGGCATCCCTTGGCGCTGATGGCCGGGCTGTGCATCGTCGGCGCTTTCCTCTCGGCCTGGATGAACAATGTCGGGGCGCTGGCGCTCTTGATGCCGGTGGCCATGGTGGGGGCGCGGGCCGGCGGCTATTCGGTGTCGCTGCTGCTGATGCCGCTGTCCTTCGCCACGCTGCTGGGCGGCATGACGACGCTGATCGGCACGCCGCCCAACCTGCTGATGTCCGACCTGGCGCAGCGCCTGCGCGGCGAGAAATTCGCCATGTTCGATTTCGCGCCGGTCGGCGGGGCGATCACCGTCGCCGCCATCGCCTTCATCGTGCTGGTCGGCTGGCGCCTGCTGCCCAACGCGCGCGCCGGCCGCAAGGCGCCGGACGAGATCTTCGACGTCGGCAGCTACGTTACCGAGGCGCGGCTGACCGACAAGTCGGTCTGGGTCGGCAAGACCATCGGCGAGTTCGAGCAGGCGACGTCGGACGCGGTGGTGGCGCTGGGGCTGATCCATGGCGAGACGCGGCTGCGGCCGCATTCGGCCTATGTGCTGCAGGAAGGCGACGTGCTGCTGCTGCAGGCCGACACCCAGGGCCTGCAGGAATTCGTCAAGGCCGGCGACATCGCGCTGGTCGCCGCCGAGCCGCACCAGCCGGAACAGCCGGAGCCGCCGGAGCAGGAGGAGGTCGCGGCGACGGCGCAGCCGCCGCTCAACGCGGCGGTGGCGGCCGAGGCGCTGGCGCCGGACGGCAAGTCGGAGCCGCGCGAGAAGGAGGCCGCCGCCAAGGCGGCGAAGCGCGCCGCCCGCCGCGCCATCGACACGGTGGAGGCTGTGGTCACGCCCACCGCCTGGGTGCAGGGCCAGACCGCGCGCGGCCTGCGCCTGCGCGCCCGCTACGACGCCAATCTTCTCGCCATCTCCCGCCGCGGCCGGCCCGTCACGACGCGGCTGCGCGACGTGCCGCTGTTCGCCGGCGACGTGCTGCTGCTGGAAGGCCCGCAGGAGGAACTGCCCGAGATCGTCGCCAGCCTGGGCTGCCTGCCGCTGGCCGACCGCCGCCTGAGCCTGTCGCCGCGCAAGGTGGTGCTGCCGCTGCTGGTCTTCGTCGGCGCGGTGGGCCTGGTGATCGCCGGCGTCACCTCGGCTTCGGTCGCCTTCGTGCTGGGCGCGGCGGCGATGGTGGCGCTGGGCTTCATGCCGGTGCGCGAGGTCTATACCGCCATCGAGTGGCCGGTCGTCGTCCTGCTGGCCGCCCTCATTCCCGTCGGCGCCGCGCTGGAGACGACCGGCGCCGCCCAGCTCATCGCCGACGGCATCGTGGCCGTGGCCGGCGCGCTGCCGGCGCGCGGCATCCTGGCGCTGGTGCTGGTGGCCACCATGGCGATCACGCCGATCCTGAACAACGCCGCGACGGTGCTGGTGATGGGCCCGATCGCGCATGGCGTGGCGCAAAGCATCGGCGTCGACAGCGCCGCTTTCCTGATGGCGGTGGCGATCGGCGCCTCCTGCGACTTCCTGACGCCGTTCGGGCACCAGAACAACACGCTGATCCTGGGCCCGGGCGGCTATCGCTTCGCCGATTTCTGGAAGCTCGGCCTGCCGATGGATGCTATCGTGGTGACGGTCGGCGTGGCGCTGTTGCCCGTCGTGTTTCCCTTCTGATCGAAACCAGATCAGAAAGATCGCTTAGAATGTTTTATTGGCGCAGTAGAGGTCGCAGTTTGTCGAGTATCAGTTCGAGGTCTAGCAAAAGCGAACAAGTAATTTGTCCATTCGACATTGCTTCTAGTAGGCCATCCTTTGTTTCGACGTAGATTTCTGCGCCATCGGTGTAGATGTAACGCCAGGGCAAAACGTCTGGACTAATTTGCTGGCATCTTTGGATTGCGGCCGGAATAGATTCTTTGAGGCGTTTGACACTCACGCCCTTCTCCAGAATCGCAGCAACTGCAGTTAAGAAAACAAGATCACCGAAACTATAGATTCGCCGCCGGCCACGTTTGCCGTGTGGCGTATGTGTCGGCACCACCAACTCTTGTCGCGCGAGATAAGCGAGCATTGTTGGCTTAAGCCCAGTCATCGTCTGAATTTCGGCTGTCGAATAGGTTGTCAGCATAATAATTATAGTATTGCGCAAGACTATATAAACTACAAAAAAACAATCTATTGTGAAATTTTCTTCCGTCATACCCCAAAATGTTGTAGCCCTACGATACAAAGACTGAGGAGGCTTTAAATGGTGATCCGCGATCTCGACCAGTTCTCTGGTTCCAGTACAGTTGTTATTCGGAGGCGTCGGGGCATATATGTCGACATCCAGGTTTCGGCACGCGACAAATCGGAAAGCAAACGAGTCGGCAAAGGCTTGTTTTCCAGCCTTTTCGGCGTAGGTGTTTTTGACGAAACCATTCGGACAACTACTCCGCGCAACAAGCAACGCAACATCGACGCGACTAATCTCATTCCCTTTCCGAAGGATCGGGATTAGCAGGTGAGTTCCCGCGATGGCCGAGCTCTATCTCTGGATCAAGGCGCTGCATGTGATCGCCGTCATCGCCTGGATGGCGGGCATGCTCTATCTGCCGCGCCTGTTCGTCTATCACGTCGATGCGCCCAAGGGCTCGCGGCAATCCGAGACCTTCAAGGTGATGGAACGGCGCCTGCTGCGCGCCATCGTCAACCCGGCGATGGTCGCCGCCTGGGCGTTCGGCCTGGCCATGGCTTTCATCGGCGAATTGTGGGACCAGCCTTGGCTATGGGCCAAGCTGGCGCTGGTGCTGGTCCTGTCGGGCGTGCACGGGCTGTTCTCCCGCTGGCGGCGCGACTTCGAGCACGACTGCAACACCCGCCCGGCGCGCTTCTACCGCCTTGTCAACGAGGTGCCGACCGTGCTGATGATCGGCATCGTGGTGCTGGTGATCGTGAAGCCGTTCTGACTTTCTCTTCGCCGGTTTTCATCTCCGTCATGCTGAGCGGCAGCGAAGCATCCTGCTTGTACAAGCGATACTGCTGCTATTGAGAGAAGATGCTTCGCTGCCGCTCAGCATGACGAGAGGGAGTATCGGCGCATTCCTCCTCTGTTCCGCGCGCAATTGCCCGTAGCGGCTTTCCTAGCGCACACTGCGCGCCTTCATGTTCGATCTTTCCTTCCCCCTCCTGATCCTGCTCGCCGTCGCCGCCATCTTCGGGCTGGCCGGGTTCGTGAAGGGCGTGATCGGCATGGGGTTGCCGACCGTGGCGATGGGGCTGCTGGGCACCGTCATGCCGCCGGCGCAGGCGGCGGCGATCCTGGTCATTCCCTCGCTGGTGACCAATGTCTGGCAGTTGCTGGCCGGGCCCGCCTTCGGCGCGCTGGTGCTGCGGCTGTGGCCGATGATGGCGGGCATCTGCGTCGGCACCTGGCTGGGGGCCGGCATCCTCACCGGCGAGAACAGCGCGCTGGCCGCTACCCTGCTGGGCGTGGCGCTGCTGGTCTATGCCGCCATCGGCCTCTTCGCCCGGCGCTTCCATGTGCCGGCCGCCGCCGAGAAATGGCTGAACCTGCCCATCGGCGTCGCCACCGGCCTGGTGACCGGCGCCACCGGCGTCTTCGTGCTGCCCGCCGTGCCCTATCTGCAGGCGCTGCGGCTGGAGCGCGAGGAACTGATCCAGGCGCTGGGCCTGTCCTTCACCGTCTCGACGCTGGCCATGGCCGCGGCACTGTGGGACGAGGGCGCGTTCGCCGCCGCGTTGCTGGGCGTGTCGCTGCTGGCGCTGCTGCCGGCGCTGGGCGGCATGCTGGTCGGCACCTGGCTGCGCACGCGCATCTCGGCCGAAACCTTCCGCCGCTGCTTCTTCGTCGGCCTGGCCCTGCTGGGCGCGCACCTGGCCTTGCGCGGCGTCCTCTAGCTCAGGCCGGCTTGCCGGAGCGGATGCCGATGACGCGGCCCTGTTGCGCCGGCCGCGGCAATCGGCGGTGCGCCTCCTGGATCTTCTCCAGCCGCGCCAGCACCACCTCCGGCATCGCCGCACTGCGCCGCGTTCGCATGTCGACGGCGATGGAGATCAGCTCGTTGGTCGAGGCGAGATAGCCGTCCCGCGCGTGATGCAGGAAGTGCATGTAGTGCAGCCGCTTGGCGTCGAAGCCCAACAACTGCGTGGTGAAGCGCAAGCCGGCGCCCGCCATCATCTCGCGCTCGTAGGTGATGTGGCCTTCCAGCGTCATGGTGGTGATGCCGTAATGCTCCCGCCCGTGATGGCCCAGCCCGCAATGCGGCAGGAACGCATCGGTCGCCAGGTCGAAGGCGACCAGGTAGTAGCCCATGTTGAGATGGCCGTTATGGTCGACCCAGCCGGGCTGCATGGCGATCTCGAGCGCGGCGAAGGGCGCTTCGGCGGGATCGCGCAAGGTCGGCGGCAGCGGCGTGGGCGAGGACATGCAGGCTTGTCGCCTTGCCGCGCCTTATGGTCAAGCCGTCCGCCATGCGGGCGGGCGGCGTGACGCAATTCTGCCTCAAACCCCTGCCAAACAAGGCCCGTGGACGGGCTTTGACAAGTTGGGGCGGGTGGCCTAAATAGGGCGGCATCCGGACGGTCCGCTCCTTCAACAAGAGCGTCCGCCGGGGTTTCCCGATCAGTCCCTGCCCCCGTCACCGCCGCCCGATTTTGGGACCGCGCGCCGGGGCGAGCGGGGACCTCCCAGGCCCTTGCGACCGGCGCTCCTCTCCAGCCGAACCTTTCTCATCGACAAGCCTGCCATTCCCACCGCATTCCCAGACCCAATCCCCCATGCATCTGAAAGAACTGAAGACCAAATCCCCCGCCGAGCTTCTCAGCTACGCCGAATCGGTGGGCATCGAGAACGCCTCGACCCTGCGCAAGCAGGACATGATGTTCGCCATCCTGAAACAATTGGCGGAGAACGACACCGCCATCCATGGCGACGGGGTGCTGGAAGTGTTGCAGGACGGTTTCGGCTTCCTGCGCTCGCCCGAGGCCAACTACCTGCCCGGGCCGGACGACATCTACATCTCGCCCTCGCAGATCCGCCGCTTCGGCCTGCGCACCGGCGACACGGTGGAAGGCGAGATCCGCTCGCCCAAGGACGGCGAGCGCTACTTCGCGCTGCTCAAGGTCAACACCATCAATTTCGAGGACCCCGACAAGGTCCGCCACCGCATCAATTTCGACAACCTCACGCCGCTCTATCCCGACCGCAAGCTGAAGCTGGAGATCGAGCAGGGCGACACCGAGATGCCGGTGGTGCGCAAGATCGTCAAGGAGGAGGGTGCGGGCAAGCGCGGCAAGCTGACCGCCCGCACCACCGGCGACGGCGTCATCAAGGATGCCGGGGCCCAGCGCAAGGACATCTCCGCCCGCGTCATCGACCTGATCGCCCCCATCGGCATGGGCCAGCGCGCCCTGATCGTGGCGCCGCCGCGCACCGGCAAGACCATGCTGATGCAGAACATCGCCCACGCCATCTCGGCCAACCATCCCGACGTGGTGCTGATCGTGCTGCTGATCGACGAGCGGCCGGAGGAAGTCACCGACATGGCCCGCTCGGTCAAGGGCGAGGTCATCTCCTCGACCTTCGACGAGCCGGCGCAGCGCCACGTGCAGGTGGCCGAAATGGTGATCGAGAAGGCCAAGCGCCTGGTCGAGCACAAGCGCGACGTGGTGATCCTGCTCGATTCGATCACCCGCCTGGCGCGCGCCTACAACACCGTGGTGCCCTCTTCGGGCAAGGTGCTGACCGGCGGCGTCGATGCCAACGCCCTGCAGCGGCCCAAGCGCTTCTTTGGTGCGGCCCGCAACATCGAGGAAGGCGGCTCGCTCACCATCATCGCCACCGCCCTGATCGAAACCGGCAGCCGCATGGACGAGGTGATCTTCGAGGAGTTCAAGGGCACCGGCAATTCGGAGATCATCCTCGACCGCAAGCTCTCCGACAAGCGCACCTTCCCGGCCATCGACATCACCAAGTCGGGCACCCGCAAGGAGGAGCTGCTGGTCGACAAGGGCACGCTGTCGAAGATGTGGGTGCTGCGCCGCATCCTGATGCCGATGGGCACCATCGACGCCATGGAGTTCCTGCTCGACAAGCTGCGCGTCGCCAAGAACAACGCCGACTTCTTCAACTCGATGAACCAGTAGTTGCAGAGCCCGCTGGAATAACTCCGTCATGCTGAGCGCAGCGAAGCATCTTGCTTGTGCAGGTAGGGGCCTTTCCAGGCAAGAGCTGCTGCGGTGGCGGGCAAGACCCTTCGCTGCGCTCAGGGTGACGGCAAGAAGCAAGGTCCTCTCGTGACGCATCAACGCCAGTCCCTGCGCACGCTCGACGACCTGGTCGCCGCGGGCGCGGTCGATGCGGCGCAGGCGCAAGCGCTGCAGCCGGTGGTCGAGCGCTTCCAGGTGGCGGTGACGCCGGCCATGCTGGGGCTTATGGCGCGCGACGAGAGCGGCGGTGTGGCGTCGGGCGACGCTATCGCCGCCCAGTTCCTGCCCGATCCGCGCGAGGCCATGGTGGCGCCGGAGGAGCTGGCCGACCCGATCGGCGACGAGGCGCACCGACCGCTGCCCGGCCTGATCCATCGCTATGCCGATCGCGTGCTACTGCAGCCGACCCATGTCTGCGCCGTTTATTGCCGCTTCTGCTTCCGCCGCGAGACGGTGGGGCCGGAGAACGGCACCTTGGGCGAGGAGCAGCTCGCGGCGATCTACGCCTACATCGCCGCACGGCCGCAGATCTTCGAAGTGATCCTCTCCGGCGGCGATCCGCTGGTGCTCTCGCCGCGCCGCCTGCGCGCCATGGTCGAGGCCATTGCCGCCATCGAGCATGTCAAGGTGATCCGCCTGCACACGCGCATCCCCGCCGTCGATCCGGCGCGCCTCACGCCGGAGCTGGTGCGGGCGCTGCAATGGCGCGGCGCGACTTACGTGGTGCTGCATGTCAACCACGCGCGGGAACTGTCGCCGGCGGCACTGCGGGCTTGCGCGACGCTGGTCGATGCCGGCATCCCGATGCTGTCGCAATCGGTGCTGCTGAAGGGCGTCAACGACGATGCCGCGACGCTGGAAGAACTGTTCCGTACTCTGGTCGCCCACCGCATCAAGCCCTACTACCTGCATCACGGCGACCTGGCGCAGGGCACCGGCCATTTCCGCACCTCCATCGCCCAGGGCCAGGCGCTGATGCGGAGCTTGCGCGGCCGGCTGACCGGCATCGCCCAGCCGACCTACGTGCTCGACATTCCCGGCGGCCACGGCAAGGTCCCGCTGGGCCCCGGCTACGTTCACGATTGCGCCCACGGCCTCGAGATCGAGGACCCGCAGGGCCAGCGCCATTCCTACCCGCCCAAACCCCAAGGTTGATCATGCGTCTGCCGTCCGCCGTCGCTCTTGTCGTCGCTCTCGCCGCCGCCGTTCTTGCCGGGCCGGCCCTGGCGCAATCGCCCTCGCCGCGCCAGGCCGAGTTCGCCGCCGCCGCCGTGGCGCCCACTGCCAAGAACCAGCAGGGCGACACGGTGCACTTCACCTTGAAGCAGACCTACCTGACCAAGAGCGCGGTCGAGCAGGTGCAGCGCCAGGCGGCGTGGCTGAAGCAGCATCCGAACGTGAAGGTGCGGCTGGAATGCCATACCGACGACGAGTTGCCGCCCGACTACGCGCTGTCCTTCGGCGAGGCGCGCTGCCAGGTGGTCGAGCGGGTGCTGATGAAAGCCGGCGTCGAGGCCGGCCGCATCACCGCCGTGTCCTACGGCAACCAGCGCCCGGCGGTGGCCAATGCCGCGACCAAGGAAGACCATGCGAAGAACCGTCGCGTGGTGACGCGGCTGGTGGAGTAGCGCTCCTCTCCTTCCGTCATCCTTTTTCCGTCATCGCCCGGCTGTTTCTTTTTCCTCGTCGCCCGGCTCATTCTTTTCGTCATCGCCCGGCTTGACCGGGCGACCCATGGTTCTCGCGCTCCGTTTCTTCGGAACGGGAAGCGGTGTCGCCATCGACATGGGTGCCCCGGTCGAGCCGGGGCATGACGGGATTTGGGATTTACGGAATCAGCACCGTCGAGCCGGTGGTCTTGCGCGCGGCGAGATCGGCATGGGCCTGGGCGGCGTCCTGCAGCGCGTAGGTCTGGTTGATGCGGATCTTCACCTTCTTGTCCGCCACCATCTTGAACAGCGCCCTGGCGCAGGCCAGCAGCTCGGGCCGCGTGGCGGTATAGCTCATCAGCGTCGGGCGGGTGACGTAGAGCGAGCCCTTGGCGGAAAGAATGCCGAGATCGACCGGACCGACCGGGCCGGAGGCGTTGCCGAAGCTGACCATCAGGCCGCGCGGGCTGAGGCAGTCGAGCGAGCCGCTCCAGGTGTCCTTGCCGATCGAGTCGTAGACCACCGGCACGCCCTTGCCCTTGGTGATCGCCTTGACGCGCTCGACGAAATTCTCGCGGCTCGTCACCACGGTCCATTTAGCGCCATGCGCCTTGGCCAGCTTGGCCTTGTCGTCGGAGGAGACGACGCCGATCACCTTGGCGCCGATCGCCCGGGCCCATTGGCAGAAGATCAGGCCGACGCCGCCGGCCGCCGCGTGCAGCACGCAGATGTCGTCCTTCTTCAGCCGGTAGGTGCGGCGCAGCAGGTATTCCACCGTCATGCCCTGCAGCATCATGGCGGCGGCCTGCTGGTCGGAGACGCCGGCCGGCACTTTCACCAGCCCTTCCGCCGGCATGACGCGGGCCTCGGCATAGGCGCCCACCGGCCGGCCGGCATAGGCGACGCGGTCGCCGGGCTTGATGTCCTTCACGCCCGGGCCCACCGCCTCGACGATGCCCGCACCCTCCATGCCGAGGCCGGAGGGCAGCGTCGTCGGGTAGAGGCCGGAGCGGAAATAGATGTCGATGAAGTTCAGGCCGATGGCGGTGTGGCGCACCAGCGCCTCGCCGCGGCCGGGCTTGCCCAGTTCGACGTCCTCGTAGCGCAGCACCTCGGGCCCGCCGGTTTCGTGGAAACGGATCGCCTTGACCATGTTTTCCTCCCCGCCTCGGTCGCGTTTCGCCGCCGATCATGCGCCCGCCGCCGGGGCGAGGGAAGCCTCACAACCGCGTCATCGGGGCTTTTCCCGGCGCGGCGAAAGCCCCATCTTGGGTGCGGACATCAAGGAGGCAAACATGGCCACCGATAAGAGCATCGAACAACACTCCCCGGTCGAGAAGACCGACGCCGACTGGCGCCGGGAACTGACGCCGCAGCAATACCAGGTGCTGCGCCAGCACGGCACCGAGCGGGCCGGCACCTCGCCGCTCAATTCCGAGAAACGGGCCGGCACCTTCAAATGCGCCGGCTGCGGGGCGGAGCTGTTCTCCTCCGACGCCAAGTACGAATCGGGCAGCGGCTGGCCCTCCTTCTTCCAGCCGCTGGACCAGGAAGCGGTCGGCACCACCACCGACCGCAGCCACGGCATGGTGCGGACCGAAGCCCATTGCGCCAAATGCGGCGGCCATCTCGGCCACGTCTTCCCCGACGGGCCGCGCCCGACCGGCTTGCGCTACTGCATGAACGGGCTGTCGCTGAAATTCGAGCCCAAGGGGTAGGCTCTGAAAATCGTCATCGCCCGGCTCGACCGGGCGACCCATCTCCCTGGCGGCATTGTCGCTGGTTTTCCTGGCACGGTGCGGCAGAAGCATGGGTGGCCCGGTCAAGCCGGGCCAGGACGGGGAAAGGAAGGAATGGCGAGGGAAAACGGGACCGATTGCCTCGCCGCCCGGCCCGTGGTCCAATTGTCCCCATAAGAATTAAGGGTACAGGAGGAACGGACCATGGCGATCACCGTCGTTCCCGTCACCGACAGTTTCGCCGCCGAGATCGGCGACATCGACCTGTCGCGCCCGCTGTCGGCGGAAGACGCCGAGGCGGTCAAGCAGGCGTTCTGGAAATATTCGGTGCTGATCTTCCCCGAGCAGACGCTGGAAGCGGAGCAGCACCTGGATTTCGCCCGGCTGTTCGGGCCGCTGGAGAGCTCGATGATGCTCTACGGCGATGCCCCGGTGCGCACGCGGCCGGAGATCGCCGACGTCTCCAACCTCAACCACCGCAACGAGATCTGGGGCAAGGAGAGCCGGCTGCGCATGTTCCAGCTCGGCAACCGGCTGTGGCACACCGATTCCTCGTTCAAGCGCCTGCCCGCCTTGTGCTCGCTGCTCTATGCCCGCTCGGTGCCGCCGATCGGCGGCCACACCGAGTTCGCCGACCAGCGCGCCGGCTACGACTCCTTGCCGGAAGCCACCAAGCGCCGCCTGGAAGGGCTGGTGGCCGAGCACTGCATCGCCTATTCGCGCGCCCGGCTGGGCTTCACCGAGTTCAACGAGACGGAGCGGCAGAACCTGCCGCCGGTGCCGCAGATGCTGGTGCGCACCATTCCCGAGAGCGGCCGCAGGTCGCTCTACGTCGCCTCGCATGCCGGGCGCATCCTCGGCATGGGCGAGGCAGAGGGCAAGGCGCTGATCGACGAGCTGATCGCCCATGTCACGCAGCGCCAGAACGTCTACACCCATCGCTGGCGGGTCGGCGACCTGGTGATGTGGGACAATCGCTGCACCATGCATCGCGGCAAGGCGTTCGACGATCTGCGCTACCGCCGCGACATGCAGCGCGCCACCGTCTCCGACGTCGCCAACACCTGCGAGCAGGCCGGCATCGCGGTGGCGGCGGAGTAGCGTTCCAGCCGCAGGAGAGTCCCATCGGCGACGGCCGCATCGCCATCGAGGCGCTGGTGGCGGGCGGCACGCTCGCCTATGCCACGCAGCGCGCGCCGGTGCCGTGGTGGAGCTTCACCAAGACGGCGATCGCCGCCGCCATCCTGACGCTGGTGCGCGACGGCGAACTCGAGCTCGACGCGCCGTTCGAGGGCCGCGGCTTCAGCCTGCGCCTGCTGCTGCAGCATCGCGCCGGCATCGCCAATTACGGCGGGCTGCCGGCCTATCATGCGGCGGTCGCGGCCGGCGAGGCGCCGTGGAGCGCGGAGGAGCTGCTCGAGCGCTGCCAGGCCGACGCGCTGCTGTTCGCGCCCGGCACCGGCTTCGCCTATTCCAATATCGGCTACCTGATGCTGCGGCGGATGCTGGAGCAGGTTTGCGACTGTCCGCTCGGCGACGCGCTGCGGCTTCTGGTGCTGGCGCCGCTCGATATCGAGGCGACCTTGCTGTCGGAGAAACTGCCGCCGGGCCGCACCATGTCCGGCCTGCGCGCCGGCTACGATCCGGGCTGGGTCTATCACGGCCTGCTGTGCGGCCCGCTCGACCAGGCGGCCTTGCTGCTGCGGCGGCTGATGAGCGGCGATTTCCTGCCGGCATCGCTGCGCGAAGAAATGTGCGCCGGGGTCGGAGTCGGTCCCGCCATGCCAGATCGTCCCTTTCGCCAGCCGGCCTACGGGCTGGGCACCATGGTCGATCTCGCCGCGGGTTTCGTCGGCCATACCGGCGGCGGCCCGGACAGCGCCATCGCCGTCTATTTCTCGCCGGCGACGCAGCGCGCCGCCGCCGTGTTCGGTCCGTCCGACGCAGCCGACGCGGTGGAGACGCGGGCGGCGACGCTGATCCTCGACGACGGCGAAGCAAACGAGTGATCCGCCCTGGCCTGACGGCAGCTATGATTCACCACAGAGGCACAGAGACACAGAGGAGAAGAGAAAGGCTTGCGCCTGTCATGTCGAGTGCAGGGGGACAGTTCCATATCCGCGCGAAGCGTGAAAAGATTTCTCGCTGCACTCGAAATGACAGAGAGAGTCCAGCCCTCGTCTCTGTGCCTCTGTGTCTCTGTGGTTAGTCCGAGGGACCTACCGCACCAGCCGCGACATCAGCACCGCGTTGACGCCGACGATCTGGCGCAGGCATTCGCCGACATGGTTGGCGGTCATCTGGTCCATGCCGCCGACCTGCAGGTCGATCACCAGCTCCGCCCCCTCGCGGCCCTCCAGCGTGGCGTGGCAGCGATAGGGCAGCAGGCCGCGCTTGGCGATGAATTCCAGGGCGCGCGGCAGCACCGAGGGATCGGGCTCGGCGGTGAGCGCGAAGCAATGGAAGACGTCGCCGGCCAGGGGACCAGCCAGAGGCTGGACGGCGGCGGCGGCAGTAGCGTGTTGGGCGGGCAGGCTAGGGGGCGCGGAGCGCGGAAAAAAGACGGACATGATCGACGGACTCCCGACGGAAAAACGGACGAACGGCAACTTCCCGGACCTCAAGGAGGGCCGGGTGGCTAATTCGTCCAATGCCGGTCAGGCGTCGAAACATGCGCAATAAAATGACCGGCGGCGCGCCAGGCGTCAAGCGCCGCCGGCAAGATATTGATTCTATTGGGCCGATTGCGCCGGCAGCAGCGCCGGCAGCCAGCGGTGCTGGCGGCCCCAGCTGGTGGCGATGGCGCGCGACAGCCAGACCTTCTGCGCCGGGCTGAGCCGGGGCAGCACCGCCTCGAAATCCTGCTGGTCCTTGGGCTGCGGGCGGGCCGCCTTGTAGTAGAGCTGGACCTCGGGCACCAGGAAGGCGACGCCATCGGCATCGGGCGCGCCCAGCTCCGACAGCGGCCGGGTGATGTGCGCGTCGCGGCGCGAGCGCCAACGATCGCCGTCGGCCTCGTCCAGCATCAGTTGCAGGCGCCACTTGCCGTGCGGGTTCTGCCGCACCCAGACGTCGTGCACGCCGTGCCGCAGGCTCTCGCCCGGCGGCCAGGGCCTGAGCGTGCCGGGCGGATCGGCGACATGGCAGTCCCACTCGGCCAGCAGATCGCGCGCCGCCATCTGGTCGCGGCGCAGGATCAGCACGTCGATGTCGCCATGCGGGCGCAGGGGGCGGCCCAGCGCCCGCTCGATGGCATGGCCGCCGGCGATCCACCAGGGGAACCGGGCACCGCGCAAGAGTGCGGCCACTTCCGCCGGCGTCATCGGCTGCCAGTCGTTTTCTGTTTGCATGGTTCGATTCTACCAGAGCCGGCCGGGCCGGCCAGAGGAGGGGTGACGTAGCACTCCGCAACGCTGCGGGATAGAATTTTCGCCATGCAGAGCTTCGCCATGGACAGCCCGGTCGGGCGGCTGACGGTCGAGGAGGAGGACGGCGCCATCGTGCGGCTACGCTGGACGCCGCGCGCGGTGCTCACCGCCAGCGAACCCGCAACGCCGCTGCTGCGCGAGGCCCGGCGGCAGCTCGCGGCCTATTTCGAGCGCAGGCTGCCGCAGGATTTCGACCTGCCGGTGCGCCCGCGCGGCAGCGCGTTCGAGCAGGCGGTGTGGCGGCGCATGCAGAAGATCCCCTATGGCGGCACCGCCACCTATGGCGAGATGGCGAAGGACCTCGACGGCATCGCCCGCGCCGTCGGCGGCGCCTGCGGCGCCAATCCCATCCCCATCGTCATTCCCTGCCATCGCGTGGTCGGCGGCGGCAATGGCTGGGGCGGCTATTCGGGACGCGGCGGAGTCGAGACCAAGAGCTTCCTGCTGGCGCTGGAAGGCGCGACCCTGCTGTAGCAGCGCGGCCGTCTTGCCTGCCGCGATCCCAGGCGGCATCATCCCGCGCCGCGCCGGAACGTCTTGGGGGAATACCATGCGCGTCATCGTCCTTGCCGCCGCCCTGCTGGCGGTGCTACCGCCGTCCGCAAGGGCGCAAGTGGCGACATCCGTCATCGCGGCCTGCCGAAACGACGGTATTCCGGCGGCGACACGCACCGACCAGTGCACAAGGGCGATCGGCAGCGGCAGGCTGAACCCTGACGAGCTGGCCGATGCATATTTCTATCGTGGCCTTGCCCATCACGATCAGCGGCAATACGACCGCGCCCTCGCCGATTACGACCAGGCCATCCGGCTGCGGCCCAACGATGCCAATGCCTACGACAATCGCGGCCTTGCCTATGCCGAAAAGCGGCAATACGACCGCGCCATCGCCGATCACAGCCAGGCCATCCGGCTCAAGCCCGACCACGCCGTCGCCTATTACAATCGCGGTCTCGCCTATCACGACCAGCGGCAATACGACCGCGCCATCGCCGATTACAGCCAGGCCATCCGGCTCAGGCCCGACTATGCCGATGCCTATTACGACCGCGGCCTTGCCTATCGCGCGCAGCAGCAATACGCCCGCGCCGTCGCCGATCTCGACCAGGCCATCCGGCTGCGGCCCAACGATGCGGTGCTGCACAACTCCCGCTGCTGGACGCGGGCGGTGTGGGGCCAGGGCCTCGACCAGGCGCTGGCCGACTGCAACGCGGCCCTCCGCTTCGATCCGAGCCAGCCGGCGTTTCTCGACAGCCGCGCGCTGGTGCATCTGAAGGCCGGCCGGCCGGCGGCGGCGGAAGGCGACTATGGCGCCGCCCTGCGGCTGGCGCCCAACCGCGCCCACTATCTCTACGGCCGCGGCATCGCGCGGCTGCGGCTGGGCAACGCCGGCGGCGGCAATGCCGATCTGGCGGCGGCGCGCCGCCTCGACGCCGGCATCGACGCGAGATACGCCGGCTACGGGATCAAGCCGTAGCAGCCCGCGCCCGTTGCGGGCTGCGGAGTCAGGATTCCGGGATCTCGGCCTGGGGAGAGCGCGGCGGCGCGGCCGCACTTTCCATCTCGCCCGAGGTCCACACCACCATCGGCATGTCGCGGCCGCGGATAGGCTGGGCGGGCAGCGGCCGCAGCTCGCGCAGCAGGTGGCTGCGACCGAGCGCGGCGACCGCGCGCACCAGCCCGTCGGAAGCGACCAGCGGCGCGCCGATGGTGCGGGTCAGGCTCTGCAGGCGCGAGCTGACATTGACCGTGTCGCCGGCGGCGGTGACGTGGCGCTGGCGCTCGCCGCCCAGCGTCGCCATCACCACCGGGCCGAAATGCACGCCGACGCCGATCTGCACCGGCTCCAGTCCCTTGTCGCGCAGCTCGCGGTCCCAGGCCGCGACATCGGCCAGCAGCGCCTGGGCGCAGGCCAGGGTGCGGGCGGCATCTTCCTCCTGCTGGCGCGGCACGCCGAAGATCACCATGGCGCCGTCGCCCATGAAGTGCTCGATCATGCCGTCATGCGCCAGCACCACCTTCTCCAGCCGGGCGTGGAACTCGCGCAGGAAGGCGACGGTGGCCTGCGGGCCGATGCGCTCGGCGCGGCCGGTGAAGGCGGCGACGTCGACGAACAGGATGCCGGCATTCTGCGGCCGGCCGTCGAATTCCGGCTGCGCCGCCTGCGCCAGCGTCTCGGCGATGATGGGCGACTGGTACTGCGCCAGGTTCTCGCGCTCGCGCGCCAGCCGGCGGCTCAGCCGCCGCTGCGCCTGCACCCGCCCGCTCAGCGACAGCAGCCCCGCCGCCAGCAGCGCCAGGGTCGGTGCGGCCCCATCGAGCCACAGCCTGGCCTCGAAGCTCTTCTGCAGCCCGACCAGCCAGGCGGCCCAGACCAGCAGCGTCAGACCGGCGGCGAAAGGCAGCGAGCGCACGCCGGCGCCGACATAGCCGGCATAGCACAGCAGCCCGATCAGCAGCAGGTCGAGGATCAGCGTGCGGTCGTCGCGCACCAGCGCGTTGCCCTGCAGGATATTGGCGGCGGCGGTGGCCAGCACTTCCACGCCGGGCAGCTCGGCGGCGAACGGCGTGGCGAAACTGTCGCCCACGCCCAACGCCGCCGCGCCGATCATGGCGAGGCGTCCCTTGATCTTCTCCGCCGGCACCTTGCCGTCGAGCAGGTCGATGGCGGAGAGGGTCTCGATATGGCCGCGCCCGCCATAGTAGTTCAGCGCCAGGCCCAGCCCGGGGTCGGCGGCGACGCGCCGGCCGTCGGGCAGGAGCACGCCCTCGCTATCGAGCGCCATGTCGCGCAGCTCGTGGCCGGCATGGCGCAGCGCCGCCACCAGCGCGAAGCCCGGCACGACGTGGTCCTGCACGCGCAGGAAGAGCGGCAACTGGCGCAGCGCGCCGCCGGAGGCCACCGGCACGTTGACATGGCCGAGACCGGACAGGGCGGCAAGTGCCGGGAACGGCGGCAGGAAGTCCGGCGCCGCGGGCAGCAGCGCCAGCCGCTCGGCGCGGTCGCCCAGGATGCGCTCCGCCGGCACGGCGGCGCGCTGGGCGGCGGCGATCGCCTCGGGCAGCGGCTGGCCCGGTAAGCGGAAGGCGCCGGCGGCGCCCAGCACCAGCGTGCCCGCGCTGCGGGCGGCCTCGACCAGCGCCTGGTCGCCAGGCGAGAGGCGGATGCCGTCGCTGGGCTGCTCGGGCTCGGCCAGCAGCAGGTCGAAGGCGATGACGGAAGCGCCGGCCTGGTGCAAGCGGCCGGCCATCATGGCCAGGGCGGCGCGCGCCGGCGGGAAGCGGCGCAGCTCGGCGATGCTGCGGTCGTCGATGGCGACGATGACGATGTCGCGCGGCGCGGGCAGCGTGCCGCGCCACTGGAAGCGCCAGTCCAGCGTCACGCCCTCGGCGGCCGCGAACAGCGTCCCGCCGCCCAGCCGCAGGACGATCAGCGCCGCCGCCAGGGCGGCGATCGCCAGCAGCCAGAGCGGGCTGGGCCTGGTGCCGGCGGCGCGTTCGGCCAGGAAGCGGCGCAGCGCCGAAGCGCGAGGTTGCGGCGGGGCGCTCATGGGCCGGGCGCACGGCCTAGCGCGGCATCACCGCGGCCAGGGTGCGGCTGACGCGCGCCTCGCCCCAGCGCGTGCTTTGCTGCATGCCGCCATCGGCGCGGAAGTCGATGCCCTCGCCGGCATTGAGGAAGGCGCCTTCGCTGCCGGCGCGGTTGGCCGCCAGCACCTGGCCCTCGACCACGAACACCGCGGTGGCGCCGCTTTTCTCCGCCTGCACGATCCAGTCGGTCGAGCGCACCGAGGCGACGGCGGTCGGCGTCTGCACCTCGAAACTGCGCCACGAGCGGATGGTCGGCAGCGCCACGCGCACGATGCCGTCGAGCAGCCGCAGCACCACGTTCTGGCGCGCCGGCCCGCCGGCCACCAAGGTCGACAGCTCCAGCCGCGTCTCGGCGCCGACATTCAGGCGGATGCCGTCGTTGCAGCGGATCTCGGCCCGCGCCTCGACGCCGGTCACCAGCCGGTCGCCGGCGGCCAGCACCGCGCCCGCCGCCACGCCCAGGCTCTGGCCCTTGCGCTCGAGGGCGACCTGCCCCTGCGCCAGCGCCACGCCGCAACTGCGCGCCATCTGGGCCTGGGCCGAAGCGGAAGCGGCCAGCAGGGCAATGGCCAGCGCCGCGCCGGCCAGCAGCCGGCCCGGGCCGCTGGAAAACCGAGGATGCACGTTCATCTGCGAAACTCCCGTCTGTGCGTCGCCGGCCGCGGCAATGATGCGCCGGCCGGCTGGCGCTGTCGATCCGCCCGGCGCCGAGCCGGGACCCCTTATGGGCAAGAGCGGGCGCAGCGTGTAGCCTGATCGGCTGGCATGGGCTGTGACGGGCGTCACAAAGCACGCCGCGGGGCACAACCACGGGGCACGCCACGGGGCGGCTCACAGGGGCAGATGGAGCGGGGGTTCATGGCATCGGAGCACGCGGTTCTGGGCCCGGAGGAACGGCGCAAGCTGCTGCGCGGCAGTTTCATTTTCCGCGATGTCGACGAGGCGGCGGTGGACCGGCTGGCGGCCGTGGCGCAGGTGCGCACCTTGGAGCGGGGTCAGTTGCTTTTCAGCCAGGGCGACGACGGCAACGCGCTCTACGCCGTGGCCGGCGGGCTGGTGCGGATCTGGATCGGCGGGGCGGCGGGCAAGGAGCTGACCCTGGCGATGATGGAGCAGGGCGACGTGTTCGGCGAGATCGCCTTGCTGGACGGGCTCTCGCGCACCACCTCGGCGACGGCGGCGGCCGATTGCTCGCTGCTGGTGCTGGGCCGCGCCCCCTTCCTCGAGGTGCTGCGCTCCGACGGCAACCTGGCGCAGCATCTGATCGAGCTTTTGTGCGAGCGCATGCGCAACAACACCGAAACCATCTCCGATTTCGCCTTTCTCGACCTGCGCGGGCGGCTGGCGCGCAAGCTGCACGAGCTGGCCATCGCGCATGGCGAGCAGACCAAGGCCGGCATCCTGATCGGGCTGAAACTGTCGCAGAGCGAGCTGGCGCAGATGCTGGGCGTCACGCGCGAGGCGGTGAACAAGCAGCTCCACGCCTGGGCCGACAAGCACGTGCTGAAGCTGGACAAGGGCAAGGTGGTGGTGCGCGACATGACCGCCCTGAAGCGCGCCGCCGAGCCGGCCCGGGAATAAGGGCCGCTTCTCCTTGGGCCTGGCGGGGCAATGCTCCGTAGCGGCGGAAAACCTGTGAACCGCTTCACACTCCCGCCGGGCCGGGGTGTGAATGTCCTCACAGCCGCTGCCGGGGGCGATGCCTAAATAGCCTCTCGAACGCGCCGGCAGGCTTTGGCCGGCGCCACGCGATGGAGGCTCAAATGTTGAACAGGAAAGACGCCCGCGGCCTGCCGATGAGCGGCTGCGACACGGTTGCGGCGGCGCATTACGAGACGGCGCTGTGGCGGTTCCAGTGCAGCGTCGGCGATCCGCTGACGGCGGTCGACCTGGCGCTGCGCGAGCGGCCCGATTTCGTCATGGCGCATGTGCTGCGCGCCTATCTCAACCTGTGCGGCACCGAGAAGGCCGGCCTGCCGGCCGCCCGCCAGGCGCTGGCCCGCGCCATGACCCTGGGCCAGACCGAGCGCGAGAGCGCCCATATCGCGGCCGCCACCGCGCTGGCCGACGGCCACTGGGACACCGCGCGCGGGCGCCTGCAGCGCATCCTCGACGAGCATCCGCGCGACGTGCTGGCGCTGCAGGTGGCGCATCTGTTCGATTTCTACTGCGGCGACGCGCGCAACCTGCGCGACCGGCCGGCGCGGGTGCGTCCCGAATGGCGCCACGACATGCCCGGCTACAGCGCGGTGCTGGCCATGCATGCCTTCGGCCTGGAGGAGAACTCCGACTTCTCCCATGCCGAGGACACCGGCCGCGCCGCCATCGAGATCGAGCCGCGCGACTGTTGGGCGCACCATGCGGTGGCGCATGTGATGGAGATGCAGGGCCGCCGGCGCGACGGCATCGCCTGGATGCGGGCGCGCGAGAAGCACTGGGCCGAGGACAGCTTCTTCTCGGTGCACAACTGGTGGCACCTGGCGCTCTACCATCTCGACCTCGAGGAGACGCAGCCGGTGCTGGCGATCTACGACCAGAAGATCCGCGGCGGCCGCTCCTCGGTGGCGCTCGACATGATCGACGCCTCGGCCATGCTGTGGCGGCTGTCGCTGCGCGGCGTCGAGGTCGGCGACCGCTGGCAGGAGATCGCCGAGGCCTGGGCGCCGTTCGTCGAGGACGGGTTCTACGCCTTCAACGACGTGCACGCGATGATGGCGATGATCGGCGCCGGCCGCTGGCGCGAGGCCGACCGCATCCTGGCGGCGATGCGCAAGGCGCAGGACGGCACCGTCAGCAACGGCGTCATGACCCGCGAGGTCGGCCTGCCGCTGGCGCGCGCCCTGCACGCCTTCGGCCGCGGCGCCTACGAAGCGGCGCTGGACGGGCTGTCCTCGGTGCGGCCGATCGCCCAGCGCTTCGGCGGCTCCAACGCCCAGCGCGACATCGTCGACCTGACCCTGCTGGAGGCGGCGCGGCGGGCGGGCAAGCACTGCCTGGTGCGGGCCATGGCCAACGAGCGGCTGGCGCTGAAGCCCAACAACGTCCTGGCGCTGCGCTATCGCGCCGATGCCGGCACCCACTTGGCGGCGTAGCGCCGGGCAAGGTCAACCACAGAGGCACAGAGACGCAGAGGAAGAATCTCCGCCCGCGTCTCGCCTTCTTCTCCGTGCCTCTGTGTCTCTGTGGTCAAACAAAAAGGGCGGTCCGAGGACCGCCCTTTCCGCTTGGCGATGGATGCCGGTTACATCAGCACGATCTCGACGCGCCGGTTCTGCGCCTCGCGCACGCCGTCGGCGGTCGGCACCAGCGGCTGGCTCTCGCCGCGACCGATGATCGAGATGGCGTTGGCCGGGATGCCCTGCGCGATCAGCGCCTGCTTCACCGCCTCGCCGCGCCGCAGCGACAGCGCCATGTTGTACTGGTCCGAGCCCGAACGGTCGGTATGGCCGGTCAGCTCGATGCGGGTGCGGTTGCCCGCCTTGGCCGTCTGGGCGGCTTCGTTGATGACGCGCTGGCCTTCGGCCGTGATGTTCGACCGGTCGAAGTCGAAGAACACGATGTAGTTCTGGCGCGGCGCCACGGTCGGCGGCGGCGGCGGCGGCGCGGCCACCGGCGCGGCCATCACCCGCCGCGGCGCGCCGAAATTGTACGCGGCGCGCACGAACGGGCCGTGCATGAAGCGGTCGCCGCCGGAATTGCCGTCGGCGTTGAGCGCGGTGCGGTCGGCGACGCCGTTCCAGTAGTCGGCGCGATAGCCGGCGCCGATGGTGAAGTTCTCCGTCACCTCGTAGCCGACGCCGAGCTGGCCGTCGAGTTGCCAGACATTGGCCTTGCTCTTGTCGTCGCCGAAGAAGGAGCTGTCCTCCTTCATCTTGCCGAAGAGATAAGAGCCGGCCGCGCCGCCGAAGATGGAGAAGCCCGTTTCGCCCAGCCGCACGGAGGTGTCGAAGCCCAGGCGCGGGCCGATGCCCCACCAGTCGTTCTTCTGCGTCTGGCCGAAGCCCTTGGCCTTGTGGTCGAACTCGGCGTAGCGGGCGCCGATATGCGGGCGCACCGAGAACATGTTCCACTGGAAGGTCTTGCCGAACTCCAGGTCGCCGGCCCAGTAGTCGCCGTCCTGGTAGGAATTGCCGGTCTTCTTCTTGCCGCGGTCGAGGTCGGTGTATTGCAGGCCGGCGGCGGCGTCCCAGCCGTTGCCGAACTGGTAGCCCAGCAGCGCCCGGCCGCCCCAGCCGTCGTCGGGACTGACCTTGACCGGCGCATCGCGGAAGTCGTCGTTGCCCGAATCGAGCCAGTACCAGCCCTGCAGATAGCCGAAGAAGCCCGGCTGTTGCGTTTGCGCCGAAGCGGGCAGCGCCAGTCCCATCGCCAGCGCCGTGGCGCCGGCGCCTGCGAGAAGTGCGGTGAGTTTACTTGCCATTGTCAGACTCCAAATACCGGTTGCTCCGTCCCGCGCCACTCCCCACCGGCCGGCGTGCTTCTCGCCAAACCATTGGACGCAACGCAGCCAGGTAATGCCCCTGTCCCGGCTGCGGTTCCGAAATCGCGCCCGACGGCTGAAACCCTGTGGCAGATTTGCAGCAGCCCGCGCGCGGCCTCGGAAGCCCGTGTGTCTGCCGCAAACGTGGCGGCAACTTGGCAATTCCATGCCGAATGCGGCGGGCGCGTCATGCAGCGAATACCGCTGCCGATCGGCAACAGAATCGGGGAATTCGCGGTAGCGAAGGACCGCTCAGGGCGTCTCGGTCGCGCCGGTGCGCAGCATCTGCGACAAACTTGTGGCCGGCGGGCGCAGATAACTTATGTCGTCGACCACCAGCCTGCCGTTCTCGCGCGTCAGTGCGTAATGCAGCTCCTCGGCGCGGCCGTTGTCGAAAGTGACGCCGACGGTTTCGCCCGTCTCGCCGCGCCCCAGCTCCGAAAAGCGCAGCGTCGTTTCGAAACCCGGCACCGTGTCCTGCGCGTTCACCGTCCAGTCGAAATCGAGGCCGGTGACCGGCGCATCGTGCTTGCGGTTGTTGGCGATCGCCGCGTCGAGCAGTTCCGACAGGCGGCGCGACAGCGGCATGTCGATCTGGGTGAAGCCGGGCGCGTAGAAGCCGCGCACCAGCTCCAGCCCTTCGCTCGGCGACTGGGCGCGCCCGGCCAGCGCCAGGACGAGGAACAGGCAGGCGGCGAGACAGGCGAAGAAGCGGCGCGGCACGGAGGTCTCCTTGGAGCGCGCCAGGCTAACGCAGGACGGCGCGGCGCGGCAGTGGCAATCGCGCCGTGTGCGATTCCGTCAAAACATGATTTGCTCTAGACTCAGGTTCGCCATGAGCCTTTCGCCGCAACTGCGCGAAATCGAAACCAACGGCATCCGCCTGCGCGTGGCGCAGCAGGGCGAGGGGCCGCTGGTGCTGCTCTGCCATGGCTGGCCGGAGAGCTGGTACTCCTGGCGGCACCAGATCCCGCTGCTGGCGGCGGCCGGGTTCCGCGTCGTGGCGCCCGACATGCGCGGCTTCGGCGGCTCCGATGCGCCGGCGGCGGTCGAGGACTACACGCTGCTGCATCACGTCGGCGACATGGTCGGGCTGGTCGAGGCGCTGGGCGAAAGCCAGGCGGTCATCGTCGGCCACGACTGGGGCGCGCCGGTGGCCTGGATGTCCGCACTGCTGCGGCCCGACATTTTCCGCGCCGTGGCCGGACTGTCGGTGCCCTACCAGCCGCCCGACATCGTCTCGGTGACGGAGAAGATGCGGCGGGCCGGCGTCAACGGCTACTACATGCTCTATTTCGGCCCCGAAGGCGTGGCCGAGAAGCACCTCGCCGAGGACGTGCGCAAGTCCCTGCGCATGTTCTACTGGTCGCTGGGCGGCGAGGCCAATGCGGTCAAGCCCTACGTCGCCGTCGTGCCGCCGGGCGGGGGCCTGCGCGACACCTGCAGCGACATCGACGAGGCCGCGCTGCCCGCCTGGCTGAGCAAACACGATCTCGACTGGTACGAGGCCGAGTTCAGGCGCGCCGGCTTCCGCGGCGGGCTGAACTGGTACCGCTGCACCGACCGCAACCAGAAACTGCTGATGCCCTGGCGCGGCCAGCCGATCGAGGTGCCGGCGCTCTATGTCGGCGGCACGCGCGATCCGGTGATCGCCGCCGCCGGCGCGCGCCGCGCGGTGGAGGCCCAGCCGCAGACGCTGAAGCAGCTATTCCGCTCGGTGCTGCTGGAGGGTTGCGGGCACTGGACGCAGCAGGAGCGGCCGCAAGAGGTCGGCCGGCATCTGCTCGACTTCCTGCGCAGCCTGCGATGAGCCGCAAGCGCCCCCTGCCCGAGGGCGACGGCGCGCAGCTCTTCGCCGCGGCGCTGCAGGATGCCAAGCCGCTGAAGGGCCGCCGCCGCACCCCAGTGCCGGCCATCGAGAAACCGACGCCGCTGGCACCGCCGCCGCTGGCGCCGCGCGCTCCCGCCCGACGAGCGGCGGCCGCACCGGCGCTGTCGGCGCTGGCGCCGGAAACCGGCGCCCATCCCGACCGCTCGACGGCGGAGAAGCTGCGGCGCGGGCGGATGGCGGTCGAGGCGAGCTTGGACCTGCACGGCATGACGCTGGCGCGGGCCGAGCCGGCCTTGAGCGCGTTCCTGGCCCAGGCGCAGGGCCGCGGCTTGCGGCTGGTGCTGGTGGTGACGGGCAAGGGCGCGCGCGTCGACCGCCAGAGCGGGCGGATCGCCGAGGGCGCCATCCGGCGCGAATTCCCGCACTGGCTCAACAGCGAGAAGAACCGCCACCGCATCGTGGCCTTCCGCGCCGCCCATGTGCGCCACGGCGGCGGCGGCGCTTTCTACGTGCTGCTGAAGCGGATCAGGCGCTGAGGCGGCCGGCGATCACCGCGCCGGCCAGCACGAACAGGCCCAGCGCCGTCCACAGCCGGGTATGCCGCGCCAACGCGCGCTTGCGGCCGGCGCGCAGCTCGGCGAAGCGGCGCACCAGCGCCAGCCGGTCGCTGATCTGCACGAACATCTGCCGCCGTTCGGCCTCGTCCTCGACGTAGTGCGGCAGGCCGTCGAGCTGGTCGCTCAGCGCGCCGTCGAGCCACACCAGGTCCTCGAAACTGGCGTCTTCCAGCAGCTTGTCGAAGGAGGGATTGGGGAAAGCGCGGCTTTCGCCGATCAAATGCTGGCGCGAGGCGTTGGGGGTGGCGATGTGATCGTGCATCATGCTGCGCCACCTCCTCCCCAACGCCACTAGACTGAGGACTATGATCGTCTCAGCCTCTTACCGCACAGATATTCCGGCGTATTACGGCCAATGGCTTATGCGCCGGCTGGAGGCCGGCTACGCGCTGGTGGCCAGCCCCTATGGCGGGCCGGACTATCGCGTGTCGCTGCGCGCCGGCGAGGCCCAGGCGCTGCAGCTGTGGAGCCGCAACATGGGGCCGCTGCTGGCGCAGCTCGACGCGGTGCGCGCCCATCTGCCCTTTGCCGTCACCTTCACCCTGACGGGCTATCCGCGCGCGCTGGAGAAGGCGACCCTGCCGGCGGAGCGCGCCCTCGACCAGATGCGCCAGATCGCCCGCCGCTTCGGGCCGCGCGCGCTGGTGTGGCGCTACGATCCGGTGGTGGTCAGCGACCTGACGCCGCCGGACTGGCACCGCGCCCAGGTGGCGAAGCTGGCGCGCGCCCTGCGCGGGGCGACGGACGAGGCGACTTTCTCCTTCCTGCAGCCCTACGCCAAGAGCGCGCGCCATCTCGATGCCGCGGCCAAGGCGCATGGCTTCACTTGGCGCGACCCTCCTGACGAGGAGAAGAAGGCGCTGCTGGCCGACCTCGCCGCCATCGCGCGGCAGGAGGGCATGACGGCGACGCTGTGCGCCCAGCCGCACCTGCTGTCGCCGGGGCTCGCGCCGGCGCAGTGCATCGACGCGCGGCGGCTGTCGGATGTGGCCGGCATCGACATCGCGGCCAAGCAGAAGGGCAACCGCCCCGGCTGCGCCTGCGCGCTGTCGCGCGACATCGGCGCCTACGATTCCTGCGCCCAGGGCTGCGCCTATTGCTACGCCGTGCGCGCGCCCGCACTGGCGCAGACCAACCTCGCCGCCCATGATCCGCTGGCGGAGAAGCTGGTCGCGACGCCGGCGCGAAGAACCGCATAGCGCCATCCAGCACGGTCATCCCCGCGCAAGCGGGGATCCCAGGCGGATGAGCTTGAGCGGAGGGCGGAAGTGGCCGCCCTGAGCAAAACATGTGAATTTGCTCTAAACTTTAAAGAATAGAGCGGATTCACACGATCAGACGGAAGCGTAGACGCTTCCGTCTGATCGTGATCCGCTCTAGACGACGGCATTCGCAGGGGAGAAAGATCCCCGCTTGCGCGGGGATGACGACAATCGGAGATCAGGACCCCGCCCGCGCCTTCTCCCGCTCCAAGAGCGTGCGCTTGCGCTTGAGGCCCCAGCGATAGCCGGTCAGCGAACCGGTCGAGCCGACGGCGCGGTGGCAGGGCACGACGATGGAGACCGGGTTGGTGGCGCAGGCGCGGCCGACGGCGCGGGCGGCCTTGGGATGGCCGAGCGCGGCGGCGATCTCGCCATAGGTGCGGGTCTGGCCTTCGGGGATCTCGGTCAGCGCCTGCCATACCTGCCACTGGAAGGCAGTGGCGCGGATGTCGAGCGGCAGGTCGCGGGCGGCGATGGCGGTGCGCTTGCGCCCCTCCAGCCGCGCCAGCACCGCCTGCAGGCGCGGCTTCAGCGCCGCCTCGTCGCGGGCGATGGTGGCGGCGGGGAAATCCTGGCGCAGCTCCGCCTGCAGCAGCGCCTCGCTGTCGCCCAGGAAGACGGCGCAGACGCCGCGCGGCGTGGCGGCCACCAGCAGCTTGCCCAAGGGCGAGGGCGCGATGGCGTAGTCGATGCGCGCCCCCAGCCCGCCCTTGCGGTAGGTGGCCGGCGTCATGCCGAGCCCGGCCCGCTCGCCCTCGTAGACGCGGCTGGAGGAGCCGTAGCCGGCGCCGAACGTGGCGGCGGCGATGTCCTCGCCGTTGCGCAGGGCGGCGCGGAAGCGCCCGCGCTTGGCCTGCGCCAGGTAGTCGCGCGGGGAGATGCCCAGCTCGCGCTGGAACAGCCGCGTCAGCGCCGAGGGCGACAGCTTCAGCGCCGCCGCCACCTGCGACAGCGGCGGCGGCTCCTCGCCCGCGGTCAGGAGCTTGCAGGCGCGCTCGACCAGCCGGCGTCCGCCGGCCAGCCCGTCGGGGCGGCAGCGCTTGCAGGGGCGGTAGCCGGCCTTCTCCGCTTCCGGCGCGGCGGCGAAGAATTCGACGTTGGCGCGCTTGGCGCTGCGCGACGCGCAGGAGGGGCGGCAATAGACGCCGGTGGTGCGCACGGCGAAGACGAAGGCGCCGTCGGCGCCGCGGTCGCGCCGGCGCACCGCCTGCCAGCGCGCGGTATCGTCGGCGAAGACGGGGGCGCCAGGGGCGGGGGCGGGCGGAAGCGATGCCAGGTCGCTGTGTCGGTCCGGTCTCATGGTCTGGAATATGGGGCGGCGCGGGCGATCCCTCTATCCGGCATTTGCATCCTATCCCGGCCGCAAACCGCCGGTCGGACCGGGCTCACAGCCCGATGGCCAGCACCCGCCCGCCATGCTCCTTCAGCCAGGCGCGGCAGCCTTCCATGTCGCCGCTGGTAAGCTGGCGGCACAGGGTCCAGAAGCGCTGGGAATGGTTCATCTCCGCCAGATGCGCCACCTCGTGGGCGGCGAGGTAGTCGATCACGTGGTCGGGCGTCAGCGTCAGGTGCCAGGTGAAGGACAGCCGGCCGTCGGAGGAGCAGGAGCCCCAGCGGCTGCGATTGTGGCGCACGGCGAGATTGGCGATGCGCCGGCCGATGCGCTGGGCCTTCTCGTGCGCCAGCGGCGCGATGGCGGCGCGGGCGCGGCGGGCCAGGAAATCGCGCAGGCGGCGGGGCGCATGCTCGGGCCGGCCGCCGACCAGCAGCAGGCGCGCCGCCTCATCGAGCGTCACGCCGCGGGCGCCGGGCCGGTGCTCGATGCGGTGCGCGATGCCGCCCAGCGGCAGGACGAGGCCGGGCTGCAACCGCTGCGGCGCCACGATGCGGTGCAAATGGCGCTCCAGCCACGGCGCCTGGGCGGCGGCGAATTCCAGCGCCAGCGCCAAGGGCGCGCGCGGCGGCAGCACCAGTTCGGGCCCACCGTCGCGCCCGTGCAGGCGCAGCGAGAAGCGTCGCGCGCGGCGGGCGCGGCGCACCGCGATGGCGATGCTGCGGTCGGAAAGCTCGAGTTCGATGGAGGACGGATCGGCCGCCATGGCCGCAGTCTACATGAATTAGCTGGCGGCCGCTTCCGTCGTGGTGTCGGCGACCAGGCGCAGCGGCGTCACGCTGGCGCTGTCGTGGTCGCGGATGAACTGCGCCACGCGCGGCATGATCTGCTCGCGCCATTTGCGGCCGTTGAAGATGCCGTAATGGCCGACGCCCTTCTGCTCGTAATGCGCCTTGCGGTGGGCGGCGATGGCCGGCGTCAGATCGTGCGCCGCCCGGGTCTGGCCGACGCCGGAAATGTCGTCGAGCTCGCCTTCCACCGTCAGCAGCGCCGGCCTGGTGATCAATTCGGGCCGGATGCGCCGGCCGCGGCTGAGCCAGACGCCGCGCGGCAGGTGATGCTCCTGGAACACCACCTGGATGGTCTGCAGGTAGAACTCGGCGGTCAGGTCCATCACCGCCAGGTATTCGTCGTAGAAGCGCCGATGCGCGTCGGCCGAATCGTCGTCGCCCTTGATCAGGTGGTTGAACATGCCCAGATGCGCCCCGACATGGCGGTCGAGATTCATCGAGATGAAGCCGGCGAGCTGGATGAAGCCGGGATAGACCCGCCGCATGTAGCCGGGATAGCCGGCCGGCACGCGCGAGATCACCGAGCGCTCGAACCAGGTCAGGGTGCGCTTCATGGCGTAGTCGTTGGGCGTGGTCGGGCTGATGCGCGTGTCGATCGGCCCGCCCATCAGGGTGATGGAGCGCGCCTGGACCGGATCGTTGTCGGCGGCCATCAGGGCGGCCGCACCCAGCACCGGCACCGAGGGCTGGCACACGGCGATGACATGCGTGTCGGGCCCCAGCGCGTGGATGTAGTCGATGACGTATTCCATGTAGTCGTCGAGATCGAAGCTGCCTTCGCTCAACGGCACCTGGCGCGCGTCGCGCCAGTCGGTGATGTAGACGTCGTGCGCGGGCAACAGGGCCTGCACCGTGCCGCGCAGCAGCGTGGCGAAATGGCCCGACATCGGCGCCACCAGCAGCACCTTGGGATCGTGCCG
>JBFXDA010000033.1:0-51341 GCA_050181585.1 Reyranellaceae bacterium
TTTCATGATGGAATTCCCGCTCTTTGTTCAAGGGGTCAGGAGTTCTTTTCATCAGTATATCAGCACGTGCAATTACTCGGTATTCTACAGGATTATTTCTGTACTCAGCGTCTCTCTACTCCCACTCAATCGTCCCCGGCGGCTTGCTGGTGATGTCGTACGTCACCCGATTGATCCCCCGCACCTCGTTGATGATGCGGTTGGCGACGCGGCCCAGGAAGTCGTGCGGGAACGGGTAGTAGTCGGCGGTCATGCCGTCGGTCGAGGTGACCGCTCTTAGCGCGCAGGCGTAGTCGTAGGTGCGGCCGTCGCCCATAACGCCGACGGTGCGCACCGGCAGCAGCACGGCGAAGGCCTGCCAGATGGCGTCGTACAGGCCGGCAGCGCGGATCTCTTCGAGGTAAATGGCGTCGGCCTTGCGCAGGATGTCGAGCTTGTCGCGGGTGATCTCGCCGGGGACGCGGATGGCCAGGCCGGGGCCGGGAAACGGGTGGCGGTCGACCATGTCCGCAGGGAGGCCCAGTTCGCGGCCCAGCGCGCGGACCTCGTCCTTGAACAGTTCGCGCAGGGGCTCGACCAGCTTCAGGCGCATGCGCTCGGGCAGGCCGCCGACATTGTGGTGCGACTTGATGGTGACCGAGGGGCCGCCGGTGAAGGACACCGATTCGATCACGTCGGGATAGAGCGTGCCCTGGGCCAGGAAATCGGCGCCCCCGACTTTTCTGGCTTCTTCCTCGAACACGTCGATGAAGGTGGCGCCGATGATCTTGCGCTTGCGCTCGGGATCGGAGACGCCTTCCAGCTTGCCGAGGAACAGCTCGCCGGCGTCGCGGTGGACCAGGTGGATGTTGTAGTGGTCCCTGAAGAGGCGCACCACCTGCGCCGATTCGTTGGACCGCATCAGGCCGGTGTCGACGAAGACGCAGGTGAGCTGTTCGCCGATCGCCGCATGCAGCAGCACGGCCACCACCGAGGAGTCGACGCCGCCGGAGAGGCCGCAGATCACCCGGCCCTTGCCGACCTGGGCGCGGATGCGCGCGATCTCGCGCTCGCGGAAGGCGCCCATGGTCCAGTCGCCGCGGCAGCCGCAGATGTCGCGCACGAAATTGCGCAGCAGCTTGTGGCCGTCGGGCGTGTGCACCACCTCGAGATGGAACTGCACGCCCCAGATGCGCCGCTGCTCGTCGGCGATGGCGGCGAAGGGCGAGTTCTCGGAGACGCCGACCACCTTGAAGCCCGGCGGAATGGCGGCGACCTTGTCGCCGTGGCTCATCCATACCTGGTGGCTCTCGCCCTTCTTCCACACGTCCTTGAAGAGCTGGCACTCGTCGGTGACCTTGAGGAAGGCGCGGCCGAATTCGCGATGGTCGGAGCGCTCGACCTTGCCGCCGAAAATCTCGCAGATGGTCTGCTCGCCGTAGCAGATGCCGAGCACGGGCACGCCCTGCTCGAACACCGCCCTGGGCGCGGAAGGCGACTGGCCCTCGTAGACCGAGGCCGGGCCGCCGGAGAGGATGATGCCCTTGGGCGCGAACGCCTTCAGGCTGTCGGCGGTGACGGCGTTGAAGGGATGGATCTCGCAATAAACGCCGGCCTCGCGCACGCGGCGGGCGATGAGCTGGGTGACTTGCGAGCCGAAATCGACGATCAGGATCTTGTCGGTCATGGACGGTCCGGGGAAGGAATCACGATGGCGCTCTCCTGCGATGGGTCTGCGCGGCAAGGCGCGTCATGGCGGCGGCAAGCTCGGGCCAGGCATAGCAAATCTCCTCGATCGACGCGCCGGCGAATTTCTCCACATCGGAACCGGCGGCGCGCCCGCCCATCGCCTCGTAGAAGAAGCGCGAGGGATTGCCCGCCACCACCCACAGCAGCGCCGCGTCGAAGCCGCGCTCCAGCAGCTCGGCGAAGCCGTTGGCCAGCAGCATGCGGCCGGCGCCGCGCTCCTGGTGGTCGGGCAGCACGTAGAGGGTGAAGACCTCGCCCCAATGGCGCGAGGGGCGCGCCGCGTCGACTGTGTCCCTGGGCGCCTTGCGCGCCCGGCCGATGCTGGCGAAGCCGATCACCTCGCCCGCTTCCTCGGCCACGAACACGGCCTCATTGGCCTGGTCGGCCTGCAAGGTGCGCTGCCAGTAGATGGCGCGGGTATCGACGGAGAGGCGCTTGGCCAGGTAGTCGTGCGGCAGCAGGGTGGGATAGGTGGCGCGCCAGGTCTCGACATGCACCCTGGCGATGGCGAAGGCGTCCGGCGGCGCGGCGCGACGGATGCCGATCATGAAGCCGGCTCCGGCCGTGCTTGCCGGCGCAGCACGCCGACGAAGAACCCGTCCGTGCCCTGCCCGGCCGGCGTCAGGCGCAGATGCGCGCCGTCGGGGATGGCGGCGGGCAGGTCGGTCCCGGTGGCCTCGCGCCAGGCCTCGGCCAGTTTCACGACCTCGAACCCGGGATGGCGGGCGAGGAAGGCCTCGATCTGCCCCTCGTTCTCGCGCGGCAGCAGGGAGCAGGTGGCGTAGACCAGCTTGCCGCCCGGCTTCACCAGCCCGGCCACGGCGTCGAGGATTTGTGCCTGCTTGGCGATCAGCTCGTCGATGTCGGATGCTTGCAGCACCCAGCGCGCATCGGGATTGCGCCGCCAGGTGCCGGTGCCGCTGCAGGGCGCATCGACCAGCACGCGGTCGACGGTGCCGGCCGCCCGCTTCAGCCATTTGCGCGCCGCCGCGTCGATCAGCTTCTGGGTGGCGTTGTGGACGCCGGCGCGGCGGATGCGGGTGACGGCGCGCTCCAGCCGCAGGGCGGAGACGTCGCAGGCGATCAGCGCGCCCTTGTTCTGCATGGCCGCCGCCATGGCCAGGGTCTTGCCGCCGGCCCCGGCGCAGTAATCGACCACGCGCAGGCCCGGCCGGGCATCGGCCAGCAGCGCCACGAGCTGCGAGCCCTCGTCCTGGATCTCCACCAGCCCGGCGCGGAAGGCCGCGCCCGTGACCAGCGACGGCCGTCCTTCGGCGCGCAGACCGACGGGGGACAATTCGGTCGGCGCCACCCGCACCTGCTCCGCCGCCAGCGCCTGCTGCGCCGCGTCGCGGTCGGCCTTCAGCAGGTTGACGCGCAGATCGACCGGCGCGGGCCGGTTCATGGCGGCGTATTCCCGCTCGGCGTCCTCTCCCAGCGCGGCGCGCAATTCGGGCTCGATCCAGCCGGGGATGTTGAAGCGCACCGCGACCGGCTGCTCGGGGTGGTCCGGCGCCTGGCCGGCCAGCGCCTTCAGCATGGCGCGCTCCTCGCGCTCGAAGGGCTGAGGGCGGAAGCGGCCGCCGTCGAACAGGCCGGCGACGTGGTCGGCGGACAGGCCCTCGTGCAGCGCCAGGTCGGCCACCACCAGGCCGCGGCCGCTGGGCGCGCCTTTGGCGCCGGCCCGCGCCAGCCACCACTCGAGCTGCGCCCGCCGGCGCAGGATGCCGTAGACGCGCTCGGCCACGGCGCGGCGATCGCCGCCGCCGATATAGCGGCGGGCGCGGAAGAAGGCGCCGACGGTGGCGTCGGCCGGCTTGCGCGGGTTGGCGAGGATGTCGTCCAGCAGGTCGATGGCGGCTTGCAGTCGGGCGCCGGGCGTCATGGCGCCCTCATACCGCGGCAATGGCGGGCGATGGCGCGGAAATCAGGTGCGCTGCGGATAATTGGGCGCCTCCCGCATGATCTCGACGTCGTGCACGTGGCTTTCGCGCAGGCCCGCGCCGGTGATGCGCACGAAACGGGCGTTGCGCTGCATCTCGGCGATGGTGGCGTTGCCGGTATAGCCCATCGCCGCCTTCAGCCCGCCGACGAGCTGGTGCAGGATCGACTGCACCGGGCCGCGATAGGGCACGCGGCCCTCGATGCCCTCGGGCACGTATTTCAGCGTGTCCTTCACTTCCTGCTGGAAGTAGCGGTCGGCCGAGCCACGCGCCATGGCGCCCAACGAGCCCATGCCGCGATAGGCCTTGTAGGAGCGGCCCTGATAGAGGAACACCTCGCCCGGCGCCTCGTCGGTGCCGGCCAAGAGCGAGCCGATCATGGCGACGTCGGCGCCGGCGGCGATGGCCTTGGCCAGATCGCCGGAGAACTTGATGCCGCCATCGGCGATGGCGGGAATGCCGGCGGCGTGGCACACCTCGGCCGCCTGCATGATGGCGGTGAGCTGCGGCATGCCCACGCCGGCCACCACGCGGGTGGTGCAGATCGAGCCCGGGCCGATGCCGATCTTGATGGCGTCGGCGCCGGCATCGACCAGGGCGCGGGCGCCGTCGGCGGTGCAGATGTTGCCGGCCATCACCTGGGTGTAGTTGGAGAGCTTCTTCACCCGGCGCACCATCTCCAGCACGCCGGCGGAATGGCCATGGGCGGTGTCGACCACCACCACGTCGACCTCGGCGTCGAGCAGCGCCTCGGTGCGGCGCATGCCCTCCTCGCCGACGCCAACGGCGGCAGCCACGCGCAGGCGGCCCTTCTCGTCCTTGGTGGCGTTGGGATAGAGCTGCGCCTTCTCGATGTCCTTGACGGTGATCAGGCCGATGCAGCGATAGGCGTCGTCGACCACCAAGAGCTTCTCGATGCGGTACTTGTGCAGCAGCCGCTTGGCCTCGGCGCGATCGACGCCTTCCTTGACGGTGATCAGCCGCTCATGCGTCATCAGCTCGCGCACCTTGACCGAGGTGTCGGAGGCGAAGCGCACGTCGCGGTTGGTCAGGATGCCGACCAGCTTGCCCGAGCCGCGCTCGACCACGGGGATGCCGGAGATGCGGTGCGCCGACATCGCCCGCAGCGCGTCGGCCAGCGTGGCGTCGGGCTCGATGGTGACCGGGTTGATCACCATGCCGCTTTCGAATTTCTTCACCATGCGCACCTCGTCGGCCTGCTGCGCCACGTCGAGGTTCTTGTGGATGACGCCGATGCCGCCGGACTGGGCCATGGCGATGGCCAGGCGCGATTCGGTGACCGTGTCCATGGCGGCGGAAATCAGCGGAATGCCGAGCTCGATGCGGGGCGTCAGGCGGGTGCGGCTGTCGGTCTGGCCGGGCAGGACCGAGGAGGCGGCAGGCGTCAGCAGAACATCGTCGAAAGTGAGAGCTTCCTGGAAGTCCATGCTGCCTCCGAAGCCCCCGGAAGCGCCGCCACCGAAGGACGAGCGCCCGAAAAGGGGCGGTTTCGATTGGCGCGCCATAATACACATCGGCGATGCGCTGCCAAGGGCAGCTATGGATTGTGGTGCGCGCCGCGCGCATGGCCGCAGCGCGCCACCCCGACTTTGCGCTCGATCAAGGCCGGGCCGATGGAACCCGGCGTAATTTTCGGCTGTTTAGGAGCGGTTGGAGGACCGAACATGACCAAGCAGACCTGGGTGCTGATCGCCGATGCCGGACGGGCCCGCATTCTCGCCACGCCGCGCCTGGCCGGCGACGGCAACTACGTGCAGCTCGCCGCCTACGACAATTCCGAGGCGCTGAAGCAGCCGCAGAGCACCGACCGGCCCGGCCGCGCTTTCGAAAGCGCCGACGGCACGCCGCACGCCGTGGCCGAATACAGCGAGATCGACAAGCAGCCGAAGCGGGAATTCGCCCACCGCCTGGCCGAGATCGTCAACAAGGGCGCGGCCAACGAGGACTACGCCCGGCTGATGCTGGTGGCACCGCCCACCGTCATGGGCGCCCTGCGCGCCTCCCTCTCGCACGAGGCCAGCCGGCGGCTGATCGGCAGCCTGGACAAGGACCTGACCCATGTCGGGCTGGACGACCTGCCCAAGCATTTGCAGGGCGTCGTCAGCAGCACCATCGGCTAGGCGTCGCCCAGGCCGCGGAAGCCGGTGGCGACGACGTAGATCTCGGCGGAATCGGCGCGGCTGGCCGGCGGCTTGACGTGCCGCACCTTGGCGAAGCCGCGCTTCAGCCGGTCGAGCAGGCCCCGCTCGGTGCCCCCGCGCAGCACCTTGGCGACGAAGGTGCCGCCGGGGGCCAGCACCTGCTCGGCGAAATCCTGCGCCGCCTCGGCCAGCGCCATGATGCGCAGATGGTCGGTCTGCGGATGGCCGGTGGCCGGCGCGGCCATGTCGCTCAGCACCACGTCGGCCGGGCCGTGCATGAGTTCCTTCAGCCGCCCGGGCGCCTCGTCGGCCATGAAATCGCCCTCGAGGATCGTGGCGCCGGCAATGGGATCGACCGGCGTCAGGTCGATGCCCACCACCTGCCCGCCGCCGTCCCGGGGCTTCACCCGCTCCACCGCCACCTGGGTCCAGCCGCCCGGCGCGGCGCCGAGATCGACCACGCGCGCGCCCGGCTTCAGGAAATGGAGCTGGTCGTCGAGCTCGGCCAGCTTGTAGGCGGCGCGCGAGCGGTAGCCCTGGCGCTTGGCCGCCGCCACATAGGGATCGTTGAGCTGGCGCTGCAGCCAGCGGGTCTGCGAGACGGTGCGGCCGCGGGCTGTCAGCACGCGCGTGGTCTTGCTGCGCCCGCCCGGGCGGGCGCCGCCGCCCTTACCCTTGCTCATTGCCCCGCCTGGTCGCGGCGGATCAGGTCGAGCAGCACGCCCTCGCGCAGGCCGCGATCGGCGACCACGATGGGATCGACCGGCCAGCGCTTGGAAATGCCCTCGAGGATGGCGCAACCCGACAGCACCAGATCGGCGCGCTCCGGCCCGATGCAGCCATTGGCCGCCAGCCCGGCCAGGGTCTCGCCCAGCAGCGAGCGGCAGACCATGTTGATGGCGCCGCGCGTGATCAGCGTGCCGTCGACCTGGCTGCGATTGTAGCGGCGCAGCCCCATGTTGATGGCGGCGACGGTGGTGACGGTGCCCGAGGTGCCGATCATCTGCACCTCGCGCCTGGCGATGGCGGCGGAGATGCCGTGGCGGGTGTCGAATTCGCCCAGCTTCTCGGTCACCGCGGCGGCGATGGCCTCGTAGCGCGCCAGCGGCAGACGGCTGCCGACATAGTCGTCGGCGATCTGCTCGCTGAGGCTGACCACGCCGCAGGGCAGCGAGATGAAATCGACGAGCTGCGGGACGCCGCCCTCGATCGAGATCCAGCTCGCCTCGGTCGAGCCGCCGCCGATATCGATCAGCAGCGCCCGCGGCCGGCCCGGGGCGATCAGCGCGGTGCAGCCGGCCAGCGCCAGCCGCGCTTCCTCGCGCGGCGGAATGATCTCCAGCGCCAGCCCGGTGCGCTGCGCCACGCGGCTGACGAATTCCTCGCAATTGGCGGCGCGGCGGCAGGCCTCGGTGGCGATGTGGCGCTGGTCGGCCACGCCCCAGCGCTCGATCTTGGCGGCGCAGACCTCCAGCGCCTGCATGGTGCGGTCGATGGCGGCGTCCAGCAGCCGGCCGTGGCGCGCCAGCCCCTCGCCCAGCCGCACGATGCGCGAGAAGGAATCGACGATGGCGAAGCCCTCGCCGCGGGCCTTGGCCAGCATCAGCCGGCAGTTGTTGGTGCCCAGGTCGATGGCGGCGAACACGCGCTCGGGGTCCTGCAGGACGCCTGCCGGGGCGAAACCGTCGCGCGCCTCCATCTGCCGCCAACCTCCTCTTTTCGACGGTTTTACCCGAGGAGGCGGCGCGCGGCGAACCATTAAATTCGCCAAGCCCTTGCGCCGGCCGGAACGCGGTACCAGATGCGGCGTTGCCTCGCGGCGCGGCCCGAAAATCGCCTCGGGACAGGGCGCTTGTTCGGGCGCAAGCTTGCGTGTTAAAAGCGGCGCCGCCGCGCCTCCCCCCGGGGAGGCGGCTGCCCCTGCTGGGGGATAGTTTAACGGTAGAACGTCGGGTTCTGACCCCGTTAGTCTAGGTTCGAATCCTAGTCCCCCAGCCATTCTCCCTTTTCGCCGGACTGGCCGTTGCCTCTGAAATGCGGCACGGGGCGGGAGAGACTGTTTCCCCGTTCCGGGAAACGGCCGCTCCGATCGCCCCGGGCCGCTACGCGGTCAGCCGCGATGCAGGGCGCAGATCTTGTTGCCGTAGGGATCGCGCAGATAGGCCAGATAGAGCCGGCTGGTGCCGCCTTCGCGCCAGCCCGGCGGATCCTCGATGCTCTTGCCGCCATTGGCGACGCCGGCGTCGTGGAAGGCCTTCACCTTTTCCGGGCTGTCGCAGGCGAAGCCGATCGTGCCGCCATTGGCATGCGTCGCCGCCTTGCCGTCGATCGGCCTGGTGAGTCCGAACATGCCGGCCGGCGTGCGGTAGAAGACGCGGCCCTTGGGATCGGCCTTGCCCTCCGGCACGCCGATGGCGCCGAGCACGGCATCGTAGAACTTCTTCGACGCGGCCACGTCGTCCGCGCCGACAAAAATATGCGAGAACATTTTCCCTCTCTTGTTCTTTTCTCCGACCGGACCCCATCGAGCGGTCCAGCGCAAATGTTAGCGCGCGGCCGGTGCCGGGGCCAGAAAGGACGTAGCCGTCCGACCCGTCCGGCCGCCAGCGCTTGGCGCAGCCCAGCCGCGCAAAATTCTCGACGACCCGAAGGAGCTTTTTGCGCTAAGCAGGGGCGACAACAAGGAGCGGCGCCAGCCAAGCGCCGCCGCATCGGGTGGAAGCCGCATGTCGTCTCTGATCGGTTCGGACGCGCCCTCCTGGCACCGTCACCGCCACTATCCGCTGCTGCGGCTGGTGGTAGCGCTGGTCATCGCCGCGATCGGCAATGTCGGCATGTACATCGTGGTGGTGGTGCTGCCCGACGTGCAGGCGCAGTTCGGCATCGCCCGCACCGGCGCCTCGCTGCCCTTCACCTGCACCATGCTCGGCTTCGGCCTGGGCGGCGTCGCCATGGGGCCGCTGGTCGACCGCTACCGCATCACGCGGCCGGTGCTGCTGGGAGCGGCCTTCCTGGGCGTCGGCATGTTCCTGGCCTCGCAATCCGACTCGGTGGTCCTGTTCGGCGTCGCCAGCTTCCTGATCGGCATCGGCTGCTCGGCCAATTTCGCGCCGCTGGTGGCCGACATCTCGCTGTGGTTCGACCGCCGCCGCGGCATCGCCGTGGCGCTGGTGGCCAGCGGCAACTACCTCTCCGGCGCCATCTGGCCGCCCATCATCCAGGCCATGGTGGTGGACCACGGCTGGCGCTTCGCCTACCAGTTCTGCGCCGTGTTCTGCGTCGTCGCGGTCGCCGCCCTGGCGGCGCTGCTGCGGCCCGTGCCGCCGGTGCTGGCGGTCGACGTCGCGACGACGCCGGCCCAGGCCAAGGCGGCGCGCATCGCCGCCGATGCCGACCGGCCGCTGGGCATGCATCCCAACATGCTGCAGGCGCTCCTGATCCTGGCCGGCATCTCCTGCTGCGTCGCCATGTCGATGCCGCAGGTCCATATCGTGGCGCTGTGCGCCGATCTCGGCTACGGCACCGCGCGCGGCGCCCAGATGCTGTCGGTGATGCTGGCCTGCGGCATCGTCAGCCGGCTGATCTTCGGCTGGATCTCCGACTATATCGGCGGCGCGGCGACGCTGTTCATCAGCGCCTCGCTGCAGGCGGTGGCGCTGGCCCTGTTCCTGCCCAACCAGTCGCTCGACATCCTGTTCGTGGTCTCCGCCCTGTTCGGCCTGTTCCAGGGCGGCATCGTGCCGTCCTACGCGCTGATCGTGCGCCAGTACTTCCGGCCCGAGCAGGCCGCCACCCGCGTCGGCCTGGCGATCGCCGCCACGCTGGTGGGCATGGCAATCGGCGGCTGGGCCTCGGGCGCCATCTTCGACTGGACCAGCTCCTACGATGCCGCCTTCGTCCACGGCATCGCCTGGAACCTGATCACCGTCTTCATTGCCGGCATGCTGATCGTCCTGCACCGCAGCCGCTACGGTACGGTCTTGGCTTGAAACAAAATATATTAAACTGATATATGATTTGACAATATATCGGTAGCACGCTATCTGGATGGTCTCGAAAGGGGACTGTCCATGGACGTGAAAACCCTCTGCCTGGCCGTTCTGTCGCGCGGCGAAGCCAGCGGCTACGAGATCCGCAAGGAAGTGGCGGACGGCATCTTCAACGTGTTCTCCGATGCCGGTTACGGCTCGATCTATCCGGCGCTGAGCAAGCTGACCGAGGAAGGCCACGTCACCCTGCGCGAGCTGGAGCAGGAGAAGCGGCCCGACAAGAAGGTCTATCGCATCACGCCGATGGGCCGCATGGCCCTGCTCGACGCGCTGCGCCAGAAGCCGGCGCCGGACAAGTTCCGCTCCGACTTCATGCTGATCATCCTGTTCGCGCACCTGCTGCCGGCGCGCGACGTCGACCAGCTCGTCACCGACCGCATCGCCCTGCTGCGGACCGAGTTCGAGAACTGCGAACGCAGCCTGGCCGGCGAGCTGTCGCCGGGCGAGCGCTTCATCTGCCTGTACGGCGCGGCGGTCTACAAGGCCTCGATCGAATTCCTGGAAGAGAACCGGCACGAGGCGCTGCGCGTGGCGCTGCTGGCCGAGCGCAAGGCGGGCTGAAGGAGGGGGTGGCGATGCGGATCAACCGCTCCTACGTCATCGCCGGCGGCATCCTGGGCGCCATCGGCCTGTGGATGCTGAGCGGCGCCTTCGCGGTGCCCAAGAAGGAACCGGCGGCCGCCCCGCAGACCGCGGCGGTGGCCGCGCCCTCGGTGCGGGTGGGCGATTTCGCCGCCCAGGAGATGACGCGCGAGATCAACGTGCGCGGCCAGAGCGCCGCCGTGCGCATCGTCGAGCTGAAGGCCGAGACCGCCGGCCGCGTGGTCGAGACGCTGGTGGAAAAAGGCGCCACGGTCAGGAAGGGCGACGTCATCGCCAAGCTGGCGCTGGACGACCGCCCAGCCCGGCTGGCCGAGCTGAAGGCCATCATCGCCCAGCGCGAGCGCGAGCTGAACGCGGCGTCCAGCCTGGCAACGCGCGGCTACGGCCCCGATCTGCGCGCCAGCGAGGCGCGGGCGACGATGGAAACGGCGCGGGCGGCGATGGCCCGGCTCGAGGTCGATATCGCCAACACCGAGATCAAGGCGCCGATCGACGGCACGCTGGACGAGCGCGTCGTCGAGGTCGGCGCCTATCTCAAGGTCGGCGACAAGGTCGGCACGGTGGTCGATCTGAGCACCATCCTGGTCGCCGGCGCGGTCACCGAGCGCGAGGTGCCGTTCCTGGCGGTGGGCAAGCCGGGCAGCGCCCAGCTCATCACCGGCGAGAAGCTGCAGGGCCGCATCCGCTTCATCTCCACCGCCGCCGACAGCGCCACGCGCACCTTCCGCGTCGAACTGGAAGCGCCCAACCCCGACCGCCGCGCCCGCTCGGGCGTCACCGCCGATCTGCGCCTGCCGCTCGACGCCGTGAAGGGCCATCGCGTGTCGCCGGCGATCCTGACCCTGGACGAGAACGGCCGCATCGGCGTGAAGGCGGTCGACGGCGACAGCAAGGTGCGCTTCATGCCGGTGCAGATCCTGTCCGACAGCGCCGACGCGGTGTGGCTGGGCGGCCTGCCGGATCAGGTGCGGCTGATCACGGTGGGGCAGGAATACGTGGTCGACGGCCAGGTCGTGACGCCGGTGGCGCAGCCGGCCAAGTGAGGGCGCCATGACGCTGGTCGATTCCGCGATCTCGCGCACCAGGCTGGTGCTGGCGGCGCTGGTGTTCCTGGTCGGCGCCGGGCTGGTCATGTACACGGTGGTCCCGAAGGAAGCCGAGCCCGACGTCAACATCCCGATCATCTACACGACGGTGACGCTGCAGGGCATCTCGCCGCAGGACGCCGAGCGGCTGCTGGTCAAGCCGCTGGAGCAGGAGCTGCGCACGGTCGAGGGCGTCAAGGAGATGCGCTCCTCGGCCTTCGAGGGCGGCGGCTACGTGCTGCTGGAATTCGAGGCCGGCTTCGATTCCGACAAGGCGCTGGCCGACGTGCGCGACAAGGTCAAGGACGCCCGCCCCGAGATGCCGCCGGAGGCCGACGAGCCCAAGACGCACGAAGTCAATCTCTCGCTGTTCCCGATCCTGGTGGTGACGCTGGCCGGCGACATCCCCGAAGCCGCCCTGCTGCGCATCGCGCGCGACCTGCAGGACGAGATCGAGGCCATCCCCTCGGTGCTGAACGCCAATATCGCCGGCGACCGCGAGGAGCAGGTCGAGATCCTGATCGACCCGCTGCTGCTGGAGAGCTACGGCATCAGCGCCAGCGAGGCGGTCGGCGCCGTCAACCGCTCCAACCGGCTGATCGCCGCCGGCGCCAAGGACACCGGCGCGGGCCGCTTCGCGCTGAAGGTGCCGGGCCTCTACGAGACGGTGCAGGACATCCTCGACCAGCCGCTCAAGGTCAGCGGCGACAGCGTGGTCAAGGTGCGCGACGTGGCCAAGGTCACGCGCACCTTCATGGACCCGGAAAGCTTCGCCCGCGTCAACGGCAAGCCGGCCGTGGCGCTGGAAGTCTCCAAGCGCACCGGCGAGAACATCATCGAGACCATCGAGCGGGTGCGCGCGGTGGTGCAGGCCGAAAGCGCCAACTGGCCGGACGGCATCGAGATCTCCTATTCGCGCGACAAGTCCAACACCATCCGCACCCTGGTCGCCGACCTGGAGAACAACGTCATCGCCGCGGTGATCCTGGTGCTGGTGGTGTGCGTGGCGACGCTGGGCCTGCGCTCGGGCCTGCTGGTCGGCATGGCGATCCCCGCCTCGTTCCTCACCGGCATCCTGGCCATGGGCGCGCTGGACATGACGATGAACATCGTCGTGCTGTTCAGCCTGATCCTGGCCTCGGGCATGCTGGTGGAAGCCGCCATCGTGGTGGTCGAGTACGCCGACCGCAAGATGGCCGAGGGCATGTCGCGGCGGCTGGCCTATGCCGAGGCCTCCAAGCGCATGGCCTGGCCGGTGATCTCCTCGACGCTGACGCCGCTGGCCGTCTTCGTGCCGCTGCTGTTCTGGCCCGGCGTGGTCGGCGAGTTCATGAAGTACCTGCCCATCACCCTGCTGCTGACGCTGTCGGCCTCGCTGCTGGTGGCGCTGCTGTTCACCCCGGTGCTGGGCTCGATCTTCGGCAAGCCCAGCACGATGGACCCCGAGGCGCAGAAGGCGCTGAACGCCGCCGAATCGGGCGACCTCAACGACCTGCGCGGCGGCACGCGCTGGTACGTCAAGGTGCTGGAAGTGGCGCTGCGCTTCCCCGGCCGCGTGCTGCTCGGCGCGCTGGGCGTGCTGGTCGGGGTGGTGCTGGTCTACGGCTCGATGGGCAAGGGCGTGGAGTTCTTCCCCACCATCGAGCCGGACAACGCGGTGGTGCAGATCTCCGCCCGCGGCAACCTCGCCATGGCCGAGCGCGACGCCATCGTGCGCCAGGTCGAGAGCCGTATCCTCGACATGAAGGAGATCAGGACCCTCTACGCCCGCACCGGCAAGCTGCGCGGCGGCCAGCAGGAGCAGGCCGAGGACGTGATCGGCACCATCCAGCTCGAATTCGTGGCCTGGAACCAGCGCCGCAAGGCCGACGCGATCCTGGCCGAAATCCGCCAGCGCACCGCCGACATCGCCGGCGTCTTCATCTCGCCTGAGAAGGAGAAATCCGGCCCGCCGGTCGGCAAGCCGATCCAGGTCCAGCTCGAGACCCGCTATCCCGAGCTGCTCGAGCCGGCGGTGCTGCGGCTGCGCCAGGCGATGAACCAGATGGGCGGCTTCGTCAACGTCGAGGACAACCGGCCCCTGCCCGGCATCGACTGGCGCATCGAGGTCGACCGCGCCCAGGCTGCCAAGTTCGGCGCCGACATCACCGCCGTGGGCGACATCGTCAAGCTGGTGACCGCCGGCATCAAGCTGGGCGAGTACCGGCCCGACGACGTCAACGAGGAGATCGAGATCCGCGTGCGCTATCCGGCGCAGTACCGCACCCTGGCGCAGCTCGACCAGATCAAGATCAGCACCGCCGCCGGCATGGTGCCGATCGGCAATTTCGTCGAGCGCAAGCCCGCGCCCAAGGTCGGCAAGCTCGACCGCGTCGACGGCAACCGCGTCATGGCGGTGAAGGCCGACGTGGCGCCGGGCCTGCTGGTCGACGCCAAGCTGGGCGAGGTGCAGCAATGGATCGCGCAGGCTGGCTTCGACCAGCGCCTGAAGGTGCGCTTCAAGGGCGAGAGCGAGGAGCAGCAGAAGACCGGCGTGTTCCTGTTCAAGGCGCTGATCATCGCCCTGGGGCTGATGTCGGTGATCCTGCTGTGGCAGTTCAACAGCTTCTTCTCGGTCGGGCTGGTGCTGAGCGCGGTGGTGATGTCGACCATCGGCGTGTTCGTCGGACTGATCGTGACGGGGCAGCCCTTCGGCATCGTCATGAGCGGGCTGGGCGTGGTGGCGCTGGCCGGCATCATCGTGTCGAACAACATCATCCTGATCGACACCTACGACGAATTGCGCGGCCAGGGCCTGCCGCCGCGCGAAGCCATCATCCGCACCGGCGCCCAGCGCCTGCGGCCGGTGCTGCTGACCACCGTCACCAACATCCTTGGCCTGATGCCGATGGTGTTCAGCGTCAATCTCGACTTCCTGGCGCGCAACATCGAGATCGGCGGCCCCTCCACCCAGTGGTGGACCCAGCTCTCGCTGGCGGTGGCCGCCGGCCTGACCTTCGGCACCATCCTGACGCTGATCGTCACGCCCTGCGCGCTGATGGCGCGGGACAATCTGCGCGACTGGCGCAGCCGGCGCCGCAGCCGCGGCGAAACGGCGCGGCCCTCTTCCCGCCGCGACCAGCCGATCGCCGCCGGCGGCCCGCCGATGGCCAACGCCGCAGAATAGTTTTCAGTTCGCCTGCGGGTGTTTGGACGCCTCGGCCTCCGCTGCCGCCGCTTCCGGCGCGGCCGCGCCGGCATCGTCGTTGGCCGCCGCCCGCTTGGCGCGCAGCGCCGCGCGGATGCTGAACGGGAAAGTGGCGGCGTAGAGCAGGCCCAGGATCGGGAAGCAGTACCAGGGCGCGGTGACCAGCAGGGCGGCCGCGCCGCACACCAGGATCAGCACCGGCAGCACGTAGCCGGGCTGTATCCGCACCTTCTTGAACGACCAGGTGGGGATGCGGCTGACCATCAGCGCGCTGACCGCGGCCATCACCAGCCCGACCAGTACGGGATGGCCGAAGAAATCCGCGCCCCACACGCCGGTCTCGAAGCTCAGCATCATGGGGATCAGCACCAGCCCGGCGGCGGCCGGCGCGGGCACGCCGGTGAAGAACCCCGCCATCCACACCGGCGGCTTGCTGTCCTCGTCCAGCCCGGTGTTGAAGCGCGCCAGGCGCAAGGCGCTGCAGACCGGAAACAGCAGCACCAGCGCCCAGCCCAGCGAGCCCGCCCCGTTCATGGTCCACAGATAGAGCAGCATGGCGGGCGCCACGCCGAAGCTGAGGAAATCCGACAGCGAATCGAGCTCGGCGCCGAACCGGCTGGTGCTGCCCAGCCGCCGCGCCAGCCTGCCGTCCAGCCCGTCGAGAATGGCGGCGATGACGATGGCGATGACGGCGTCCTGGAACCGGTCCTGCAGGCCGAAGCGGATCGCGGTCAGCCCGGCGCACAGCGCCAGCAGGGTGAGGATGTTTGGCAGCAGCCGGTTCAGCGACAACGGCGAGAGCCGGCGCGGACGGCCGAAGGGCGGCGGCACCACCATCAGTGCTCCAGTCCCGGCCGCGGCGCCTCGGCCGAGGCCAGGTCGGCGATCACGGTTTCGCCCGCCACCATGCGCTGGCCGACCGCGACCAGCGGCGCGGCGCCGGCCGGCATGTAGACGTCCATGCGGCTGCCGAAGCGGATCAGGCCGAAGCGCTCGCCCGCCCGCACCGATTGCTGCGGCTTCAGCTCGCACAGGATGCGGCGCGCCACCAGGCCGGCGATCTGCACGAAGGCCAGGCGGCGGCCGTCGGGCAGCGTCATGGCCATGGCCTGGCGCTCGTTCTCGTCGCTGGCCTTGTCGTCGGCGGCGCTGAGGAAACGGCCGGGATGGTAGGCGACCACGTCGATCACTCCTTCCGCGGGCACGCGGTTGACGTGCACGTCGAACACGGAGAGGAAAACGCTGACGCGCGGCAGAGGTTCGCCGCCGAGATCGAGTTCGGGCGGCGGCACGGCGGCGCCGACCTGGCTGACCAGCCCGTCGGCCGGGCTGACCACCAGCCCGGCGCGCTGCGGCGTCACCCGCGGCGGGTCGCGGAAGAAGAAGACGCACCAGCCGGTGGCCAGCAGCCCGACCAGCCACAGCCACGACCACACCAGCTCGCCCAGCAGCACGGTGGCGAGGAAGAACAGCACGACGAACTTCCAGCCGTCGCGATGCAGCGGCACGAGAAAATTGGACAGCATCGATACCCGCTCAGTTGATCTTGGGCAGCACGAAAACCTGGCCCGGATAGATCAGGTCCGGATCCTTGATCTGGCCGCGATTGGCCTGGTAGATCACCGTGTAGCGAATGCCCTCGCCGTAGATGCGCTGGGCGATGCGCCACAGGTTGTTGCCGGGCACGATGGTGATGGCCTGCGGCTGCACCACCTCGCCGGCGCTGGTCTTGCCGAACGGCACTTCCAGCCGGGCCACCACCTTGCCGTCGGGCTGCACCTGGTCGATGCGCAGATGGTGCGTGCCCTCGGCCACTTTCTCGGTCGGCGTGATGCGCCACAGCCCCTGCTGGTCGGCCTGGGCGCGGCCCACCAGCTTGTTGCCGAGATAGGCCTGCACCACCGTCCCCGGCGGCGCCTTACCGTTGATCTGGAAATTGCCCTGCGCATCGTAGTCGACCGCGCCCAGCACCAGATCGCTCGACCGCGCCAGCCCGTCCGACTCGGCCGGCGTCTGCAGCACGGTGGAGCCCGAGCCCTTCAGGTCGCGCGGCACCGCCACCGCCAGGGCGCCGCCCTGGCCCTCCGGCACCATCAGCACCACCGATTTCTCGCTGCTGCGCGGCGCTTCCTGGCCGAGCTGGGCCCGCAGCGACAATTCGCGCGCCCCCGGCGCCAGAGGCTGGTCGGGCAGCAGCACCCATTCGCCGCGGGCATCGGCGTCGACCGAACCGATCTCCCGGCCGTTGTCCAGCACCGTCACGCGCGCCCCCGGCGCGGCGCGGCCGGCGATCACAGCCCGGCCGTCGGGATTGACCCGCACCACGTCGAAGCTGGGCGCGGCCAGCGGCAGGGTCGGCGGCGGCGGCCGCAGCGACGACACGGGGGCGGAAGCCGACGGCGCGGCCGGCGCGACGGACGCGGCGGGCGCGGAAGCGGAAGAAGAAGCGGCCGGGGCGGCAGGAGAAGCGGCAGGCCCGGAAGAAGTGGCTGGCGCGACGGGCGCGGCCGGCGCGGTGGACGCCGCAGGCGCGGACGGCGTAGCAGGCACCGACGCCGGCGGCATCGGCTGATCGTCGGCCTGTCTCTGGTCGAGCACGAAAAACCACAGAAAAGCCGCCAAAACGGCAACGACGCCACCCGCTATGGCTAAAATAGCCGGCCGATTCATAGACTTGGTCCTGTTTCCCGCATCGCGCCGCACACCATAAGCGTCGCCTGCGCCGCTTGCAACGCCAGGCGCGGCCCGAGGGGAACCGGCTCGCCATGGGGCTGGGGTGCAACGGCTGCTAGACTGCGGCGTTGGTACCTTTCGGTGCGTCGAGAATCGCAGGGAGAATCGGGCCGTTTCATGACCGCAATCAAAGCCGTAGCCGTCTATTGCGGCGCCCTGCACGGCGCCGAGCCCAAGTATCGCGACGCCGCCTACGCCTTCGGCCGCCAACTGGCGGAGAACAACATCGACCTGGTTTTCGGCGGCGGCAGCGTCGGCCTGATGGGCGTGGTTTCCCAGGGCGTGGCCGATGGCGGCGGCCGCGCCATCGGCGTCATCACCCGCATGCTGATCCGGCGCGAATCGGCCAACGAGCGGCTGACGCGGCTGGAGGTGGTCGACTCCATGCACGAGCGCAAGCAGCGTATGTTCGAGCTGGCCGACGCCTTCGTGGCGCTGCCCGGCGGCATCGGCACGCTCGACGAGACCATCGAGGTCGTCACCTGGCGCCAGCTCGGCCTGCACGACAAGCCGATCGTGATCGTCGACCAGGACGGCTACTGGCAGCCGCTGGAGCAGCTCATGCGGCACGTGGTGCGGGAGGGCTTCGCGCTCGCCTCGCTGCACGGGCTCTACACGCTGGTGCCCGGCATCGCCGACGTGCTCAACACGCTGCAGGCGGCGCCGCCGCCGGCCATCCCGGACAAGCCGGAAGTGACGTGAATCCCGCGACTTTCCAGCGTCTTGCCGCCTCTGCCCCCTTGGGCTAAAACGGCGCCCGATTTCCCGCCGCGGCGGCTGCGCGTCGCCGTCCCATCTCCCTCGGAAAGGGCCGCTTCATGCCGAAAATCAAGGTCAAGAATCCCGTCGTCGAGCTCGACGGCGATGAAATGACCCGCATCATCTGGCAGTTCATCAAGGACAAGCTGATCCTGCCGTATCTCGACGTCGACCTGAAATACTACGACCTCGGCATCGAATATCGCGACAAGACCAACGACCAGGTGACGGTCGACGCCGCCAACGCCATCAAGCAGCACGGCGTCGGCGTCAAATGCGCCACCATCACGCCGGACGAGGCGCGGGTCGAGGAGTTCAAGCTCAAGGAGATGTGGAAGTCGCCCAACGGCACCATCCGCAACATCCTGGGCGGCACCGTGTTCCGCGAGCCGATCATCTGCAAGAACGTGCCGCGCCTGGTGCCGGGCTGGACCAAGCCGATCGTGATCGGCCGCCACGCCTTCGGCGACCAGTATCGCGCCACCGACTTCGTGGTGCCGGGCAAGGGCAAGCTCAGCATCAAGTTCGTCGGCGACGACGGCAAGGTGATCGAGAAGGAAGTGTTCAACTTCCCCGGCGGCGGCGTGGCGCTGTCGATGTACAACCTCGACGAATCGATCGTCGGCTTCGCCCGCGCCTGCTTCAACTACGGCCTGCAGCGCAAGTGGCCGGTCTACCTGTCGACCAAGAACACCATCCTCAAGGCCTATGACGGCCGCTTCAAGGACCTGTTCCAGGACGTCTTCGACAAGGAGTTCGCGGGCAAGTTCAAGGACGCGGGCATCGTCTACGAGCACCGGTTGATCGACGACATGGTGGCCTCGGCGCTGAAATGGGAAGGCGCCTTCGTTTGGGCGTGCAAGAACTACGACGGCGACGTGCAGTCCGACACGGTGGCGCAAGGGTTCGGCTCGCTGGGCCTGATGACCTCGGTGCTGCTGACGCCGGACGGCAAGACCGTCGAGGCCGAGGCCGCGCACGGCACGGTGACGCGCCACTATCGCGAGCACCAGAAGGGCCGGCCGACCTCGACCAACCCGATCGCCTCGATCTTCGCCTGGACGCAGGGCTTGAGCTATCGCGGCAAGTTCGACGGCACGCCGGAGGTGACCAAGTTCGCCGAGACGCTGGAGAAGGTCTGCGTCGAGACGGTCGAGGCCGGCGACATGACCAAGGACCTGGCGATCCTGATCAGCCCGAGCCAGAAATTCCTCACCACGCAGGACTTCCTGGACAGACTGGACCAGAACCTGAAGGCCAAGATGGCCAAGTGGTAAGCGCCGCTTCGGCTCGGAAAGCGAAAGGGCGGACTTCGGTCCGCCCTTTTTGGTTTCAGGCCGCCAGTTCCCGGCGCAGCCGCCGGTCGTAGTAGCCGGCCAGTTCGTCCAGCACCTTGGCGCCGTCGCCGTGCCAAGTCGGGCCATGCATCAGCGCCAGATGCCGCGGTTTCAGCCCGGCGAGTTTCCCGATCGCCGGCGCCGTTTTCGGCGTCAGGGCGGTGAAGCCAGCCGCCTCCTCCGTCGCGATGGCCGGCGTCAGGACATCGCCGCCCTCGCTCTCCACGTCGCAGGGACCGAAGGCGGTCAGCAGGTCGCTGGTGAACAAGGTGCCGGTGGTCTCCTCGAACAGCAGGCAGGCTTCCCAGTTGTGCGGCACGTGCGGCGTCTCGATCAGGCGCACGCGTTTGCCGCCCAGGTCGAGCGTTTCGCCGTCGGCCACGATACGCGGGGCGCGGATGGCGTGATCGGACACCGCCAGCGAGCAGCCCAGCCGGCTATGCGCCACCGTGGCCTGCGGCGCCAGCGCCAGCCACTCGTTCATCGAACCGCTTTCGTCGGCCTCGCCGTGGCTGAAGCCGATCCAGCGCAGCCTGGCCGGATCCATCACCTTGCGCATGGCCTGCACCATGCCGTCGAACAGGAAGCGCTGGCCGCAATGGAACAGCATCGGCTGCTCGGCCAGGATCAGGAACTGGTTGAAGGGAATGCCGGAGTCGCCGCGCGGCACGAAGGTCGAGAGCCGGAAAATGCCGTCGGCGACTTCATCGATGCGTGTTTCCATCGCGCCCTCCTTTGACATACTGTAAGTATCCAGCATACTATGGGTATGGAAAAGGTCAAATGCAGCCGACGCGCCGCGACGAGAACTCCGAAGCCACGCGCCGGGCGCTGCTGAAGGCGGCGCGCCAGGTTTTCACCGCGCGCGGCTACCAGGGCGCCGCGCTCGACGCCGTGGCGCGCCGGGCGCGCGTCACCAAGGGCGCGCTCTACCATCACTTCGCCGACAAGCAGGCCCTGTTCGACGCGGTGATCGTCGGGCTGCAGCAGGAAATGACGGCGGCGGTCGACCGGCGGGCGGCGGCGGAACCCGACCGCTGGCGGCGGCTGAAACTGGGCATCGCCGCCTTCCTCGACGCCTGCGGCGAGGCACCCTATCGCCGGCTGGTGATCCACGAGGCGCCGGCGGCGCTGGGCATGGCGCGCTTCCGCCAGATCGACGATGCGGCGCTGGCCAGCTTCCATCGCGCCGTCGCCGCGCTGCGCGACCGCGGCGAGATCGATTTCGCCAACGCCGCCCTGCTGACGCGGCTGCTGGCGGCGCTGGTCTGGGAGGCGGCGATGCTGCTGGCCGAATCGGACGACCCCGAACGCCTGCGCCAGGAGGCGCTGGCGGCGATCTACCGCACCGTCGACGCGTTCAAGAAATAGGGATCGGGCAGGAAATAGCAGGCTACGGCTTGGCCGCCGGCGCCGCCTTGGGCGCCTGGCCGGCCGGCGAGTAGCCGCGGGCGCGCATGCAGTCTTCCATCAGGCGCTCGGCGCGCACCTCGTCGCCGCGCGCCGCCATCTGCTGGCGCGACAGGGTCGAGCCCGGGCGCACCTGCTGCGACTGGGCGCCGACCGTGGTGGAGATGTCGGTGTCGATGTTGCGGTCGCGCTGGAGCTGGGCGTTGACGGCGCGGCGGCAGGCCGCCTCGTCGCGGCCGGCCTGCTCCGGGGTGGTGTTGGCGCGGCTGAACTCGGTATCGGCGCAGCCCGCCAGCAGGACGACGGCCACCGCCGCCACGATCGCACGCTTCATCACGCTCTCCCTACCACTTGCCGCCGTTGGACCTGGAGCGGATCATGGTTTGACGGAAGCGCAAGCGATTCCGTCAAACCGTGATTTGCTCTAGGCTGACCCCGCCTTGGCCGACAGCGCCGCCTCGATGGCCTGCAGCGCCTTGGCCGCATTGGCCACCTCCGGGCCGCCGCCCTGGGCCATGTCGGGACGGCCGCCGCCGCCCTTGCCGCCCAGCTCGGCCACGCCGGCGCGCACGAAGGATACCGCATCCAGCCTGCCCGCCAAATCGTCGGTAACGGCGACGACGGCGGAAGCCTTGCCGTCCTCGACGCCGATCAGCGCCACCACGCCCGAACCGATCTGCTTCTTGAACTCGTCGGCCATGCCCTTCAGGTCGCGCGCCGGCACGCCTTGCAGCGTGCGGCCGATGAAGGACACGCCGCCGATCTTCTTCTCGCTGCCCGCGCCGTTGGCGGCCTTGCCGCCGCCGCCGGACAGGGCCAGCGCCTTCTTGGCCTCCGACAGCTCGCGCTCCAGGCGGCGGCGCTCCTCGACCAGGGCGGCGATGCGCTCGGCCAGTTCCTCCGGCCGCGCCTTCAGCACGCTCGACACCGCCTGGAGCTGGGCGTCGCGCTGGCGCAGGTATTCCTCGGCGCCCTTGCCGGTGACCGCCTCGATGCGGCGGATGCCGGCGCCGACCGCGCTCTCGCCGACGATCTTGAACAGGCCGATATCGCCGGTGCGCCTGGCATGCGTGCCGCCGCACAGCTCGACCGAATAGCGCTCCTCGCCGTCGCCGCCCATAGACAGCACGCGCACCTCGTCGCCGTATTTCTCGCCGAACAGCGCCATGGCGCCGGCCTCGATGGCGTCCTTCTGGTTCATCAGCCGCGTCTGCACCGCGGAGTTGCGGCGGATGCGGTCGTTGACCTCCTCCTCGATGGCGCGCAGCTCCTCCGGCGCGATCGCCTTGGGATGGGAGATGTCGAAGCGCAGCCGCTCGGGATGCACCAGCGAGCCCTTCTGGCTGATATGGGTGCCGAGATGGCGGCGCAGCGCCTCGTGCAGCAGATGCGTGGCGGAGTGGTTGGCGCGCACCGCCGCGCGATGCTGCAGGTCGACGCGCATTTCCACGATGTCGCCCGGCTTCAGCGCGCCGCGATTGACCGTGCCGACATGCACATGCAGGTCGCCCAGCTTCTTCTGGGTGTCCTCGATGCCGATCTCGGTGCCCGAGGCGGTGAAGAACACGCCGGTGTCGCCGACCTGGCCGCCCGACTCGCCGTAGAACGGGGTCTGGTTGACGATCACCGCCACCTTGGCGCCGGCCTCGGCCTGCTGCACTTCCTTGCCGTCGACCAGGATCGCCACCACCTTGCCTTCGGCCACGTCGGCGTCGTAGCCGAGGAATTCGGTGGCGCCCAGGCGCTGGCGCAGGTCGAACCAGATCTTCTCGTCGGCCGCCTCGCCCGAACCGGCCCAGGCCGCCCGCGCCGCCTCGCGCTGGCGCTCCATCGCCGCCTCGAAGCCGGCATTGTCCACCGTCTGGCCCTTGCCGCGCAGGATGTCCTGCGTCAGGTCGAGCGGGAAGCCGTAAGTGTCGTAGAGCTTGAACGCCACCTCGCCCGGCAGCTCGCCCTTTTGCGGCAGCCGCGCGGTCTCCTCCTCCAAGAGCTTCAGGCCGCGATCCAGCGTCTGCTTGAAGCGGGTCTCCTCCAGCTTCAGCGTCTCGGCGATCAGCGGCTGGGCGCGGCCCAGCTCGGGATAGGCCTCGCCCATCTGCGTCACCAGCGCCGGCACCAGCCGCCACATCAGCGGCTCGCGCGCGCCGATGATATGGGCATGGCGCATGGCGCGCCGCATGATCCGGCGCAGCACGTAGCCGCGGCCCTCGTTGGCCGGCAGCACGCCGTCGGCGATCAGGAAGCTCGAGGCGCGCAGATGGTCGGCGATGACGCGATGCGACACGGCATGCGGCCCGTCCGGCGCGACGCCGGAGGCCGCGGCCGAGGCCTCGATCAGGGCGCGCATCAGGTCGATGTCGTAATTGTCGTGCTTGCCCTGCAGCACGGCGGTGATGCGCTCCAGCCCCATGCCGGTGTCGATCGACGGTTTGGGCAGCGGCACGCGCTGCTCCTTGGTCACCTGCTCGAACTGCATGAAGACCAGGTTCCAGATCTCGATGAAGCGGTCGCCGTCCTGGTCGGGGCTGCCCGGCGGGCCGCCCGGTATCTTGTCGCCGTGGTCGAAGAAGATTTCCGAGCACGGGCCGCACGGCCCGGTATCGCCCATGGCCCAGAAATTGTCCGAGGTCGGGATGCGGATGATCCTGCCGTCGGGCAGGCCGGCGATCTTCTTCCACAGGACGGCCGCCTCGTCGTCCTCGGAATAGACGGTGACCAGCAGCTTGTCCTTGGGCAGCCCGTATTCGCGGGTGATCAGGTTCCAGGCCAGCTCGATCGCCAGGTCCTTGAAATAGTCGCCGAAGGAGAAGTTGCCCAGCATCTCGAAGAAAGTGTGGTGGCGGGCGGTGTAGCCGACGTTCTCCAGGTCGTTGTGCTTGCCGCCGGCGCGCACGCATTTCTGCGACGTCGCGGCGCGCACGTAGTCGCGCTTCTCGACGCCGGTGAAGACGTTCTTGAACTGCACCATGCCGGCATTGGTGAACATCAGGGTGGGATCGTTGCGCGGCACCAGCGGGCTGGAGGCCACGACCTGGTGGCCGTGCCGCCCGAAATAGTCGAGAAAGGTCCGCCGAATGTCGTTTGCGCTTGCCATGTCGGTCCCGTGCCGGCCGCGCCCGGGCGCGGCCGTTCCGATGCTCGTTTGTCCGATCCCGCGCCCCCAATCCCCCCGATCAAGGCGCAGAGGCCGGTTGTACCTTGGCCGGTGCGCGCCTGTCCAGAAGCCGGCCTTTTGCGCAACCCAGGTCCCAGGCTGGAATTTCAGGCACTTGGGGCAGGACGTGGCCATCCCGCCTGACCTTGTCCCGCCATACCGTTCCGGCCAAAGACGAAGGGCGGCGCCCGGTATCCGGACCCCGCCCTGCCACGCTCGAGAGGAAGTGAGCGTCTGGAGAACCGCCGCCCGTTCGGGGACGGCAGAATTGACTAGTCGTCGTCGCCGTCCTCGTCGGTAGTGCGATCTTCCAGCAGGGCGCCGGCCAGAATGCCGGCATTCTCGCGCAGGGCCTTCTCCAGGCTGGCCGCAGCCTCGGGGTTGGTGCGCAGATAGGTCTTGGCGTTCTCGCGCCCCTGGCCGATGCGCTGGCCGTCATAGGAGAACCAGGAGCCCGATTTCTCGACCAGCCCGGCCTTGATGCCGAGATCGATCAGCTCGCCGGTCTTGGACACGCCCTCGCCATACATGATGTCGAACTCGACCACCTTGAAGGGCGGCGCCAGCTTGTTCTTCACCACCTTGACGCGGGTCTGGTTGCCGACCACGTCCTCCTTTTCCTTGATCGCGCCGATGCGGCGGATGTCAAGGCGGACCGAGGCGTAGAACTTCAGCGCGTTGCCGCCGGTGGTGGTTTCGGGGCTGCCGAACATGACGCCGATCTTCATGCGGATCTGGTTGATGAAGATCAGGGTGGTGTTGGAGCGCGAGATCGAGCCGGTCAGCTTGCGCAGCGCCTGGCTCATCAGCCTGGCGTGCAGGCCGACATGGCTGTCGCCCATCTCGCCTTCCAGCTCGGCGCGCGGCACCAGGGCGGCGACCGAGTCGATCACCAGCACGTCGATGGCGCCCGACCGCACCAGCGTGTCGGCGATCTCCAGCGCCTGTTCGCCGGCATCGGGCTGGGAGATCAGCAGGTTCTCGACGTCGACGCCCAGCTTCTTGGCGTAGCTGGGATCGAGCGCATGCTCGGCGTCGATGAAAGCGCAGGTGCCGCCGTTCTTCTGGGCTTCGGAAATGCAATGCAGCGCCAGGGTGGTCTTGCCCGAGCTTTCCGGCCCGTAGATCTCGACGATGCGCCCGCGCGGCAGGCCGCCAATGCCGAGCGCGATGTCCAGGCCCAGCGATCCGGTGGAGACCGAAGCAATCTCGACGCCGCTGTCGCGCTGGCCCAGCTTCATGATCGAGCCTTTGCCGAAGGCCCGCTCGATCTGGCTGAGCGCCGCATCCAGCGCCTTGCTCTTGCTTTCCATGTTTTCCTTTTCGGCCTTGTCGACCACTCGCAGGGACGCCGCAGACATTGGACCCTCCTTGTATTGACCCCGGCAGTGGCCGGCAATCTGGGAAACTTCGCCTTCCCGACCCGCTCCCATCCGACGGCAAAACGCTGGCAGGAGGTGAGTAACGATCAATGTACGCTTTTTGTTCTCATGGGCAAGCCGAATTTATAAAATATTGATAATACTTATAAATTGGACATGAGTTCACAGCCTGTTCCCAAGGCCGATGCAATTGTGGTGTTTTTTCGGAACAGTCCAGAACCGGACCAAAGTTTTTACGTTTGTCCTGCGGGGGTCGGAGCGTCCATAAAGCAAAACCAACAAAAACCAGAGCGAGGACAATCTCTTGGCGCCCGAGCCAAATCCACTCTCCGTCCCGGCTTCAGTCGATGAGTTCCCCGGCGATCCAGGCAACTGGGCCCTGTTTCTCGATCTCGACGGCACCCTGATCGATATCGCCACGGCTCCCGACGCCGTGCGCATCCCCGCCGATCTCGGCCCCCTGCTGGGGCTGGTGTCGCGCCATCTCGGCGGCGCCGTCGCCATCGTCACCGGCCGCCTGCTGTCCGATCTCGACGCGCTCGTGGCGCCGCTGCGCCTGCCGGCCGCCGGCCTGCACGGCATGGAATGGCGCATCCGCGGCGACGGCGAGGTGGTGGCGACCCAGGCCGAGACGGTCGACGCCATCCGCGGCGCCGCTGCCCACATCGCCCGCCTGCGGCCCGGCATCATGCTGGAGGACAAGGGCAAGGCGCTGGCGCTGCACTACCGCAACGCGCCCGAGCAGCAGGATTGGCTGACCGGCGAAATCGAGGCCCTGCTGGCCAGCCATCCCGGGCTCAAGGCCATGCCGGGCAAGATGGTGCTGGAGATCAAGCCGGCCAGCGTCAGCAAGTACACGGCGGTGAAGCAGCTCATGCGCCATCCCCCCTTTCTCGGCCGCGTGCCGGTGTTCGTCGGCGACGACGTCACCGACCAGGACGGGTTTCGCGCCGCGCTGGAAAGCGGCGGGCTGGCCATCGCCGTCGCCGAGCGGCCCGACGCGGGCGCCTCCCTGACCCTGGCGGCGCCGCTGGCGGTGCGCGACTGGCTGGCGCGGCTGGTGCGGCGGCTGGAGCAGGAAACGGCGCCCGAGGCGCAAGCCCGGGGAGCCGCGCCATGACCGATCTCAATCTCGGCGTGATCGGCAATTGCCGCATCAACGCGCTGGTCGACCGGCGCGGCGCCGTGGTCTGGTCCTGCCTGCCGCAGCCCGACGGCGATCCGGTGCTCTGCCACCTGCTGTCGCCGCGCTCGGGCCAGGACGACGGCCAGTTCGCGATCGAGCTGGAGAACCACGAATCGAGCGAGCAGTACTACCGCGAGAACACCGCCATCCTCATCACCATCCTGCGCGACGGCAACGGCAACGCGGTGCGGGTGACCGATTTCTGCCCGCGCTTCGTCAATTACGAGCGCATCCACCGCCCCGTCGCGCTGATGCGCAAGATCGAGCCGATCGCCGGCCAGCCGCGCCTGCGCGTGCGGCTGCGGCCGCGCTTCGGCTGGGGCGCGCAGGAGCCGATGCTGTCGTTCGGCTCCAACCACATCCGCTACGTCTCGCCGGTGATGACGCTGCGGCTGAGCACCGATGCGCCGCTGACCTACGTGGCGCAGGAAGTGCCGTTCGTGCTCGACAACCCGCTGCACTTCGTGCTGGGCGCCGACGAGAGCCTGACCGCGCCGCTGGTGTCGACGGTCAACGACTTCCTCGACCGCACCGCCAAGTACTGGACCGACTGGGTGCGCTCGCTGTCGATCCCGTTCGAATGGCAGGAGCCGGTGATCCGGGCGGCGATCACGCTGAAACTGTGCAGCTTCGAGGAGACCGGCGCCATCATGGCCGCGGTCACCACCTCGGTGTCGGAATTCGCCAATTCGGGGCGCAACTGGGACTACCGGTTCTGCTGGCTGCGCGACGCCTATTTCACGGTGCAGGCGCTGAACCAGCTCTGCGCCACGCGCACCATGGAAGAATTCATCCGCTACATCACCAACGCGGCGGCCTTCGACCCCGACCACCGGCTGCGCCCGCTCTATCCCATCTCGCATTCCACGCCGCTGGACGAGATCGAGGTGCCCGACCTGGCCGGCTATCGCGGCATGGGGCCGGTGCGCCGCGGCAACGCCGCCTGGGTCCAGGTGCAGAACGATTCCTACGGCAGCGTCATCCTGGCAGCGGCGCAGATCTTCTTCGACAAGCGCCTGCCGCGGCCGGGCGACAAGGTGCTGTTCCATCGCCTGGAACGGCTGGGCGAGCACGCCAAGCAGGCCGCCTTCGAGCCCGACGCCAGCCTGTGGGAGTATCGCGGCCGGGTGCGGGTCCATACCTTCTCCGCCGCCATGTGCTGGGCGGCCTGCGACCGGCTGGGCAAGATCGCCGCCCATCTCGGCGAGAGCGAACGGGCGCGCTACTGGAAGCAGGCGGCGAAGGAAATCCGCACCGTCATCCTGCAGCGCGCCTGGGACGCCAACGAGAACTCGCTGGTCGACGCGCTGGACGGCGGCCACATCGACGCCAGCCTGCTGCTGCTGCACGACATCGGCTTCCTGGCCGCCGACGATCCGCGCTATCTGGGGACCGTCGCCGCCGCCGAGCGGCACCTCAAGCGCGGCGACCACCTGCTGCGCTACGCCGTGCCCGACGATTTCGGCATGCCGGAGACCGCCTTCACCGTCTGCACCTTCTGGTACATCAACGCGCTGGCCTCGATCGGGCGCAAGGAGGAGGCGCGCGCCATGTTCGAGCGGCTGCTGGCCTGCAGCAACCATGTCGGCCTGCTGTCGGAGGACATCGATCCGCGCACCAACGAGCTGTGGGGCAATTTCCCCCAGACCTATTCGCTGGTCGGCCTGATCCTCTGCGCCCAGCGCCTGAGCAAGACGTGGGAGGAAGCGTTTTGGCGCGGCTCCTGATCGTCTCCAACCGGGTCGCCCTGCCCGGCGAACAGGCCGCCCGCGCCGGCGGCCTGGCGGTGGCGATCCGCGAGGCGCTGCGCAAGTACGGCGGCGTGTGGATCGGCTGGAGCGGCGAAACCGTCGAGCAGGCCTCGGACGAGCCGCAGTTCCTGGGCTCGGGCCGCATCTCGGTCGCCACGCTCGACCTGACGCCGGAGGAGCACGAGCTCTACTACACCGGCTTCGCCAACTCGGTGCTGTGGCCGCTGTGCCATTACCGGGTCGGCCTGATGGATTTCAAGCGCGCCTACTACACCGCCTACATGGCGGTGAACGACCGCTTCGCCGCGGCGGTGGCCCGCATCGCCCAGCCGGACGACGTCATCTGGGTGCACGACTATCATTTCCTGCCGCTGGCCGCCGCGCTGCGCCGGCGCGGGCTGACCAACCGCATCGGCTTCTTCCTGCACATCCCCTTCCCGGCGCCGGAAGTGCTGCGCGTGGTGCCGTTCCACGAGAAGCTGGTGGCCGACATGTGCCGCTACGACCTGCTCGGCTTCCAGACCGCCAGCGACGAGCGCGCCTTCTGCGATTTCATCCGCCACGACGCGCGCGGCGTGGTCGGCGAGGACCGCACGGTCACCGCCTTCGACCGCGTCACCAGGACCGGCGTCTATCCGGTCGGCATCGAGACCGACCGCTTCGCGTTGACCGCGGTCGCCGCCGAGCTGGCGCCGGAGACCAAGCGGCTGGGGCAGAGCCTGGCCGGACGGCGGCTGATCATCGGCGTCGATCGGCTGGACTACAGCAAGGGCCTGCCGCTGCGCTTCGACGCCTTTTCCAGCCTGCTGGCCAACCACCCGCAGCACCGCGCCAAGGTGGTGATGATGCAGATCGCCCCCACCAGCCGCAACGAGGTGCGCCAGTATCGCGCGCTGCGGCGCGAACTGGACCAGATGGCCGGGCGGATCAACGCGCGCTACGCGGAGTTCGACTGGGCGCCGCTGCGCTATCTCAACCGCAGCTTCTCGCGCAACACGCTGGCCGGCTTCTACCGCCACGCCAAGGTGGGGCTGGTGACGCCGCTGCGCGACGGCATGAACCTGGTCGCCAAGGAATTCGTCGCGGCGCAGAATCCGCAGGACCCCGGCGTGCTGGTGCTGTCGCGCTTCGCCGGCGCGGTCGACGAGCTGGGTCCGGGCGCCAAGCTGGTCAATCCGTTCGACGTCGACGGCGTCGGCGAGGCGCTGCACGAGGCGCTGGTCATGCCGCTGGACGAGCGCAAGTCGCGCTACGAGGCGATGATCAAGGTGCTGCTGGCCAACACCATCAGCGACTGGTACGAGCGCTTCCTGGCGGCGCTGCGGGGCGCGAACTAGAACAGAGTTCCTACTCGTCGCGCTTGGTGCGCTCGAGGCGCTCGTGGCGCTCCTGGGCCTCGACGCTGAGCGTCGCGGTGGGACGCGCCTCCAGCCGCTTCAGCGGGATGGGCTCGTCGGTCTCTTCGCAGTAGCCGTAGGTGCCCTCGTCGATGCGCTTCATCGCCGAATCGATCTTGGCGATCAGCTTGCGGAAGCGGTCGCGGGTGCGCAGCTCGATCGAGCGGTCGGTTTCGGCGGAGGCGCGGTCGGCGAGGTCGGGCTGGGCCAGCGACTCCTCCTGCAGGCTCTGCAGGGTCTGGTTGGATTCGTTCAGCAGCTCTTCCTTCCAGCGCAGAAGCTTCTGGCGGAAATACTCCTGCATCACCGGATTCATGAAGGGCTCGGTCTCGGTCGGACGGTAACCTTCCGGCAGAGTGACGCGCATGCGCTCGGGCTCCCAACTCAACGAGGCGACGAAGTGCCGGGGACGGCCCCCGCCCCCTTTTGTGCGGCAGGTAGCTACAGGGTCGCGCGGCGAAAGTCCAGCGGCTGTTTGCGGACGCCGTTCAAGGCAAAAAACGCCAGAAATCGAACGGCTTAGTCGGGCGCAAACGGCGTGCGCCGGCGCGCCGGCGTCCCCCGCCCCGCCGCCACGCCCGCAACACGCCTCGGGCGGCCGGCCGGACGGGAGAGAGCCGTGGGCTCGATCCTCCTCGCTTCTGCGTTATGCTGGCGCGATGAAGAAGGCACCCGCGCCATGACCGACAGGCCCCGAAGCGGCGCGCTGCTGCAGCCGGGCGACTACGTGCGCCATCCGCAGCAGCCGGACTGGGGCATCGGCCAGATCCAGTCGATGATCGGCCACCGCATCACCGTCAATTTCGAACATGCCGGCAAGCTGCTGATCGACGGCAGCCTGATCGCCCTGCAGCCGGTGAAGCCCGAAGACCTGCCCTAGCCGTTGCTAACCCGCCAGGCGCCGCTCGGCGCGCGCCAGGTCGGCCGGGGTGTTGACGTTGAGGAACGGATCGGGGCCGCGCAGATGCCAGACCAGCTCGGCATGCTTGTGGCGGCGGGTGAAGTCCTCGACCTTGCGCACGCCTTCCTCGAGGACCGCGCGGCGCAGTTCGGCCAGCAGTTCGGTCGACCACAGCGCCACGGTGGGATGCAGCCGCCCGCGCGAACGCATCGTCAGCACGTCGGCCTCGATGGCCTGCAAGTGCGCCGCCATGCGCGCCGCCAGATCGTGCGGGATGAACGGCACGTCGGCCGGCACGCTCAGCAGCAGCGGGCAATAGGGCGCCTCGCGGCGCGCCCATTCCATGCCGGCCAGCAGGCCGGCCAGCGGTCCCATGCCGGTGCCGTCGGCCTCGGCCGCCCGATCGTGCACCACCGCCACGCCGGCCAGCGCCGGATCGGCCGGCGCGCGCCGGCTGCCCTCCCGCATGGCGATGGCCAGATCGTAGACCTGGGGTTTCAGCCGCTGCACCACATGCGCGACCATCGGCCGGCCGGCCAGGGCCACCAGCGGCTTGTCGCCGCCGCCGGCGCTGTGGGGGAACATGCGCCGGCCCGCGCCGCCGGCCAGCACCACGGCCGCCACGGCGCCCACCCGGGCGAAGCTTCTTGCGCCGGTCCTGGTGCGGGCCTTGGCGCTGGCCTGGGCGCCGGTCTTGTGCCTGTTCGATGACATGCGCCGATCATGGAGCGCCATTACAAACCGGACAAGACGTTGCCGGCGCGGCCAACGATGCTACCTTGGAGCGTCCAGGGGGGACGCCATGCCGACGCTTTACGATCATCCGGATTCGGGCAACGCCTACAAGATCCGGCTGCTGCTGAGCCAGCTCGACATTCCCTACAAGCGGGTCGTGCTCGACATCGACAAGGGCGAGACGCGCACGCCGGAGTTCCTGGCCAAGAATCCCAACGGGCGGATCCCGGCGTTTCAGCTCGAGGACGGCACGGTGCTGCCGGAGAGCAACGCCATCATGTTCTACCTGGCCGAGGGCACGCCCTATCTGCCCTTCGACCGGCTGGGCCGGGCCCAGGTGCTGCAATGGATGTTCTTCGAGCAATACAATCACGAGCCGAACATCGCCACCGTGCGCTACTGGATCAAGCACAGGGTGCCGACGACGGCCTTCATCGAGGCGGCAATGCCGGTCAAGCGCCAGGCCGGCTATGCCGCGCTCGACGTCATGGAGCAGCACCTGAAGCGGCGCGAATTCTTCGTCGGCGAGCGCTACTCCATCGCCGACATCGCGCTCTACGCCTACACGCACGTGGCGCACGAGGTCGATTTCGACCTCAAGCCCTATCCCGCGATCCGCGCCTGGATGGATCTAGTGAGCCTGCAGGAAAACCATATCAGCATCTATCAGAGGTAAGGCCGTGACCGCCTTCGACCCGGACAAGACGGCGGCGTTCGTCGCCGACCTGCGGCGCCAGCCGCGCGTGGTGCGGCCCTGGCCGGCCGAGCACCTGCCGCCCGACGAGGACAGCGCCTATGGCGTGCAGCGGCGCGTCATCGCCGCCACCGGCCGGCCGATCGCGGGCTGGAAAGTCGGCCTGACCTCGCCCGCCATCCGCGCCCAGACCGGATTGTCGGAGCCGATCTGCGGCCCCGTGCTGGCCGGCGCCGTGCATGCCTCGCCGCACCAGGTGCGGGCGGAGAGCTTCGGCCGGCTGGGCATCGAGCTGGAGATCGCGCTGCTGCTGGGCGCCGACCTGCCGGCCGCCGGCGCGCCCTACAGTACGGCGACGGTGGCTGCGGCGGTGGCGGCGGCGGCAACCGCCTTCGAGCTGATCGACGATCGCGGCGCCGACTACGCGCGGCTGGATGCCAAACAGCTCATCGTCGACGGCGCGTGGCAGGCCGGCGTGGTGATCGGCCGGCCGGTGGCGATGGAGTCGCGGCCCGAGCTGGAGCACGGCAGCGGCAGCCTCAGCGTCGACGGCAAGCCCATCGCCGCGGCGCCGGCCAATGCCGGCATGGGCCATTGCTTCAACGTGCTGGCGTGGCTGGCCAACCGGCTGGCGCGCGACGGCGCGGGCTTGCGCGCCGACATGCTGGTGATGACCGGCTCGATCGTCGCCGCCTATTTTCCCCGGCCGGGCGAGACACTGGCGGGCGAGATCGCCGGCATGGACGCCATCAGCCTGAAAATCCTGTAGAAACCCGGCTTCGCTGCGCTTGCGAGACCAGACCCTTCCCAATACTTGCATTTGCAAATAAATTATTTGCAAATGCAAACATTAGGGAGGCCGCCATGGATTTCGGATATTTCACGCTCTCCGACAACCGCTACCCGGGCAACCCGCGCACGGCCGAGCAGTTCGTGCGCGAGATCTACCAGCAGGCGATCCTGGCCGACCGCATCGGCCTGAACTCGGCCTGGATCGGCGAGCACCATTTCAACCTGCTGGGCGTCAATGCCTGCCCCAACATGCTGCTGGCGCAACTGGCCGGCGCCACCAGCCATATCCGCCTGGCGCCGGCGGTGGTGCTGCTGCCGGTGCACCATCCGCTGCACGTGGCGGAGGAATGGGCCACGCTCGACCTGCTCTCCGGCGGCCGCGTCGATTTCGCCGCCGGCCGCGGCTACGACCGGCTGGAATACGCCCCGTTCCAGGCCGATTTCGAGCATTCCTCGGAGATGTTCGCCGAGGGGCTGGAAATCCTGTGGCGGGCCTGGACCGAGCCCGGCAAGTGGTCGCACCAGGGCCGGTTCTGGCAGTTCGACGGCATCGAGGTGCGGCCCAAGCCCCTGCAGCAGCCGCTGCGCCCCTATGTCGCCTGCTTCTCGCGCCCCAGCATGGAGCTGGCGGCGAAGAACGACTGGAACATCATCTTCGCGCCTTTCGCCGCCGCCATGGTCTATGGCTCGCTGGCCGACGCGGTGCGCGCCTTCCACGAGGAGGCGGCCAGGCACGGCAGGCCGGCGCGGCGCGCCATGTGCTCCTACTTCATCCACATCGCCGACACGGCGCAGGAGGAAGCCTATGGGCGGGAGGCGCTGATCCGCTATTTCCACGACGCGCTGATCGGCGCCTTCCCGTCCGACGCCAAGACGGTGCCGCCGACCTACAAGTACTTCCTGAACATCGTCGACATATTGCGCAACATGAAGCCGGAAAGCCTGACCAGCAAATCGGTGCTGGTCGGCTCGACGCGCAAGATCGTCGACGAGCTGAAGCAGGTCGAGGCCTCGGGCATCTCCGAGGTGATCCTGTATTTCAATTACGGGCTGAAGCCGGACGCCATGGTGCGCGAGCAGATGCAGCGCTTCATGGCCGACATCGCGCCGCATTTCGATACGGTACGCGACCGGCTGAAACTGGCGGCGGCGCAATGACGGCGCAGCTCGATCTCGACGACTACCTGCCCTATCTGCTGAACCGCGCCGGGGCGAAGATCGCCGACGCCTTCGGCCAGGTCGCGCGCCGGCACGGCATCACCTTGCAGATGTGGCGCGTGCTGGCCGCGCTGCATCACCAGGACGGGCAGAGCGTCGGCAGCCTGGCGCGCACCACCTCGATCGAGATCTCCACGCTGTCGCGCCTGCTCGACCAGATGCAGAAGAAGCGCCTGCTGCTGCGCCGGCGCGACAGCGCCGACCAGCGCAGCGTCGCCATCCACCGCAGCGCCGCCGGCGAGGCGATCACGCGCCGGCTCATCCCCGTCGCCCTGGATTACGAAGCCCGCGCCTTGGCTGGGCTGGCCGCGGCCGAGGCAAAGCGGCTGAAAACCCTGTTGCGCCGGGTCTACGCCAATCTCGACGGGCTCGCCCAACCGGATACCGCACCCCGCCGCTCCATACGCCGACGGATTTAATGCAGCGGTTGACTATCCATAAGGATGATCCCCTAGACGGATGCAGTTGGGCCCGGCCCGGAACGGGGCGTTACGGCCTCCAGATGCCGCTGAAAGGGTTGTTGCGCGGCCTACGCATCTTCAATTCTCACGGTGAGTCAATCTCCTGAGCAACTTCCTTTAAGCGGTTTGCAAACTGAATCCGGCAGGGCACTCAAGCCAATCGCTGGCTTGGCGTCATGCAGCCCGAAAGTGTGATTTGCAAAAAAACAGATGCCGCGGCGGCAAGGCGCTGGCAATACTTAGGCATTGGGAACGAAGCGCCCGATATGCGGGCGGCAAATATTTCACCCGGGTCTGAGGCGATATCCATTCGACCAATCATTCGACCCTCATGTATGCGTATGGGAGGTTGGTAGTGCCGAAACGGGATCTGCAGGCGGATATTCCAATCGATTTGCGCGCCGCCCTCACCGGCGCGCCTTCCGTCGGCTCCGGCGAGGCGGCCAGCGACAAGAGCGGGCCCGCATCCCAGGGCGCGCGCGGCGCCGGCCCCAACGGCGCGGCCGGACCACTGAGCGTATTGCTGGCCGACGACAACCGCATGTTCCGCGAAGCGCTGCTGGCGCGCATCCGCCAGGTCGTGGGCGACGTCGATATCCGCGAGGTCTACAACGCCGACGAGTTGTTCGTCACCTGCGGCGCGCGGCCCGACCACACCGACCTGTTCCTGGTCGATATGGGCCTGCCCGGACTGCAAGGCGGCGCGGGCCTGCGCGAACTGCGCCGGCTGCGGCCGGACGCGATGGTGATCGCCATCAACTGCTCGGCCGATCCGACCGAAGCGCGCAAGGCGCTGGAGATCGGCGTTTCCGCCTATCTGCTGCGCTCGATGGGCAGCGTGGCCTTCAGCGCCGCACTGGCCCTGGTCATGAACGGCGAACGCTTCTTCCCCGCCTCGATCATGCTCGAGGCGCTGAAACTGGCCGGCGGCGCGGCCCATGCCGGCGGTCCGCCCCGGCACATGGAGCCCGCCCACAGCAATGGCGGCGAGAACCTCACGCCGCGCCAGCTCTCGGTGCTGCGCCACCTGGCAGCCGGCAAGTCGAACAAGGAGATCGCCCGCGCGCTGGGCATCCAGGAGATCACCGTCAAGGTCCATCTGCAGGCCATCTTCGCCCGCATCGGCGTGTCCAACCGCACCCAGGCGGCCATGCATGCCGAGCGCGCCGGCTGGTTCGCCGGCGTCGAGGAGCTGGAGAGCGGCGACGGCAGCGACGACGGCAAGAGCTACGACGGCTGACGCTGCGCTAAAGTCCGTTCGCCCTGCCCGCCGGCAGTTGCGGGTCCATGCGCAGCCGCTCCGGCAGCAGCCGGTGCAGCTTCTCCTTGCCCAATGCCGCCACCTCGAAGCCGCCCGGGAACAGCGCGGTGAAGGCGGCGTCCAGCACGTTCAACCCGCCGGCATAGGCGCCGAAGGCCGGCAGCACCAGCCGCCGGCCGCCCAGCGCGAAGCAGCGCTGGCGGAATCCGACGCCGCGCACCGACAGCGCCGCCACCGGATGATAATGGCCGCTGATCTCCGGCCCCGCCGGCAGATCGCGCGCCGCCTCGTGGCGGAAGGTCAGCCCGCCGATCGCGATCTCGGCCACGCCGCGCCCGCCCAGATGCGCCGGCGGCAACGGATCGTGATTGCCGCCGACCCAGACCAGATCGACCGCCTCCGCCAGCCGCCGCACCACCGCCGCATCGGCCGGCGACAGCCGCTCCGCCGCATTCCGGTCATGGAAGGAATCCCCCAGCGCGATCAGCATGCGTGGCCGGAAGCGGGTGACGGCAGTCTGCAGGCGCCGCAGGGTGAGGGCACTGTCATAGGGCGGCAGCATCTGCCCGCGCCGTGCGTAGGAGGAGCCCTTCTCCAGATGCAGGTCCGCCACCGCCAGCACCCGCTCCCCCGGCAGCCACAGCGCGCCGGACAGATCGAGATGCAGCTCGAGGCGGTTGAAGCGGAGGGCGAGGATTTGCATGCCGGCGGATATTAGCGGAACGCAAGCGCGGGACAATCGCGGCGGAGTACCGCCTTGCCTCTACTCCAAAATCCTCATGCCGAGCCCGTCGAAGCATGGGCTACGCGAAGACTGCCTGTGACCCCTCATGCTTCGACGAGCTCAGCATGAGGACGTTTTCTACAGTTCGATGGATAAGGAGAGAAATGTGAGCGGCAGCTAGATCAACACCCCCTGCTCCGCCCCTTCCGTCGCCTCGGCGATCAGGTCAGCCTCGGCTTCAGCCAGCAGGAAATCGACATTGTCGCCTTCGACCCGTTCGCGGCCGATGTCGAGCAGCGCCGGCTGCGCCATGGCAAGCCGGTCGGTCGCTTTTGCGTCAGCGCAAGGCGAAACTGGTGATGGCATCGACCACTTGCCCATCGGCGCCCATATAGCCGTGCGCGGAATTCGGTCCACAGGGATCCTTGCCGGTGCCGCTGCCGCCGATCCACACCACGCTCGCTCGTCCTTCGGACCATTTCAGAAACGGTTCCACGGCCGATGGTGGGGTGAAATCGCAGGCATCGTCACGATTGTGCAATACGAGCGTGGGCGGCATGACTGTAGGGGTCTTCAGTAGTTCTTGCGCCGATTTTGCATTCTCCGTCAGCGGCCCCGAAATCAGCACCAGCTTGTCAGGCTTGGCGCCACGGCCGACCCCGCGCGCGGAGTAGGTCACCCCCAGGCTCACGCCCACAAGCAGAACCGGCTCCTTGACCTTGCGCATGTGCTCGATCGCCGCTCCAAGTCGCGTATCGTGCGGAACCGTCAGCGTGGCGAATCCCTTGGCGTTAAGAGCAGCGCGGTTGCGCAACAGCGGATCCCTCGGATCGATATTGCCCTTGCCGGGAACCAGGACGAGGCTGGCCCTGGCGCCCGGAGGAACGTGCAATAGCGCTTCCTTATCGCCGATCATGATGCGTTCTTGAGCGCACGCCGGCGCGGCAGCCATCAACAAGATCAGACCGAAGATGATCCGCTGCATGAACTCCCCCATCTGTGCGATTTTCCCGGCCACGTTTAGCGTTCGGACGGCCAAGTTCGACATAGAGTAATCTTTGCGTTTTCTCCGGCGCTCCGCAAGACTTCGCCCGGCTCCCGGAGCGGCGGAAAAGCTGGCTTGGACGGGAGCGCCACGCCTCTGCCGCCTGTCTGCGCCAGGCCACGGATCCCATCGGTGACAGAACCCGAGACGGCAGCTATCATTACTCAAGGAATCCGCGACAATCCGGGGCCGCGGGGGGATAGAACGATGGCCCACCTTCGGGCGCCGCCGACAGAATCTGTTGCTGCATCGATGTGGCCAGGCGGCTTGCGGCCAATGAAGCCGCCGCGAGCAAAGCTGCATTGGCAATCTCTGGCGGGAGCAATTCTGCTGCCCTTGTTGCTGGCGGCAGTCCCCGCCGCCAGCCGTGCGCAAAGTTCCGGCTTTGTCGCGCCGCCGCGCACCATTTCCGACATCACGCTCGTTCTCGACCAGGAGAAGCCCGATCCGGCGGCAATTGAGCGATTGCGGGCGGCCGCCAATACCCTGCCGCCGGCTGACGATGATCCCGCCAAGCTCACCCGCTTCTACTACCGCCGCGCCCAGGCCAGATCGGCGCTCGGCCAACTGCGCGAAGCCAGCGACGACGCGGAGCTGGCGATCAAATATCGCGGCGAGGATGGCTCCGAAGCCCTGTTCTTCATCAAATTGTTGCTGGTCGTCAATTATCACACCGTCAATCTCGCCGATCCCGAGCGCGGGCTTGCACTGCTGGCGGAACTGGCGCGCATTTACGATCGACCGCAAACGCAGCGAAATCTGTTCAACGTCTACCGGCATACCACCAGCCAGCTCGTTGCCATTGGCGATTTGACTCGTGCCGAGGCGGTCCTGGCCAAGATAATTGCTTTGCACGCCAAGGTGCGCGACTTGCCGGAAAACGAACTCTACACTTCCAGTTTCGTGGCCGATGTCGAGTCATGTCGCGCGCTCTATCTTGCGGCGCGCGGGCAGTATCATGAAGCCGAGTTGGCCGCCGCCAAGGCCGAGATCGCACGCCGCGATTCATTGGCGAAATCGGTGGCTTGGCCGAACCAGCCGGCTCGCGCGAATTTCGAACTCGCGGTCGACAGCCAAATCGTCAATCTGAGCGAGTTCAAGATGCGGCAAGGCCGTATGGCCGAAGCCGAGATCGACATGCGGCGCGCGCTCCTCAGTCGCCTCAAGGCAGTCGGCAAATACCATCCGACGACCGCGGCGTTTCTCGGCAAATTTGCGGTGCTGCTCGCCAATCAGGGACGCTACAACGAAGCCGAGAAGTTATTGCGAACCGCCAGCGAGATTTTCCAGACTCTCGGCTTTGCGGAGAACTCGCCGGCTTATGTCCGGAACCAGGTTGGGCTTGCCGCCGCCCTGTACGCATTGGACCGCCCAGCCGAGGCATTAGCGCTCTATCGCGCCGTGGATAAGGCAATCGAGGGCTGGGAGCCGGCGCGCAAGGAGAAACTGCTTAGCCAGCCCGCGCGCATCCTGGCCATGTATGAGGCCGGCGATCTCGCCGCCGGTATCGCGCAAGCCCGCGCCCAGGTCGAACGTGAGCGCCAGCGCGTCGGCGAAAACCATGCCGATTTTGCTTTGGCGAAAGGCGTGCTGGCCCTCGGCTTGATCCAGGCGGGACAAGAGGCCGACGCGTTGCGCGAACTCGAGCCGGCCATTCCGCTGCTGGTTTCGGCTTTGCGCAGGGACGATGAAGACGCCGACGCAATCGAAGGGCGGCGCGAGAAGCAAATACGCAGCATCGTGGAAAGTTATATCGGACTGCTGGCGCACTCCCCGGCAGCCAGTTCCAACGCCGTGGCGGTCGACAGTTTCGGGCTGGCCGATGCCATTCGCGGGCAATCCGTCCAGGCGGCCCTGGCCGCGTCGAGTGCGCGGATCGTCGCGCGCGATCCCGCGCTCGCCGATCTTGCGCGCAAAGAGCAGAATCTGCGCAAACAGATCGGCGCCCAAATAGGCATGCTCAACAATTTGCTGGCGCAGCCACCCTTGCAACGCGACGACAAGCTGGCCAAGGCGCTAGGCGACCAAATCGAAGAGTTGCGGGCCGGTCATGCAAAAATGATTGGAGAGATAGGTCAACGGTTTCCCGAGTACGTCGAACTCCTCTATCCCAAGGCCCCAACCCTCGACGAAATCCGGGGCGTCCTGCGCGGCGATGAGGCTCTTGTATCGTTCTATTTCGGGCGCAAACAGAGCTTCGTCTGGGCGATCCCCAAAGTCGGCCCGGTCGCGTTCGCGGCCATTCCGACCACGGCAGCCGAAATCGAGAAGACCGTCAACAAGCTGCGCGCGGCGCTTGAACCAAACGCCTCGACCGTCGAGGAAATCCCGCCGTTCGACCTCGCTTTGGCCCACGGTCTTTATAACCTCCTGCTCAAACCGGTGGAACAAGGATGGACCCCGGCCAAGCGCCTGACGGTCATCGTCAATGGCGCTATGGGTCTGTTGCCGCTCAGCTTGTTGCCGACTGCCGCCGCCGACCCAAAAGCCGGTTCCGGGCCGCTGTTTTCCGAGTATCGCGATGTGCATTGGCTGGCGCGCACGCATTCGGTGACCGTGGTGCCATCGGCAGCGGCGTTTCGCACGCTGCGGCGCTTGCCGCCCGGCCCGGCTACGCGCGAATCCTTCATTGCCTTTGGCGACCCCTATTTCAGCGCCGAACAGGCTACCGAGGCGGAAACGCCGCCGTCTTCCGCGCCAATCAGCACTGCCGCGTTGCGGGGCGTCCCGCTGAAGCGCCGCGCAGCACCCCAGACGCAATCGGTCGATAGCGCCGAGTTGGCGCTCTTGCCGCGGCTGCCCGACACCGCCGATGAACTGAAGCTCGTGGCGCAAGCCTTGCGGGTCAATTCGTCGAAGTCGTTGTTCCTGGGTAAGGCAGCCAATGAGAACGTCGTGACCACCACCGATCTATCACGCTACCGCGTTGTCGCCTTCGCCACCCACGGATTGGTGTCAGGCGACCTCAACGGGTTGACGCAGCCGGCATTGGCTTTGAGCGCGCCGGATGTTGCCGGCGTGCCCGGCGATGGGCTTCTTACCCTTGAGGAAATTCTTGCTCTCAAGCTCGACGCCGATTGGGTCGTGCTATCGGCTTGCAACACCGGCGTCGGCGCCAGCGCCGGCGCCGACGCTGCATCGGGGTTGGCCCGGGCGTTCTTCTATGCCGGCACGCGTACGGTGCTGGTGACCAACTGGTCGGTGCATTCGGCCTCGGCCCGCGAACTGGTGGCCGATCTGTTCCGCCGACAAAGCGCCGCTCCGGACAAAAGCCGCGACGAAGCTTTGCGGCAGGCAATGATGGCGATGCTCGACCAATCCGGCTTTACCGACCAGTCGGGCAAAATGCTGTTCAGCTACGCCCATCCGCTATTCTGGGCGCCCTATACCATCATCGGCGACGGCGGCGGCGCACCTTAGAGAATCCTCCGGCCGCGCCGCTACTTCTCGTCGAGCGTGTTGACGGGCTGCCAATCCGGCCCGGGCGGGTCGACGATTGATTGCTGCGCGCGAGCCAGGAATAGCGCCGAGGGCCGATCGCTTTCGGCGAAGCGCGCGAAGCAGTCCCGCGCCGCGACGAAATCCGCTGACCGCCAGGACTGCAGCCCCTTGGCATAGGCTTCGGCGCGGCCACGCAGTTCGGCCGTCACGGCCCCTGCCTCGCCCAGCGGTTCAAATACTCTGACCGGCTGCACTCGACCCTTGACTCGGACCGCATCAAGTTCGCGCCATTCGAACGCCTCGCCGGCAAGGGCAACGGTCATCTCCGATGCCATGATCGAAGTGCCGAAATACTTGTTGGCTCCTTCCAGCCGCGCGGCGAGGTTCACCGCATCTCCCATCACGGTATAGTTGAAGCGCCGGCGCGAGCCGATATTGCCCACCAGTGCGGCGCCCGAGTTGAGGCCGATGCGCTGGCCAAGCGCACGACCCTTGAATGCCGATGCGGTTGCGTTGAGTTCTTCCAGGCGCCGGCGGCAGGCAAGTGCTGCGGCAACGGCATGACGGGCATGGTCGCGGTCATCGAGCGGCGCGCCGAAGATCGCCACGATCGCATCGCCGATGTACTTGTCGACGAAACCGCCCTGCGCCTCGATGATGTCGGTCATGGCCGACAGATAGTCGTTCATCAACGCTACTACTTCCGCCGGCGTCATTGTCTCCGATAGTGAAGAGAAGCCCGCAACATCGGAGAAGAAGATTGTGACGTCGCGTGTCTCGCCGCCCAGCACCGGAGGCCGGTTGGTGGCGACCATCTTCTCGATCACGGAAGGGGCGAGATACAGCGCGAAGCTCTTGCGCAAAAAGCGCTTGTCCTTGTCGGCAATCACTAGGCGGTAGCCGACTGTCAGGCCAAGCGCGATCAGCCCGGCCGCGGCAGGCTCGACGACAGGCAGCGCCACGGCCTGGCCAAACACCACAATCGCGGCCGCCAACCATGCCAGGGTCATGCCGACAAAGACAAGTGCCGCATTTGCGGGCGCTAGCATCAGCGCCGCTGCGACGATCACGGCTGCAAATGCGAACGCAATCAATCCGCCGCCGATCGATCCCAACTCAGCCAACGCGTTGCGCCGGAGCAGATTATTGACGGCCGTGGCATGGATATAGACGCCCGGGATGGTGACGCGCGCCAGCCGCGACGCCTGCGCCGGCGCGGCAATGGCGCAACGCGGCCCGGGCGAGACCGCAGCCGCAGTGGCGAAGCGCTTCGAGGTGAGTTTGCGGTCCTCGACATCAAGAACCGTGCCGATCAGCACCACCCGTCCGGCAAAATGCCGATTGAAAAATTCCTTGTCGCCCTTCTCGAGGCAGGTGCGCAGATCGGCGAGCGAAAAAGTGGGGACGTCGTCGCCGCCACCCTCGAAATTGAGCGTCAGCGTGTTCGGTACGTTGGCCGGAATACGATAGCTGGCGAGCCTCACTGTATTGTCCACGCCGATTTCTGGTGCGGTGCCGAGAGCGCGCCCTGCCAATTCGACGGCCATCGACGGCACAATCACGCCATCGACCGAGAATGTCAGCGGAATGCGACGCACCACGTCGTCAGGATCGTTATGAACATTCAGCGCCCGAATGTTGCGCTGCTGGCCAACTGCCACGCGTTGGCCCGGCGCGGGCAAGATCGGATGATCGCTGTGCTGGACTTGGCCAAGCACCACCTTGTCCGATCGCGCCGCCAGCGCCAGCGCGCGCAGAAAATCGCGATCGAAGCCTCGAACCCTGGCGCCAAGCGTTTCCTCGCCGAAACGGACCTCGGATTGCTCTATCGAGGTCGGGAACACGACGTCGAACCCGACGATCTTGGCCTGACTTTCGATGACGGCGCTCAGAACCCGGCCAATCTCCGCGGTCCAGGTTACGATTGGGGTGCCGTCGAATGGCTTGGTCCGGTAGGTCTCCTCATCGACCGCGATCACGACTGTTGGCGAGGAAGTGGGCTGGTAAGCCTGACCAAAGACGCGCCAGCGCAGACTGGTCAGCACATCGATCGACAGGCCGCGCAGCGCGTCGAAGGCCGGCGAGGCGACGGCCGTGGCCGCCACCAGGGCGACGACAAGGCCAGCCAGCGCATTGCGGCGCGATATCCTGCCCATGGAGGCGCGGCGGCTAGGCGGTCAGCTTGCCGGCTGGAAACGCAATAGCCGGCCGATCAGAGGTGCGCGGCCTGGCTGGGCATGCTGATCGACCTTGAACACAATCCGCTGGGTGCCGACGCTGGCCTGATAGGTACCGCCAGCGGTGAGGGCTTTGTTAGCCTTGGCGAAATCGTAGAACGCGCCGCGCAGCATTTGTTCGCCGCCGATTGCCACCTCGTAGCGCTCGCCTGGCTGGTCGATTCGCTCCACAACCATGATGCCCCCGCCCTTGATGTCGACCACGGGCGACAACCCATAGAGCGTGAGCTCCGGTTTCTTCGCCTCCGCCTTTTGACTGGATTTCGGTTTGTCGCGAAACACCATGGCGCCGGATTTGTCGGCCTGTTGCGAAGTAAGCTGCATCTTGCCGCCATCGCAATCGACCTTGGCGCGCACGAGCTTGCCGTCCTTGATTTCGCTTTGCTCAGCGCCGACGGTCAGCGTTCCGCCGGTGATCGTCTCGCGCCAACACGATTTAAGATAGCCCAGTACGATGGTATCGGACGGGCCAAGGCGAATACTCTTGCCGGGGACGAGGTAATCCATGAACTCGACGCCGGCCGGGGTGCCTTGCACGTCCTCGACCAGGGCGACCGGCACTTGGGCCGCGGCGGCCGTGGCGAGCACGGACAAGACTCCGGCTGCGAGGGCCCTGACAGCGCAGTTTTTCATCGTTTCCCCCTTCCACCTCGGTCGAAGGCCGACCCGACGCCAGAATACCGAATTTTCCGGCGATTCAGAGCATTTAAAGCGCGATTCACCCCTGGCCGGGAGCGGTCCGACCGGTTGCCGCGCTCAAATCAACACCCCCTGATCCTCGCCCTCCATCGCCTCGGCGATGAGGTCGGCTTCGGCTTCCGCCAGCAGCACGTCGGTGTTGTCGCCGAAGACCCGTTCGCGGCCGATGTCGAGCAGCGCGGGAACGGCTAGCGGCGTGACGCGGTCGGTGCGGCGGTACGTGATGCGGTCCTGGATGCGGGCGAGGAAATCGCCCAGCCGGCCGACATCGGCCAGGTTCCAGGCCGCGTCGTGGCGGGTGGCGCGCAGCAGCAGGTGGCCGGGCTCGTGCTTGCGCAGCGCGTCGTAGATCAGGTCGGCGCTGAAGGTGACCTGACGGCGGTTCTTCTCCTGTCCCGGATGGCGGCGCTCGATCAGCCCGGCGACGACGGCGACCTGGCGGAAGGAGCGCTTCAGCATGGAGGAATCGTCCATCCATTCCTCCAGGTCGTCGCCCAGCATGTCCTGCCGGAACAACTCGCGGATCTGCTCCGCCGTCGGCGCCCGCAGGCCCCAGATGCCGATGACGTAATCCGACGCCACGAAACCCAGCGGCCGCAACCCCATCTTCTCCATGCGCTTGGTCAAGAGCATGCCCAGCGTCTGGTGCGCATTGCGGCCCTCGAAGCAGTAGGCGACCAGGTATTCCCGCTTGTCGCGCGGGAAGCCCTCGACCAGCAGGCCGCTGCGGCCGGGCAGCACCGAGCGCCAGCGCTGCAGGCGCAGCCATTCGCGCACGTCCGGCGGCAGCACGCGATGGCGCGACGGATCGGCCAGGATGGCCCGCACCCTTGCGGCCAGCCCGGTGGTCAGCGGCAGGCGGCCGCCGGCATAGGCCGGCACCTTGGGCTCGCCGCTTCTGGCCGGCGAGCAGATCACCGACATCGCCTCGATGCCGTCGAACTGCAGCAGGCGGCCGGCGAACATGAAAGTGTCGCCCGCCACCAGCCCCTGCACGAAGGATTCCTCGACCTCACCCAACGCCTGCCCGCGCCGCAGCCGCACCTTCAGCATCGGCGATTCGACGATGGTGCCGATGTTCAGCCGGTATTGCTGCGCCACCCGCGGCGAGGCGATGCGATAGGTGCCGCGCGGATCGAAGCTCAGCCCGTCGCCCCCGGGCGGCCCCACCAGCCGCTTCCAGCGGTCATAGGCGCGCAAGGCGTAGCCGCCATCGACCACGAAGCCGAAAGCATCGTCGAAATCCTTGCGTGCCAGAGCGCGGAACGGAAAGGCGGTCACGATCTCGGCATAGAGCGTGTCGGGCACTACCGGCTGCGAGCAGGCCATGCCCAGAATGTGCTGCGCCAGCACGTCCAGGCAGGGCGGGCGCGGCGGATAGCCGTCGAGTTCCTTCTCGTGCGCCGCCTCGATCGCGGCCTGGCATTCCAGCACTTCGAAGCGGTTGGCCGGCACCAGCAGCGCCCGGCTGGGCTCGTCGAGGCGATGGTTGGCGCGGCCGATGCGCTGCAACAGGCGCGAGGCGCCCTTGGGCGCGCCGACCTGGATCACCAGGTCGATGTCGCCCCAGTCGATGCCCAGGTCGAGCGAGGAGGTGGCGACCACCGCCCGCAGCGCACCGCGCGCCATCGCCGCCTCGACCTTGCGCCGCTGCTCCACCGCCAGGCTGCCGTGATGCAGGGCGATGGGCAGATTGTCCTGGTTCAGCCGCCACAGCCCCTGGAAGATCAGCTCCGCCTGCGCCCGGGTGTTGACGAACACCAGGGTGGTGCGATGGCCGCGCACGGCGTTGTAGACCTCCTCCACCGCATAGGTCGCCATGCGCCCGCCCCAGGGTAGTCGCCCCTCGGGCACCAGGATCTTCATCTGCGGTTCCGCCCCCTCGCGCCCCTGCACCAGAAGCACCTCTCGGCCGGGAAAGCGCAGCCATTCCGCCAAGTGCGGCGGATCGGCGACGGTGGCGGAGAGGCCGACGAAGCGCGCTTCAGGAGCAAGCGTGGCCAGCCGCGACAGGCCCAGCGCCAGCAACTGGCCGCGCTTGGTGTCGGCCAGCGCATGCAATTCGTCGATCACCACCGTCTTCAGATTGGCGAAGATCTTGGCCGCCTCGATATAGGACAGCAGCAGCGCCAGCGATTCGGGCGTGGTCAGCAGCATGTCGGGCGGATCGAGCCGCTGGCGGACGCGCCGGTTCTGCGGCGTGTCGCCGGTGCGGGTCTCAGTGCGGATCTTCAGCCCCATCTCGGCGATCGGCGTTTCCAGGTTGCGCGCGATGTCGACGGTCAGCGCCTTCAGCGGCGAGATGTAGAGCGTGTGCAGGCTGGAGCTCGCGGAGCCCGGCCGGGGCCGGTCGCGCCCGGCCAGCTCGATCAGGGAAGGCAGGAATCCGGCCAGGGTCTTGCCCGCGCCGGTGGGGGCGATCAGCAGGGCGGACTTCCCATCGGCGGCGGTGCGCACCATATCGAGCTGGTGCGCATGCGGCTGCCAGCCCTTGCCGGCGAACCAGCGGGCGAAAATTTCCGGCAGCGGCGAACCAGGCGCGTCCATCGACGGTTTCCCAACGGGGCGCGATACCGCGCCGTTCCAGAGTAGAATTCAGAGCAATGAGCGGCCCCCATCCCCAGACCTGGCTGAAGACGACGCCGGCCGGACTCTACTGCGAACCCGGCGGCTTCCATATCGATCCGTCGCGCCCCGTCGACAAGGCCGTCATCACCCATGGCCATGGCGACCATGCCCGCGCCGGCCATGGCTCGGTGCTGGCGACGTCCGGCACCATCGCCATCATGCGCACGCGCTACGGCGAGGATTGTGCCGGCGTTTTGCAGGCGCTGGACTATGGCGAGACGCTGACGGTCGGCGACGTGACGGTCAGGCTGGCGCCGGCCGGCCACATACTGGGCAGCGCCCAGGTGGTGCTGGAGCACAAGGGCAGCCGCGCCGTGGTCTCGGGCGACTTCAAGCGCCGGCCCGACCGCACCTGCGCGCCGTTCGAGCCGGTGACCTGCGACGTCTTCGTCACCGAGGCCACCTTCGGCCTGCCGGTGTTCCGCCATCCGCCCGACCGCGACGAGATCGCCCGCCTGCTGGCCTCCCTGCGCACCTTTCCCGAGCGCACGCACACGGTCGGCGTCTATGCGCTGGGAAAATGCCAGCGCGTGCTGACCCTGCTGCGCGCCGCCGACTATCACGACCCGGTCTATCTGCACGGCGCGCTGGTGCCGCTGACCGACACCTATCGCGAGCAAGGCATCGAGATGGGCCAGACCATCCCGGTGTCGCAGGCCGACAAGGGCGAGGACTTCGCCGGTCGGATCGTGCTCTGCCCGCCTTCCGCGCTGGGCGATCGCTGGACGCGGCGCTTCGCCGAGCCGCTGCCGGTGGCCGCCTCGGGCTGGATGCGGGTGCGCGCCCGCGCCCGCCAGGGCGGCGCCGAACTGCCGCTGATCATCTCCGACCATGCCGACTGGGACGAGCTCTTGCAGACCGTCGAGGACGTGAACGCACCGGAAGTCTGGATCACCCATGGCCGCGAGGAGGCGCTGATCCACGCCATCTCCGCCACGGGACGGCGGGCGCGGGCGCTGTCGCTGGTGGGACGCGAGGACGAGGAGTCGTGAAGGACTTCGCCCGCCTGCTCGACGCCCTCTCCTTCCAGCCCGGCCGCAACGCCAAGCTGCGGCTGATCGAGGATTACCTGCGCCTGGCGCCCGATCCCGACCGCGGCTATGCGCTGGCCGCCCTCACTGGCGCGCTGTCGCTGCCCAACGTCAAGGCCGCCACCCTGCGCGAGCTGGGCGCGCAGCAGGCGGGCGAGGCGCTGTTCGCCCTGTCCTACGACTATGTCGGCGACCTGGCCGAGACCCTGGCGCTGGTCTGGCAGCCGACCAGCGCCGCGCCGCGTCGCAACGACCTGTCGCTCTCCGCCGTGGTCGAGGGATTGCAACAGGCATCGCGGCGCGAGGCGCTGCCGCTGCTGACCGGCTGGCTCGACCAGTTGAACGCCACCGAGCGCTGGGCGCTGCTGAAGCTGATCACCGGCGCGCTGCGGGTCGGCGTCTCCGCGCGCCTGGCCAAGACCGCCGTCGCCGGCGTCGGCCAGGTGCCGGTCGAGGAGGTGGAGGAGGTCTGGCACGGCCTCTCCCCGCCCTATCGCGAGTTGTTCGCCTGGCTCGACGGCAAGGCGGCGCGGCCCGACGCGCTGGCCGCCCTGGCGTTCCGGCCGCTGATGCTGGCCCATCCGCTGGTCGAGGGCGAGCTCGACAATCTCGATCCCGCGCAATTCGCCGCCGAATGGAAATGGGACGGCATCCGCGTGCAGCTCGCCGCCGACGGCGGCACGCGCCGGCTCTATTCGCGGGGGAGCGACGACGCCTCCAACGCCTTCCCCGACATCGTCGAGCAGATGGATTTCTCCGCCGTGCTCGACGGCGAGCTGCTGGTGGCGCATCCCGAGGGCGAAACCGTGCGCATCGCCCCATTCAACGAATTGCAGCAGCGGCTGAACCGCAAGACGGTGACGGCCCGCCTGCTGCAGGACTATCCCGCCCATGTGCGCCTCTACGACATTCTGTTCGAGGACGGCGAGGATCTGCGCGCCCTGCCCTTCGCGGCCCGCCGCCAGCGCCTGGAGCAGTGGCAGGCCAGGAACGCACGCCCGCGCTTCGACCTCTCGCCGCTGGTCGGCTTCGCCGCATGGGACGAGCTGGCCGCGCTGCGCCAGAGCGCGCGCGCCGCCTCGATCGAGGGGCTGATGCTGAAGCGCAAGGACAGCCCCTACCTCGCCGGCCGCGTCAAGGGCCACTGGTACAAGTGGAAGCGCGACACGCTGACCGCCGACTGCGTGCTGATGTACGCCCAGCGCGGCCACGGCAAGCGCTCCTCGTTCTATTCCGACTTCACCTTCGGCTGCTGGCGCCCCATCAAGCAAGGCGAGGAAAGCGCCAACCGCTCCGCCGACGACACCGGCCGCGAGCTGGTGCCGGTCGGCAAGGCGTATTCGGGCTACACCGACGAGGAACTGAAGAAGCTCGACAAGTTCGTGCGCGACAACACCATCGACCGCTTCGGCCCGGTGCGCGTCATCGCGCCGAAACTGGTGGTCGAAGTCGAGTTCGACGCCGTCCAGCTCTCGACGCGGCACAAATCGGGGCTGGCGATGCGGTTTCCCCGGTTCCACCGCATCCGGTGGGACAAGCCGGCGGCGGAGGCGGATGAGGTGGAGATGTTGCGGGGGATGGTGGAGTAGCGATCACGGCTGCCTATACTGCTCTGCTCTATTCGCTTATGTTGATCAGCAGCGACGCAGCCGGACGCCACTTAGGATTTTGATTGGCTTGCTGCTCTGCCAGCCTTGACTGTTCAGGCTAATGTTGAACCGGTACGTAAGTGCCGACTAAGGGCCGCTACCTTCCTTGTCATGGGCTCGGGTAGCGGCCCTTCCTATGTTCCTCGCCTCTAACGCCGGTCGGCAGAACGTTAGAGGCTCACTCAGGTGTCTTCATCACAATCTCCTTTGAGATCGCACCCTAAATGCCCTCCAGTCATCGAGTCAAGAAAAAATAGTCACCACTTGCTTATGACTCCGGGTCGTGGTAGAGAATAACTCGGTAACGATTGGAGCCCAACATGGACAACACCCCTAAACCCATCCGCAGCCCCTCCTATCCAAATATGGCGTTGGGGGAGGCCATCGAAGCTGTAGGCAAAATTGAACGACAGTATCGCTCAGCCCCCGTTGATAGAACGGTGGCGGCTAAACTTATCGGCTATACCGTTCTCAGCGGTCCAGCCAACAAGGCTCTGGCTGCCCTAGCATCTTATGGATTACTTGATCGCGCGGGTAAAGGTGAAGCTCGTGTTACTGAGCGCGCGCGCGACATTTTACACGCGGGATCTGAAGAACAACGAAAGGTTAGGATTCTCGAAGCGGCCTTGGAGCCAGAGCTTTTCCGCGAATTACGAGAACGCTTTGAAGGAATTGCAGTGCCGCCTGAAGATGGCGTTATAACCTATCTCAATCGTCAAGGCTTTAACCCAAATGCGGTACGCCCCGCAGCACGGGCGTTTCTAGAAACGATGAGCTATTTAGAGGAATTGAACGTAATTAATAGTCAGAATGTGACTCGATCAAGCAACCAAGACCCTCCTCGACATTCTGGCGGAGCTGCTGTCGGTGATCTTGTTCAATGGGAGGTGAGCGGCGTTATTCAATTGCCGGAGCCACGTCGTGTCCGCGCAATCTCGGATGATGGAAATTGGGTGTTCGTAGAACAGAGTGAAACGGGCATTCCCATGGAACAAGTGATCGTTGAGCAGAAAGGCGGAAAATCTGACGTAAAGCCACCGATTCTGCCGCTGGCGGAGATGCCGATCATAAAAGGAACTAGACGTGAGGTGTTCGCACTAGATGAAGGGGATGTGGTCCTCACGTTTCCCGACAATCTATCGAAAACGAGTTTCGAGGATTTGGATGCCTATTTGAAAGTGTTCATCTCAAAAATGCGACGCCGCGCCGAATCACAGGAGAAGTAAGATGCCTTCATATCTTCTAAAGGTTTCGGATGAGAATGGCTGGATCAATCCACCCGTAGTCGCAAATTGTGAGAATGAACATAAGGCGGTAAAACTTGTTCAGCTCCTAGTAGGCGACGCAGTAGCGGTAGAGTGTAAGGGAATCAGACCTGACGCAATGAGAGCTGCCTTGGGTGAAATTCCCAAGGGAAGCGCATCCTTTCGACATGACTGGACTTGGAGCGACGACGGCAAAGAGCCCATACTTTATTGAATGGGCTTTGGTTGAGGTAAAGCACTGCTATCTTCGTGTGCGCCATCGATCATTCGGCTTATTCCAAACGCCGATATCGATGCCTTTGTTTGATCTGGCAGTTCATGTACTGCCCCACCGACTCGGCCTGCAGAAACGCCTCATACGTCTGCCGCGGCACGTCGAAATACTGGTAGACGTCGCCATCGGCGAACTCGACCTCGAGTATCTGCCGTTTCGGGTCGTAGCCGACGGAGTTCAGGCTGGAGGAGTGGACGGGGTCGCGGTGCATGGCTCGGGAACGGCTGCGATGGAGGCCGTGTTCCGGGCGCTCAAGCTGAAGCTCACCCTTCGACGGGCTCACCCTTCGACAAGCTCAGCGACTGTGATGTCAGTCAAGCGGTTTGCCATGGTGTTCTGGTCCTGAGAATGGCGTTGAGGATGGTGAGGAGTTTTCGTGCGACGGCGATGAGGGCGACCATCTTGGGCTTGCCGGCGGCG
>JBFXDA010000034.1:0-48342 GCA_050181585.1 Reyranellaceae bacterium
GCTGGTGCTTGTAGTAGCCGGGATGGCAGGTGGCGACTTCGCGGCTCCAGTCCAGCGACAGGCCCATGCTCTTGAGCTGGGCGCGCATGGTGGCGATGTTGTCGTAGGTCCATTTGGCGGGATGGGTGCGCTTCTCCATCGCCGCGTTCTCCGCCGGCAGGCCGAAAGCGTCCCAGCCCATGGGGTGCAGCACGTTGAAGCCTTTGGCGCGGCGATAGCGCGCCACCACGTCGCCCTGGGTGTAGTTGCGCACGTGCCCCATATGGATCCGGCCGGAGGGGTAGGGAAACATCTCCAGCACGTAGTATTTGGGCTTGGCGCGGTCGATCTTGGCCGTGAAGGTGCCGCGCTCGTTCCAGACGGACTGCCATTTGCGCTCCGTCTCGCGGAAATTGTAGCGGGCTGGGTTTTCCGACTTGGTGTCCGACATGTGTTTTCCCGCGCCGTCGCGCGCATCTTGCCATCTGCAGGAGCGTGTTTTTAGGGTGCGCCGCCAGCGCGCGCAAGCGCGCGCACTTTGGCACTCGAAAGCCGCGAGCGCAGCGGGAAGCGGCTTTTCGCCCGTTGCACGGCTGGACGAGCTAGTGCGCCTATGTCGACGAATTGCTGGCGCAGCGGCGCCGGGAAGGGCCGGCCGGCGGCGTCTGAGCGCCAATTCCCTTGCTGGCCGGGAAAGCCAGCGGGTAAGTCTTGGCGGCCATGAGCGCCAGACCCTCCGACATGCGCGTGATCGAGCTGTTTCCCACCCCGTTGTGGCAGGTCGATCTCGAGGCCGCCGCCGCGCAGCGGTTGAACGCCAAGCTCCGCCGCGAAATCGACGCGATGCTGAGCCCGCGCCCGCCTTTGCCGCGCGGCGGGTCGTGGCAGACCGAGCCGGTCCTGCACCGCCATCCGGGTTTCGCCGAGCTGGTGGACCTGGTCGAGCGCACCGCGCTGGGGGCGTTGAAATTCCTGGCCCTGAAGCATCCCCGGGCGAAAATCTCGGGCATGTGGGCCAATATCAACCCGCGCGGCGGCCAGAGCACCGCCCACACCCATCCCAACAATTTCCTCTCCGCCGTCTACTACGTGCAGGTGCCCAGGGGCGAAGGCGTGATCCAGTTCACCGATCCGCGGCCGCAGGCGGAGGTGATGCTGCCGCCGGTCGTCGGCGGCAACCGCTTCAACGGCAGCCTGATCAGCCTCGACGTGCTGCCCGGCCGGCTGGTGATGTTCCCCGCCTGGCTGCGCCACAAGGTGCCGCCCAACCAGGGCGACGAGGAGCGCATCTCGATCGCCGTCAACCTGATGCTGGAGCACTATGTCGAGACCGCCAGCCCGCCGCTGTGGACGGGCAGCGCGCCGGTCGATCCCGGGTCGCTGAAATCGTGAACGCCGTTCGGCGGTTTCCGCCGCGGCTCAAGGCCGCCGGCAGCGTGCGTTGCCGCCAAAAGAAAACGCCGCCCCTAGAGCAAATCATGTTTTAGCGGAATCGCTCGCGATCCCGTTAAAACATGTGAATTTGCTCTAGCTGCCGAGCTGGGCGATGCGCAACTGGCGGGCGCGGGTGAGGATCGTGTTCTCCAGATCGGTCGCGGTCTTGGGATCGACGGTCTGGTCGATCCAGCCGCCGGCGCGCTGGTCGTAGCGCTGGCGGAAGATCGAGGCGCGCACGCCGTCGGCGCGCAGCTCGCGGTCGAGGATGAGGATGTGGACCTTGACGCGCTCGCCGGGCGCTTCCGGCGGCTGGTACCAGTCGCTGATGATGACGCCGCCGAACGGATCGGCCGAGACCAGCGGCATGAAGGCGATGGTGTCGAGCGCGCCGCGCCAGATGAAGGAGTTGACGCCAATGCCGTCGCCGCCGCCGCGGGCCCGCTCCTCCTGGCGCGAACTGCTGCCCAGCAGGGTGATGCCGCCGGGTCCGAAAATGCCGCCGCCCTGCTTCTCGCGCTCGGCGTCGGTGACCGGCCGGCCCAGATGCTTCTCGGTGGTATTGGTCGTCGGGTAGTCCTGCTCGCCACCGCACGCGGCCAGCGCAGCGGCAAAAAGTACAGTAATTCCAAATACTTGGAGTCTGTGGGAGGCTGGGCGCGGCATCGGGTCCTGCTTTCTTGCCAGGCGTATGGCGACGCGTGGCGTGGAGCAACCAATTTACGACCGGGTTGCATCGCTTTATAGGGGGATCGCAAAGCCGTCGGCAAGTCGAGAATGCGGGTCGCGGCGAGAGGGATTTTATACTGTATTTACAGGTATTTGCGAGTCGTCATCAACGTTGTGGCGAATTGGACACAGTGCTCACCAATTCGCCAAGGTTTCGCCCAAGTCACCTTGACCCTCCCCTATCCAGCCGGTTTATTGTCCCCCGTCAGCCGCGTTGAGGCTGGACGGGTGTTGGGGGTGGCTCGCATCCGGTCCCAGAAGATCTCGGCTAGTTAAGACAGAGAGGGAGACACATGAAGAAGCTTCTTTTGGGATCGACCGCGCTGGCTGCTGCAGGTCTGATGTCCGCGAGCGCCATGGCGGCCGAGCCGATCAAGGTCAGCATCAACGGTTACTACCAGTGGTATTTCGTCCTGGGCGGCTGGGACGACAACCGGATTGGCCCGATCAGCGGCGGCGTTCTGCCCGCCAAGCGCGATGGCCGTACCGATAGCATCCGTCAAGAGGGTGAAATCTGGTTCAACGGTATCACCAAGCTGGATAACGGCACCAACGTCGGCTTCCGTATCGAGCTCGAAGCCTACGAGTTCGGCGACCAGGTCGACGAGCACTACCTGTTCTTCTCGGGCGACTGGGGTCGTATCGAGGCTGGCGCCACCAACGGCGTGATGTCGAAGATGGTCTACGGCGCTCCCTCGGCGCTGCCTGGCTTCGGCTTCATTTCGCAGAACTTCAACTGGCATTCCGGCTATACGACGAACACTTCGTTCTCGACCGCGATCCAGGACGACCGTAACGTCGGCGACGCCAACAAGATCAGCTACTTCACGCCGCGTTTCGCCGGCTTCCAGATCGGCGTTTCCTATACGCCGGAATTCCAGCCCGGCACCAACGGCAACGTCTGCGGCGCGACCGGCGGCTCCTCCACGAGCTTCGGCGCCTGCTTCAAGGACAACGCGGGCCAGTGGGAGCATTCGATCCAGGTCGCCGCGAACTACCTGGCGACGTTCAACTCGGTCAACCTGGCTCTCTACGGCGCGGTGATGTACGCCGACCCCGAGGTCAAGGGCGCTCTGCTGCCGATCGTGGCGAGCAACAACAACATCATCGGCGGCCAGGCTGACGATTGGTGGCACTGGCTGGTCGGTATCAACGTCACCTTCCAGGGCTTCAGCATCGGCGGCAACGTCGGTCGCGACAACAACGGCGTCAAGGATGCCGAGACCTGGATGTATACCCTGGGCATGACCTACACCAGCGGTCCGTGGACCGTCGGCGGCGGCTGGCGCCACTACAAGCGCGACCTGCCGGGCTTCAAGGACGACAAGACGCACCAGTTCGAACTGGGCGGCAACTACCGCATCGGCCCGGGCATCGCGCTCGCCGCTGGCGTGGTGTGGAACCTGGTCGACGGCGACAAGGATCTCAACGGTTGCTTCGGCGGCCCCGTCAACGCGTGCTTGGACAACCGGTCGGACTCCTGGCAGTTCGTGCTCGGCACCGCCATCACCTTCTAAGTCATCGATCCCTTTTCCGGGGGAGATTGGGGAGAGCGGGCTTCGGCCCGCTCTCTTTTTTTGCGCCTCGCCCGTTCCTGCCCGGCGCCCCGCGCCGCCCGGCATCGGACAGGCATGGTGAATCGTCCTGCCCGCCGGCGAGGGCTGCGACGTCGCGCTCGCGGTGGCATGGGCATTGCCTATAGTGAACGGCACGCATCCGCCCGGTTCGAGAGCATGAAACATCGCCTGCCGACCTTCGGCCCCGCTTCCGGCCCCGCTACCGGCCCCGCTACCGGCCCCGCTGCCGGTCCTCGCTGCGCCCCGGTCCCTGCCTCGACCGTCCGCCGCGCCGGCCGCGGCACGGCCTGGCTGGCGGCCCTGCCGGTCTGGGAGCGCCGCTGAATGGCCGGCATTCTCTGGCTCGCCTCCTATCCCAAATCGGGCAACACCTGGCTGCGCGCCTTCCTGCACAATCTGATGCGCAACGCGCAGGCGCCGATCGAGCCCAACCGCCTGAACGAGCTGACGCTGGGCGACGGCATGGCGCGCTTCTTCGCCCCGCATGCCGGCGGGCGGGCCACCGTCGACATGGCGCCGGAGGAAATCGCCGCCCTGCGCGCGCGCGTGCAGCGCGACCTCGCCGCCACCTCGGCCGACACGGTGCTGGTGAAGACGCATAACTGGCTGGGCCTGGATCACGGCCATCCCTGCATCGACATGAGCGTGACGTCGGGCGCGATCTATGTCGTGCGCAACCCACTCGACGTGGCGCCCTCGCTGGCCGACCATTTCGGCCTCACCCTCGATCAGGCGATCGCGCAGATGGCGGACGCCGAGGCGCGCACCTTGAACCTCAAGCACCGCGTGCCCGACGTGATGAGCTCGTGGAGCAACCACGTGCGAAGCTGGACGGCGCAGCGCAATCCGCGCCTGCACGTGATGCGCTACGAAGACATGCTGGAGCGGCCGCTGCCGACCTTCACCCAGCTCACCCGTTTCCTCGGCCTGGCCGTCCCTGCCGACCGCATCGAACGCGCCATCCGCTTCTCCTCCTTCGACACGCTGCGCAGCCTGGAGAAGCGCCAGGGCTTCGTCGAGCGCTCCAGCCATTCCCAGGCGTTCTTCCGCCAGGGCGAGGCCGGCGCCTGGCGCAAGATCCTGACACCGCAACAGGTGCAGCGCCTGTGCGCCGATCACCGCGAGCAGATGCAGGCCTTCGGCTACTGGCCCCTGGCGCCCGCCGATCGTGCGCGTTTCGCGATCAACAAGTCGTAAAATCGGGCAGCGGCCGGTCGGCCCGCGCGGCGGCATATGCCGAATTTATCGCCAATCGGCGCAAAACCTCGGCACTTTCCGGTCCGCTGCCAGCGAGATTTTCCCGCATAGCGCGCAACAGGCCTTTCATGCCGGTTTTATGCGCGTCCCATAACCGGAATGTGACATTGGCAGCACATGCGACAGCGCAATGAAATCGCTGGCTAATCTGGCGTTGAGCGCCGCCCGACGCGGCCAGTATCCTTGTCCCAACGCACACTCGCGGCTATCGGCTGGCACGGCCTGTGCAACGAATACAACCTGAGTACAACCCGAGGCGGTTGGCCTCGGCAGTAATTTTAAAGAGGGGCAGATGAAAAAGTTTCTAATGGGGACCTCGGCGCTGATCGCCGCTGGACTGGCGGGTACGGCTCAGGCCGCCGAGCCGATCAAGGTCGGCATCGAAGGGTACGTGTCCTGGCTGTTCACGTTCGGCAACCAGACGAATGTGTCGTCCTTCGCCGGCAGCCCCGACCGCGCCGACCAGATCAAGTGGGACGGCGAAATCCAGTTCAAGGGCCGCACCCAGCTCGACAACGGCCTGCGCGTCGGCTTCGTGGTCGAACTGGAAGCCTTCCAGGACGGCGACCAGATCGACAAGCATTACATCTGGTTCGAAGACACCTGGGGCCGCTTCGAACTGGGCGCCACGGCCGGCGCGGCCAACCAGCTGCACGTATACATCCCCAACGCCACGCCGGGCGGCGGCGTCGACACGCCCGACTATTTCCACTTCTCGACGCCGGGCTTCTCCAACGCCTATCTCGGCTCGACCGCCGGCTCCGACGCGACCAACGTCGGCGACGCCAACAAGATCGTCTACTTCTCGCCCAAGTTCGCCGGCTTCCAGTTCGGCGTGTCCTACGCGCCGGAGTTCGAGCCGTTCACGTCGGGCAATGTCTGCGCCTCCAGCAGCGGCTCGTCGACCAGCTTCGGCGCCTGCTTCAAGAACAACTTCGGCCAGTGGCAGCACTCGGTCGATGCGGCGCTGCGCTACGAGGCCGAGTTCAACGACGTGTCCATCGCCGCCAGCGTCGGCGGCCTGTGGGCCGATGCCGAGGTCAACGGCGGCGGCCTGACGAACTACAAGCGCATCGCCGGCGGCCTGTCCTTCGGCTTCTCCGGCTTCATCATCGGCGGCGCCTTCCGCTGGACCAACCAGGGCCTGACGGGCGACAACGACCAGTACATGTACGGCCTGGGCATCACCTACACCGACGGCGGCGCCTGGACCTTCGGCATCGCCGGCTCCCGGGTGGTCGACAAGGACGACACGTCGAACACCGACAAGCTGACGCTGATCGACGGCGGCGCCACCTACAATCTGGGGCCGGGCGTCGACCTCTTCGCCGGCGCCCAGTGGGCGAAGTTCACCGGCAACCAGGGCGGCCCCGATAGCTCCGGCATCAAGGGCTATTTCGGCACCAAGCTGACCTTCTAGCGGGCTGGCTAGGGGGCCGGCCGGTCGCCAGGCCCGTTCCGGGCGAGCCACACCGGAACGATCCAGGGCCGAGCGACCGGCCGCTCCGCGCACCGTTGGACGGGCCTCTTCGGAGGCCCGTTTTCTTTTGCCGGCATCCGTGCTTAAGACAGCCCCATGTCAGACGCCCCCATGCCCGGGACTTTCGCCGCTGCCGCCAATCTCGCCGCCATCCGCGCCCGCATCGACGCCGCGCGCCGCGCCGGCTTCCAGCCCGACCGGCCGGTGACGCTGGTGGCCGTCTCCAAGACCCAGGGGCCGGAGAAGATCGAGGCGCTGCTGCGCGCCGGCCAGTCCGAGTTCGGCGAGAACCGGGTGCAGGAGGCGCAGGCGAAGTTTCCCGCGCTGAAAGCGTCGTGGCCGGATCTGCGCCTGCATCTGATCGGGCCGCTGCAGACCAACAAGGTCAGGGAAGCGGTGGCGCTGTTCGACGTCATCCAGAGCGTCGACCGGCCCAAGCTGGCCCGCGCGCTGGCCGAGGAGATGGCCAAGCAGGGCCGCGCGGCGGCCTGCTTCGTGCAGGTCAATACCGGCGAGGAGGCGCAGAAGGCGGGCGTGGCGCCGCCGCAAGCCGACGCCCTGATCGGCGAATGCCGGGCGCTGGGCCTGGACGTGGCCGGGCTGATGTGCATTCCGCCGGCCGACCAGGAACCCTCGCCGCATTTCGCGCTGCTGGCCAAGATCGCCGCGCGCAACGGGCTCACCCGGCTTTCCATGGGCATGAGCGGCGATTTCGAGACCGCCATCAGGCTGGGCGCCACCCATGTGCGCATCGGCACGGCGCTGTTCGGCGCCCGGCCCGCGCCGGCCTGATCAAGGTGACGGCGCCAGCGCCTTGCGGTAGCCGAACTCGATCGAGTTCGACAGATCGTGCAAGGGCCATTCGCCGGGCAGGCGGGCGAAGCCGTGGCGCTCGTAGAAGGCATGCGCGGCGCGGAAGCGGGTGTCGGTCTTCAGCTCGATGAAGGCGGCGCCGCGGGCGCGCGCCTCGTCCTCGACCAGCGCCAGCAGGCGCGAGGCCAGCCCCAGCCGCCGTGCGGCGCGCGCGACGTAGAGCTTGTGCAGCTCCACCCCGCCATCGGCGGCCGGCGCCATGCCGATCATGCCCAGGATCGCCCCGTCGGCCCGCTCGGCGACCCATAGCCTGCCACCGCGCGCGGCGAAATGGCTGGCCAGCGCGTGAAGCTCGGGCAGTTCGGCGTCGACGTCGAACACGATGCCGTCGTACTCGCCCCATACCGCGCCCATCAGCGCGATCAGCCGTGCGGCGTCGGCGTCGCGGCCGGGACGGATGGCAAGGGCCGCCGCCGGGCTCATGCGGCGGCGACCCAGTCGAGCGCCTGCGCCGTGGTCGCGATCGCCGCGTATTCGCCCTCGAGCAGCGCCAGCGCACGTTCGTGCATGTCGGCGGCGGCGACGATCCGCCCGTCGCGCAGCCGGCGGTCGACGGTGAAGCAGGCGTCCTCGATCAGGGCGATCGGCCAGCCCAGATCGGCGCCATGGCGCACGGTGGCTTCGACCGAATTGTCGGTGATCACGCCGCAGACGCAGAGCGAGGCGATGCCGCGCGCCTTCAGCCGGCGATCGAGATCGGTGGCGACGAAGGCGCTGTGCGCCTGCTTCGGCACGACGGTTTCGCCGGCGCGTGGCTGCGCCTGCGGCTTGAAGGCGTGCGACTCCAGGCCGGGGCGATAGGCCGAGCCGGCTTGGCGCGAATCGTGGCGCACATGGACGACCGGCCAGCCGCGCCCGCGCCACGCCGCCAGCACGGCGGCGACATTGTCTTCCGCCCGCGGATTGTTGCGCGGCCCCCAATAGCGTGCGTCGATGGCGCGCTGCAGGTCGATCAGCAGCAGGGCGCAGGGCAGGGGAAGAAAATCCGTCACGCCGTATTCTAGGACGGCCTTCCTGCGACCGTCATCGCCCGGCTCGGCCGCATCCGAGCCGGGCCATGACGAACGAAAGAGCAAGGAAGATCTGGCGGAGATTCTAACCGTCGCTGCGCGAGCGCTTGTAGCGCGGCAGGGAATCGTCGACGTGGAACCAGGGCAGGGCGCTCTCGGTCCAGATATGGTCCTTCGGCTGCAAGGATGAAGCGTCGTCGAAGGTACCGACGCCGATATCGATTTCGTTCGGCGTGGCGACGCCGACCCAGCTCAGCGAGGTGCCGCAAGCGGGGCAGAAGCCGCGGCGGCCGATATCGGACGACTGGAACAGGCGCGGCTCGCCCCGGGTCCAGTTCACGCGCGCGACGGGGAAGGTGGCGAAGGCGGCCACCGGCGCGCCGGAATGGCGCCGGCACTGGCCGCAATGGCAGTAGTTGACGGCAAGCGGCTGCCCCTGCGCGCGATAGCGGATCGCGCCGCACAGACAGCCGCCTTCCAGAATGTTCGCATCGCTCATGATCGGGGCAGCGGTCGCTACTGCCAGACGCTGCGCCGAGCCTCTTCATGCGCCGTGGCGCGGTCGATGCCGATATCGCGCAGCAGCCGCGCGTCGAGCTCGCCGAGCTGGCGGCGCGAGCGCTGCTTGGCGCGCATGTTGAACCAGGCGACCAGCAGGCGGACCGCGATATTGCCGCGGCTGGCGCCGGCGTGCCGGGCCGCCCGGGCCGCCGTCGTCGGGTGCATCGAGGTGCTGGACATGGCCAAATCTCCTTTATGACATTCTGGCGGCAGATCCTGATCGGCCTGCGCCAGCCTTCGCTCCGGCCCCGTATTTCTGCCTTTTCCTGCCGTCCCACAAACGATCTTTTCTCTCGAGACGCATTAGATTTTCTAGGGCCTGTAGTCTAGGATGGCAGCCATGCGCTCCTTGCCGCCCCTCAACGCCTTGCGGGCCTTCGAGGCCGCCGCCCGCCATCTCTCGTTCACCCTGGCGGCGGAGGAGCTGCATGTGACCCAGGCCGCGGTCAGCCATCAGGTCAAGGCGCTGGAGGACCGGCTGGGCCTGAAGCTGTTCCGCCGCCTGCCGCGCGGGCTGATGCTGACCGAGCAGGGCCAGGCGCTGCTGCCCGAATTGCGCGGCGCCTTCGACCGCATCGAGCAGGCGATGAACCGGCTCAGCCTGTTGGGCACCGAGGGGCCGCTCACCATCAGCCTGATGACCACCTTCGCGCTGACCTGGCTGGTGCCGCGCCTGCATCGCTTCCAGGCCCGCCATCCCACCATCGAGGTGCGGATGCTGACGACCCAGCGCCTGGCCGATTTCGCGCGCGAGGACGTCGACCTGGCGATCCGCTACTCGACCGATCCGCGCCAGGCCGGGCTGCGCGCCGACAAGCTGTTCAACGACCTGCTGACGCCGCTGTGCGGGGTGGCGCATCGCGACCGGCTGCGCACCCCGTCCGACCTGCTGCGCGTGCCGCTGATCGAGACCACCGGCGATCTCGACTGGCCGGTCTGGCTGCAGGCGGCGGGGGTGCGCCAGATGCCGCGCCTGCAGGCGATGCTGTTCGATTCGACCAAGATCGCCGTCGACGCCGCCATGGAGGGGGCCGGCGTGGCGATCGGCGCGCCGTTCCTGTTCCGCACCGAGCTGGCCTCCGGACGCCTGTTCCAGCCCTTCGACCTGGTGGTCCCCAACGGCAAGGGGTTCTGGATCGTGGGCCCGGAATCGACCGCCGAGCAGCCCAAGCTGAAGGCCTTTCGCGACTGGATCCTGGAGGAGGCCAAATCCGACCTGGAAACCTCCCAGCTCAGCCTCGGCGCGCTGTAATTCCCGGCGGTTAGGACGCGACCAGTTCGCACTTGCAAGCCCGTCCAGAATCCGTTACCAAATCGTTATTGCGAGTCATTCGCATTTACGCCGGCCAGGGCGACCGGGCCGGGGAAGAGGAGTGGGCGCATGTATGCGTGGGGCGGAAGTGGCGGCGATCGCGTGCTGCGAGCCTGGCGTGTGTGTCGCGAATTTCTGCGTAGCCTGCTGCGGCCTGGCGCGCAAGGCGGTGGCCGATGAACAGTGCCGCCAAGGAGGGGAGCAAAGTGAGTGCGAATCAGGACGGCGCCGCTGCGGCCGCGTCGCGTCAGCCGACTCTGCCACGGCTGCGCTCGACGGATCTGCTGAGCGGCGCGCGTGAAGCCATCATCGAACACGGTCAGGAGCAGTACCGGCTGCGCCTGACCAGCAACGGCAAACTTATTCTCACCAAATAGGCGTCGGCGCCCTTGGCGCCGTCGTCGTCCATCGCCTGCGTTGAGGGACGCGGGCAAAAGCGAAAAGCAAGCCACCCCGTCTCGTGTCGGACCACGAGGCTTCGGTAGCCAGCCATTCGACCGTCACGATCGATCATGAGCTGGGAGTCCATTCGGGGATGTCGACAATCGATTCATTGAAGCTGGCGTTGCTGGGTACGGCGGCGCTGGTGCTGGTTTCGCCTTCGGTCCTGGCGCAGGGCGCGCCGCCAGCGGCTGCCGCCGCTGCCGAGACCGAGCAGCAGACGCTGGAAGCGCAAGGATTGCGCGAGGTGCCGCAAAGCGTCACCGCCGTGTCGCAGGACGACATACGCAAGCTGGGGGCCGTCACGTCCACCGGCACCAAGACGCCGGAGGAGGCCGCCAGGCTGCCGTTCTCGGTCAACGTCGTCGACCAGGAGGAGATCGAGCGCCGCCGGCCCTCCAAGCTGGACGACCTGCTGCGCGACATTCCCGGCGTCGACGGCGTCGCCGGACCCCGCCGCTCCTCGCAGACGCCCTCGGTGCGCGGCGTCGACGGCAACCGCGTGCTGGTCACGGTCGACGGGGCGCGCCAGAACTTCGACGCCGGCCACAAGGGCCGCGTCTTCTTCGAGCCCGACGTGCTGAAGCAGGTCGACGTGCTGAAGGGCGCGGCTTCCGTGCTCTACGGCTCGGGCGCCATCGGCGGCGTCATCGCCGCCACCACCAAGGACGCCGCCGACTTCCTCGAGCCCGGCGAAACCGCCGGCATCCAGCTCAAGGCCGGCTGGCGTTCGGCGGCCGACGAGTTCCTCTACAGCGGCACCGCCTTCGCCCGGCCGCACGAGCGCATCGACATGCTGGCCAACATCGTCAGCCGCAACGGCGACGACGTCCGGCTGGGCGGCGGCGACACGCTGGAATACTCCGAGGACGACCTGCTGTCGGGCCTGTTCAAGTTCGGCGTCGAGCCGTTCAAGCATCACCGCATCCAGCTCTCCTACAGCTTCTACAACGAGGACGGCGACATTCCGGCCAATCCCGGCGTGCGGCTGCCCAACCTGGTCGACAATCCGCTGGTGCGCCGCGACAACCGGCACCGCCAGCTCGTGCTGTCCTACAAGGGCAACGATCCCTCGACGCCGCTCTTCGCGCCCTCGATCACGCTCTACAACACCGACCTGGAGATCACCGAGAAGCGCATCGACGGCGGTGCGGCGCGCAAGGACTTCTCCGACCAGAACACCCGGGGCCTGGACGCCTACAACACCTCGCGCTTCATGTGGGGCGATACCGGCCACACCCTGACCTACGGCCTCGAGTTCTACCGCGAGAAGCAGGACGGCACGCGCAACGGCGTCGAGCGGCCGCAATTCCCCGCCTCCAAGGGCAAGGTGCTGGGCGTCTACGTGCAGGACGCGGTCGCCGTCTCCGAAACCGTGACGCTGGTCGGCGGCATCCGCTACGACAGCTTCTGGCGCGATCCCGACGGCGGGCTGGACAAGGTGCACGACGACGCCATCTCGCCGCGCGTCGGCGCCATCTGGCAGGCGACGCCCTGGCTGGCGGTGTACGGCAATGCCGGGCTGGGCTTCCGCGCGCCGTCGATGACCGAGCTGTTCGTCACCGGCACGCATTTCGCCTTCAACACCTTCATCCCCAATCCCGAGCTGAAGCCGGAGAAGAGCACCGGCTACGAGGCCGGCCTGCGGCTGAAATTCGACGACGTGGCGGCCAAGGGCGACCGGCTGAGCTTCAGCGCCGCCTTCCACGACACGTACTACAAGAACTTCATCACGCTCGACATCCAGCCCGGCCTGTGCCCGTTCCCCGGCCCGCCGCTGATCGACCTGATCTGCGGCACCACCACGCCGGTCAATCTCGACAAGGCGCGGGTGTGGGGCATCGAGGCGGAGGCGCGCTACGACATGCGCTACGCCTTCGCCACGCTGGGCGGCTCGCTGATCCGCGGCCGCGACACCGCGGCCGACACCTGGATCGACACCATCCCGGCCGACAAGATCGTCGGCAGCTACGGCTTCAAGCTGCCGGAGTGGGACGTCGTGGGCGGCATCCGCCACGAGCTGGCGTTCGACCAGCACCGCATCGCGCGCGGCAGCGCGCAACCCAAAACGGACGGGTATTTCCTGACCGGCATCTTCGCCTCCTGGGTGCCCAGCACGGGGCCGCTCGAAGGGCTGCGCGTCGATGCCGGCATCGACAACCTGTTCGACAAGAAGTACCGCCGCCACCTTCAGGCGATACCGGAGCCCGGCATCGATGCCGGCATCACGGTCTCGTACATGCTGAAGCTGTAGGCGGCGACGGAACCGGCATAGCTATGACGGCCTTGGCCCTCTCCCTCGATCCCGCCGGACGGCAGCCGAGCGGGATCCCTGGCCGTCATGCCGCGCCGCCCGCGCTCGCCCCCGAACGGGCGCGGGGCTTTTTCGACCGCCGGCCGGATCGCCAGACCGGCTTGGCGGTCGCCGGCTCGCTGCTGCTGCACCTGACCGTGGCCGTCGCCGCGCTGGCGGCGTTCGGCAGCGATACGATGGGTGGGGCCGGCGGCAGCGCCGGCGACGGCGAGGGCAGCGGCATCATGGTCGAGCTGGTCGCCCTGGCGCCGGCCAATGCCAGCGCCGAGGCCCCGGCGGCGGCGGAACAGGCCGAGCCGGCGGAGGAGACGCAGGAAGCCGAAGCGCCGCGGGTCGAAACCGCGCCGCCGGCCGAAACCCCGCCGCCTGAAACGCTGCAAGCCGAAGCCGCGCCACGGGTCGAAGCCGCGCCGCAGGAAGTGGTCCTGCCGGCGCCGCCGGTCGATGCCGAGGCCATTCCGCTCAACGTGCCGCCGCCGGAGCCGGTGCAGACGGCCGAGACGCAGGGGCCGCCCAAGCCGATCGAGAAGCCGATCGAGAAACCGGTCGAAAAAGCGGCCGAAAAGCCGGTCGAGAAGCCGGTCGAAAAACCCAAGCCCGTCGAGGCCAAGCGCGAGGCGCCGAAACCGGCGCCGGCCAAGGCCAAGGCCAGTGAGCCGGCCGCCAAGCCCAAGCCCAGCGAGACGGCCAGCGCTCCCTCGACCCAGGCCATTGCCGCCGATACCTCCGCCGCCCAGACCGGCCAGTCCGCCAATGCCGGCGCCACGGCCGCGGCCGACATGGGCGGGTCGGGCGGCAACCAGGTCGCCGCCCTGGGCGGCATGGGCCTGAACGTGCTGCAGGCGCGCTTCCGCGTCACGCCGCCGCCGCCGCCCTATCCGCGGCGCGCCCTGGCGATGCACCAGGAAGGCGTGGTGATGATCCGCGTCCTGATCGACGAGCGCGGCGCGGCGCGCCAGGTTAAACTGCATGCCTCTTCCGGCTATCCGCTGCTCGACAAGGCGGCGCTGGCGGCCGTCGAGGATTGGCAATTCATACCGGAGACGGTGAACGGACGGCCGCTGGCCGTCTGGGCCGAAGTGCCGGTGCGTTTCCAGATCAACTGAGGCGGCATTCGGGAGCCGCCTTATTCGAGCGAGGGAGAAAAGACCATGTCGATGCAAACCCAGACCGCCGCCGCCGCCGCCGTGCCGCTGGCGGTCCGCTGGCAGGCGCTGAAGGCGGGCGAGCCCAATCTGCGCATCCGCGACGCGGCCGGCCGGCTCGGGGTCAGCGAGGCGGAGCTGCTGGCCACCGGCTGCGGCTCCACCGTGACGCGGCTGGAGGGCGACTGGCGCGAAGTATTGAAGCGGGTGCCGGCGCTGGGCCGGGTGATGGCGCTGACGCGCAACGAGTATTGCGTGCACGAGCGCAAGGGCGTCTACAACGAAGCCTCGTTCCAGGGCCATATGGGCCTGGTGCTGGGCGACGACATCGACCTGCGCCTGTTCATGGGCAACTGGAAGTTCGGCTTCGCCGTGCAGGAGCCGATCGCCGAAGGCATCCGCCGCTCGCTGCATTTCTTCGACGCCGCAGGCGAGGCGGTGCACAAGATCTACCTGCAGAACGGCAGCGACGTCGCCGCCTACGACAAGCTGGTGGCCGATTTCGCCGCCGCCGACCAGAGCCCGCTGCTGTCGGTCGGCGAGAAGCCGGCCAAGGCGGCCGACCGCGCCGACAGCGAGATCGACATCGCGGGCCTGCGCGAGGGCTGGGGCCAGCTCAAGGACACGCACGATTTCTTCGGCCTGCTGCGCAAGTTCAAGGTCGGCCGCCAGCAGGCGCTGCGGCTGGGCGGCGAGCGCTTCGCGGTCAGGCTGGACAGCGGCGTGGCGCGCGACGTGCTGAACCGCGCCGCCGCCTCGGAAACGCCGATCATGGTGTTCGTCGGCAGCTCCGGCTGCATCCAGATCCACAGCGGCCGGGTGCGCAAGATCGTGCCGATGGGCCAGTGGATCAACGTGCTCGACCCCGACTTCAACCTGCATCTGCGCGAGAGCGGCGTCGCTTCCGTCTGGCTGGTGCGCAAGCCGACCACCGACGGCGACGTCACCGCGGTCGAGCTGTTCGACGCCGAGGGCAACCAGATCGCCCAGATGTTCGGCACCCGCAAGCCCGGCCAGCCGGAGAACCGGCAGTGGCGGGCGCTGGCGCATGGCCTGGTCGAGAGCCTGCCGGCCGGCTGGAACTGACATGAGCGCGCCGATTCAGCGCCGCGCCTTGTTGCGTGGGCTGCTGGCCGGCGGGGTTGCGGCGGGACTTGGGGGAGCGACGCTGCGCCCCGCATGGGCCGCGTCCTGCGTTGCGGGCGGCCAGCGCGTGGTCTCCATCGGCGGGGCGGTGACGGAGATCGTCGCCGCGCTCGACGCCATGTGCCGCATCATCGCCACCGACACCACCAGCCTCTATCCGCGCGCGGTGCACGCGCTGCCGCGCGTCGGCTACATGCGGGCGCTGGCGGCCGAGGGCATCGTGGCGCTGAACCCGACCCTGGTGCTGGCCTCCGAGCAGTCCGGCCCCGAGCCGGTGCTGCGCCAGATCCGGGACGCCGGCGTCGATATCCGCGTCATTCCCGACCAGCCGCAGATCGAGGCCATCGCGCCCAAGATCATGGCGGTGGGCGCCGCGCTGGGCCTGCAGGCCGAGGCCGCGGCGCTGGCCAAGGCGGTGGAAGAGGACGTCGCCGCCCTGCGCAAGCAGGTCGCCGCCCTGCAGACCAGACCGCGCGTGCTGTTCCTGCTGTCGGTGGCGCGCGCCCAGCCGATGGCCGGCGGCGCCGACACCTCGGCCGATGCGATGATCCGGCTCGCCGGCGGCGCCAATGCCGCCGCCGTCAAGGGCTGGAAGCCGATCTCCTCGGAAAGCGCCATCGATATCGCGCCCGATGCGGTGCTGATGATGAGCCAGACCCTGGAAGCGGCGGGCGGCGCCGATGCGGTGCTGGCGCTGCCGGCGCTGACCGGCTCGCCGGCGGCGAAGAACCGGCGCGTTATCGCCATGGACGGCTCCTACCTGCTGGGGCTGGGCCCGCGCGTCGCCCATGCCGGGCGCGACCTGGCGGCCGCCCTGCACCCGGAGGCGACGTTGTCGGCCTTGCCAGAACGCGCCTGGGCCGTCAAAAGCTGACCCCATGACCGCCATTGCCTCGAGCCGGTCCGCTTCGCCGCTGCGCGAGCGCGGTCCCCTGATGCTGCTGGTGCTGCTGGCCTTGCTGGCCGCAGCCATCGTGCTGGCGATCGGCTCGGGCGCCTCCTGGCTGTCGCCCGGCCGCGTGCTGGCGGTGCTGTTCGATGCGCTCGGGCTGGATGCCCTTGGGCTCGATATCGGCCCGGTCGAGCTGCGCGACAAGGCGGTGGTGCTGGGCATCCGCCTGCCGCGCGTGGTGCAGGGCATCATGGTCGGCGGCGGCCTGGCGCTGGCCGGCGCGCTGATGCAGGGCCTGTTCCGCAATCCGCTGGCCGATCCGGGCCTGATCGGCGTCTCCAGCGGCGCGGCTTTGATGGCGGCGGCGGCCATCGTGCTGGGCGGGCCGGTGATCCTGTTTCTGGCGCTGCCCAAGCTGGTGCTGCCCTTCGTGCTGCCGGTGGCCGCCTTCGCCGGCGGGCTGGCGGCGACCTTGCTGATCCACGCCCTGGCGCGGCGCGACGGGGAGACCGAGATCGCCACCATGCTGCTGGCCGGCGTCGCCGTCGGCGCCATCGCCGGTGCCGGCATCGGCTACATGTCCTTCCTCAGCGACGACCGGCAATTGCGCGACGTCACCTTCTGGATGCTGGGCAGCCTGGGCGGCGCCTCCTGGCGCTCGGTGCTGGCCATGGCGGTGTTCATGGTGCCGGCGCTGCTGGCCGCGCCGCTCCTGGCCAATACGCTGAACGCGCTGATCCTGGGCGAGCGCGAGGCGGGGCATCTGGGCATCAATGTCGAGCGCCACAAGCGGCTGATCATCGCCGTCTCGGCGCTGGCGGTGGGCGCGGCGGTGTCGGCCTCGGGCATCATCGGTTTCGTCGGGCTGGTGGTGCCGCATCTGGTGCGCCTGATGCTGGGTGCCGACCACCGCTACGTGCTGCCGGGTTCGGCGCTGCTGGGCGCCACCTTGCTGCTGCTGTGCGATCTGGTGGCGCGGGTGGTGGTGGCGCCGGCCGAATTGCCGATCGGCGTGGTGATGAGCGCGCTGGGCGGTCCCTTCTTCCTCTGGATGCTGCGCCGGCGGCGCGCGCTGAGCATGAGCTGATGCTGCAGGCCGACGACATAGCCGTCGCCGTCGCCGGCAAGCGCCTGATCGAGGGCGTGTCGCTAGCCTTGCATCCGGGCGAGATGCTGGCGGTGATCGGGCCCAATGGCGCGGGCAAGTCGACCCTGCTGCGCGCGCTGTCGGGCGAGGCGAAGACCGCCGCCGGCAGCGTCAGCCTCGACGGCCGCACGCTGAAGCAGATCGGGCACGAGGCGCTGGCGCTGCGCCGGGCGGTGCTGCCGCAGGAGACGCGGCTGGCCTTCTCGCTGACGGTGGAGCAGGTGGTCGGCCTGGGCCGGCTGCCGCATCGCGGCCACAGCGACCGCATGCAGGACCGCATCGCCGTCAATCGCGCCCTGCAGGCGGTGGAAATGACGGGCTTCGCCCAGCGCGCCTGGCCGACCCTGTCGGGCGGCGAGCGCCAGCGCGTCAACCTGGCGCGGGTGCTGGCGCAGCTCGACGGCGCCGATGCGGCGACGCCGCGCTACCTGCTGCTCGACGAGCCGACCGCCGCGCTCGACCTGAAGCACCAGCTCGCCCTGCTGAAGCTGTTGCGGCGGCAGGCGGAGCAGGGCATCGGCGTGCTGGCCATCCTGCACGATCTCAACCAGGCGCTGCTGGCCGATCGCGTGGCGGTGCTGGCCGGCGGCCGCCTCATCGCGCTCGGCACGCCCGATCAGGTGCTGACGCCCGATATCGTCCGCCAGGCCTACGACGTCGAGGCGCGGGTGATCGACCTGCCCGATGGCGGCAGGCTGATCGCGGCCGGCTAAACGTCAATGAGTAGAGCGGATTCACACGATCATGATCCGCTCTATCAAATAGATTCCTCGCTGCGCTCGGAATGACAATTCTTAAAAGCCGGTAATGACGATCTTCGATTCCAGCGACAGCGCCGCCAGGATCTCGAGCAGGTCCTCGCGCTTGAAGGCGACGCAGCCTTCGGTTGGCGCGCCATCGTCGCGCATGAGATGGATGAAGATGGCGCTGCCCTTGCCCGGCGCGACGGGCGCGTCGTTGTAGCCCACCACCACGATCAGGTCGTAGACGCGATCCTCGCGCCACAGCCGCTCGTGCCGGTGCGGATGGGGCAGGCGGACGAAGCGGTTGTAGTCGGCCGCCGCCGCCTCGTCGCACCAGCCGTCCTGCGGCGTCAGCGCGCGCAGCGTCAGGCCGGTGGCGGGCGGGCTCTCGCGGTCTGGCCGATAGAACGCCTGGCGCAGCGGAAACGTCCCCAGCGGCGTGGCGCCGTCGCCTTCGCGCTTGTCCGCCGCCACGCCGGTTCTGCCTAAAGCGCAGGCAAAGACCCGTTGGTCTCCCCGCAGCCGGGCGGTGCCGCGCCGCGGCTCGGCCGGATCGGGCCGCACCTCCAATATTGCACTGTGGAAGAGCATAGGCGGTCGCCGCTCGCTGGACGATGCGAGGGGCAGTTTATCCTTGCGCGCCACCGTTGATTTGTCCTTTCCTGCATGTAAAACCGGGGGCGCCAAGGTGAGCAAGGAGCGCGCCAAACGCAAGCAGGCGCGGCACGACGGCAAGCGCGCGGCGATCTTCGCCGTCGCCAAGCGGGTGTTCCTGCGCGAAGGGTTGGAGGGCGCCTCGCTGCGCGCCATCGCGCGCGCCTGCAACTACGCGCCGGGCGCGCTCTACGCCTATTACGCCTCCAAGGAAGAGATCTACGCCGACATCCTGCGCGATTCGCTGGGCCGCCTGCAGGCGGCGACGGAGCGCGGCGCCGCCGCCAAGGAGCCGCGCCGCGCCCTGCGCGGGGCGGTGCGCGCCTTCTACCGCTTCTATCGCGACAACCCGCACGATCTCGATCTCAGCCTCTACATTTCCCAGGGGCTGGGGCCGCGCGGCCTGACGCCGGAGCTGGACCGCGAGCTTAACGAGCGCCTGGGCTTGGCGCTGCAGGCGCTGGCCGACGCGCTGATGCGGGTGCGGCCGACCATGAGTGCCCGCCAGTGCAAGCTGCACCAGCAGATCCTGCTCAGCGCCCTGATGGGCGTGCTGCTGCTGGAGCGCACCGGCCGGCTCAGCCGGCTCGACGCCGATCCGGCCAAATTGCTCGACCGCCACATCGAATTGACCTTCCGCGCCCTGGCCGAATAGGGGCGGTCGCGCCGCCTGGCGCCGGCCTTGCCTTTTGCGCCCGGCCGGGCACAATGCTGAACACTGTTCAGAAACAAAGGAGGGGACCATGGGCGATACGGTGACGTACGAGAGCGACGGGCGGATCGGGCGCATCACGCTGAACCGGCCGAAGGTGCTGAACGCCATCAACGACGAGCTGCCGCACGACCTGGCCGAGTGCGTGCGCCGCGCCAACGAGGACGCCAAGGTGCACGTTATCGTGCTGAGCGGCCGGGGCGAGGCGTTCTGCGCCGGCTACGACCTGACCTACTACGCGCAGGCCACCGGCACCAACGACATCACCCAGAAGATGCCGTGGGACCCGATGCAGGACTACAAGTTCATGATGCGCAACACCGAGCTGTTCATGAGCCTGTGGCGCTCCTACAAGCCGGTGCTCGTCAAGGTGCACGGCTACGCCGTGGCCGGCGGCTCCGACATCGCGCTGTGCTCCGACCTCATCTTCATGGCCGAGGACGCGCGCATCGGCTACATGCCGACCCGCGTCTGGGGCTGCCCGACCACGGCGATGTGGGTCTACCGGCTGGGGGCGGAGAAGGCCAAGCGCATGCTGTTCACCGGCGACAAGATCACCGGCGTCGAGGCGGCGGCGATGGGGCTGGTCTACAAGGCGGTGCCGGCGGCGACGCTGGACGAAGAAGTCGAAGCCATGGCCGAGCGCATGGCCGGCGTGCCGCAGAACCAGTTGATGATGCAGAAGCTGATGATCAACCAGGCCTACGACAACATGGGCCTGCACAACACGCAGATGATCGCCACGCTGTTCGACGGCATCACGCGCCACACCAAAGAAGGGCTGAACTTCAAGAAGCGCGCCGAGGAGCGCGGCTGGAAGGAAGCGGTGCAGGAGCGCGACAACGGCACTTTCGACTGGACCGAGAACCGGCCGATGAACCGGCCGCAATAGCGACTCTATCCGCAAGGATAGCGCGCGACTTTCCGCCGGTTTGCCGGAATCGCGAGCGGTTCCGGCAGGCCGCGACGTGGCCTAGCGCGATGAAATAGCCGCGGAATCGACAAAATATCGGCGCCGCAAAGCTTCGGCTTTTGCCGGTTGCCTTGCGCGACTATACTGTTTTCCGGCCGGTGCCCTGGGGGAGACGACATGGGCCTGTCGCGCTTTCTACCGATTGCGATCGCCGCGCTCCTGGCGCTGCCGGCCCATGCCCAGAAGCCCAAACCGCAATTCGAGGAGGGCAACGTCGCCGCCCGCAATCTGATGGAGGATTGCGCCGAGGTCTGGACGGTCAAGGATCGACAGGAACTCAAGGACTCGGAACAAGACCTCCTGAACGCCACGCAAAACGTGCTCAAGCACTACGCCGAGGTGCGGCAGAAGGCCGTTCAATTGGTGACCAAAGCGGAGCAGGACCTGGAGCGTCTGAACGACACGCTGGCGGCGGCCTCCTTTGCCGAAGCCACGGCCTGGGAAAAGGCGGAAGGCAAAGGGCTGATCAGCAAGCAAAGGGCGACGGCCATCGGCGTCAGCGTGGCGCAGAACACCAATCGCCTGGCCCGCGATGCGGCGGAAGCGGAGCTCAAGACGGCGCGCAGCGTGCTCAACGGGATCAACCGGCGCATGATCGGCTGGTTCGCTTATGGCGTGGGCATGAGCGAATGCCTGCGCGACCAGATCGCCTATGTCGAGAAGACCAATCCCAACCAGCCTCCCTTGCGCCCGCCGGGCGGCGAACGGCCGTTGCCTCAGGCGCCTGCCGTCAACACCGCCAACATCCAAAGGGCGCAAGGCACGGTGTCCGGAGCCTGGAGCGGACAGTGCACCTATAAGGAGACGACCTTTCCCGCCAATGGCCGCTTCAGCATGCAGATCGATGCGCAGCGCAACGTCACCGCCGCCTTCGTCGACGGCGCGGCCGCCACGGTGCGCGGTTCCATGCAGCCGAACGGCGCCATCAACGCCACCGGCACCGTCGCCATGGCCTCGGATCTGGTCGTTTCCGTCACCATGGCCGGGCAGATGAGCTGGAACCAGAACGGCACGCTGCGCGGCGACGGCAGCTTCCGCTCGACCGGCAGCGAGATGCGGTGCAATGGCACCTGGCGCGGCTAGAACCGCACTCCTCCTGGCGCTGCTCGTGGCGGCCCTGCCGCTGGCGGCGCGGGCGCAGCTTGCGCCGCCGCGCGGCGCCACCGAGCAGTTCGGCGAGCAACTGGCCGCCACGCAGGAATACATCTATCGGCGCTGGCTGATGTGGAGCATCCGCTCGCAGCTGAACAAGAACCTGTCCGGCAGCGTGCCGAAGGCCGACCTCGCCGCCCAGGCGCGGCGGCTGGGCACGCGCGGGCCCAGCGCGCAGGACTGGACCGCGCTCAACGCCGAGCTGACGCGCGAGATCGACGCCTATTTCGACTGGCAGGAGAATTTCGTGCGCACCGGCCAGGTGCGCTGGCCGCAGGATCGCCCGCGCCGGCAATACGACAACACCGCCCTGATCCTGATCGAGAGCATCCGCGTCGAGGCCAAGGACGCGGTGGCGCGGCGCGCCGATCCGATGCCGGCGATGATGCGCGGCAACCGGCTCTATAACGGGCTGGTCGGCAACCAGCAGTTCTGGAACTTCTTCTTCGGCAGCGAGGAGTCGGTCGAAGAGGCCATGCGCCACATCAAGATGGCCACCCCGCGGCCGCAGCGCCGCTAACGCCGAAAAATTCGCCCCGTGATCGTGGCGCGATCGTGGCGGTTCCCGTCGCGGCCGGAAGATTCGGCCGGGGATGCCGCGAAATCCCGCCTCGTAGAAATCTTCACGGACCCGAACTTAGGTCCGTCGGCCGTCGCCGCGGTGTCGACGCGGCCGTTTTCTTTCGAGGAGGACGCGATGAGCCAATCCACTTCCGTTTCGCGCCGCAAGATGCTGGGCGTGGCCGCCATCGGCGCCGCCACTGTCGGCCTGGCCGCCGTCGGCGCCAGCCCGGCGCAGGCCGCGCGCGGCGCCGAATACGGCCAGGCGCTGGATCTGCTGGTGCGGGCGCGCCAGGAACTGTCGGAAGGCGGCCGCGAGCCCAGCCGGTTGCAGGCGCTGCGCCACGTCAACCAGGCGATCGCCGAAACGCGCCAGGCGATGCGCGAAGACAAGCGTTGGGCCAATGACTGGCGCTGGCGCGATCCCCGCTACAATCGCTGGGACGACAACCGTTTCCGCTAGAGCAAATCATGTGAATCCGCTCTAAGAACGGCGGTCGGTCGGCAGACGGCGGCGCCATTCTTCACGACTGGCGCCGCCGTTTCTTATTTTCGCCATGCCATGCTCTATAATTCTCCCGCCGCGTCCGCCGGCGGGAGAATCCCATGCCGTTCCCTCGTCTCGTTTGCCTGCGTCTCGTCTGCCTGCGTCTCGTCTGCTTGACTGGCCTGGCGCTGCTGGCGCCGCTTCTGGCTCCGCTTGCCGCCGTGGCGCAGCCGCGCGAGGGCGGCTCGCGCATCGAGGTGACGGTGGCGGGCGACACCGTCACCTGGGTCGCGCACAACACCGAGTTCGCCTATGTCACGCACAACCCGATGGCGCCGGCCGAGCGCGGCCTGATCGTGCAGTTCGAATCGCAGGTCACGCGCAGCACCGCCCGCGAGGGCGCCGAGGGCACGGTGCGCGCCCGCGCCTGGCGGGTGAAGCCGGACGGCGCGCAGGAGGCGGCCTGGGAAGGCGCCTATGGCGGGCACGAGGCCTGGATCTCGGGCGAGCGGCTGATGATCCCGACCTATGGCTGCTGCGGCGCGGGCAATTCCTATACCGCCGTCTCGGCCGCCACCGGCAAGGTTCTGTACACCGCCTCCGGTCCCAGCCCCGCCGCCCAGGTGCTCAGCATCGAGATTCCCAACACCGGCCCGCTGGGCTACCGCTTCGTGGCCGTGCACGGCGTCTATTCCGCCACCCACGAGACGGTGCTGAAGAGCGGCAACTCGCTGGCGCTGATCACCTATGCCTCGCCCGCCGTGCCCATGCAGCGCATCAAGGTGCTGCAGCGCAAGGACGGCCGCATCGACGACAAGTATCGCGAGGTGCGGATGAGCTGGGAGGCCGACAAGCCCAACGCCGTGCAGGGCGGCCGGCTGATGCTGTGGCAGGCGACCGGCGACAGGGAAGCGGCGGCGGTGAAGGGCGCTGCGCTGCGCCTGTTCATCGGCGATCACAACATCCTGCTGCCGGTGGTCGGCGACCGCCTCGACATCAAGGGCGGCATCGTGCCCTCCGACGTGGTGCTGATCGAGGAGCCGGTCAACTGAGGACCTAGCTCAAGGCCGAAACCAGCGCCGCCCCGCCCAGCGCGGCGAACAGCAGCGCGGCCGCCGGCCGGATCCATTGCAGCGGCAGGCGACCGGCGGCGGCATTGCCCAGCCACAGCACCGGCATGTTGGCCAGCATCATGCCCAGCGTGGTGCCGGCGGTGACGGCGACGATGGCGTGGTACTTGGCCGCCAGCGCCACGGTGGCGATCTGCGTCTTGTCGCCGATCTCGACCAGGAAGAAGCAGATGGCGGTGGCGAGAAAGGCGCCGTGGCGGTCGAAGCGGCCGTTCTCGCCGGCCTCCAGCCGGTCGGGGATCAGCGTCCAGACCGCCATGGCGAGGAAGGAGAGGCCGACGATCCAGCGCAGCCAGGGCCCGTCGAGCAGGCCGGCCAGCAGCGTGCCGCCCCAGGCGGCCAGCGCATGGTTCAGCAGCGTGGCGAGCAGGATGCCGGCGGCGATGGGCAGCGGCTTGCGGTAGCGGCTGGCCAGCAACAGCGCCAGCAACTGCGTCTTGTCGCCGATTTCGGCCAGCGCCACCGCCGCGGTGGAGGCGAGGAAGGCTTCCAAGGAAAATCTCCGGGGCCGGGCGCGACCATGACCGTGGCGTCGCCTTTCCCGCCCGACCCGGGCTTGCGCACCCGATCTCCGGAAAGACGATGCCAGCGGTCTCGCCAGAAGCTGTCGCTCCTGCCGGCGCCATGAGCGTCCGTTGCGGTCGCTCAAGTGTGTTGACGCGGGCCCCGCTAGAGATGCGGGCGGCTACTCCCCGATGGATGGCCGGCATATAGCGCGCCCGCGCGGCGGCGGGAAGGCGCAAAATACCGGCTGCGGCAATAGAGGCGGGGCTTGCCGGGCGTTTCTCTGCAAGCGAGAATTATTCGCATGACAAACCTTGGGATTCCCGCACCGAACAGCATCGTGGCGCTGCTGGCGGCGCTCGATTTCGATGCCACGCTCGAGTTCTACCGGCGGCTGGATTTCACCCTGGTGGCGCGGTACGACGACTATCTGCTGCTGCGTCACGGCGCGGCCGGGCCGGAGCTGCATTTCTGGCTCACCGACGATCGCGCCATCGCCGAGGCCACCGGCTGCTACGTGCGCTGCGCCGATGCCGATGCGCTGTCGCAGCGCTGGCGGGCGCAGGCGCCCGAGGCCCGCATCACGCGGCCCGAGGACAAGCCCTGGGGCATGCGCGAATTCTACGTCTTCGATCCCAGCGGCAATCTGCTGCGCGTCGGACAGGCGCTCGCCACGACTGCCTAGACGGGTGACGAGTCCTAGCCGGCGGCGCGCTCGCCGGTCTGCGCGATCAACAGGTTGCTGGTCAGGTCGATGATGCGCTGCTTGATGTTTCGGGTGGCCGAAGTCTCGGGCGCGCGCCAGATCAGGCCCAGCTCGGCCGGCCGGCTGTCGGGTAGGTCGATCACCGCGACGCGGCCCAGGCAGGCGCGATGCAGCGAGCGCGGCACCACCGTCATGCCCAGGCCCAGCGACACCATCTGCACGATGGCCGAGAGCTGGCGGCAATGATGCGTCACGTGCGGCTGCAGGCCGGCGTCCTGGCACACCGCGACGATGTTGTCGTAGAGCGCCGGCGCGCGCTCGCGCGGAAACAGGATGAAGCGCTCCTGCGCCAGGCTGGCGAGATCGAGCGTCTCGCTGCCGCTCAGCGGATGGCCCAGCGGCAGGATGACGGAATAGCATTCGGAGAAGATGGTCGACTGCTCCAGCGCCTGCACCGCGATCGGCAGGTGGACGATGCCGAGATCGATCTCGCCGCGCTCCAGGCCGGCGATCTGCTCGTTGGCGCCGGTCTCGATCAGCTCCAGCTCGATCTCGGGCAGCCGCTCGGTGATGTGCTCGACGATCAGCGGCAGCACCGAGAAGAACGCCGCGCCGACCGACCCCAGCCGCACCTTGCCCTTCTCGCCGGCGCCGGTCTGCACCACCTCGCGCATGGCGTAGTTGACCTGGCCGACGATCTTGCGCGCCTCGCGCAGCAGGCACTGCCCGGCCTCGGTCAGCAGCGCCCCGTCATGCATGCGGCGGAAGAGCTGCACGCCCAGTTCGCTCTCCAGGCTCTTGATCTGCTGCGACAGCGGCGGCTGCGACAGATGCAGGCGGGCGGCGGCCTTGGTGAAGCTTCCTTCCTCGGCGATGGCGATGAAGTAGCGAAGCTGCCGCAGTTCCATGGCAATTCGATTCCTCAATGGCGGCCCAACGAAATCGGTATTAGCCGCGCCGCTTGGCTTGCCTCGATACTGCCTGCCGACCGAGGGGCAGCACAACAGCCGCATCCGGCGCCGTCGCGTTTGCTCGCACCTGCACGGGCGCGGGCGAATAGGCCAGCCGGACCTTGGCAATAAGGATGCTCGCAACTGCGAAAGCGGGCAAGCAGGGAGGCAGTGCCGGGGCCATGGACCGCGCCAGCGAACCGTTATCCGACATCCGCGTGCTGGATCTGACCCGGATCCTGGCTGGCCCCTGGTGCACCCAGATGCTGGCCGATTTCGGTGCCGACGTGCTGAAGGTCGAGCAGCGCGGCGCCGGCGACGAATCGCGCGCCTGGGGACCGCCCTTCTACCGCGACAAGACCGGCGAGCGGGTCTCCTCCTATTTCTGCTGCGCCAATCGCGGCAAGCGCTCGATCGCCATCGATTTCAATTCGCCCGCCGACCGCGCCGAGGTGCTGGAACTGGCGCGCCAGGCCGACGTGCTGGTGGAGAATTTCCGGGTCGGGGGCTTGAAGAAATGGGGCCTCGACTACGAGTCGGTGCGCAAGATCAATCCGGGCATCGTGTTCTGCTCCATCACCGGCTACGGCCAGACCGGCCCGCATGCCAGCCGCGCCGGCTACGATTCGATCATGCAGGCGGTGGGCGGCATGATGAGCGTCACCGGCGAGGCCGACGACAAGCCGGGCGGCGGGCCGCAGAAGAGCGGCGTGCCGGTGATCGACCTGATGACCGGCGTTTACGCCGTGGCCGGCATCATGATCGCCCTGCACCATCGCCGCCGCACCGGCGAGGGGCAGTGGATCGACATCTCGCTGCTCGACACGCAAGTCACCTCGCTGTCGACCATGGCCGCGGCCTACTACCATTCCGGCCACGTGCCCAAGCGCACCGGCAACGAGCATCCCACCGTGGTGCCCGGCGGCGTCATGCCCTGCTCCGACGGCCATGTGATGCTGATGGTGGGCAGCGACCGGCAATTCGCCCGCATGTGCCAGCGCCTGGGCCTGCCGCACCTGGCCGAGGACGGCCGCTTCCGGGGCAACGAGCAGCGCGTCGCCCACAAGGACGCGCTGATGCCGATGCTGAAGGAAGCTTTCGCCAAGCAGCCCCGCGCACACTGGATCGAGGTGCTGTCGGCCGACGGCGTGCCGTGCGGGCCGATCAACGACATTGGCGAGGTGCTGAACGACCAGCAGGTGGTGGCGCGCGAACTGGTGGCGCGCATGAGCGAGACGGAGTTCGGCGACATCGCCGTCATGGGCAACCCGCTGCATCTGTCGCGCACGCCGCCGCGCTACCGGGCGCCGCCCATGATGCCCGGCGGCGCCGCCAGCCGCCGCTTCCGGGAGCGCCAGAAATGAGCGTGCCGGCGGAAGAGGCCGCCCTGCTGTTCGAGGCCGCCGACGGGGTGGCCACGATCACCATGAACCGGCCGAAGAAGATGAACGCCATCAACAACGAGATGCGCGAGGGCCTGTTGCAGGCCTGGGAACGGGTCGAGGCCGATCCCGATATCCGCGTCGCCATCCTGACCGGGGCCGGCCCGCGCGCCTTCTGCGCCGGCCGCGATCTCGCCGCCGCCACCGGCGCGCAGACCCAGTTCCTGCCGTTTCTCGGCGACAACGTTTCGGTCGGCAAGCCGGTGATCGCCGCCGTCAACGGCCTGGCCTATGGCGGCGGCTGGTTCTTCGTGCAGATGTGCGACATTGCCGTCGCGGCCGAGAACGCCACCTTCGCCCTGCCCGAGGCGCGTTTCGGCCGCGCGCCGCACTGGGGCGCCTGGTTGCACGGCATGGTGCCGCAGAAAGTGGCGCTGGAGCTGCTGCTGACCGGCAACGCCATCTCCGCCCAGCGCGCCTATGAGATCGGCCTGGTCAACCACGTCGTGCCGGCCGACCAGCTGATGGCCAAGGCGCGCCAGCTGGCCGCCGACATCGTCGCCTGCGCGCCGCTCAGCGTGCAGGGCGCCAAGGCCATGGTCTATGCGGCGGCGGAGATGGGGCGGGGGGCGGCGCTGCGCACCGCGCAGCAGATCTTCGCCCGCGCCTACGACAGCGAGGATGCGCGCGAGGGCGCGGCCGCCTTCAAGGAAGGCCGCAAGCCGGTGTGGCGCGGCAAGTAGCGTGGCGAAGGGGAGCGTATGGGCGAGTATCTGAAATACGAGCGGATCGGCGAGCACGTCGTGGTGCTGACCATGAACCGGCCCGAGCAGCGCAACGCGCTGATCGAGGTCGCCGACATGCTGGAGTTCCCCAGCCGGTTCCGCGAGATCAACGCCGACCTGTCGGTGCGCGCCATCGTGCTGACCGGCGCCGGCCAGGCCTTCTGCGCCGGCGGCAACGTCAAGGTGATGCAGGACATCTACGGCCCGCATATCGGCCCCGCCGCCGCCATCCAGGCGCTCTACCGCGACGGCATCCAGCAGATCGCCCGCGCCTTCAACCAGCTCGAAGTGCCGATCATCGCCGCCGTCAACGGCGCTGCCATCGGCGGCGGCTGCGACATCTCCTGCATGTGCGACATCCGTCTGGGCTCGGACAAGGCCAGCTTCGGCGAGACCTACCTGAAGCTCGGCATCATCCCCGGCACCGGCGGCACCTGGTTCCTGCCGCGCGCCGTCGGCCTGTCGCGCGCCTGCGAGATGACCTTCACCGGCGACGTGATCGACGCGCAGACGGCGGCCGATTATGGGCTGGTGTCGCGCGTGGTGCCGGCCGCCAGGCTGATGGACGAGGCGCTGGACCTGGCGCGCCGCATCGCCGCCAACCCGCCGCACCAGCTGCGCATGGCCAAGAAGCTGCTGCGCCAGAGCCAGTTGGTCGAGCTGAACACCCAGCTCGAGGTCACCGCCGCCTACCAGTCGCTGGCGCACCGCACCGACGACCATCTGGAAGGCATCAACGCGCTGCTGGAGAAGCGGCCGGCGCGGTTCAAGGGCCGATAGAGTAGTGGAGCATCGCTGACGCAAACGCGCAAAACCATCGGGAGGAAATCATGGGACGCAAACTTGCATTTGGACTGGCCGCCGCGGCGGCGCTGTGGCTGGCGGGTCCGCCGGCGCCGGCATCGGCCGAGACGCTGAACTGGGTCACCTACAAGCCGCAATCGGCCGGCGACGCGCAGCAGATCTCGATGCAATGGTTCGCCGACGAGCTGTCGCGGCGCACCAAGGGCGAGTGGAAGGCGCGCATCCACTGGGGCGGCTCGGTGGCCGGCCCCAACGAGATTCCCAACGCCGTCGGCAAGGGACTGGGCGACATGGGCGACATCATCGTGCCCTATTTCCCCGACCAGATGCTGCTGAACAACGCCATCTCCTACATCCAGCCGCAGCGCACCTCCGCGATCGAGGGCGCCATGCTGATGCAGTTCTGGCACGACACCATCCCCGCCTTCTCGGCCGAGATGGAGAAGCTCAATCTCAAGGTGCTGAGCTTCCGGCCGATCGAGGCCTACGGGCTGATCTGCACCCGGCCGGTGAAGTCGGTCGCCGACCTCAAGGGCCTGCGCATCCGCGCCTTCGGCTTCGGACTGCCGGCGGTGGTCAAGGCGCTGGGCGCGGTGCCGATGAACGTCACCACCAACGACACCTACGAGGCGCTGGAGCGCAAGATCATCGACTGCTCGCCGATCGGGCCGGTGCTGGCCTCCGGCTTCAAGCTCGACGAGGTCGCCAAGTACTACATCGACATCCCGCTGGGCGTGGTGTCCTACGGCCACTTCATCGCCATGAACACCAACAAGTTCAAGGCGCTGCCCAAGGAGGTCCAGACCGAGCTTGAAAGCATCGGCCGCGAGCACCTGGTGCGCTACATCGCGCTCTCCAACGTGCAGGAAGTGCAGGTGCGCAAGCGCTGGAAGGACACCGGCAAGGTCGAGGTCATCCCGTTCCCCGCCGCCGAGTTCTCCGCCGCCATCGCCGCCAGCGACGAGCTGAAGAAGCTGCACAAGGAATGGTCCGACCGGGCGCGCGCATTGGGCGTCGATCCCGAGCCGATCGTGCAGCGGCTGGCCGTGAAGTAGGCTGCCCGTCCTGGAAAACGAGGCCGGACGGCGCGGCATGAGCGTCGTCCGGCGAGAGGGAGAACGGGCGGGGGAGAACGGGCGATGGAGCGGTTCGAGCGGTTCTACCAGGGCGTCGGCCGGGCGCTGGAATGGCTGGCGCTGGGCAACGGCGTGATCCTGTTCGTCCTGATGTGGATGGTCAATTTCGACGCCCTGTCGCGCAAGATCTTCAACGCGCCGCTGCAGGGCACGGTCGAGATCACCGGCGCGCTGATGCCGCTGGTGGTGCTGCTGCCGCTGGCCTATACGCAATTCCGCCGCGGCCACATCAAGGTCGACATGCTGGTGCACGGCTTCGGCCCCCGGATGCGGCGGCTGTGCGAGCTGCTGGCGCTGTTCTGTGGCCTGCTGCTCTTCGTCTGGATCGCCTACGCTACCGCCATCGACGCGCGCACCGCCTACGACAGCGGCGAGACCGTGTGGGGCGTGATCCGCTTCGAGATCTGGCCGTCCAAGCTCGCCGTCTTCATCGCCATGGTGCTGCTGACCTGCCAGTTCGTGCTCGACGTGGTGCACACCATCGTCGCGCCCATGCCGCAGACCCCGGCCAACCCGATCGAGGAGCACCTGCTCCATGGATGAGACGCTGGTCGGCATGCTGGGCGTCTCGCTGCTGGTGGTGTTGATCACCTTCGGCGTCAACATCTTCATCTCGCTGGGGCTGGTCGGCAGCCTGGGGCTGCTGGCGCTGTCGGGTTTCTCCGGCGCCACCTCGACCCTCAGCACCATCTTCTTCGCCACCTCCTCCAGCTTCCATTTCAGCGTCATCCCCATGTTCCTGCTCATGGGCTACTTCGCCATGCGCGCCGGGCTGGGGCACGACCTGTTCGAGGTGGCGGTGAAATGGTTCGGCCGCATGCCGGGCGGGCTGGCCATCGCCACCACCGGCGCCGCCGCCGCCTTCGGCGGGCCCTCCGGTTCGTCGGTGGCGACGGCGCTGCTGTTCACCAAGCTGGCGCTGCCGGAGATGATCAAGCACGGCTACGACAAGCGCCTGGCCGCCGCCTCGATCGCCATCTCCGGCACGCTGGCGGTGCTGATCCCGCCTTCGGCGCTGATGGTGATCTACGCCATCCTGGCCAATATCAGCATCGGCAAGCTGCTGCTGGCCGGCGTCGTCCCGGGCATCGTCTTCGCGGTGCTGATCTGTGCTGCGACCTATTTCACCGTGCTGCTGAAGCCGCATCTGGCGCCGCGGGTGGAGCAGTTCTTCACCTGGAAGGACAAGCTGATCTCGCTGCACCTGGTGGGGCCGCTGGTGCTGCTGGTCGGCGCCATCACGGTCGGCCTCTATTACGGCGTCTTCACCCCGACCGAGGCCGGCGCCATCGGCGCGGTGATGGCCTTTATCATGGCGGTGATCCGCCAGCGCGGGGTCAAGGGCATCGAGCTGAAGCAGGCGCTGATCGACACGGTGCAGATGACGGCCATGATCTTCGGCATCATCATCTGCGCCCTGATCTTCTCTCGTTTCCTGGTGTTCTCCGGCCTCTCCAGCCTGATCGGCCAGTTCCTCACCACGCTCGACGTCAATCGCTGGGTGGTGCTGGTCATCATCACCGTCATCTACATCGTGCTGGGCATGCTGATGGACGCGCCGGCCATGCTGGCCGTCACCCTGCCGGTGATCGAGCCGGCGGCCCGCCTGCTGGGCTTCGATCCGATCTGGTTCGGGGTCTACGTCGTGGTGCTGTGCGAACTGGGCGCCATCACCCCGCCGGTCGGCATCAACTGCTTCGTCATCAAAGCGGCGGCCGGCGACCTGGTGACGCTGGAGGAAGTGTTCCAGGGCATCCTGCCCTATGTCGGCGCCTGCCTGGTGATGCTGCTGCTGCTGTGCGTCTTCCCGGAGATGGCGCTCTTTCTGCCGCAGAACGTGAAGTGAGAGAATTTCCGTCGTGCCGAGCGTAGCGAAGCGTCCTGCTTCAAGCCAAATCCGGTGACGCGGAGGGAAGATCCTTCGCTGCGCTCAGGATGACGGAGGAAACGTTCCGTCAAGTGGAGTCGATCGCATGAAATCCGCCACCCGCCCGCGCCAGCCCGGCGCCCGCACCGCCAATCCCGGCCTGTTCCTGGAGGATTTCAAGCCCGGCGACGTCTACGAGCACCGGCTGGGCCGCACCGTCACCGAGGCCGACAACATCCAGTTCAGCCTGCTGACGGTCAACACCAGCCCGCTGCATTGCGACAGCTTCGCCGCCCGCTCGACCGAGTTCGGCAAGCCGCTGGTCAATTCGCTGCTGACGCTCTCGATCGTGGCCGGCATCGTGTCGGACGACGTGCTGTTCAACACCATCGCCAATCTGGGCTGGAACAGCATCAAGCTGTCGGCGCCGGTGTTCCCGGGCGACACGCTCTATGCCCGCAGCACGGTCAAGGAGGTGCGTCCCTCCAAGTCGCGGCCGGGGCAGGGCATCGTCACGCTGGTGACGGAAGCCTACAAGGACGACGGCACGGTGGTCCTCTCCTACGAGAAATCCAACCTGATGCCGGCGCGCGCACGGCCCAGCTAAAGCTCCTTGCCGTAGAAGCGCGTATCGAGGGCCAGCCGCACGAAACTGGCCGGCAGGCGCTCGGGCGGCACCGGCGCGTAGCCGTTCTTCTCGTAGAAGCGATGCGCGGCCTTGAAGGCCTCGGTGGTGCCCAGGAACAGGGCGGCGATGCCGTTGCGCCTGGCATGCGCTTCCAGCGTCGCCAGCAGCAGGGTGGCGGCGCCGTTGCGCCCGCCGCCGCGGTATTTCGGCCGCACGAACATCTTGCGCAGGGCGCCGGCGCGGCGGCCCTGGGCGTCGGCGCCCAGATCGTGCAGGCCGAGCGAGCCGACCACGAAATCGGCCGGCGTGTCGGGCGCCTGCGCCACCCAGAACTGGCCGGCGCCGATGCGGTAGGCGGCGTTGATGTCGTGCAGGTCCTTCTGCTCGCCATAGGTGATGGGCAGGTCGAACTCGTCCTGCTGGATGGCCAGGATCATCTCGATCAGCGACAGCCGGTGCTGCGGCGCGTAGGGCTCGATGCGGACGGTCATGCGGCGCCGGCGGGCTCCCGTGTCGGCGTCAGAGCATGTGGCCGGCGCGGGTGGCCTTGGTGCGCAGGTAGTTCTCGTTGTGGCCGTTGGCCGGGAAGACGTGGCGCACGCGCTCGACCACCTCGATGCCGAACTGGCCGAGCTGGCCCAGCTTGGCGGGGTTGTTGGTCATCAGTCGCACCTGGCGGATGCCCATGCTGGCGAGGATCACCGCCGCCGGCCGGTACAGCCGCTCGTCGGCGTCGTAGCCGAGCTGCTCGTTGGCGTCGATGGTGTCGAAGCCGCCGTCCTGGAGCTGGTAGGCGCGCAGCTTGTTGACCAGGCCGATGCCGCGGCCCTCCTGCGCCAGATAGAGCAGCACGCCCGAGCCGGCGCGGGCGATCTCGGCGATGGCGCCGCGCAACTGTTCGCCGCAGTCGCAGCGCAGGCTGCCCAGCAGGTCGCCGGTGAAGCATTCCGAATGCAGCCGCACCAGCACCGGGCCGGTGGGATCGATCTCGCCGATGACGATGGCCAGATGCTCCTTGCCGCCGTCGCGCGGGCGCCAGGCGACGATGCGGGCGTTCTCGGCCGCCTCCAGCGGCACGCGCGCGTCGGCCACCGGGTTCAGCGTCTGCGCCGCCAGCTCCTCGTAGAGCGCGATGGCGTCGGTCTCGACATAGATCAGGTCCTGCTCGCGCGCCCAGGCGCGCAACTGGTTGCGCCGGTCGAGCGCCATGGGGCCCATCAGCACGGCGGGCAGCAGGCGGGCCAGCTTGGCCAGCTCGATCGCCGCCTTGGCGACGGCGGAGGAGGGCGGCGCCACCGGCCGCGAGAAATGCCGGCCCACCTTCTTGGGATCGGCGCGCGGGTCGGCGACGTCGGACAGGATCTCCGCCGCCACGCCGACGGGAATGGACAGCGCCACCGTGTTGGTCTCGCGCATCTGCGCCACCAGATGCGGCGGCACGTCGATCGCAAGCGTGCGGGCGCGCGGCTCGGTCAGCAGCAGGTAGGGCGAGGAGGCGACCAGCCCGGTGATGCGCCGCTGCACCTCGCCGGTCAGTCCCTCGGCGGCGGCGATCAGCGCGGCATGCCCGGTGGGATCGCGCAGCACCACGATGCCGCCGCGGCGCAGCTCGGCCATGGCGCGCTCGACCATGCCCAGCGGCCCGGTGGCCGAGGTCGGGTTGGTCAGGGGCGCCATGGATTCGGGCATCGTATTGAAATACCTCAAAAATTCCGGTGTGCGCCGCGCCGCGAAGCCGGTTGCCCGCCGTTGAGCGGAAGATGAGCGCCTGCCGTATAAAGGTCAATGCCGGCAAAGGAATGGCGGGCGCGGCATTGTTGAATGGCCGGCCCCAGCCGGGACATGATCGGGCATGAGCCTGGTCTACCGCGATTTCACCCAGGCGGCGCTGGACGCCGCCTACAACAACCGCGCCCATGTCCCGCATTTCATGGACATCGTGAACCGCTACATGGCGGCGAGCGAGCGGGCGCGCGCCACGCTGCGGCCGAAACTGGACCTGGCTTACGGCCGGGACGCGCGCCAGAAGCTCGACTTCTTCCCCGCCGCGCGCGCCGACGCGCCGCTCTTCGTCTTCATCCATGGCGGCTACTGGCAGTCGCTGGACAACAAGCCGTTCTCCTTCATGGCCGCGCCGCTGGTCGAGGCCGGCATCGCCTTTGCCGCCATGACCTACGATCTGTGCCCGACGGTCTCGATGACGCGGCTGACGCAGCAGGTGCGCGAGGGCGTCGTCTGGCTTTACCGCCAGGCCGGCGAGCTGGGCTTCGCGGCCAGCCGCATTTTCGTCGGCGGCCATTCCGCCGGCGGCCACCTGGCCGCCATGCTGCTGCTGACCGACTGGACGCGGTATGGCTTGCCGGCCGAGGCGATCAAGGGCGGGCTGAGCATTTCCGGCCTCTACGAGCTGGAGCCGGTGCGGCTGGCCTATGTCAACGAGGCGCTGCGGCTGGATGCGGCCGAAGCGCGCGCTTTGTCGCCGATCCATCATTTGCCGTCCGATGCGAGCGCGCTGGCGCCGCTGCTGCTGGCGGTGGGCGCGGCGGAGCTGCCCGAGTTCGTGCGCCAGCAGCGCGATTTCGCCGCCGCGTGTCGCCGCTATGGCTGGCGGCCGGGCGAGATCGAGCTGGCCGGACACAATCACTTTTCCGTGTTGGAGACGCTGGACGGTCGCGGCGCGCCGCTGTTTGCGCGCTTGCAGCGGCTGGTGGAAACCGGTTCCGTGCTATAAGCGCGCCGAACGAGAGGAGAGCATGGGCAAGGGCCGCAAGCTGCTGCTGGTCGACGACGAGGAGGCCCTGCGCGTCGCCCTGGCCGAGCAGCTTGGGCTGCACGAGGAATTCGTCTGCGTGCAGGCGGGCACCGCGGCGCAGGCGCTGGAGCTGGCGCGGGGCGATCATTTCGAAGCGGTGATCCTCGATGTCGGCCTGCCCGACATGGACGGGCGCGATCTGTGCAAGCTGTTGCGCCGGCAGGGCGTGCGCGCGCCCATCATCATGCTGACGGCGGCCGGCTCCGACGCCGACACCATCCTGGGCCTGGAATCGGGCGCCAACGACTACGTCACCAAGCCGTTCCGCATCACCGTGCTGCTGGCCCGCCTGCGCGCCCATCTGCGCCAGCACGAGCGCAGCGAGGACGCGGTGCTCACCATCGGCCCCTACGAGTTCCAGCCGGCGGCGAAGATGCTGCTGGAGAAGGGCGGCAAGAAGAAGGTGCGGCTGACCGAGAAGGAAGCGGCGATCCTGAAATACCTCTATCGCGCCGGCGAGAAGCCGGTGCCGCGCGAGACGCTGCTGAACGAGGTCTGGGGCTACAATGCCGGCGTCACCACCCACACGCTGGAGACCCACATCTACCGGCTGCGCCAGAAGATCGAGCGCGACCCCTCGCAGGCGGCGCTGCTGGTGACCGACAAGGGCGGCTATCGGCTGCAGCCGTAGCGATTGCCGCGGCGCATTCATGGCGGCGGTGCCCACCAGATCGCTGCCATCGATCTCAACGACCAGACACCCCAGGCCAATGTGTAAGGCATGTCTCCGAACACCTGTCAGGGATGTCTCCGGGCTTTACATCGAGCCGGGCGATGACGAGTGGAGGTTTTCCGTCATGGCCCGGTTCAACCGGGCCATCCATGCCTGCTGCAGCGCTGCTTTCCGCTATTGGGCCGCAGCAGGAGTTGCGGAAAAATGGGTCGCCCGGTCAAGCCGGGCGATGACGGATAAACAGGCCCCGGCGTGACCGGGGTATCCATAGTGATGGCAGTCGCTGCAGTCTTGCGAGGAAACCATGTCCCTGCTCCCCATCCTGTCCGACGACCAGATGCCCGCCGCCTCGCGCGCGGTGATCGAGGACATCCGCGCCACGCGGCGGACCGATTTCGTGAACAATTTCTGGCGCGTGCTGGCGCACGATCCGGCGCTGCTGCAACGCACCTGGGAGAACGTCAAGCAGGTGATGGGGCCGGGCCGGCTCGATCCGCTGGTCAAGGAGATGATCTATGTCGCGGTCTCGGTCGCCAATGGCTGCGAGTACTGCATCCGCTCGCATACCGCGGCGGCGCGGCAGAAGGGCCTGGACGATGCGCAGCTCGCCGAGCTGATGGCGGTGGTGGCGATGGCCAGCACCACCAACCGGCTGGCGCTGGGGCTGCAAGTGCCGGTCGACGACGCTTTTCTGGGCAAACCGGGCTAAATTCCCACCGCATCCGGGAGATTCCTTCGAGATCACGCGGTTTTGCGTAAGCCGACAGTTGCGCCCGGCAACCGAAAAGCTATCCTTGCCGCTGCAAGCTCAGAGGGGCGGGGGACGCGTTTGTCGCTCGGGCCGGGGGTCGGTAGGTTCCTGAAAGCAGGCTTTTGCGCTGGCTTGGCGGCCGGCGCGCTGATGCTTGCCGGCGCTTCCTTTGCGACCTCGCTGGCGGCCCAGGAGCGTTACGCCGCCTTGCAGACCGCGCAGGCGCCGTCGCCCGAGCTGCGCCAGCAATACGATGCGGCCTTCGCCGCCATGCTGGGCGATCCGGGCAATCTCGACAAAATCTTCCGCTTCGCCGAACTGGCGGTGGCGGTGGGCGATCTGGAAGGCGCCGTCTCGGCCCTGGAGCGCATGCTGCTGATCGACGCCAACCTGCCGCGCGTGCGGCTGGAGCTGGGCGTACTCTATTACCGTCTCGGCAGTTTCGAGGCTGCCCGCACCTACCTGCTGGCCGCCCTTGCCGCCCCCAATTTGCCGGCCGACGTGCGGGCGCGGGCGGAGACTTTCCTGGCCGAGATCGAGCGCCAGCGCGCGCCGTCCAAGCTCAACGGCACGCTGATGACCGGCATCCGCTACCAGTCCAACGCCAATGCCGCGCCCACCGGCACGGTGCGGGTGGGCGGCATTCCCGCCACGCTGGACGACAATTCCACCGCGGCGTCGGACTGGAACGTCTTCGTCGCGCTCAACGCGCTGCACGAGCTCGACATGGGCACCCAGTACGGCGACGCGTGGGAGACGCGCGCGGTCGGCTACGCGACGCGCCAGTTCGAGCGGCAGGAGGTCGACGTGGCGCTGGGCTCGATCAGCACCGGCCCGCGCTTCGCGCTGCTGCCCAAGGCGGTGGAGGGGCTGAGCCTGCGTCCCGCCATCGCGCTCGACTACGTGATGCTGGACGACAGCACCGACTACACCGGCTACGGCGTGTCGCTGTCGCTGGACAAGAAGATCGGCCGCGACGTGATCGGGCTGGGCGTCGACTGGCGCCACCGCAACTACAACAGCACGTCCGACAACGTGGTCAACGACGACCGCACCGGCCGCGAGCTTTCCGCCCGCATCGGCTGGGATTTCGTCTTCGCCCAGTGGCTGACCGGCGCCGTCTCCGCCGGCTACGCCGACTACAACGCCCGCAAGGCGTGGGAGAGCTACGGCGAGATCCAGCTCGGCCTGTCGTTCAACGTCTACCTGGATTTCTCGCCCTTCGTGAAGGAGCAGAAGACGGCGCTGGTCATCGCCGGTTCGCATCTGCGCGCCAACTACAACAAGGCCGACCCGGTGGTCGACCCCGACGAGAAGCGGCGCGACCGCGACTGGCGCCTGTCGCTGACCGGCAGCCTGCCGCTGACCGAGTCGATTTCGCTGGTGGCGCAGGGCGGCTATGCGCGGCGCAATTCGAGCCTGCCCAATTACGAGTACACCAACTGGTTCGGCATGACGGCGCTGGCCTGGCGGTTCTAGGCCGGCGCGAAGGAGAACGGGAATGAGCACGTTCCGCACGGGCGACTGGCGCCAGACCCTGCTGGCCGGCGTGGCCATGGCATGCCTGGCCGGCGGCCTGCCGGCGCAGGCGCGCGTCGGCGTCACCAGCCAGACCACCAACAACCCGCTGGGCACCCCGCCGCAGCAGCAGCAGCGCACCCTGAAGGTCGGCATCGACATCTTCGCCAACGAGCGGGTGCAGACCGCCGCCAACGACCGCGCCCACCTGCTGTTCCTCGACGGCTCCTCGCTGACGGTGGGCCCCAACTCCGACCTGATGATCGACAAGTTCGTCTACGATCCCGGCGCCGGCACCGGCGAGCTGGCGGTGTCGGCCACCAAGGGCATCTTCCGCCTGGTCGGCGGGCGGATCACCAAGAGCAACGACGCCACCATCAAGGTCGGCTCCAGCACCATCGGCATCCGCGGCGGCATCACCATCGTCAACGCGCCGGACTGCCCGCCGCCGGCCACCGCGCCGCAATGCGAGGCGCAGGCCTATTTCATGTTCGGCCAGCAGCTCACCGTCAGCACGCCCGGCGGCAGCGAGACCGCCCTGCGGCCGGGCTCGCTGATCGCCTTTTCCGGCAACGGCCCGCCCGCCCCGCCGATCGTGGCGCCGCTGAACTCGCTGGTCGGCCCGATCGCGCAGCTCGAGGCGCCATCCGGCGCCGGCAATACCGGCCCGGCGGGCCAGGGCGGCACGATCGAGCAGCGCACGGCCGGTTCCGGCCTGCCGCCGGCCAATTCGAACCTGTCGCCCGATCCGACCAGCGGCGCGCCGCAGAACGCGCTGGTCGCCAACAGACTCACCGGCGCGGCCAGCGCGCTGGGCAGCGGCCCCGATCCCAACGCGCTGCAGAACCGGCCCACGCCGCCGCACCACAGTCCGCCGCCGCCACCACCGCCGCCGCCGCCCCCGCCGGTCACGACCATCAGCGCCGAGGGGCGCTTCGTGCGGCAGTCGGAATTCGCCTCCGCCTCGTTCAGCGCCTTCGAGGTCAACGCCCCGCGCGACACCACCAACAACGCCTTCCTGGCCAGCGCCACGGTGAGCGAGGGCCGGCTGACGGCGACCAGCGTGTCGGGCTTCAGCGCCGTCCTGCCGTGGCAGCCCGGCATGGAGTTCGACGTCACCGACGGCGTCGCCAGCGACGGCGGCAGCACGCTGACCGGCCGCGGCTTCGTGTCGCCCAACGAGGATTTCTATTTCTATCGCGTGCGCGAGACCGACACCGACGGGCGGCGCAACTTCGTCTTCGGCGGCGTGCGCACCGCGCTCAACGAGCTGCCGGAAACCGGCTTCGCCGCCCGCGAGTTCACCACCCTGGCGGGCAACGAGGCGCCGTTCCTGTCGGAATACGCCACGTCCAACATGGTGGTGGCCGACGCGGTGCAGGGCAAGGCCCTCATCGCCTGGTCGCCGGTGCTGGGAGTGGGCGGCGAATCCTCCCAGCGCGCCACCTGGTTCCAGGCCACCTTGAACATCCAGGGCCAGGGCGAGGCGCAGACCTCCTACCTGTCGATCGCCACCGGCGTGTTCTTCACCGACGAGACCAAGGATTTCGCGCTCTACGCCGCCGGCGGCCAGCAGGCCTTCATCCGCGAATCCGCCCTGAACGGGCCGGTCAAGTACTCGACCGACATTTCGACGGCGGAGACGCAGAACGGCTCGGCGATCTACGGGCCCAGCGGCGAATACATGGTGCTGGTGCCCGAACGCGTCACCAACAACGGCGAGACCACCACGCGCTCGCCCTCGGTCGGCGCCGCGCTGCCCTTCGATTCGCTGGAGATCACCGACATCAACTATCCGGTGGTGGTCAGCCGGCCGACCGACGCCCCGGCCGATCTCGGCACGGTGCGCACGGCGGAGACCCTGACCGGCTTCACCGCCGCCCTGGTCGAGAACAACAACGGCGGCTGGATGTCGAGCTACGCCGTCTACAACGTCGTGCCCGACCAGGTGCAGATCGCCAAGGATCCCAGCACCAACCGCGTCTCGGGCCTCTTCGAGATGACGACCGGCGGGCCGCCGGCCGACACGATATCGCTCTACTGGGGCTCGACCGGCGGCACCTCCAACCAGCAGCAATCGGCCTATATCGACGACAAGCGTTTCGCCATGCGCCAGGCCGACATCATGGGCGGCACCTTCAACGACGAGGCGATGGTGACGCAGATGTCGATGGTGACGCAGGCCGCCGTCGCCGATTCCGACTTCCTGCCCGCCGGCGTCTCCTTCTGCGAGTGCCAGTACCTGACCTGGGGCTACTGGCAGGCCGACCTCAACTACATCAGCGGCCCGCGCGCCGGCCAGCGCGACTACGTCACCCTCGGCACCTGGGTGGTCGGCAACGCCACCGCCGACGTCGATCTGCCGCTGACCGGCTCGGCCACCTATACCGGCCACATCGTCGGCAACGTCGAGAACGACGCCGGCAACAGCTACGTCGCGGTCGGCCGCATCGACACGAGCTGGGACTTCGGCAGCCGCACCGGCGGGCTGGCGATCACCAATTTCGACGGCGCCAACTACGCCGGCAGCACCTCGGGCTCGCCCGGCACCGGCAATTTCTCCGGCAGCTTCATCGGCACGTCGGTCGGCGCCACCAACCGGCAGGGCCAGGTCTGGGGCGCCTTCTTCCGCTCGCCGTCCGACGCCACGCTGTACCAGGCGGGCAATTTCAAGCTCAACAGCACCGAGACCAACTACAAGGCCGCCGGCACCTTCGCCGCCCAGCGCAACGGACCGGTCGGGCCGCCGCCCATCATCACCATCACCGGCCAATAGGGCGAACCCGGTGGATCCGCTCTGAACCTCGAAAGCAGAGCGGATCGTTTTCCGCCGGGGTCGGGCAGCGGCAATTCCTGGAAGCGACGCCCGAGCCACCGCCACCCTCGCCTCGAACGGCGCCGGAAGCGCAAAATAGCGGCTCGCCCGCGTCTGCCCTTCGCCGTGTACCAGGTTACCTTTCCGTAATATAGTATTAAATAGAAACTAATTATGTTCTGCACGATGGATGCATTCGCGTGCAAATACCTCTAATATCGTCGCATCCGGCCGCTTGGGGGCGATCGATACATGTGGGGTTTTGCGCGTTCGCGTCGGGCGGGAGCCTGCGTGTCGGCGCTTGTCGCCGTTCTTCTTGCATATTCGGGTCCGCTGCACGCCCAATCGCCGGCGCCATCCCTGCAACAGCAATACGATGCGGCCTTCGCCGCCATGCTGGCCGATCCGGCCAATCTCGACAAAACCTTCGCCTTCGCCGCCCTGGCGGCGCAGACCGGCGATCTGGAAGGTGCGGTGTCCGCGCTCGAGCGCATGCTGCTGATCGATCCCAACCTGCCGCGCGTGCAGCTCGAGCTCGGGGTGCTTTATTACCGCCTGGGCTCCTATGGCGCCGCGCGCTCCTACCTGCAATCGGCCCTGCAAGCGCCGCAGATGCCGCCCGAGGTGCGGGCGCGCGCCGAGCAGTTCCTGGCCGAAATCGAGAAGCAGCGCTCGCCGTCGAAATTCTCCGGCACGGTGCTGGCGGGCATCCGCTACCAGTCCAACGCCAACGCGGCGCCGACCGGCAACGTCAAGGTCGGCGGCATCGACGCCAAGCTCGACGACAACTCCACCGGCCAGTCGGACTGGAACGTCTTCATCGCCGCTAGCCTGCAGCACGTCTACGATTTCGGCACCCAGTACGGCGAAACCTGGGAAACGCGCGCCATGGCCTATGGCTCGCGCCAGTTCGATCTGAACGAGGTCGATGCCGGCGTGCTGTCGGTCAGCTCCGGCCCGCGCCTGCCGCTCTTGCCGCACGAAGTGAAGGGGCTGTCGCTGCGCATCGCCGGCGCGCTCGACGTGGTGACGCTCGATCGGCGTATGGAATACGTGGCGCCGGGCGCGACGCTCAATATCGACAAGCGGCTGGAGCGCGGCAATTTCGGCGTCGCCTTCGACTGGCGCCGGCGCGACTACAACAACCACGAGGACAATCCCTTCAACTCCGACCGCGACGGCGATGAGCTGGCGGCGCGCGCCGTTCTCGAGCACCAGCTCGAGAGCTGGCTGATGGCCTCGGCCAGCGTCGGTTTCGTGCATTACGATGCGCGGCGCGACTACGAATCCTACAACGAGGTCCAGTTCTACGCCCAGCTCACCGCGCTGACGCCGTTCTCGCCTTTCGTGCCCGGCCAGCAATCGGCGCTGTCGCTGGCGGCGGCGCGGCTGATCTCGCACTACCGCGATCCCGACCCCAGCGTCGATCCCGACAAGAAGCGCCGCGACCGCGACCTGCGCCTGTCGCTGACCGGCAGCCTGCCGCTGACCGAATCGATCTCGCTGGTGATGCAGGGCGGCTACAATTGGCGCGATTCGTCGCTGCCCAACTACGACTACAAGAACTGGTTCAGCATGACGGGAGTGGCCTGGCGGTTCTGACCGGCCAGCGCGATGGAGAACGAGCCATGACTGAGAACGACAGGCGCTTGAGCAACGTCGCGGCCCGCACGGCCGGCGTCGTCCTGGGGCTTTCCCTGGTTGCGCTGCCGCTGGCGGGCGAGCAGGCGGCGCAGGCGCAACAGGTCGGCGTCACCTCGACCGCGGCGGGCGGGCCGCTCGGCAAGCCGCCCGCCCTGCCGCAGCGCGTGCTGAAGGTGGGCATCGACGTCTTCGCCAGCGAGCGCATCACCACCAGCGCGGCCGACCGCGCCCATCTGCTGTTCATGGACGGCTCCTCGCTCACCATCGGGCCGGACGCCGACATCACCATCGACCGCTTCGTCTACGATCCGGCGGCCAAGCGCGGCGAGATGGCGATGAGCGCCGTCAAAGGCGTGTTCCGCCTGGTCGGCGGCAGGATCACCAAGAGCGGCGAGGCCACGGTCAGGATCGGCGCCACCACCGTCGGCATCCGCGGCGGCATCGCCATCGTCGACGCCTCCAGCGCGGCGCAGGTCAAGGTGTTCTTCCTGTTCGGCGACAGCGCGACCGTCACCACGCCGCAGGGCACGCAAACCGCCATCCGGCCCAACTCGGTGATCGTCGGCGTGTCCGGCCAGCCGCCGCAGCCGCCGCAGCTTGCGACCAACGCCGAAATCGACGCCGCGCTCGGCAGCCTGAGCGCCGGCTCCACCACCGGGGGCGCCGCCGGCGGACCGGGCGGGGCGGGCGGCGCGATCGAGCAGAACCTGCAGAACTCGCAGGTGCCGGCCAGCAATTCCACCAGCCCGGCGGCGACGGCCGGCACCTCCGGCAGCCTGGCCAGCACCGAAACCGCCAATGCCGCCACCGGTGCGGGCAACGGCACGGGCACGACGGAAACCACGCCGCCCGATCCGGCGCCGCCCAGCCATCCGCCCGCCGTCCCGGTGGTGGTGGGCGCCGAAGGCCGCTTCCTGCGCGATCCGCCCTATTCCAGCTTCGACAACATGTCGCTGGTCGCCCCGCGCGATCCGGCCAACAACTCCACGCTGTCCAGCGCCCAGGTTTCGGACGGCAGGCTGAGCGTGATCGCCACGGCGGGGCCGAGCTTCGACCTGCCCTGGCAGCCGGGCGGCCTGTTCTCCGTCACCGATGGAACCTCGACGCTGGGGCCGCTGGCGGGCACCGGCTTCGTCTCGCCCACCGGCAATTTCTATTTCTACGACCTGACGGAAACCAGCAACGCCAACAACCGGGTGGGCGTGTTCGGCGGCGAACTGACGCCCGTTGCCGGCCTGCCGACCACCGGCTTCGGCGCGCACCAGGCGATCGCCGTCCCCGGCCGCTTCCCCTTCCTGCCGGACGAGGCGGCGACGGTCCCGGTCATCGCCGGCGCCACGCCCGGCCTGATCCTGCACGCCTGGTCGCCGACGCTCGACGTCGATGCCGCCGGCCTGACCAACCAGCGCTCGGTGTGGATGCAGAGCACGGTCAACATCTCGGGCCAGGGCGGCGCGCAATCCTCCTTCATGCAGATCAACCTCGGCACCTATTTCACCGACGAGACCAAGGGCGGCAATCTCTACACCGGCGCGTCCTCGCATGCCTTCCTGCGCCCGTCCGCCGTCTCGCACACGGTGCGCTACACGTCCTCGGCGAGCACGGCGGAAACCACCAGCGGCACGGCGATCTACGGTCCGAGCGGCGAGTATCTCGTATTGGTGCCGGAATCGACTTTCACCGTTCCAGGCCCGGCGACGACCCGCACGCCGCAGGCCGGCCTGGAGCAGCCGTTCAACGACCTCGTTGGCTCCGACTATTACTATGCGACGCCGATCGGGCCGGCGACGACGCCGGCCGGCCTCGGCGCCCAGCGCACCACGCACACCATGAACGGCTACGCCGCCGCCCTGGTCGAGACGCGCGACTCGCTGGGGGTGTTCTCCACCTCGCGGATGCTGAACAGCCAGCCGGGCAACGTCATCATCACGACCGACGCCGCCAGCAACCGGGCCCAGGGCGGCTGGGCGCTGTTCAACGACGACGTCCCCAGCAACGGCAACACCTTCTTCCAGTGGGGCGGCATCAGCGGCCTCTCGCGCTCGACCTCGGCCTTCATCGACGACAAGAATTTCGCCATGCGCCAGTCGCTGGACAACGACAGCTCCTACTTGAACGGCGCCCATCCGATGGTGTCGCGCATCGACATGACCACGGCGGGAAACAATCCGGACGTCGACTGGCTGCCCGTGGGCGTCAGCCTCTGCACCTGCCAGTATCTGACCTGGGGCTGGTGGCAGGGCGACATCCGCTACGAGGAGGGCCCGCGCACCGGCGAGCGCGACCGCATCCATCTGGGAACCTGGGTGGCGGGCGAACTGCCCAACGTGGCCGATCTGCCGCTCAGCGGCACCGCCACCTATAGCGGCCACATGATCGGCAACGTGGAGAACGCCTTCAACAAGTACGTGGCCGCCGGCAGCTTCACCAACCAGTGGGATTTCGGCACCCGGCAGGGCAACTTCAACGCCAGCTTCGATGGCGCCGACTATGCCGGCACGATGATCGGTTCGCCCGCGCACGTGAACTTCACCGGCGGCATCGGCGACACCAACGATCTCGGCCGCACCGGGTCGGTGGCCGGCTCCTTCTTCCGCTCGCCGACCGACGCGGCCGCCTACCAGGCCGGTTCCTTCAGCATCAGCGGCAGCAATTACAAGGCGGTCGGCACCTTTGCCGGCCAGCGCTAGAAGGTGCGCGGCCGCGTCAGGCGAAACCGGGGGCTGAACGGCCGTTTACAAGCGGCGGATTAGGCGCAAGACTTCCCTCAACGCAGCGCAGCCTGCGGTGGAGGAGGTCCATGACCAAGCGACCGATTTCGGCGGACAGCCACGTCACCGAGCCGCCCAACTGCTACGTCGACAACATCGAGCGCGCCTGGCGCGAAGCCGCCCCGCGCGTGGTGCGCGACGAGAAGCAGGGCGACGTCTTCGTCATCGACGGCATGAAGGGCCGCGTCGCCATGGGCCTGATCGCCGCCGCCGGCAAGCCGGCGGAGGAGCTGAGCATGGGCGGCGGCAATTACGACACCATGCATCGCGGCGGCTGGGACGCCAAGGCGCGGCTGGCCGACCAGGACCGCGACGGCGTGGCGGGCGAGGTGATCTACGCCTCGGTCGGCATGCTGCTGAACAATCATCCCGACACGGACTATAAGCAGGCCTGCTTCGATGCCTATAACCGCTGGTTGCGGGGCTTCTGCGCCGCCGCACCAACGCGGGTGTTCGGCCTGGGCCAGACCGCCTTGCGCAGCCCCGAGGAAGGCGCGCGCGACCTGCGCCGCATCAAGGAGATGGGCTTCGTCGGCGTCATGATGCCGGGCAATCCCGGCATCTCCGACTACGACGATCCGGTCTGGGATCCGGTGTGGGAGGCGGCAGTCGCGCTGAAGCTGCCGCTGTCGTTCCATATCCTGACCTCCAAGGAGGAGGCGACGACCAAGGCGCGCGGCCCGCGCATCAACGGCTTCCAGAACATCATCCGCGGCTGCCAGGACATTCTCGGCACTTTCGTGTTCGGCGGCGTGTTCGAGCGCCATCCGACGCTGAAGATCGTCTGCGCCGAGGCCGATGCCGGCTGGGCGCCGCACTACATGTACCGCATGGACCATGCCTACAAGCGCCACCGCCACTGGATGAACGGGCGCAGCCTGAGCCGCATGCCCAGCGAATGGTTCCGCGACAACATCTACATGACCTTCCAGGACGACTGGTCGGCGTTCCGCGTCCGCCATCTGCTGAACATCGAACGGCTGATGTGGGCGTCGGATTTCCCGCACTCGGATTCGACCTGGCCGCATTCGCGCGAAGTGCTGGCCGAGCAGACGGCGGATTTGACGTCTTACGAGCGCGACCGCATCACCCACGACAACGTGCGCGAGCTGTACGGGCTGCCGGTCTAGGACGCGAAAACCAAGGAAACCCAATGCGTTGCGAATCGCGTGGCCGGCGGTTTCGCAGCGTGATATTCTTGCAAAAATGAACAAGGCGTCACGAACGCCGCAGCCCCACGCCATCGCATCAAGGGAGGGCGCATGTCGTCCACGCGCATTTACCAGCTGCCGGTCGAGACCACGGAATGGAAGTTCGACGGCAGGACCGAGATCCAGTTCACCTGGGAATACGAGGACGGCAGCAACGAGCTGCTCGAGCTCTACGAGAAGGGCAAGAAGCAGCAATGGAACGCCTCGGAGCGGCTGGACTGGTCGCAGGAGCTGGACGAGGACAACCCGATGGGCATGGGCGACGACACCATCCCCATTTTCGGCACCGAGATCTGGGACAAGGCGACGGAGAAGGAGAAGGCCTGGCTGCGCCGCAACCTGCAGGCCCACACCGTGTCGCAGTTCATGCATGGCGAGCAGGGGGCGCTGATCGCCACCGCCAAGATCGTCAACACCGTGCCCGACGCCAACGCCAAGTTCTATGCCGCGACCCAGGTGATGGACGAGGCCCGCCACGTCGAGGCCTACAAGCGGCTGCTGCACGAGAAGTTCAACATGGCGTATCCGATCACGCCCTCGCTGCAGAAGCTGCTGGAGCAGACCCTGGCCGACCGGCGCTGGGACATGACCTATCTGGGCATGCAGATCCTGATCGAGGGGCTGGCGCTGGCCGCCTTCCAGCGCATCCGCGATTCGGCCAAGAACAACCTCGCCGCCTCGGTCAACGCCTATGTCATGCAGGACGAGGCGCGCCACGTCGCCTTCGGCCGCCTCAGCTTGCGCGACTACTATCCGCAGCTTTCCGACAAGGAGCGCGACGAGCGCGAGGAGTTCGTGGTCGAGGCGCTCTATTTCATGCGCGACCGCTTCAACCAGGCCGAGGTCTGGATGCGCTCGGGCCTGCCGGTCGACAAGCTGATGGAGCTGGCGGCCAATTCCGACGCCATGAAGCGCTTCCGCGGCCGCCTGTTCAGCCGCATCGTGCCGACGGTGAAGGATATCGGCCTGATGGGCCCGCGGGTGAAGAAGGCGTTCGAGGAGATGGGCGTGATGGAATACACCCAGCTCGACGCCAAGGCCATGCTCGACAACGACCAGAAGGTCGCCGACGATTTCGACGCCAGGCGCTTCGTGAAGGAATCGGTGGCGGCGGAGTAGGCCGGCGTCGGGAAGAGGGCGCGCGTTCCCTTCCGTCACCGCCCGGCTTGATTCTCCGTCATCGCCCGGCTTGACTTTCCGTCATCGCCCGGCTTGACCGGGCGACCCATGGGGGCAAGGGCGGCGCTCTGTCTGAAAAGCCGCTACCGCCATCGGCATGGGTGCCCCGGTCAAGCCGGGGCATGACGAGAGAGAGGGCGGCAGACCGGACAACGCTTCCACGGCCGGGAAACTGGAGAATCAAGGGTCCGTCCCATCCCCCTCTTCGTCATCGCCCGGCTTGACCGGGCGACCCATGGGGGTAAGGGCGGCGCTCTGTCTGAAAAGCCGCCGCCGCCATCGGCATGGGTGCCCCGGTCAAGCCGGGGCATGACGAGAGAGAGGGCGGCAGACCGGACAACGCTACCACCGCCGGGAAACTGGCGAATCAAGGGTCCGTCCCATCCCCCTCTTCGTCATCGCCCGGCTTGACCGGGCGACCCACGGGGGCAAGGGCGGCGCTCTGTCTGAAAAGCCGCCGCCGCCATCGGCATGGGTGCCCCGGTCGAGCCGGGGCA
>JBFXDA010000035.1:0-46090 GCA_050181585.1 Reyranellaceae bacterium
TGATCCGCTCGGAGGCGCCGGCCGGCAGCCGGTCGCGGCTCTACGCGGCCTCCGACGTGAAGGCGCTGCAGGCGCGCAAGGCGCGCGGGCGCAAGGCCGAGGCGGTGGCCTCCGGGGCGCTGCATTTCGGCGCCCCGGTGCTGGAATCGGCGCTGACGCTGATCGCCGACAACCGCCTCTACTATCGCGGCCGCAACGTCGAGGAACTGGCCGCCAGCGCCACGCTGGAGGAGACGGCGCGGCTGCTGTGGGATTGCGGCGCGGAGCCCTTCGCGCCCGACAACCTGCCACCCAGCGACGGGCGCCTGCGCCGCGCCTGGGCCGGGGCGGCCGAGCTGCCGCCGCTCGACCGCTGCCTGGCGCTGCTGCCGCACGCGGCGGTGCTGGACGATCGCGCCTGGCATCTGGACCGCGCCGGCATCGTGGCCTGCGGCGCGCGCGTGGTGCGCCTGCTGGCGGCCATCGTCGCCGGCATGCCGGTATCGGCGCAGCCGGCGCACCAGGTGCTGGCGCGCGGCTGGAAGCTCGACGCCAGGGCTGCCGAGACGCTGCGCGCCGCGCTGGTGATGTGCGCCGACCACGAACTCAACGCCTCGGCCTTCGCCGTGCGCGTGGTGGCGGCGACCGGCACCACGGTCTATGGCTCGACCCTGGCCGGGCTGGCCGCCTTGCAGGGGCCACGCCATGGCGGCATCACCCCGCGCATGGTGGCGCTGTTCGAGGAACTGGCGCAGGCCCGCGACCTGCGCGCCGCGCTGCGCGAGCGCCAGCAGGCGGGCGAGCGCGTGCCGGGCATCGGCCACTGGCTCTATCCCCAGGGCGATCCGCGGGCCACGTTCCTGCTGGCCCTGCTGCAGCGCGACTATGCCGGGCATCCGGCGCTGGAACTGTCGCTGCGCACGGCGGCGATCGCCGAAGCCATAGCCGAGCGCAAGCCCAATGTCGATTTCGCCCTGGCCACCATCGAGCGGGTGCTGGGCCTGCCGGTCAATGGCGGGCAGGCGCTGTTCCTGCTGGGCCGCGCCACCGGCTGGGTGGCGCATCACCTGGAGCAGAGCGGCAGCGACCAGTTGATCCGGCCGCGCGCCCGCTACACCGGGCCGCTGCCGAACTCTACCGAATAGGCCGCACGATGAAATTGCCGCGGCAGTTGGAGCGGGCCGCGTCCGGTCCGCAGGCGCGCGGCTGCAACGACTTCTCCAGGCAGATGCGCACCTCCTGCAGATACTGGCCCGAGCAGGTGACGGCGATCGCGGTCGGCGGCAGGCGCGGATTGGCGGCGGCGAACTCGGTCTTCACCTGCGCCACGCTGCGCGACAGCGTGCCGGTGGGTCGCAGGTAGAATTCGGGCAGGGTGACGGCGGCGAACGCCTCGGCGGTGAGGTCGAAATAGCGCGAGGCGGTGAGGCCCGAGCAGGCGCCGTGCTTGTTCCACTGGTGCCGGATCAGCCCTTCGCTGGGCATGATGTCGATGATGCGCTCGACCGTGTCGCGCGTCGGCCCGCCGCCGCCGGTGCGGCAGAATTCGGGATAGCCGCCGCGCTCGTATTGCGGCCACAACCCGTGGGCGACGAAGCCGTAGCGCCGGCCGGTGGCGCATTGGCGCGGGCTCCTGCTGCCGTCGGTGGCGCAATATTGCGGCGACCACGACAGCGACAGCACGTAATAGTCGAAGCGGGGCGGCGCATCGCTCCGGTTCTGGGCCAAGGCCGGCAGGGCCCAAAGCAGGGTGGCGAGCAGAGCGGCGGCCAGGGCGGCGAAAAATCCCCGGCGCCGGCGCATTCGGGGCTTGCGCGGGCGAGGGGCCGGGCCGCTAGAGTCGGGGCCGGAACAGGACGAGGGGTTCATGCGCGTTTTTACCGCCACGCTCGGCACCGAGACCAACACTTTCTCCCCCATCCCCACCGGCATGGACGCTTTCCGCAAGACCCTGCTGGTGCATGCCGGCGAGCATCCCGACAAGCCCATGCTGTTCACCGCCCCGCTCTGGGCGGCGCGCCAGCGGGCCAGGGAGCGCAACTGGGAGCTCAGCGAGGGCCTGTGCGCCTTCGCCGTGCCGGGCGGGGCGACGACCAAGGCCACCTACGAGGCGCTGCGCGAGGAATTGCTGGCCGACCTGAAAAAGGCGCTGCCGGTCGACATCGTGGTGCTGGGCCTGCACGGCGCCATGGTGGCGGACGGCTACGACGATTGCGAGGGCGACCTGCTGGCCCGCGTGCGCGAGCTAGTCGGGCGCGATGCGGTGATCGGCGCCGAGCTCGATCCGCACTGCCATCTCACCGACGCGATGATGAAGAATTCGGATGTGATGGTGGCCTTCAAGGAATACCCGCATGTCGATCCCATCGAGCGGGCCTTCGAGGTGGTCGATATCTGCGCCGACGCCGCGCAGAAGAACGTCAGGCCGACCATGGAATATTACGACTGCCGCATGTTCGGCATCTACCACACCCCGCGTCAGCCGATGCGCGGCTTCGTCGACAAGATCAAGGCCATGGAGGGCAAGGACGGGGTGCTGTCGATCTCCATCGCCCACGGCTTCCCCTGGGGTGACGTGCCGGACATGGGCACCCGGGTGCTGGTGGTGACGGACAACGATCCGGCCAAGGCCAAGCGGCTGGCCGAGCAACTGGGCCAGGAGCTGATCGCGCTGCGCGGCACCACCGCGCCGGAATACCTGACCATCGCCCAGGCGCTCGACCAGGCCATGGCGGCGCCGGCAGGGCCGATCGTCATCGCCGATTCGGCCGACAATTCCGGCGGCGGCGCGCCGTCGGATTCGACCTTCGTGCTGCGCGAGATCCTGGCGCGCGGCATTTGCGACGTGGCGCTGGGGCCGATGTGGGATCCCGTGGCGCTGCAGTTCTGCCAAGAGGCGGGCGAGGGCGCGACGCTCGATCTGCGGCTGGGCGGCAAGACCGGGCCGGTGTCGGGCGATCCGCTCGACGTGCGGGTGACGGTGCTGAAGCTGGTCTCCAACGCGCGCCAGAGTTTCGGCCAGACCGTGGCCATGATGGGCGACGCGGCCGCCATCCGCATCGAGCATGCAAGAGCGAAGAACGTCGACATCGTGGTCAACGAGGCCCGCACCCAGGCCTTCGGCACCGACATGTTCACCGGGCTGGGCGTCGATCCCACCACCAAGCGGATCGTGGTGGTGAAGTCGAGCCAGCACTTCCACGCCGCCTATGCGCCGATCGCCAGGGAGGTGCTCTATATCGGCGGTCCCGGCTGCATCGCCACCGATTACTCCACCTTCGACTTCAAGCGCGTGCAGCGGCCGATCTGGCCGCTGGATTGAGCTACGGTCGGGCGCGCCTGCATCCCCCCTCCGTCATGCTGAGCGCAGCGAAGCATCTTGCCTGATGCGGTTGCGGACTTTCGGGGTTAGCGAAGCAGCAAGATTTGGGCCGACAGATCTTCCCATTCCGGATTGAGGCTCTCGATCAGTTCGATCTTCCGCTCCCGCTTCCAGCCTTTGATTTGTTTCTCGCGAGCAATGGCGATTGGCGCCGTCGGGTGCTCTTCGAAGAAGACCAGCCGATTGATCCGGTATCGGCGGGTGAAGTCGCCTCCGGTACCGGTTTGATGCTGGTGCAGTCGCGTTGCCAAATCCCGCGTGACGCCGACGTACAGGACGCGGCGATTGGCGTTGCAAAGGATATAAGTGAAGCAGGAACCGCGTGGCATGGCGATTCCTAGCGTGAGGCCGTTTTGCCGCATCGGGCAAGATGCTTCGCTGCGCTCAGCATGACGGGGGTGGGGAAGGCCCTGTTCTCTACCGGCGACAGGGGGCCAATCATGCCTATCCCCAACCTCGCCCCTTGCGCTGAGCGGGCCTGCGTGGTTATTACCGGGCTTTAATGACTTCGCCCGCTTCCGCGATCAAGCTGCGCCACCTGCTTGGCATCGAAGGCCTGTCGCCCGAAACCATTTCGGCGCTGCTCGACGTTTCCGAGACCTATATCGAGCAGAACCGGCAGCTCGACAAGAAGCAGTCCTCGCTGCGCGGCCGCACCATCATCAACCTGTTCTTCGAGAACTCGACCCGCACCCGCACCAGTTTCGAGCTGGCCGGCAAAAGGCTGGGTGGCGACGTCATCAACATGCAGACCTCGGCTTCCTCGGTGAAGAAGGGCGAGACGCTGCTCGATACCGCCATGACGCTCAACGCCATGCATCCCGACCTGCTGGTGGTGCGGCACCCGGATTCCGGCGCCGTGCAGCTTCTGTCGGAGAAGGTCAATTGCGCCGTCATCAACGGCGGCGACGGCAGCCACGAGCATCCCACCCAGGCGCTGCTCGACGCGCTGACCATCCGCCGCCGTCGCGGCAAGCTACAAGGGCTGCTGGTGGCGATCTGCGGCGATATCCTGCATTCCCGCGTGGCGCGGTCGAACATCCACCTGCTGAACACCATGGGGGCGCGGGTGCGCGTCATCGGCCCGCCGACCCTGATGCCGGCCGAGATCGACCGGCTGGGCGTGGAGGTGTTCCACGACATGCGCAAGGGGCTGACCGACGTCGACATCGTGATGATGCTGCGGCTGCAGACCGAGCGCATGCACGGCTCCTACGTGCCGTCGATCCCCGAATATTTCCGCTTCTTCGGGCTCGACAACGAGAAGCTGTCCTTCGCCAAGCCCGATGCGCTGATCATGCATCCCGGCCCGATGAACCGCGGCGTGGAGATCGATTCGGAGGTGGCCGACGATATCGGCCGCAGCCTGATCCACGAGCAGGTCGAGATGGGCGTCGCCGTGCGCATGGCCTGCCTGGAGGTGCTGATGAGCCAGCGCCGCAACGAGCCGTCCGGATCGCTGCCGGCGGGCGGTGGCGCATGAGCCGCGACGATCGCGCGCCGCTGGAGCCGATGGCGCTGACCAATGTGCGGCTGATCGATCCGGCCGCCGGCGCCGAGACCAAAGGCGGGCTGCTGATCCGCGACGGCAAGATCGCCGATCTGGGGCCGGGCCTGTTCGCGTCGGGCGTGCCCGAGGGCGTGCGCGGCGTCGATGGCGGCGGCGCCTGCCTGGGGCCCGGCCTGGTCGATATCCGCGTCCATGCCTGCGAGCCGGGCGAGGAGCACAAGGAGACCATCGACACCGCTGCCCAGGGCGCGCTGGCCGGCGGCGTCACCACCATGGTGGTGCTGCCCGACACCGATCCGGTGATCGACGATGCCGCCCTGGTCGAGTTCGTGCAGCGCCGGGCGCGGCAGGTGAAGAAGGCCAACGTGCATTGCTACGGCGCGGTGACGCTGGGGCTGGAGGGCAAGGAGCTGTGCGAGTTCGGCATGCTGAGCGAGGCCGGCGCGGTGGCCTTCACCGACGGCGGCAAGGCGGTGGCCAGCGCCATCACCATGCGCCGCGCGCTGTCCTACGCCCGCACCTTCGATGCGCTGATCGTGCAGCATCCGCTGGAGCCCTCGCTGTCGATGGGCGCCATGAACGAGGGCGAGATCGCCACCAGGCTGGGCCTGCCCGGCATCCCGGTCGAGGCCGAGGCGATCATGCTGGAGCGCGACATGCGGCTGGTCGAGCTGACCGGCGGGCGCTACCACGCCGCCCAGATCTCCTGCGCCGAATCGGTCGAGATCGTCCGCCGCGCCAAGAAGAAGGGGCTGCGCGTGACCTGCGATACGGCGCCGCCCTATTTCTGCCTGAACGAGACTTCGGTCGGCGACTATCGCACCTTCGCCAAGCTGATGCCGCCCTTGCGCTCGGAGATGGACCGGCGCGCCATCGTCGAGGGATTGCGCGACGGCACCGTCGACGTGATCTGCTCCGACCACTGGCCGCAGGACCAGGACAGCAAGCGCCAGCCCTTCATCCAGGCGCTGCCCGGCATCGTCGGGCTGGAGACGCTGCTGCCGCTGTCGCTGGAGCTGGTGCACAACCGCTTCCTGTCGCTGCCGGCGCTGTTCCAGCGCCTGGCGCTGGCGCCGGCGAAGCTGATGAAGCTGCCGGGCGGGCGGCTGGAGAAGGGCGCGCCGGCCGACCTGGTGCTGTTCGATCCCGACCGGCCGCGCCGCATCGACGTTTCCAGCTTCCGCAGCAAGTGCAAGAACTCGCCCTTCGACGAGCGCCCGGTGCAGGGCCAGGTGCTGGCGACGTTCGTCGCCGGCCGCGCGCTGTTCGCCGACAAGGAAGCGCCCAAGGCGCTGGCGGCTTAAAGGACAGATTAACTTCGTCCTTCTTCATGGCCCGCTCTGCCGTTCCTCTTTCCGTCATGCCCCGGCTCGACCGGGGCACCCATGTCCGTGCCTCACGATGCCTCTCCCAGGCAAAATCCATGGCTTTTGCGACATGGGTCGCCCGGTCGAGCCGGGCGATGACGGATGAGGTTATGCGGCCGGATCGATTGCTCCCTGTCGGTGTGTCAAGCTTTCCCACCGATCATTCCATGCCGCGCTTGCGCGCATGGCAACGCAGCGCACGGGACGCTAGATTGTCCATCCGCCAACCCGGAACCGGACCATGAGTGAAATTCACGTCTTCCTCTTGCTCGCTTTGATCTTGGGCTATCTGCTGGGCTCGATCCCGTTCGGGCTGGTGCTGACGCGGCTGGCCGGGCTGGGCGATATCCGCAGCATCGGCTCGGGCAATATCGGCGCCACCAACGTGCTGCGCACCGGGCGCAAGGGCCTGGCGGCGGCCACCGTGCTGCTGGATGGCGGCAAGGGGGCGGTCGCCGTTCTGATCGTCTGGCTGTTCTTCGGCGTCACCGCCTCGCTGTTCGCCGGGCTGGGAGCGCTGCTGGGCCATCTGTTTCCGGTCTGGCTGCGCTTCAAGGGCGGCAAGGGCGTCGCCACGGCCCTGGGCGTGCTGCTGGCGGTGAAATTTCCGCTGGGGGCGATCGCCTGCCTCACCTGGCTGGCGGCGGCATTTCTGTTCCGCATGTCGTCGCTGGCGGCGTTGCTGGCGATGGCGGTGGCGACCGCCTGCGCCTGGGTCTTCGCCGTCGTGCTGGATCAGCGCTGGTCGACGGTCGAGATCGCCGTGCTGCTGAGCGTGATGTCGATTCTGGTCTTCGCCCGGCACCATGAAAACATCAACCGGCTGCTGAAAGGTACGGAGCCGAAAATCGGCCAGGGCAATAAACCGGCCGCCTGAACCGATTGCAACTATCGGTTTATTGAGAACGATATAAGAACAACTAGAATGGGTGGCATGCCGGATGCCGTGCCCGTTTCGCCATTCAATGAAGTCGATCGGCTGGCCGCCTTGCGTCTGGCGCGCGGGGCGGGGATCGGGCCGATCCTTTATGGACGGCTGATCGCGCGATTCGGCTCGCCGTCACGCGCGCTGGCGGCCTTGCCCGGGCTTGCGGCGCGAACCAACGCCAAGGCGAGCGCCGCATCGGCGGCGACGGCCGAACGCGAGATGCGGGCGCTGGCCAAGCTGGGCGGCCGGCTGCTGGTCAAGGGCGAGGCGGATTATCCGCCGCAGCTTGCCAGCCTGTCCGACGCGCCGCCGGTGCTGTCGATCCTGGGCGATGTCGCGGCGCTGCGGCGGACCTGCATCGCCATCGTCGGGGCGCGCGATGCCTCGGTCAACGGCCGCCAACTGGCCGAAGGTTTCGCGCGGGCGCTCGCCACGCGAGGCTATGCGGTGGTTTCCGGCCTGGCGCGGGGCATCGATACGGCGGCGCATCTGGGGGCGCTGTCGGCGGAGGGCGGCGCGACGGTGGCGGTGATGGCCGGCGGCGTCGACCATGTCTATCCGCGCGAGAACGAGCCGGTGTTTCGACGCATCGTCGATGGCGGCGGGGCGGTGATCGCGGAAACGGCGCTGGGGGCGGAGCCCACGGCGCGGCATTTCCCGCGCCGCAACCGCATCGTCTCGGGCCTGTCGCGGGGCGTGGTGGTGGTCGAGGCGGCGGCCCGCTCCGGCTCGCTGATCACCGCCCGCCTGGCGGCGGAGCAGGGGCGCGAGGTCTTCGCCGTGCCCGGCTCGCCGCTTGATCCGCGCTGCCATGGCTGCAACGGGCTGATCCGCGAGGGCGCCTGGCTGACCGAGACGGTCGAGGACATTGTTGCCAATATGCCACAGATGGCTCCAGCACCGGCCCCCATACTGACCCCAGTGCCGACCCCAGCGCCGACCAGGGTCGGCAAGGAGGTGAAAACCGGACCCGAGAAATCTGTTTTTCCGCATAAAATTCAAATAGATGAGGTTGGATCGCAGATCGTCGCGCTGCTCTCCTCCAGCCCCACCGCGGTTGACGAAATTCTCCGACAGTGCCAAACGTCGCCCTCCATTGTTGCCGGAGTGCTGCTCGAACTGGAGCTGACAGGCCGGCTGGAACGGCACCCAGGCAACGCCGTTTCCCTCGTTTCCTAGGGTCTGGCACCCAAGATATCGGGGGAGAACGGCTCACACGAACCCCCGGACAGCGCCGGGCGACGGGCAGTGTATGGACGTTATCGTCGTCGAATCGCCGGCCAAGGCGAAGACCATCGAGAAGTATCTGGGGCCCGGCTACACCGTGCTGGCCAGCTTCGGCCATGTGCGCGACCTGCCGCCCAAGGACGGCTCGGTGCGTCCCGACGAGGACTTCGCCATGAGCTGGGCGGTCGACGCCAAGGCGGAGAAGCGGCTCAACGACATCGCCCGCGCCGTCAAGGGCGCCCGGCACCTCTATCTGGCCACCGACCCCGACCGCGAGGGCGAGGCGATCTCCTGGCATGTCCACGACATCCTGAAGGGGAAGGGCGCGCTCAAGGGCGTCGAGGTCAAGCGCATCGTCTTCAACGCCATCACCAAGCGCGCCGTCACCGAGGCGCTGGAGCATCCGCGCGATCTCGACGATCCGCTGATCGACGCCTATCGCGCCCGCCGCGCGCTCGACTACCTGGTCGGCTTCACGCTGTCGCCGGTGCTGTGGCGAAAACTGCCCGGGTCGCGCTCCGCCGGCCGCGTGCAGTCGGTGGCGCTGCGGCTGATCTGCGAGCGCGAGGCGGAGATCGAGGTCTTCAAGTCGCAGGAATACTGGACGGTCGAGGTCGATTTCCTCAACACGCGCAACCAGAACCTGGCGGCGCGGCTGACGCATCTGAACGGCCAGCGGCTGGACAAGTTCGATCTCGACAACGAGGCCAAGGCCCTGGCCGCGGTCGCGGCGATCGAGCATCGCGTCTTCGCCGTCGCCGGCGTCGACCGCAAGCAGGTCAAGCGCAACCCGCCGCCGCCCTTCATCACCTCGACCCTGCAGCAGGACGCCTCGCGCCGGCTGGGCCTGGGCGCCGGCCAGACCATGCGCACCGCCCAGCGCCTCTACGAAGGCGTCGCCATCGGCGGCGAGACGGTCGGCCTCATCACCTATATGCGCACCGACGGCGTGCAGATGGCGCCCGAGGGCCTGGCGCAGACCCGCCGGCTGATCGAAAGCCGCTACGGCGAGGCACTGCTGCCGGAGAAGCCGCGCTTCTACGCCAGCAAGGCCAAGAACGCGCAGGAAGCGCATGAGTGCATCCGCCCCACCGACCTGTTCCGCACCCCCGACGAGGTGGCGCGCTATCTCGACCGCGACCAGCTCCGCCTCTACGAGCTGATCTGGAAGCGCACCGTCGCCAGCCAGATGGAAAGCGCGGTGCTGGACCAGGTGACGATCGACATCGCCTCCGCCGACCGCAACGTGCAGCTGCGCGCCACCGGCTCGGTGGTGAAGGAGAAGGGCTTCCTGGTCCTCTACGAGGAGGGCAAGGACGAGGACAAGGACGAGGGCGACGAGAAGATATTGCCCGACGTGGCGGTCGACGAGGCGCTGACGCGCAAGCAGACGCGGCCCGAGCAGCATTTCACCGAACCGCCGCCGCGCTACTCGGAAGCCAGCCTGGTGAAGAAGCTGGAGGAGCTGGGCATCGGCCGGCCCTCCACCTACGCCTCGATCATCGAGGTGCTGCAGGCGCGCAACTACGTGCGGCTCGACCGCAAGCGCTTCATCCCCGAGGATCGCGGCCGCATCGTCACCGCCTTCCTCGAGAGCTATTTCAAGCGCTACGTCGAGTACGACTTCACCGCCCATCTGGAAGAAGAGCTCGACGACATCTCCGGCGGGCGGGTCGACTGGCGCCAGGTGCTGCGCGATTTCTGGGCCGCCTTCTCGCGCGCCATCGACGAGACCAAGGATCTGCGGGTCAAGGAGGTGCTCGACAAGCTCGACGCCGATCTCGGCCCGCATTTCTTCCCCGAGAGCCCCAACGGGCGCGATCCGCGCAAATGCCCGAGCTGCGCCGACGGGCGCATCGGCCTGAAGCTGGGCCGCTTCGGCGCCTTCATCGGCTGCTCCAACTATCCCGAGTGCCGCTTCACCAAGCCGCTGGCGGTCTCGACCGGCGAGGAGGCCGACAACGCGCTCGACCAGCCGCGCGAACTGGGCCTCGATCCGCAGACCGGCCTGATGGTGACGGTGCGCAAGGGGCCGTACGGCGTCTACGTGCAGCTCGGCGAAGCCAAGGAAAAGGAGAAGCCCAAGCGCGTCTCCGTGCCCAAGCACATGAACCCGCTGGAGCTGACCCTGGAGCAGGCGCTGGGCCTGCTGCGCCTGCCGCGCGACGTCGGTCCGCATCCCGAGGGCGGCCAGATGATCACCGCCGGGCTGGGCCGCTTCGGGCCTTACGTCAAGCACGGCTCGACCTACAAGTCGCTGCCGGCGGACGACGACGTGCTGACCATCGGGCTGAACCGCGCCGTCAGCCTGCTGGCCGAGGCCAAGCCGGGCCGCGGCCGGGCGGCGCCGCTGAAAGTGCTGGGCCAGCACCCTGACGACAACCAGCCGGTGGAGCTCTTCAGCGGCCGCTACGGCCATTACGTCAAGCACGGCAAGACCAACGCCACCGTGCCGGGCGACATCGAGCCGCTGGCGATCACGCTGGAACAGGCGCTGCCATTGCTGGCGGCGCGCGCGGCCAAGACCGGCGCCAAGCCGAAGAAGGCCGCGCGGTCCAAGGCGGCGAAGAAGCCGGCCAAGGGCGCGAAAGTGGGTGAAGCCGGGCCGGCCGAGTCTGCAGCCAAGTCCCCAGCCAAGTCCAAGGCCAAGCCCAAGAAGGCGGCGGCCAAGAAGAAGGCCGCCAAGGGGGCCGGCAAGTCGGCCAAAAAGAAGAGCGAACCGCAGGCCGATGCCGCCTGAACCCGGGATGCCGCGGAGCTAGCACGTGCCGCGCAGCAAACCGCCCCGCCATCCGCGCCAGACGCCTCGCAAGCCGCCCCGCGCCGCGTCGCGCGGCCTGCCCTCGCGCGAGCAGGTGCTGGAATTCATCAAGGACAGCCCGACCCCGGTCGGCAAGCGGGAGATCGCGCGCGCCTTCGGCGTCGATGCCAAGGACCGCATCGCGCTCAAGAAGCTGCTGAAGGAGATCGAATCGGAAGGCAGCGTGGCGCGCGGCCGCAAGCGGCGGCTGGCCGATCCCGACGCGCTGCCCGAGATGATCGTGCTGCAGATCGTCGGGCTCGATCCCGACGGCGAGGTGCTGGCGCGACCGCTGGACTGGGACGAAGGCCAGGAGCTGCCGCATATCGTGGTCGCGCCCGACCGCCAGGGCGTGCCGGCGCTGGCGCGCGGCGATCGCATCCTGGCGCGCCTGCGCCGGGTCGGCGGCAAGACCTACGAAGCGCGCGCCGTGCGCTTCCTCGGCAACCAGCCGCTGAAGGTGCTGGGCGTGTTCGAGGAGGCGGGCTGGGGCGGCCGCGGCCGCGTCGTGCCGACCGACAAACGGGCGCGGCGGGAGTACGTCGTCGAGCCCGAGGATCGCGGCGAGGCCAGGCCCGGCGACATCGTCTGGATCGAGCCGGTCGGCGCCCGGGGCGCCGCCTCGCGGGCCCGGATCCTCGAGCGGCTGGGCTCGATGCAGGAGCCGCGCACGGTCAGCCTGATCGCCATCGCCGCTCACGACATTGCGGTCGAGTTCGGGCCGGAGGCGAGACGGCAGGCGGAGCGCGTCAGGCCGGCGCCGATGGGCGAGCGCGTCGATCTGCGCTCGGTGCCGCTGGTGACCATCGACGGCGAGGACGCGCGCGACTTCGACGATGCGGTGTTCGCCGAGGCCGACGACGATCCCGCCAACAAGGGCGGCTGGAAGCTGATCGTCGCCATCGCCGACGTCGCCTGGTACGTGCGGCCCGACGATGCGCTGGATCGCGCCGCGGCGCGGCGCGGCAATTCGGTCTATTTCCCCGACCGCGTCGTGCCGATGCTGCCGGAGGAACTGTCCAACGGCTGGTGTTCGCTGCGGCCGCGCGAGGACCGGCCGGTGCTGGCGGCGCAGATGCGCATCGATGCCGAGGGCCGGCTGCTGTCGCATCGCTTCGTGCGCGGCATGATGAATTCGGCCGCGCGCCTGACCTACACCCAGGTGCAGGCCGCCCATGACGGCCGGCCCGACGATCTCGCCGGCCCGCTGCTCGATACGGTCATCAAACCGCTCTACGGCGCCTATCGCGTACTGCTGGCGGCGCGCGAGAAACGCGGCGCCATCGATCTCGACCTGCCCGAGCGCAAGACGGTGATCGACGAGAAGGGGCGCATCGTCGACATCGCGGCGCGCGAACGGCTCGACAGCCACAAGCTGATCGAGGAGTTCATGATCTGCGCCAACGTGGCGGCGGCGCAGGCGCTGGAGCACAGGCGCATGCCCTGCATGTACCGCGTGCACGAGCCGCCCGATCCGCTGAAGATCGAGGGCTTGCGCGAGTTCCTGGACTCGCTGGATTTGCGCTTCGCCGGCGGCCGCCAGGTGCGGCCGGCCGATTTCAACGGCGTGCTGCGCCAGATCGAGGGCCGGCCGCAGGCGCGCATGGTCAACGAGATGATCCTGCGCAGCCAGTCGCAGGCGGTCTACAGCCCCGACAATCTCGGCCATTTCGGCCTGGCGCTGCAGCGCTACGCGCATTTCACCTCGCCGATCCGCCGCTACGCCGACCTCCTGGTGCATCGCGCCCTGATCGGCGGCTACGGCATGGGCGAGGGCGGCCTGCCCTTGGATGCCGGCAAGGATTTTCCCGAACTGGGCGTGGCCATCTCCGGGCTGGAGCGCAAGGCGATCGCCGCCGAGCGCGACGCCACCGACCGCTACGTGGCGCTGTTCCTGGCCGACCGGGTGGGGGCGAGTTTCGCCGGCCGCGTCAACGGCGTCACCCGCTTCGGCCTGTTCGTGACCCTGGACGACACCGGCGCCGACGGGCTGGTGCCGATCTCCTCGCTGGGGCGGGAGTATTTCGAGCACGACGAGCGGCGCCACTGCCTGACCGGCCGCTCGACCGGCGCCACCTATTATCTGGGCGACCGGGTGCGGGTGAAGCTGGCCGAGGCCGAGCCGATCACCGGCGGGCTGATATTCGAGCTGGAAACGGTGGTGGAAAGCTTCGGCCAGTCCGCCGTGCCGGCCGGCCGCTCGGCCCGCAAACCCGGTTCGCGCCACGGCAAGGGGGGCGGCAAGGGCGGCGGCGGCGCTGCCGCCAAGCGCGGCTTCAAGACCCGCCGTCCGGCCAAGCGGCGGTGAGCCTGCGGCATCATGGCCGCGCGCGGCGGTCGCATTTTCGGCCGGGCGGTCGTAGATAGGGGGCCATGGACGGTTCCCCGCACCTGCCCGCGTCCTCGACCGGCGAAACCCTGCATCTGGGCGGCAAATCCTGGCTTTCGGCGGCCTTGAAGGGCTGGCGCGGCCGCTGCCCGCGCTGCGGCGAGCGGCATTTGTTCACAGCCTATGTCAAGATGGCCTCCTCCTGCCGCGGCTGCGGCCAGGAGTTCGAGCCGTTCCGGGCCGACGACGCGCCGGCCTATTTCACCATCTTCGTCGTCGGCCACATCATCGTGCCGCTGATGCTGCTGGTGGAAAAGCAATGGTTTCCGGCGTTGTGGGTGCACGCCGCGCTGTGGCTGCCCGGCACCCTGGCGCTCAGCCTCGTGCTTTTGCCGCGCATCAAGGGCGCGGTGATCGGCTTGCAATGGGGCCTGAACATGCGCCCCGGCGAGGCCCGCTAGAGGGGAGCCTGTGGATCGGCTCTACTCATAAAGAATAGAGCGAATTCGCGTCTTTCGGCGGAATCGCGGGCGATTCGGCCGAAAGATGATTTGCCCTAGGGTAGCCTGCTCACGCTGTTGCGCCGCAACGATTGTGATAAAGTCGGGCGCAGTAACGTTGGCGTCTCGGGGGAGTTCCTTGAACCGTACCTCTTTTGACAAGCGCGCCGCGATTTTCAAAGCTTCGCGACAGAGCCTGCCCGTCCTGCTTCTTGCCCTGGTGCTGCCGCTGGGCTCCTGCGTCACTGGCGGCGACGGGCAAAGCGCGGCGACCAAGGCGCCGCCGGGGCCGCCCGCCATGGAGCGCGTGGTCAATACCGGGTACTCGCTGATCGCCAGCCGCTACATCGATCCGGTCGAGAACAAGACGCTGTCGCTGTTCGCGCTGCGCGGCCTGAACCTGCTCGACCCGGCGATCGAGATCGACGAACTGCCCGACACCAAGATCGCCCTGCGCATGGGCGACAAGCAGCTCGGCGCCTGGGACGCGCCCCGCTCCGACGACGTGCGCGGCTGGGCGCGGCTGACCTCGCAGGCGGTGCTGACCTCGTTCGATTCCTCCACCATCCTGAAGGCCTACGAGCCCGACCGGGTGCTCAAGGCGGTGATGGAAGGCGCGCTGCGGCCGCTCGACAAGCATTCGCGGTATTCCGACCCGGTGATGGCCTCCGACGCCCGTTTCAGCCGCGAAGGCGCCGGCGGCGTCGGCCTCTCCATCCGCAGCGTCGAGGGACGCATCCGGATCGCCTCGATCTTTCCCGGCATGCCGGCCTCGCGCGCCGGCTTCAAGGTCGACGACGTGATCGCCAAGATCAACGACGAGAACGTCGACGGCTACGACGAGCGCCAGATCGTGCGCCGCCTGCGCGGCGACATCGACAGCGACGTGACCCTGACCGTGCTGCGCGGCGGCGACAGCGAATACACCGCCAAGATCACCCGCGCGCTGATCATTCCGCCGACCGTGCAGTACGCGCGCGAAGGCGAGGTGGCGGTGATCAAGCTCACCGGCTTCAACCAGGCCACCACGTCGCGGCTGCAGGACGCCATCGAGCAGGCCCAGGCCGAGATCGGCGAGCGGCTGGCCGGCATCGTGCTCGACATGCGCGGCAATCCGGGCGGACTGCTCGACCAGGCGATCTCGGTCGCCGACCTGTTCCTGGAAGAGGGCGTCGTGACCTCGACCAAGGGCCGCCATCCCGACAGCGGCCACGTCTATCGCTCCGGCGGCGGCGCCATCGCCACCAAGGTGCCGATGGTGATCCTGATCAACGGCCGCTCGGCTTCGGCGGCCGAGATCGTGGCCGCGGCCTTGCAGGATCGCGGCCGGGCGGTGGTGATCGGCACCAATTCCTACGGCAAGGGCTCGGTGCAGACCGTGGTGCGGCTGCCCAACGAGGGCGAGCTGACGCTGACCTGGTCGCGGCTCTACGCGCCGTCGGGCTATTCCTGGCACGAGATCGGCGTCATGCCGACGGTGTGCACCAGCGACCTGGCCGGCGAGGGCGAGAACCTCTCCAGCCAGTTCAACGAGCGCACCAAGCGCATGACGGAAGTCATCGCGCTGTGGCACGCCAACCGCACGCCGCCGACCGAGAAGCTGACCCGGCTGCGCGAGACCTGCAAGCCGTCCGACACCGAGAACGAGAAGGACACCCGCGTCGCCGTGCGCATGCTGAAGGACAAGCAGCTCTACGACCGCGCCATCGGCGTCACGGTGGCGGCGCTGGCGCAGCTTCCGTCCCGGAATTAGGCCGCCCGGAACTAGGTCAGCAGCCCCAGCATCAGCGGCATGGTGACGGCGGCGGCGACGGTGGTCGCGGTGACGCCGGCGGCCATCAGCGGCGCGTCGCCGCCCAACTGCCGCGCCAGGATGTAGGAGGCGGCCGAGGTCGGCAGCGTCGCCCAGAGCAGCACCACCGAGCGGCCCAGCCCCTCCAGCCCGTAGAGCAGGGCGAAGCCCGCCATGACGGCGGGATAGAGCACCAGGTTGAACAGGCACATGCCGATCACCGGCCAGCGCGCCCGGCGCAGTACCGAAAGATCGAGCGCGGCGCCGACCGCCAGCAGGCCGAGCGCGATCGAGGCCTGGCCGAGAATGCCGGCGACGGCGTTGACGGCGGCGGGCAGGCGCACGCCCAGCAGGTTGAGCGCGATGCCGGCCAGGCAGGCCAGGATCAGCGGGTTGCTGGCGATCAGCCGCGCCTGGCCGGCCAGATCCAGCGTCGCCGTATGCTCGGTTTTGCCGTAGCGGATCAGCACCGCCACGCACAGCACGTTGAGCGTCGGCACGCAGACGGCGATGGCGACGGCGAACAGGCCGATGCCGTCGCTGCCGTGGAGCGCCAGTGCTGCGCCCAGCCCGACATAGGAATTGAACCGCATCGCGCCCTGGTAGAAGGACGAGAAGGAGGGGCCGGACATGCCCGGCCTGACCAGCAGGGCCAGCACGGTCATGGCGGCGATGGCCGACAGCAGCGTGGCGATCAGCGTCAGCGGCTCGTAGGCGCCGATGCGCGCGGCCGCGGTTTCCTTCACCAGCAGGGCGGGGAAGAGGAAGAAATACATGAAGCGCTCGGCCAGCGGCCAGAAATCGCCGCCCGGGAAGCGCCTGCGCTGCAGCAGCCAGCCGGCGGCGATCAGCAGGAAGATGGGAAACAGGGCGGCGAGGACGGCGTTCATGGCGAGGGCGGGGCGGAGCGCGCCAGGTTGGCCAGCCGGTCGAGTGCGCCCTGCAGGATATAGGCGGCGGCGGCGCGATCGACCACCTCGGCGCGCCGCCGCCGCGTCATGTCGAGATCCTCGATCAGCACGCGCTCGACGGCGGCGGTGGAAAGCCGTTCGTCCTGGAACGCCAGCGGCAGGTCCTGCACCGCCAGCAGGTTGGCGGCGAACTGGCGCACCGACTGGCAGCGCGGGCCCTCGCTGCCGTCCAGCGCCAGCGGCAGGCCGACGACCAGGCCGCCGACGTCGTAGCGCCTGGCGATGTCGAACAGGCGCTGCGCGTCGGGCAGGAACTTGCCGCGCTTCACGGTTTCCAGCGGCGTCGCCAGCGTGCGCATGACGTCGGACACCGCCACGCCGATAGTCTTGCTGCCGACATCCAGCCCGGCCAGGCGCTGGCCCGGCTTCAGCAGCTTCGGCAGTCCGATGAGATCGACGACGGGCATGAGGTCAGGGCCGCGGCCGGAAGCCTTCCGGCGTGGCGAGGAACACCAGCTCGCGGCGGTCGGTCCGGCGCGTGGCGCAGTCCTCCTGCTCGCGGTCTATCACCAGGTCGGGATTGCCGTCCTTGTCGACGTCGCTGGGCCGGGCGGCGACGGCGATCAGCACGCGCGGCACGCCGCCGGCCGCCGCGCAGCCGCCCTGGCGGGAATCGTAATGCGCCTCGTACAGGGTCTGCGTGCGGCCCTCGGCCAGGTCGGTCGCCTTGAAGGCGCGCAGCATCAGGCCGCGATCGGGCTGCTGCACGACATAGACCAGGCTGCGGCCGCCGCCGGGCAGGGCGAAGACCACCGGCGTTTCGACGCGGCCCTCGACCAGCCGGCGCAGGCGCAGTACGGCGCCGGAGAAATCGCCGACATAGGCGGCGCTGGCCAGGCCGTTGTAGTCGGCGATGGCGACCACCGCCGTCTTGCCGTCGACGTTGCAGGTGTAGTCGACGGTGAAGTCGCCGCCGGGGCGTTCCTGGCGCAGCCAGCGCTCGAGCTTGGGCCGCTGTTCCTCGGTCAGCCCGGCATTGAGCTGGCGGCAGACGACGGGATCGGCCGCCTGCGCCTGTTGCGCGGGGAGCAGGCCCGGGCCGAAGGCCAGGAAAGACAGGGCGAGAAGCATACGCATGGATCGGCGGACCTTAGGCGCGGGGCCGGCAGGGGACAAGGAAAATCGCGGAAATCCGGGCCTTTAGCGCGATCCGGCATGGCCAGCGAGATTGCGTGGGCGGCGGGCCGGTGATACGGTGCGCGCCTTCAAATTGACCCCGGGATCGACGATGTCGCTGGACAAGCAGACTGTGGCGCGCATTGCGCGGCTGGCGCGGCTGAAAGTGCCGGAAGAGGAGTTGCAGGGACTGGCCGGCGAGCTGTCCGGCATCATGGACTGGATCGAGCAACTGAACTCGGTCGACACCAGCGCCGTCGAGCCGATGACCTCGGTCGCCGACCTCACCCTGCCGATGCGGCAGGACAAGGTCAGCGATGGCGGCCAGGCGGCGCGCGTGCTGGCCAATGCGCCGGGCGGGGCGGTCTGGCTGGAAGCGGGCAATCCCGAGGCCGGCGGCTTCTTCGCGGTGCCCAAGGTGGTCGAGTAGTCCCATGAGCAAGCCAACCGATCTGACGATCGCCGAAATGACGGCGGCGCTGGGCAAGGGCGCATTGTCTTCGCTCGAACTGACCGAGGCGCATCTGGCGGCGATGGAGCGGCATCGCGGGCTGAACGCCTACATCACCGAGACGCCCGACCGCGCGCGCGAGATGGCCAAGGCCTCCGACGCGCGCCGCAAGAGCGGCACGGCGGGGCTGCTGGAAGGCGTGCCGCTCGCCATCAAGGACCTGTTCTGCACCGAGGGCGTGCTGACCACCGCCGCCTCGCACATCCTCGACGGCTTCAAGCCGACCTACGAATCGACCGTCTCGGCCAAGCTGTGGCAGGCCGGTGCTGTGATGCTGGGCAAGACCAATCTCGACGAGTTCGCCATGGGCTCCTCGAACATGACCTCTTATTACGGCCCGGTCGAGAATCCCTGGAAACGCAAAGGCGACAACCGCAAGCTGGTGCCGGGCGGCTCCTCCGGCGGCTCGGCCTCGGCGGTGGCGGCGCGGATCGCGCCGGGCGCCACCGGCACCGACACCGGCGGTTCGATCCGCCAGCCGGCCGCCTTCTGCGGCCTGGTCGGGATGAAGCCGACCTATGGGCGCTGCTCGCGCTGGGGCATCATCGCTTTCGCCTCCTCGCTGGACCAGGCCGGGCCGATCGCGCGCACGGTGACGGATTCGGCCCTGATGCTGCAGGCCATGTCGGGCCACGACCCGAAGGACTCGACCTCGGCGCCGGTCGCGGTGCCCGATTTCGTGGCCGCCTGCGCCCGCCCGATCAAGGGGCTGAAGATCGGCATTCCCAGGGAGTACCGAGTCGACGGCATGGCGCCGGAGATCGAGGCGTTGTGGGAGAAGGGCATCGCCATGATCCGCGACGCTGGTGCGGAGCCGGTCGAGATCAGCCTGCCGCACACCAAATACGCGCTGCCGACCTATTACATCGTGGCGCCGGCGGAATGCTCGTCCAACCTGGCGCGCTACGACGGGGTGCGCTTCGGCCTGCGCGTGCCGGGCAAGGACCTGATTGAGATGTACGAGAACACCCGCGGCGCGGGCTTCGGCAAGGAGACGCGCCGGCGCATCCTGATCGGCACCTACGTGCTGTCGGCGGGCTATTACGACGCCTACTACAAGAAGGCGCAGCAGGTGCGGGCGCTGATCGCGCGCGACTTCACCGACGCCTTCAAGGTCTGCGACGCCATATTGACGCCGACCGCGCCCTCCGCCGCCTTCGCCATGGGCGAGAAGATGGACGATCCGGTGACCATGTATCTCAACGACGTCTTCACCGTGCCGACCTCGCTGGCCGGCCTGCCCGGCATCTCGGTGCCGGCGGGGCTGGCCGATGACGGCCTGCCGCTGGGGCTGCAGGTGATCGGCCGCGCCTTCGACGAGGAGACGGTGTTCGCCGTCGGCGCGGCGCTGGAGAAGGCGGCCAGGCTGGCGCTGAAGCCGGAAGGATTCTGACCCGCCGGGAGGCAGGCATGCGCATTCTGTTGCTGTGCTGCATTCTTCTCCTGACCGGGGTTGCCGCGCAGGCCGCGCCGGTCGATCCGGCGCTGCAGAAGGAATTGCTGGCGCTCTACGACGAGTTCAACGCCACCGTCGCCAAGGGCCAGTACGACAAGGCCGTGGCGCAGCGTTCGGCGGCGTCGCAGAAAATGTTCCGCCAGCAGATCAAGTCGGCGCAGGATCGCAAGGCCTTCGTCGAGATGAACCAGGCCATCACGCCCGATTCGCTGGACGTCGTGCACGGCAAGCTGTCCAAGGACGGCAACAGGGCGTCGCTGATCGCCCATGCCAGCAAGATCGTCCCCGCCGGGCTGAAGGACAAGTCGGCGCCGCCGCCCGGCACCGTGCTGACCTCGGAACTGACGCTGCAATTCGTCAGGGAAGGCGGCAAGTGGAAATACGACGCGCAGACCCTGGGGCCGGACCCGACCAAGGTGTCGCGCTGCGAGGACGTGAAGTTCGAGCCGATCGAGGCCTATGATGCGGGGGCCAGCACCTCGGCGGGCGGCCCGATCGCGCGGGTCGAGTTCAACCCGGACCACACGCTGCTGGTGTTCCGCGTGCTGGACGAGGAGAATTGCGCCTTCCTGCCCAGCCGCGACACGCTGGCCAAGGGCGGTTTCGACGTCTCGCTGCTGCAACCCTATGCGGTGGTCTCGCTGGGCGGCCTGCGGCACAAGACCAGCCCGCGGAAAATCTGGGTCGAGCAGCTCGAAATGATGGATGATGACTAGACGCGGACCGACGGCCGCACACGGAGCAAGACGATGTCGTTGATCAAGGGCGAAACCGGCGAGTGGGAAATGGTGATCGGGCTTGAGGTGCATGCCCAGGTCGTCTCCCAGGCCAAGCTGTTCTCGAGCGCGCCGACCGAATTCGGCGCCGATCCCAACACGCAGGTGTCGCTGGTCGACGCCGCCATGCCGGGCATGCTGCCGGTGATCAACGCCTATTGCGTCGAGCAGGCGGTGCGCACCGGGCTGGGGCTGAAGGCGCAGATCAACCTGCATTCGGTGTTCGACCGCAAGAACTACTTTTATGCCGACCTGCCGGCGGGCTATCAGATCTCGCAGTACAAGCAGCCGGTGGTGGGCGAGGGCACGATCGTGCTGGACATGAAGGACGGCGAGAGCCGCGAGGTCGGCATCGAGCGGCTGCATCTGGAGCAGGACGCCGGCAAGAGCCTGCACGACCAGCATCCGACCCAGACCTATATCGACCTCAACCGCGCCGGCGTGGCGCTGATGGAGATCGTCTCCAAGCCCGACATGCGCAACGCCGACGAGGCGGCCGCCTACCTGACCAAGCTGCGCTCGATCCTGCGTTATCTCGGCACCTGCGACGGCAACATGGAGGAAGGCTCCATGCGCTGCGACGTCAACGTCTCGGTGCGCAAGCCGGGCGGCGAACTGGGCACGCGCTGCGAGATCAAGAACGTCAACTCGATCCGCTTCGTGAAGCAGGCGATCGAATACGAGGCGCGGCGCCAGATCGAGATCATCGAGGGCGGCGGCGAGATCAGGCAGGAAACCCGCCTGTTCGACGCCAACAAGGGCGAGACGCGCTCCATGCGCTCCAAGGAGGAGGCGCATGATTACCGCTACTTCCCCGATCCCGATTTGCTGCCGCTGGTGCTGAAGGCGGAATTCGTCGACGGCATCAAGGCGTCGCTGCCGGAGCTGCCGGACGAGAAGAAGGCGCGCTTCGTTGAGCGATTTGGTTTCACACCCTATCAGGCATCTGTTTTAGTTGCGGATAAGGAAAGCGCTGAAGCTTTCGAGAAGAAGTTGCTACAGGATGAATTTTTCAGATCAATTGAATCAGCTACATCAATAAAGCTTTATCTGGTCGGCAAGAGCGACGAAAAGCCGACAGGCGAAGATTACGCTGAGTATTTGGTATCCGCTAACGCCAGCGCCAATACTGTTATGACGGATATCTTCGCTGTCGCTACTGAGAAGAAGCTACCAGCGTATGAGGTAATAGAAAAAACCGATCTTGCAGGGCGGGCTCGTCTGATGCGAGAAAAGGTAATTAACGCGAGGATTTGGAAGGACATTGTTCCGGATGTGGTCGGAACTAACAAGCCGATTGCAGAGATCGTCGAGGAGAAGGGGCTGAAGCAGGTGACCGACACCGGCGCCATCGAGGCGGCGGTCGACCAGATCATCGCCGCCAACCCCGACAAGGTGGAGCAGTATCGCGCCAAGCCGACCATGCTGGGCTGGTTCGTCGGCCAGGTGATGAAGGCGACCGGCGGCAAGGCCAACCCGGCCGCCGTCAACGAGCTGCTGAAGAAGAAGCTGGACGGTTAACCGGGTTAACCGAGCTTCGCCGCCGCCGCCTCGACCTGGGCGGCGCGCTGCGCCTGCATCGGCTGCATGCGCTCGCGCAGCATGGCCAGCACGGCCGGATCGGCGCTGCGCGGATGGCCGCTGTCGAAGGGCGGGGCGGGATCGTATTCGATCATGAGCTGGATCGCCTTGGCCATCGGCTCGCCCGCCACTTCCGCCGCCACGCGCAGGCCGAAATCGATGCCGGCCGTCACGCCGCCGCCGGTGATGACGTTGCCGTCGACCACCACCCGTTCCTCGACCGGCGTGGCGCCGAATCGGGGCAGGAACTCCATCGCCGCCCAGTGCGTGGCGGCGCGCTTGCCTTGCAGGAGGCCGGCGGCGCCCAGCACCAGCGAGCCGGTGCAGACGGCGGTGACGTATCTGGCCGTGGGCGCCATGCGCCGCAGGAAGGCGAGGGTGTCGGCGTCGGTCAGCAGCGGGTTCATGCCCGGTCCGCCCGGCACGCAGATCATGTCCAGCGCCGGGCAATCGGCATAGGTCGTGTCGGGCGCCAGCATGAGCCCGCTTTCCGAGCGCACCGGCTCGCGGGTTTTCCATACCAGGAGCTGCTCGGCGCCGGGCAGGCGGGCCAGCACCTGCTGCGGCCCGGTCAGGTCGAGCTGGGTGATGTCGGGGAAGACCAGATAGCCGATGCGGAACGCCATGGATGCTGCCTCCCGGTTGTGGGCGCAACCTAGGCCATCGCGGGACGCAAGTCATGGCCCCTCTTTCTTTGCTATGAATGGGGAACCAAAACCCCTGGCGGCTGTTCTGCAACGCCGCCCCTTTCGAGGCCCGTCATGACCGTGCTGAACGTCCGCCACCGGACGATCTACAATTACGCCAATCCCGTCAGCTTCGGCGAGCACCGCCTGATGTGCCGGCCGCGCGACAGCCACGACCTGCGGCTGCTCGACGCGACGCTGACCATCTCGCCGCCGGCGGCGGCGACGCGCTGGATCCACGACGTGTTCGGCAATTCCATCGCCATCACCAGCTTCGCCGCGCCCGCCCAGCAGCTCGTCTTCGAATCCTCCTTCCGGGCCGAGCACTATCCGCTGCCCGACCGCCAGATCGTGCTGGAGGAATACGCCAGCGCGCTGCCCTTCGCCTATGCCGCCGACGAGATCCCCGACCTGGGGCGGCGCACCGAGCGGCACTACCCCGATCCGGACCGCACCATCGATCTGTGGGCGCGCTCGTTCCTCGACGATTCGCCCGATCGCTCGACCATGGGCGTGCTTGTCGCCATGAACCAGGCGATCAAGGCCGAGTTCGGCTATGCCCGCCGCGAGGAGGAGGGCACGCAGCTTCCCGCCGACACGCTGCGCACCAAGTCGGGCTCGTGCCGCGACTTCGCGCTGCTGATGATGGAGGCGGTGCGCACCTACGGCCTGGCGGCGGAGTTCGTCTCCGGCTACCTCTACGACGAGAAGCTGATCGGCGCCCAGGGCGGGCTGGTCGGCGGCGGCGAAACCCATGCCTGGCTGCAGGTCTACCTGCCCGGGGCGGGCTGGGTCGAGTTCGATCCCACCAACGCGCTGGTCGGCGGCCGCAACCTGATCCGCATCGCCGTGGCGCGCGATGCGGCGCAGGCGGTGCCGCTGGCCGGCAGCTTCGTCGGCCAGCCGGGCGATTTCCTCGGCATGGAGGTGAACGTCGAGGTCACCGCGGAGTGACCTGATAACGCCTGCCCGTCTTGTGTTGACCGGGACTCCGCAACCGCTAGGCTGCCGATGGGAGCCTGCAAGACGCGAGCAAGCACATGATCGACCTCTATTACTGGCCGACGCCCAATGGCTGGAAAGTCACGATCTTCCTCGAGGAGGCCGGACTGGCCTACAAGCTGGTGCCGGTGAATATCGGCGCCGGCGACCAGTTCAAGCCGGCGTTCCTCGGCATCAGCCCCAACAACCGCATGCCGGCAATCGTCGACCATGAGCCGCCGGGCGGCGGCGCGCCGATCGCGGTCTTCGAGTCCGGCGCCATCCTGCAATACCTGGCGGAGAAGACCGGCAAGTTCCTGCCGGGCGACGTCCGCGGCAAGTATCAGGTGCTGCAATGGGTGAACTGGCAGATGGGCGGGCTGGGGCCGATGTGCGGCCAGAACCACCATTTCAGCGCCTATGCGCCGCAGAAGATTCCCTACGCCATCGACCGCTACGTCAACGAGACCAACCGCCTCTATGGCGTCCTCGACCGGCGGCTGGCCGATCGCGACTACATTGCCGGCGACTACTCGATCGCCGACATGATGTGCTGGCCGTGGATCGTGCCGCACGAGCGCCAGGGCCAGAAGCTGGAGGACTTCCCGCATCTGCAGCGCTGGTTCGAGCGCATGCAGGCGCGGCCCGGCGTGGCGCGCGGCTATGCCGTCGGCAAGGAGCTGCGCCAGCCCATCGCCGCCGTCACCGACGAGGCCAGGAAGATACTGTTCGGCCAGACCTCGGCCTCGGTCGGCCAGGCGGCGGCGAGCGCGCGCTCGAGCGGAGCGGGCCGATGATCGATCTCTACACCTGGGCCACGCCCAACGGCCGCAAGATCTCCATCATGCTGGAGGAGTGCGGACTTTCGTACAACGTCCACCCGATCAACATCGGCAAGAACGAGCAGTTCGCGCCCGACTTCCTGAAGATCAGCCCCAACAACAAGATTCCCGCCCTGGTCGATGGCGAAGGGCCCGGCGGCCGGCCGTTCAGCGTCTTCGAATCGGGCGCCATTCTCTGGTACCTGGCGGAGAAGACCGGCAAGTTCCTGCCCGCCGATCCGGCCGGCCGCTCCGTGACCTTGCAGTGGCTGATGTTCCAGATGGGCGGGCTGGGCCCGATGCTGGGCCAGGCGCATCATTTCCGCCGCTTCGCGCCCGAGCAGATCCCCTACGCCATCAAGCGCTACACCGACGAGACGGCGCGGCTTTACGGCGTGGTCGACAAGCGGCTGGCCGAGGTCCCCTACCTGGCCGGCGACTATTCTATCGCCGACATGGCCAGCTACCCCTGGATCGCGCGCCACGAATGGCAGGGGCAGAAGCTGGAGGACTATCCCCATCTGAAGCGCTGGTTCGACGCGATTTCGGCCCGGCCGGCGGTGCAGAGGGGCATGGCTATACCAAAGGTCTGACCGTGCCCAGAAAATGCCCTGACCGCGACATGGGCTTGTAACCATGGGCTGGCATTGTGCCGGCCATGGTTATCGGAACCGCGCTGGCCCGCGCCAAGGGCATTCTCATCGATCTCGACGGCAGCTTCCTCGACGGTCCGGCGCTGGCGCCCGGCGCGCGCGAGCTCTACGAAAGCCATGCCGATCGCATCGCCTTCGTTTCCAACAACTCCAGCCATACGGCGGAAGAGATGTCGGCCGAGCTGGCGGTGGCCGGGGTCAAGGTGCCGGCCGGACGCATCTTCCTGGCCGGCGCCCAGGCAGTAAACTGGCTGGCGACGCATCGCGGCACGGCGCGCATCTTCGCGCTGGCCAGCCGCTCCATCCGCCATCTGGCGCGCAAGCAGGGGCTCAACCTGTCGCTGGAGGAGCCGGAGATTGTGCTGCTGTGCCGCGACGTGGAGCTGAGCTACGAGCGGCTGGGCATCGCCGTCGCCGCACTGCAGGAAGGCGCCGAACTCGTGGTCGCCAATCCCGACCTGACCCATCCCGGCGCCGGCGGCGTGCCGGTACCCGAAACCGGCATGCTGCTTTCCTCTCTCCGGGCAGCGGTGCCGAGCGCGGCCCCGACCATCGTCGGCAAGCCGCGCGTCACCATGTTCGCCGCCGCGCTGCGCGAGCTGGGCGTGAAACCGGAGGAAGCGGCGATGATCGGCGACAATCCCGCGACCGATGGCGCTGGCGCGGCGGCCCTGGGCATCCCGTTCCTTCTGGTCGGCCGCCGCCGCGAGGCGCTGGCGCGCGACATCGCCGGGCTGCTGTGGAATCGGGCGGCCTGATCAGGCCGCCTTCTTCCACGCCAGCGTCAGCACGCCGGCGCCGACCAGCAGCGAGCCGCCGAGGCGGTTGACGGCGCGCTGCACCGAGGGCTGGCGGATGGTGCGCCGCGCCGCCGTCGCCAGCAGCGCGTAGAGCAGGGCGTTGAGCGTGGCCAGCGCCAGGAAGGTCGCTTCCATAATGAGAATCTGCGGCAGCAGCGGCGCGCCGGCGTCGAGGAACTGCGGCAGGAAGGCGACGAAGAACACGATGCTCTTGGGATTGAGTGCCGTCACGGCATAGAGATGGGCGAAGATGCGGCCCGGGCGGGTGGCACCGTCGGCCGCCGCATCGGCGCCTCCGGCCGGCGCGCGCCACAGCTTGATGCCGAGATAGACCAGATAGAGCGCGCCGATCCATTTCAGCACGGTGAACAGCAGGGCCGAGGTGGCGAGCAGCACGCCCAGCCCCAGCATCGAGGCGGTCATGGCCGTGAAGTCGCCCAGCGCCACGCCGGCGACGCTGGCCGGTGCCGCCTTGCGGCCATGGCCCAGCGCATAGGAGATCACCAGCAGCACGGTGGGGCCGGGGATCGCCAGCAGCACGGCGGAGGCGGCGACGAAGGCCAGCCAGTGTTCGATCGACATGCGGTTTCCTCTTGCGGACCGGTCGATCAATCCACGGGTTTCGCGGCCCCGCAAGGGTTAAGGCGAGCGGTACACCGTGGCGCAATGGGCCGGCATTTTCGGCCGCGGCGGGCCGGCCTGGGCGGCCGGCTTCTGGCCGCGCACCTGCTCCTGCGCCACGGTCAGCCACCAGTCGAGCTCCTCGCCGCAGCCGTCGTTGTTGGCCAGCGGCGCCTGCGGCAGGCAGGCCGGGCTGTCGGAAGGGCAGGCGAGGCGGACATGGAAATGCTCCGCATGGCCCCACCAGGCGCGCACCTTGTGCAGCCAGCGCCGTTCGCCCTTCACCGCCTGGCACAGCAGCTTCTTGATCTGCCAGTGCACGAAGATGCGGTCGACGCGCCGGTCCTCCGCCGCCAGGCGCAGCAGGTCGATGTGGCGCGGGTCGAAATTGGCGCGGTCGATGCCGGTCTGGTCGGCGGTCACCAGCCAGGGCAGCGGCACGATCTCGCGTTCGGCCGGCGGCAGCGGCGGCTTGGGCAGCAGGGAGAACCAGATATCGATGTCCAGCCCGGTCTGGTGGCTGGCATGGCCGAACGCCATCGGCCCGCCGCGCGGCTGGCTCATGTCGCCGACATAGACCGGCGGGAAGCCGGCGCGCTCCAGCTTCTGGCCCAGCTCGGTCATGTAGCGCACGGTCTGCGGATGCGCCCAGTGCCGGTTGCGGCTGTTGCGGATGGTCTGGTAGCCCGTGCCGTCGGTCGCCAGCGGCACGGCGCCGACGATGCAGCCGGCGGCCGGCCCGCCATAGATGCGTGGCTCGCCGCGGGCGGGGCGCGGCGGCTTGCTCCAGTCTTCCAGCCCGGGATTGGCGGCCGCCGGCGGCGCGGCCAGCAGCAGCGCCGCCGCGATCAGGCAGACGATCGGCCGGTCAGAGATAGACCGTGCCGCCATCCACCATGTGGGTCTGGCCTGTGACGAACTTGCTGGCATCGGAGGCAAGGTACACGATGGTGCCGACCAAATCCTCGGTCTCGAGGTTGCGCTGCAGGGTCTGGCCGGCGGCGATCACCTGCTTGGCCTTGTCGAGCTTGGCGCCGAAGAACTCGGTGGTGCCTTCGGTCATCACCGCCGACGGCGCCACCGAATTGACGCGGATCCAGTCGCGGCCCAGCTCGCGCGCCAGGCTGCGCGTCATGCCGGTGACGGCGGCCTTCGATACCGCGTAGTCCAGCGCGTAGGGCAGGCCGTAGATCGCGGCCAGCGAGGTGATGTTGATGATCGAGCCGCCGCCGGACTTGCGCATGTAGGGCACCACCGCCTTGCAGCAGTTCCACACGCCCTTGACGTTGACCTGCATCACCTTGTCCCACTGGCCCTCGTCCAGCTCGTCGAACTTGCCGCCCTTCAGCCCGCCATAGAGCGCGGCGTTGTTGACCAGCGCGTCGATGCGGCCATAGGTGGCGAAGGCCTTCTCGGCCATGGCCTTGCAGGAGTTGAGGTCGGCGACGTCGAGCGTGACGCCGGTCGCCTTGCCGCCCGCCTTGGCGATGGCGGCGACCGTCTCGTCGCAAGCGCGCACGTCGCCGGCCACGACATTGGCGCCTTCGCGCGCCAGCGCCTCGGCATAGGCCCGGCCCAGGCCGCGTGCCGCGCCCGTCACAATCGCTGTCTTTCCCTGCATCTGCATGATATTCCTCCCGCCGCCCGGCGCTTGCCAAAACCCGGGCTTTCGCAAAAACGAACGTTTATTTACGCTATCGCACCATGCCTGACCAGCCGAACTATCAGCACATCCGCCTGGAAATCGAGGGCTGGGTCGCCCGCCTGACCTTCGCCCGCCCGGCGCGCCGCAACGCGCTGACCTTCGACATGATGGTCGAGATCAAGGACGCCATCCTGCGCGTCGGCGCCGATTCCTCGCTGCGGGCGCTGGTTCTGCGGGGCGAGGGCGGCTACTACTGCGCCGGCGGCGACCTCAACACCATGACCGACATGCCGGAAATTCCGCCCGGCGGTACCGATCCGCTGATCCCGTCCTACCGGCTGTTCGGCGACGCGCTGCTGGCCCTGAACGGCCTGCCGCAGGCGGTGATCTCGGCGGTCGAGGGGCCGGCGATCGGCGGCGGCTTCGGCATGGTGTGCTGCTCGGACGTGGTGATCGTGCACGAGAACGCCCGCTTCGGCATTCCCGAGCCGCGCGTCGGGTTCATTCCCTCGCAGATCGTCCCCTTCATCGTGCGCCGCATCGGCGAGGGCGCGACGCGGCACCTGGCGGTGACCGGCACCACCCTGTCGGGCATCGAAGCGGTGGCCGCCGGGATCGGCCGCAAGCTGGTGCACAGCGAGTTCGAGATGAACAACGCCCTCGACGAGACGCTGGAGAACGTGCGCCGCATGGAGCCGGCCGCACTGGCCTCGGTCAAGCGGCTGGTGCTGTCCTGCGCCACCGAACGCGACGTCGACGTGCTCGACGCGGCGGCGTCCGACCTGGTGTCGCTGCTGCGCAAGCCGGCCGCCCGGCAAGGCATCGGCGCCTTCATGGACAAGAGCCTGCCGCCCTGGGCGGCGGCCGACATCGCGAAGAAATAAGCGCAACAATCGGAAGATACGCGGACAGGACACATGGGAAAGATTGCGATCATCGGCACCGGGGCCATGGGCTCGGTCTATGCCGGGCTGCTGGCCGATGCCGGGCACGAAGTCTGGGCCATCGATAGCTGGGCCGAGCATGTCGAGGCGATGCGCCGAGGCGGCTTGCGCGTGGAAGGCGCCAGCGGCGATCGCGTGGCGCGGCTCAACGCCAGCACCAGGGCCGAAGATGCCGGCATCTGCGACCTGGTGATCATCGCCACCAAGGCCATGGACGTGGTGGCCGCCGCCGAGAGCGCCAAGTCGCTGATCGGGCCCGCGACGCTGGTGCAGACCATCCAGAACGGGCTGGGCAGCGCCGACAAGGTGGTCGGCGTGCTGGGGCCGCGGCAGGTAAGCGTCGGCATCGTCGGCGGCTTCGGCGCCTCGCTGCGCGGCCCGGGGCACGTGCACCACAACGGCTGGGAGATGGTACATATCGGCGAACTCGACGGGCCGGTGACGCCGCGCCTGCAGGCCGCGGCCGAGATCTGGAAGAGCGGCGGCTTCACCGTGGAAACCTACGACGACGCCCAGCGCATGATCTGGGAGAAGTTCATCTGCAACGTGACCTTCTCCGCCAGCACGGCGCTGACCGGCCTGACCATCGGCGGGGTGATCGACGATCCGCATGCCTGGCAGGTGGCCTCGGCCTGCGCCGTCGAGGCCTGGCAGGTGGCGCGGGCCAAGAACATCGCCGTCGCCATCGAGGAGCCGGTCGCCTTCGTGCGCGCGTTCGGCCGCAAGATCCCCAACGCCCGGCCCTCGATGCTGCTCGACCATCTGGCGAAACGGCGCTGCGAGATCGACGTCATCAACGGCGCCGTGCCGGTGCAGGCGCAAAGCGTCGGCTTGCAGGCGCCGGTCAATGCCACGGTCAGCGCGCTGATCCGCCAGCGCGAGGCGGCTTTCAGCTAGAGCGGATCGCGATCGGATGGAAGCGCATGTGCTTCCACCCGATCGGGTGAATCCGCTCTACTCGTTAGGGCGTCCGCTCGACGGGCTCCCCGCTGGGCGCCGCCGGCGTCAGCGAGCGCGTCGCAGCCATGGGCGGGGCGCGGAAGCGGATGGTGAAGACCAGGCCGGGATCGGCGTTCGCCGCCGTGAACGTGCCGCCCAATTGCTCGACGAAGGCGTCGATCAGCAGCCGGCCGAGGCTGGCCCCTTCGCTGCCGAAGGCTTCCTCGACGCTGCGGCCGTTGTGGGAAACGACGATCTCGATCCGCTCGTCCCGCGCCGAGACGCCGACCAGCACCGATCCGGTGGCCTGCGGCGCGAATCCGCCCAGGCTGGTATTGACCAGGATCTCGCCCATCGCCATGCCCAGCGGCACCGCCAGCGTGGCCGAGATCAGCCGCGCGCCGTCGGCGGAGAAGGCCAGCGTGATCCTGCCGTCGGCCATGTAGGCGACCGAGAAGTCCTGGCACAGCCGGCGCAGGAAGGGCACCAGGTCGACCACGTCGGGCCGGTTGGTGTCGTCGAGATGGGCGTAGACCGTCGCCAGCGAAATCAGCCGCCGCCGCGCCGATTCGAAGCGGGCGCGCTCGTCGGCCGAGGTGATGCGGCGGGACTGCAAGTTCATGATGCTGTTCATCAACTGCAGGCTGTTCTTGATGCGATGGTTGATCTCGCGCAGCACCGTCTCGCGATGCTCCTGCAGCCGGCGCCGCTCGCTGATGTCGCGCAGCGTGCCGATCAGCCGGCCGGGGCCGGCGTCGTTGCGGGTAAAGAGCTTGGCGCGCGCGGCGACCCAGATGGCGCCGAACTCGGGATGGCGCAGGCGGAACTCGGTGTCGAACCGGGTGTCGTCGCGCGCCGTCTTCATGGTGCGCAGCCGCTTCATCAGGCTGGGGCGGTCGGCGGGATGCACCGAGCGCAGGAAGGCGCGCGGGGTCAGCGCCGGCCGCGCCCGCAGCCCGAAATAGGCCGGTTCGACGCCGGCCCAGGCGACGTCGCGGTCGCCGATGTGATAGTCGAAAATGCCGATGCCGGTGGTGTCGATGGCCAGCGCCAGGCGTTCGGCCGCCTGCGCCGCTTCGGCGGTGCGCAAGCCGATGGTGCGATGCAGGTCGCCCTGCCGGCGCCCGTAGACCAGCAGCAGGATCGTCGCCCCCAGGATGAGGGCGACCGCCGCCGCGATGATGGCCGAACCGATCCAGAGCTGGTAGCTCCATGCCTGCAGCGCGGTGACGTAGGGGACGGCATAGAGCGCCACCACGTTCAGCCCCTTGACCTGGCGATAGCCGACCAGCACGTCTTGCGCCGTCCGTGTGTCGCCGCCGACGGAGACGGTATGGGTGGCGGCCTCGTCGCGCGCCATGGCGCGGCGCACCAGGTCGCAACGCAGGGCGGCGTCCAGCCCGTCGATCTGCGGCCAGGTCGAGGCGACGACGTTCCCCTGGCCCGACAGGACCGTCAGTCCGCCGGTGGCGGGGATGCCGAGAGTGTCGGCGAGCCGCCCGAACCATTGCGGATCGGCGGTGGCGAACAGCACCCCGGCGAAACGCCCGGCATGATCGATGCGCCGGCTCAACGGGACGAAATGGAGCGACTGGCCGCTGGCGAACGACGCGCCCGCCACCAGGGCCCGGCTTTCGCTCGCATGGGCGAGAAAGAAATCGCTGGCTTTCAGGTCGACAGTCGCCATCGCCCGGTCGCGGCCGATCACGATCCTGCCCTGGGCGTCGGCGATCCACAGCGCCTGCACCTCTGGCGTGCGCGCCGCCACCTCGGCGAAGAGCCGGGCGACGGCCGGATCGGCGGCCAGGGCGGCGAAATCGCGTTCGCCAATGCTTTTGCTGGCGGTCTGGAGCGCAAGGTCGACCGAGCCGAAGGCGCTGGCGAGGTTTCCTTCCGCCCGCGCCACGGTCAGCTTGACCCGTTCCCTGGCGGCGTCCAGCGCGCGCTGCTCGCCGGCGACCGCAATCCACAGCCAGCCGCCGATCAAGGCGACCAGGACAGCGGAAATGAGGGCGATGACCGAGTAACGCGCGGGCCTGCTCAACGAATATCCCCAAAACGCCGCTTAAGCGCCGAGAAGCAAGCGGTTGTTTGCTTCCTAACCCCGGCTCATCCGCTTAGTTCCCGGTTTACCAGTTCCGCACCGTAGTAATGCTCGGCGCGAAACTCGGGAACTTTCTCGCTCCTGGGGACTTTGTTGGGAATGAGGTTCCCCCTCGGGGGCCTCAGTCTCCGCCGAGAAGCACCATGATCGGACCCCCAACCGGTCATGGTGCATTTCCCGTTTCAGCGGGTGGCGAAATAGGCCACCACCATCAGGATCACGACCAGGGCGACGGAAATCCCCAGCACATAGCGCATCGCGTGCAGGGTGACGCCTTGGCGGGCCTCGGTCTTGTTCTTCTCGATGTGATGGTTGTGCGGATCGGCCATGGTCGGTCGCTCCTTCCCGGCTGCGGTGTCGGGGAGGAACGCGCTTGCTCCGGCGCTGTTCCCCCGGAACCCGATTCCGGCCTTGCCGTTGTTTTCGCAGGACCATTCACGTCCGGAAAGGCAGGAGCAATGAACTGGGACAAGATCGCCGGCAACTGGAAGCAGGCGAAGGGCCAGCTCAAGCAGAGCTGGGCCAAGCTGACCGACGACGATCTCACCTATATCGAAGGCTCGCGCGACAAGATGGTGGGCAAGGTGCAGGAACGCTACGGCATCGCGCGCGACGAGGCCGAGCGTCAGGTCAAGGAGTGGGAGCGCACCATCAACTAGGCGATGGATTTCCCAGCGACGGACGGCGGGCCATCGGCCCGCCGTTTTTCTATCTTTTGATGATTAGAGCAAATTCACATGTTTTGACGGGATCGCAAGCGATTCCATCAAAACATGATTTGCTCTAGCGTCGTCCGCCGCCCAGCGTGAACAGGGCGCCAGCGGCGGCGGCCAGCAGCAGCAATTCGGGACGCAGGGCGGGCGCGACCAGGGCGGCGGTCTGGGCCAGCGCCAGCTGGCGGGCCAGCCGCCGGCGGCGGGCAATGGCATAGGCCGCCATCGCCGCCAGCCCGAGGACAAGGAAAACGCCGCCGATCAGGGCGGCGGTCCAGGCCGTGCCCAGTTCGGGCCTGAGCGCGGCGAAGCCTGCGATGGTGGCGAAGACGGCGGCGGCCAGGAAGAACAGGCCGGTCAGGATCTTCAATCCCAGCCCCGCCATGGCGCCGCGCAGCTGCAGCGCCGTACCGGCGACGGCCAGGCGCACAACCTCCCCAATCATGGCTTGGCTCAGCGTCGGCTTTGCAGCAGCCGCGCCATCACCGCACCGAGCAGCGCCGCGCCGGCCAGCGAGGCGAGGGGATGGCGCTGCACCATGTCGTTGACGGCATCGTAGCCTTGTCGGCCGTAGGTGGAGGCCGCATCGCGCGCCGTCTCCGCCAGCCGCGACGCCTGCTCGCGCGCCGCCTGCGCGCCGTCATGGCCGGTCTTGGCGGCCATCTTCATCAATTCCCCGATCTGGTCCTGCAGGGCCGCAACATCGTTGCGCAGCCGCTCGACCGAATCCACACCGTTCCGCTCCGCCATGAAATGCTCCTGTTCGTGAGACAGGCCGGCATATGGCCGGCCCAGCGTGGCGTTAACGCGACCGGCCCGATCCGGTTCCCGGGCGGCGGAACCCTTTTGCGCGGCCATGCGTTGCCTGCCGAGAGGCCCGGGCGCTGCCCGGCTCTCGACCCAATCCCCGACCTAATCCATGCATGGAGAATCTCATGGCTGTCTCGGCGAGCAAGAAACCACCCGTTGCCCTGGATATCGGCATCGACCGCGGCGATCGCGCCAAGCTGGCGGAACTGCTGGGGGCGGCGCTGGCCAACACCTACGTGCTTTACGCCAAGGTCCAGGGCTTCCACTGGAACGTCACCGGGCCGATGTTCTACAGCGTGCACAAATCCACCGAGGAGCAGTACGAGGACCTGGCGGCCAGCATCGACGAGATCGCCGAGCGCATCCGCGCCATCGGCTTCAAGGCGCCGACGACGCTGGCGCGCTACGTGCGCGAGGCCGACGTCAAGGAGGAGGCCGACAATCCGGAAGCGGCGGACATGATCCGCATGCTGGTGCACGACCACGAGGCGGTGGCCAAGAGCCTGCGCGAGGCGGTCGAGGAGGCGGACAAGCTGGAAGACGTCTTCACCGCCGACCTGCTGACCGCGCGCATCGGCAAGCACGAGCAATATGCCTGGATGCTGCGGGCCATGGTGGAGAAGTCGGCCTGAGGAGCCGGCGGCAGAAAAGAAGCGGCGAAAGAAAAGGCCGGCATCGCGCCGGCCTTTTTGCCGTCAGTGCCGGGCTTTCTGCAAGCCCTCGCGCTCGGCCTTGCGCAGCTTGGCGGCATCCGGGCCGTCGACGGCCTTGCGCGCCTCCTGCGCCTTTTCCTCGACCTTGCCGGAGCGCACGAAGTCCTTGGTCGCTTCGTTGTAGTGGCGCGCGGCGGTCTTGTTGCCTTCGCCTTCGTTGCGCTGGCCGGCATTGACGTGACGATCCTTGGGATCCATGGGCGCTCTCCTTTGGCTGGTGGGCGAAACGAAAACGGCGGAACGTGCGGCCACGTTCCGCCGTTTGGCGTTGCCCAGTCGTTAGCGGGCGAACTGCGCCAGGAAGGCGCGGGTGGCGCTGTAGTCGCGCTGGGTGCCCTGGGTCAGCGGCTCGCCTTCGTCCATCAGCTCCTGCAGCCGGGTGCGGGCGCGCGACAGGCGCGAGCGCACCGTGCCGATCGGGCAGCCGATCACGGCGGCGGCGTCCTCGTAGCTCATCTCGTTGATGCCGACCAGGATCAGCACCTCGCGGAACGAGGCCGGCAGGCGCCAGAAGGCGTCGGCCATGTCGTGCAACTGCATCACCGTGTCCTGGCTGGCCGAATGCGAATGGTCGATCTGCATCAGCTCGTCCTGCAGGCGGTCGGCGTGGCGCTTGCGGCGATACTGGTCGTAGAAGCGGTTGCGAATGACGGTGAAAGCCCAGGCCTTGAAGTTGGTGCCCGGGGTGTAGCTCTGCTGCGCGGTCAGCAGGCGCACCAGGGCGTCCTGCACCAGATCGTCGGCGGCGTCGGCATTGCGGGTCAGCGAACGCGCGAAAGCCCGCATCGCCGGCAAGGTCTGGCTCACTTCATCGACGAAACTGAGAGTCATTACCTACTCCTCTTCCTGTGCATGTCCGTGCGCTTCGGGTTCGGCGAACCGCAACTTGTGCTAGTCTGCGGCTTGCGAACCGTCGTACCCACCAACACCGATACCCCATAAGGGTTCCCGTTTTCGGGCGGGCCTGGAAAAACCAGTGAAATCAAGCGTATGAGTTGGCTCTGATGGACAGGGGCAAGGATCGGCCGCCGGCCGCGTCGCCGCTGAGCGACGAATTGCATGCGGCGCTGGTCGCGGAATTGCCACATTTGCGTCGCTTCGCCTATTTCCTGATGCGCGGTTCGGAACGCGCCGACGACGTGGCGCAGGAGGCGCTGGTGCGCGCCGTCAAGCATATCGGCGGCCTGCGTCCCGACAGCAATTTGCGCGCCTGGCTGTTCACCATCGCGCGCAACGTGGCGCGCAACGAGGCGCGGCGGCAGCGGCGCAGCCCGGTCGATCCCCACACCGATATCGCCGATCTGCAGCCGGCGCAGGCGCAGTCGCAGGAGGCGGCGATCGAGATGCGCGAGCTGCAGCAGGCCGTGCTGCGCCTGCCGCCCGCCTTTCGCCAGACGCTTTTTCTCTGCGCCATAGAGGGCCTGAGCTACGAGGACGCGGCCCAGGTGCTGGGCGTGCCGATCGGCACCATCCGCTCCCGCCTGGCGCGCGCGCGCCGGGCGCTGGAGCGCCAAACGACGGAGCGGCGCGACGACGCGAAGGGCGATCCGCGGGACGGACGATGAAGGCCATGGCTTGCATAACGTCCGCCTTCGATGGATATTGCCGGCCGCACCGCGCTTGGAACAGGGGAGCGACGCTCTAGTGGTTTCTCGGCGAAAACCGGTTTCTGCCGACGATCTGCAGGACTTCATCGAAGGCCGGCTTTCGCCCGAGCGGCGCGCCGAGGTCGATTCCTACCTGCAGTCGCATCCGGCCGAGGCCAGGCGCGTCGAGGCCCTGCGCGAGCAGGCCGGGCGCCTGCGCCGGCTGGGCAGCGAGATGCTGACCGAGCCGGTGCCGGCGCAGTTCCTCGACATCCTGAAGCGCCTGAAGAACTGATCAGCCCGCCAGCGTCGTGTCGTCATGCGCGTCGGGCCGCTCCGGCGGTTCGCCCGGATCGAAATCGAGCTGGATGCGCGTGCCGCCGCCGGGCGCCTCGTCGACCTTCAGCTCGCCCGAGACCTGGTCGGCGAAGCCGCGCATCAGGATGTCGCCCATGCCCGACCGGTCGCCGCCGTCGTCGCCGTTCATGCCGACGCCGTCGTCCTGCAGCACCAGATGGCCGCGGCCGTCGACGATGCTCACCCGCAGCTCGATGCGGCCGGTGCGGTTGTCGGGAAAGGCGTATTTCATCGCGTTGGTGACGGCTTCGGTGACGATCAGGCCCAGCGGGATGGCCACCGACGGCGGCACCCGCATGTCGACCACCGACACCGCGCAGCGCGCGCGCTGGCCGTAGGCGGCCAGCAGTTGCGCCACGAGCTGGCCGAAGAAGCTGCGCAGGTTGACGGTTTCCGTATCGCGCTGCTCGTAGAGATGGCGGTGCAGCAGCGCCAGGGTGGCGACGCGCTGGCGCGCCAGGTCGAACTGCATCTTCGCCGCCGGCTCGGAGATGCGCCGCGACTGCAGCGACAGCAGCGAGGCGACGATCTGCAGATTGTTCTTCACGCGGTGGTTGGTCTCGCGCACCAGGAGGTCGCGCTGGCGCAGCAGCGACTTCATGTTGTCCTGCCGCAGCTCCACGTCGCGGGCCATCGAGTCGAACTCGGCCGCCAGCTCGGCGATCTCCGGCGGCGCGCCGCCGGCGGGGAAGCGGAACGGCCCGCCGTGCCGGCGATAGTCGCGCACGGCGCGGCGGAAGCGGGCGATGGGCGCCAGCACCAGGAGCTGCGCGCCGATCAGGATGCCGATGCCGGCCAGCAGGGTGAAAGCCAGGATCACGCCGATATCCGTCATCAGCCGAAGCATCACCGGCCCGGTCGCCGCCTCGCTGGGCAAGGCGGCCAGCACGAACATGTCGTAGTCGCCGATCTCGTTCAGCACCACGAGATAGGGCTGGGCTCCCGCCTGGTGCTGGAATTCGAGCCGGCCGCTGGCCAGGGCCGCGACGATGGCGTTGGGCGCCGGCAGGCGCCAGCTTTCGCTGCCGGCGCTGAGCAGCGCCTCGCCCTGGCGGTCGACCAGGGCCAGCTGCGAGCCGTCCGGAAGCTGGTAGGCGTTGAACTGGCTGTTGAGGAAACTGGCCTTGATGCCGGTGGCGATCACGCCCACCACAGCGCCGTCGGCGGTCGCGATCGGCGCGGCCGCGCTCACCAGGCGCTCGCCGGAGAATCCGCCGACGGTCACGCCGCCGACCGTGAAGTTGCGGCGCGACAGCACTTTGCGCACGTCGGCGGGATTGGAGTAGCGGCGTTCCGGCTCCATCGCCAGGGCGCTGCAGCGCACGACGCTGTCGGGCGTGACGGCGATCAGGTTGGTGTAGCGGCCGGCGAGGTCCGCATGCACCTTTTTCAGCACCGGCGAGCAGCGGCCGGCGTCGAGCGATACGATGTCCGGCAGTTGCGCGACCGTCTGCAGCAGGCTGTTGGTTTCCGCCAGGGTCTGCAGATGGCGGTTGACGGCCAGGATCGACAGGGCGCGCAGCTTGGCGCGGGTTGCGCTCAAGTCGGCTTCGTAGCGGGTCAGCGCCATGATCGAGCCGGCGACCACGGCCGGCAGAATGGCCAGGGCCAGCAGCAACAGCAGGCGAAGGCGCAGCGAGAGGCCGCGGAACGACCGCCGGCCGTCCCCGTCCGGCGCCTGGATGGCGTCGTCCGCCGGCTCAGCCGTCTTTTCTGACATAGAGCGCCTGCGAGATGGCGGCCTTCACCGTCTCCGGCGCGAATGGTTTGGCGATGACGAAAGCCGGCTCGGGCGCTTCGCCGGTCAGGAGCTGCTCCGGATAGGCGGTGATGAAGATCACGGGCGTGTCGTGATCGAGCAGGATGCGCTGCACGGCGGCGATGCCGTTGTCGCCGTCCTTGAGCTGGATGTCGGCCAGGATCAGATGCGGCCTGGTGCGCTGCGCCAGGGCGACCGCGTCCTTCTCGCGCTCGGCGATGCCGACCACGTTGTGGCCCATCTCCTCGACGATGGAGGCGATGTCCAGCGCGATGATCTTCTCGTCCTCGATGATCATGATGGGCGAGGGCGCCTGGCCCTCGATGTCGCGCTGCACGTCGTTGAAGAGGCGGCGCGCCTCGTCCTCGCCGACGTTCATCACGTAGGCCACGTCGGGGAAGGAGTAGCCCTCCAGCGCCACCAGCAGCAGCACCTGGCGCTGCGGCGGCGGCAGCTCGCGCAAGGCGGGATCGACGCTGTCCTGGTCGAGCTCGCCGTAGAGCGTGTTGGGATTGGTGCGGTTCCAGACGCGGTGGAACAGGCGGAACAGCTCGCGGCCGACGTCGCCGTTCTCGGGCAGGTGCGAGGGATCCTCGACGATCATTTCCAGCATGATGCGGACATACTGGTCGCCGACCCCCTGGCTGCCCGTGAGGGCGCGGGCATAACGGCGCAGGAACGGCAGCGCTGCTGCAATCTCGCGAGAACCGACGGGCATTGTTTCTTATCCTTGCATTTGCTGATCGACGATGCCGAAGGCAGTCCGCATCCAAGAATAGAAGCCATGGGGCGGAACACAAGCGCGGTACGCATAGCACGCGACCTTGCGGCAGGGGCGCAATTTAAAGCAAAAACAACGAGCTGGCACAATCGCTCGGGGTGGAAAAAATCTTTTGCGCCGGCGGGAACTTATGCCGATGCGGCGGGTTTTCAGCCGATTGATCTGCGGCGATCGGCTGACGGCGGGTGGCTGAAACCTCGTCGTTCCTCGTGCGTTCGCAAGAAAGACCAGTGGGAAGGAGCTTAGGGTTTTCGCGGTGTGGTCATGCATGGTGTAGTTATGCATAGAGAGGACATGGCTGGCGGCGGCCAGGGAGAATCGGACGACGCCACGCCCGAGCCAAGCCGCGCGCCGGAACTGTCCGGGCGGATGAAGCATCTGCTTTTCGGCGTGCGCCTGTCGGCCGCCGCCCTTCCCCTGCCGCCGGCGGGGGATCTCGAGGAACTGGCCCGGCAACTCGATGCGGCGCGCCAGCGGCGCCGCAACAGCGGGCGCCGCTCCAGCTGACGCGCGTCCGCCCGAGGCCCGTGGCGCGGGAACCGCGCCGGCGGCCAGCCCGTTGTCCTGCCGCCGTTGTCTGGCCTTGGCGGGGGAACGCCCGCGCAAGGTCTTTCATCTAGAAGGGGTCGGGAGAAACGCCCGGCCGAACGCCATGCTGCAATGGGCTTTGGTGTTTCTGCTCTTCGCCCTGATCGCCGCGCTGTTCGGATTCGGCGGGATCGCGGCGGATTTCGCCGCAATTGCCAAGATTCTGTTCTTCATCTTCCTGGTCCTGTTCGCAATTTCGGTGATTGTGAACCTGGTGCGGGGAAAAGCGCCGCCGGCGCCATAATCCCGCCCTAATTTCTTCAAGCAGATCAACTACATAACCTGCCGCGAGGGAACCTTGCGGCAGGTTCTTTGTTATTGGGTGCAGAAGGCATCGAAAGGAGGTTCGTGATGCGAACCAGATGGTCGAAAGCGATTTTCGCCGGTGCGGTGGCGAGCGCTCTGATGGGCGGCACGGCGCTGGCGCAGTCCGTGCCGGCAGGCAATCCGTGCGGCATGCCGGGCCTGGTCAAGGCCTCGGTCTCCGAGGAGCTGGCCGAAACCTTCATCGTCCCCTTCGCCGCCAACTCCTCGGAGCTGTCGCCGGTGGCGGCGCGCATTCTCGATATCGCGGCGGCCTCCTATCCGCAGCAGCCGACGCTCTATCTGCGCATCCAGGGCGGCGAGCGCGCCAGCGAAACCGAGACGCTGGTCAAGATCGACCGGCTCGCCTGGGTGACGGCATACCTGACGCAGCGCGACGTGCCGCTGGAGGCCCTGGTGTTCGAGGAGCCGTCGATGGCGCAGCGCACGGGCTGCGTGGCGCCGGACCGGTTGACGCTTTAAACCGCCATTGCCGAATGCGAAAGGCGCGCCATCGGGCGCGCCTTTCTTTTTTGTTCCGGCGGCGGGCGATTACGTGCCCGGGCTCGCCGCGGAACGCGCATTGTCGTCCTGGACCATGGTTCGCTGCATGACGCGCCGGTATCGCGGATCGGCGGGCGTGGCCCGGTGCAGCAGGCAGCGGTTGTCCCAGAACACCAGATCGCCCGCGCGCCATTCGTGGCTGTAGACGAAGCGCGGCTGGGTGGCGAAATCGTTCAGCTCCAGCACCAACGCGCGGCCGGTTTCCTCCGGCATGCCCTCGATGCAGCGGGTCATCCCTTCGCTCAGGTAAAGCGCCTTGCGCCCGGTCTCGGCATGGACGCGGACCAGAGGATGGGGCACCGGCGGCAGATTTGCCTTCTCGGCGTCGGTGAGCGGCGGGCGATCCTTGTAGTAGGTCGCCCAGGCCCAGGCATAGTCGTGGATGCCGTTGCGGTTCTCGACCAGCGCCTTGCGCCCGGCCGGCAGCGCCTCGTAGGCGGCATACATGCTGGCGAACTCGGTGTTGGCCCCGACCGGCGGGCATTCGATGCCGTAGAGCATCGAGCCCAGCGCCGGCACCGGCTTGTAGGACTGGTCCGAATGCCATTCGAAGCCGGCGCGCGAGGCGCCGATGCTGCGCTGGGCCACATCCTTCAGATTGGTCATGATCATGACCTCGGGATGCTCGGGATGCCGGAAGCGTTCGATCGCGTGGCACATCAGCGTGCCGAAGCGGGCGCTGAATATCTTCTGCCGCAGCGGGCTGAGCTGCTGGTCGCGAAAGACGATGACGGAAAATTCCAGATGCGCGCGATGGATCTCGGCGAACACCGCGTCGGAGAGATCCTGCGACAGATCGACGTCGAGGATCTCCGCGCCCAGGGCCTGCGATACGGGCCGGACCCGGATGTGGCGATACGGATTTGGCTGCCCGTCCATGCGCTTCCTCCGCTGCAGCTCTGCCGGCTGCCTGGCCGGAAATGCTAGGGCCGACGCCATGGCGGCGTCAGCAGGGGTTGTGCGCATTGCACGGATGCGTGAAGGCGAACGACTTTGCGCTGGACAGGAAGAATGGCGGAGGGGAAGGGATTCGAACCCTCGATACCAGTTATCCCGGTATAACGGTTTAGCAAACCGTCGCCTTCGACCACTCGGCCACCCCTCCAAAGGCGTCCGTTTAAGGCCCCAGGGTCGTCAAACACGGCGGATATGCGCTCCTTCTAGCCTTCCGCGCCGGCCCGCGTCAACAAACCTCTTCCCCGTCCATGTCGCTGATTTTTCGGGCGATTTGGCCCTGTACGGGGCCAGGCGGCGGCCCGGATCAGATTTTCTCGACCGAGAATTACTTTAATTCGATTGCCGCCCGGGCCGCTCGCCGCCATTGCTGCCGCCTCGATCCTTCCTGGAGGGGACCATGTCAGATCGTTGGAGCGCCCGGCAGGGCAGCGTGCTGGTGGTGGGGGTGGGCGCCTCGCAGGGCCTGGGGGCGGCGATCGCGCGCCGCTTCGCCCGGGGCGGCTATCCCGTGGTCGTCGCCGGCCGCAACGCGGCCAAGGTCGAGGCGGTGGCGGCGGAACTGCGCCAGGGCGGGGCGCGGGCCGTGGCGGCGATCGGCGATGCCTCTGCCGCCGCCGATGCCCGCATGTTCGTGGCCACGGCCGAGACTTTGGCGCCGCTGGCGGTCGCCGTGCACAACGCCGGCGGCAACCGGCCGGCGCCGTTCCTCGAGGTGACGCCGGAACAGTTCGAGCAGCATTGGCGCGAGCACGCGCTGGGCGGCTTCCACACCAGCCAGGCGGCGCTGCCGGCGCTGCTGAAGAACGGCGGCGGCAGCCTGCTGTTCACCGGCGCCTCGGGCAGCCTGCGGGGCAAGGCGAATTTCTCGCCCTTCGCCGCCGCCAAGGCCGCCTTGCGCGGCCTGCTGCAGAGCATCGCCCGCGAATTCGGCCCGCAGGGCATCCATGTCGGCCATGTGGTGGTCGATGGCGGCATTGCCGGCGAGCGGCTGCTCAGCCGCGCGCCGCATCTGAAGGAAGAGCGGGGCGAGGACGGCATGCTCGACATCGACGCCATCGCCGATGCCTATTGGGCGCTGCACCACCAGCATCGCAGCGCCTGGACGCTGGAGCTGGACCTGCGCCCGTTCAAGGAGCCGTTCTAGAGCGGATCACGATCGGACGGAAGCGCAGGCGCTTCCGTCCGATCGTGTGAATCCGCTCTATTCTTTAAAGTTTAGAGCAAATTCACATGTTTTGACGGGATCGCAAGCGATTCCGTCAAAACATGATTTGCTCTAGCCGCCGCCGTTGTTGCGCGCCTTCCACCAGGCGGCGATCTCGCCGACGATGCCGCGGCGGAACGACAGCACCACGACGACGAAGATCAGGCCCTGGATCACCAGCACCCATTCGCCCAGCGTGGCGAGATAGGTCTGCATGGTGATGACGAAGAAGGCGCCGACCACCGGGCCGAACATGGTGCCCAGCCCGCCGACCAGCGTCATCAGCACCACCTCGCCCGACATCTGCCATTGCACGTCGGTGAGCGAGGCGAGCTGGGTGACGAACACCTTGGTGCTGCCTGCCAGGCCGGCGAGCGAGGCGGAGAGGACGAAGGCCAGGAGCTTGTAGCGCTCGACGCGGTAGCCCAGCGACACCGCGCGCGGCTCGTTCTCGCGGATCGCCTTCAGCACCTGGCCGAAGGGCGAATGAACGATGCGGTAGATCAGCGCGAAGCCGGCCAGGAAGATCGCCAGCACCACGTAGTAGAAGGTCAGGTCGCTGGAAATGTCGATGAAGCCCAGCAGCGGCCGGCGCGGCACGGCCTGGATGCCGTCCTCGCCGCCGGTGAACTTGGCCTGCAGGGCGAAGAAGAACACCATCTGCGCCAGCGCCAGCGTGATCATGGCGAAGTAGATGCCCTGGCGGCGGATCGCCAGGGCGCCGAACACCAGGCCCAGCGTGGCGGCCACCAGCACGCCGGCGATGATGGCCAGCTCCGGCGTCAGGCCCCAGAGCTTGGCGGTATGGGCGGTGATGTAGGCGGCGCTGCCGAAATAGGCGGCATGGCCGAAGGACAGCAGGCCGACATAGCCGATCAGCAGGTTGAAGGCGCAGGCGAACAGCGCGAAGCACAGCGCCTTCATCAGGAAGACCGGGTAGATCACGAAGGGCGCGACGATGGCCAGCGCCAGCAGGGCGGCCAGCATCGCCAGGGTGGTGCGCGTCTGGTTCATGGCGTTGTCCTCAGCGCGCCCGGCCGAACAGGCCGGCCGGCCTGATCAGCAACACGATGGCCATGACCACGAAAATCACCGTGCTCGAGGCCTCGGGATAGAACACCTTGGTCAGGCCCTCGATGACGCCCAGCCCGAAGCCGGTGACGACCGATCCCAGGATCGAGCCCATGCCGCCGATCACCACCACGGCGAACACCACGATGATCAGGTTGGAACCCATCAGCGGGCTGACCTGGTAGATCGGCGCCGCCAGCACGCCGGCGAAGGCGGCCAGCCCGACGCCGAAGGCGTAGGTCAGCAGGATCATGCGCGGCACGTTGATGCCGAAGGCGGAGACCAGGGTCGGGTTCTCGGTCGCCGCCCGCAGGTAGGAGCCGAGCTTGGTGCGCTCGATCACGAACCAGGTGGCCAGGCACACCACCAGCGAGGCCAGCACCACCCAGCCGCGATAGGTCGGCAGGAACATGAAGCCCAGATTGTTGCCGCCGGTCAGCGCGTCCGGGATCGAATAGGGCTGCCCCGAGGAGCCGAACTCGCGGCGGAACATGCCCTCGAAGATCAGCGCCAAGCCGAAGGTCAGCAGCAGGCCGTAGAGGTGGTCGAGATGATACAGCCGGCGCAGCAGGGTGCGCTCTATGAGCGCACCCAGCAGGCCGACGACGAGGGGGGAGATGATCAGCGCCGCCCAGTAGCCGATGCCCAGATACTGCAGCAGCATCCAGGCCACGAACGCGCCGATCATGTACAGCGCGCCGTGGGCGAAGTTGATCACGTTCAGCATGCCGAAGATCACCGCCAGCCCGAGGCTGAGAATGGCGTAGAACGAGCCATTGATCAGCCCCAGCAGCAGCTGCCCGAACAATGCCTGCGGCGGCACGCCCAGCAGTTCGAACATGCGTCGCGCCCCCCGCGCCCGTTGTCGCTACTTCACCAGGTCGCAGCCGCCGTCCTTCAGGGGACGGAAGGCTTCCTCGGCCGGGATCGTGGCCAGCACCTTGTAGTAGTCCCACGGCGCCTTCGATTCGGCCGGCGTCTTGACCTGCAGCAGGTAGGCGTCGCGCATGATGCGGCCGTCGGGACGGATGGCGCCGTTCTTGGTCATGAAGTCGTTGACCGGGGTCTTGCGCATCTCGGCCGCGACCTTGTCCGGATCGTCGGTGCCGGCCGACTTGATCGCCTTCAGATAGTGGGCGACGGCGCTGTAGACGCCGGCCTGGACCATCGAGGGCTGCTTGCCGTGCCGGTCGAAGAAGCGCTTGGAAAAGGCCCGGGTGTCGTCGTTGAGATCCCAGTAGAAGGATTCGGTGACGATCAGGCCCTGGGCGGTCTTCAGCCCCAGCGCGTGCACGTCGTTGACGAACACCAGCAGCCCGGCCAGGCGCTGGCCGCCGGCGACGATGCCGAACTCCGCCGCCTGCTTGATCGAGTTGATGGTGTCGCCGCCGGCATTGGCCAGGCCGATGATCTTCGCCTTCGAGGTCTGCGCCTGCAGCAGGAAGGAGGAGAAGTCGGGCGTGTTCAGCGGATGGCGCACCGCGCCCAGCACCTTGCCGCCGGCCGCCTTCACCGCTTCGCCGGTGTCGCGCTCCAGCGCATGGCCGAAGGCGTAGTCGGCGGTCAGGAAGAACCAGCTGTCGCCGCCGGCCTTGGCCAGCGCCTTGCCGGTGCCGTTGGCCAGCATGTAGGTGTCGTAGGTGAAGGCGAAGCCGTAGGGCGAGCAGGCCTTGCCGGTGAGGTCGGAGGTGGCCGGTCCCGACATCAGGAACAGCCGCTTCTTCTCCTTGGTGATCTGCTGCACCGCCAGCGCCACCGACGAGGTCGGCACGTCGGCGATGGCGTCGACCCGGTCGGTGTCGATCCACTGCCGCACGATGGTCGAGCCGACGTCGGGCTTGTTCTGGTGGTCGGCGAAGACGATCTCGATCGGCTTGTCGAGGATCTTGCCGCCGGCGTCCTCGGCCGCCATGCGGGCGGCCAGCACCGAACCCTGGCCGGTGATGTCGGCATAGAGACCCGACTGGTCGTTCATGACGCCGATCTTGATGACGTTGTCGGAAATCTGGGCGTTGGCGGCGCCGGCCGCCAGCAGCATGCCGGCGAAGCCGGCCAGTCCGTATTTGAGGGTCATGTACTTTCCTCCACTAGGTGAGCGTTGCATCGGTTTATTGCTCCGGGAACGGATGTCCCGGTGATCAGACGCCGAGATAAGAATGGAGCTTGTCTGTGTTGGCGGCGATCTGGTCGGCGCGGAAGGTGTCGACGACGTGTCCGTCCTCCATGACGTAGTGTCGGTCGGCGACGGTGGCGGCGAAGCGGAAG
>JBFXDA010000036.1:0-41288 GCA_050181585.1 Reyranellaceae bacterium
CGATCTATTTCGCCAATCATGATAATGCCTTGGGTCTCGGGGTCGGCCAGGAACATCTCCAGGCAGTCGATGAAATTGGTGCCGTTGACCGGATCGCCGCCAATGCCGATGCAGGTCGACTGGCCCAGCCCGGCGGCGGTGGTCTGCGCCACCGCCTCGTAGGTCAGGGTGCCGGAGCGGCTGACGATGCCAATCTTGCCGCGCTGGTGGATGTGGCCGGGCATGATGCCGATCTTGCACTCGCCCGGGGTGATGACGCCGGGGCAGTTGGGGCCGATCAGCCGGCTGCCGGAATTGGCCAAAGCGCGCTTCACCCGCACCATATCGAGCACCGGAATGCCCTCGGTGATGCAGACGATCAGCTCGACCCGGGCGTCGATCGCCTCGAGGATGGCGTCGGCGGCATAGGGCGGCGGCACGTAGATGACCGAGGCGTTGGCGCCGGTCTTCATCACCGCGTCGGCCACGGTGTCGAACACCGGCAGGTCGAGATGCTTGGTGCCGCCTTTGCCCGGGGTGACGCCGCCCACCATCTTGGTGCCGTAGGCGATCGCCTGTTCGGAATGGAAGGTGCCCTGCGCGCCGGTGAAGCCCTGGCAGATGACCTTGGTCTTCGAGTTGACGAGGACGGCCATTTTTACTTCGCCTCCTTCACCGCCTTGACGATCTTTTCCGCGGCATCGGCGAGATTGTCCGCGGAGATGATCGGCAGGCCCGAGTCCTTCATGATTTTCTTGCCCAGGTCGACATTGGTGCCTTCCAGGCGCACGACCAGCGGCACGTGCAGGCTGACCTCGCGCGCCGCCGCCACCACGCCCTCGGCGATGACGTCGCAGCGCATGATGCCGCCGAAGATGTTGACCAGGATGCCCTCGACGTTGGGATCGGACAGGATGATCTTGAACGCCTTGGTGACGCGCTCCTTGGTGGCGCCGCCGCCGACGTCGAGGAAGTTGGCCGGCGTGCCGCCATAGAGCTTGATGATGTCCATGGTCGCCATGGCGAGACCGGCGCCGTTGACCATGCAGCCGATATTGCCGTCGAGCTTGATGTAGTTCAGCGCGTGCTTGGTGGCTTCCAGCTCGGACGGGTCCTCCTCGTCCTCGTCGCGCATGTCCTCCACGTCCTTGTGGCGGAACAGCGCGTTGTCGTCGAAGTTCATCTTGGCGTCGAGCGCCAGCAGCTGGCCATCGCCGGTCACCACCAGCGGGTTGACCTCGACCACCGAGGCGTCGAGCTCGACGAAGGCGCGGTACATGGCCTTCAGGAAGGCGACGGCGGTGTTGACCTGCTTGCCCTGCAGGCCCAGCGCGAAGGCGACCTTGCGGCCGTGGAAATCCTGGTAGCCGGCGACCGGGTCGATCGCCACCTTGACGATCTTCTCGGGGTGCTTCTCGGCCACTTCCTCGATGTCCATGCCGCCCTCGGTGGACGCCATGACGATGACCCGGCTGGAGCCGCGATCGACCAGCAGCGAGAGGTAGAGCTCGCGCTTGATGTCGCAGCCTTCCTCGACATAGACGCGCTTGACCTCGCGGCCGGCCTCGCCGGTCTGCTTGGTGACCAGCACCTTGCCCAGCATCGCCGCCGCGTTCGACTTCACGTCGTCGAGCGACTTGACGACGCGCACGCCGCCCTTGCCGTTGGGGTCGTTCTTGAAGCGGCCGGCGCCGCGTCCGCCGGCATGGATCTGCGATTTGACGACGTAGACGGGGCCGGCGAGCTTCTTCGCCGCGTCCACCGCCTCGTCCGGCGTATAGGCCACGCCGCCCTTGGGCACGGCGACGCCGAATTTGGCCAGCAGCGATTTCGCCTGATATTCGTGGATGTTCATTAGGATCGATTCCGGTCGGCCGGGGGCCGTTTGCTTAGGTCTTTGAAAAGACATCGCCCCGCCGAAGGCGGGGGCGTTGCGGGCGCGTAATCTATCACTTTCGCCCCTGCCCGCAACCTCGAATGGGTGCGGGAATTCCTAAAGTTTCGAGACTTTGCAAGGCCTTCGGGGCCGCCGGCGGTGCCGGAAAAAAGAGCGGCGGAACAACCCGATGGCCGTTCCGCCGCTTCCTTGCCGGAAATTTTGTTTCGCGCTGCGGCTGGCCTCAGCCGGCGACCTTGTTGGTGAGTTCGACCAGGCCCTTCACCGCGTCGACCGACTTGTCGAACATCGCCTTCTCTTCCGCCGTCAGGGCGATCTCGACGATCTTCTCGACGCCGCCCGCACCGATGACCACCGGCACGCCGACATAGAGACCCTTGACGCCGTATTCGCCGTTGAGCTGGGCGGCGCAGGGCAGCAGCCGCTTCTTGTCCTTGAGATAGGCTTCCGCCATCTGGATGGCCGAGGCGGCGGGGGCGTAGAAGGCCGAGCCGGTCTTCAGCAGATTGACGATCTCCGCGCCGCCGTCGCGGGTGCGCTGTACGATCTTGTCCAGCCGCTCCTGGGTGGTCCAGCCCATCTTCACCAGGTCGGGCAGCGGGATGCCGGCGACGGTGGAGTAGCGCGCCAGCGGCACCATGGTGTCGCCGTGGCCGCCCAGCACGAAAGCGGTCACGTCCTCGACCGAGACCTTGAACTCCTCGGCCAGGAACAGGCGGAAACGGGCGCTATCCAGCACGCCGGCCATGCCGACCACCTTGCTGGACTTGAAGCCGGTGACCTCGCGCATCAGCCCGACCATGGCGTCGAGCGGGTTGGTGATGACGATGACGAAGGCGTCGGGCGCATTGGCCTTGATGCCGGCGCCGACCGCCTTGATGACCTTGGCGTTGATGCCGACCAGGTCGTCGCGGCTCATGCCCGGCTTGCGCGGCACGCCGGCGGTGACGATGACCACGTCGGCGCCCTTGATGTCGGCGTAGTTGGAGGTGCCGGAATAGCCCGCGTCGTACTTGGCCACCGGCGAGAGCTGGGCGATGTCCAGGGCCTTGCCCTTGGCGACGCCCTCGGCGTCGGGAATGTCGAGCAGGATGATGTCGCCCAGTTCCTTCTGGCCGGCCAGCAGCGCCAGGGTGCCGCCGATCTGCCCCGCGCCCACCAGCGCGATCTTCTTGCGAGCCATGAGAGGTCTCCCGTTGGTCTGAAATTCCGGGCGGTTGGGTAGCGCGTTTGACGGCGGCGGGCAAGCCGCCGCCGGGCCATGGCAGGGTTGCCGCAACGGTCGGGGGAAAACCCCGCCCTAGTCGGCGACCAGGGCGGCGCGGGCCGATTGCAGTTCGGCGCGGGCCTTGGTGTCCAGCACCGGGAAGGCCAGGTCCAGCCGTTCCAGGGTGTCGATCAGGGCGGCCACCACCGCCAGGCGGGTGAACCATTTGTGGTCGGCGGGCAGCACGTACCAGGGGGCGTGCGCGGCGCTGGTGTGGCGGATCATGTCCTCGTAGGCGGCCATGTATTCGTCCCAGCGCGCCCGTTCGGTCACGTCGCCCATGGCGAATTTCCAGTTCTTGGCCGGATCGTCGATGCGTTCGAGAAAGCGCTTCTTCTGCTCCTTCCTCGAGACGTTGAGGAAGAACTTGCAGATCGCCGTGCCGTTGCGCGCCAGGTGCTTTTCGAAATTCACGATGCTGTCGAAGCGCCGCTGCCAGAGCTTGTCGCCGCGCAGCCCGTCGGGCAGGCACTGGCCCTCGAGGAATTCGGGGCGGACCCGCACCACCAGCACTTCCTCGTAATGCGAGCGGTTGAAGATGCCGATGCGGCCGCGCTCGGGCAAAGCGCGGGCGATGCGCCAGAGGAAATCGTGGTCCTTCTCCTCCGCGCTGGGCGCCTTGAACGAGTGCACTTGGCAGCCTTGCGGATTGATGCCGGTCATGGCGTGCTTGATGGCGCCGTCCTTGCCCGCGGCATCCATGGCCTGGAACACCGCCAGCACGGCCCAGCGGTTGTCGGCGTAGAGCTTCTCCTGCAGCTCGGCCAGCCGCTTCACCCCGGACGACAGCAGCGCCTTGGCATCGCCCTTGTCGATATCCATGCCCTGCGTGTCGTCGGGATCGAAATCCTCGAGGCGGAACTTGCCGCCGTCCTCGATGCGGTAGCGTTTGACGAAATCGGTGTCGCGCATGGTCCGGGCTCCGTTGCCCTCGGACCTTAGCGCAAAAAAAGAGGGGCGCAGGGCCCCTCTTTGCTCCGTTCGCCGGGGCGGCGGCTCAGCCGACGCCGTTGGCCTTGAACCAGGCCAGCGCCTGTTTCCAGCCGTCTTCCGCCGCTTCCTTGCGATAGGACGGGCGGTAATCGGCATGGAAGGCGTGCGGCGCCTCGGGATAGACCACGAATTTGTGCTTCTTGCCCGCCCCGCTCAGCGCCTTCTCCATCTGCTGCACGGTTTCGAGCGGAATGCCGGTGTCGGCGCCGCCATAGAGGCCGAGCACGGCGGCGTTCATCTGCGCGACCAGGTCGATCGGATGCTTGGGCGTCATCTCGGAGGCCTGGCCGACCATGCGGCCGTACCAGGCCACGCCGGCCTTCAGGTTGGGATTATGGGCGGCATAGAGCCAGACCACGCGCCCGCCCCAACAGAAGCCGGTGATGCCGAGCTTGTCGGTGTCGGCCTTGCCGCTGCCCTTGGCGTAGGCGACGGTGGCGTCGAGGTCGGCCATGACCTGCTTGTCGGGCACCTTGGACACCACGTCGCGGATCACCGCCTGGATATCGGTCATCTTCGAGACGTCGCCCTGGCGGGCATAAAGCTCGGGCGCAATGGCGAAATAGCCGGCCTTGGCGAAGCGGCGGCACACGTCCTTGATGTATTCGTGCACGCCGAAGATTTCCTGCACCACCATGACGGTGGGGAAATTGCTGCCGGTCGCGGGCATGGCGCGATAGGCCGGGATGTCGCCGTCCGCCGTCTTGACCTTGACCTCACCCGCCTCCAGGCCCTGGGTGGAGGTGGTGATGGCCGTCTGCGCCATGATCGGCTGCACCGACAGGGCAAAACCCGCCGACAGCGTTCCGACGACGATGCCGCGCCGGCTGACGCCGCTCTTGAACTCCTTGTCCGTCAAGCCATCCATGCCGATTCCTCCTTATTCGTTGGGGGAGGAATTTTAGCCGATGACCAGCGGCTTGGCAGCGCAACTATCTGCGCGGCCACCTGGAATAATCGCGTCTCGGGAGTGTGTGGTTTCGCGCAAGAAACCCTTTGGACTTTGGGGCAATCGGCCCCACGGCGTCACTCGACGTGATGCTGTTGGAGATAGTCGCGGCTTTGCATCTCCAGCAGGCGCGAGACGGTGCGCTCGAACTCGAAGGCGCCGTCGCCTTCGGTGTAGAGCGACTGCGGCATGGCGGCGGCGGAGCAGATCAGCTTCACCTTGTGCTCGTAGAGCTCGTCGATCAGGGTGATGAAGCGCATGGCCTCGTTGCGCCGCTCCGCGCGCAGCCGGGGAATGTCCTGCAGGATCACGGTGTGGCAGTGCTGGGCGATGGCGATGTAGTCGGCCGCGCCCAGCGGGCGGGCGCACAGCTCCTCGAAGGTGAACCAGCCGACGCCCTGGGCCCAGCGCGGCATCACCACGTCGCGGCCTTGCGTCTTCAGCACCCGCTTCTCGCCGGCCGCGCCGTCGGTCAGCGTCTCGAAGGCCCGCGCCAGCTTCTCGTCCGCCATCGGCCCCAGCGGGCTGATATAGACGGAGATGTCGCGCAGCCGCGCCAGGCGGTAATCCTCGTCGCCGGCCAGCACCTGGACCTCGACGCGCCGCTTCAGCATCTCGATGAAGGGCAGGAAGCGGTCGCGCTGCAGGCCGTTCCTGTAGAGATCGTCCGGCGCGCGATTGGAGGTGGCGACGACGGCGACGCCCTCGTCGAACAGGGTGGAGAACAGCCGGCCCAGGATCATGGCGTCGGCGATGTTGGTGACCTGGAACTCGTCGAAGCACAGCAGCCGCGTCTCGGCCGCCAGGGTGCGGGCGAAGGGCGGGATCGGATCGGCCTCGGCCGGCGCGCCCTTCTCGATCAGCGCCTGGCGGCGGCGATGCAGCCGCTCGTGCACCTCGAGCATGAATTCGTGGAAATGCACCCGCCGCTTGCGCGCCACCGGCGCGGCCTCGAAGAACAGATCCATCAGCATGGATTTGCCCCGCCCGACCGGCCCCCAGATATAGAGCCCGGCCGGTCCCGCCGGCGCGCTGGCGCGCGACAGGCCCAGCCTGGCCAGCAGGCCGTTCCTGGCCGGCCGGCCGTCGCCCAGCCGGTCGAGCAGCGCCTGCAGGCGGGCCAGCACGCGCTCCTGCGCGGCATCCGCCCGCAACTGGCCCGCGTTCAGCCGCGACCGGTAGGCGGCGAGCAGATCGGAATCGATGGACGGGGACGGCCGCGCTTGGGACATTGGCTGCCCTGTCTAGAGCGGATCATGATTGGAGGGAAGCGTTTCCGCTTTCCGGCGCCGCGCCCGGGAACGGCGGCGCGGCGCAGGCCGTTCGGGACGGAAAACCGACAGGAGATTGCCGATGCGGATCGTTCTTGTGGCAGGCGCGCTGGGCCTGCTCGCCCTGGGCGCCTCGGGCGCCCAGGCGGCCGAAGTCACCGTGCCCATGCATGCCATCACCGCCGCCGGCGTCGGCGCGCCGATCGGCAGCGTCGAACTGCGCGATTCGGCCGACGGGCTGCAGATCCGCACCAACCTCGCCGGGCTGCCCACCGGCGCCCGCGGCTTCCACGTGCATGAAAACCCCGATTGCGGGCCGGGCATCGAGAACGGCCAGCCGGCGGCGGGCCTGGCAGCGGGCGGGCATTACGATCCGGGCCATACCGGCAAGCATCTGGGCCCGACGGGCGCGGGCCATATGGGCGACCTGCCGGCGCTGCCGGTCGGCCCCGACGGCCAGGCGCGCACCAACATGACGGTGAAGCGGCTGTCGGTGGACACGCTGCGCGGCCGGGCGCTGATGATCCATGCCGGCAGCGACACCTATGGCGAGCCGCCCCGGCTGGGCGGCGGCGGCGGCCGCATCGCCTGCGGCGTGATCCCCAAATAAGGACTTACTGCGCGGCGACGCGTTGCGGGGCGAAGAGCTGCTCCATCTCGCGCCGGAAGGCGATGGCGGGCGCGCCGGCATCGACGGCGACGTCGCTCCAGGCCAGCGTGGCGCCGGCCTTCACCGGCCGCACCAGCCGGATGCCGTGCGCCAGACCCAGCGGCAGCCCGCCGCGGGCCAGCGAATCGGCGGCCGGCATCAGCCGGCCATAGACCATGTAGCCGCCTTCGCCGTCGAGCACCTCGCCCGGCTGCAGGTCGCGCTTGGCGGTCGCCACCACGTCGGCGCGGAAACCGGTGGCGACACCGGTCGCCTCCTTGCGCAGCCCGACCGAGGCGACCGAGATGCCCAGTTCCAACCCGATCAGGTGATAGGGCTTGTACATGGCCGAGTAGCGGCCCGAGGGATCGGTGAGCAGCCCGTATTCGGCGAAACAGTCGGCGACGTAGTCGGACGGCGCCTCGAACACGACATAGACGCCCCAGCGCAGGTCGCGGAACACCGGCCGCCCGTCGCGCTCCAGCGAGGAGATCACCTCGACCTGGCCGGCATGGTGCAGCCGGCCGCCCGCCTCTTTCGGGCGCAGCACGCGCGGCAGATCGTCGACGCCGCAGGGCGGAAACTCCAGCCCCTGCGGCGCGGGCAGGAGCCCGGTGGCGTTGGCGACGGCGGCCATCTCGATCGCCGATTTGGTGCCGTCGAGGAAGGAATTGAACATCTGCGGATTCATGCCGCCCTGGCGCGCCCGTTCCGGCGCGATGCCGTAATGGCCCCACACCGTGTCCGGCGTCGACTGATGGTAGGACGGCAGGTACTTGGTGCCCTTGCCGGCGGCGACGACGGGAAAGCCGGCCGCGCGCGCCCAGTCCACCATCTCGCAGATCAGGGCCGGCTGATCGCCATAGGCCAGGGAGTAGACCACGCCGGCCGCCGCCGCCCGCCGCGCCAGCAGCGCGCCGGCCACCGCATCGGCCTCGACATTGACCATCACCACCGACTTACCGGCCGCGAAGGCGGCCAGCGCATGGGCGATGCCGGCGGCGGGATTGCCGGTGGCCTCGATGACCACGTCGAGCGGCGCGGCGAACAGCTTGCCGGCATCGTCGGTGACATGGGTGCCGCCGTTCTTCAGCGCCGCTTCGATGGACGGCGCCGCGGCCTGTTCCGGCGGCCAGCCGGTGCGTTGCAGCGATTGCCGGGCGCGCGCCGGCTGCAGGTCGGCGATGGCCGCCAGATGCAGGCCGGGCGTGGTGCGCGCCGAGGCCACGAACATGGTGCCGAACTTGCCCGCCCCGATCAGGCCGACGCGCAGCGGACTGCCGGCCGCCTGGCGCTCTAGCAGCATGCGATGCAGGTTCACCGCCCTACTCCGCCGCCTGGCGCGCCGCCCGCAGGATCGACTCTTCCGACCAGGTGTCGATCGGCGTGAAGTCGCGATGGGCGATCCATTCGGGGCGCTTGAAGCGGCGGATCGCGTTCGATACCGCGTTCAGCGACACGTAGATGATGACCCGGCCCCAGGGCGACATGTTGGGACCGCTGCCATGCACCAGGGTGGAATGGAAGAACAGCGCCGAGCCCGGCGGCCCCTTCATCGACACGATGCCGCCCTGCTCGACCAGCCGGGCGATGGTGTCGTTGTTGATGGTCCACAGCGGATAGGAGGTGGTGGTCAGATCGTGCTGGGCGTCGATCACGCCCTTCTTGTGCGAGCGCGGGATGAACCATAGCGGGCCGTTGAACTCGTTCACCTCGTCGATGAAGACGGCCAGGTTCATGGCTTGCGCCGTCGGCATGTCGTCGTCGTTCTTCCAGGTGCCGTAATCCTGGTGCCACTGCCAGACGTCGCCGTCGAAGGCGGCCTTGCCGTTGATCTTGAACTGGTGGATGTAGACCTTGTCGCGCAGCATCTGCTCGGCCGGGCCGACGAAGCCGGGATGGTGCACCAGCGCCTGGAACACCGGGTTGTAGGTGTGGACGGCGAAGGCGGTGCGCACCACGTCGCCGGTCTTCTCGCGCACGTTCTCCTGGCGGCGCTGGGCGAAGACGTGCGGCACCTCCGACTTCATGACCGCCACTTCCTCGGGCGAAAAATGCCCGGGCAGGAAGAGATAGCCTTCCTCGTCGAACTGGCGTAGCTGCTGCTCGGTCAGTTTCATGGCGTCCGCTCCCGATCTGTCTTATGGCCGGATTATGCGCCCATGGTCCGGGCGCGCAAGCCGAGGGCGGCCGCGCGGATGGACGGCGCAAATCCGCAGCGCCGGCCGATCGCCGTGCTACCTTGCGGCCCCGATCACCATCCGAAATCCGCCCGTCATGACCCTGCCCCTCATCGCCCTTATCGCCGCCATCGCCGGCCTGGCCGCCGCCGGGGCGGCCTGGCTGCTGGTCAACCGCTCCGCCGGAGCCAGGGACGCCCGGCGGCTGGCCATCTCCGGCATCGCCTTCCTGGCCGCGGCGATCGCGGTCGGCGGGGCGCTGTCGCTGCTGGCGCGCGCGCCTGCGGAAGACGGTCCCGAACGCAAGGTGCTGGAGGCGATCCAGCGCCACCATCCCGAGGCCGTCAAGGATATCGCCTCGATCCGCGCCGAGACCGATCCGGCGGTCGCGCAGCGGCGCGCCTCGGAGCTGGCGCAGCGCTACCTGCCGCGGCACGTGCCGACCACCTCGGATGCCGCCGTGCTGCGCTTCACCGGCGAGATCGCCAAGCTGTTCGAGACCCTGGCGCAGCGAGACCCGGAGACCTGCCGGGTGCTGAGCACCGGCGGACAGGTCAGCGCCCGCTTCCAGGCCAGCCAGATGAAGCCCGCGCTGGACGCCATGGCGCAGGTGATCGACGATTCGGTCGATGCCGCGCAGCCGCCACCGCCGCCGGAGCGCGCCCAGCAACTGATGGCCGGGGTGATCCAGCGGGTCTACGCCAAGCACGCCGACCTGGCGCCGCCGCAGATGCTGACGCAGCCCGCCGCGCTGCCCGCCCTGCAGCTCTGCCGCACCATGGTGGCGATCTATCGCGAGATCCTGGACCTGCCGCCGGCCGACGCCTCGGCCGTGCTGCGCACCTTGATGCGCGGCGGCCAGCAGCCGCAGCGTTAGCGCGTTCCCCTATCGCGCGCGCCCTATCGAGTTCCCAGGCCGCGTTCCTGCATCAGCGCGCGGGCGCGGTCGGGATAGTCGGTGATCAGCCCGTCGATCGGCATGGTCAGGATCTGGGCGATGTCGTCGGGCTTGTTCACGGTCCAGGGGATGACCTTCAGGCCCAGATCGTGCGCCAGATGGACGCGCACGGCATCGACGTCGCGCCAGTGCGGCGACCACACGGCGCAGCCGATGGCCTTAGCCAGGGCCGGCACCGAGCCGCCCAGCTCGTCGACATCCACCCCGCCGGTCCACGGCGAAGGGCCGGGCTGGCCGACCCGGATGTTGTCGAAATTGGCGCGCTGCACCGACAGGCAGGCCAGCGCGATGCGCGGCTCGATCTTGCGTACCGCCTGCAGGGCGGCATAGTCGAAGCTCTGCACCACGACGTTGTTGAGCAGCTTCTCGTCGCGGATGAAATCGACCACCGCCCGGGCGAAGGTCACGCCGTCGGCGGTCTCCTCGGGCTTGCCGGGATTGATCTTGATCTCGATGTTGAAGCGCGCGTCGGGGCGGATGGCGCGCGCCAGGTCCACCACTTCCTTGAGGGTCGGGATGCGTTCGCCGTCGGCCGGCTCCTGGTCCGGGAACATGCGGGCGTAGCGGCTGTTGGGCTCGATGCGCCCGACGTCGAAGCGCTTGACCTCGTCCAGGGTCAGCGAGCGGATGGCGGGGCCCACCGCGTTCAGCCATTCGCCGTCGGGCCAGCGCACGATGTCGGGATTGAGCGCGGCATCGTGGGTCACCACCAGCACCCCGTCGCGGGTCAGCGCCAGGTCCAGCTCCAGCGTGTCGACGCCCAGCCGCAGCGCCTTGTGGAAGCCGGTCAGGGTGTTCTCCGGCGCCAGGCCGCGCGCGCCGCGATGGCCCTGCAGGTCGAAGCGCGGCGAGGCGGTGGCGCCGCCATCGGCCACCTGGCTGGCCGCCGGGCCAGCGGCCGCCGCCGATTGCGGTTCGGCCTCCGCCGTCTCGATCCAGCCGGAATAATGGGCGACGACGCCGGCGCCGAGCGCCAGCAGAAGCATCGCCGCTACGACGCCCACTTTCGGCGCGGACGCCTTCTTGTCGGTCATAAGGGTCTCCCTCCGCCTTTCCCCCCGGAAGACGAAGCGGATGAAATCTACACTATTGGCGGCCGGTGAACAGCGCTGCCGGCGCGACGGAAGCGCCCAGGACGGGCCCACGGCGCGGCAGGAAAATGCCGCACCGCACTACTGCACTATTGCCGCGCCACCATCAGTTTCTTGATCTCGGCGATGGCCTTGGCGGGATTGAGGCTCTTGGGGCAGGTCTTGGTGCAGTTCATGATCGTGTGGCAGCGATAGAGCCGGAACGGATCCTGCAGCGCGTCGAGCCGCTCGCCGGTGGCCTCGTCGCGGCTGTCGGCGATCCAGCGATAGGCCTGCAGCAGCACCGCCGGCCCCAGATAGCGGTCGCCGTTCCACCAGTAGCTGGGGCAGGAGGTGGTGCAGCAGAAGCACAGGATGCATTCCCACAGCCCGTCGAGCCTGGCGCGCTCCTGCGGCGATTGCAGCCGCTCGCGGTCGGGCGGCGGCGTCTGCGATTTCAGCCACGGCTCGATCGAGGCGAGCTGGGCGTAGGCCTGGTTGAGGTCGGGCACCAGGTCCTTGACCACCGGCATGTGCGGCAGCGGATAGATCTTCACGTCGCCCTTCACGTCGGCGATGTACTTGGTGCAAGCCAGCGTGTTGGTGCCGTCGATGTTCATGGCGCACGACCCGCACACGCCCTCGCGGCAGGAGCGGCGGAAGGTCAGCGTGGCGTCCATCTCGTTCTTGATCTTGATCAGCGCGTCGAGGACCATCGGGCCGCAGGTCGACATGTCGACCTGGTAGGTGTCGACCTGCGGATTCTCGCCGCTGTCGGGGCTCCAGCGATAGATCTTGAAGGTGCGCAGGTCGGTGGCGCCGGCGGGCGCGGCATGGGCCTTGCCCTGCTTGATCTTCGAGTTCGCCGGCAGTGCGAATTCGGCCATGGCTAAACGATCCTCTACGAAATCAATAGACGCGCGCCTTGGGCGGGAAGCTCTGCACTTCGTTGCTCAAGGGCTGCAGGTGCACCGGGCGATAGTCGATCCTCACGTTGCCCCGCTCGTCGCACCAGGCGATGGTGTGCTTCAGCCAGGTCTCGTCGTTGCGGTCGGGGAAGTCCTCGCGGGCATGCGCGCCGCGGCTCTCCTCGCGGTTGCGCGCCGACTCGATCGTCACCTTGGCCTGGGCGATCAGGTTCTCGAACTCCAGCGTCTCGACCAGGTCGGAATTCCAGATCATCGAGCGGTCGGAGACGCTGATGCCCGCCTTCTCGCTCCACAACGCGGTCATGGCCTGGCAGCCTTCCTCCAGCACCTTGCCCTCGCGGAACACCGCGCAGTGGCTCTGCATGGTCTTCTGCATCTTCAGCCGCAGCGCCGCGGTCGAAATGCCGCCCTTGGCGTGGCGCGCCTTGTCGAGGCGGTCGACGGCGAACTCGGAGGCGTCCTTGGCCACCGTCTTGTGCGCCTGGCCGGGCTTGACCAGTTCGGCGGCGCGGATGGCGGCGGCGCGGCCGAACACCACCAGGTCGAGCAGCGAATTCGACCCCAGGCGGTTGGCGCCGTGCACCGAGACGCAGGCCGCCTCGCCGATCGCCATCAGGCCCGGCACGACCGTGTCGGGCTGGCCGTTCTTCAGGGTCACGACCTCGCCGCGATAGTTGGTCGGCACGCCGCCCATGTTGTAGTGGCAGGTCGGCAGGATGGGGATCGGCTCCTTGGTGACGTCGACGCCGGCGAAGATGCGGGCGGTCTCGGAGATGCCCGGCAGGCGCTCGTGAATCACCTTGGGATCGAGATGCTCGATATGCAGGTGGATGTGGTCCTTGTTGGGCCCGCAGCCGCGGCCCTCGCGGATCTCCACCGTCATGGCGCGCGAAACCACGTCGCGGCTGGCGAGGTCCTTGGCCGACGGCGCATAGCGCTCCATGAAGCGCTCGCCCTCGCTGTTGGTGACGTAGCCGCCCTCGCCGCGCACGCCTTCGGTGATCAGGCAGCCGGCGCCGTAGATGCCGGTGGGATGGAACTGCACGAATTCCATGTCCTGCAGCGGCACGCCGGCGCGCAGCGCCATGGCATTGCCGTCGCCGGTGCAGGTATGGGCCGAGGTGGCGGAGAAATAGACGCGGCCGTAGCCGCCCGAGGCCAGCACCACGAGCTGGCCGTGGAAGCGGTGCAGCGTGCCGTCGTCGAGGTTCCACGCCACCACGCCGCGGCAGGCCCCGTCCTCGGGGTCCATGATCAGGTCGATGGCGAAGTATTCGATGAAGAACTCGGCGTGATGCTTCAGCGCCTGCTGGTAGAGCGTGTGCAGGATGGCATGCCCGGTGCGGTCGGCGGCGGCGCAGGTGCGCTGGGCGATGCCCTGGCCGTAATGCGTGGTCATGCCGCCGAAGGGACGCTGGTAGATCTTGCCCTCGGGCGTGCGCGAGAACGGCACGCCGTAATGCTCCAGCTCGATCACCGCCGGCACGGCTTCGCGCACCATGTACTCGATGGCGTCCTGGTCGCCCAGCCAGTCCGAGCCCTTGACGGTGTCGTACATGTGCCAGCGCCAGTCGTCCTCGCCCATGTTGCCCAGCGGCGCCGACATGCCGCCTTGCGCCGCCACGGTATGGCTGCGGGTCGGGAAGACCTTGGTGATGCAGGCGGTGCGCAGGCCCTTCTCGGCCATGCCGAAGGTGGCGCGCAAGCCGGCGCCGCCGGCGCCGACCACGATCACGTCGTAGTAATGGTCGACGATGTTGTAGGCCTTGCCGTTGATGGCCGGCGATGGCGTGACCGAATCAGGCATCGAACTCCTAGCCTCCGATGGCGATGCGCGCGATGGCGGCGATCGCGACCACGCTGAGCAGCAGGGCCAGGCCCTTGACGGCGAGAATGCCGGCGATTTTCAGCGCTTCGTTGTGAACGTAATCCTCGATCACGACCTGCAGGCCGAGCTGGCCATGATGGAAGGTCAGGACGACGGTGAGAATGAGCAGGGCGGCCGGCCACAGCGAGCCGACCCAGGCCGCGGCGGCGGCATGATCGGCGCCGGTATGGGCGATCAGCGACACGACGAACCAGATGGTCAGCGGGATCAGCGCCAGCGCCGTCAGGCGCTGCGCCCACCAGTGATGCGTGCCTTCCTTGGCGGAGCCCAGGCCGCGGACGCGGGCGAGCGGCGAGCGAAGATCGGCCATGATTCTACCTCACTGCATAGGCGGCGACCCAGGCGATCACCGTCAGCGCCACGGCGGCGACGACGACCAGACAGGCGCTCATGTAGCTGGTCTTGAGGTCGAAGCCGACGCCGGCATCCCACAGCAAGTGCCTGATGCCGTTGCTGAGGTGATAGAAAAGCGCAAAGGTCCAGCCCAGCAGCAGCAGGCGGCCGAGGATCGAGCCGGCAAAACCGTTCACCGCCGCATAGGCTTCGGGACCCGACGCGATCGCCAGCAGCCAGCACACCAGATAAAGCGCGCCCAGCGCCAGGAACATGCCGGTGGCGCGATGCAGGATCGACAGCGCCATGGTCCATTGCCAGCGATAGACCTGCAGATGGGGCGAGAGTGGCCGCTTGCTGGCGGGCCGGTCGGCAGTGGACATGAAACCTCAGGATTCCGTCGGCAAAGCAGGCACTTGGCCTGCCGGAAGATGCTTTTGCGGGCACAACATAAACCCTCGTTTTCCGCTGTCAACGTGGCACAGATTGCGCGCGCGCAAGGCAGGACTGACGCAGCCTTGCGAGCCGTTCGCAGCCGCTGCAACGCACGCGAAAACGCTGCCAAAACAAAAGCAACAGATGCGAACGATGCGCAACTGGCCGGCTAAGGAACTCTGCGGCCGGGAAATTTCGTTCGCTCGTCCGCCGAACGGCCGCGTGGCGCACGGCATCGGTGCACAAGCCTGTGCATGAGCTGTGGAACGATTGTGCGCAAGACGCCAATCGCCCCCCAGAAAATCGACTCTTATCCCGGGCGACGCGATTGCCTCGCGCCCGTTTGCGGCCGAAGCTTGTTCCCGGCGCACATACGCGCTGGCGCGGACGCTTCGCGGAACTCCAGGCTCGGTAACGGGCTTGCAGGCAACGGGGTGAAGGCGCCAGGGACGGCAGCACCGTTAACGCGGGCGTTGCCGTCGCCACCGGTGACGCGCGCCAAGGCATTGGCGATGCGGCATCGGCCGGAGGGGAGGCCGGCAAGGCGGGAAGGAACGATCCCGACCTGGCGGTTTCCTGGATCCGCTGACGGGCGATGGCCGTGGCCGGGGTCGGCTGCGGACGGCTCGTCAAGCGATCCAGCCGCCGCTTCCGTTGCGACGGAGGCGGAATGGAGGGCCCGTAAGACGGTTCTCCATCGACGTATCCGCCGGAAGGCGGACTGTCCGAGGGGACAGGTCACGGCCTGGATCGTGCGACCGGAGGGACGGGCTTCGGCTCGTCCTGGCATCCGGCCAAGCGAGGGCCTGCCTTTAGCGAGGCGGGCGATCGCAGCCGGGCGGCACGTCGCTGACGGGCGACGGTTCGATCGGGCTCCGACCCTTTGGAGCGCGATTTCGGGCTGGCGCCGTGCGACTTCCGCAAGGAACCCGCCGCGAGGCGGGGTGCGGTGAAGCCAGTGGACCGTTTGCGCGGTCCATCTCGCAAGCGTCGCCACGCTGCTGCGCTTTTCGGAGCGCGCGCGAGCGGCGCTGGGCTTTCGCCCGCCGGGCATCGCGGCCTATGGCCGTCGGCGACGGGCGAAGGAACGGCTGGCGGATCGGCGTGAAGCGGACGCGAGAGGTCCGGGCGGTCGTGACTTCGAAAGGAGCATGCCCGCCTGTCGGTTGGGTGCGGTCGTTTCCGCCGCACATCCCTCCAGCCGGCCTGGATCGCGCGTCGACGGCAACGCTGGACTTCGGCGTCGCTTCGCCCTGGCGGGCGGAGCGGACATTGCCGGCAAACGGCGTCCCAGGATGCGGGGACGTTGCGGCAGTGGCAGGGGCGCGGATTGGGTGCTGTCGGGCCAGACCGGCCCGTCCGAGGCGTCAGGGCGCGCCAAGGTGATCCGACACCACCTTGGCGCCTATGCGGAAGTTTTCGCGAGCCGCCGCACCTGACGCCTCCCTTATTGTGGGAACGCCCGGCCCTGTCAATCAAGATTTGGCGGCCGGGCGTTTCTTTTCCACAACAGATTGCTGTCGGAGCAGATCCGTTTTGCCGGAAACGATCCGCTTCAGCGCCGCCGCACCACCGGCGGCTTGGCGGTTTTGCCGGTCTTCGGCCGCGACTTGGCGGACAGGCCGGCGTCCGAGCCCGACGCTGCCCGGGCATTGGCTTCGCCGAACAGGTCGACCAGGACGCGCCCGGGGTCGTCGCGGTCGACCAGCACCGTGACGCGGTCGCCGAGGCGGAAGCGGGCGGCGGGATCCTCGCGCAGCATCTCGCTATGGCCCGAATGCGCCGTGCCTTGCGCGTCGGTCCAGGTGACCAGCGCCTGCCAGGGGCGCCGGCCGTCGAGCTTGGTGAAGCGGGCCTGCTCGAACCCCGCGATCCGGCCGTCGAAGCGCAGCCCGTGGCGCAGCAGGCGGCGGCGGCCGGCGGCGGCGCGCCAGCGCGCCAGTACGAAGCCCAGGCCGATGGCGCTGAACGCGGCGGCGAAGCCGCCGAACAGCAGCGGCAGGAACCAGCGCTCGGCGAAGGCGTCGATCAGCGCGTCGGACGGGTCCTGCGGATCGTGGAACACGCCGATGGTTTCGCCGACGCGATAGGGCGTGGGCGAGACGCTGATGCGGCCTTCGAGGCGGATGCGCTGCCCGTCGCCGGTGCGGAACTCGACCACCGGCGGCTGGTTGTCGTTGGCCTCCAGCACGATGCCCTGGACGCGCCGCCCGTTTTCGGCCTTGTCCAGGCTTTCGCCGAGCACGAAGGCGACCGCTCCCCACAAGCCCAGCCCGACCAGCAGGAAGACCGCGCCGAACAGGCCGAAAACGCCGCGCGGCATCGTCAGGCCTGCAGCAGGGCCGCGTAGTCGACCGGCAAGTTCCGGTCGAGATGGCGCGTGACCGGCGGCAGCGGGTATTTCAGGCCGGTGGCGCAGTTGTAGAGCACGACGCGATCGCCCTCGCCGATGCGACCCTGCGCCAGCGCCTGCCGGTAGGCGGCCCAGGTCGCCGCCCCCTCCGGGCACAGCAGCAAGCCTTCCTGGCGCCCGATCTCCTCGCGCGCCGCCAGGATGGCGTCGTCGTCGACGGCGATGGCGAAGCCGCCCGACTCGCGCACCGCGCGCAGGATCAGGAAATCGCCCACCGCCACCGGCACGCGGATGCCGGCTGCCACGGTCTGCGCGTTCGGCCATAGCGGCACGTGCTCGACGCCGTCCTCGAAGCCCTTGACGATGGGGGCGCAGCCGGTGGCCTGCACCGCGATCATGCGCGGCCGCTTCCTGCCCAGCCAGCCGATCGCCTCCAGCTCGGCGAAGGCCTTCCACATGCCGATCATGCCGGTGCCGCCGCCGGTGGGATAGAAGATGGCGTCGGGCACGTCCCAGCCGAGCTGCTCGGCCAGCTCCAGCCCCATCGTCTTCTTGCCCTCGATGCGATAGGGCTCCTTCAAGGTCGACAGGTCGAACCAGCCGGTCGCCTGCTTGCCCTCGCCCACCAGCCGGCCGCAATCGTTGATCAGCCCGTTGACCTTGAACACGGTGGCGCCCTGCGCCTCGATCTCCTCGACGTTGATGGCCGGCGTGTCGTCGGGACAGAACACGGTAGAGCGCAGGCCTCCCGCCGCGCCATAGGCCGCCATCGCCGCCCCGGCATTGCCGTTGGTCGGAATGGCCAGATGCTTCAGCCCCAGCTCCTTGGCCATGGCCACGGCCAGCGCCAGCCCGCGCGCCTTGAACGAGCCGGTGGGCAAGCGCCCCTCGTCCTTCACCAGCACCTCGCCCGCCTTGGGCGCCACGTGCCGCAGCCTGATCAAGGGCGTGTCGACCTCGCCCAGCGCCACGACGTTCTCGCTGTGGCGCACCGGCAGGAACTCGCGCCATTTCCAGAAGCCGCCGCCGCGGCGCGCCATCTCTTCCTTGCTGACGGCGCGGGAGAGCGCGTTGAGGTCGTAGCGCACCAGCAGTGGCCGCCCGGCTGTCGACAGTCCATGCACGATACCCGCCTCGTAACGCTCGCCGGTCAGCGAGCATTCGAGATGGGTGACGAAATTGGGATACTGGCGCGTGCTCATCCGTCTCTTCAGCGCAATATCATAGGGAGTCCACCGATGCAAAATACAGCGGCGCAAATGATGCAGACCAGCGGCGCGTGCTGCAGGGTGTTGTCATTGAGCTGCGCCCGCGCGGGGTCCTTGGGATCGTAGAGCACGTTTACGCTGCTCGGCACGAGGGGCTGCGTCGTACGCCCAGGGCGCGAGACGAAGGTGATCGCCCGTCCCTCCGGCGTTGAGAACCGGACTTCCGAGACGTACAGCGCGCCTCGATTGGCATACACCGTGCGCCAACCGATGATTTCCCCCACCACCCTGTGCCAGCGCCGCAGCCGCGAGCGATTGCGCAGGTAGTAGAACGCGCCGATGAGCAAGGCCAAGGCCGCAGCAAAGAACGGCAGGAAGCGCAGGATTTCCATAGGATATGGCCTAATGTTTCTTGCGCAGATGATGCGTCAGCGCCAGCGCGATGCAATGGCGCAGCGGCTTTTCCGGCAGTTTCCTGCCGGCTTCGAACACCAGGGCCCGCTTGCCCTCGAATTCGAAACGATCGGGATAGAGCGCGCGGAAGCGGTCGACCAGGCCGCTCTGGCAATGGAAATAGAGCGCGTATTTGCCGGGTTGCTTGGCGATGCCGGCGAGGCGGATGGTGCTGCCGCTCCTGGTTGCCGGCGTCAGGTAGGAAGGCTGACGCCATTTCAGCGTCTCTTGCAGTTCACCGACGCCCTCGGTCTGCGCGGCCGTGTCGAAGATCAGCTCGCGCAAGCCCAGCAGCGCCGTTCGCACGTCGGCAGGCCAGGCGGCGAAAGCGGCTTTCACGTCGGGATCGGCAAAAGCACGCTTTCGTCTCATGGCGGTTCCCTCGTCAGCGGGGCATCAGCACCCAGTAGTCGAGATCGAGCACCACGGCGGGATGGTTCTTGCCGTCCGCGGTCTTGTAGGGGAAATCGGCGCAAGGATGGTCCTTGGCCGCCACGGTGCGCAGGCGCAGCGCGCCCAGATCGCCGCGCCCGGGCAGCGGCTGGGCGTCCAGCACCTCACTCCAGGCGTAGATCGTGTCGCCGGCGAAGGTCGGCGCCACATGCGAACCGCCATTGATGGCGGCGATGCGGAAGGCGTTGGCCAGGCCGTTGAAGGACAGCGCGCGGGCGATGGAGATGATGTGGCCGCCATAGATCAGGCGCTTGCCGAAGCGGCCCTGGCTTTCGCTGTGCTGGTTGAAATGCACCTTGGCCGTGTTCTGGTACAGGCGCGTGGCCATGGCGTGCTCGGACTCTTCGATGGTGGTGCCGTCGACATGGTCGATCTTCTCGCCCACCGCGTAGTCGGCGAAGCGGTGCAGGCTGCCGGCCAGCGTGTCGTCGTAGGCATCGAGCATCAGCCCGCGCGGCACGTGCAGCTGGTCGACCGTCACCGCCGCCGGCAGCTTGGGCGCGTCGCCCGCCGGCGCGGGCGCAGCGGCGTCGCGCTTGCGCACCATCACCCAGCGAATGTAGTCCTGCACCACCGCGCCGTGCTGGTTGCGGCCGATCGAGTGGACGTAGACGACGCCGGACTGCCGGTTGGAGTTCTCGCGCAGGCCGATCACGGTGGAGACGGTGGCCAGCGTGTCGCCGGCATAGACCGGGGCGCAGAAATGGCAGGCGGCGTAGCCGAGATTGGCGACGGCATTGAGCGAAATGTCGGGCACGGTCTTGCCGAACACGACGTGGAAAGCCAGCAATTCGTCGAGCGGCGCGCGCTCGAAGCCCAGCGCCCGGGCGAAGGTGGCGGCCGACGGCACCGCGAAGCGGCTGCCGTAGAGCGCCATGTAGACCGCGGCATCGCCTTCGGTGACGGTGCGCGGCGTGGCATGGCGGATTTCCTGCCCGAGGCGGAAATCCTCGAAGAAATTGCCCGGATTCGTCTTGTCGCTTCCGGTCTTGTCGCTCATGGCGTCAGCCCCGCGCCAGTTCGGCGATGGCGCCGTCGAGCGCCAGGGTGCGGCGCGCCTGCTCGACATGCAGGTTCTCGACCATGCGGCCATCGACCTGCACCACGCCCTTGCCGGCGGCCTCGGCTTCCTCGAAGGCGGCGATGATCTTGCGCGCCTGCGCCACCTCCTTCTCCGAGGGAGCGAATATCTCGTTGCAGGGCTCGACCTGGGTGGGATGGATCAGCGTCTTGCCGTCGAAGCCGAGCTGCAGGCCCTGGCGGCACTGCGCCTTGAAACCCTCGACGTCCTGGATGTCGTTGTAAACGCCGTCGAGAATGGTCTTGCCGTAGGCGCGGGCGGCCAGCACGGCGAGGGAAAGCGAGGCCAGGAGCGGCAGCCGGTCCGGCGTCGACTGCGCGCGGGTGTCCTTCAGCAGATCGTTGGTGCCCATGATGAACGCCGCCAGGCGCGGATCGGCGGCGGCGATCTCCTGCGCCTGCAGGATGCCGAGCGGGGTTTCGATCATGCACCACAGCGCCATGGTCTGCGGCGCGCCGGCCTGGTCGAGCAGGCTCAGCGCCTGCCGGACCATGGCCGCGCTCTCGACCTTGGGGATGAGGGCGGCGTCGGCGCCGGAACGGGCGATGGCGGCCAGGTCGTCGCGGCCCCAGGGCGTCGACAAACCGTTGGCGCGGATGGCGATCTCGCGCTTTCCATAGGTCCGGCCGGCGGCGGCGGCGCAGACATTGTCGCGGGCGGCGGCCTTGGCGTCGGGCGCCACGGCGTCCTCCAGGTCGAAGATCAGCGCATCGGCCGGCAGGGTCCGCGCCTTTTCCAGCGCCCTGGTATTGGCGCCGGGCATGTAGAGGACCGAGCGGCGCGGGCGGACGGCGGACGCGGACATGCGAAAAAACTCCTGAAAACGCGGCGGCGGGCGGGCGACTGTAACCCGAATTCGGTCCATGGCAAGCTTGCGCGGCCCGGCGCAGTCATGGTCCTTTAGTCGCAATGAACATCCTGTCGATCCAGTCGCACGTTGCCTACGGCTATGTCGGCAACCGGGCGGCCACTTTCCCGCTGCAGCGCCTGGGGTTCGACGTTTGGGCCGTCAACACCGTCCAGTTCTCCAACCACACCGGCTATGGCGCGTGGAAGGGCGAGGCGTTCTCGCCGGCGCATGTGCGGGCGGTGATCGACGGCATCGCCGATCGCGGCGTGCTGGGCCGGTGCGATGCGCTCCTGAGCGGCTATCTCGGCGATCCGGCCATGGGCGAGGCGGTGCTGGAAGCGGCCGCCAGGCTGCGCGCGGCCAATCCGGCCGCGATCTGGACCTGCGATCCGGTGATGGGCGATGTCGGGCGCGGCTTCTTCGTGCGGCCGGGCATCCCCGAACTGTTCCGCGACCGCATCGCGCCGTTAGCCGACATCGTCACCCCCAACCAGTTCGAACTCGAGCACCTGGCGGGCGGCCGGGTCGACACGCTAAAGCAGGCGGTCGAGGCGGCGCGGACAGTGATCGCGCGCGGCACCCGGCACGTGCTGGTCACCAGCCTGCAGCGCGCCGACGCGGGGGCCGGCCGCATCGAGATGCTGGCGGTCGACGCGCGGGAGGCGCATCTGGTGGCAACGCCGCTCCTGGACTTCCCCGTCGCGCCCAACGGCTCGGGCGATGCGGTCGCCGCCCTGTTCCTGGCGCATTATCTGCGCTCCCGCGACAGTGCCGCGGCGCTGGCCGAGGCGGCCGCCGGCATCTTCGCCCTGATGGACGCCACCGCCCGCCTGGGCCAGCGCGAGCTGGCCATGATCGCCGCCCAGGACGAGCTGGTTCGCCCGTCGCGGCGCTTCCCCGTCGTCGCCGTCAGGGAGAATGCGGCTTGAACGAGACGCTGCTCCTGATCCAGTGCGCGGTGATCGGCTTCTCCATCGCCCTGCCGGTGGGGCCGGTGGCGGTGCTGTGCATCCGGCGCACGCTGGTCGGCGGGCTGCTGCCCGGCATCTCCACCGGCATCGGCGCCACCGCCGCCGACACCATCTTCGGCAGCGTCGCCGTGTTCGGCATCGGGTTCATCTCGGAGTTCATCGACCGGCACCAGCTCGAGGCGGAGATCATCGGCGCCACGATCCTGATCGGCATGGGCGTCTACTACGTGCGCCACCGCCCGCCCAGCGTCGGCGATCCGGTGGCGGCCGACCGCGAGCACCGCATCCTGACCGATCTGCGCTACATGCTGTCGAGCTTCGCCATCACGCTGTTCAATCCGCTGACGCTGGGCGCCTTCGCCGCAGTGCTGGCGGCGTCCGGCGTCGGCGCCAACATCCAGGACAAGGCGCATGCCTTCGTCGCCATCGCCGGCGTCGCCATCGGCGCCGCCTCGTGGTGGCTGCTGCTGACCGTGGTGGCGCAGGCGCTGCGGCGCTTCGTCTCGCAGTCCTCGCTGCAATGGCTGAACTGGATCACCGGCGGCGTGCTGATCGCCATCGGCACGCTGATCGCCGTCTCCATCGCCCTGCCGCCGGGCACGCTGCCCTGGGGGCGGTAGAGCAAAGGGATAGAGCGGCCGCTACATCGCGCCGCTGAGCAGGGCGCCCAGCGAGGTGCGCACCTGCGCCATCGCCGCCGGCCAGTCGCCCGGCGCCGGCTGGCGGAACAGGCGCAGCGAGGGATACCAGGGCGAATCGGCGCGGTTGACCATCCAGCGCCAGTCGGCGGTGTGCGGCAGCAGCACCCAGGCCGGCAGCCCCATGGCGCCGGCCAGATGCGCGATCGGCGCGTCGATGGTGACCAGCAGGTCGAGCTGGGTCAGCACGGTGGCCGCCTCGGCGAAATCGAAAATGCCGCGGCCGACATCGTGCACCAGGCCGGCGGCGCCGATCTGCTCGATATCCTTCTGCGCCGCGCCGCCCTGCAGGGAGAACAGCAGCACGTCGGGCGTATCGGCCAGCGCCAGGAACTCGCCCAGCGGGCAGGAACGGTTGCGGTCGAGCGGCTGGCCCGGCATGGCGGCCCAGAAAATCCCCACCTTCAGCTTGGTGCGGGCATGGGCGCCCAGCCGGATGCGGCTGTGCTCGGGGGCCTTCAGGTACGGCACTGGGGCCGCCGCCGCCCCCGGTCCCAGCAGGGCGGGCAGCGACAGCATCGAGGCGTGGCGGTCGAAGCCGGGCAGCGGCTCGCCCTCGGGCACCACCTCGTCGATCAGGCCGCTCAGGCGCAGGATGTCGCGCAGCAAGGGCTGCACCAGGGCCACGACCTGGGCGCCGCGGTCGCGCAGCAGCGGCACGTAGCGGGCGAATTGCAGCGCGTCGGACAGGCCCTGCTCGGGATAGATCAGCAGGCGCTTGCCGGCCAGTTCCTCGCCGGTCCAGGACGGCTCGCGGAATTCCGGCTGTGGATGGTCGGGCAACAGCTTGCGCGCCTCGTATTCGGCGAAGCCCGCCGCCAGGTCGCCGCGCATCAGCTTGGTCACCGCGATCTCGACCCGGGCGCGGCCATGGTCGGTCGCCAGTTGCAGGGCGCGCTGGAAGCAGCCCTGCGCCTCCTCCAGCCGGCCCATGTCGCGCAGGGTCAGGCCGAGATTGAAGAAGCCCTCGACATAGGATTCCGACAGCGCGACGGCGCGGAAATGGTGCTGCAGCGCCTCCTCGCAGCGGCTGACCGAGCGCAGCGCGTTGCCGAGGTTGGAGTGGTGCGCCGCATTGCTGGGGTCAAGCGCCAGCGACTGGCGGTAATGGGCGATGGCGGCGTCGAAGCGACCCATGCCGCGCAGCGCCACGCCGATGTTGTTGTGCAGCTCGGCGTTGAAGGGAAAGCGGTTGAGCAGCCGGCCGTAGATGCCGACCGCCTCCGACAGCCGGCCGGCGCGATGCGCCGCCGCCGCGTGCCGCATCATCGTCTCCGCCTCGGTGCCGACCCTGGCCAGGCCCGGGTCAGGCTGCTGGGTATTCTCCCCTACCGACATCGCCCCAACTCTTCAATCGAACTGCCGCACGGCAGGCCCCGTTGCATCAGACATAGCAAGCCAGCCGACGGCAAGCCAGCCGATGCAGCGGCAACCGCGTTGCTCCCGACCGGGTTACCCTGCGCCGCCCGCCGCCCGCCACGACGCGACACGGGTTTCCAGCGCGGCCCGCGCCTGCTCGAACACCCGGTCCCAGTCGCCGGGCCGGGCCTGGCGGAACAGGCGCATGGCAGCATACCACGGCGTGGTATCGGCGCCGGTGGCTTCGGCATAGATCCAGTACGACTGGAAATTGAGCAGATTCCAGATCGGCACGCCCAGCGAGCCGGCCAGATGCGCCACCGAGGAATCGGTCATGATCACCAGGTCGAGATGGCGCAGCGCGGCCGCGGTATCGGCGAAGTCCTGGAAATGCGATCCCAGATCGACCACCACCGGCGAGGGATCGAGCTTGCGGTAGGTCTCGAAGGGCGGGCCCTTCTGCAGGCTGAAGAGCTGCACGTCGGGCACTTCGGCGAAGGGCAGGAAGCGCTGCAGGCCGACGGCGCGGCGGTGGTTGTTCTTGAAGGTGACGCTGCCCGACCAGACGATGCCGACCTTGAAGCGGCGGCGGAAATGGCGCAGCACGCCGATCGCCCGCTCGCCGGCGCCGTCGGGAACGGCCAGCGGCAGCGGATCGGGAACCGCCTCGGGCGCGGGCGTGAACAGCGCCAGCAGGTCCATCAGCGGCAGCCTGACGTCGGCGTGCGGCGGCGGCTGCGGCCGCGGCACCACCAGATCGACGTTGGGCGGCCGGCCGAGCAGGCGCACGATCTCGGGCTGCACGTTGAGGACGATGCGCCCGCCCAGGCCGGCCAGGCGCGGCAGGTAGCGCAGCGCCAGCAGCGTGTCGCCGAAACCCTGCTCGGCGTGCAGCAGCAGCGTGCGCCCGTTAAGCGGCGCGCCGTCCCACAAGGGCTGCGGCGGCACCGCGACGCTCTTCATTTCGCTGAGCCGCCAGCGCCAGGCGTAGTCCGGCCAGGCTTCGGCGTAGCGGCCCAGCGCCAGCCGGGACAGGCCGCGGTCCCAATGCGCGTCGACGTGCTGGGGGTCGATCTGCACCGCGCGGTCCAGCGCCTGCACCGCTTCCTCGATATGCCCGCCCTCGCGCAGGCCGACGCCGAAATTGTGCCAGTGCAGGGCGCTGTCGCCGCCCAGCTCGACCGCCCGCCGGTGCGCCGCCCGCGCCTCGTCGAAGCGCTCCAGGTCCTTCAGCGCGTTGCCGAGATTGGACCAGGCGCCGGCCTGGCCCGGCTCCAGCGCCAGCGCCCGCTTGTGGCAGGCGACCGCCAGGTGCGCCTTCTTCTTGATCCGCCACAGCACGCCGAGATTGGTCCAGGACGCGGCATGGTTGGGCGCCGCCACCACCAGGCGGCGGTAGACGGCGATGGCCTCGTCGTGCTTGCCCTCCTGGTGCAGCCGGGCGCCCCGAGCGAACAGCTCGTGCAGGGTGGGGGCGGCGCCGGGCGGGCCTGGCTGCTTGGTCTCGACCGCCATGCCCGCCCTTCGCGCTTCAGATGTAGGTTTTCACCAGTTCTTCGGCGATCTGGATCGCGTTCAGCGCCGCGCCCTTGCGCAGATTGTCGCTGACGACCCAGAGATTGAGGCCGTTCTCGACCGTGGGATCGCTGCGGATGCGGCTGACATAGACCCCGTCGTCGCCCGCGATCTCGACCGGCGTGATGTAGCCGCCCGCCTCGCGCCGGTCGACCACCTGGATGCCCGGCGCCGCCTCGAGCAGCTTGCGCGCCGTGCGCTCGTCCATCGGGCTGTCGAACTCGACGTTCACCGCCTCGGCGTGGCCGACGAAGGTCGGCACGCGCACGCAGGTCGCCGTCACCTTGATGGCGGGGTCGAGAATCTTCTTGGTCTCGACCACCATCTTCCATTCCTCCTTGGTCTGGCCGTCGTCCATGAAGACGTCGATATGGGGAATGACGTTGAAGGCGATCTGCTTGCTGAACTTCGACGGCGCGGGCATGTCGTTGACGTAGATGCCCTTGGTCTGGTTGAACAGCTCGTCCATCCCTTCCTTGCCCGCGCCCGAGGTCGACTGGTAGGTCGCCACCACCACGCGCGTGATGGTGGCGTGATCGTGCAGCGGCTTCAACACCGTCACCATCTGGATGGTCGAGCAGTTGGGGTTGGCGATGATGTTGCGCCGGGAATAGCCGGCGATGGCGCCGGCGTTGACCTCGGGCACCACCAGCGGCACGTCCGGATCCATGCGGAACTGCGAGGTGTTGTCGATGACGATGGCGCCGGCCTTGGCCGCGCGCGGGCTCGACACCGCCGACACCTTGGCGCCCGGCGAGGACAGCACCAGGTCGATGCCCTTGAAGTCGAATTTGGCCAGGTCGCGCACCGTCAGCGTGTCTTTCTCGCCGAACGAGACCTTGCGGCCGGCGGATTTCTCCGACGCCAGCGCCACAACGTCATCGGCGGGGAAATTCCGCTCCGCCAGAAGTTCGAGGAATTCGCGACCGACATTGCCGGTCGCGCCGACTACCGCGACCCGATAACCCATGATGTCACGCTAACCTTATGCTTGCCCTGTATGTTTGCGGGCCTGTGAGCCGCCCGCGGACCATCCGCGGACGTTCGGGCGGGGATACTACCCCAATCCGAGCCGGCTGACTTACGCCGAGTCCGGGCGGTTTGCAAGAATCGGGCGTTTTGGCGGCGCGGGTCCCGACCGGTTGCGGACCGGCATGTTTGGCCCCAGATTCGAAAGAACGGTGAAGAAGGCGAGGCAAGCCATGGCCGGCAAACTGACCAGCTACCGCGATTTCTGGCCCTATTACCTGCGCGAGCATGCCAAGCCCAGCACGCGGGCGGTGCACTACATCGGCACCGGCCTGGCCCTGGCGACGCTGGTGCTGGCCTTTGCCACCGGCAATTACTGGTGGCTGGCGGTGACGCTGGTGGCCGGCTACGGCCCCGCCTGGATCGGCCATTTCTTCATCGAGAAGAACCGGCCGGCGACCTTCACCTATCCGTTCTGGTCGCTGATCAGCGATTTCCGCATGTTCGGCCATTTCGTCACCGGCACGCTGGGCCGCGAGCTGGAGAAGTACCAGGTCAGGCCGCGCGCCGCCTGAGGCGCTTGCGCCGGCCCCATTCGCTTGCGGCATAATGCGTCCCTGGTCTGGGGGGAGGCGCATGGCCGACATCATCCTGCATCACTATCCGGTTTCGCCCTATGCCGAGAAGATCCGCCTCGGCCTGGGGCTGAAGGGGCTGGCGTGGAAATCGGTGATCATTCCCATGATCATGCCCAAGCCCGACCTGATGCCGCTGACCGGCGGCTATCGCAAGACGCCGGTGCTGCAGATCGGCGCCGACATCTATTGCGACACCCAGCTCATCCTGCGCGAGCTGGAGCGGCGCTTCCCCGAACCCAGCTTCTATCCCGCCGGCAGTGCGGGCCTGGCCGACGCCTTCGCTTTCTGGGCCGAGAAGTTCATGTTCTCGCCCGCCGTCGGCATCGCCTTCGCGCTGGCCGACGACGCGGCCTTCGACGACGCCTTCAAGCAGGACCGTGCCAAGTTCTCCGGCCGCGACTTCGATGTCGGGCGCATGAGAGCGGCACTGCCCAAGCTGGTCGACCAGTTGCGCGCCCATCTGGCGCATCTCGATACGATGCTGGCCGACGGCCGGAAATTCCTGTTCGGCGACCGGCCCGGGCTGGGCGATCTGGCGCCCTATCACTGCCTGTGGTTCGTCGCGCAGCATGCCGGCGCCGAGGCGCCGCCGCTGAAGCACCTGCCGCGCCTCCGCGACTGGATGGGGCGCATGGCGGCAATCGGCCATGGCCGGCCGGAAGCGCTCGACAGCAAGGCGGCGCTGGAGATCGCCCGCAGCGCTACGCCGCAGACCAAGCCGCAAGCCGATGCCGCCGATCCGGAAGGGCGCCAGCCCGGCGACCGGGTCAGCGTCGTGCCCGACGACAGCGGGCGCGATCCGGTGGCGGGCGAGCTGGTCGCCGCCTCGGCGCAGGAAATCGCCATCCGCCGTACCGACAAGCTGGTCGGCGAGGTGATGGTGCATTTCCCGCGCGCCGGCTTTATCGTCAGCAGCGTGAAATAGTTCGGGGGAGCGCGCCGTGAGCGAGACTGCGGATATCTTCGTCGGCCAGGGCCAGTCGCCCCGCGCGCTGCTGCTGAAACTGGCCAACCGGCACGGGCTGATCGCCGGCGCCACCGGCACCGGCAAGACCGTCACGCTGCAGACTTTGGCGGAAGGCTTCTCGCGCGCCGGCGTGCCGGTCTTCGTCGCCGACGTGAAGGGCGATCTGGCCGGGCTGGCGCAGCAGGGCGGCGACAACCCGAAGCTGGCGGAGCGGGCCAGGCAGATCGGCTATGCCGACTATGCCGGCGAGGCCATGCCGGTGATCTTCTGGGACCTGTTCGGCCAGCAGGGCCATCCGATCCGCGCCACCATCTCGGAGATCGGCCCGCTGCTGCTCTCGCGCCTGCTCGAGCTGAACGAGGTGCAGGAAGGCGTGCTCAACGTCGCCTTCAAGGTGGCCGACGACCAGGGCCTGCTGCTGCTCGACCTCAAGGATCTGCGCGCCATGCTGAACTTCGTCGGCGAGAACGCCGCCGAGCTCAGCACCCGCTACGGCCAGATCGGCAAGACCTCGATCGGCGCCATCCAGCGCGCGCTGCTGATGCTGGAACAGCAGGGGGCGGAGAACTTCCTGGCCGAGCCCGCGCTCGACCTGGCCGACTTCCTGCGCCAGGACAATCACGGCCGCGGCGCCGTCAACGTGCTGGCGGCCGACAAGCTGATGCAGAGTCCCAGGCTCTACGCCACCTTCCTGCTGTGGCTGCTGTCGGAGCTGTTCGAGGACCTGCCCGAGGTCGGCGACCTCGACAAGCCCAAGCTGGTGTTCTTCTTCGACGAGGCGCATCTCTTATTCGACGACGCGCCCCGGGCGCTGATCGCCAAGATCGAGCAGGTGGTGCGGCTGATCCGCTCCAAGGGGGTGGGCGTCTATTTCGTCACCCAGAACCCGCTCGACATTCCCGATGCGGTGCTGGGCCAGCTCGGCAACCGCATCCAGCACGCCCTGCGCGCTTTCACGCCGCGCGACCAGAAGGCGGTGAAGGCGGCGGCCGACACCTTCCGCCCCAACCCGCCGCTCGACGTCTCCCGCGCCATCACCGAGCTGGTGGTGGGCGAGGCGCTGGTGTCGCTGCTGCAGGGCAAGGGCGAGCCCGCCCCGGTCGAACGCACCCTGATCGCCCCGCCCTGCTCGCGGCTGGGCCCGATCAGCGAGGCCGAGCGCAAGGCCTGCATCGAGCGCAGCCCGGTCTATGGCCGCTACGACGACACGGTCGATCGCGAATCGGCCTACGAGCAGCTCGCCGCGCGCGCCCAGACCACGATCCAGCCCGCGCCCTCGGCCGGCCGCTCGCGCATCCCCTCCTCAGGCTCGCCCTGGGGCGCGCCCGCGCCGCGCGTGCCGCAACCGGCACCTGCGCCCGCGCCGCAGCCCAGGCCGCGGGTCGAACCGGCGCCGCGTCCCGCCCCCGCGCCGCGCGAGCCGGCGCGGCCCGTGGGACGGCCGCGCGATTCGCTGGTCGACGCGATGATGAAGAGCACCGTCCGCACCGTCGGCAGCACGCTGGGACGGGAGATCATCCGCGGCGTGCTGGGCTCGATCCTGAAGAAGCGCTGAACCCGTTCGCCGCCAGGAAGGCCAGCAGATCGTCGGTGGCGCGCCGGCGCAGCTCGGCCGTGCCGCCGCCGGCATGGGTGCGGCCGACGAACATGCAGTTCTCGCGCGCCCATAACGAATAGTCGTCCTGGCTCATGTGGCCGGCGAGAAGCGGCACGAAGACGCTGCCGTCGTCCTCGACCAGCGCCCGGCAATGGGAGTAGTTCTCCGCCCGCCGCAATTCGTGCAGCGGGCCGATCGCCTCCCAGCCGTGATGCGCGCCCTCGTAGACCCTGACCACGACGCGCTCGTTGCCCAGCGCACGGAACCTCGCGGCGTAGCTCTGGCACAGGGCGGCCGGCGTGTAGTCGTCCTTCTCGGCGAGCTGGAACAGCATCGGCCTTCCGGTGCTGCGCGGAATGCGATGCTGCACGGTGCAGCCGGGCACGATGGCGACGTGCAGGGCGAACAGCATCCCGCCGGTGCGCCGCCAGCGCTGGCGGATCTCGACCGCGGCGGCGATGGCGGCGATGCCGCCCTTGGACACGCCCAGGACGCCGATGCGGCCGGGGTCGATGCGCTCGTCGTGGCGCAGCAGGTCGAGGGCGGCGAAGGCGTCGTTCTCCATCTCCCACGCCGACACCAGCCGCTGGTCCGCCACCGTGCTGCGCACGCCGCGCGGTTTGAAGGAGTCGACGATCAGCGCGGCGATGCCGTGCGCGTTGAGGTTCTCCGCATACCAGTGCTCGCGATGGCGCTGCACGCCGCCGGAGGAGGTCAGCAGCACCATCGCCGGCGCCGGCCGGCCGCTTGCGGGCAGATGCAGACTCGCTGTCACCCGCACCGGCTTGATGCCCGGCGCGGGATTGGTGGGGAAGCTGACGAGTTCGGGATCGGACATTGGCAAAGCGTTGGCTATCATAGAGACGCCCTTCGACAAGCTCAGGGAAGGATTTTCACCATGCGCGATCCACAGAAAATCTCCTCATCCTGAGCCCGTCGAAGGATGAGGGGCCACAGGCAATGAGCGCCTACGTCTACATCCTGCGTTGCGCCGACGGCAGTTATTACGTGGGCTCCACCCGCACCGCACTTGAGCTTCGCATCGGCCAGCACAATGCGGGCGTACACGAGGGCTACACCAAGAGCAGGCGTCCGGTCGCTCTGGTTTGGAGCGAGGAGTTCCAGCAGATTACCGATGCGATCGCTTTCGAGCGCCGTCTCAAGGGCTGGAGCCGGGCCAAGAAGGAAGCGCTCATTGCAGGCAGATACGACCTTCTTCCCCGCTTGGCGCGTGGGCGGTCCCGGCCTTCGGAAGATGAACCGGCTCCCTGAGTGCGTAACCTCACCCTTCGACAGGCTCAGGGTGAGGATTGTTCACAGCGGCGCGCCAATCTAGACCAGCCGGTCGAGCTCCTTGACGATGGCGTCGCCCATTTCCTGGGTGCCGACCTTCTTCATGCCGTCCTGCATGATGTCGGGGGTGCGGATGCCGGTCTTCAGCACGTTCTCGACCGCGGTCTCGACCAGGTCGGCCTCGTCGGAGAGGTCGAAGCTGTAGCGCAGCATCATCGAGTAGGACAGCATCTCGGCCAGCGGATTGGCCAGCCCCTTGCCGGCGATGTCCGGCGCCGAACCGTGGATCGGCTCGTAGAGCGCCTTGCGCCGGCCCGAGGCCGCCGGGGCGCCCAGCGAGGCCGAGGGCAGCATGCCCAGCGAGCCGGTCAGCATCGCCGCCTCGTCGGACAGCATGTCGCCGAACAGATTGTCGGTGACGATGACGTCGAACTGGTGCGGCCAGCGCACCAGCTGCATGGCCAGCGCGTCGGCGTACATATGCGACAGCTCGACGTCCTTGTAGCTCTCGCCGTGCAGCTTGGTGACTTCCTCGCGCCACAGCACGCCGGATTCCATCACGTTGGCCTTCTCCGACGAGCACACCTTGTTCTTGCGCTTGCGCGCCAGGTCGAAGGCGACGGCGGCGACGCGGCGGATCTCCGAGGTCGTGTAGACCTGGGTGTTGACGCCCTGGCGCTCGCCGTTGGGCAAGGTGGTGATGCCGCGCGGTTCGCCGAAATAGACGCCGCCGGTCAGCTCGCGCACGATCAGGATGTCCAGCCCCTTGACGATCTCCGGCTTCAGGGTCGAGGCGTCGACCAGCGCGTCGAACACCTTGGCCGGGCGCAGATTGGCGAACAGGTCCATCTCCTTGCGCAGGCGCAGCAGGCCGCGCTCGGGCTTCTGCGCGAAGGGCAAATTGTCCCATTTCGGCCCGCCGACCGAGCCGAACAGCACCGCATCGGCCTCCTGGGCGCGCGCCATGGTCGCGTCGGTCAGCGGCACGCCCTCGGCGTCGATCGCCGCCCCGCCGACCTTGCCTTCCTCGATGTCGAAGCCGACGGCGCGCTTCTTCGCCGTCCAGGCGATGACCTTGCGCACCTCGTTCATGACTTCGGGGCCGATGCCGTCGCCCGGCAGGACCAGCAATTTGCGATTGGACGAACGAGCGGTGGCCACGATCCTGATCTCCCCTCAAAGAAACGGCGCGGCCGCTTCCGGCAGCCGCGCCTCCATGCCTGGCGCCTTCTAGCGCTTTTTCACGAAACCGAAAACGGCCAGCCCGACGCCGGCCAGCACCACCAGGCCGGCGGCCCAGGGCGGGATGAAATAGTTCTTCTGCGTCTCGGCGGTGATCTTCAGGTTGCCGATCTGCGCCTTGGTCTCCTGGTCCTTGACCGAGACCCCGCCGATGAAGAAGCCGGCGACGCCCAGCAGGATCAGCACGAGGCCGATGACGGTCAGGGGTTTCATGCTCGCTCCTCGCGCGCGGTCTAGCGGAACAGCCAGGGTTGCGTGTTGCGGTGCGCCGCCTCGTACGCGTCGATGTCGCCGGCGTGCTGCAGGGTCAGGCCGATATCGTCCAGCCCGTTGAGCAGGCAGTGCTTGCGGAACGGATCGACGTCGAAGGAAATGCGCCCGCCATCGGGGCCGGTGATCTCCTGCTTCTCCAGATCGACCGTCACCACCGCGTTGGAGCCGCGATTGGCGTCGTCCAGCAGCTTGGCGACGTCTTCCTTGGGCAGCTTGATCGGCAGGATGCCGTTCTTGAAGCAGTTGTTGTAGAAGATGTCGGCGAAGCTCTCGGCGATGATGCAGCGTATGCCGAAATCCAGCAGCGCCCAGGGCGCATGCTCGCGGGAAGAGCCGCAGCCGAAATTGGGGCCGGCAACCAGGATCTTGGCGTTCTGGTAGGCCGGCTGGTCGAGCACGAAATCCATCTTCTTGCCGTCGGCGGTCCAGCGCAGCTCGTAGAACAGGCCGTCCTTCAGCCCGGTGCGCTTGATGGTCTTGAGGAACTGCTTGGGGATGATCATGTCGGTATCGACATTGACCATCGGCAGGGGGGCGGCGGTGCCGCTCAGGACCGTGAATTTTTCCATGCTGCGCCCGGCTGAACGGCCGGCTCCTCCAGGAATTCCGCGAGGCAGGCAATAAAGCCCCGCGGGCGGCGCGGGTCAAGCGCGCTCGGCGGTTCCGGCGCCTGCCGCCAAGCCCTTGTACGGCAACGGATTCAGGCCGGATCGACCGGCAGCCGGAGGCCGGCGCGCGCCTCGATGATCTCGGCCGCCGCCAGGCAAGTGTCCTCGCGGTAGCGCCGGCCGACGATCTGCACGCCCATGGCCAGCCCCTTCTCGATGCCGGTCGGGGCCGAGACGCAGGGCAGGCCGAGCAAGGCCAGCGCCAGCAGCGGCCGTTGCGCCGCCATGATGCGGCCCATGGCGTTGGTGCCCTGCAGATCCAGCCCCTGCTCGAAGGGCGGCTCCATCGACACCGGCATCAGCACCAGCGGATGCTCCTCGAGGAACAGGTTCCAGGCGCGCAGGATGGCGTTGCGCTGCTCCAGCGCCTCGAGATAGGCCGCGCCCTCGACATGGGGCGAGAGCTTCGCCATGTCGTAGAAGGTCTGCTGCGAGGGCGGGTCGCCGAACTGGTCGACCGGCCCCTTCAGGCCGCGCAATCCGTCGCTCATGACCAGCGCCGACCATAGCGCCGTCGCCTCCGGCAGCATCGGCGGCGCCTTCTCCTCGACGACGTAGCCGGCATCGTGCAGCCATTTGCCGGCCTGCTCGATGGCGGCCCTGACCAAGGGATGCACGCCGTCGCCGAAGGCATCGGCGATCATAGCCACCTTGATCGGCCGCTTCAGCGCCGGACCGTGCAGGGGTGCGGGCACCCACCAGGGATCGCGCGGGTCGCGCTGCGCCATGGCATGCAGGCCCAGCCGCGCATCGGCCACCGAGCGCGCCAGCGGCCCCTGCACCGACATGAGCTGGGCGGAGATCACCCGCTCCTTCATGCCGGCCGTGGTCGGGTTGTAGGCCGGCACGCGCCCCAGCGTGCCGCGCACGCCGACCAGGCCGCAGCAATAGGCGGGATAGCGCACCGAGCCGCCATAGTCGTTGCCATGCGCCAGGGCGCCGATGCCGGCCGCCATCGCCGCCGCCGCGCCGCCGGAGGAGCCGCCCGGCGTGCGGCCCTTGTCGAGCGGGTTCAGCGTCAGCCCGTGCAGGGCGTTGTCGGTGAACCAGCGATGCGAGAAGGCGGGCGTGTTGGTGCGGCCGATGAAGACCGCGCCCGCCTTGCGCCAGTTGGCGACGATGGGGCTGTCCTCCTTGGCGATCACGTCCTTGAACGCCACCACGCCGTTGGTGGTGGCGTAGCCCTTCTGGTCGACATTGACCTTGATGGTGACCGGCACGCCGTGCAGCGCGCCGACGCTCTCGCCGCGCGCGATCGCCCGGTCGGCCTCGTCGGCGGCGGCCAGCGCCTCCGCGCGCCGGCTCTCGACCACGGCGTTGATCTTCGGGTTCACCGCATCGAGCCGGTCGAGTGCGGCACTCACCGCCTCGCGGCTGGAGACCTTGCCGCTGCGGATCGCCCGCGCCAGCTCGACCGCGCCCCAGGCCCACAATTCGCCCATCCCCGCCTCCCGCTTTTGTCCAGGCGATCATAGGCAGGAGAAGCCCGGCCAAGCAAAAGCCCCGCACGGGACACCCCGGCGGGGCTTTTCCATGCGAAGACCGCAGCCTCAGTCGCGGATGAAGTCGCGCACGTCGGCGAAAGCGCCCTTGATCGCCGCCGCCGCAGCCATGGCCGGGCTCATCAGGTGGGTGCGGCCGCCGCGGCCCTGGCGGCCCTCGAAGTTGCGGTTGGAGGTCGAGGCGCAGCGCTCGCCGGGAGCCAGCTTGTCGGCGTTCATCGCCAGGCACATGGAGCAGCCCGGCTCGCGCCATTCGAAGCCGGCCTCGATGAAGATGCGGTGCAGGCCCTCGCGCTCGGCCTGCTCCTTCACCAGGCCCGAGCCCGGCACGATCATGGCGCCGACATGGTCGGCGACCTTGCGGTCCTTGACCAGCTCCGCCACGGCGCGCAAATCCTCGATGCGCCCGTTGGTGCAGGAGCCGATGAAGACGCGGTCGATCTTCACGTCGGTCAGCCTGGTGCCCGGCGTCAGGCCCATGTATTCCAGCGAGCGCGTCCAGGCCGCGCGCGTGTTCTCGTCCGGCGCCTGGGCCGGATCGGGCACCACGCCGTCGATCGGCGCCACGTCCTGCGGCGAGGTGCCCCAGGTCAGGCTGGGCGCGATCTGCGAGGCATCGAGGCGCACCTCGGTGTCGTAGACGGCGCCCTTGTCGGAGGGCAGGCGACGCCACTGCGCCACCGCCATCTCGAAGGCGCCGCCCTTGGGCGCCATCGGCCGGCCGCTGAGGTAGTTGAAGGTGATGTCGTCGGGCGCGATCAGCCCGGCGCGCGCGCCGGCCTCGATCGACATGTTGCACACCGTCATCCGCCCTTCCATCGACAGCTCGCGGATCGCCTTGCCGGCGAACTCGATGACGTGGCCGGTGCCGCCGGCGGTGCCGATCTTGCCGATGATGGCCAGGATCAGGTCCTTGGCGGTGACGCCGAACGGCAGGTCGCCATCGACGGAGATGCGCATGTTCCTGGCCGGCTTCTGCAGCAGCGTCTGGGTCGCCAGCACGTGCTCGACCTCCGACGTGCCGATGCCGAAGGCCAGCGCGCCGAAGGCGCCGTGGGTCGAGGTGTGCGAGTCGCCGCAGACGATGGTCATGCCCGGCAGGGTCAGGCCCTGCTCCGGCCCGATGATGTGCACGATGCCCTGGCGCACGTCGTCCATGCCGAAATACTGCACGCCGAACTCGCGGCAATTGTCCTCCAGCGTCTGGATCTGGACGCGCGATTCCTCGTCGGCGATGCCCTGGCTGCGGTCGGTGGTGGGGACGTTGTGGTCGGCGACGGCGACGGTGGCGTCGGGCCGGCGCAGCCGGCGGCCGGCGTTGCGCAGGCCCTCGAATGCCTGCGGGCTGGTCACTTCGTGCACCAGGTGCCGGTCGATGTAGAGGACGCAGGTGCCGTCCTCCTGGCGGTGCACGACGTGATTGTCCCAGATCTTGTCGAACAGGGTGCGCGGCCTGGCCGGCGCGACCGGTTCGACGGGGGCAACTGCAGCTTTCTTCTTCGCCATCGACCTCTCCCTAAACGCTCGCCCGCGCCGGTTCTGCGCGGCGCGGGGGCGAGGGAGGCCCGATATGCTGTGGCGCTGCGCCTCGCCCGATACTCGAAAGAAGCGCCGCGGCAGCGGCGCCCGCCGCCTTACTTCTTGCCGCCGGCCGGACGGGACGGCTTCTTGGCCGCCTTGTCGCCCGGCCCCGCCTTGGGCTTCTCGCGCTTGGCCTTCTTCTCGCCCGACGCCGCCTCCTGGGCCTGCAGCGCCAGCAGCTCGCGCTGGGCCTCGACGTCCTCGACGATGCGGGCCGACTTGCCGGTGCGGCCGCGCAGGTAATAGAGCTTGGCGCGGCGCACCACGCCCTTGCGCACCACCTCGATCTCGTCGACGCGCGGGCTGTAGAGCGGGAAGACGCGCTCGACGCCCTCGCCGTAGGAGATCTTGCGCACGGTGAAGGAGGAGTTGATGCCGGCGTTCTTGCGCGCGATGCACAGGCCTTCGAACACCTGCACGCGCTCGCGGTCGCCCTCGGTGACCTTGACGTGCACCTTCAGCGTGTCGCCCGGCTCGAAAGCGGGCACCTTGCGCTGGGCGGCGAGCTTGTCCATCTGCTCTTTGTTCAGCGTTTGAATGAGGTTCATGACGTCGTTCCTTTCGTGACCTTTTTCGCGCCCGCGTCGTGCCGTTCGTACAGATCCGGCCGTCGCCGCCGCGTCGTCTCTTTCGCCTGCTCCAGCCGCCACTGCCGCACCTTCTCGTGGTGTCCCGACAGCAGCACCTCCGGGGCAGGAAATTCCCTGCCGTCGGCCGCGCGCCACAGCGCCGGCCGCGTGTAGTGGGGATATTCCAGCAATCCCCGCTCGAAACTCTCCTCCGCCAGCGACTCCGCCGCGCCCATCACCCCGGGCAGCAGCCGCACGCAGGCATCCAGCACCACCATGGCGGCCAGTTCGCCGCCCGACAGGACGAAGTCGCCGATGCTCAGCTCCTCCATCCCGAACGCCTCGACCACGCGCTGGTCGACGCCCTCGAAGCGCCCGCACAGCAAGGTCGCGCCCGGCCCCGCGGCCAGTTCCCGCGCCCGCGCCTGATCCAGCACGGCACCGCGCGGGGTCAGGTAGATCAGGGGCGCGCCGGCCAGAAGCTCGGCCGCCACCGCATCGCCCACCACGTCGGGCCGCAGCACCATGCCGGGCCCGCCGCCCAGCGGGGTATCGTCCACGGAGCGGTGTTTATCGCGCGCGTATGCGCGGATGTCCACAGCCTCCAGGGACCACACGCCCTCCTCCAGGGCCCGACCGGCGAGGCTGCCGCCCAGCGGCCCCGGAAACATTTCCGGGAACAGGGTCAGCACCTTAGCCCGCCACATCGGACCCTTCCTCTTCCGCCTCTTCCGCCGCCCGTTCACCTTGCCGGGGCCGGGCCTCGACCTCGGCCGGCGGGTCGACCACGATGCGCCCACCCGCGATATCGACCACCGGCACCGTCGCCGCGGCGAAGGCCAGCATCTGCGTCGTCCCGTCGCCGCGCTCCAGCTCCAGCAGCGGCCCGGCGCCGAAATCGAACACCGCCTTCACCCGCCCCAGGGGCCGTCCCTCGCCGTCCTCCGCCTTCAGGCCGATCAGGTCGGCCTCGAAATACTCGCCCTCCTCGGTCCCGCCCAGCGCGGCGCGCTCGGCGTAGAGCCTGATGCCCTTCAGCGCCTCCGCCGCGTTGCGGTCGGACACACCCGCCACCTCCGCCAGCACCGCCCCGCGCGAGAGGCCCACGGCGCGCAGGCTGAAGCGGCGCTGGCCGGCCTCGTCGGCGAGCGGGCCATAGGCGGCGACGGCCATGGGATCGCCCGTGAAGCTCTTGATCCGCACGCGGCCGCGCACGCCCTGGGCGCCGACCACGATGCCGACCAGAACCCGAAGCGGGGCCATGGCCGGTCGGGCCTCAGGCCTGCGCTTCGCCGCCCTCGGCCGGCTTCGCCGCCGCCTCGGCCGCCGCCTTGGCGCGCTCCTGCGCCTTGGCCTTGGGCGCCGACTTCTTCGGCTGCTCGCGGCGCTCGGCCGCCGGCAGCATTTCGGCGGCGGTCAGGAAGCGGTGCACGCGGTCGGACGGGGTGGCGCCCATCTTCAGCCAGTGCTCGATGCGCTCCTTCTTCAGCACGATGCGATCCTCGCGGTCCGCCGCCAGCATCGGGTTGTAGGCGCCCACCTTCTCGATGAAGCGGCCGTCGCGCGGGCTGCGCGAGTCGGCGACCACGATGTGGTAGTAGGGGCGCTTCTTGGCGCCGGCGCGGGTCATGCGAATCTTCAAGGACATGTCGGTAGGGTTCCTTTCGTCTCGATCTCTAGCGTTGATGTCTTCGGTTCCGTGTCAGCCGCGCGGGAAACCCGGCGGCAGCATTCCTTCGAGCGACCGCGCCAGGCCCTTCTCGCCCAGCTTGTTCACCCGCTTCATCATCTTGCTCATTTCCATGAACTGCTTGAGCAGCTTGTTGACGTCCTGCACCTGCGTGCCGGAGCCGGCCGCGATGCGCTTCTTGCGCGAGGCGTGGATGAGCTGCGGATTGCGCCGCTCCCTGGGCGTCATCGACATGATGATCGCCTCCTGGCGCGACAGCAGCTTCTCGTCGAGATTGGCTTCCTTCATCTGCCCCTTGATCTTGCCGATGCCGGGCAGCAGCCCCATCAGGCCGGACAGCCCGCCCATCTTCTTGAGCTGGCGCAGCTGCTTGGCCATGTCGTCGAGGTCGAACTGGTTCTTCTGGAACTTGGCCGCCAGCGCCTCGGCCTCGTCCTTCTCGATGGTGGCGGCCGCCTTCTCGACCAGCGAGACGATGTCGCCCATGCCCAGGATGCGGGACGCGATGCGCTCGGGATGGAACGGCTCCAGCGCCTCGATCTTCTCGCCGACGCCGATCAGCTTGATCGGCCGGCCGGTGACGGCGCGCATGGAAAGGGCGGCGCCGCCCCTGGCGTCGCCGTCGACGCGGGTCATGACGATGCCCGAGACGCCGACTTTCTCGTTGAACGCCTTGGCGGTGTTGACCGCGTCCTGGCCGGTCATGGCGTCGACCACCAGCAGCGTCTCTTTCGGCTTGGCCAGGTCGCGCACCTGCGCCACCTCAGCCATCAGCTTCTCGTCGATCGAGAGGCGGCCGGCGGTATCCAGCAGCAGCACGTCGTAGCCTTCGCGCCGCGCCGTCTCCATCGCCCGCTTCGTGATGCCCAGCGGCTGCTCCAGCGCCACGATCGGCAGGGTCGCCACGCCGGCCTGTTCGCCCAGCACGGCCAATTGCTGCTGCGCGGCGGGGCGGGCGACGTCGAGCGAGGCCATCAGCACTTTCTTCTTCTCGACCTTGCCGGCCAGGATGCCCTGGCCGCCCTGCGACAGCCGGTAGGCGATCTTGGCGGTCGAGGTGGTCTTGCCCGAGCCCTGCAGGCCGACCATCAGGATCACCACCGGCGGCACGGCGGCGAGATCGAGTTCGACGACCTCCTTGCCCAGCATCTCGACCAGGTGGTCGTTGACGATCTTCACCACCATCTGGCCCGGCGTGACCGACTTGATCACCTCCGCGCCGACGGCCTTCTCGCGCACCCCGTCGACGAAATCCTTGACCACGGGCAGGGCGACGTCGGCCTCCAGCAGCGCCACGCGCACTTCGCGCAGCGCGGCGTCGACATCGGCCTCCGACAGCGCCCCGCGCCGCGTCAGCCGGTCGAAAACGTCGCCAAGGCGTTTGGACAGACTCTCGAACATGAAACCGGTTGCAGTCCTCTAAACTCGCGCCGACGGCCAAACGAGAATGGCGCCGATGCGCGAAACTCGCGGATCAGCGGGGCCCCCCGGAACCAGGGTCGACCGACCATTCGGCTTGGTCGTGAACGGGGCGGACCCTAGAGAAGAGTCCGGTTTCTGTCAAATAGCGCCACCGGACAGGATTTTTCCTGCCGGTTCAATGGCTTGACTGGGAACGGGAGAGCCGCGTAGAACCCCCAGGCTGCCCTGCCGGCGGAACCCGGGCCGGGTTTCGCCGTCCTGCGGCGGGGTTTCCCGTCCTTTCATAGAGTAGCCCATGGCCGACATCATGCCGCCCGTCCCGCCCGCCCGTTCCCTGCCCGACCGGCCCGTAGGCTGGGAATTGCTGCTGTTCGTGCTGGTGCTGCTGCTGATCGTGGTGGTGGGCGTCTTCGTGCTGGCCGCGCTGGGCGACGTGGCGTTCGGCCCGCAGAGCGGCGCCGCGCTGCGCCGCGGCCTGCCCGACCCCAACGTGCCGGGCGAGTCCTGGATCTATCTCGGCGCCTTCGCCCTGTTCTACCTGGCGGTCATCGCGGCCACCTGGATCGCCATGTTCCCCCATCGCGGCCGGCGGGCGCTGGCGCTGCGGCTGGTGCCGGCGACATGGCCGTGGTTCGTGTTCGGCACCATTGCCGTGCTGGCGCTGTCGCAGGCGCTGGACGTCCTGCTGCTGCCGTTCCTGCGCGATGCCATGGCGATCGGCGGCGACGAATTGCAGGTGACGCTGCTGATCCGCGCCCTGACCGGCACGCCCGCGCTCACCGTGCTGGCCATCGCCGTGCTGGCGCTGCTGGCGCCGGTCGCCGAGGAGCTGGTGTTCCGCGGCCTGCTGCATGGCTGGCTGCGCGGCTTCCTGCCCTTCGCCCTGGTGGCGGTCCTGACCTCCGTCCTGTTCGGCCTGGCGCATGGCGAGGCGGCGCACGCCATCGCCGCCGGCCTTCTCGGCCTGGTGCTGGCCGGCATCCGCGAATATTCCGGCTCGCTGTGGCCGGCGATCGTGGCGCATGTGGCGAACAACCTGGTCGCCGTCGGCACGGCGGCGATGGGCGTCTAATCTCCC
>JBFXDA010000037.1:0-39516 GCA_050181585.1 Reyranellaceae bacterium
TGGGTGCCCCGGTCGAGCATCCCCTCAATCCGTCATCGCCCGGCTTGACCGGGCGAGCCATGCCGGAGCGCGCACGGTTCTTCGAGGAGCAGCGATGGCGGACCCGACATGGGTGCCCCGGTCGAGCATCCCCTCAATCCGTCATCGCCCGGCTTGACCGGGCGAGCCATGCCGGAGCGCGCACGGTTCTTCGAGGAGCAGCGATGGCGGACCCGACATGGGTGCCCCGGTCGAGCCGGGGCATGACGCAGAAGAGGAAATCGGCGCGACGACGCGACGAGGCGGCGGGCGGCGGCTAATAAAAGGAAAAGGGCGGCCGAAGCCGCCCTTGTTGGTGGTGGAAACGGGGCGCCCTACGCCGCTTTGGCCAGGTTGCGCAGCACGTAGTGCAGGATGCCGCCGTTGCGGAAATACTCGACCTCGTCGAGGGTGAAGATGCCGCAAGTGACGGCGATGGTCTGGGTCGAGCCGTCCTGGCGCCGGATCGCCACCGGCACGTCCATGCGCGGCTTGAGGCCGCCGGAAAGCCCGGTGATGTCGAAGATCTCGCTGCCGTCCAGGTTCAGCGTCTTGCGCGTCATGCCGTCCTTGAAGATCAGCGGCATCACCCCCATGCCGACCAGATTGGAGCGGTGGATGCGCTCGAAGCTCTCGACCAGCACCGCCTTGACGCCGAGCAGGATGGTGCCCTTGGCCGCCCAGTCGCGCGAGGAGCCGGTGCCGTATTCCTTGCCGCCGACCACCACCAGCGGCGTGTTCTCGCGCCGGTACTTCATGGCCGCGTCGTAGATCGACATCACCTCGCCGTCGGGCATGTGCCTGGTGACGCCGCCTTCGACGCCGGGCACCATCTCGTTCCTGATGCGGATATTGGCGAAGGTGCCGCGCATCATCACTTCGTGGTTGCCGCGGCGGGTGCCGTACTGGTTGAAGTCGGCCACCGCCACGTCGTGGTCGAGCAGGTACTTGCCGGCCGGCCCGTCCTTCTTGATCGAGCCGGCCGGCGAGATGTGGTCGGTGGTGATGGAATCGCCCAGCACCGCCAGCGGCCGGGCGCCGACAATGTCCGACACCGCGCCGGCGCCCGTGCCCATGCCCTCGAAATAGGGCGGGTTCTGCACGTAGGTCGAGTTGTTGTCCCAGTCGTAGGTGATCGAGGGCTTGACCTTGATGCCGCGCCAGAAGGCGTCGCCCTCGAACACGTCGGCATAGCGCTTCTTGAAGGAGGAAGCGGTGACGTATCTGGCGACGTTCTTGGCGATCTCGGCGTTGGACGGCCACAGATCCTTCAGATAGACCGGCTTGCCGCCCTTGCCGATGCCGATCGGGTCCTTGGCGACGTCGATCTTCATCGAGCCGGCCAGCGCGTAGACCACCACCAGCATCGGCGACATCAGGTAGTTGGCGCGGGTCTGCGGGTTGACGCGGCCCTCGAAGTTGCGGTTGCCCGACAGCACCGAGCCCACCACCAGGTCGGCGTCGGCGATGGCCTTGGAGATGGCGTCGGGCAGCGGCCCGGAATTGCCGATGCAGGTGGTGCAGCCGTAGCCGACCAGGTTGAAGCCGATCTTGTTCAGCGCCTCCTGCAGGCCGGCCTTGGTCAGGTAGTCGGTGACCACCTGCGAGCCGGGCGCCAGCGAGGTCTTGACCCAGGGCTTGACCTTCAGCCCGTGCTTGACCGCGTTGCGCGCGATCAGCCCGGCGCCCAGCATCACCGAGGGGTTGGAGGTGTTGGTGCAGGAGGTGATGGCGGCGATCACCACGTCGCCATGGCCGAGATCGAACTTGCCGCCCTCGACGGGCACGCGCTGGCCGTCGTCCTTGCGGCCGAATTCCTTCTCCATGTTGGCGACGAACTGGGCGGCGGCCTGCGACAGCGGCACGCGGTCCTGCGGCCGCTTCGGGCCGGCCAGCGACGGCTCGACCGAGCCGAGATCCAGTTCCAGCGTGTCGGTGAACACCGGGTCCGGCGTCTTGGCCGAACGCCACAGGCCCTGCTTCCTGGCGTAGGCCTCGACCAGCGGCGCCACCTTGGCGCGGCCCGTGGCCTGCAGGAAGCGGATGGTCTCGGCGTCGATCGGGAAGAAGCCGCAAGTGGCGCCGTATTCGGGCGCCATGTTGGCGATGGTGGCGCGGTCGGCCAGCGCCATGTCGTCCAGGCCGGGGCCGAAGAACTCGACGAACTTGTTGACCACGCCCTTCTTGCGCAGCATCTGGGTCACGGTCAGCACCAGGTCGGTGGCGGTGGCGCCCTCGCGCAGCCTGCCGGTCAGCTTGAAGCCGACCACCTCGGGCAGCACCATGGAGAGCGGCTGGCCCAGCATGCAGGCCTCGGCCTCGATGCCGCCGACGCCCCAGCCCAGCACCGCCAGGCCGTTGACCATGGTGGTGTGCGAATCGGTGCCGACCAGCGTGTCGGGGAAGGCCACGGTTTCGTTGCCCTCCTTCCGGGTCCACACCACCTGCGCCAGGTATTCGAGATTGACCTGGTGGCAGATGCCGGTGCCCGGCGGCACGACGCGGAAATTGTCGAACGCCCTCTGGCCCCAGCGCAGGAACTTGTAGCGCTCGCCGTTGCGCTGGTACTCGAGCTTGACGTTCTGGCCGAAGGCGCGGCTGTTGCCGAAATTGTCGACGATCACCGAATGGTCGATCACCAGGTCGACCGGCACCAGCGGGTTGATCTTCTTGGCGTCGCCGCCCAGCACGACCATGGCGTCGCGCATGGCGGCCAGATCGACCACGGCCGGCACGCCGGTGAAATCCTGCATCAGCACGCGGGCGGGGCTGAAGGCGATCTCGCGGCTGGAGCGGCGCTCCTTCAGCCAGCCGGCCACGGCGCGCACGTCCTCGGCCCGCACCGAACGGCCGTCCTCGGTGCGCAGCAGGTTCTCCAGCAGCACCTTCATCGAGAACGGCAGGCGGCTCATGTCGCCCAGCGCCTTCTCCGCCGCCTTCAGGCTGTAATAGGTATAGGTCTTCTTGCCGACGGTCAGGGTGCGGCGGGATTTGAAACTGTTGGGGTGGGCCATGGCTCGCTCCTGGGCTGGCGGTCGCGGCCGGCGGCGGAAGGCCGGCCGTGCAAGACGGGGAATTCGCGCCGGAAATTAAAGCGGCGGGCGGCGAATGGCAATTCCCGCCGCTGCCCATGTTTCGCGCAAATCCGCCGCGCCGTGTGATGTTCTCGTCGCCAATAGGACGCCTTCGGCGGTCGGCGCGCAAACGATCTTATCGGCGGCTGAGCCGGAGTTTTTATTGGGGTGGGAGGCGGCGGTTTCCGCCGCATGCTGCGCGTGGCATGGTCGGCGGAGCGGCCGCAAGCGGGGACTACCACGTCATGGCAATCAGGATAGCGGAGTTTCTCGATCCGGCCGGCTATCGGCGCGTGCCGTGGAAGAACGGCGGCGGCGTGACGACGGACATCGCCGCCGAATACGCGCCGGGCGCCGAACCCGGCGGCTGGCAGGGCATGATCTGGCGGTTGAGCCGGACGCGGATCGAAAAGCCCGGACCTTTCTCCGACCTGCCGGGCTGCGACCGGCTGCTCGCCGTGACCGAGGGCGCCGGCCTGGTGCTGCATCCGCAGGGCCGGCCCGCGCTCGACGTGCGGACGCCGTTCCGGCCGGTGCGCTTCGCCGGCGAATGGGCGATCGACAGCGAGCTGACGCAAGGCCCGGTCGGCGTGCTCAACCTGCTCGCGGACCGCACCAGAATCGCCATCGACCTGTCCTTCGTCGCCGCCTCGGCCGCGACAAGCCTGCCGCCCGCGCGCGCCATCCTGCTCGCCCTCGCGCCGACGCGCCTGCGCCTGGACGACCGGCCGGTCTCCATCGCCTCCGACGGGGCCATCCGCCTGACCGGCCCGGGCGCCTTGGCGGTCGACCAGGGGCTGGTGGCGGTCGCCGTGCTGGCCGCCGCCGCGCCCGCCGCCTGAGCCAGGCGCGCGCCCGACCGAGGGGCGAGGCGGGAACCGCCGCCGCGATGGCCGCCGAACCGGTCGGCGCCCGGCATTCGGCCCTTGTGGCGCCCTGCCTGGGCAAGCGATCATGCCTTTCAGGCGCGTATCGGTCCTGCCGGCACTCATTCTCGCAATTTCCCCGTCATCCGTTCTCGGGAGAACAAACGATGAAAGCCCGTTTCGCCCTGTCCCTTGCTGCCGGCGTCGCCATTGCCCTCGCCGGCGCCCTGCCCGCCGCGGCGCAAACCCTGCCCAAGACCGAACTCAAGGTGGTCGGCTCGATCGGCGGCCTCGCCCCCTACAAGGACTACGAGATTCCGTTCTGGACCAAGTACCTGGCGGAAAAGTCCAACGGCGCGATCACGGCCGAGATCAAGAGCTTCAACGAAATGGGCCTCAAGGGCCCCGAAGTCCTGCGCCTGATGGGCCAGGGCGTGATGGAGATCGGCGCCACCATCATGGGCTATCTGGCGGCGGACGATCCGCAGAACGAGGCGGTCGACATCGCCGGCATGGTTCCCGACGTCGCCACCGCGCGCAAGATCACCGAAGCCTCCAAGCCGATGTACAAGGCGCTGTTCGCCAAGACCTTCGGCGTCACGCTGATCGGCTTCGGCACCTACCCGGCCCAGGTCCTGTACTGCAACGCCGAGCTCAAGGGCCTGGCCGACGTCAAGGGCAAGAAAGTGCGCGTCGCCGGCCGCTCGCAGTCGGAGCTGATCGCCGCGCTGGGCGGCACGCCGGTGACGATCGCCTTCGCCGAAGTCGTGCCGGCGCTGCAGAACAAGACCGTCGAATGCGCCGTCACCGGAACGCTGTCGGGCAACGCCGCCAAGTGGAACGAGGTGTCGACCCATCTGCTCGCCCTGCCGCTGAGCTGGGGCCAGATCGCCTATGCCGCCAACACCAAGGCCTGGGAGAAGCTCGATCCGGGCGTGCGGGCGGTCATCGAGGGCGGCGTCAAGCAGCTCGAGAAGGATCTGTGGGACGCCGCCGAATACCACACCCAGCAGGGCCTGGACTGCAATGCCGGGCTGGACTCGTGCAAGCTCGGCACCAAGGGCAAGATGACGGTGGTGCAGCCCTCGCCGGCCGACAAGGCGCTGCTGCGCAAGACGGTGGTCGAGATCATGGTCCCCAAATGGACCGCCCGCTGCAGCGCCGCCTGCGTCGCCGAATTCAACGAAACGATCGGCAAGGCGGTCGACATCGTCGCCAAGAAATAGCGCATGAACGCGGCGAGCCGGCCGGCCCTCGCCGCCGCCGGGCGTGCCCTCGATCCAACACTGGCGCTGGCGAACGGCGTCGCCCGGCGCATGGTGTGGGTCGGCGGCGCCCTGCTGCTGGCGGCGGCGGTGACGGTGTCCGCCGACGTCGTGGTGCGCAAGCTGTTCACCCTGTCGCTGGGCGGCGCCGACGAGCTGTCCGGCTACGCCTTCGCCATCGGCGTCGCCTGGGCGCTGCCGTTTGCGCTGCTGCAGCGGGCCAATATCCGGATCGACGCGCTCTACGCCAAGCTGCCCGCCCGGGTCGCCGCCGTGCTCGACGTGCTGGCGCTGATCGCCCTGGCCGTTTTCGTGACGGTCCTGACCCGCTACGCCTGGTCAGTGGTCGCCAGCTCGTGGGGACTGAACGCCCATTCCAACAGCCAGCTCAACATGCCGCTGTGGATTCCGCAGGGCATCTGGTTCTTCGGCATGGCGCTGTTTCTTTTCACGGTCCTGCTGCTGACCCTGCGCACCGCCCTGGCGCTGGCGTCGGGCGAGCTGGGGCGGGTGCGCCAGCTCGCCGGCGCCCGCGGCATCGACGAGGAATCCGCCGAGGAAGCGGCCTATAGCCGCTCGCTGCGCCAGGACGGGGCCGACGCCTCATGATCCTGGTGGCGCTGATCCTGCTGCTGGTCTTCATGGCGCTGGCGATCCCGGTGGCCGCCTCGCTGGGCGTGCTGGGCCTGGCGCTGGAGCATATCTATTCGCCGCTGCCGCTGGTGCGGGCGATGGGCGAGGTCACCTGGTCGGCCTCGACCGAGTTCCTGCTGGTCTCGGTGCCGCTGTTCATCCTGCTGGGCGAGATTCTGCTGCGTTCCGGCTTCGCCGAACGCATGTACGGGGCGCTGGTGCACTGGGTGTCCTGGCTGCCGGGCGGGCTGATGCACTCCAACATCGCCGCCTGCGCCATGTTCGCCGCCACGTCGGGCTCGAGCGTGGCGACGGCCGCCACGGTCGGCACCGTGGCGCTGCCCGAATCGCGGCGCTTCGGCTACAACGAGCGGCTCTTCCTCGGCACGCTGGCCGCCGGCGGCACGCTGGGAATCCTCATTCCGCCGTCGATCAACATGATCATCTACGCGGTGCTGACCAACTCGTCGGTGCCGCAGCTCTACCTGGCGGGGATCGTCCCGGGCATCGTGCTGGTGCTGATCTTCATGGCGGTGATCGCCGGCATCTGCATCCTTCGGCCGGCCTGGGGCGGCAAGACCCTGCACGCCACCTGGGGCATGCGGCTGGCGGGGCTGATCCACCTGGTGCCGCCGCTGGGCATTTTCATGCTGGTGGTGGGCTCGATCTATGCCGGCGTGGCGACGCCGACCGAAGCCGCCTCGCTAGGCGTGCTCGGCGCGCTGGGGCTGGCGGCGCTGGCCGGCCGGCTGTCCATCGCCATGCTGCGCGAGGCCTTCGAAGGCACGATGCGCTCGACCGCCATGCTGATGCTGATCGTGATCGCCGCCTATTTCCTGAACTTCGTCATCTCGGCGATCGGCCTGACGACCCAGCTCACCAACTTCATCGAGGGCCTGGGCCTGCCGAAGCCGGCCATGCTGCTGGCGGTGATCGTGTTCTACGTCGTGCTCGGCTGTTTCATGGAAACGCTGTCGATGATGATCACCACCATTCCCATCATCGCGCCGGTCATGTTCGCGCTGGGTTTCGATCCGGTCTGGTTCGGCATCCTGGTCATCCTCCTGGTGGAGACCGCGCTGGTGACGCCGCCGGTCGGCATCAACCTGTTCGTGGTGCAGAATTTGCGCGCCGGCGGCTCGCTCAACGACGTGATCATCGGCACCGCGCCTTTCGTGCTGGGGCTGTTCGCGATGATCCTGCTGATCTGCCTGGCGCCGGACATCGCGCTGTGGCTGCCGCGGCAGTTCCAGTAGCGGCAGGGATCGGCGCGTCCGCACCGCCAGCGATCGTGGCGGCGGATGGCTCCTACCCGACGAACGGCGCGATGAATCTGGCGATGGCGGCGCGGGTCTCGTCGGGCGCCTGCAGGTGCGGGGAGTGGCCGCAATCGGGGATCAGGCGGGTCTCGGCGTAGCCGCCGGCCTTGCCGGCGATGGTGCCGAGCTGGGCCTCGGTGCCATATTCGTCGTCCTCGCCCTGGATCGCCAGCAGCGGCACGGCGATGCCGGGCAGGTACTCCTCGATGTTCCAGTCGGCGAAATCGGCCGCCAGCCAGCCGCTGCTCCATAGATGGAAAGCGCGCTCGGTGTTCTCGCCGTGATACTTGCGCAGGCGGCGGGCCAGGTCGCCCTGGTCGAAGGCCTGCTTGGCCTTGGCGATGCTTTCGATCGAGACCGGCTCGGCATAGACATGGGCCGCCATGGTCACCACCGCATGCAACGGCTCGGGCGCGCCGCCGGCATAGATCAGCGCGATCGAGCCGCCGTCGGAATGGCCGACCAGGATGCAGTCCTCGATGCCGGCCTTCTCCAGCACCTGCGGCAGCACTTGCTGGGCTTCGATGTGCATGTAGCGGATGCCGGGATCGGCGGGCCAGGGCGAGGAGCCGCCATAGGCGGTGCGGTCGTACACCAAGCCGCGGAAACCCGTTGCCTGGCAGAGGCTTAGGGGGAAATCGCGCCACATCTCGATGCAGCCCAGCCCCTCGTGCAGGAACACCAGGGTCGGCCGCTCGAAGCCGTCCTTGCGCGTCGCCGCCGCCGCCCCCTCGCGGTTGAGCCAGGCGGCGCGCAGGCGGCGGTCGGGCAGGTCGATCATGAAGCTTTCCATGCGGCTAAATAGCGGGGGCGCATGGCGATGGGCAATGCTTGACCGCGGCAGGGCCGCTCGCTAATGACACGGAGAAAGAACGAACGAAAAGGCCGCTTGGCGAAACAGGCGGCCGCAGGGAGCAAACGCCGGCCCGCCATCGCGCACGCGACGGGGCGCCGTGCAGGGAGCGGGCGGGATCTCATGGACCAGACCGTCGCCGCAACGAGCGGTGTTGCCGATACGTTTCCCAAGCTCCTGCTCAAGCACGCGGCGGAGCGGTCGCGGCGCATCGCCAGCCGCGAGAAGGAATACGGCATCTGGCTGTCCTACGACTGGGCCCGGGTGCGGGCGGAGGTCGAGGCGCTGGCCTGCGGGCTGGCGGCGCTGGGGCTCAAGCGCGGCGACAAGCTGATCATCGTCGGCGACAACCGCCCGCATCTCTACTGGGCCATCGCCGCGGCGCAGGCACTGGGCGCCATTCCCGTGCCGGTCTACCAGGATGCGGTGGCGGCGGAGATGCAGTACGTGGTCGAGCACGCCGAGGCGCGCCTGGCCGTCGCCGAGGACCAGGAGCAGGTCGACAAGCTAATCGAGATCAAGGCGCATGTGCCGGGGCTGCAGACGGTGATCTTCCAGGACCCGCGCGGCATGCGCAACTACGCCCAGCCCTGGCTGCTGTCCTACGACAGCGTGCAGGAGCAGGGCCGCGACTTCGCCAAAGCCAATCCCGGCTTCTTCGCCGCCGAGATCGCCCAGGGCCGGGGCAGCGACACGGCCACCATGCTCTACACCTCCGGCACCACCGGCCGGCCCAAGGGCGTGATGCTGAGCTACGACAATCTGCGCATCCAGGCGGAAAACGCCGCCCGGCTGGAAGGGCTGACGGAGAACGACGAAATCCTCGCCTACCTGCCCATGGCCTGGGTCGGCGACAACATCTTCTCCTACGCCCAGAGCTACGTGCTGGGCTTCGCCGTCAACTGCCCCGAATCGGCGGCGACGGCGATGACCGATTTGCGCGAGATCGGCCCGACCTATTTCTTCGCCCCGCCGCGCGTGTTCGAGACCATCCTGACCAACGTGATGATCCGCATGGAGGATGCCGGCGCGCCGAAGCGGGCGATGTTCAAATACTTCATGGGCGTGGCCCGCCGCGTCGGCACGCGGCTGATCGACGGCAAGCCGGTCTCGCCGCTCGACCGGCTGCTGTACTGGATCGGCAATCTGCTGGTCTACGGGCCGCTGAAGAACACGCTGGGCTTCTCGCGCGTGCGGCTGGCCTATACCGCGGGCGAGGCGATCGGGCCGGAGATTTTCGACTTCTACCGCTCGCTCGGCATCAACATCAAGCAGCTCTACGGCTCGACCGAGGCCTCGGTCTTCGTCACCATCCAGCCCAACGGCGAGGTGCGCGCCGAATCGGTGGGCAAGCCGGTGCCGCAGATGGAGGTGAAGGTGGCGGAGAACGGCGAGGTGCTGTTCCGCGGCCCCGGCGTGTTCAAGGAGTACTACAAGAACCCGCAGGCCACCGCCGAGACCAAGACCGCCGACGGCTGGGTGCATACCGGCGATGCCGGGTTCTTCGATCCCGACGGGCACCTGCGCATCATCGACCGCGCCCGCGACGTCGGCCGGCTGCACGACGGCACCATGTTCCCGCCCAAATACATCGAGAACAAGCTGAAGTTCTTCCCCCACATCGCCGAGGTGGTGGCGTTCGGCGACGGGCGCGATTTCGTCGCCTGCTTCGTCAACATCGACCTGCAGGCGGTCGGCAACTGGGCCGAGCGCCACGACATCCACTACAGCTCCTACCAGGAGCTGGCGGCGCGGCCGGAAGTCTATGCGCTGGTCAAGGACGAGATCGAGCAGGTCAACCGCGACCTGGCCGCCGACGCCAACCTGGCGGGCGCCCAGGTCAGGCGCTTCCTGATCCTGCACAAGGCGCTGGAAGCGGACGACGGCGAGCTGACCCGCACCCGCAAGGTGCGCCGCGGCTTCATCGGCGAGCGCTACCAGGTTCTGGTCGAGGCGCTCTACGACGGCTCCAGGCGCTGCGCCATCGACACCGAAGTGACGTTCGAGGACGGGCGCAAGGGCACGCTGCGCGGCGACATCGCCATCGAAGACGCGCAGACCTTCGCGCCGGCGGCGCTGAAGAAGGCGGGCTGAACGCCATGGACAAGCGCATCGGCGAGGTGGTGCTGAAGGTCGAGAACGTGTCGCTGGGCTTCGGCGGCGTCAAGGCGCTGAACGACATCAGCTTCGAGCTGCGCCAGCACGAGATCCTGGCCATCATCGGCCCCAACGGCGCCGGCAAGAGCTCGATGCTGAACTGCATCAACGGCTTCTACCACCCGCAGCAGGGCCGCATCACCTACAAGGGCGTCACCCGCCGCGCCATGCGCCCCTACCAGGCGGCGGCCCAGGGCATCGCCCGCACCTTCCAGAACATCGCCCTGTTCCGCGGCATGTCGACGCTGGACAACATCATGACCGGCCGGAACCTGAAGATGCGCACCGGGCTGCTGGCGCAGGCGCTCTATTGGGGGCCGGCGATCAAGGAGGAGGTGCGCGAGCGGGAGAAGGTCGAGCGCATCATCGACTTCCTGGAGATCCAGGCCATCCGCAAGACGCCGGTCGGCCGCCTGCCCTACGGCCTGCAGAAACGGGTCGAGCTGGGCCGCGCGCTGGCGGCGGAGCCCGACCTGCTGCTGCTGGACGAGCCGATGGCCGGCATGAACCTGGAGGAGAAGGAGGACATGTGCCGCTTCATCCTCGACGTCAACGAGGAGTTCGGCACCACCATGGTGCTGATCGAGCACGACATGGGCGTGGTGATGGACATTTCCGACCGCGTCGTGGTGCTCGACTACGGCCGCAAGATCGCCGACGGCGCGCCCGACGATGTCAAGCGCAACCCGGCGGTGATCGACGCCTATCTCGGCGTCAGCCACTAGGAGGCCGGGATGGGTCCGTTTCTCGAGATCGTCATCGGCGGCCTGCTGACCGGCGTGCTCTATTCGCTGGTGGCGCTGGGCTTCGTGCTGATCTTCAAGGCGTCCGGCGTGTTCAACTTCGCGCAAGGCGCCATGGTGCTGTTCGCCGCCCTGTCGATGGCGCGGCTGCAGGAATGGCTGGCGCCGTCGCTGGGCTGGGGCTCCTTCATCGTCGCGCTGGCGCTGACGGCGGCGATCATGACCGCGCTGGCCTTCGCCATCGAGCGGCTGGTGCTGCGCCAGCTCATCAACCAGGAAGGCATCATCCTGTTCATGGCCACCATCGGCATCACCTATTTCCTCGACGGATTCGGCCAGACGCTGTGGGGCTCGGACATCTACAAGATCGACCTCTACCTCGCCAAGGACCCGATCTTCCTGCTGGAAAGCGTGTTCGAGGGCGGGCTGCTGGTCGATCCCTACGAGCTGATGGCGGCGGCGATCGCCGGCATCCTGGTCGCCGTGCTGGCCGTGTTCTTCCAGACCACCCGCGTCGGCCGCGCCCTGCGCGCGGTGGCCGACGACCACCAGGCCGCCCAGTCGGTCGGCATTCCGCTGAACTACATCTGGCTGATCGTGTGGACGGTGGCCGGGCTGGTGGCGCTGGTCGCCGGCATGATGTGGGGCGCCAAGCTCGGCGTGCAGTTCTCGCTGACGCTGGTGGCGCTGAAGGCGCTGCCGGTGCTGATCCTGGGCGGCTTCACCTCGGTGCCCGGCGCCATCGTCGGCGGGCTGATCATCGGCGCCGGCGAGAAGCTGGCGGAAGTCTATCTCGGCCCCACTTTGGGCGGCGGCATCGAGAACTGGTTCGCCTACGTGCTGGCGCTGCTGTTCCTGCTGGTGCGCCCGCAGGGCCTGTTCGGCGAACGCATCATCGAGCGCGTGTAGGGCAAGAGGACGGCACATGTTTTACCGCGAGGCAGGCCAGTACAAGACCAGCTACGTCGCCGACCAGCAGATCTTTCCCATCGCGCAGGACCGCTGGTTCGTGCTGGCCGCCCTGGTCTTCGGCTTCGCCGGCATTCCCTTCCTCGCCAGCGAATACCTGCTCACCGAGATCCTGATCCCGTTCCTGATCCTGTCGCTGGCGGCGATCGGGCTGAACATCCTGGTCGGCTATTGCGGCCAGGTGTCGCTGGGCACCGGCGGCTTCATGGCGGTGGGCGCCTATGCCGCCTATAACCTGTGGCTGCGGGTGCCGGAGATCAACAACCTGATCGTCGTCTTCCTGTTCGGCGGGCTGATGGCGGCGGCGGTCGGCATCCTGTTCGGCCTGCCGTCGCTGCGCATCAAGGGCTTCTACCTGGCGGTGGCGACGCTGGCGGCGCAGTTCTTCCTCGACTGGGTGTTCGCGCGCGTCGGCTGGTTCACCAACTTCACCGCCTCCGGCTCGGTCGCGGTCGGCGACCTCAGCGTGTTCGGCCTGCGCATCGCCACGCCGCTCGACCGCTATCTGCTGATCCTGGCCGTCGTCTGCGTGCTGGGGCTGGTGGCCAAGAACCTGGTGCGCGGCCATATCGGCCGCTCCTGGATGGCGATCCGCGACATGGACATCGCCGCCGAGATCATCGGCATCCGGCCGCTGGTGGCCAAGCTCTCGGCCTTCGCCGTGTCGTCCTTCATGGTCGGCGTCGCCGGCGCCATGTGGGGCTTCCTGCGGCTGGGCTCGTGGGAGCCGCTGGCCTTCGACATCAACCGCTCGTTCCAGATCCTGTTCATGGTCATCATCGGCGGGCTGGGCTCGCTCTTGGGCTCGTTCCTGGGCGCGGCCTTCATCGTGCTGACCCCCATCGTGCTGAACCAGATCCCGGGCTGGATCGGCATCCCGATGTCGACGGCGCTGATCTCCCATATCGAGTTCATGGTGTTCGGCGCCATGATCGTGTTCTTCCTGATCGTCGAGCCGCACGGGCTGGCGCGGCTGTGGGCCGTCGCCAAGGAGAAACTGCGGCTGTGGCCGTTCCCGCACTGACGGGCGCGATTGCGCAGGTGCAGCATGATCCCAACCCTGGCGGGAAGAAGCTGGCGGCCGGGGTCCAAGAGCAATAAGGTTTTGTCACAAGGCGGCGAAAGCTGCCGTCAAATGGAGGAGGAAACGATGACTGTGAGAGTAGCGTTGGCAGGGGCGGCGATCGCCGTCGGCCTGTCGCTGGCGGCAGCGCCGGCGTTGGCGCAGAACGAGCAGTTCCTGGCCGGCCTGGTCTATCGCACCGGCGCTTATGCGCCCAACGGCATTCCCTTCGCCAACGGCGTCGCGGACTACTACAACCTGATCAACGAGCGCGACGGCGGCATCAACGGGGTCAAGATCCTGTACGAGGAATGCGACACCGCCTATGCCACCGACCGCGGCGTCGAATGCTACGAGCGGCTGAAGAACAAGGGCCCCACCGGCACCGCCTTCGTCAACCCGCTGTCGACCGGCATCACCTTCGCCCTGACCGAGAAGGCGCCGGTCGACAAGATCCCGGTCATCTCCATGGGCTACGGCCGCTCCGAATCGCGCGACGGCTCGGTGTTCCAGTGGAACTTCCCGCTGGTAGGCACCTACTGGAGCGCGGCCGACATCATCATGCAGCACATCGGCAAGCTCAACGGCGGCATGGACAAGCTGAAGGGCAAGAACATCGTGCTGGTCTACCACGACTCGCCCTACGGCAAGGAGCCGATCCCGCTGCTGACCAAGCGGTCGGAGATGCACGGCTTCAAGTTCACCGCCATGCCGGTGACGCATCCGGGCGTCGAGCAGAAGGCGACCTGGCTGCAGATCCGCCAGAGCCGCCCGGACTACGTGCTGCTGTGGGGCTGGGGCGTGATGAACTCGACCTCGATCAAGGAAGCCGCCGCCGTCGGCTATCCGCGCGACAAGATGTTCGGCGTGTGGTGGTCGGGCGCGGAGCCCGACGTGCTGCCGGCCGAGGACGGCGCCAAGGGCTACCACGCGGTGACGCTGCAGCACGGCGCCGGCCGCTACAAGGTGCACGAGGACGTCAAGAAGTTCCTCTACGACAAGGGCAAGGGCTCGACCAAGTGGGAGGACACCGACGACGTGCTCTACAACCGCGGCCTGATCAACGCCATGCTGGGCGTCGAGGCGCTGCGCACGGCGATGAAGAAGTTCGGCAACAAGCCGCTGACCGGCGAGCAGGCCCGCTTCGGCCTGGAGAACCTGGACGTCGACGCCAACCGCCTCAAGGAGCTGGGCTTCGAGGGCGCCATGCGGCCGATCAAGATCTCCTGCTCCGACCACGAGGGCGCGCGCTCCGGCCGCATCCACACCTGGGACGGCAAGGAGTGGAAGTTCACCTCCGACTGGTACACCGCCGACGACGCGGTGATCGCGCCGATGGTCAAGGACGCGGCGGGCAAGTACGCCAAGGAGAAGAACATCACGCCGGCCTCCTGCAGCTAGGCCAGCGACCGGGGGCCGGCGCCCGACGCGCCGGCCCCTTCGTTTTGCGCGGGAGACGACGATGGGCAGCACCGCAATCGAGAGCCAGGCCGCAGCGCCGCTGCTGTCGGTCAACAACATCGAGGTCATCTACAACCACGTCATCCTGGTGCTGAAGGGCGTGTCGCTGGCGGTGCCCGAGGGCGGCATCGTCGCCCTGCTGGGCGCCAATGGGGCGGGCAAGTCGACGACGCTGAAGGCCATCTCCAACCTGCTGCGGGTGGAGCGCGGCGAGGTCACCAAGGGCTCGATCGCCTATGCCGGCGAGCGCATCGACCAGCTCTCCGCCAACGATCTGGTGCGCCGCGGCGTGATCCAGGTGATGGAGGGCCGCCACTGCTTCGGCCACCTCACCGTCGAGGAGAATTTGCTGACCGGCGCCTTCATCCATGGCGGCAAGCGCCAGCAGATCGCCGACGACCTGGAGAAGGTCTACACGTACTTTCCCCGCCTCAAGCAGCGCCGCTCCAGCCAGGCCGGCTACACCTCCGGCGGCGAGCAGCAGATGTGCGCCATCGGCCGCGCCCTGATGAGCCGGCCGAAAATGATCCTGCTCGACGAGCCGTCGATGGGCCTGGCGCCGCAGCTCGTCGAGGAAATCTTCGCCATCGTGCAGGCGCTGAACGAGCAGGAGCGCGTCTCCTTCCTGGTCGCCGAGCAGAACACCAACATGGCGCTGCGCTACGCCCATTACGGCTACATATTGGAGACCGGCCGCATCGTGCTCGACGGCCAGGCCGCCGCCCTGCGCGAGAACGAGGACGTGAAGGAATTCTACCTCGGCGTCTCGGGCGAGGGCCGCAAGAGCTTCCGCAACGTGAAACACTACCGGCGGCGGAAGCGCTGGCTGTAGCTTTCCCGCCCTTCTCCCGCTTGCGGGAGAAGGTGCCCGAAGGGCGGATGAGGGTGTGCCGAGTCCGCTCACGGGCAAGCGGTTCGCAAGTGGCAACAGACCCCCTCATCCGGGCTTCGCCCACCTTCTCCCGCAAGCGGGAGAAGGGCGGATCTTGATGGATCGCCTTCTTCATTCCCTCTTGAGCCGCACCCTTTCCCGCGCCAGAGTCGCGGGCAACCACTGAAAATCGGGCAACGGGAGTTCCGCAGCATGAGCGAGCATTTCGACGATCTGGAGACGCGCGACCCGCAGCAGCGCGAGGCCGCCCTGATGGCGGCACTGCCCAGGCAAATCGCGCATGTGAAGGCCAACGCGCCCTTCTTCGCCGCCAAGTTCAAGGACGTCGACGCCGCCGCCGTCAACAGCCGCGCCGCCCTGGCCAAGCTGCCGGTGACGCGCAAATCCTCGCTGCTCGAGCAGCAGCGCGCCAACCCGCCGTTCGGCGGCATGAACGGCGTGCCGGTCGCCAAGCTGGCGCATATCTACATGTCGCCCGGCCCGATCTTCGAGATGGACGGCGACGGCCGCGACTTCTGGCGCGGCGCGCGGGCCATGCATGCCGCCGGCTTCCGCGCCGGCGACATCGTGCACAACACCTTCTCCTACCACCTGGTGCCGGCCGGGCTGATGATGGAATCCTCGGCCCGCGCGCTGGGCTGCCCGGTGATCCCCGCCGGCGTCGGCAACACCGAGATGCAGCTCGACATCATCGAGCGGGTGAAGCCCGCCGCCTATGCCGGCACGCCCTCGTTCCTGAAGATCCTGCTCGACAAGGGCAAGGAGCTGGGCCGCGACGTGTCCTCGCTGAAGAAGGCGCTGGTCGGCGCCGAGGCGCTGCCGCCGTCCTTGCGCAAGGAATTCATCGAGCGCGGCGTCTTCACGCTGCAGTCCTACGGCACCGCCGATCTGGGCACCATCGCCTACGAATCGAAGGCGATGGAAGGCATGATCCTGGCCGAAGACATCGTGGTCGAGATCGTGCGCCCGGGCACCGACGATCCGGTGCCCGAGGGCGAGGTCGGCGAGGTGGTGGTGACGGCGCTCAACCCGGTCTATCCGCTGATCCGTTTCGGCACCGGCGATCTGTCGGCCATCCTGCCCGGCCGCAGCCCGTGCGGGCGCACCAACACGCGCATCAAGGGCTGGATGGGCCGCGCCGACCAGCGCACCAAGGTCAAGGGCATGTTCGTCGACCCCGAGCAGGTCATCCAGGTGCAGAAGCGGCATGCGGAACTGGCCAAGGTGCGTCTCGTTGTCGACCGAGAGAACCAGGCCGACGTCATGACCCTGCATGCCGAGATCGGCGGCGGCGGTTCGACCGACCTTGCCTCGGCCATCGAGGCCACGATCCAGACCCTGTGCAAGGTGCGCGGCAAGGTGAAGTTCGTGCCGCCGGGCAGCCTGGCCAACGACGGCAAGGTCATCGACGACATCCGCAAATACGAATAGAGGAAGATCGCGGGCATGGCGGCGCAGGACAACGACCCGATCCGCGCCGCCCGCGCCCTCTATGCCCGGCAGATGGCGGCCCTGCTGGGCCAGCCCAACCAGCGCTTGCAGGCCGCCTTCGCCGCCGTGCCGCGCGAGGCGTTCCTCGACGACAAGCCCTGGCGCATCGTCTCGCCCGGCGGCGCCACGGTGAGCCTGCCGCAGAACGATCCCACCCTGATCTACCAGGACGTGCTGCTGGCGCTGCAGCCCGAACGCGGCGTCAACAACGGCAGCCCCTCCCTCCACATCCGCCTGTTGCACGCGCTGGACGTGCGGCCGGGCCAGCGCGTGCTGCATCTGGGCGCCGGTGCCGGCTACTACACCGCCATCCTGGCCGAGCTGGCGGGGCCGCAGGGCAGCGTCACCGGCGTCGAGCTCGACCCCGACCTGGCCGCCCTGGCCGAACGCAATCTCAAGCCGTGGAAACAGGCCCGGATCGTCTGCGGCGACGGCTTCCACTGGCCGCGCGCGCCGACCGACCGCATCTACGTCAATTTCGCCCTGGCGCGGCCGGCCGATGCCTGGCTCAGCCACCTGCCGCTGGGCGGCCGGCTGCTGTTCCCCCTGGCCGTGCCCGCCCCCGCCCCGCGCAGCGGCGTGCGCCATGCCATGCGCGGCGGCGCCCTGCTGGTCGAGAATCGCGGCCCGGGCTTCGCCGCCAGCCATGTCGCGCCGGCCTATTTCGTCTGGGCCGCCGGCCAGAGGCCGGAGGACGCCGCAATGCTGGCGAAGCTGACCGAGGCTTTCGACCGCGGCGGCATCGAGTTCGTGCGCAGCCTGGTGTGGAAAGGCGCCGGCGACCCCGGCCGCTGCTGGTTCTGGCAGCCGGACTGGGCGCTTTGCTACGACAAGGTACCGGACTGAGGAGGGCTCCGGCGCGGGCGGCAAAAGGCCGCAAACTGCCCCCATCCCGGCTTCCTCGCGGCGATGGATTTTGCCCGGTTTTTAGCCTTAAATGCCGCCCCGGCCGGCTCCCGAACGACAGCCCGCCGGCCATGGACCCTGCGGAGAAACATTAACCCATGACGCGCCCCTTCCTGGCTGCCGCCCTGCTGGCGGCGGCCGTTCTCGTTGTGCCTGCGGCCGGCCCGGCGCTGGCAGGACCCACGCTGCAGATCGCCCCGGACGTGACGCCGCCGCTGGACAACCAGCAGGCCTTCGTCGAATGGATGGCCAAGAACCGCGGCGAGAAGGTCGAGAAGCTCAACGAGCGCTGGGCCCGCTTCCAGGCCATGATCCAGAACAAGGATCTGTGGACCCAGAAGGAATATCGCGCCTTCCTGCTGTCGCCGCGCGAGGAATTCGCCCTGACCCGCAACTACGCGCGCGCCTACGAGCACAACTTCCTCGACATTGGCTATGGCGTCACCATCTCCGGCCCGCATCTGGTCGGCCGCATGACCTCGGCCATCGACGTCAAGCAGGGCGAGAAGGTGCTCGAGATCGGCACCGGCTCGGGCTACCAGTCCTCGCTGCTGACCTACCTGACCGACAAGGTCTACACCATCGAGATCATCCAGCCGCTGGGCGAGCGCACCGCCGCCACCTACAAGAAACTGGCGACCGACGGCTACAAGGAATTCGGCCGCATCCACACCAAGATCGCCGACGGCTATTACGGCTGGCAGGAGGCGGCGCCGTTCGACAAGATCATCGTCACCGCCGGCATCGACCACATTCCTCCGCCGCTGCTGCAGCAGCTCGCGGTCGGCGGCATCATGGTGATCCCGGTCGGCCCGCCGGGCCAGCAGCGCGTGCTGAAGGTGGTGAAGCAGAGGCAGCCGGACGGGGCGGTCACCATCACCCGCGAGGATCTCTACAGCGGCAAGATCGTGCCCTTCGTGCCCTTCACCAAGCAGGGCGGCGGCACGCATAACTCGGGCGGGCGCTGACGCCCGAAGCCGGAGAAGCCAACGCCGTGAATCCGACGCTTCCAGCCGGGGCCACGCCCCGGCTTTCGCTTTCCTTCTACATCACCGTGGCGCTGATCGCCGGCGCCGTCATCGCCTACCAGATCGCCATCATGCGCATCTTCGCGGTGGCGAGCTGGGCGCATTTCGGCTCCTTCGTGGTCGGGCTGGCGATGTTCGGCTTCGGCCTGGTCAGCGCCATCATGTGCATAGGCAAGGCGCATTTCGAGCGCAACTGGGAGCGCTGGATCGCCGCTTCCCTGCTGTCGTTCGGCCCGCTGATGGTGGCGGCCAACTGCATCGCGCAGGCGCTGCCGTTCAACCCGATCTTCCTGGTGTCGGACCCGACGCAGAAATGGCGGCTGGCCGGGAACTTCCTGATCTATTTCGCGCCCTTCCTGCCCGGCGCCTTCTTCCTCGGCCTGGTGTTCCTGCGCGGCCAGCACGTCTTCGGCAAGGTCTATTTCGCCGATCTCGGCGGCTCGGGCCTGTGCGGCCTGATCTTCCTGCTGGCGATGTATTTCGTGCTGCCGCAGCATTTGATCCTGGTGCCGCTGGCGATGTGGCTGGCGGCGGCGCTGACCTGGTTCCTCGCCGCCGGCCGGCGCGCGGCCGCCCTGCTGGCGATCGCGCTGGCCATCGCCGCCGCTGCCGCCACCTTCCTGCTGCCGCAGATCACCGTCTCGCCCTACAAGGGCGTCTCCTACGCGCGCAACTTCCCCGATTCGGAGCGCATCTATCGCGCCACCTCGCCGCACGGGCTGATGGAGATCTACGCCAGCTCCTATTTCCATTTCGCGCCCGGCCTCTCCGACATGGCCGCGCTCAATCTCGACGAGACGCCGTCCAACGCCTATTACGGCATGTTCTTCGACAGCGACGGGCCGCAGGGCGTGATGAAGCCCATTCCGGAACGGCTCACCGCCTATTTCCGTTTCCTGCCCATGTACTACCCGTTCGTGCTGAAGCGGCAGCCGGAGGTGTTCGTGGTGCAGTTCGGCGGCGGCATCTCGACCAACATGGCGCTGCGCTCGGGCGCGGCGGCGGTGACGGTGGCGGAAGCCAACCCGATGGTGCTGCACGCCCTGCACGACGACAAGCGCATGGCGCAGCTCACCGGCGACATATTGCGCGACAGGCGCGTGTCGATCGTGCCCTATGACGGGCGCCTCTACGTCGCCGGCGCGCGCGACCGCTTCGACGTCGTCGACCTGTCGCTGGCCGATTCGGTCGGTCTCTCCAGCCCCGGCGGCTTCGCCATCACCGAGAAATACAGCTACACGCGCGAAGCCATGCGCGCCTATATGCGGGCGTTGAAGCCCGACGGCGTGCTCTGCGTCACGCTGTGGAACAAGGAGGAGCCGGCCAAGTCGGTGCTCCGCCTGTTCGCCACCATGGTCGAGGCCGGCCGCGAAGTGGATGGCGGCAAGGTCGACGACCGGTTCTACGTGGCGCAGACCTATCTCTCCTCGGTGACGGTTCTCTACAAGCGCGGCGGTTTCACGCCCGCCGAGGTCGAGGCGCTGAACAAGCATACCGCCGCCATGGCCTTCGACACCGTCTACCACCCCGGCATCGAGTTCGATCCGGAAACGGCCAGGCCCGTCATGCAGGGCTATCGCGACCAGTATTTCTTCAATCCCGAGGCGGTCGCGGCGGCCGGGCTCGGCGGGCAGAACGCCTCCGATCCCACCGTCCCGCCGCAGAACGATCCGACCGTCCCGCAGCCATCGGGCGGCGACCCCGCCGCGCCCGCGGCCGACAAGGCCGGCGAGACCGCCAGCGTGGTGCCGGCGACCACCCTGGCGCGCTTCGCCATGCATTCGCTGATCAACGGCGATTTCGAGCGGTTCGCCCGGGAATACGTGTTCCGCACCGAGGCGCTGACCAACGACCGGCCCTATTTCGCCGCCTACCTGAAATTCGCCGACCTGCCCAACTTCCTCGACAAGCTCGACATCGTGCAGGACGAGTGGGGCTACCTGCTGCTGTGGGCGACGCTGATCATCGGCGCCATCGCCGCCTTCACCCTGGTGCTGTTCCCGGTGGTGTTCGGCTGGCGCTCGATCTTCGCCCGCCAGCCCGGCAAGCTGGGCGTCATCGTCTATTTCATGTGCCTGGGCCTGGGCTACATCGTGGTCGAGGTCGGGCTGATCGCCAAGTTCATGCTGGCGCTGACCAACGCCACCGTCTCGGCCTCGGTGCTGATCACCGGCATGCTGGTGTTCTCCGGCATCGGCAGCCTGGTGTCGGGCCGCTACATCGCCGTCTGCCGCAGGCTGATGCCGGCCATCTTCGTCGCCATCGCCGCCATGCTGCTGGCCTATGGCTATCTGCTCGATCCGGTGCTGAACGCCATCGGCGTCTGGCCCTACGGCCTGCGCATCGTGGCCTGCCTGGCGATCCTGTTCCCCGCCGCCTTCCTGATGGGCTTCTGCTTTCCCACCGCGATGGCGATGCTGTCCAACCTGGGCAAGGAGCATCTCTTCCTGTGGGCCTGGGGCATCAATGGCTGCTTCTCGGTGATCGGATCGGTGCTGGTGCCGCTGGTGGCGGCGCAGTTCGGGCTGGGCGCGCTGCTGCTGATCGCCGCCATCGCCTATCTGGTGGCGCTGCCGGCCTTCTACGCGGTGCTGCTGCCGCGGCCGGACGGGGCGACGGCGCGAGCCGCCGTGGCGGCGGCCTAGCGCCATGGCCGGCCGGCGGGGCTTTCTGCTGGCGGCAATTTACGGCATCGTGGCCGCCTCGCTGCCGCTTGGCGTTGTGATGCTGAAATCGAGCAAGCCGAAATCCGCGCCCCTGGCGCCGCGCCCGGCGCAGCGCTTCACCGCCTCGCTGGCCAGCGCCCCCTTCCCCTATGACGGGCCGACACCCGACGGCAGCCGGCCGTTCTTCGACACGCGCGATCCGCGCACCCGCCAGCGCGCCCACACCACCGGCGACGGCGCCGTACTGCCCGAGCATCCGCACTACACCGACGATCGCGTGCTGTTCCACCTGCCGCCCGGCTTCGATCCGGCGCGGCCGTTCGAGATCCTGGTCTTCTTCCATGGCCATGGCAGCGAGATCGAGCGCAGCGTCGGCCAGGACATGGACCTGCCGGGCCAGGTCGACCGCGCGCGCCGCAACCTGGTGCTGATCGCCCCGCAGCTCGCCCGCGAGGCGCCCGATTCCAGCCCGGGCAAGCTCGGCCAGCCCGACGGGCTGAAGAACCTGCTGGACGAGGCCGCGCCCCTGCTGGCCCAGCGCAGCGGCGGCAAGGAAGAGGCGTTCCGCGCCGCGCCGGTGATCTTGAGCGCCTTCAGCGGCGGCTACCGCTCGGTGGCGTTTTCGCTGGCGCGCGGCGGGGCGGAGGAGCGCATCCGGGGCGTGCTGTTGCTGGATGCCGTCTATGGCGATATCCGGCATTTCGCCGACTGGATGCTGCGGCACTGGCATGACGGGTTTTTCGTCGGCCTGGCCGGTCCCTCGACCCGGCAGGGCCAGGAGGAATTGCGCGCGGTGCTGGCGCAGCGCCAGCGCCGGCCGCGCGGCTGGCTGCCGGCCCGCATCCGACCAGGCGTCCAGGCCCTGGTCGAGGTGGCGACGGAGCATACCGAGCTACCCAAGGCCGGGCCGCCGCCCTGGCCGCTCTTGACCATGCTTCGCCGCCTTCGGCTAAACGCCTGATAATTCTCAAATAATTATTCCACCGGGAAGTTTCGTCCGCCGGCCTTGTGCCGCGCGGACCGCATTCCTATGTCAGTTGTGGAATACGAAAAATCTCTTGAGCGCGGCAAAAAAATCACAAGTTCGCCGCAATTGGACCCGGTGACGGTCACATTCGGCTCTTAGGTTTTTCAGCATCTCCCCCGGAACGTGGTCCCCCCAAGCCATGTTCCAGCCTCGTTAAGAGGCAGCTAGGCCGCCATCCCAGCTCCCCCCGGGATGGCGGCCACTTTATTTTCGGGCCGGATTTTCCCGCTTTTTCCGTGCTATCAACGCCTATGGCCATGTTCGAAGGGCGCGCGCTTGCCTGCCATCGCGGCGGCAGAACGGTGTTCGCCGGGCTCGATTTCGCGCTAGAGCGCGGCGCCGCACTGGTGCTGCGCGGCGCCAACGGGTCGGGCAAATCCACCCTGCTGCGCCTGCTGGCGCTGCTGACGCCCCGCCGTCACGGCCAGCTTCTGTGGGACGGAAGGCCGCTGCAGCCGGAGGAGCATCGCGGCCGGCTGCGCTTCCTGGGCCATGCCGATGCCATCAAGCCCGCCTTGTCGGCGTTCGAGAATCTGCTGTTCGGCGCCCGGCTGGCCAATCCCGCCACCAGCGCGGCGCACTGCCTCGACGCCCTCGAGCGGCTGCGCCTGCGCGAGCTTGCCGCGCAGCCGGCGCGGTTCCTGTCGGCGGGGCAGAAGCGGCGCCTGGCCCTGGCGCGGCTGATCGCCAGCGGCGGCGAACTATGGCTGCTGGACGAGCCGGGCACCGGGCTGGACACGCGCGCGCTGCAGGCCTTGCAGGCGGCGATCGAGGCGTTCCGCGCCGGCGGCGGCATCGTGGTGCTGTCGACCCATGGCGATCTCGACCCGCCGCGGGCGCAGGCGCTGGCGATGGAGAATTTCGCCGCGGAGCTGGCGGCGTGAACCGCTTCCGCCTGCTGCTGGGGCACGACCTGAAGCTGGCGCTGCGCCAGTCCAGCGACGGGCTCACCGTGCTGAGCTTCTTCCTGCTCGCCGTCAGCCTGTTCCCGCTCGGCGTCGGACCCGAGCCGGCGCTGCTGGCGCGCATCGCGCCCGGCGTGCTGTGGGTCGGCGCCCTGCTCGCCGCCCTGCTGTCGCTCGACCGTCTCTACCAGGCCGATCTCGACGACGGCACGCTGGATCTGATGCTGAGCAGCGATGCGCCTTTGCCGCTGCTGGCGCTGGCGCGCAGCCTGGCGCACTGGCTGGCCACCGGGCTGCCGCTCACCTTGCTGGCCGGATTGCTGGCGGCGATGCTGAACCTGCCCGGCGCGGCCATTCCGCCGCTGCTGCTGGCGCTGCTCCTGGGCACCCCCACGCTCAGCCTGCTGGGCGGGCTGGGCGCGGCCTTGATCGTGGGCGCCAGACGGGCCGGGCCGCTGGTGCCGCTGCTGATCCTGCCGCTGTGCGTGCCGGTGCTGATCTTCGGCGTCGCCGCCGGCGACCTGGCCGGCGGCAACGACCCCGCCTTTCCCCTGACCGTGCTGGCCGCCCTACTGCTGGGCGCCGTCGCCCTGGTTCCCTGGGGCATTTCGGCCGCCTTGCGCGCCGGCGGCGAATAGGCTTCGATGCCGCCCGCCATGGCCTTGCACGCCCTCGCCAATCCCGCCCGTTTCCAGCGTTTCAGCCGCCGCATCCTGCTGCCCGTTTCCGTGCTGGCGACCGGGTTTCTCGCCGTCGGCCTCTATCTGGGGCTGGTGCAGGCGCCGGTCGACTACCAGCAGGGCAATACCGTGCGCATCATGTTCGTGCACGTGCCCGCCGCCTGGATCGCCATGGCCGCCTATGCCGCACTGGCGGCGAGCGGCGCTTCGCTCCTGATCTGGCGCCATCCGCTGGCCGACATCGCCCAGCGCGCCATCGCGCCGCTGGGCGCGGGCCTGACGCTGATCTGCCTCCTCACCGGTTCGCTCTGGGGCAAGCCGACCTGGGGCACGTGGTGGGTGTGGGACGCGCGGCTGACCTCGATGCTGGTGCTGCTGTTCCTGTTCGTCGGCCATATCGCGCTGGCCAACGCCTTCGACGACCGCGACCGCGGCGGCCGGGCGGCCGCGATCCTCGCCGTCGCCGGCGTCGTCAACCTGCCGATTATCAAATTTTCCGTCGATTGGTGGTACACTTTGCATCAGCCCGCCAGCGTGCTGCGCCTGGGCGGACCGACCATACACAGCTCGCTGCTCGTTCCGCTGCTCGTCATGGCGGTGGGGTTCCTGCTGTACTTCGTGGCGGTCCTGCTGTTGCGCATCGAGGCCGGCCTGGCGGCGCGGCGGTTGGAAGCGTTGCTGCGGGGCGCGCGCGGCTAGATCCTGCGGTTGGCAGAAGCAATAGGTTCAGGGAGAGGACGTCCGGATGTCGAAGAAACTGGTTGCCGTCACCATGGCCGCGCTGATGGGCGCATTGCCCTCGCCGGCGCTCGCGCAGGCCGCCTGCCGCAATTCCGCCGAACTGCACGCCATCGCCGTGCGCATGCTGACGACGGAGCTGATGGTGGCCGCGCTCGGCTGCACCGGCGCCACCGAGGACAGTTTCCGCAACCGCTACGGCTCCTTCGTGCAGAAGTTCAACGCCGATCTGGTGAAGAACGGCTCGCTGCTGAAGTCGCACTACACCCGCTACGGCGGCGAGTCGCGCATGAACATGATGGTGACCCAGCTCGCCAACCTGGCCGAGCAGCGCCGCCGCTCCGATCCCAATTTCTGCGTCGACACCGACCGCAAGCTCAATATCGGCCTGGCCAGCGAGACCACCCGGCTGGAGCAGGTGCCGATGCCGGGCGACTACTACATCGGCGCGCTGGGCATTCGCGACTGCTCGACGCCGGCCGCCAAACCGCCGGCGCCCGCCACCAAGAAGTAGTTTTCCGCAGGCCCGCTCCCGCAAGCCCGTTCCCGGCATGACGGCGTCGCTGGCCACGCCCTCGCTGCTGCTGCGCGCGGTGCGGACGGAGGACCTGGCGGCGCTGGCCGGCCTGCTGCACCGGCCCCAGGTGCGCCGCTTCCTGCTCGACGACCGGCTGGTGCCGCTGGACTGGATCGAGGAGCAGATCGCCGCCTCCGGCGCGCGCTTCGCCGGCGGCTCGCTGGGGCTCTTCGCCGCCTTCGAGCGCTTGGCGGACCGGCCGCTGGTCGGCATTGCCGGCGGCATCGCCGGCGAGGAGGGCGGGCAGCCGGAACTGATCTACGCCCTGGCGCCGGCCTTCCAGGGGCGCGGCCTGGGGCGCGAGATGATGGCGGCGGTGATCGGCTTCGCGTTCGAGACCCTGCACTGGCAGCGGCTTTGCGCCTCGGTCGACCGGCCCAATCTGCGCTCGGTGGCGTTGCTGGAGCGGCTCGGCTTCGCCCGCACCGGCGGCGAAGGCGACGAGGAAGACGCCGTCCTCAAATACGCGCTGACGCGAGGCTGAAGCCCGGCACCGTGCGGGTCCTGCGCTAGCGCGCCGATGCCGGCGCCCACCTAGGGCGTTAAAGGATAGAGCGCAACGCCGCTTCGCCCTCCTACCTCCTCTCCCCGGCGGGGAGAGGGGGAAGAAGCGACAGAGAGAGGGGAGAGAAAGCGAAAAGAAAAAGGGCCGCTCGAGAGCGGCCCTTTCGTCCTTGCGACGGTTGGCGTCGCTTAGAGCATGATCTCCACGCGCCGGTTCTGCGGCTCGCGCACGCCGTCGGCCGTCGGGACCAGCGGCTGGCTCTCGCCGCGGCCGATCACCGCGATCGAGGCGGCCGGGATGCCCAGGCGGATCAGCGCCTGCTTCACCGCCTCGCCGCGACGCAGCGACAGGGCCAGGTTGTACTGGTCCGAGCCGGAGCGGTCGGTGTGACCGGTGAGCTGGATGCGCGAGACGTTGCCGGCCTTGGCGGCGGCAGCGGCTTCCTCGATCACCCGCTGCGCGTCGGCCGTGATGTTCGAACGGTCGAAGTCGAAGAACACCAGGAAGTTCTTCTTCGGCTCGACCTTCGGCGGCGGCGGCGGGACAGCGGCGGCCACCACCGGCGCCGGACCGAAGGTCGCGGTCAGGCGCACGAACGGGCCGTGGAAGATGTAGTCGGCCTTCTTGGTGTCGTCGCCGAAGTTGAGCGCCTCGACGGCGTAGACGTCGCCCTTGCTGGCGGCGCCGAAATAGGCGTCGGCGCGATAGCCGGCCTGCAGCGACACGGTGGTCCCGCTGCCGGCGCCGAAGGTGTAGCCCAAGCCGATCTCGCCCTCGAGGTTGGGGACGAACTTCTTCTTGCTCTTGTCCTTGGTGTTGGCGCTGGTGGCGAACACGGTGGGCGTCGCCAGCACGGGCGAGCCGACCACGACCGCGGCGTTGAGGTCACGCTGGTCCTTGTAGCGGCCGTACAGGATCGCGCCCGACACGCCGCCGAAGATGTGGAACCCGCCGGAGCCCAGGCCGAACATGCCGTTGACGCCGATGCGGGGGCCGATGCCCCAGTAGGTGCTCTTGCGGCGGACGCTGGCGGCGGCGGAGCCGGTGCCGATGGTGTTGACCACGTCCGGAGTCGGGCCGTAATCGACCGTCAGCAGCGCGCCGTTCAGCGACACCGAGCCGGTGGCCTTCTGGTTGAAGTTGGCATAGCGCAAGCCGCCGAACAGACGGACGTTGGAATTGCCCATCTTCCAGTTGTAGCCGGCCTCGAAGTCGCCGACGTAGTAGTCGAGCTTGACCTTCAGTTCCTGCTCGGCGTTGCCGGTGATCACCCAGTCATCGCCCGGACCCGGCGGATTGCCGAACGTCGTCGTCAGAGGATAGTTGTTGCTGCCCTTGCCGTTCTTGTGCCAGCCGCCGGAGAGGCCCACGCCCACGTCCCAGTTGCTGGTGAAGCGGTAGCCCAGCATGGCCTTGCCACCCCAACCGGTCTTGGCCTTCTCTTCCAGGTTATTGATGGTCGAGATCGGGCCGAACGGCAGGGTTGCGCTGCCAAACGGGAAGTCGCTGATCTTGTCGGTGCCGTTGAAGATGTACCGGCCTTCAACCGACAGGTAGAAGCCCGGACCGGTCGTGTACATCTGGGCATTGGCGCTTTCCGGCGCAGCCACGGTCAGCGCGACCAGCGCCGTTCCGGACAACAGCGCATTCTTGAACGTCGAATTCATAAACTACCCCCTTGGCGAGTTTCGATAGAAAAAATAGCCAAACGCCACAGTTTGGTCAAACGAACTCCACAACTTGGCCAAGCTAAAAGCCATTTTAAATCAAGATATTACAAGGAGACCAAGCTGTGTTACCTGCAAGCCACACTCGGGGACCGGCAATATCACATCAGAGCATGGTATTATGGAACCGTGGCCTCACCCGGCAGCGGCGCGGCGCTCGGCCACCGGGTTGCGCAAGAATCGTTCGGCTTCCGTGAGATAGCCGAAACGATCCATCTGCTCGGCATGCACATGCACAATGCGCTTGACCTGGTTGATCGTCAGCTCCTGCTTCCACTGCCCGGCCTTGCCCTCGCGGAAGAACTTCTCCGTATGCTCGGGGCGTTCGCGGAAACCGCCCTCCTTCTCCATCGCCTGCAGGCTCTTGAACGAGGATTTGGCGATCGCCGAGTCCAGCCGCTCGCGCTCAACCGGCAATTGAAGAAACGTCGCCAGTTCGGCGAACGCCTCGAACGGATCGTTCAGCATGTCCTCATAGCGCATGACGTGCATGGCCGGGTTGGGCCGCTTGGTCCAGGAATAGACGTGTTCCGACCATGAGCCCTGGATCTGGAATACCGCTTTTTCGCTGGTTTTCGAGGTGTATCCGACCGCCTCCATGATATCCATGGTCTGGTCGACGGTCAGGTTCAGGTGAAAGGAATAGGAGATCGCCACGTCCAGCGGATTGCGCACGATATAGACCGCCCCGGCCGTATACTCCGGCGTGTGCAGGGGGGTATTGTCATGCACAACCAGGGCATTGTGGGTCTTGAGGAAAATGAAGCCCGAGGACTTGTCGTGGATGAACTTGTGTACCGCCGGGCGGGCGCGGGCGATTTCCTCGTGCGTCGCCTCGCCCAGCGGCTTGCCCAGAACCTCCTCGTACCACATCGGCCCGTTGTCGGAGGTGCTGAGCAGATTCATCTTGTTGATGTCGAAGGAGCCGTCCCTGGGCACCTCCTCCTGGGCGATGAAATTGTGCAGGAAAGCCCGGGTCCAGGTATTCCCCGACTTGGGATAGGACGCCAGCCAGATAATGCCGCCCATTGCCGCCAACCTCTTTAAGAGAGCTTTTCCGGCCCGGGGCCGGGAACGTCGATTCGGGTTAGGAATATAGCGCCGCCGGAATATAGCGCCACGGGGGGGCTGGCAAATATCGGCTGCGGCCAAGGGTCTTGCGGCGGCACGCCGCCTATATAAAGAGCGGTTTTGGCGCTAGAAGGCGGTTCGATGAACTCCTTGAGCGAATTCCTGGCCATGGGCGGCCATGCCGGTTACGTGTGGCCGGCCTTCGGCCTCGCCTTCGCCATCCTGATCGGCATGGCGCTGCAGGCCTGGCTGCAGCGCCGGCGCCTGCGCCGCCAGCTCGCGGCGCTGCAGGCGGAACGGGAGCGGCCATGACCGCCGCGGCCCGGCGCCTCAAGCCCAAGCATCGCCGCCTGGTCATGCTCGGCGCCTCGCTGCTGGCGCTGGCGGTGGCCGCCTTCCTGATCCTGCGGGCGCTGAACGAGAACCTGGTGTTCTTCTATTCGCCCACCATGGTGGTGGAGAACAAGCCCGCGCCCGAGCAGCGCTTCCGCATCGGCGGGCTGGTCGAGGACGGCTCGGTGCAGCGCGGCGCCGGCCAGGCGCGCTTCCGCCTCACCGACGGGGCGCACACGGTCAGCGTCGTCTATGCCGGCGCGCTGCCCGACCTGTTCCGCGAAGGCCAGGGCATCGTCGCCAACGGCGCGCTGGACCGCGACGGCGTTTTCGTCGCCAGCGAGGTCCTGGCCAAGCACGACGAGAACTACATGCCGCCCGAAGTGGCCGAGGCGCTGAAGAAATCCGGGCGTTGGAAACACGCCGAGCCGGCGCCGGCGGAGAAGAAATGATTCCCGAGCTGGGCCATTTCGCGCTGGTGCTGGCGCTGGCGATCGCGCTGGTGCAGTCGCTGGCGCCGCTGATCGGCGCGCAGCGCAACGAGCCGGCGCTGGTGGCGCTGGCCAGGCCGGCCGCGCTGGCGCAGTTCGCCTTCGTCGCCTTCGCCTTCGCCTGCCTGACCTGGAGCTACGTCGTCTCCGATTTCTCGGTCCTCAACGTGGTCGAGAACTCGCACTCGGCCAAGCCGCTGCTCTACAAGATCACCGGCGTCTGGGGCAATCACGAGGGCTCGCTGCTGCTGTGGATCCTGGTGCTGAGCCTGTTCGGCGCCGCCATCGCGCTGTTCGGCCGCAACCTGCCGCCGCCCTTGCGCGCCCGCGTGCTGGCGGTGCAGGCGATGATCGGGGTGGGCTTCCTGCTGTTCATCCTGCTGACCTCCAACCCGTTCCTGCGCGTCGATCCCGCGCCGTTCGACGGCAACGATCTCAACCCGGTGCTGCAGGACCCCGGCCTGGCCTTCCATCCGCCCTTCCTCTATCTCGGCTATGTCGGCTTCTCGGTGACCTTCGCCTTCGCCGTCGCCGCCCTGATCGAGGGCCGCGTCGATCCCGCCTGGGCGCGCTGGGTGCGGCCCTGGGCGCTGGCCGCCTGGTGCGCGCTGACGCTCGGCATCGCGCTGGGCTCGTGGTGGGCCTATTACGAACTGGGCTGGGGCGGCTTCTGGTTCTGGGACCCGGTCGAGAACGCCTCCTTCCTGCCCTGGCTGGCCGGCACCGCGCTGCTGCATTCGGCCATCGTGGTCGAGAAGCGCGACGCGCTGAAGGCCTGGACCGTGCTGCTGGCCATCCTGGCCTTCTCGCTCAGCCTGCTCGGCACCTTCCTGGTGCGCTCGGGCGTGCTGACCTCGGTGCACGCCTTCGCCACCGATCCCGGCCGCGGCCTGTTCGTGCTGGCGCTGCTGGCCATCGCCATCGGCGGCTCCTTCGCGCTCTACGCCTGGCGCGCGCCGCAGCTCAAGGGCGGCGGGCTGTTCGCGCCGGTCAGCCGCGAGGGCGGGCTGCTGCTGAACAACCTGCTGCTGTGCACCGGCTGCGCCACGGTGCTGCTGGGCACGCTCTATCCGCTGTTCCTCGACGTGCTGGGCGGCGGCAAGGTGTCGGTCGGCCCGCCCTTCTACAACGCCACCTTCGTGCCGCTGATGCTGCCGCTGCTGATCGCCGTCCCGGTCGGCGCCATGCTGCCGTGGAAACGCGGCGATCTCTTCGGCGCGCTGAAGCGGCTGCGCGTCGCCGCCGGCATCACGCTCGCCGTCGCGCTGGTGCTGGCGCTGGCCATCGACCGCCACAGCACCCTGGCGCTGATCGGCCTGGTGGTGGCCGCCTGGCTGGTGCTGGGCAGCCTGGCGGAGCTGGCCGAGCGCATCGGCCTGTTCCGCCTCGCCGCCGCGGAAAGCTGGCGGCGGCTGGCCGGCCTGCCGCGCGCGGCGCTGGGCATGAGCATCGCGCACGCTTCGCTGGGCATCCTGGTGGCCGGCGTCACCGCCGCCTCGGCCTGGCAGCAGGAGCGGGTGCTGGTCATGCGGCCGGGCGACGCCACCGAGCTGGCCGGCTATGGCTTCACCCTGCAGAGCGTGGGCAACGCAGCCGGTCCCAACTACCAGGCGCTGCGCGCCGCCATCGTCGTGCGCGACGGCAGCCGCACCATCGCCACGCTGCATCCCGAACGCCGGCTCTACGGCGTGCAGAAGCGGCAGACCACGGAAGCGGCGATCCACACCACCTGGCTGGCCGACCTCTATACGGTGATCGGCGACCAGGACGAGGCGGGCTGGACCGTGCGCCTCTATCACAATCCGCTGGCGCCGTGGATCTGGATCGGGGCGGTGCTGTGCGTGCTGGGCGGGCTGGTGTCGCTGTCCGACCGCCGCCACCGCGTCGGCGCGCCGTCGCGCCCGCGCAAGCTGGTCGTGGCGGCGGCGGAGTAGGCCATGCGCGCCATCGTGCTGCTGCCGCTGGTCATGTTCGCGCTGATCGCCGGCTTCTTCGCCTGGGCGCTGCTGGCGCGCCACGACGCTTCCGTCTTGCCCTCCGCCCTGATCGACCAGCCGGCGCCGCAGATGAAACTGGAGCCGTTGCTGGCGGACCGGCCCGGCCTCGACGTCGCGGCGCTGAAGGGCGAGGTGGTGCTGGTCAACATCTTCGCCTCCTGGTGCCCGCCCTGCCAGGTCGAGCACCCGGTGTTCATGAAGCTGGCGAAGGAGAAGGCGGTGCCGATCTACGGCATCAACTACAAGGACAAGCCGGAAGCCGCCACGGCCTGGCTGCAGCGGCTGGGCAATCCCTATAGCGGCATCGGCGTCGACCCGCTGGGCCGCAACGCCATCGAATGGGGCAATTACGGCGTGCCCGAGACCTTCGTGCTCGACAAACAGGGCCGCATCCGCCACCGCTTCGTCGGCCCCGTCACCGAAGACGCCTGGCGCGACACGCTGCTGCCCATCGTGCAGAAGCTGCGGCAATGAAGACGCTGCGCCTGGCGCTGTTCCTGCTGCTGCTGCCGCTGATGGCGCTGGCCGTGCAGCCCGACGAGATCCTGCCCGATCCGGCGCTGGAGGCGCGCGCGCGCGAGATCAGCCGCAACCTGCGCTGCGTGGTGTGCCAGAACCAGTCGATCGACGATTCCGACGCGCCGTTGGCGCGCGACCTGCGCCTGCTGGTGCGCGAGCGGCTGAAGGCCGGCGACAGCGACGCCCAGGTCTACGGCTTCCTGGTCGCGCGCTACGGCGATTTCGTGCTGCTGCGCCCGCCAGTGCGGCCCGCCACCTGGCTGCTGTGGTTCGGACCCGCTGTCGTGCTGGCGCTGGGCGCCGTCGCGCTGGCGTTCTGGTTCCGCCGCCGCGGCGGCGCCGTCGAGCAGGCCCCGATCAGCGCGCAAGAGCGGGCGACGCTGGCGCGGCTGCTCGACGAGGAAGGCAAGAGCTGATGCTGGCTTTCGCGCTGGCGCTGCTGACCGCCATCGCCATCGTGGCGCTGGCCGCGCCGCTGTTGCGGCCGCGCGGCGGCGGCGGACAGCGCCTGTCGTACAATCTCGCCGTCTATCGCGACCAACTCGCCGAGATCGAGCGCGACCAGAAGCGCGGCGTGCTGAACCGGCAGCAGGCCGAAGCCGCCCGCGGCGAGATCGAACGCCGGCTGCTGGCGCTGGCGCAGCAGCAAGAAGCGCCGGCGCGCGACAGTCGCGCCCTGCGCCGCGCCATGGCCGGGCTGGCGGTGGTGCTGCCGCTGGTGGCGCTGGGCTGGTACTTCGCCACCGGCAGCCCGGAACTGCCGGCGCGGCCCTTCGCCGAGCGCCAGGCCGGCGAGGAGCGGATGGACAACGCCGCCCGCCTGCTCGACGAACTGGAGAAGCGGTTGCAGGCCAAGCCCGACGATCTGCAAGGCTGGGCGTTGCTGGGCCGCACCGCGCTGCGCGTCGGCCGCTTCGACCAGGCCATCGCCGCGCTGGCCCGCGCCATCGCGCTGGCGCCCGAACGCGCCGACCTCCTGGCCTCCTATGCCGAGGCGCTGATCCTGAAGGACCAGGGGCGGATCGCGCCCCGGGCGCTGGAGGCGCTGGACAGCGCCTTGAAGCTGGAGCCCGGCGAGCCGGCGGCCAACTACTATCGCGGCCTGTTCGACCTGCAAAACGGCAATCCCCGCGCCACGCTGGAACGCTGGCTGGCGCTGGAGGCCAAGGCGGCGCCCGATGCGCCGTGGCTGGCAACCTTGCAGACGGAGATCGCGCGCGTGGCGCAGGACTCCGGCATCGACCCGCAGAGCATCCGCCCCGATCGCAAGCCACCGGCCGACTCGCCGCCCGCGGCGCCACGGGGACCGACGGCGCAGGACGTCGAGCGCATGGCGCAACTGCCGGCGGCGGAGCGGGAGGCGGCGATCCGCGCCATGGTCGACGGCTTGCAGGCGCGCCTGGAAGAAACGCCCGAGGACGTCGCCGGCTGGCAGCGCCTGGGCCGGGCGCGGCTGGTGCTGAACGAGCCGGACAAGGCGGCGGCCGCCTTCGCCGAGGCGGTCAAGCGCCGGCCCGACGATGCCCAGGCGCTGGGCGACCTGGCGGAAGCGCAACTGCGCCTGGACGGCATCGAGGCCGTGCCTTCGCCCGGCACCACCGCCACCTTGCGCCGGCTGCTGGCGGTGCAGGCCGACAACCCGCTGGCGCTGTTCTATCTCGCCCGCGTCGATGCCGCCGCCGGCAATGGCAAGGCGGCGCGCGACAAGCTCGCCCGCCTGCTGGCGCTGGTGCCGCAGGACGCGCCGCAGCGGGCGCAGATCGAGGAACTGCTGAAGTCGCTGCCCGAGTGAGGCTTGCGCGCCTTCGGGGTGGACTTTAAAACCACACTACCGTTTCTCGGGAGGAAACCATGAAACTTGCACGTCTTGCCGCCCTGGCGGCCACCGCCGTTCTCGCCTCGGGGGTCGCCCAGGCCGACACCCGCGTCACCCTGAAATCGGCCACCGCCGGCTCGTCCTATTACCAGATGACGGTGCAGTTGGGCGAAGCGCTGAAGACCGCTTCCAACGGCCAGATCGCCGCCACGGTCGAGGAGAGCCAGGGCTCGGTGCAGAACGTGAAGGAAGCGCCCAAGCGCACCGGCAACTACATCTTCACCTCGCCGCCCAGCCTGGTGAAGGACGCGCAGGCCGGCAAGAAGCCGTTCGAGGGCGAGACCGGCTACGACACCATCCGCACGCTGTTCGTGATGCCCGGCATCACCATGCATTTCGTCACCCGCGCCGACGCCAACGTCAATGCCATCGCCGACCTGGCCGGCAAGACCTTCATCGCCGGCGGCCGCGGCACCTTCACCGAGCGTCAGTCGCTGGCGCTGTTCAAGCTGTTCGAGCTGGAAGGCAAGGTGAAGGTGGCCGAGGTCGAGCTCTCCGCCGCCTCCAACGCGCTGCGCAACAAGCAGGTCGACGGCTTCGCCTCCGGCTCCTCGCACCCCACCGGCATGATCCAGGAACTGGCCGCCACCACCTCGGTCAAGCTGCTGTCGCTGTCGGACGCGGAACTGAAGAAGGTGCTGGACAACGATCGCGGCGCCGGCCGCATCGTCATCGCCGCCAACACCTATGCCGGCCAGACCCAGCCGGTGCAGACTTTCGGCCTGCCGGTCGGCGGCTACGCCACCACGGCGATGGACAACGACACCGCCTACCAGATCACCAAGATCTTCTGGACCCAGCGCGAGGCCATGGCCAGGACCAACCCGATCTGGGGCTCGGTGGCGCTGGACCAGGTGGCGCCGCTGGGCGTCAAGCTGCATCCGGGCGCGGCCAAGTTCTACGCCGAGCAGGGCGTGGCCATTCCCGACGCGCTGAAATAGGCCCCGGCCGACGTCAGCGCAGCCGAAGTCGAATTCGTGTCGGAAACGCCGGGCATCGATGCCGCGCCGGCCTTGATGCCCGCCGCCCGGCTGGCGACGGCGCGGGATCTGCTGATCCTGGCCGTCGCCGCCGCCTCCATCGCCTTCCACGTCTATGTCGTGATCGGCGGGCTGGTGCCCAACCTGATCAGCCGCCCGCTGCACCTGCTGTTCGCCATCCCCTTCGTCTTCTTCTTCGCCGGCGCCAACCGCTCGCGGCTCGACGCCATCGTCGCCTGGACGCTGGGGGCGCTGGGCATCCTGTGCTGCCTCTATATCGCGCTGAACCGGCGCGAGCTGGCCGACCAGTACGGCTCGCTGAAAGGCTGGTTCCAGATCGCCCTCTCGGGCCTGCTGATCCTGATCGTGCTCGACATGGCGCGCCGCGCCGTGCAGCCGGTGATGCCGGCGATCGCCCTGATCGTGCTGCTCTACGGGCTGCTGGGCCATTTGCTGCCGGGCGATTTCGGCCATAACGGCCAGCCGCTGACCTCTTTCCTCGGCACGCTGGTGATCTCCGAGGGCGGGCTGTGGGGCACGCTGACCGGCACCTCGCTGGAGCTGATCGCGCCTTTCCTCATTCTCGGCGCCTTCGTCGCCGCCGGCGATGCCGGCACCGGCTTCATGTCGGTGGCGCAGCAGACGGCGGGCCGCTTCCGCGCCGGCACCGCCAAGGTCGAAGTGGTGGCCTCCGCCCTCTACGGCACCATCAGCGGCTCGGCCTCGGCCAACGTCGCCTCGACCGGCACCTTCACCATCCCGGCCATGATCAAGCACGGCTATCCACGGCCCTTCGCCGCCTCGGTCGAGGCGGTGGCCTCGACCGGCGGGCAGATCATGCCGCCGGTGATGGGCGCGGGCGTATTCCTGATGGCCGAGTTCCTGCGCATGCGCTACGAGGATTTGATGGTGGTGGCGACCCTGCCTGCCCTCATCTTCTTCCTCACCTGCTGGTTCGGCGTCGACCGCTACGCCGTGGTGCTGGGCCTGCGCGGCATGAACGCCGACGAGCTGCCCGGCTGGCGCAAGGTGGCGCGCACCCTGCCCTTCTTCGCCCTGCCGCTGGGCACGCTGATCTTCCTGTTCGTCGCCACCGAGTACACGCCGCAATTCTGCGGCATCATGGCCCTGGCGGTGGCGGCCGTGCTGCTGGTGCTGGACGACACGCTGCGCCTGCGCCTGCGGCTGTTCCTGGCGCGGCTGCGCGAGGCGACGGTCAACGCCGCGCAGCAGGTGGCCGGCATCGCCGCCATCATGATCTGCGCCGGCATCATCGTCGGGGTGTTCCACATCACCGGCCTGGGCGTGAAGCTGACCTCGCTGATCGTCGGCCTGTCCGGCGGCCGGCTGTGGGTGGCGCTGATCCTGACCGCGCTGGCCTGCATCGCGCTCGGCATGGAGCTGCCGACCACGGCGGCCTACGCCATCTGCATCGCCGTCGCCGGGCCGGCGCTGATCGAGCTGGGGTTGCAGCCCTTGCAGGCGCATCTCTTCGTCTTCTGGTACGCGCTCTTATGCACCATCACGCCGCCGGTCTGCGGCAACGTCTTCATCGCCTCGCGCATCGCCCAGACGCCATGGCTGCCGGTGGCGTGGCGCGCCATGCGGCTAGGCGGCGCGCTGTTCATCGTGCCGGTCGGCTTCGTCACCCATCCCTCGCTGCTGGCGCTGGGCAGCGAGCCGCTGCTGGCGCTCCTGGCCGGGGTGAAGATCTCGGTCGGCATGTTCCTGTTCAGCTACGGCGCCATCGGCCGCAACCAGGACTGGATCAGGCGCATCGCCGCCTTGATCGCCAGTGCCGCGGTCATCATGCTGTACGGATTCTAGAGTTGGAGCGGACGATGGATCAGGAACTGGAGAAATACCGGCAATGGGTGGGCCGCACCCAGGTGCAGGAGGACATCGCCGCCCCCTTCCCGCCCAGGGCGCTGATCGCCACCCTGGACGCGCGCGATCCCGCCCCGGCCAAGGGCGATCCGCTGCCGCCTTTGTGGCACTGGCTCTATTTCCTCGAGGCCGCGCCGGCCTCCAAGATCGGCCCTGACGGCCACCCGCAGCGCGGCGATTTCCTGCCGCCGGTGCTGCTGCCGCGGCGCATGTGGGCCGGCTCGCGCCTGCATTTCCAGGGCGACATCCGGCTGGGCGACGAGATCCGGCGCGAATCGCAGATCGTCTCGGTCGAGCCCAAGACCGGCGCCAGCGGCAAGATGGTGTTCGTCGGCGTGCGCCACCGCATCTTCGCCCGCGGCGAGGAAGCGGTGATCGAGGAGCAGGACATCGTCTATCGCCAGGCGCCGGCGCCGGGCGACAAGCCGCCCGCGCCCAAGCCGGCGCCCAGCGGCGCCGCCTGGACCAAATCAGTGAAGGCCGATCCGGTGCTGCTGTTCCGCTTCTCCGCCCTGATGTTCATCGGCCATCGCATCCACTACGACCAGCCCTATGCCACCGGCGAAGAAGCCTATCCCGGCCTGGTGGTGCACGGCCCGCTGCTGGGGCTGATGCAGATGGAACTGGCGCGCCGCTCCTCGCCCGGCAAGCGCGTCAAGGCCTTCGAGTTCCGCGCCATCAGCCCGGTGTTCGACACCACGCCCTTCACCGTCAACGGCAAGCCCGAGGGCAACGCCGCCACCACCTGGGTGGCGCGCGACGACGGCGGCCTGGCGCAGCAGGGCAAGGTGACGTTCGGGTAGTTCATCAATGCCGTCATCGCCGGCCTCGACCGGGCGACCCATGCTGCCGCCCAGACGATTTCGCCAAACGGACACCGGCGTCGGCATCGACATGGGTGCCCCGGTCAAGCCGGGGCATGACGAACGAGAAATTCTGCAGCGGCACGGCGGGGCGGCAGCGCGGCTGCATGGCAGCATGGCAGAGGGATGTTAGGCTGATTGTTTATTTCGTCATCGCCCGGCTCGACCGGGCGACCCATGCTGCCGCCCAGACGATTTCGCCAAACGGACACTGGCGCCGGCATCGACATGGGTGCCCCGGTCAAGCCGGGGCATGACGAAGGAGAAATTGAGCAGCGGCGCGGCAGCACGGCAGCACGGCAGCACGGCAGCACGGCAGCATGGCAGCATGGCAGCACGGCGGAGGGATATCGGGCTGATTGTTTATTTCGTCATCGCCCGGCTCGACCGGGCGACCCATGCTGCCGCCCAGACGATTTCGCTAAACGGACACTGGCGCCGGCATCGACATGGGTGCCCCGGTCAAGCCGGAGCATGACGAAGGAAAAAATCAATCCCCCAGCAGCGTCGCGTCGGTCTGTTCCAGCTTTTCCTTTCCGGCGATCTTCATCACGCGTTTGCCGGCGCGCACCAGGCCAGGCATGGCGCGGGTGAAGACGACGCCCTCGGTGCGGGCCAGCAATTGCGTGCGGCCCGCGCCGGAGGCGGCCATCGGCTCGACGATCTCGGCCACCACGTCGCCCGCACGCACCCGCTCGCCCAGCGCCCGCTTCTGCACCAGCAGGCCGGCATGCGGCGCCTTGACGAAATCGACGGCGTCGAGCGCGGTGCCCTGGCAGGAAAGCGGCGGCAGGGCGCCGGCATCGCCCGCCACCACGCCGCGGCGGACCAGGAACGCCAGCAGCGCCTGCGCGTCCTTGCGCGCCTGGGCATCGTCGATATCGGCCCGCCCGCGCAGCTCGACCGTGCCGGTGATCATCGCCGCGGCGGAGAGGGCGGCACCGGGATTGGCGTCGATCAGCCGCCACCATGGCCGCGCCAGCGCCTCGTCGAACGGTTCGCCGCCGGAATCCTCCTCCAGCAGCACCGCCGCCGCGCCCAGCAGCGCCGCCAGGTCGGAAATCTCTGGCCACAGCTTGGGGCCGGCATAGATGTGCAGCAGCGCCTGATCGTCGCAATGCAGGTCGAGCGCGATGTCGGCGTCGATCGCCAGCCGCATCAGGGTCAGGCGCAATTGCGGCGCCTCGCCCAGCGCCTTCTTCTCGCTCAGCAGCGTCAGCAGCGTGGTGCGGACCAGCGTGGCGTTGGCGGCGGCATCGCGGCCCAGCCGGTTGCGCAGCGCCTCGACCAGCCCGTCGGACAGGTCGGGGAAGCCGCGGTTGAAATTGCCCGAGGCGTCCAGCCCGTAGCGGCCCAGCAACCGGCCGTGGACGGTCTGCGCCAGGCCGATGGGATTGGCCGCCGGCACGATCAACACCTCGCCCTTGAGGCGGCCCTCGCGCTCGGCTGAGGCCAGCAGGGCCAGCAGATGCTGCAGCACCAGCACGCCGGGCAGTTCGTCGGCATGCAGGGCGGCCTGGAAATAGGCTTTCGGCCGCGCGCCGGGCTTGCCGAAGCGGTGCAGGGTGAGATGGCGCTCGGTGCCGGGCGCGGGCGAGGCCAGCGGCAGGTGCAGGGTGGCGGGCATCAGGCGGGGCGAAGGGAGGCGACGTGCATGCAGGCAGAACCTATCTTTCGCCGCCGCCGGAATCTAGAGTCCGCCGGCAAGAGCAAATCACGTTCTGTCGGAATCGCGAGCGATTCCGACAGAACGTGTGAATTTGCTCTAAACTATTGATGAATAGAGCGGATTCACACGGTTAGACGGAAGCGCCCGCGCTTCCGTCTAACCGTGATCCGCTCTAAGGTAAGGGAACCGGCATGGCCTCGGACCAGGATATCGCGGCAGCCCTGCAGGGCGTCTCGACGGCGACGCTGACCACGGTGCTGCTGAAGA
>JBFXDA010000038.1:0-38883 GCA_050181585.1 Reyranellaceae bacterium
AAGAAGAACGCGCCCTGCATCATCTTCATCGACGAAATCGACGCCGTCGGCCGCCATCGCGGCGCCGGCCTGGGCGGCGGCAACGACGAGCGCGAGCAGACGCTGAACCAGCTGCTGGTCGAGATGGACGGGTTCGAGGCCAACGAGGGCGTGATCCTGATCGCCGCCACCAACCGGCCCGACGTGCTCGATCCCGCGCTGCTGCGGCCGGGCCGCTTCGACCGCCAGGTCGTGGTGCCCAACCCCGACGTCGCCGGCCGCGAGAAAATTCTCAAGGTCCATATGCGCAAAGTGCCGCTGGCGCCGGACGTCGACCCCAAGGTCATCGCCCGCGGCACGCCCGGCTTCTCCGGCGCCGATCTCGCCAACCTGGTCAACGAGGCCGCGCTCCGCGCCGCCCGCGCTGGCAAGCGGCTGGTGACCATGGGCGATTTCGAGCACGCCAAGGACAAGGTCATGATGGGCGCCGAGCGCCGCTCCATGGTCATGACCGACGAGGAGAAGGCGCTGACCGCCTATCACGAGGCCGGCCATGCGCTGATCATGCTGCATGCCAAGGGCCACGATCCGCTGCACAAGGTGACGATCATCCCGCGCGGCCGGGCGCTGGGCGTCACCATGTGGCTGCCCGAGCGCGACAAGTTCTCCATGAGCCGCACCGAGATCGAGGCCAAGCTGGCGTCGATGTTCGGCGGGCGCGTCGCCGAGGAGCTGATCTTCGGGCCGGAGAACGTCACCACCGGCGCCACCGACGATATCCGCCAGGCGACCAACCTGGCCCGCCGCATGGTCACCGAGTTCGGCTACTCCGACAAGCTCGGCCCGCTGCGCTACAGCGAGAACGAGGAAGAGGTGTTCCTCGGCCATTCGGTGACCCAGCGCAAGAACCTGTCCGACGCCACCGCGCATTTGATCGACCAGGAGATCCGCCGCTTCGTCGAGCAGGGCGAAGGCACCGCGCGCAAGATCCTGACCGAGAACATCGACGACCTGCATGTCGTCGCCAAGGCGCTGCTGGAATACGAGACGCTGTCGGGCGACGAGGTGCGCGGGCTGCTGCGCGGCGAGCCGATCCGCCGCTCCGACACCGACGCGCCCAGCAATCCGCGCAAGCGCTCCTCGGTGCCGCCTTCGGGCGCGCAGCCGAAATCGCCGCCCGGCGGGCTGACGCCGGAACCGGCGCCCGGCGGCTGACGAAAACAAAGGCCCCGCTCTTCGGGGCCTTTTTCCTATGATCCGCGCATGACGCTGGCCTTCGCCGGATTGACCCTGGACCGCCCGCGCCTGATGGGCATCCTCAACGTCACGCCCGATTCCTTCTTCGACGGCGGCCGCCATGCCGATCCGGTTTCGGTCGGCCTGCGTCTGGTGGAGGAGGGTGCCTCGATCGTCGATGTCGGCGGCGAAAGCACGCGCCCCGGGGCCACGCCGGTCGATCCCGCCGAGGAGCAGCGCCGCGTGCTGCCGGTGATCGCTGCCCTGGCGCGGCACGGCGTGCTGGTGTCGGTCGATACGCGCCATGCCTCGACCATGCGCGCCGCCATCGCCGCTGGCGCCAGGATCGTCAACGACGTCTCCGGCCTGACCCATGATGCCGCTGCCTTGCGCGCCGTCGCCGAGTCCGATGCGGGCGTGGTCCTCATGCACATGCGCGGCACGCCGCAGGACATGCTTGAGCGCACCGACTACGAAGATGTGGTGGAGGAGGTGGCGCAATGGCTGGAGCGGCGCGCGCTCGATTGCGAGCGCGCCGGCATCGCCCGTCCGCGCATCGCCGTCGATCCCGGCATCGGCTTCGCCAAGACGCATGCCCAGAGCGTCGAGTTGCTGCGCCGGATCGACCGCTTCGTCGCCACCGGCCGGCCGGTGCTGATCGGCACCTCGCGCAAGGGATTCCTGAAATCGCTGGGCGGCGGCGATGCCCCGGTCGACCGCCTGCAAGCCTCGCTCGACGTGGCGGTCGACGCGGCGCGCCAGGGCGCTCACATCCTGCGCGTGCATGACGTGGCCGAGACCGCCCGCGCACTGGCTGCCGCCGCGGCCCTGCGATAGAGTGCCGGCCATGACACGCAAGCTTTTCGGCACCGACGGGGTGCGCGGCCGGGCCAATCTGGAGCCGATGACGGCGGAGACGGCGCTGCGGCTGGGCATGGCGGCGGGGCTGGTGTTCAACCGCGGCGATCATCGCCACCAGGTGGTGATCGGCAAGGACACGCGCCTGTCGGGCTATCTGCTGGAGCCGGCGCTGACCGCGGGTTTCCTCGCCATCGGCATGGACGTGGTGCTGCTGGGTCCGGTGCCGACGCCGGCGGTGTCGATGCTGGCGCGCTCGCTGCGCGCCGATCTGGGCGTGATGATCTCCGCCTCGCACAACCCCTATCACGACAACGGCATCAAGCTGTTCGGCCCCGACGGCTACAAGCTCTCCGACGAGACCGAGGCCGAAATCGAGGCGCTGATGGCGTCCGATCTCGCACCGCGCCGCGCCGCCGCCGACATGCTGGGCCGCGCCCGCCGGCTGGACGACGCGCTGGGCCGCTACGCGGAGTTCGTCAAGACCGGCTTCCCGCGCGGCCGCCGGCTGGACGGGCTGAAGATCGTGGTCGATGGCGCCAATGGTGCGGCCTACAAGGTGGCGCCGGCGGTGCTGTGGGAGCTGGGGGCGGAGATCGTGCCCATCGGCGTCTCGCCCGACGGCTTCAACATCAACCGCGACTGCGGCTCGACCCATCCCCAGGCGCTGGCGCGCGAGGTGGTCGCCCACCGGGCCGATCTCGGCATCGCGCTGGACGGCGACGCCGACCGGCTGGTGGTGGTGGACGAGAAGGGCGAGATCGTCGACGGCGACCAGCTCATGGGCGTGATCGCCGAATGCTGGCGGCAGGACGGCCGGCTGCGCGGCAACTGCCTGGTGACCACCGTGATGTCCAATCTCGGGCTGGAGCGCTTCCTGCAGGCGCGCGGCATCGCCATGGTGCGCACCCAGGTGGGCGACCGCTACGTGCTGGAAAAGATGCGCGAGGGCCGCTGCAATCTGGGCGGCGAGCAGTCGGGCCATATCATCATGTCCGACTTCGCCACCACCGGCGACGGGCTGATGGCCGCCTTGCAGGCGCTTGCGGTGCTGGTGCAGAGCGGCCGGCCGGCCTCGGAAGTCTTCCGCGTCTTCCAGCCGGTGCCGCAGATCCTGAAGAACGTGCGCCTGCACGACATCGCCCGCGCCACCGCCACGCTGGAAAGCGCGGTCGTGCGCCAGGCCATCGCCGCCGGCGAGAGCGCGCTGAACGGCAAGGGCAGGCTGCTGATCCGCCGCTCCGGCACCGAGCCGCTGATCCGGGTCATGGCCGAGGGCGACGATGCCGCCACCGTGCAGCGCGTGGTCGACGACATCGCCGGCGCGGTCGCGGCGCAAGCGGGCTGAAGATGAAGGGCAGGGTTCTGATCGTCGCCGGCTCCGATTCCGGCGGCGGCGCGGGCATCCAGGCCGACATCAAGGCGGTCACCGCGCTCGACGCCTATGCCGCCACCGCCGTCACCGCGCTGACGGCGCAGAACACGCTGGGCGTCTTCGCCATCCACCCCGTGCCGATCGATTTCATCCGCCAGCAGATCGAGCTGGTGCTGGACGATATCGGCGCCGATGCGATCAAGACCGGCATGTTGCACAGCGCCGAGGTGATCGAGACCGTGGCCGATGCCATCAAGCGCAAGGCGCCCGGCGTGCCCGTGGTGGTCGATCCGGTGATGGTGGCCAAGGGTGGCGCTTCGCTGCTCGATCCCGCCGCCACCGGCGCGCTGCGCCGGCACCTGCTGCCGCTGGCTGCCCTGATCACCCCTAACGCGCCGGAAGCGGCCGAGCTCTTGGGCGCGCCGGTCGATTCGCTGGCCGGGCTGGAACGGGCGGCGCAGGGATTGGCCAGGCTGGGCCCCAAAGCGGTGCTGGTGAAGGGTGGCCATGTCGCGGGCGACACGGTGCGCGACGTGCTGTGGCGCGAGGGGAAACTGGAAGTCTTCGACTCCCCGCGCATCGCCTCGACCAGCACCCACGGCACCGGCTGCACGCTGGCGTCGGGCATCGCCGCCGGCCTGGCCCAGGGCCTCGCCCTGCGCGACGCCGTCATCCGCGCCCGCGCCTACGTGCAGGAAGCCATCCGCACCGCGCCCGGCTTCGGCCACGGCCACGGGCCGCTGAACCATGCGCATACGGTGAAAGCGTAGCGGTCCTTTCTAGTCCTCGCCCATCGAGCGGATGGACGCGCCGCCCTTGCGTTCGTCGCGGCGGCCCAGCGTCTTGTCGAGATATCGCTTCAGCTTCCGGGTCGCGCCGCCGACCGCCGCGCGCAGCGTTTCACCCTGGTCGCTGACGGCTTCCGGCTTGCGGCCGGCCAGGCGCGCCTCGATGGTGCAGCGCTTGTCGCGGGCGCCGGCCTTGGCCGCATTGGCGTCGCTGAGATGGACCTCGATGCGGGTGATCTGGTCGCCGAAGCGTCCCAGCACGCTGGTGACCTCCTTCTCGACGTAGCGGACGACGTCCTCGCGTCCCTGGATGTTGGCGTCGGTGTTGACCTGGATCTGCATGGCATCCCTCCTGCCAATGGTCTTTCTATAATTATTGCGCCATCGCGCTATCGCCGCCACCGGGCGCGCGGAATTGTCCCGGCGGATGGAGAATCAACGGCCTGCCGCCGGGCCGGTTCGCCTCGCCCGTGCCCCGATTCGCCACTCAGGGGGAAGGGGTTTGACTTGGCCCGCATCCCGGCGCACATTCCGCCCATCGACGGTTCCCCGCATGGGGATTGAAAGGGAACGCGGTGCGGCCTTCGGGCCCAATCCGCGGCTGCCCCCGCAACTGTGAGCGGCGAGCGACGGTCCGACACGCGCCACTGGGAGCGATCCCGGGAAGGCCAGGACCCGAGCAAGGACCCGCAAGCCAGGAGACCTGCCGGCGAGAGCGTCACCATTTCCATCGGGCGGGGTGCCCCGGAGGAGCGGATTTCCGTTGGCGATGACGCGCTTAACGTCGTTGCTATGGGGGAATCCGTAGATGTCGCTCGCTGTTCATACATCGTCTCGCCCGTTCCGGGCCATCCTGCTCTCCACCTCCGTCCTCATCGCCGCCGGCGCCGCCCAGGCGCAGCAGACCGCCGTCGTCGCCCTGCCGGAAACGGTGGTCACCGCCACCCGCGACGAGGAGAAGACCGAGCGCCTGGCCAATTCCATCACCGTGGTCGATCGCCAGGAGATCGAGCGCCGCCAGTACAAGACGGTCCAGGACGTCCTGAGCGACGTGCCGGGCGTGGCCGCCAACCAGTCCGGCCCGTTCGGCAAGACCGGTGCGCTGTTCATTCGCGGCACCAACGCCAACCACGCGCTGGTGCTGGTCGACGGGTTGCGCGCCAACGATCCGGGCTCGGCCAACGGCACCTTCAACTTCGCCCATATCCTGACCGACATGGTGGAGCGGATCGAAATCGTGCGCGGGCCGCTCAGCACGCTCTACGGCTCGGACGCGCTGGGCGGCGTGGTCAACATCATCACCCGCAAGGGCAGCGGCAAGCCCAGTGTGGCGCTGAACCTGGAGGGCGGTTCGTTCCAAACCCTGACCGGCTCGGCCGCGGCGCAGGGCGCCATCGAGCGCTTCAATTTCAACGTCGGCGTCGCCGGCTTCCGCACCGACGGCATCTCGGTCACGCCCAAGAGCCAGCGCCTGCCGGGCATGCAGGGCGAGGACGATCCCTACCGCAACCTGACGCTGAACGCGCGGCTGGGCATGGAGGTCACCGACAATTTCGAGATTTCCCTGTTCGGCCGCTACATCAAGACGCGCAGCGAGTACGACAACTGGCCGGTCGAAGACCCCAACATGCGCGAGAACAGCGAGCAGTTCTACGGCCGCGCGCTGGGCGAGCTGTGGCTGATGGACGGGCGCTGGAAGCAGAGCTTCGGCGTCGGCTACGCCCATATCTATCGCCGCGATCGCGACGAGCCCGATACGTTCAACCCGTTTCCCTTCACGCTCGACGTCAAGCGCACCGGCCAGCGCCTGAAGGGCGACTGGCAGAACGACGTGCAGGTCGCCGATTTCTGGAAGCTGACTTTCGGCGTCGAGGGCGAGAAGGAGTGGTACGACAGCGATGTCGACGGCCTCAAGCTCGATGCCGACGCCACCACCGTCAGCGGCTTCCTGCAGAACCGCTTCACCATCATGGACCGGCTGTTCCTGACCCTGGCGGCGCGACTGGACCACCATTCCGATTTCGGCGCCCATCCCACCTTCAGCGCCGGCATCGCCTATCTGCATCGCGAGACCGGCACCAAGCTGAAGGCCTCGGTCGGCACCGCCTTCAAGGCGCCGACCCTGGACCAGCTCTACGGCAAGATTCCCGCCTTCGGCTTCTCGGGCAATTCCGACCTCGATCCCGAGAAGAGCGTCGGCTTCGACATCGGCTTCGAGCAGAGCCTGTTCGGCGGCAAGCTGCAGTTCGGCTCGACCTATTTCCGCAACTGGATCCGCGACCTGATCGACTTCGACGCCACCTTCAGCACGCTGATCAACATCGACAAGGTGCGGAGCTGGGGCCTGGAGAGCTTCGTCGCCGTGCAGCCGGTGTCCTGGCTGACGGCGCGCCTCGACCACACCTGGATCAGGACCGAGGACCGCGCCACCGGCTTGCAGCTCGCCCGCCGGCCCAAGCACAAGATCACCGGCGCCGTCGACATCACGCCCATCGAGCGGCTGACCCTGGGCCTTTCGGTCACCTGGAACGACGAGCGCGTCGACTTCCTGCCCGATTTCACCACCGGCAAGAACCCCGGCTACACTGTGGCCCGCTTCACCGCTTCCTACCAGGTGACCGAGGAGCTGCAATTCTACGGCCGCATCGAAAACGCCTTCGACAAGCGCTACGACGATCCCGCTGGCTACGCGCAGCCCGGCTTCGCGGTCTATGCGGGAACGCGCGTGACGTTCTGATGCGCCAGGGGGCAGGGATCGGCGCGCTTGTCGCCATCGCCGCGACGCTGATCCTGGCCCCGCCGGCCGTGGCGCAACAGGCGGCCGGCCGGCCGCAGCGCATCGTCTCGATCAATCTGTGCACCGACCAGCTCGTGCTGGAGCTGGCCGATCGCGAGCGCATCGTCTCGGTCAGCGTCCTGGCGTCCGATCCGGAATTCTCCGCCGTGGCGGACAAGGCGCGCGGCCTGCCCGCCAATCGCGGCCTGGCGGAGGAGATCGTGCGGCTGCGACCTGACCTGGTGCTGGCGCACAAATACGCCAGCCGCCAAGCGGTGGCCATGCTGCAGCGGCTGGGCGTGCGCGTGGTCGAAATCGACCTGCCGCAGGACCTGGAAGCGGTCGAGGCGCAGATCCTCGCCATCGCCGCGGCCGTCGGCGCGGAAGCGCGCGGCAGGGCGATGGTGCAGGACATCCGCCGCCGGCTGGCCGCGCTGCCGCCAGCGGCCGAGCCGCGACCCACCGCCGCCATCTACGAGCCCTCGGGCTACGCTTTCGGCGCCGATTCGCTGGGCGACGCCATCCTGAACGCGGCGGGCTACGACAATCTGGCGGCCAAGCTCGGCATCGGCGGCTATGCGCGGCTGGGCCTGGAAACGCTGCTGGCCGCGCCGCCCGACATACTGGTGGTCGACGATACGGCGGTGGACCGCCGGTCCATGGCGCAGGAGTTCCTCGACCACCCCGCCTTGCGCCGGCGCTTCGCCGACGGCCGTCGCGTCGCCGTGCCGCGCCGGCTGTGGATCTGCGGCGGCCCTTCGGTCGTGGAGGCGGCGGCATTGCTGGCGCAAGCACGGACGGTGCGGCGATGAGGCCGATGCCCGTCCTGCTGGCGCTGTGCGCGGTGCTTGCGGCGCTCTCGCTGTGCATGGGGCCGACCGGATTCTCGCCCGGCGTCCTGCTGCAGGCCCTGCATAGCGAGGAATCGGGCCGGCTGATCCTGGTCGAGCTGCGCCTGCCGCGCCTGCTGTTGGGCCTGCTGGTCGGCGGCACGCTGGGGCTGGCGGGCGCCACCTTGCAGGGCCTGTTCCGCAATCCGCTGGCCGAGCCCGGCGTGATCGGCGTCTCGGGCTGCGCCGCGCTGGGCGCGGTGATCGCCTTCTACACCGGCCTGTCGAGCGTGCTGCCGCTGGGCCTGCCGCTGGGCGGCGTGGCCGGCGCGCTGGTGGCGATCGCGCTGCTGCTGGCGCTGGCGGCGCATGATCCGCGCATCTCGACCCTGCTGCTGGCCGGCGTGGCGCTGGCCGCCCTGGCCAGCGCGCTGACCGCGCTGGCGCTCAACCTCTCGCCCAACCCCTATGCCACGGTCGAGGTGGTGTTCTGGCTGCTGGGCTCGCTGTCGGACCGCAGCCTCGAGCATGTCTGGCTAGCCCTGCCGTTCATCGCCGTCGGCGCCGGGCTGATGCTGGCCTGCGGCCGCGGCCTGGAGGCGCTGACCCTGGGCGAAGACACCGCCCGCTCGCTCGGCATCTCCATCGCCCATCTGCGCCGGCTGGCGGTGGTCGGCGTCGCTTTCGCGGTCGGCGCCGGCGTGGCGGTGACCGGCGCCATCGGCTTCGTCGGGCTGATCGTGCCGCATCTGCTGCGGCCGCTGGTCGGCTATCGGCCTGCACCGCTGCTGCTGGCGTCGATCCCCGGCGGCGCCTGCCTGACGCTGGCCGCCGACATCGCCGTGCGCCTGATCGGCGGCGAGGTCGAATTGCGCCTGGGCGTGGCCACGGCGCTGATCGGCGCGCCGTTCTTCCTCTATCTCGTCCTCAACCTGGCGCGGCGTCCGTCATGAGCGGCTTGCGCGCCACCGGCCTGCGGCTGCGCCGCGCCGGCCGGCCGATCCTGGACGGCATCGACATCGAGGTCGGCGCCGGCGAAGTGGTCGGTCTGATCGGCCCCAACGGCGCGGGCAAGACCACGCTGCTGCGCGCGCTGGCGGCGCTGGTCGAGCCCGATGCCGGCGCCATTGCGCTGGAGGGCCAACCGCTGGCCAGCCTGAAACCGGCGCGGCGGGCGCAGCTTCTGGCCTATGTCGAGCAGTCCGGCATGGCGGCGTGGCCGGTTTCCGTTGCCGATCTGGTCGGGCTCGGCCGGCTGCCGCATGGCGGCGCGCTGGCGCGGCGCTCGGCCAGCGACGAGGAGGCCATCGCCGCGGCGCTGCGCGCCACCGGCTGCGAGGCGTTTCTCGCCCGCCCGGTCGACACGCTGTCCTCGGGCGAACGCAGCCGCGTGCTGCTGGCCCGGGCCCTGGCCGGCCGGCCGCGCATCCTGCTGCTGGACGAGCCGGTGGCCGCCCTCGATCCGGGGCAGCAGCTCGGCGTCATGGAGCTGCTGCGCGAGTTGGCGGCGCAGGGCATCGGCGTCTTGGCCGTGCTGCACGACCTTACGCTGGCCTCCCGCTTCTGCCATCGTCTGGTCCTGCTGAAAGGCGGGCAGGTGCTGGCCGACGGCGCGGTGGGCGAGGTTCTGCGCGACGAGCTGCTGGCGCGGGCCTTCGCCGTCAGCCCGCTGCGCGGCGCGGCCGAGGGACAGGACTATGTGTTGCCATGGCGGCGGCTGAAATGAAGAAGCCGGCAATCACGGTGCTGGCGCTGGCCTGCTCGCTGGGGCTGCACGCGGCGGCTTTCGCCGCGCTGCTGGCCGACTGGCGCCGCGACAGGCTGGACGAGCCCGTGCTGAGCGTTGAGCTGGTGATCGTCTCCGCCCCGGTCGAGGCGGCTTCCGTCGATGAGCCTGCCGTCGCTGAGCCCGCCGCGCTGCCCGGTTCGGCGCCGGCCGCCGATGCGGCCACTGTCGAACCGGCGGCTGCGCCGCCGGAAGACGCTCAGGCCGCCTCGGTGCCGGAATCCGCCCCGTCGCCGCCCGAACCGGCGCCATCGGAACCCGCGCCGCTTGCCCAGCCGGCCCAGCCAGCCAAGCCGCCGCCACCACCACCGCCTCAGCCGCCGACGCCTCAGCCGACCAGACCGGCGAAGCCGCAGGTCGCCAAGCCGGCGCCACCGCCGCCGCGGTTCGAGGCGCCAGTCACGCTCGACCCGGGCCGCATCGGCGGCGAGCAGACTCAGACGGCCAGGGCGCCCGCCGGCTCCGATGCGCCGGCCTCGTTCTCCGTCCTGCACGGGCCGATCCCGCCCTATCCGCCGCTGGCGCGCAGCCGCGGCCAGGAGGGCAGGGTGGTGCTCGACGTCGTTATCGGCGTCGACGGCACGCCGACCAGCGTGGTGGTGGCGCGCAGCAGCGGCGCGGCGCTGCTCGACGACTCGGCCGTGACGACGGTGAAGACCTGGCGTTTCCGCAACGATGCCGGCCGCGCCCTCAGCCTGAGCGTGCCGATCGTGTTCGAGCTGCGCTCGACGGCGGGCCGGTAAAGCTAGTCAGACGACGGAGAGATTGCGGCCCGGCGCGCTTTGCAGCACCGAGCGTACCACTTGCAGGCCCTTTTCGAGCTGGGCCCGGGTCGGCGGCGCGCCGACGCACAGCCGCACGGCTTCCGGCACTGGCAGCGGCTCGACGGCGAAGGAATCGGCGCCTGAAATGTCCACGCCCTGCCGGCCGCACTCGGCCACGAATTCGCCGACGCGCCAGCCGCGCGGCAAGGGCAGCCAGATCAGGAAGCAGCCGTCGTGGCCGGAGGCGTTGATGCCCAGGATGTTGGAGGCGATCGCCTGGCGCTGCAGCGATTCGGCGCGCAGTTCCTCGATCAGGCGGTCGACCGTGCCATCGCCCATCCACTGCCGGGCGATCTCCGCTTCGATCGGCGGCGCCATCCAGACGGTGGCGCGCACCGGCAATCCCAGCCGCTCGATCAGCGGCATCGGCGCGGCGAGATAGCCGATGCGCAGGCCCGGCGCCATGCATTTCGACGTCGAGGTCAGGTAGATCGCGATGTCGGGCGCGATGCTGGCGATGGGCGGCACGCGCCGGCTGGTGAGCGGGCCATAGACGTCGTCCTCGACCACCACGACGCCGTGCTGGCGTGCGATCTGCGCGATCTCGCGCCGCCGCTCCTCCGGCATCATCAGGCCGGTGGGGTTCTGCATGGTCGGCTGCACATAGGCGATGCGCGCGTGCGTGGCGCGGATGGCGGCGTCGAAGGCCGCCGGCACCAGCCCGTGCTCGTCGATGGCGACGCCGTGCAGGCGCAGCTCGAGGTGGTTGGCCAGCGCCTTCATGCCGGCATAGGTGAGCTGCTCGCACAGCACCACGTCGCCTGGCCGGCACAGCGCGCTGAACACCGTCATCATGCCGTGCTGGCCGCCGGCGGTGACGATGATCTGCTCGGGATTGAGCTCCAGCCCCATGCGCTGCAGCCATTGCGCGGCGGCCAGCCGGTGCTCGGGCACGCCGCGATGCGGCAGGTAGCCGAGATAGCGGTTGATGTCCGGCCGGCGCGCGAACTCGGCCAGGGTGCGCGCGATCGCCTGGGTGCGATAGGGGCCGAAGGCGAAGTTCAGCGTCAGGTCGATGCGGTCGGGCGGCGGCTCGCCGCCGTGGATGAAGAAGGAGGCGTCGCCGGTGACCTGGCCGCGTACGAAGGTGCCGCGCCCGACCTCGCCATAGACCAGCCCGCGCCGCTCTGCCTCGGCATAGGCGCGCGTGATGGTGCCGACGGTGACGCCCAGCCGGTAGGCCAGATCGCGATGGGTGGGAAGGCGGGTGCGGGCTTCGAGCTTGCCGCAGGCGATGTCGTCGGCCAGCGCATCGGCAATGGCCAGGTAGATCGGGCCGTTGTTTTCGGCAATCTCTGGAGCCCAAATTGTCATCATGACAATGTTCACGTTGACCGAGACAATGTCAATAGTCTAAATACCGGATTGCAGGCATTGTCCTGTTACATCGGAGAAAACCATGGAGACAATGAATACATTGCCGTCGCGGCTCACGACAACCCACCGGCTCGATCTGTCCGTGCGAGAGATCGTCATTGCCGTCGTGCGTCTGGTCGTCCGCGCCATGGTCGACTCCGGCAAATCCATTGCGCGATGGCACGAGGAGCAGCGCCAGAAACAGGCGTTGCGAAACCTCGACCAGCGCATGCTCGACGACATCGGCCTGGACCCGCGCGATGTCGGTCGCGCCTTCAGGCCGTCGGTCTGGGATCGGCTGGGGTAGCCCGCTTCGCGCGGGCAGCCCGGCCTGGGAGGAGAGCCGTGCATATCGCGCCAATCACGCTCGAAGGCAGGCATGTCAGGCTGGAGCCGGTGGCTCCAGCCCATGCCGCCGGCCTGTTCGCGGCCGCCAGCGACGATCCCGCGATCTTCCGCTGGTTCACCATCGCGCCGCCTGCGGATCGCCCCGGTTTCGACGCCTTCGTGGCCGAGAACTGCCAGCGCATGGCGAAAGGCGAGCACATCACCTTCGTCACGCGCGACAGGGCCAGCGGCGCGATCGTCGGCTCCTCCGCCTATGGCAGCATCGACCGCGCCAATCGCCGGGTCGAGATCGGCTGGACGTGGATCAGGCGTTCGCACCAGCGCACGCCGGTCAACACCGAGGCCAAGCTGCTGATGCTGGAGCATGCGTTCGAGCGGCTGCGCTGCATCCGCGTCGAGTTCAAGACCCATCATCGCAACGAACAGTCGCGCCGGGCGCTGGCCCGCCTCGGCGCGGTCGAGGAAGGAACCTTCCGCAACCACATGATCATGCCGGACGGCAGCTACCGACACAGCGTCTATTTCAGTGTGATCGATTCGGAGTGGCCCGCAGTGAAGGCGAAGCTGCAAAGCCGCCTGGCGGGCTAGAGCAAATCAGGGTTTGACGGCATCGCGGGCGATGCCGTCAAACCCTGTGAATTTGCTCTAGACATTGAAGAGTAGAGCGGATTCACAGGATTGGAAGGAAGCGCAAACGCTTCCTTCCAATCCTGATCCGCTCTAGACGGAACACCATTCAGAAGGCGCTCCGGGGAGGAGCGGTGCGACGATGATCAAGTTGCCTCTGTACCACATCGATGCGTTCGCCAGCCGGCTGTTCGCCGGCAACCCGGCGGCCGTGGTGCCGCTGGACGACTGGCTGCCGGATCCCGTGCTGCAGTCGATCGCGGCCGAGAACAACGTCTCGGAGACCGCGTTCTTCATTCCACGCGGCGAGGAGTTCGAGCTGCGCTGGTTCACGCCCAAGCGCGAGGTCGATCTGTGCGGCCACGCCACCCTGGCCACCGGCTACGTGATCGTCACCTATCTGCAGCCGCGGCGGCAGAAGATGAAGTTCCACACCCGCTCCGGCCTGCTGACGGTCGAGCGCGACGGGCCCCGCTTCAATCTCGACTTCCCCGCCAAGCCGCCGCTGCCCGTCGACCAGGGCCTGCGCGAGATGGTGGCCGAGGCGCTGGGCCAGACCCCGCTCGAGGTTCTGAAGGCCGACAAGCTGATGGCGGTGCTGCCCAGCTCGGCGGCGGTGCGCTCGGCGCGTCCCGACCTGGAGAAGGTGGCCGCCCTGGAAGGCCATGGCCTGATCGTCACCGCGCCGGCCGGCGCGGGCGAGCGGCCGGCCGATTTCGTCTCGCGCTATTTCGCCCCGCATGTCGGCGTGCCGGAGGATCCGGTGACCGGCGCGGCGCATTGCCTGCTGACGCCCTATTGGGCCCGGCGGCTGAAGAAGAGTTCGCTGCATGCGCTGCAGGTTTCCGCCCGCGGCGGCGAGCTGTTCGTCACCTTGAAGGGCAGCCGCGTCATCATCTCCGGCCAGGCTGTGCCGTACCTGGAAGGGCAGATCCACGTGCCCGCGGTGCGCAGCGCCTGGCAGCAGGCCGCCAAGTAGCGCTTGAGCGAGCCGCCGGCATTCGCAAGGATGCCGGCGGCACGACTATCATGACGCAGCACCGGATCATCATCGCAGCGCCGCAGGGCGCGGCCGACATCGCGGCCGTCAAATCCCTGTTCCGGGAGTATGCCGAATCGCTGGGTTTCAGCCTCTGCTTCCAGGGCTTCGACGAGGAGATGGCGAGCTTTCCCGCCAAGTATTCGCCGCCGAAAGGCGGGCTGCTGCTGGCCAGCGTCGAGGGCCAACCGGCCGGCGCGGTCGGCGTGTGGCAGCAGGCGCCCGGCATCTGCGAGATGAAGCGGCTCTACGTGAGGCCGCAGTTCCGCGGCCTCGACCTCGGCCGCCGCCTGGCCGATGCCGTGGTGCGGGAAGGCAGGCGGCTGGGGTATCGCGCCATGCGGCTCGATACGCTGAAGACCATGGTTGCCGCCCGCAGCCTTTACGCTTCGATGGGGTTCGTTGAGGTGGAGCCCTATTACCACAACCCCATGGCCGATGCGGTCTACATGGAACTGCCCCTGCCGCCTTTGCCGGCCGCACGCCAGAACGTCTGAGTCGCATTCATGTGGCGGCAGGCTCTGTCGGATGCCGCCTCGCCGCTCACACGCGCCTGGCAAGCATCTGCTGCCGGAGTTTCCAGCTTGCGCCGTTGTCCGACGACTGTTCGCGGCACCAGCGGAACGTTTGCGGCCCGATGTCCCGATACACCCAGCGGTTCACGGTGCCGTCGGGTTCGACGTCGCCCAACTGGACGATCTCGTCTCCGACCTTTCGGCCCAGTTGCCTCAGGATCGTACCGCCGGGCGGGTTGACCCAGATTATGTGCCAGGCGTCGATCACGGGATCGTAGATGCGCAGCGTGGTGCTGTAGCGATTGCCCGGTTCGGACCACGGCACCGGTCGGGCCGAGCGCACGGGCGTGATCCACAGATCCTGAACGGCGCGGCCTTCCAGCACCCACTCGAACCGAACGTCCCACTGGCTTTCATGCACCGTGCCGTCGGCAAGCCACTCGACGGTGGCGGTCGTCCAGTTGCCGACGAATTGGCCATACAGCATCAGGGCCTCCCTGTGCTCTCTCGCTGGCCCCTTTGCGATCAGCCCGGCGGCGAAGCTCCTGTCAGCTTCAGTCATTGCAGGTTTCCTTCCGGCAGCGACGCCCCTCTGCGGCATTTTGCGGGAAATGCAGCCGCCGTCGTCGTGGCGTTCCCCTGAGGAACCTGGCCTGCGGCGTTGACGTTCCCCTCGAGCGGAAAACTGCCCTTTGGCGGCAGGACTCCAACGGAGAACAACGATGGGCACCAAGGCGCTATTCGTCAGGCACACCGCGAAGCCGGGCAAGCGCGACGAAGTGCGGCGCATATGGGAAAAATACGTCCGGGACTATGTCGCCGCCAGCGACCGGCAGCCGGCCTATTTCTACTGTTATGACGATGGCGATCCCGACACGATCGTCGTGTTCCAGTTGCACGCGGACCAGGACAGCGGAAACGAGTTCATGCGCCAGCCATGGTACGGCGACTACCAGCGGGAGACGGCGGAGCTTCTGGCGAGTCCCTCGGAGTTCCGCGCCGCAACGCCGCAATGGGTGAAAGAGCCGCCGCCGGCCTGAGCTTGCACGGGGGCGCCGCCGCCTCGGCGGCCCACCAAAAGCGCTCCTCTCTCCACAGGCCACGGCAGCCAAAGACAAGGGCTTCCTGATCGAACAGTATCTCAGTAATGTCGTCAGCCGTCCTGAAGGCGCCATGTCGTCGCCTTGGGGTGGCGTGGTCGACATTCTGCCGTTGGGAGTGACATGCAGCCCCGTTATTTCGAGGATTTCCGCGCCGGCGATCGTTTTCTCAGCCCCGGCCTCACCATCACCGAAAGCGCCATGGTCGATTTCGCCCTGACCTGGGACCCGCAGCCCTTCCACATCGACAAGGAATTCTCCGCCCAATGGGCCTATGGCGGGCTGATCGCCTCGGGCCTGCACACGCTGTGCGCCTCGCTGCGGCTGTGGCTGGCGGGCGGCGTCTTCGCCCATTGCAGCCTGGGCTCGCCCGGCTTCGACAACACGCGCTTCCTCCGGCCGGTGCGGCCGGGCGACACCATCCAGGTCGAGACCGAGATCGTCGAAATCCGCGCCTCCGAGACGCGCCAGGACCGCGGCCTGGCCCGGCTGCGCCAGGTGACGAGAAACCAGCGCGGCGAGGACGTGATGATCATGGAGACGGTGGTGTTTCTGAAAAAACGGGCGGCTTGAACGCCTCTGCCCGCTTGCACACTGGACACAGGCAACGCCCACGCCTCATTTCCTTTCCCGCATCCCCCCACACCGTCATCCCCGCGCAAGCGGGGATTTTTCTCAAACAAGGTCCTATGGATCGATGGAGGTGTTCTCCTTCGACCGCTCGCACTCGCCCGCCTGAGATTCCCGCATACGCGAGAACGACATGAGGGGGGCAAATCCGCGTAACACACCGCAACAAATTGCGCGTTGACGGATGCGGCCTCGCGGGTCTAGACAGTCCGCGGGCCACGCTCCCCCACCGGAGCGCCGCTCTTCTGGAAGGGAGAGAGTGTAGATGAGCAAGCCGTCAATCCGTCCGGCGTCGCCGGATTTTTCTTCCGGCCCCTGCGCCAAGCGCCCTGGCTGGACCCCCGGAGCCCTGAAAGACGCGACCGTCGGTCGCTCGCACCGCTCCAAGCCCGGCAAAGCCAAGCTCAAGGAAGTCATCGACCGCACCCGCAAGGTGCTGGGCATTCCTGACGCCTATCTGGTCGGCATCGTGCCGGCCTCCGACACCGGCGCGGTCGAGATGGCGCTGTGGTCGCTGCTGGGCCCGCGCGGCGTCGACATGCTGACCTGGGAGAGCTTCGGCGAGGGCTGGGTCAGCGACGTGCAGAAGCAGCTCAAGCTCAAGGACGTGCGGGTGCTGAAGGCGCCCTATGGCGAGCTTCCCGACCTGTCGCAGGTCGATCCGGCGCGCGACGTGGTCTTCACCTGGAACGGCACCACCTCGGGCGTCAAGGTGCCCAACGGCGAGTGGATCGGCGATGCCCGCGAAGGGCTGACGATCTGCGACGCCACCTCGGCCGTCTTCGCCATGGACCTGCCGTGGCGGAAGCTCGATGTCGTGACCTGGTCGTGGCAGAAGGTGATGGGCGGCGAGGGCGCGCATGGCATGCTGGTGCTGAGCCCGCGCGCCGTCGAGCGCCTGACCTCCTATGCGCCGCCCTGGCCGCTGCCCAAGATTTTCCGCCTCACCTCGGGCGGCAAGCTCTCCGAAGGCATCTTCAAGGGCGAGACCATCAACACCCCCTCCATGCTCTGCGTCGAGGACGCCATCGACGGGCTGAAATGGGGCGAGGAGATCGGCGGCTTGAAGGCGCTGATCGGCCGCTCGATGGAAAACTTCACCGTGCTGGAGAAATACGTCGCCGCCCGCGATACGGTGGCGTTCCTCGCCAAGGACGCCGCCTCGCGCTCCAACACCTCGGTCTGCCTGTCCATCGTCGCGCCGTGGTTCGTGGCGCTGGACGAGAAGGCGCAACTCGCCGCCGCCAAGCGGGTCTCTGACCTGCTGGAAGCCGAAGGCGTGGCCTACGACATCGCCCATTATCGCGATGCCCCGCCGGGCCTGCGCATCTGGTGCGGCTCCACCGTCGAGGCCGGCGATCTGGAGAAGCTGCTGCCGTGGCTGGACTGGGCCATCGCCGAAGTCGAGCGCGAGCAGCGCCAGGCCGCCTGACCGTCCCCGCGCGACCTTTTCCCTCTCATCCAATTCCGAGAAGCAATGGAGCCGATCATGGCCAAGGTGCTCATTTCCGACGAGCTCAGCCCGCGCGCGGTCGAAATCTTCCGCGAGCGCGGCGTCGAGGTCGACGTCAAACCCAACCTGCCCCCGGCCGAGCTGCGCGCCATCATCGGCGACTATGACGGGCTGGCGGTGCGCTCCAACACCAAGGTCACGGCCGAGGTGCTGGCGGTGGCGCCGAAGCTGAAGGTGATCGGCCGCGCCGGCATCGGCGTCGACAACATCGACGTCAAGGCCGCCTCGGCCCGCGGCGTGGTGGTGATGAACACCCCGTTCGGCAATTCCATCACCACCGCCGAGCACGCCATCGCCATGATGTTCGCGCTGGCGCGCCAGATCCCGCAGGCCGACCGCTCGACCCATGCCGGCAAGTGGGAGAAATCGAAGTTCATGGGCGTGGAGGTCACCTCCAAGACCCTGGGCATCGTCGGCTGCGGCAATATCGGCTCGATCGTGGCCGACCGGGCGCTGGGCCTGAAGATGAAGGTGGTGGCCTACGACCCGTTCCTGTCCAACGAGCGCGCCACGACGCTGGGCGTGGAGAAGGTCGAGCTGGACGAGCTGTTCGCCCGCGCCGATTTCATCACCCTGCATACGCCGCTGACCGACGGCACGCGCAACCTGATCAACAAGGACAGCATCGCGCGGATGCGCAAGGGCGTCTTCATCATCAACTGCGCCCGCGGCGGGCTGGTGGTCGAGGAGGACCTGAAGGCGGCCCTCGATGCGGGCCAGGTGGCGGGGGCGGGGCTGGACGTGTTCCCGGTCGAGCCGGCCAAGCAGAACGTCCTGTTCGACCATCCCGGCGTGGTCTGCACGCCGCATCTGGGCGCCTCGACCACCGAGGCGCAGGAGAACGTCGCCCTGCAGGTGGCCGAGCAGATGTCCGATTTCCTGGTCTCGGGCGCGGTGATCAATGCGCTGAACATGCCGTCGATCAGTGCGGAGGACGCGCCCAAGCTGACGCCGTACCTGAAGCTGGCCGAGCAGCTCGGCTCCTTCGCCGGCCAGCTCACCGAGACCGGGCTGAAGAGCGTCACCGTCGAGTACGAAGGCCAGGTCGGCGAGCTGAACGTCAAGCCGCTGACCGCCACCATCCTGATGGGGCTGCTCAAGCCGCTGCTGGATTCGGTCAACATGGTCAACGCGCCGGTCATCGCCCGCGAGCGCGACATCGCCATCAGCGAGGTCAAGCACGAGCGGCCGTCCGACTACCAGACCATGATCCGGCTCACCGTCACCACCGACCGGCGCAGCCGCACCGTGGCCGGCACGCTGTTCGGCGGCAATCGCCCGCGCATCGTCGAGATCAAGGGCATCTCGATCGAGGCCGAGCTCGGCCCGCACATGCTCTACATCACCAACGAGGACAAGCCGGGCTTCATCGGCCGGCTGGGCCAGGTGCTGGGCGATGCCGGCATCAACATCGCCACCTTCCATCTCGGCCGCAACGAGGCCGGCGGCGACGCCATCGCGCTCCTGCAGATCGACCAGAAGATGAGCGATGCGGTGCTGGGCAAGGTGCAGTCGCTGCCGGCGGTGAAGCAGGCGGCGGCATTGAGTTTCTAGCGACGGCGCGGGACAATCGCGCCATGGTCGATGTCCTGGTCTACCGCTCCGCCGCCCGCGCCGACCTGGTGCATCGGCCGGCGCTGCGCGAGAAATTCCTGGCGCATCTGCAGGCGTTTCCGGTGCAGGCGCGCGAGGTTCACGGCCAGCTCAAGCGCGCGGCGGTGGCGCTCACCCTGGCGGCCGACGAGAACGGCCAATCCTCCTTCCTGCTGACGCGGCGGGCGTCCAGGCTGCGCGCCCATTCCGGCCAGTGGGCGCTGCCCGGCGGCCGGTTCGATCCGGGCGAGGACGCCGTCGATGCCGCCCTGCGCGAGTTGCAGGAGGAGATCGGGCTGAATTGCCGGCGCACCGAGGTGCTGGGCCGGCTCGACGACTACGAGACGCGCTCGGGCTACGTCATCACGCCGGTGGTGGTGTGGTCGCCGGACCATGCGCTGTTCCGGCCCAACGAGGACGAGGTCGAATCGCTGCACCACGTGCCGCTGGCCGAGCTGGAGCGCGAGGACGCGCCCGAGATCCTGCCGATCCCCGAATCCGACCGGCCCATCCTGCGCATGCCGATCGCCGACAACAGCATCAATACTCCGACCGCCGCTTTCCTCTACCAGTTCCGCGAAGTCTGCCTGCATGGGCGCGCCACGCGGGTCGACGGCTACGACCAGCCGGTCTTTGCCTGGCGGTAGGAAATCTCTCCAAAAGCAAACGGCATTCCCCTTCGTCTCTCTCCGCTCGGAGGAAGAGATGGTCGAAGACTGAAATGTTCTCAATCTCCTCTCCCCGCGGGCGGGGAGAGGCGTTCAAGTCCGAGCGCCGTGCGTCGTCGTTCAGTGCGGCCGCCAGTTGCCGTGGAAGCCGAACGGCACGCGGGTCGGCAGTTGGGCGGTGGCGATGGGACCGCGCGCCACGTCCGTGGCGTCGAACACGACGAGGTCGGAACGGTTCTCCGCCGCGCGCCACACCAGCGCCAGCAGCCAGCCGTCGCCTTCCGCCGCGTCGGCGCTCCGGGGCACGAACACCGCTTCGGAGGTGGCGTCGCCCTCGGGCAGGGCGTGCAGGGCGCGCTTGCCGGTCTTGAGGTCGATATGGCCGATGGCGTCGAACATGCCGATCTGCTTGCCCGGCCGGTAGCCGGTGAAATAGCCGTGCCGGTAGGGCAGGCCGGCGCGCCGCTCGTCGAAGCGCGGGAACTCGCCCGGCGTGTCGTCGAGCTCTTCGCGCTTGTAGGTGTCGCTGTTGGAATCCAGGTCGAAGCTCCAGCGCACCAGCCGCGCCATGGTGCGGCCATCGGCATTGGGCGTGCCGTCGGGATTGGGGAAGAGCGGCGCCACCGGATATTCCATCACGTCGGCGAAGATCCTGTTGCCCTCGTTCCAGGCGTTCATGGGATGGAAGACATAGGACGGGTCGGCGCTGAACCAGCGCATGTTCTCGACCTTGTCGCCGCGGCGCAGCACGCCGATGCGGTTGCCCTTGTCCGGCTCCCAGGCATAGGCCGGCTTCTGGTTCATCGCCCGCTCGATGCTGCCGGTCAGCGGCATGATCGGGAACAGCACGAAATCCCTGGTGACGCAGAAATCGTGCACCATCGAGACGTAGGGCGCCTCGAACTCCTGGTAGTCGGTCAGCGTGCCGTTGCGGTCGATGGTGTAATAGGCCGTGGTCGGCGTGAAGCGGCCGGCCGCCGAATAGGCGAAGCACACCATCTCGCCGGTCTCGGGGTCGATCTTAGGATGCGCCGTCATCTTGGTCGTCAGCCTGCCGCCATAGGTCTGGTCGCCCTTGGCCGCCAGGGTTTCGGCATCGACCTCGAACGGCAGGTGCGCTTCCTCCAGCGCCAGCAGCCTGCCGGCGTGCCAGACCACGTTGGTGTTGGCCAGCGTGGAGTCCTTGCCGAAAGTGACGGGATCGGACCACATCGGATTGCCGAAGGCGCCGTAGAGCGCCTTGCCGGCCTCGTGCTCCATCTGCCATTTCGGCGTGCGCACCCAGCGATTGCGATAGGCGACGCGGCCGTTCTCGATCTTCAGCGCGTGCAGCATGCCGTCGCCGGCGAACCAGTGGTAGAAGCCGCGCGGCGCGAATTGCGGGTTGGGCCCGTTGCGGTAGAGCGTGCCCGCGAGCTCCTTCGGGATCTCGCCGACCACCGGCAGGTCGTAGGCGTCGGCTTCCATCAGCAGCGGCGCAAAATTGCCGCGCAGGAACGGATCGTCGGTCGGAAACGGCGCACTCATGCTTGCCTCCTTCTGTGAAACCCGCCTCAGGCGGCCTTGACCTTGATCTTCAGCCCCGCGCCGCGCAGCGTCAGGCGATTGGCTTCCTCGACGATGGCCAGCATCGTCCGGCTTTCCAGCTTGCCGGCCAGATGCAGCATCGCCGCGCCATGCAACTGCGCCCACAGCACGAAGCCCAGCATCGCCGCGTCGGTCTCCGCCGGCAGCAAGCCGGCTTCGACCAGCCCCGCGATATGGCGCGACATGGTGGCCTTGGCGCGGCTCGAGGCCCGCTTCAGCTCGGGATAGTCGTCCATCTCCTGCGAGACGGAGTCGAACATCAGCCGATAGGCTTTCGGTTCGGCGCGCACGAAATCCAGATAGGCCAGCATCACCGCATGGGCGCGCTGCAGCGGCGAGCCGTCGCCTTTCTCGTAGGCCCGCTCCATCGCTTCCGAGAAACGATCGAAGGCCTCGGCCCGCAGCGCGGCGATGATGTCGCCCTTGTCCTTGAAATAACGGTAGGGCGTGGTCGGGCTGACGCCCAGATCCTCGGCCAGCTTGCGCAGCGAGATGCCGGCCTCGCCCTCCTTCTCGAAGCGGCGCAGGGCGGCCTCGCACAGGCGGGCGCGGAAATCGCTGACGTCGGAGTCGGACAGGATGCGCGGCATGGGTGTTAAATTAACGACGTTAATTTACACTGTCAAGTTTAAGGATGAAGAATCTTATCCACGGTTCAACCTATTGAATAAGAACGCTAATCGTTGAACGGATCGCGGATCAGGATGGTGTCGTCGCGGTCCGGGCTGGTCGACAGCAGCGTGACAGGCGCCTCGATCAGCTCCTCGATGCGGCGCACGTATTTGTTGGCCTGGCCGGGAAGCTGCGTGTAGGAGCGGGCGCCGCGGGTGGTGTCGCTCCAGCCCTTCATGGTCTCGTAGACCGGTTCGACCCGGGCTTGCAGCGCGGTGGCGGCGGGCAGGTAGTCGATGGTGTTGCCGTCGAGCTTGTAGGCGGTGCAGATCTTCAGCTCGTCGAAGCCGTCGAGCACGTCGAGCTTGGTCAGGGCGATGCCGTCGATGCCGCCGAACTTGATCGCCTGGCGCACCATCACCGCGTCGAACCAGCCGCAGCGGCGCTTGCGCCCGGTATTGGTGCCGAACTCATGTCCGCGCTTGCCCAGCGTCTCGCCGATCTCGTTGTCCTGTTCGGTCGGGAAGGGGCCGGCGCCGACGCGCGTGGTGTAGGCCTTGGTGATGCCGAGCACGTAGCCGATGGCGGCGGGCGAGATGCCCGAGCCGGCGGCGGCGTGGCCGGCCAGCGTGTTGGACGAGGTCACGTAAGGGTAGGTGCCGTGATCGACGTCGAGCATGGCCGCCTGCGCGCCCTCGAACAGGATGCGCTTGCCCTGCTTGCGCAGGCCGTCGAGCGTGCGCCAGGTGGCGTCGACATAGGGCAGGATCTTCGGTGCGATCTGGCGCAACTGGTCGACCAGGTCCTTTTCCTTCAGCTCCTCCAGCCCGAAGCCGCGGCGCAGCGTGTTGTGGTGCGCCAGCAGCATCTTCACCCGCTCGTTCAGCGCGTCGATGTCGGCCAGGTCGGCGGCGCGCAGGGCGCGGCGGCCGGCGCGATCCTCGTAGGCCGGGCCGATGCCGCGCATGGTGGTGCCGATACGCTGCGTCTGCTCGCGGGCGCGATCCAGCTCGCGATGCACCGGCAGGATCAGCGTGGCGTTCTCCGCCAGCTTCAGCGAGTCGGGCGTCACCGCGACGCCCTGCTTGCGCACCTTCTCGATCTCCTCCAGCAGCGCCCAGGGATCGACCACCACGCCCGAGCCGATGATCGAGACCTTGCCCGGCCGCACGATGCCCGAGGGCAGCAAAGCGAGCTTGTAGGTGTTGTTGCCGATCACCAGCGTATGGCCGGCATTGTGGCCGCCCTGGAAGCGCACCACCACCTCGGCGCGCTCGGCCAGCCAGTCCACGATCTTGCCCTTGCCCTCGTCGCCCCACTGGGCGCCGACGACCGCCACGTTCGCCATGTCTCTCTCCTATTGCGACAGCGCCACCACCGCGCCGTCGATCAGCGCGTGGCCGCAGCCGACGCGCCGCGCTTCGATCCTCAGGTCGGCGCCGCCGTCCAGCGCCGTCACCGTCACGAATCCTTCCTTCTGCAGGCGCTGGCGCTCGGCGATCGGCGTGCCGGCCGGCAGCAGCAGCCGGCGCTTGGCGGCCGGCGGCTTCACCGCCTGCAGGATCGTGTCCATGTAGAGCGTGAAGCCGGTGGCCGCCTCGCCGTCGCGCGTCACGTAGCGCCCGCCGCGGCCCAGCTCCCCGCGCACGCCCAGCGCGAACAGCGTGAAGGACACGCCGGTATGGTACTCGAAGCCGCGATATTCCACCGGATCGACCGTCAGCTTCAGCTTCGCGTCCGCCGCGCGCAGGCGCTTGACCGCGTCGGCCAGCCGCATGGCCTCGATGCGCGCCGCCGGCGGCAGGTCGAGACCGGCGATCTTCGCCACCACCGCCTCGGCCGGCCCCACCATGCGCAGCAGCGCCACGAACAGCGCCATCGCCTCGGGATGGTCCTGGCCCAATAGCGCCCGCACGCCCGCCTCGTCCTTGCGCTCCAGCGCATCGTGCAGCCTGGGGAATTTTCCGTCCGGCACGCCGGTGCCCGAGCCGACCGCGGCCAGCAGCGTCGGCAGGTTGAGGTCGACCGACAGCGTCTCGATGCCCAGCGAGCGCAGCGCCAGGGCCGACAGCAGCACGGCCTCGACATCGGCCTCGACCGAATCGCTGCCGATCAGCTCGGCGCCGATCTGGGCGAACTGCCGCTCGGGGCGAAGCTGCGAGCCCTTCACCCGCAGCACCTGGCCGGCATAGGACAGCCGCAGCGGCCGGCCCACGTCGCGCAGCCGGCTGGCGGCGATGCGGGCGATCTGCAAGGTCATGTCGGCGCGCACTCCCAGCATGCGCTGGGAGATCGGGTCCATCAGGCGGAAGGTCTGCGAGGCCATCTGCTGGCCCGCGCCGGCCAGCAGCGATTCCTCGAATTCGATCAAGGGCGGCTTGACCCGGTCGTAGCCATTGGCCGCCAGCCGCGCCATCAACTGCTCGATGACGCTGGCTTCCAGCGCCGCCTCCGGGGGCAGCATGTCGCCCAGGCCGGCCGGCAGCAGGCCCTTGTGTTCGTTGTCGTTCATGGACGGAGCGCTTCTGTTCCCGGGGGCCCCTTTGGTAGCCAATTTGCCCTAGCGGGGCAAAGGTTATGTCGGGGGACGGATTCTGCGGTCGGGGCAGGCATTTCGCCGGCCGATCGCGGACCTTGGGATGGCCGGCGAACTATGGCGTTATGGCTGCATGTCCGCCGCCGCCGATCTTGCGTCATGACAGCCAAGCGCCGCCTGCGTTCGCGCGCCGACCCGCGGCAGGCGACGCTCGGCCTGGGCTCCGCCGAGCGCTACAAGCTTTTCTTCGCCGCCATGCCGCCGGCATCCGTGGCGGTGCAGGCGCTGGAACTGGCGCAGCGTCTGCGCTTCGGCATTTCGTCCGAGCCCCGGATCCCGCATGTCACGCTTTATGGTCTGGGCGATTACGACGGCATTCCGCACGAGGTCATCGGCGCGGTGACCCAGGCGGCCGGCTCGGTCAGGGCTCGGGCATTCGATGCGGTGTTCGACGGCGTGCAGGCCTTCAACGGCCCCAGGCGGCCGCTCGTGCTGCGCTGTGGCAAGGGGCTGCACGGTTTCGTCGCGCTGCAGAACGCGATCGGCAACGCCCTGGCCGGCGCCGGCGCGGACCGGCACCTGTTCGATTCCAGCTTCACGCCGCATCTGACGCTGTTCTATGGCGGCGGCGACGTGCCGGAGCAGGCGCTCGATGAACCCATCGCCTGGCGGGTGCAGGAATTCTCCTTGATCCTCAGCCTGCAGGGCCGCAAGCATTACGAGCCGTACGGGCAATGGAAGCTGCACGGTTGAGCGCCGATTGCCGTTTGCCGCGGGAGATCCGTCTCGGCGCGCGCCGGCTCGGATGGTATATCTCCTGCCAGGAGTACTGAGCAGGTGAAGCGGCCGCCCATGGCCGCGGCCTGGCTTGGGGATCGAATGGGTTCGACATGGTGGCGGCAACGGCAAGGCAGCGGCGTTTTGCGCCGGACCGGTTCGATTTCGCGATGGCGGGCGCGGCGGACGAAAACGAAGAGCCGCAGCCCGTAGCCCTGCTCGCCGACGAGGCGGAAACCGTCAGCCTTACGGTCGATCTGGCGGATGTCGAGCGGCTGGCCTTCCTGGTCGTCCCCGCCCGCGCCGAGTGGAAGCCGCGCCAGCACCTGCCATGCGAGGAGGCGCTGCCGCCCGCCATGATCGACATCCTGGCCACCGGTTTCGAACTGACGATCCGCACCGACACGATGCTGAGCCTGTTCGTGAGCCATGAGGAGGGGCGGCTGGAGCTGCTGATGGATCGCGATTTCGCCGCCGATTTCGCCGCCGAGTTCCGGGCCTTCGCCTGCCTCGTCGAGGCGGAGCGCAAGGCCCGGCTGGAGAAGGCGCGGCGCGCTTCGGCGTCCCGGCTGCATTGACCGGTCGGCGCCGGCGGGGGACTGGCGCCGCCATGAGCGTAATTCTAAACGTTATGGCCGCTGCACGGCTGAGACATTCGTCGAGGGGGAAAAAGACAATGACGTTGAAGATTTACGGCATGCTGCGCTCGCGCGCGGCGCGCAATGCCTGGATGTGCGAGGAACTGGGCGTGGCCTACGAGAAGGTGCCGGTGATCCAGGCCTATCGCCTGGCCGATCCCGCCGCGCCCGATGCGCCGCTCAACACCCACTCGCCCGCCTTTCGCAAGGTCAACCCCAACGGCCACATCCCGTCGATCGACGACGGCGGGCTGGTGCTGCACGAGTCGCTGGCGATCAACCTCTATCTGGCGCGCAAGCATGGCGGGGCGCTGGCGCCGCGCGATCTGCGCGAGGAGGGGCTGGTCTACATGTGGACGCTGTGGGCCGCCACCGAGGTCGAACCGCATAGCGTCCTCATCGTGCAGAACGTCGGCAAGGACCAGAATGCGGTCGATCGGGCGGCGGCGGCGCTGCCGGGGCCGTTCGCCGTGCTGGCGGCGGCGCTGCAGCAGGGCGGCGGCTACCTGGTCGGCGGCCGTTTCACCGTCGCCGACCTGAACGTGGCCGAAGTGCTGCGCTATGCCCAGCCGGTGCCCGCCCTGTTCGCGGCGCAGCCGGCGGTGAAGGCCTGGATCGAAGCCTGCCAGGCCCGGCCGGCGTTCAAGAAGGTCATGCAGGACCGCGCCGCCGAGCCGGCCTGAGCAAAAGCTGGTTCAAACGAAAACGGCGGCCCGCAGGCCGCCGTTCGTAGTAGAGGGGCGAGGGCGCCTCAGGCGCGCGCCGGCTCCAGCGCCAGCGCGGCTTGCCCTGCGATCTTGGCCGCCTGGTTGCGGATCGCCTTCTGCAGCTTCTCGAAGGCCCGCACCTCGATCTGGCGCACGCGCTCGCGGCTGATGCCGTATTCGTGGCTCAAATCCTCCAGCGTCTTGGGCTCGTCGATCAGCCGGCGCTGGGTCAGGATGTGGCGCTCGCGCTCGCTCAGCGTGGTCAGCGCCTGGTCCAGCATCTGCCGCCGCTGCGAGGACTCCTCGGCCTCGGCATAGGTGGCCTCCTGGTTGTCGCGCTCGTCCACCAGCCAGTCCTGCCATTCCGATTCGCCGTCGATGCGCAGCGGCGCGTTGAGCGACTGGTCGGGGCCGGCCAGGCGGCGGTTCATCTGCACCACGTCGTCCTCGGTGACGCCCAGCGTGGTGGCGATCTTCTTCACCTTGTCGGGCGACAGGTCGCCCTCGTCGATCGCCTGCATCTGGCTCTTGAGTTTGCGCAGGTTGAAGAACAGCTTCTTCTGCGCCGCCGTGGTGCCCATCTTCACCAACGACCAGGAATGCAGGATGTATTCCTGGATCGAGGCGCGGATCCACCACATGGCGTAGGTGGCCAGGCGGAAGCCGCGATCGGGCTCGAAGCGCTTGACGGCCTGCATCATGCCGACATTGCCTTCGGAGATCAGTTCGCCCAGCGGCAGGCCGTAGCCGCGATAGCCCATGGCGATCTTGGCGACCAGGCGCAGATGGGAGGTGACCAGCTTGTGCGCGGCCTCGACGTCGCCGTGCTCGCGCCAGCTCTTGGCCAGCATGTATTCCTCCGCCGGTTCCAGCATCGGGAACTTGCGGATCTGCTGGAGATAGCGGGAGAGATTGCCCTCGGGGCTGAGGGCGGGAATTGCCGGTAAACTTGCGGTACTCATACTTCTTCAGCCTCTCCTGGGTTTGGAGCCCCCAAATGGGCAGCATCCGGTTGAAGAGCCGTTCGCACGTCTTTGTGCGAGTGCGAATTTACGGCTTTTCAGGCCCGTCTGTCAAACAAACCTGACTTATCCAGTCGGGTAATTGCGGCAAATCTGCGACGCCTCAGATGCGACCCTGCAGCGCCTCGACCAACGCTTTGATGTCGCTGGGCAAATCGCTCTGGAACCGCAGCAACTCCCCGCTCCCCGGATGGCGAAAGCCGAGCCGGTAAGCATGCAACGCCTGCCGCGGGAAGGCGTTCAGCAGGGCCGTCTCGCTTTCCCAGCCTTTGGTCTTCTTGCGCGCCCGGCCATAGAGCGGATCGCCGACCAGCGGATGGCCCCGGCTGGCCAGGTGCACCCGCACCTGATGGGTGCGGCCGGTCAGCAGGGTGCATTCCACCAGGCTGGCCAGCGGCGTGGCGTCGGGTCCGAAGCGCTGCTCGGTCCGGTAGCGGGTTGCCGCCGCTTTGCCGCCGCGGGCGAGAACCGCCATCTTCTTCCGGTTCAGCGGCGAGCGGCCGATATTGCCCTCGATCAGCCCGGCCGGCGGCCGCGGCGCGCCCCAGACCAGCGCCTTGTAGGCGCGCTCGATGTCGTGCCGGGCGAAGGCCGCCGACAGGGCCTGGTGCGCCGCATCGTTCTTGGCCACCACCATCACCCCGCTGGTGTCCTTGTCCAGCCGGTGCACGATGCCCGGCCGCTTCACCCCGCCGATGCCCGACAGGCTGTCGCCGCAATGGGCCAACAGCGCGTTGACCAGCGTCATGTCGGGATTGCCGGGAGCGGGATGCACCACCAGGCCGGCGGGCTTGTCGAGCACCAGCAGGTCGGCGTCCTCGTACAGCACCTCGAGCGCCATCGCCTGCGGCTGCGGCGTCGCCGGTACTGCCTGCGGCAGGAAGAGTTCGACCGTTTCCCCGGCCTTGACCTTGCGCGAGGGCTCGCGTACGGGCTGCAAGCCGTTGCCGGCGTCGATGGCGAGGTGGCCCGCTTCGATCAGCGCCTTGATCCGGGAGCGGGAGAGGCCCTCGATCTCGCTCCCCAGGCGCTCGGCGAGATAGCGGTCGAGGCGTTCGCCGGCCTGGGCGGACGCCACGACGAGGCGGTGGCGTTGCGGGGCGCCGCCGGCCTGTGTTGTCATGGCCCCTGTCGTCATGACTCGTGTTGTCATGGCCTGGAGACTGGACCGAAGGCATGCGTCTGCTCAAGACCCTGGTCATCGTCATGGGCGTCCTCCTCGTGCTGGGGTTCGGGGCGCTGGTCTACATCATCGCCGGACGCCTGGCCGCGCCCCGGCCGGCCACCAGCGTGCCGATGCCCACCGCGCCCGCGGTCACTGCGCCGCCGCCGTCGGTACAGGAGCCGCCCGCGCCGCAACCGCCGGCGGAGCAGCCCCCCGCGCCGGCCATCGGCCAGGCGCTGCCGCCGCATTTCACCCCCAGCTTCGGCGAGCAGTCGCTGGTGCTGCCGCCGGGCGCGCGCATCTCCGATTTCAGCGCCGGCGGCGGCCGGCTGGTGTTGCGCGTCATCCTGGCCGACCAGACCCAGCAACTGGTGGTAGTCGATCTCAACACCGGCGCGCTGATCGGCACGCTCAACGTCGAGAACAGCGGCGAGCCGGCGCCGACCACGATTTTGCCGGCGCTGCCCAGCGTCGAGGTGCCGCCGCGCAACCGGCAGGAGGGGAAGAAGTGAATTTCTGCAGCGACAACACCGCGGGCGTGCATCCGCAGATCCTCGACGCCATCGCCCGGGTCAACTCGATCCCCAACGTCATGCCCTACGGCAACGAGGAGATCACCGCCGGCGTCGGCCGCCGGCTGAACGAGATCTTCGAGCGCGAGGTCGAGTTCTTCGCCGTCGCCACCGGCACCGCGGCCAATTCCCTGTCGCTGGCCGCGCTGGCGCCGCCCTGGGGCGCGGTGTTCTGCCACGAGATGGCGCATGTGCAGCAGGACGAGTGCGGTGCGCCGGAATTCTTCACCGGCGGCGCCAAGCTGATGCCGCTGCCCGGCGACGACGGCAAGCTCGCGGCCGAGGCGCTCGATCGCGCGCTGCAGAGCGCGGGGGCAGGGGTGGTGCATCACGCCCAGCCGGCCGCCGTCTCCCTCACCCAGGCCAGCGAATGCGGCACCGTCTATAGTGCCAGCGAGATCGGCGCCATCGGCGAGGTCTGCCGCCGGCACAAGGTCGGCCTGCACATGGACGGCGCGCGCTTCGCCAACGCGCTGGTCGGGCTCAACGCCACCCCGGCCGACATCACCTGGCGGGCCGGCGTCGACATCGTCAGCTTCGGCGCCACCAAGAACGGCGCGCTGGCGGCCGAAGCCATCGTGGTGTTCGACCGCGAACTGGCCAAGACCCTGGCGTTCCGCCGCAAGCGGGCGGGGCATCTCTTCTCCAAGATGCGGTTCCTGACCGCGCAGCTCGACGCCTACCTGGCCGAAGACCTGTGGCTGAACAGCGCCCGCCACAGCAACGCCATGGCGCGCCGCCTGGCCGAGGGATTGCAGGCGCTGGCAGGCGTGCGGCTGCTCTATCCGGTGCAGGCCAACGAGATTTTCCCCATCATGCCGCTGGCGATGAAGGCCCGCCTCGAAGCCGCCGGATTTTCCTTCTACGAATGGACCACGCCGCAGGCGGGGGCCGGCGAGGTCGGGCTGCGGCTGGTGACCTGCTTCAGCACCGATCCGGCCCATGTCGAGAAGTTCCTGGCGGTGGCGGCGGCGGCCTCGCGCGGCGAGGCGGCATAGCGGAAAGGAGCGGCGATGAAGCGCGTTGCGGGTGCGTTGGCGGCTGCGTTCGTCCTGGCCGGCCTGTCGGCTGCCGCCGCGGCGCGCATGGCCGATCCCTGGCCGCAGGTTTCGCCCGCCAGCGGCGAGGCGCTGGAAGTCGCCAGCTTCAGCCCCTTCGTGCCCAGCGGCATCGGCAAGGACGCGCCGCAAGCCAAAGCCCGGCTGACCTGGTACGCGCCCCGGGGCGCCAGCGCCAGCGTTCGGGCGCCGGCGGTGGTGCTGCTGCACGGCGCCGGCGGCGTCTCCTATGCGCGCGAGAACACCTATGCCGCCCAGCTCGCCAGCATGGGCATCGGCGCGGTGGTGGTCGACGTGTTCGGCGCGCGGCGCGATCTGGCCACCAGCTTCGTCGACCGGGTGATCGAGATCACCGAGACCATGGCGCTGGCCGACGCCTATGCCGCGCTCGCCTGGCTGAAGGCGCGGCCGGAGATCGACGCCGGCCGCGTCGCCCTGTGGGGCTTCTCCTACGGCGCCATGAGCTCGGTGTTCGCCGCCAACGCCGCCATCGCGACGAAGTTCGCCGAGCTCTACGGGCTGGGCGCCACGCGCTTCGCCGGCCATATCGGCTTCTACGGTCCCTGCATCACCGATTTCGACGAGCCCAAGACCACCGGCGCGCCCGTGCTGCTGGCCTGGGGCAGCGGCGACGAGCTGATCGACGCGCAGCGCTGCGAGGCGCTGGCCGGGCAGTTGCGCCAGGGCGGCTCGACGGTGCGGACCGTGGTGTTCGAGGGCGCCGCGCATCAGTGGGACGGCGGCTGGAGCGGCAGCCGGCGCATCGGCCGCCAGCTCAACGGCTGCCGGTTCCGCATCTCGCGCGATCTGGAAGTGCGCTCCGGCCTGCTGGGCGTCGGCATGAGCGATGCCACCACCCGCAAGGTCATGCTGGCGCTGTGCGTCGGCTCGGAAGGCTACGTCATCAACGCCGACGAGACGGTGCGGGCGAAGTCGAACCGGCTGGTGGGCGAGTTCCTGAGCGGCGTTTTCCGCCTGCCCAAGGGCTGAAACCGGGGTTTCTTTTCCGGCCTTGATCGGATCGCCGGCATGGACTATCTAGCGGGCTCTTGCGCCTCTGTCCCCATCGTCTAGAGGCCTAGGACGGCGCCCTCTCACGGCGCAAACCGGGGTTCGAATCCCCGTGGGGACGCCAGCCGCCTTCACTGGAATAGACCTCCAAACCGGCACGCCGGAAGCCCGACGTTTCCCAGCGCGACGGTCCGTCCGCCGCCGCGCCCTAGGAGCCGTAGCGCGGCTGCTGTTGCCACGTCAGCAGCCAGTCTCTTACCAAAAGGGTCGCCTCGGGGTGGCGAGGGGACTGATGCGAGACCACGAAGTGGTCGTGGATGCCCCGCATGCTGGTATCGAAGGCCTTCACCAGCACACCGGACTCCATGTCCTGCTTCACGAAAAAGCTGCTGACGACGGCGATACCCTGGCCGCGAATGGCGGCGTCTATGGCCAAGGCCGAATGGCTGAAGCCAATTCTCTTGGCCCGCGTGGAGAACGAGCGCTGCAAGGCCTTCTCCATGAATTCGGGCCAAAGATCGTGCAGATCGTAGAGGAGCACGTAGCGGTCGATCTCGTCCGGCTGCAACGGCTGCCCATTGTCCCGCAGCATGCTCGGGCTGCAGACGGCAATGACCTCCTGTTCGAACAGAAGGTCGGCCATCAGTCCCGGTCCGAATGGTGGCCGACCCTGACGGATGGCGATGTCGACGCCGTCCGACTGGAAATTGGCAATGCTCTCCGTGGCTAGGATGCGGAGATCGAGATTGGGATGGACATTGGTGAATTCCGGCAGATGCGGAATGAGCCATTTGGCCGCGAATGTCGGCGTGGCGCTGATCGTTAGCTGCACCATCTCGGATCTCAGTCCTGCGGTCGCTTCGCTGATAAGCTCGAAAGCCCGCCGGATTTGCACCGCGTAGGCGCGGCCTTGCATCGTCGGCGCCAGCGAACGCGGCAGCCGCTCGAACAAGGACACCCCCAAATCCGCTTCCAGCCCGCGCACATGCTGGGCAACCGCGCCTTGGGTCACGCCGAGTTCTTCCGCCGCGAGACGGAAATTCCGGTGGCGAACCGAGGCCTCAAACGCCTTCAGCGCATTCAAAGAGGGCAGACGAGGGCGACGAGTGTCCATTCAGTAGAATTTCTACAGCCAGCGCGCCAAAGTTCTTCATAGTACTCGATCAGACTCGCTGTTAGTCAATTCGGGATCTGACGATTTTCGTCGAACCTGAGCAGATTGAGGCAGCAAATGACAGTAGAAAAAGTGGCGATTATCACCGCGGGCGGAAGCGGGATGGGCGCGGCGGCGGTACGTCGACTCTCCGCCGATGGCTTCAAGGTGGCCGTCCTGTCGCCGTCGGGAAGGGGCGAAGCGCTGGCAAACGAGCTGGGTGGCGTCGGCGTGAGCGGTTCCAACCAGTCCAACGAGGATCTGAAGCGTCTGGTCGACAGGACCATGGAACGCTGGGGCCGCATCGACGTGCTGGTCAACAGCGCCGGACATGGCCCGCGGGCGCCGCTCCTGGAAATCACCGACGATGACTGGCACAAGGCCTTCGACGTCTACTTCATGAACGTCGTTCGTCCGACCCGCCTGGTCGCCCCGATCATGGTGGAGCAGAATGGCGGTTCGATCATCAACATCTCGACGCTGTTCGCCTACGAACCGCATCTGGGGTTTCCGACATCGTCCGTCGTCCGCGTCGGGTTGTCGGCCTATGCCAAGCTCTTCTCGGAACAGTTCGGACCGAACAACGTGAGAATGAACAACATTCTGTGCGGTCGGATCGACAGCGTGCCCGATAGCGAAGAGCGTCGACGCGGCATTCCGATGAAGCGCATCGGCACCATGCAGGAGGTGGCCGCAACCGTTTCCTTCCTCGCCTCGGAAGGCGCGGCCTACTTCAACGGCGAGAGTCTCAAGATGGATGGCGGCTTGAGCCGGTCCCTCTGAGGTCCGTTTGGAGGGCATTCCGTTCGCTCATTAAGTTGGTCAAGAATCTCGACAATGGGCTGATACCGCAAATACCAACAATCGAAGATACCTCTCGGCCGAGTGTCGGCGAAGAACCGCAGGACCGATCTCGAAGTCCACAACTTTCGAGCCGCTAAGGCCTACACTTATGCCGCCGAAAGCGCGAAGCCTGCCGCAACAATTGGCACCGGCGCCGGAAATTAGGCGCTGGGAGGGTATTCCGTTCGCTCATCAAGTTAGTCAAAAACGTTGAGAATGGCCGCTACGGATTTCCTCTATATCAAAACAACGGGTGGGGCTGCGGAGTGAAACTGCAGAGAGTGTGAACTTGGGGAAACGAGCAAGATCTCATTCTCGTGCCGAGCTGGACGCGCTGGGCAAAGTCATGGCGCGCCAGCAGCTTGAGGCCATTCATATCCTCGAGCCCCCACACTTGTTTCGCCCGTCACTCCCCGACACCGTACGCGCCACCGATACAGTCGGACGCCAGGTCGCCTGCCTGAGCTGCGCCAGTCCCCATAAACCAGCCAATGAAAATCGTCTTGCCGATCATCTCGATGGAGGAGGCTCTATGAAAAATCTCACTGCTCGGATCATCAAGTGCGCCACCGCCGCCGTCCTGGCGGCTGGCCTTTCGTCTCCTGCCGTTGCGCAGGACAAGTCGACCTGGCAGCGCGTCCTCGAAACCAAGGTGATGCGCCTCGGTGCTCCCATCTCCGAACCGTGGTATTTCAAGGACCCGACCAACAGCGACAAGCCTGGCGCCGTCAAGATCGGCGACACCACCTGGCGCGGCGTCGGGCCTGTTATCGCAAAGGAACTGGCGGATGGTCTGGGGGTCGAACTCCAGATCGTCGAAACAACCTGGGGCAATGCAATCGCGGGGCTCCAGGCCAATCAGTTCGATATGATGATTGGTCTCGATGCTTCGCCGAAGCGCGCGGCCGCAATCGACTTCGTTCCGGCGCCGCTGTTCTGGTACGGCACGGCGCTTGCCGCTCGTCCCAACGTCGACATTGATACTTGGAAGGGCATCGATGACTCCAAGCTCAAGATCGGCGTGCCGGTCGGCACTTCGATGGAATTGGAGATCGTCAAGCGTGCGCCGAATGCGCAGCTCAGCCGGTTCCAGAACTTCAACGAAATGATTGCCGCCTTCCAGTCGGGTCGCGTCGACGCCATCACCGGCTCCCTGACCTCGGCCACCCTTGCCAGCGGCAGGCTGCCGGGAACGCGGGTGAAGATGCCGCAGCCGGCCGCCATCTATCCGGCCGGCACCGGCATCCGACAGGAGGTGGATCAGCGCTGGAAGAGCTATCTGGCCACGTCCATCCAGTATCTGGCGAATAACGGCGTGGTGCAGCAAGCGCTGAGCGATGTCTACACCTTCCGCGGCATCGATATCAGCAAGACCGAGTCTGTGATCAACAAGTAGGCTGGAATCCGCTGGCCGCCTGCAACTATCGCAGGCGGCCGGAGGTTTTTCGGGACGGACCAACGGCATGACCGATCCATCCGGCGTTGTGGTAACGCCCGCAGAACTCACCGATCTCGTTGGCAAGGTTCTCGGGAAAGCCGGCTTGCTGGAGGACAATATCGGTCCTGTCGCCGGCACGATCGTGGCGGCGGAGCGGGATGGCGCGCATGGCCACGGCATCCTGCGGCTGCCCGGATATGTGCAATCCCTTCAGACGAAATGGGTGGATGGCGCCGCACGACCCCAGATCACTCGTGCTACCCCAGGGCAGCTTCGCGTCGACGCAAGGAACGGTTTTGCGCAGGTGGCCCTGGCGGCGGCCCGTGCCGAACTGTTGGAGATGGCCGAGCGGAACGGCGTGGCCGTTCTGCTGATCAGGGATTCCCATCACTATGCCGCCCTCTGGCCCGACATCGAGGGCTTCGCCGAGGCCGGGTTCGTCGCCTTCACCTGCGTCAACTCGAAGCGGCGCATGGCTGTCTGGGGCGGACATGCGCCGGTCGTGGGAACCAACGCTTTTGCCTTTGCCGCGCCGCGCAGCAATCACCGGCCGATGGTCTGGGATCAGTCCGCCAGCGTCATGTCGGTCGGCGAACTTCTCATCGCCGCGGCGGCGGGAAGGGAGGTAGGGCCTGGTGTTGGCTGCGACTCCCAGGGCAACCCCACCGGGAAGCCATCCGAGATCCTGAATGGCGGCGCGCTGTTCCCGATCGGCGGCGCCAAAGGCGCTTCGATCGCGGTGATGGTCGAGATTCTTGCCGCCGCCTTGACCGGCGGCCGTTTCGGCTTCGAGGACCAATCGCCCAAAGGCGTGTCGCTGACCTCGCTGGCGGGCCAGTTCCTGCTCCTTGTCAACGCCAAGTCGGCCAACGAGCGCTTCGGCGATCGAGTAAACGATCTGCTGGCGGCGATCTCCGAATCCGGGGCAGGGCGCTATCCCGGCGACCGCAGGTACAAGACCAGACAGCGATCGATGGCATCGGGAATACCCATTTCAAGCGAGAACTTCCTGAAACTGACCAGCATGGCCAAGTAGCAAGGCGGTCACCCAGCGGACGGTCGACACGAATGGCGGTTGAACAGCACGCAACGGTGGTGGGTGCCGGCATCATCGGCGTTACCTGCGCGATCTACCTGCAGCGTGCCGGATACCGCGTCACTCTTCTGGACGGCCGCCCGCCAGGCACGGCTTGCTCGTACGGCAATGCCGGGATAATCGCCCCCGGCGCCTGCATCCCCCTGGCGATGCCAGGCATCTGGCGCCAGATTCCCGGATATCTGCTGGATCCTCTCGGTCCCCTGTCGATCCGCTGGCAGGACGGTTTTCGCCATTTTCCGTGGCTGATGGCCTGGTTGAGATCGTCCTCTGTGGAGCGGGTGCGGTCCATTTCCGTCGCCATGAGGGCGCTCCATCGATCGTCCCTGACCGAGTTCAAATCGCTGCTCGATGATGTTGGCGCGCCCGAGCTGCTGTCGCGGGTCGGCCAGTTGTATGTATCGGCCAAGCCGGACGGAGCCAAAGGCACCCCGTTAGCCACCGAGCTCCGGCGCCAGGCCGGCGTGGAAACCCGGCTGCTGCTGGGCGAGGAAGTCCGCGAGTTGGAACCCGCCTTGGCGACGACTATCGTCAGCGGGCTGTACTTCCCGGATAACGGCCATACCACCAACCCGCATCGGCTGGTCACTCACCTGGCAAACAGCGTCGTGCAGCGCGGCGGCGAGATCGTCCCTCTGAATGCGACGGGTTTTCAAGTCGAAGGCGACAAAGTAACGGCCGTCAGCAGCGAAAAAGGGGCGATCCCGAGCGGCCTGGTGGTTATCGCGGCCGGATCCTGGTCGCATCGGCTGGCCGCCATGCTCGGCACGAAAGTCCCGCTGGTCGCCGAGCGCGGCTACCACATGATGCTTCCCGATCCATCGGGCGCGCCGCGCGTGCCGCTGATCAACCTCGATCACGGTTATGCCGTCACGCCAATGGAAGAAGGACTGCGGATCAGCGGCACCGTGGAGATTGCCGACGTCGATGCCCCGGCGGACTCCAGGCGGGCAACAAAGTTGCTGGCGCTGGGAAAGGCGATGCTTCCTTCCATTCAGGGCGACGGCGCGACGACGTGGATGGGAGCTCGTCCGTCGCTGCCGGACGGACTGCCCGTCATTGACAGGTCGCCCCATTTTCCAAACGTCCTGTTCGCGTTTGGACACTCGCATTATGGAGTGACCGGTTGCGCGGTAACCGGCAGGCTGGTTGGCGAGCTGGCGGCCGGGCAACCAACATTCATTGATCAGAGACCCTATGCTCTACGGAAGTTCTAGGTTCTCGTGGCCAGCTTCGCTTCCGCGAGAGGTCTGGATCGATCTCGGAAAAACAGCTCGCCTCCGGCGTGTGCAAATTCAGAGTTTCTCTCGTTCGTTAGAAGGTCAGACGGCTCAAACCATGAAACCGAGAGCGTAGCCAATCTGCTAAAGTTCATTCCGAAAATTTACCAAGTCAGTCCAATCTACGAATGGAAATCCATCTCAAGGCGCAATAAGACGTAAGAGTTCATGTTCATTGCATGACAAAATCACATAACACCAACGAGGGGCGTCATCATGGCAATTCAGCGTTTCGGCATCGGTCCGCGATACAGCAAGGCAGTGGTGCACGGCGACACCGTCTATCTGGCAGGCCAGGTGGCCGCAAACCCGGTGCCGTCCGTGGCGGAGCAAACCAAGCAGATTCTCGCGCAGATCGACCGGTATCTCGCCGAATGCGGCACCGACAAGTCGAAGCTGTTGAGCGCTTTCGTGATGTTCAAGGACCTGCGCGACTTCGATGCCGTCAATGAGATCTGGGACGCGTGGGTCGTGCCGGGCAGCACGCCGTGCCGTACGCCGATCGAGACGCGGTTGTACGCTCCGGAATTCCTGGTGGCGATTCAGGTGACGGCGGCGCGCTGAACGCGCCGCATTCCTGACCACGGCGATGCATCCGGCATTGCCAGACAAGCGGGCCGGCCATGGCGTATGAGTGGAACTTCGGAGTGGCGCTTGCCTATCTGCCCAGCATCCTGTGGGGCGGATTGAACACGTTCAAGCTGCTCGGTTCCGCCATGTGCCTCGCCGTTCCGCTCGGTCTGCTCCTGGGGCTGATCCGATACCGGAAGGTGCCGATCCTGTCCGTGATAGCGGTGGCGTATATCGACTTCTTCAGGACCTCCGTCGCTCTGGTCCTGATCTGCTGGTGCTATTACGCGCTGCCGGTGCTGATCCAGGTGAACCTCGACACCTACGTGGCGGTGACGCTGGCGCTCGGTCTGCAGGCATCCGCTTTCATGGCCGAGCTGGTCCGCGCCGGCTTGCAGGCCGTGGCCAAGGGACAGTGGGAAGCGGCCAAGGCGCTGGGCATGCCGTACAATACCAGCCTTCGCTATATCGTTCTGCCGCAGGCGTTCCGAAAGATCCTTCCGGTCTTCTTCCTGCTGGTGATCGAGGTGATCAAGAACACGTCTCTGGCCGGCGTCGTCACCTATCCGGAGCTGTTCTACAACGCCGGCACGGCCGCCTCCACGAGCTACCGGCCGATCGAGATTTTCACCATGGTCGGCGCGATCTACTTCGTGATCATTTTCTCCGCCGGCCAGGCGGTCCGCGTTCTCGAGCGCCACCTGGCGCGGGTGGACAGGTAGCCATGGACTATCAATGGGATTTCACCTTTGTGCTGAACAGCATCCCATGGCTGCTCACGGGCGTCCTGAACACTCTCAAGCTGTCGGCGGTCGCGCTCTTCTTCGGATTGCTGATAGGGCTGATCGTCGGCATCGGCCGCACCTCCAAGACCCTGCTCGTCCGCTTCCCGGCAACCTGCTACGTCGAGTTCTTCCGCTACATTCCGGGCCTCGTCCAACTGGTCTGGTGCTTCTTCGTCATACCCGTCCTGACCG
>JBFXDA010000039.1:0-37945 GCA_050181585.1 Reyranellaceae bacterium
GGCCCCCTCATCCCGGCCTTCTCCCCGCGGGGGATAAGGGGTGGGATGCAGCGCCGCGCGGCGCTCGAGCGTGGCGGCGTGGCGGGCGCGGGCGGCTTCGAGGATGGCCGGGCGCTGCGCCAGCGGGATCGCCAGGCGGTGCAGCGGGTAGGTGGCCCACTGGCCGGCCGCGCCGGGTCGATCGAGCGGGCCGGTGACGCGGCGCACGCGGCACTGGTGGCGCTCGTCGATCTCGTGCAGCTCGACGCGGCAGAGGTAGCGCGAGCGGTCGTCGAGCAGGTCGACGACGGGTACAGGCTCCCTCTCCCCGCCGGGGAGAGGGTTGGGGTGAGGGGGATTCGTGACGTAGGGCGCCCCCTCACCCCGGATCAAGTCCGGGGCAGGTTCCCGGCCTTCTCCCCGTTGGGGAGAAGGGGCAAGAGACGCCAGCACCTCGGCCACGGTCGGGCGGGGGCGCTTGATGCCGTGGCGGTGCATCAGCATCTTGATCGCCGCGTCGGTGACGTTGAAATGGCGGGCGATGTCCTGCGTGGTGCAGTGGCGCTCGATCAGCAGGCGCAGCGTGGCGATGTCCTGCTTGCTGTAGGCCGAGCCGATGCGGCGAATCCGGCCGTCGGGACATTCGACCGTGGCGCGCGGGTCGCGGCCGTCCGATCTCTGGCGCGCTGACCCGCGCGCACTCGCACTCCCGCCTGGGGCGGGAGTTGACGACAAATCAAACATCAATACCTCCCATGGTGCGGGCGTAGAGCGTCGCGGCGTCCCTGTGGGCCGCGATCTCGGCGCGGGTGAAGCCGTGGGCGCGCAAATCCTGCTCGGTGCAGGCGCCGTCGCCGGCCGCCAGCTGCGCCATCGCCGCGCCCATGCAGCGGACCAGGCGCTGCTGCTGGCGCGCGGTCTTCCGCCAGCCGACCTGGCGCAGGTAGCCGCCGGCGGGGTCGAGGTAGAGGCGGGATGGCGGCGCGTCGGGCAGGGCGACGTCGCGCAGCATCGTGTCGATTCGTGCGTCTTCCTGGCGCTGGTTGTAGATCGACATCAGGCGACTCCGAGGGCCGCCCCGCCGCCGGCGCGTTGACACCGGCCGGCGGGGCGTTCCACCGTGTGCGTTCCACAACCCACGGAGGAAGAGATGAAGACCTCGGAAGCGACGATGCGGGCGTTCCAAGGCAATTTCGCCGGCATGCCCCGGCGCGATCTCGACAAATACGCCGACCATCTGGAGAGGCTGCTGGCGGGCATGATCAGCGACCTTCAGGAGCTGGATCAGCGGGTGCGCGAGTTGGAAGTCGCCCGCCCCGAATAGAGGCCACCAACTCCTCCAGATTCTGGAGGATCGATTCCGTTCGCGCCGTCGGCCAGACGGTTTCGCCGGCCTTGGCCGCGTCGGCGCCTGTGCCGGTGATATCGCGGCGATGGGCAGCGAAGCTCCGGTCGACGCCGGCGATCTCGACCTCGCCGACGACGCAGGCCGCCTCGGCGAGGCGATGCAGGCGGGCCGTGCTGGCGGCCAGCGCCGTCAGCAGGCGCTGGCGCTCGCCCATCATCCGGCCGCTGGACAGGCTGGCCAGCAGCGCGCCGGCGTCCTCCATCTCCGCTTTGGCGGCGTCGATCAGATCGAACATGGTTGCTCTCCTCCGGTTGTCGAATTCCGCCCGCTGCCGGCGTGGGGAGTGGTTGGAACGGCAGCAGCGGGCGGTCGCCTGAACGTCGGGCCGGCGTAAGCATTTCCGGCCCTGCCGCCTGCCCGGCTCACTTCCGGGGTGCGGCTGGGAGGGAGGTTCGCGAAAAATCGCGAAGCCGTCAAGCGGAAAGTCGCGATATATCGCGAATAGCGACTTGCGGCCGGATTTGGGAGGATTCGTCAGGCGTTGTGCGGCTGTGGGGAAAAGCAACCGCAGTCGGGAGGGGATCATGCTGACGGATATTCTGCGCCGACGGGTTCGCGGCCATGAAATTGCGGCGCCCGAACTTCCGGCCGGCATCGTGCCGGTACTGTCGACGAGGCCGGAGCGGGTGCCGCGCGGCGTCTACAACATGATCGGCCAGACCTTCATCATCGAATACGTCGACGGTTACGGCGAGTTCAGCAGGCGCAGGATCACGCTGCGCGGCATCCGGCCGGTGCGGTCAGACTACTGGTATTCGGCCTATTGCCACGAGGCCTGCGAGCCGCGCAGCTTCTACCAGTCTCGGATACGCAGTTTCATCAGCGTCGAGACCGGCGAAGTTTTCGAGGACCGGCATCGCTTCCTGGGCAGCCTCAGCTGGGATGACGACGATGACGAACCGGCGGCGCTGGTGGCGCGGGCGCTGCACGGTCTGAAGACACCGCTCGTGCTGATGGTGCGGCTGGCGCGCTGCGATGGTTTGCACCGCTCGGAGGAAGATGTCCTTTACGATTACGTGCTCGACGCGCATCGCGACTACCAGCACCTGCCGGAAGACGAGGTGCGGGCGCAGCTGCGGCGGCTGCATCCGGACGACAAGCTGTTCGGAAAGGCCATGCGATCGACGCGATTCCTGCCTGCAGACGAGTGGCGGTCGATCGCCCGAACATTGCGACGCATGGTCGATGCTGACGGAGTGATTACCAATGAGGAATTCGAGTTCGTTACGGCACTGGAAGAAGGCGCCCGCCGCCTGCCGAGCTAAAGCGGCCGCCGCTGCCGTCGGCGCCTTCGTTGCCGTGATTGCGCCTGCCGCATTGGCGCAGCTCTACAAGACGGAGATCAGGGACGATCCTTTCCGGCCGCATGTGCAGTACGAGAGCGAATCGCATTCCGTCAACGTCGATCCCGATACGACGCGGATCTTCGTGCTGGTCGGCATCGTCGACCGCAAGACGGCAGAGCGCAAATACCTCGTGCAATGGAGCGCTATCTATCGCGATCGCTCATGGCGTCGGTTCAGTGGCGCGGCGCTGGAAGGCGGTGAGATGATGGAGTTTCTGGTGCGCAGCCGCGACGTCAGTTCCTGCGTGGCGGCCTTTCGCACCTGCCTTTATGACGAATTCGCCTATATCTATCTGAGCGAGGCGCAGATGCGGCGTGGCGCGAAAGAGGGAATCACGTTCAAGGTGTTCAGCCAAGGGGGCAGCAAGGACATCGTTTCGACGATCCCCGCCGGGATGATCGCCAGCCTGCTCGACACCATGCCGCCCGTGCCGGCGCCACCCAGGAGCAGGCGCAAGACGAAATAGCTACCGCAACAGCATGGCGCCGCCGAGAATGACGGCGGGCGCTACATCACCCGCGCGATGGCGAAGGTCAGGGCGACCAGGCCGATGGCGACGCCGACGAACCAGGTCATGACCTGAAAGGTGGTCGGCAGGTTGGACAGCCGGCCCTTGATCTCGGCGAGATCGACCAGCGCCTGCGACAGCTTGGCGTCGAAGCCGTCGGCGCGTTTCTCGAGGCGGTCGAGGCGGGCGTTCATGCCGCCATCATCGCCACCGTCGCGCCCGCCTGTCAATCGCTCGGGAACGGCGAGATGCACGACGTTGTCGGCGTAGCTGGCCGAGGCGCTGGGTATGTCGTTGTCAGCCATCGCTCCGGTCTCCGGCTCCGCTGTCGCCAGCGCCATGTTCTCCGGCGAGGCGCTGGACGGCCTCGGCGTGTTCCAGAAAAAGTTTCTCGAGCGGCCGCCAGGCGGCGTCGAAAGCGTCGCGATCGACGGGCGCAGCCTGCAGCAGGTGCTTGCGGATCTGCGTCAGCAGCAGCATCTGCTGGGCGTTCATGATCGCGAGGTCCGAAACCATGGCGGTCAGGTAGGCGACGCGGTCGCTGGCGACGTCCCCGATCGCGTCGATGTCGCGCAGCGCGGTGCGGTATTTTGGCGGCGCGGCGTTGTCGTCGGTCTGGTCGGCCACGGGCTATCTCCTCAGCGCTTCGGCTGGCGGCGGCGGATCCACATGATGGCGGCGGCCCAGGCGACGGCCTGATCCTCCATCGGCGGCACGGCGGGGTTGACGCTGACCAGGTGGTAGCGGTTCTTCTTCGTGCCGCGGGTCAGCTTCTTGACCAGGATCGGGCCCTGCGCGCCGGCTGACGCGGCCAGGCGCACGACGCATTCCTCGTTGAGCAGGCGCTCGGGCGGCAGCTCGCGCAGCTCGAAGAAGATCACGTCGCCGTCCTGCATGCGCGGCAGCATGGAATCGCCGCGCACGATCACCGCCGCGCCGTTCTTCAGCCCGGGCGGCGCCTCGACGGTTTCCAGCGGCGGCGGGTCGTCGCCGTCGAAGGGGTGGACGATTTCGCCGGCGCCGGCATAGCCCCAGAGCGGCAGTTCGGTCGGGGCGGCCTCGTCGCCGCGCAACACGGATGCCGGCAAACTGACAGCGTTGGCCAGTTTGACGTAGGTGCGGTCGGTCAGGCTGCTGCTCTTGCCCGAGAGGAAGTCGCGCAGGCCGCCTTCGCTGAGGCCGGCGGCCTTGGCCCAGCCGTTGACCGACAGACCGCGCTCCTTCATCAGCCGTCGCAGGGCCGTCCGGCGCTTCTCCGCATCGTAGTTCTTCATGGCAACGATGCTGACGCAGCCCGCGATATATCGCGACCGCGACGTTTCGCGAATGTCGGCGTTGACATTCGCGAAATGTCGCGAATACACTCCGGTCATGGCACCGACCCCGACCGACATCACCATCGAGCGCATCCGCGCTTTCCGCAAGGCCGCCGGCTGGACGATCTACAGGCTGGGTAACGAGGTCGGGCTGAACGAATCGACCCTGCGCGATCTCGACAGCCCCGACTGGAATCCGCGCGCCGAAACCCTGCGCAAGCTCGAGGCGGTGATCCCCGCCGGCTGGCGGCCGGGCGATGAATTGCCGGAGACGCCCCCTCACCCCGGCCCTCTCCCCGTTGGGGAGAGGGAGAAGAAAGGCGAGGCGGCATGAGCGCCCAGCGGATCCACCAATCGTCCATGGCAACACATCTGGCACCGCTGGCCTCTGTGGAAAAGCGGAAGCGGGCGGAGCGGTTCCGGCCGGCCAAGCGGCAGGATCCCGGCTCGCTGAAGGCCGCGGTGGCGCGGCTGTTCGACCAGGCGGGCGGGGTGCCGCGGGTCATGCTGACGCTGCGCAAGGGCAAGTCGCAGGTCTACGCCTATGCCGACGAGCAGTCGGACCACGAGCTGCACCTGTCGCAGGCGGCGGCGCTGACCACGGCGGCAGCACCCGCGCTGGCGGATTATTTCGCGGCGCTGGCCGAGGGCGTTTTCCTGCCGCTCGGCTGCGCCGGCGGATCGTCGGCGCTGCACGCGCTGACCGCCGAGGCGGCGCGCGAATCCGGCGAGACCATCGCCGGCATGATCGCCGCCCTGCAGGACGGCCGGGTCGACCGGGCCGAGGCGCGCGAGGGCATCAAGCATATCGACGACACGCTGCGCACCCTGGCGGCCCTGCGCGCGGCGCTGCTGCCGGCGGCGTCCTTCGACGGGGCTCAGGACGAGGAGGAGGGGCGATGAGATCCTATCTGACGGCTTTGGCGGCGCTGGCTGCCTTCGATTTTTCGCGGCAGCCCCATCCCGTGGTGTTCGCCGGCCTTGATGCCGGCCATGCAGTGCCGACGCGCGGCGTGCAGCGGCGCTCCTACCAGTCCCGATCGAAATACACGCCAGCCATGGTGCGCGCCCTTGGTGCGGAACGCGGCGTCGGCCGCCCGCCGGCGGTGCTGGCGAAGTGGAAGGCGCGCGAGAAAGGGGACCGGCAATGAAGCGACGACTGCATCTGCTGAAGCCGGCGGCGGTGGATTCCTCACCCCGTCATCCTGAGCGCAGCGAAGGATCTTCTCTCGATAGCGCCGATCTTTCGGGGGCGGGCGAGATGCTTCGCGCCGCCCAGCCTGACGGAAGGAGAAAGCGCGGCGGCACGCGCAGCGCGGCGCTGTTCCCCGGCGCGATGATCGCCAGTTTGCGCGGGCGCATCCTGGCGCGGCGGGACTTGCTGCCGCAGTCGGTCGGCGACCGCGAGCGGCTGGAGCACGAGCGCGCCATCGCCGAATACGAGAGCGAGATCGCGCGCATCGAGAAGGCCGGGGTCGAACAGGCGGGGGCCGGCGCGTGAGCGGGCACGGCGCTTTTAGATGCGCGCCGGCGCTGACGACGGTGGCGCAGGGGCCGCAGGCGCGGATGCGCAAGTGCCTGCTGTGCCGGGAGCCGTTCCTGTCGGCGCATTTCGGCCGCCGGCGCTGCGATCCGTGCAACGCCAGCCTGAGCGCGGAAATCGAAGCCTGTCATGCGCCGCTGCCGGGCTACGACGCCGGCGGCCGGCGCACTACCGGGAGGGCGGAATGAGAATTCCAAGACTGCGCGACCTGCTGCATCGCTTCGCCGGCACCAGGCCGCTGCGGGTGATCGACGGCCAGACCGAGCGGAATCCGGAAGAAACCGCGCCCTTGTTCGAGCGCTATTTCCTGTGCGAGATCCCGCGCTGGCTGCCGCTGATCGGCGCGCGTTGGGGCGGCGGCGCGGTCTACCTGCATCACTATCTGCGCTCCGATCCCGATCGCGGCGTGCACGACCATCCCTGGGACCATGCGCTGGCGGTGCAGCTCTGCGGCGGCTACGTCGAGGAACGTCTCGACGGCGTCAGCCATCTTGGTCGGCGCCTGCGCTACGTGTCGCGCCGGCCGGGGCGGGGCTATGCGCTGCGGGGCTCCGACTTCCATCGCGTGCTGGTGCCCGAAGGCGCCGCCACCAGCTGGTCGCTGTTCGCGCACGGGCCCTATCGCAAGGGCTGGGGGTTTCTGTCCGATGCCTGGCGCGCTGACCCGCGCGCACTCCAACTCCCGCCTGCGGCGGGAGTTGACGACTCCGAAGTCTTCCTCGTGTTCCACCCGTTCAGGAACGTCAACGACGGCAACAGCAAGTGGTGGCGCGATCGCGTCAAGCATCCGCCGGGGCGTCAGCAGCCGCGCGCCGATGCCGATGGCCGAATCCCCTCTCCCCAGCGGGGAGAGGGCAAGGGTGAGGGGGAGCGCGCCGCGGCGCGCGTCGGTCGCCTGGCGGAGGATTTGCAGTGAGCTTCGTCGACAAAGCGCGCGAACTGGTTGCCGGGCTGCGTCTGTTCGGCGGCATCGATTCGGATCGCTCGGCGCAGGTCGCGACCAGCGTCATCACCTTCGCCGACATCGCCCAGGGCCAGTTCAAGGAAGGCGAGGTCGCGGCGGGCGTCGCCATCGCCGCCGGCAAGCTGCTGCAGCGTTACGCCGGCGGCGTGCAGGCGGCGCACTACCTGCGCGCGCTCGCCAACATCTGCGAGCGGATGGAAAGGAAGGCGGGGTGATGCTGCGACCGGGGGAGATCGTGGTCGACAATTTCGCCGGCGGCGGCGGGGCCAGCACGGGGATCGAGGCGGCGATCGGCCGCTCGGTCGACGTCGCCATCAACCACGACCCCGAAGCCATCGCCATGCACATGGCCAACCATCCGACGACGAAGCACTACTGCGAATCGGTGTGGGACGTCGATCCGGTGGAAGCCTGCGCCGGAAGGCCGGTCGGGCTGGCGTGGTTCTCGCCCGACTGCAAGCATTTCAGCAAGGCCAAGGGCGGCAAGCCGGTCAGCAAGCAGATCCGCGGCCTGGCCTGGGTGGTGGTGCGCTGGGCCGCCGCGGTCAGCCCGCGCGTCATCATGCTGGAGAACGTCGAGGAGTTCCAGACCTGGGGGCCGCTGCTCGGCGACCGGCCCGACCCGGCGCGCCGCGGCGTCACCTTCAAGCGCTGGTGCACGCGGCTGCGCAACCTCGGCTACGCGCTGGAATGGCGCGAGCTGGCGGCGAAGGATTACGACACGCCGACCATCCGCAAGCGCTTGTTCATCGTCGCAAGGCGCGACGGCGAGCCGATCTCCTGGCCGCGCCCGACCAACGGGCCGGCGATCGGGCGCGGCGATCTCTTCGCGGCGACGCTGAAGCCCTATCGCGCCGTCGCCGAGTGCATCGACTGGACGACTCCCTGCCGCTCGATCTTCGAGCGCGAGCGGCCGCTGGCCGAGGCGACCTTGCGGCGCATCGCGCGCGGCGTGCAGCGCTTCGTCATCGACGCGGCCGATCCGTTCATCGTCAAGTTCCAGCAGAACAGCGTCGGCCAGACGCTGGACGAACCGCTGCATACGGTGATGGCCGGCGCGCCGCGCTTCGGGCTGGTGGCGCCGTACACCGTGCCGATCACGCATCGCGGCGACGACCGCGTGCATGACATTCGCGAGCCGGCGCGCACCTTCACGACGGCCAACCGCGGCGAGCATGCGCTGGTGGCGCCGTACATGGTGCCGCGCTATGGCGAGCGGGACGGACAGGAACCGCGGTCGCTGGCGATCGACGCGCCGATGCCGACCATCGTGCCGACCGGCAATGGCGGCAGCCTGGTGGCGGCCTATCTCGACAAGCACAACGGCGAGAGCGTCGGCGCGCGCCTGGCCGATCCGCTGCCGACGGCGACGGTGCGCAGCACGCAGCTGAAGAAGGTGGCGGTGTTCCTGGCCCAGCACAATGCCGGGCCGAACAACGCCCGAATGGCGGGGCGCGACCTGCGCCAGCCGGTGTCGACGGTGACGGCGTCTGGCAGCCAGCAGCAGCTGGTCGCCTCGCACCTGGTCAAGCTGAAGGGCACGGCGAAGGACGGCCAGTCGGTCGCCGAACCGCTGCATACGGTGCAGACGGCGCGGCACTACGCCGAGGTGCGCGCCTTCCTGATCAAGTATTACGGGCAGGGCACCGGCCAGACGCTGGCCGAGCCGGCGCATGCGGTCACGACCAAGGCCCGGTTCGGGCTGGTGACGGTCGAGGGCGTCGACTACGCCATCGTCGATATCGGCATGCGCATGCTGGAGCCGCGCGAGCTCTACCGGGCGCAGGGGTTTCCCGATTCCTACGTCATCGACCCGATGGTCGAGGGCGGCAAGCGGCTCAACAAGACGGCGCAGTACCGCATGGTCGGCAACTCGGTGTGCCCGCCGGTGGCGACGGCGCTGGTGCTGGCCAATCTGCGGCGCGACAGCGACAGCGACAGCGCTGACGCCGCGGGGCGGGAGGCGGCGTGATGGAGGGGCTGAAGCCGAACCATTATCGTGTCGTGCTGGCCGACCCGCCCTGGCAGTTCAACAGCCTGTGGGGCGGGCGTCCGAAGAAGACGGAAGCTGGCTATCCGTCGCGCTCGGTTGATGCGCATTACGACACGCTGACAATCGACCAGCTCTGCGCCCTGCCGGTTGCCACCGTCGCCGCTGCCGACTGCGTGCTGTTCATGTGGACATGCTGGCCGGTGCTGCAAAAGTCGTTCCGAGTGATTGAGTCCTGGGGGTTCGAATACAAGACGTGCGCCTTCTCGTGGATGAAGGCCGATCCCTACCGCCTATTCGCCGACGACAAGACGCCATTCGCAGGGCTGGGCTACTGGACGCGGGCCAACACCGAGCCGTGCCTGCTGGCGACGCGCGGTCGGCCCAAACGGCGCGGCAAGGACGTGCGCCAGGGAATCATCGCACCGCGCCGCGAGCACAGCCGCAAGCCCGATTGCGTTTACGAGCGCATCGAGCGGCTGGTCGACGGCCCCTATCTGGAGATGTTCGCGCGCAACACGCGGCCGGGCTGGGATGCCTGGGGCAACCAGGTCGGCAAGTTCGGCGAGGTTGTGGCATGACCGACCCCAAACGCTTCGCGCCGCGGTGCGGCCATCCGGGTTGCGGCGAGTACGCCTCGCGCGGCTTCGGCGGGGTGGCGCGCGACGGGTCGGATGCGCGCTGGTACTGCCCGGCGCATGTGCCGTCCGACGAGGCGCGGTCGGTGCTGGCGCCGCCGCTGCCTGATGCCGGCGGGCAGGGGAGGCTGTTCTGATGGTGGCGCTGTACGATGCGCGGTTTCCCAATGGCGGCGGCGCGACCGAGGCGCGCCCGGCCCCGTCGGGATCGGCGCCGCCTTGCGGCCCGCGGCAGCGCGAGGTGCGGCTGTCGCGCCAGGCGCGGCGCATCGCCGACCTGGAAGCCGAGCGCGATCTGCTGCTGTCGACCATCGACGATTTGCGCCGGCGGCTGGCGGCGCGCTCGGATGCGGCGGGCGGTCGGCAGCGGAGCGCCTCTCCGCATGCGCGGCGGCGGGCGCTGGAGCGCGTGCTGATGCAGCGGCTGCTGGCGATCGTGGCGCGCCAGGCCGGCATCGACCTGGCACTGATGGCCAGCGACCGCCGCGGTCGCGACGCCGCCTGGCCGCGGCAGATGTTCTGCTTCCTGGCGCGCGAGCACTGCCGCGGCCTGTCGCTGCCGGCGATCGGCGCGGCGATCGACCGCGATCATTCCAATGTCATTCATTCGGTGCGCGCCGTGCAGCGGCGGCTGGCGGCAGGCGAGACGGCGACCGTGGCGCTGTACGAGGCCTGCGCCGGCGACGTCGGCACGGCCGTGGCGGAGATCGCGGCGCGCATGCCGCCGGAGACGGGGGCGGATACGGAGACGGAGACGGGGGCAGGCGATGGCGCGGCGTGAGGATGGGTTTGCGTTCTTCGGGCGCGTCTGGCGGGCCGACATCGAATTGCAGTCCTGCTCGCTGGCGGCGCGCGGGCTGTGGGCGCAGCTGCTGACCATCATGGACGAGGCCGAGCCGCGCGGGCACCTGCTGGTGCGGGGCACGCCGCCGACGATCGAGCAGGTGGCGCGGCTGGGCGGCTGCACGCCGGCGGAGGCGCGGCGCTGCCTCGAGGAGCTGCTGCGCCAGGGCGCGGCGTCGCGCACGGCGGAGGGCGTCGTGTTCTCGCGGCGCATGGCGGCGGAGGGCGCGCGCTCGGCGGTCAACCGCGCCAATGTCGCGCGGCGCTACGAGAGCGATACGAATGGCGGTTCGGAGACGGGTACGAACGGCGTTACGAACGGGGCTACGAACAGGGTTACGAAAGGGGCTACGAAACCGGCTACGAAACCGGCTACGAAATCCCCTTCCCCCCTGCACCCCCCTTCCCCTTCCGAATCCTTTTCTGAATCGTCTTCTTCTGCTTCGACATCGCTACGAAAGAGTCTACGCGCGCGAGGGTTTGGGGAGGGGGAAGGGCAGCAAAATCAGGCGGTTGCGGCTTTGCGGGCGGGCGGTTTTCGCGTGTCGCAGGGCGGCGCGGGCGGGGTGCGAATCGGGGTCGGAAATGACCTCGGATCGGGTGCGAAACCGGCCGTCGAAGCCGACCAGATTCAGGCCTATGAGCGGGTGAAAAAACTGCTCGAAACCGAGTACGGCAACAGCCCCGTCACGGCGATGCAGATCCTGTGGGCGGCCTACGATGCGGCCGATCCCGAACACGAGCGCTCGCTGCAGCTGGTGCGGGAGATATCCAAGCGCCATCGCTGCGGGCTTTACCCTGAGCGACCGCTGCAGGCTCGGCAAACGGTGCGGGCATGAGCACCGGAGCCAATAGCGAACGCCTCGATCCGGCGGAGGCGCATCGGCGCGAGCTGCGGCGGCGCTGGCACGAGCAGGCGAAGGCGCAGCGGAAACTCGTCGAGGCGTGGGAGGCCGATCACACCAGCGAGATGGCCGGCATGCACGAGCTGGTGCAGGCGGAGATCATCGGCCTGGCGCGCGAGAAGGCGCAGGCGGCGGTGCAGCGCGGGGCATCGAGGATCGTGCTGACGCGGGCGCAGATGGACGACCGGCTGCGGCAGCTGGTGTGTCGGATGCGGCGGGCGCGGCATGGGCCGATCGAGCAGGCGGGGTCGGCGTGGCAGGCGCAGATCGACGCCATCTGCCGCGAGATCGGCTGGGTGTGGGCGCCGGCGGCGACCGGGCGGCTGGGGCTGGGCAAAGGCGGGGAGGGTTGAGCATGGGCATTGGCGGCGGCATTGGACTGGGCGTGCGGTACAGCGAGCAGGGGCGGGTGGTCTACTGGACGCCGGCCCTGGTGCTGATGCGGCTGCTGCTGATGGCCGACGTGGCGCGGCGCATCGAGGAAGGCACGGCCAGGCCGGGGCCGCGTGGCCATGGCTGCTCGATGCCGTCGCCGCCGGCTGGTGTCGATTGGGAGAGCAAGAACGGCTACTCGATCGAGAGCGGGCCGCTGCGGCCGGTGCCGCCGTCGGATGTCGAGCACAGGCTGCACGAGGAAACGGTGATGCTGGTGGCGATGATGCCGCCGACCGACCGGGTGATCCTGTGGGGTGCAGCGGTCGGCAAAAGCTGGCGCCGAATTGCCAAGCAGCTGAAGGCCAATCAGGGAATGGGAACGCAGCCCATGTCCTACGAAGGCGTGCGGCGTCGGTTCTATCGCGTGGTCGAGGGGCTGGCGGCGACGTGGAATGCCGAGGGCCGGCCGGTCGATGCCGAGAGCCGCACGCGGCTGCTGACCTTCGACATGAAGGCGTGGATGCTGGGAGCACCGAAGCGCAAGACCAAGGGGCGCGCGTTCTCCAACGGGTTCGAGATCCGGCTCGGGACCATTCAGGCAGCGGAGGTCGACCAGGACAGCATGCGCCAGGAGGATCTCTATTTCCGGCGGCGCGAGTGGTCGGCACAGGCGCCAAAGGTGGGGCGCGACGGGGTGATGAGGTCGCGAAAGAACGGAGTTGTCAAAGTTGACAAAAAGGCGTAGTGAATCAGCTATCGTCAGGCGATGAGCGCGCCCCGGCCGGGAGAGACCCCAGCCGGGGCGTTTCTTTTCCGGCCTTCGATGTCATGGTGACGGTGCCGACGCTGATGCCGCTGTCGTCACCGTCACCGCTCAAGCCGCGCACCCCTACCGCCTCGGGTCCTTCCCCGTCCGCCGCGCTATACGGGCAACGGGGGCCCCGGGGTTTTCCAGTAGGGGTCACGCGGAGGGGTGCACCGGCGGTGCCGGCCCTGCACCGCCGCACCGGCTGCACCGGGACGGTAGGACGCAACGCAGGAATATCAATCGCTTGGTCGCGGTGCGTCGGGGGAACGCCGCGCAACAGGGTGGAGTATCGAAGATGCAGGCTGCCGCCGATGGCCATACCGCCGCCGGCGGACGCGCGCCGGTCGCCGGCCGCGGCCTCAACCCGCTGCCGCTGCGCGCCGCGGCCAAGGCGCTGACCAGCGCCGGCTATCCGATCTCGCACTCGACGCTGAGCCGCCAGGTGGCGCGCGGGCAGATCCCGAACCGGGGCGCCGCCGATCGGCCGCTGGTCGACGTCGAGGAGGTGATCGCGGCGCGGCGCGACAATATCGATCCGCGCCTGCAGCGCCCGCCGCAAGCTGCTCTGCCGATGCCGCCGGCCGTCAACGCCGAAGCGCCGGAAAAGTCCGACACGGTCAACAGCCATCGCGCCGATCACGAGCGCATCAAGGCCCGCATGGCCGCGATCGAGCTCGAGGAGCGGCTGGGCAACCTGGTCGATCGCCGCGAAGTCGAGGATGCGTTCGAGACGCTGGCGCGCGAGCTGCGCGACAAGCTGCTGGCGGCATCCGACTTGCTGGCGACCGACCTGGCCGGCATCGCCGACGTCGCGGTGATCCGCGTCAAGATCGAGGAGGCCAACCGCAAGGTGCTGACCGAGCTGGCCGATTCCTATCGCCGCCTGGCCGTCGCCACCGAAGCCGAGCCGGCCCGTGCCGACTGAAACCATCGACGGGCTGAAGCCGGCGCTGCCGGTCCTGGCGCGGGCCTTCGCCGAGGGGCTGCGGCCGCCGCCGGTGCGCAGCGTGGCGCAATGGGCCGAGCAGGCGCCGCGGATCGTGTCGGCGGAGAGCGGCACGCGCTGGCCGGGGCCGTGGTCGAACGCCATCGCGCCCTACCTGGTCGAGATCATGGAGTGCCTGTCGCTGTCGCACCCGGCGCGCGAGGTGACGTTCAAGAAATCGGCGCAGGTCGCGGGCTCGGAGGCCGGCATCAACCTGATCGCCAACGTCATCGCCGAGAATCCGGCGCCGGTGCTGGTAGTGCTGCCGACGCTCGACGAGGGCAAGAAGTACGTCAAGCTCAAGCTGCAGCCGACGATCGAGGCGACGCCGGTGCTGCGCCAGGCGGTGCGCGAGCAGAAGAGCCGCGACGAGGACGGCTCGACGACGTTCTTCAAGAAGTTCAAGGGCGGCTTCGTCCAGGTGACCGGCGCCAACACGTCGAAGGGCCTGCAGATGATCACCGCCCGGGTGATCGTGAAGGAGGAAATCTCCGAGTGGCCCTACGACGTCGACGGCCGCGGCGATCCCTTCGACCTGGCCGATCGCGCCTGCAAGATCTTCGAGGGCCGGGAGAAGAAGACCAATATCTCGACGCCGGGTGTGGTCGACGAATCGGGCCGCGGCTGCCGCGTCAGCGAGCGCTATGCCGCCTCGGACCAGCGCCGCTACTACGTGCCGTGTCCGCATTGCGACGGCTATCAGGTGCTGGAGTTCGACCGGCTGGCGAAGGAGGATCCTGACCGCGCAGTCTATTCCTGCCGGGCCTGTGGAGCCGACATCGAGCACCACGCCAAGCGGGCCATGCTGGCGAAAGGCGTGTGGCTGAAGACCTATGCCGGGCCGACCTGCCCGCCGCAGATCGTGCGGGCACACGAGATCGAGGTGCACCGCGCCAGGCCGTCGGGCAACCGCCAACCGGGCTTCGCCATCAACGTGCTCTACTCGCCGGTCGAAACGTGGCAGGCGGTGGCGCAGCGCTGGATCGCCGCCCAGGGCAACCCGCGCAAGCTGAAGGTGTTTTATCAGCAGGATCTGGGAGAGCCTTGGGAGGAGCGTGGCGAGCAGCCCGACCACGACCGGCTGCACGAGGCGGCGACGTCGCTGGAGTATGGCTGGCAGCGCATCCCGCCCGGCGCGCTGTTCGTCACCGCCGCGATCGACGTGCAGGGCAATCGTCTCGAGTTCGGCGTCTATGCCTGGGGCGTCGGTCTGACCGGCTGGCTGATCGACAAGGGCATCGTCGAGGGTGACCCGTCGTCGCCCGAGACCTGGGCCGGCCTCGACAAGGTTCTGGCCCGAACCTACGAGGACCGCCACGGCAAGCCCTGGCGCATCGATCTGGCCGGCATCGATACCGGCTACCAGACGCAGGCGGTCTATCGCTACGTGCGCCGCCACGCCGCCGCCGGCAAGGTCTATGCGCTGGACGGCCGCGACGGCTGGAAGCTGCCGCCGCTCGGCACGCCGAAGAAGCAGGACGTCGATTTCGAGGGCAAGCGGATCGGCGCCATCATGCTGTGGCCGGTCGGCACCTGGGATCTGAAGAGCGAGCACTATTGGGCGCTGGGCGAGATGCTGAAGGGCCCCGACCCGGCGACCGGGCGCCTGCCGCAGGGCGCCATCCACTACAACGACCGCTGCGATCCGGCCTACTTCAAGCAGCTGACCGCCGAGTTCCTGAAGGAAGTCGAAGTCGGCGGCACCGGCCGCACGCGCAAGGTCTGGCACAAGGATCGCAGCACGCCGAACGAGGCGCTCGACATCGCCGTCTATGCCCGCGGCCTGGCGCACCATCTCAGCGACCAGCTGACGGCGGCGGATTGGGCGAACCTCGCCGCCACGCGCGGCGCGCCGCCGATCGAGGTGCAGGCCGACTTGGCGCGGCTGTGGTCGCCGCCGCTGCCCGGCGCCACGGAAGGGCCGTCGGCCGCACCGTCGCCGCCGGCGGAGGAGCGCGAGTCACATCGCGCCGATCCGCCGGCGATCGACGACCGGCTCGGCCGGCACTGGAATTGAGGAATTTCGCATGGCCATCAGCCAGACCGACATCGACCGGCTCGAGGCGGCGCTGATGCGCGGCGAGCTGACCGTCGAATACGACGGGCAGCGCGTCACCTATCGCAGCGTCGCCGAGCTCAAGGCGGCGATCGCCTACGCCAAGGACGCGCTGGCGGCCGCCACGCCGGCCGGGGCGCAGACCGTCAGTTACGCCGCGTTTGCGCGCGATTGAGGGCCGGCATGAAGTTATCGCTGCTCGACCGCGCCATCGCCGCCTTCTCGCCGCAGGCCGGGCTGCAGCGCGCTTTGGCGCGCCAGGCGATCGACGCGGTCGCCGGCGTGTCGCGCGGCTACGAGGGCGCTAAGACCGGCCGCCGCACCGATGGCTGGATCGCCGGCGGCACCTCGGCCAACGCCGAGATCGGCCCGGCCATGGACCGGCTGCGGGCGAGTGCGCGCGACCTGGTGCGCAATAACACCTGGGGCGAGCGCAGCGCGCAGATCTGGCGCGCCTACCTGGTCGGCGCCGGGATCATCTCGCGGCCGACCGTCCCCGGCGCCGACGGCACGGCCGACAAGGCGGCGACGGCGAAGCTGCGCGGCGAGTTCGATCGCTGGGCCGAACAGTGCGACGCCGATGGCGTGACCGACTGGTATGGCATCCAGTCGCAGATCGCCGAATCGGTCGCGGTCGACGGCGAGGTGCTGCTGCGCCGCCGCTGGCGCTGGAAGGCCGACGGGATGCGCGTGCCGTTCCAGCTGCAGCTGCTCGAGGCCGATTTCCTCGACGGCGGCAAAAGCGAGGCACTCAACGACGGCGGCTGGATCCTGCAGGGCAAGCAGTACGACGCAAGAGGCCGGCTGACCGGGTTCTGGCTGTTCCCCTCGCATCCGGGCGACCTGCTGCCGGGCGTGCAGAAGGGCTACACCAGCCGTTTCGTGCCGGCCGGCGACGTGCTGCACGTCTTCGAGCCGCGCCGGCCCGGCCAGGTGCGCGGTGCCAGCTGGTATGCGCCTATCGTGATGAAGCTGCGCGACATCGACGACTACGACGATTTTGAGATCGTGCGCAAGAAGGTCGAGGCGTCGATGGCCGCGTTCGTGACGCGCCAGGCCAACGCCACCAACCCGCTGACCACGACGACGACCGACGCGGCCGGCAAGCGCATCGAGACCATCCGCCCCGGCACCATCCACTACCTGCCGAGCGGCGACGAGGTGAAGTTCAGCGAGCCGACCGGCGCCGGCGGCTATGGCGAATACATGCGGGTCGGCGCGCAGCGCATCGCCGCCGGCATCGGCATGCCCTACGAGCTGCTGACCGGCGACTTGGGCAACGTCAACTATTCCTCGATGCGCGGCGGCATGCTGCCGTTCAAGCGCATCATCCAGCGCCGCCAGTGGCAGGTGCTGATCCCGCAGCTGTGCCGCCCGGTGGTTCGCTGGTGGAACGAGGCGGCGGCGCTGGGCGACGTCGCGGTGCCGGAGAACGCCGTCTGGCGACACACGCCGCCGCGCTTCGAGTACGTCAACCCGCTCGACGACGTGCAGGCCGACAAGCTGGCGATCCGCGCCGGGCTGGAGCCGTTCGACGAGATCGTCGCCAGCAACGGCTGGGACGCCGAAGAGGTGGTCGAGAACATGGCGCGCTGGAACGAGATTTTCGACCGGCACGGCCTGACGCTCGACATCGACCCGCGGCGGATCAGCAACGCCGGCGTCGTGCAGTCGTCCGATAAGGCCGCGGCGACCAAACCAAAGGAGTGAGCGATGCCTCCGTTCGACAATTCCAGCGGCGAATTCCGCCGCGACCTGCCGATGCAGACCCGCCTGGCGCCGGTCGTGGCGAAGACCGCCAGGGACGATGCGCGCACCATCGACGTGGTGTTCACCACCGGCGCCCGCGTGCGGCGCTTCGACTGGTGGAGCGGCAAGCGCTACGACGAGGAGCTCGAGATCAGCGAGCAGGCGATGGACATGTCGCGGCTCAATGGCGGCGCGCCGCTGCTCAACACGCACGGCAGCTACGATCTCGGAAAGATCCTCGGCGTCGTCGAGCGCGCCTGGATCGAGGATGCCAAAGGCATGGCGACCCTGCGCTTCTCGGAGCGCGAGGACGTCGAGCCGTTCTGGCGCGACGTCAAGGGCGGCATCATCCGCAACGTCTCGATCGGCTACACGCCGCTGCGCTACGAGATCACCGAGCAGGAGGGCAAGCCGCCGCTCTATCGCGCGGTCGAGTGGCAGCCCTACGAGATTTCCATGGTGCCGGTGCCGGCCGATGCCGGCGCGGGCACGCGCAGCGCCGCGCCGGTCTTCGGCTGCAGCTTCGTTCATCGCGCCGCCGACGCCGCGGCCAGGCGCCAGCGCCAGATCGATATTCTGCGAATGTCTCTCTAGGGCATCCGAAGAACGAGTTCCCCTCACGCTCTGGCGAAGGGGTTTTCCGCCGCCGCAAGGCGGTTTTTTCATGTCCCAAGGAGGACGAGATGAAGAAGTTGAAGCAGCTTCGCCAGCAGCTCACCCGCGCGCTGGCCGACATGGAGTCGCACAAGGAAGCGGGTGGCGAGGCGTTCGACGCCGCCAAGGAAGAGGCCGAGCGCCTGCGCGGCCTGATCGCCGACGCCGAGGCGGCGCTGGAGGTCGAGCCCGGCCCCGGCAGCGAACCGCAGCCGGCGGCGCAGCCGCAGGATCGCGACGCCGCTCGCGCCGCCGAGCGCGAGCGCGTCATGGGGATCGCCGATCTGTGCCGCACGCACAAGGTCGAGGACAAGGATGCCGTGGCCTGGCAGCGCGACCCGAACATGACGGTCGACCAGGTCCGGGCCAAGATCCTCGAGGGCCTGGCGGCACAGTCCGACGCCAGCCAGGAGCGCAGCCAGATCCGCGTCACCCGCGACGCCGGCGACACGCTGCGCGAGGCGGTCGAGGAGGCGCTGCTGCATCGCTATCGTCCCGGCGAGCACAAGCTGACCGACAAGGGCCGCGGCTTCGGCGGCATGCGGCTGATGGAAGTGGCGCGGTGCTTCCTCGACGACAGCGGCGTCAAGACCCGCGGCCTGTCGCCGATGGAACTGGCCGGCGTGGCGCTGGGCCTCGAGCGTTCCGGCGGCATGCTGGGCACGTCCGACTTCCCCTACCTGCTGGCCAACGTCGCCAACAAGACGCTGCGCATGGCCTACGAGTCCGCGCCGCAGACCTTCCGTCGCTTCGCCCGCCAGGCGACGGCGATGGACTTCAAGCAGATCAGCCGCGTCCAGCTTTCCGGCGCGCCTTCCTTCGAGAAGGTCAACGAGTCGGGCGAGTTCAAGCGCGGCTCGCTCACCGAGGGCCGCGAGGTCTACCAGCTCGCGACCTACGGCAAGGTCGTGGCGATCTCGCGCCAGACGCTGATCAACGACGATCTCGACGCCTTCACCCGCCTGCCGGCCCTGTTCGGCGCGGCGGCGGCCGACTTTGAGAGCGACACGGTGATCGCCGTGCTGACCGCCAACGCCAACATGGGCGACGGCAACCCGCTGTTCGACTCCGGCACGCACGGCAACGTCGGCACCGCCGGCGACATCAGCGTCACGACGCTGAGCGAGGCGCGCAAGCTGATGCGCAAGCAGACGGGGCTGGAAGGCCGGGTGATGAACCTGAACCCGAAATTCCTGCTGGTGCCGGCGGCGCAGGAAACGCTGGCCGAGCAGTACACCTCGGCCAACTACCAGGCGGCGGTGTCGGGCAACATCAACAGCTTCGCCGGCAAGCTCGAGCCGCTGGTCGAGCCGCGGCTCGACGGCACCTCGGCCGACGTCTTCTACCTGATCGCCGATCCCGCGCGCATCGACACCATCGAATACGCCTACCTGGCCGGCCAGGAAGGCGTGCGCATGGCGTCGCGCGTCGGCTTCGACGTCGACGGCATGGAGCTCAAGGCCGCGCTCGACTTCGCCGCCAAGGCGATCGACTGGCGCGGCATGGTGCAGATGCCGGGCTAATGAATGAGGCAACGTCCCGCCATACCGGCGGGGCGTTCTTCGATCTTCCCATTTCCACCCCGTCTCGAAGGAGAGACCGATGAAGACTTACGTTCAGCCGGGCACGACCATCACGGTCACCGCCCCCTATGCCGTCGCGTCGGGCGCCGGCTGCCAGGTCGGCAGCCTGTTCGGCGTCGCCGCCAATGCCGCCGACAACGGCGCCACCGATCTGGAGATCGTCACCGAGGGCGTGTTCGACCTGGTGAAGGCCGACGAGCAGGCATGGACCGTCGGCGCCAAGGTCTATTGGGACAACGGCAACAAGGTCTGCACGACCGACGCCACGGCCGGCCAGCTGATCGGCGTCGCGACCAAGGCTGTCGCCGGCACGGCCGGCCTGACGACCGGCCGGGTCCGCCTCAACGGCGGCGCCCCGGCGACCGCCGAAGGGCCGCAGGCGGCGATCGCCGACCTGGCCGCCATCACCGGCGGCGAGGCGCCGAGCGAGGCCGAGCACAACCTGGTGGTGACGAAGGTCAACGACATCATCGCCGCCCTGGAAGCCGCCGGCATCCTCGCGAGTTCCTAAACAAGGCTCGCTGACACGCTCGCACTAATACTCCCGGCGCTCGCGCGCCGGGAGTCAACGACAGTCGCGGTGTCACAATGGCAACAGCGCTTTCGGTCGTGCCCGATGCCGCCTTCGCGGCCTTTGGCTCGGCGGCGACCTATACGCCGCCGGGCGGGGACGCCGTCGCCGTGACGGTGATCCTGCGCGGCGGCAGCGAGGACGCCCAGGTGCTGCGCGGCCGTCGCGCCCGCGCCTGGCTGGCCGATCTTCGCAGCAGCGAGGTGGCGCAGCCGCAGAAGGCGGCGGCGCTGGCGGTCGCTGCCTGCGAAGTGCTGCCGGCGGGCGGCAATTTCGTCGTGGCGGATTTCAGCGTCGACCGGCCCGGGCTGGTCTGGCGGCTGGATCTGGAAAAACAGGCCTGACATGCCGACGCCGCTGCGCGAGACCATCGCCGCCGCCATTGCGACGCGGCTGGCGACGGTGCCGGGCGCGCCCGAGGTGCGGCGCAACCCGGACACCATGGCCACGGCGGGGAACGCCATCGATTTCCACGAGGGCGGCCAGGACGTGCTGGAGCAGCAGCCCGCCGCCACCCGCTACGGCTGGACGATCGAGCTCGAGCTTTTCCACACGCCCGGGCCGGCGATCAACGAGCTCTACGCGCAGGCGCTGAAACACCTGCTCGACCCCGCCTGGTGGCCCGAAGGCATGACGGATCTGCGCGAGGATAGCCTCGGCGCAACCCAGCTCGACCGCGAGGAAGGCCACGACAGCCTGGCGGGATACCTGCTGACGCTCACCGTCGAATACTGGACGGCGAGCCAGGACCCGTTTGTGGCCGCTCCATAGGCTCGCTAACCCGCTCGCACTAATACTCCCGCTGCGCGGGAGTCAACGACTTCAACCGAAGGAGACTGAACATGCCTGTACTTCGCTCGCGCAACGCGGCGGTGCTGGTCAAGGCGGAGTCCACGCCCGGCACCTACGACGCGCCCGACACCACGACCGGCGGCGTGCTGGTCGAGAATCCGCAGATCGGCTTTTCGCCGCAGAACGTGCAGACCAACGAGGTCACCGGCTCGCTCGACAGCGAGGGCCCGCTGGTCGGCGGCATGCAGTGCTCGATCAGCTTCCGCGCCTATCTCAAGGGCAACGGCGTGCCCGGCACGTCGCCCGAATGGGGCAAGCTGATGGAAGCCTGCTCGTGGGACGAGGTCGCGACGCGCACGGTGATCACCGGCACCACCTTCAGCATCGCCGACACCAATTCGCTGGCCGATTCCGGTTCCGGCCTGGCCGCGCTGACCATCGGCACGCCGATCTACGTGTCGGGCTTCGACGACGACGCCAACAATGGCGAGTTCATCGTCGCGGCCTCGGCGGCCGGCGAGATCGACCTGGTCAAGGCCGACGGCTCGGCGCCCGGCCTGGTCGCCGAGGCGGCCGGCAACACCATCACCATCGCCTACGGCGTCGCCGCCGTCGCGGCCACGGCCGGCACGACGATCGCGGCGACGGCGCAGTCGCCGTGGTCGAACACCGCTAATGCCTATCGCGGCATGCCGGTGTTCGTCTCGGGCAATCCGGCGACGCCGCGCCAGTCGCAGATCGCCGACTACACGGCCGGCCGCGTCGCCACCCTGGTCGACGCCTTCGGCAGCGCGCTCGATACCGACACCGATATCGGCATCCCGGCGCATGTGCTCTACAAGCCCAACAGCGCTTCGATCCCCTCCGACTCGATCGCCGTCTACATGGATGGCGTGGTCTATCGCTTCCGCGGCTGCCGCGGCACGGTCAACCTCGCCATGGCCGCCGGCGGCGCCTGGACCGCCGATTTCCAGATGACCGGCCTGTTCGAGAGCAAGGCCGATGCCGCCGTGCCGACGCCGTCCTACGACGGCACGCGGCCGGGCGTGTGGCGCGATTCGATCTTCTCGATCGACCGCACCGCCGTCGGGCTGGGCCAGATGTCGCTCAACACCGGGGCGCAGACCACCTATCCGCCCAACCCCAACGACGCCGAAGGCTTCGACCCGCCGGAGATCGTCAGCCGAGCCATGACCTGCCAGATCGACCCCAACGCGGTGCTGGTGGCGACGCGCGACATCCTGTCGGACATGCGGGCCGGCACCTCGCGCGTGATCCACGCGCGGCTCAAGGGCGGCAACGCCAGCCGGCCCGGCGCGCGGCTGGGCGTGGTGGTGCCGGACGCCTTCTATACCGGCTTCAGCCCGACCGACCGCCAGGGCATCTCGGCCGAACAGGTCGATTTCTTCCCGCGCGGCAAGGACTCGGGGGCGTTCATCGCGGTCTGGTAAGTCGTCGACTCCGGGCCGCCCAGCCGGGTGGCCCGGAGTATTAGTGCGCGCGGGTTAGCGCGCCCAACATACGGAGTGCATCTCGCCATGCTGCCGATTGATCCCAAGGAGAAAATCGCCTTCACGCCGCCGCATCTGTGGAGCGAGGAAGCGCCGGAGAAACCCAAACCCGTCATCTGGCTGCGGCCGATGTCGATCGTCGACCGCGCTCGCTGGCAGGCGGCGCTGACGGCGATCGGCGCGCGCGCCGTCACCGACACGGAGATGGCGGCAGCGCGGCTGCCGGTGCTTCAGGCACTGGACTGCAGCGACGCGGAGTGCGAGGCGATCCAGGCGCTCTACGAGCTGGCCGAGGCGGCGCGCAACGAGGGCAGGCCGCTCGACAAGGCCGACCAGGTCAGCCTGATGAAGGTCGAGCGCATGATCGTGCAGGCCGACGAGCACTACCGGCTGCTGGCCGAAACCCGCGCGCTCTATCTCGAGGTGGCGCCGATCCTGGCGCTGAAGCAGCAATGCTTCGGCTGGCAGAACCTGCCGCGCCGCGACGGCACCGGCACGGCCGCGTTCCGGCGCGAGAACGGCGCCGTCGCCGAGGACGCGCTGCAGCTGCTCGATCCGGTGACCCTGCTGCTGGCCGGGTTCCGCGCCATCGGCCTGTCGAGCGTGTCGGAGACCGACGCAAAAAAATCCGCGTAGCGGTCGTCCTGGCGCGACGACCGCAATGGCTGCGGGGCAGCAGCGAGGATCCCGCCAGGCCGGAGGTCGGCGATCGCTGGTGCATCGGCCGCGACGAATACGAGCGCAACCCGCGCCTCGACCTGCCGGGCGAGTACCGCGAGCTCTATCCGCTCTACGCCATGTTTCGCGGCGGCTCGCTGTCCTTCGCCGGCATGGGCGGTGCGCTGCAGGCGCGGCTGCCCGGCCATCTGCCGATCGCCGGCGGCAGCGCCGAGCAATCGGCCTGGCTGATGGATGCCTTCGCCGTCATGGCGGCCTTCGAGGCCGAGTTCTTCGAGGACAGCCGATGAAGATCATCGCAGAGGTGCTGGGCAGCGTCGCCCAGGCGATCGAGGAGGCCGAGGGCGAGATCGGCGCCCGCGTCCGCCTGGCGACCGCCCGGCACACCGAGCGGCTGAAGCAGCGCCTGCGGCAGGACGTGCTGGCGGCCGGCATGGGCCGCCGCATGGCCAATACCTGGCAGTCGCAGGTCTATCCGGCCGGTGGGCGGCGCACCCTGTCGCCGGCCGGCTACGTCTATTCCCGGGCGCCAATGATCATCAGCGGCTTCTCGGAGGGCGCCACGATCAGGGGCAAGGATGGCCAGTGGCTGGCGATCCCGACGGGCGCCGTTCCCTATGGCGGCAACGGGCTGGCCAGCGTCCGCTCCAGCCGCCAGAAAAAGCAGACGCCGCAGGAAGTCGAGGCGACCTACAACCGCGAGCTCCGCATCGTGCGCCCGCGTGGCGGCGAGGGCCGTTTCGCCTTCCTGGTGATGGACGGGCTGACGCGGGCCAAGGGTCGCGCCGGTGGCCGGGGCCGCTTCCGGCTGCGCACAAGTGGCCGCGCCCGCCAGGGGCGCACCGAGGAGAGCGTCATCATGTTCGTGCTCGTGCCGCAGGTGCGCCTGAAAAAGCTGTTCGATCTCGCCGCCAGTGCCGATCGCGCGGCGTCGGATCTGCAGGCTGAACTGGCTTCGGCCCTCTGAGGAATACCGCCAATGGCTGACAAGTCGGTCGCGATCAGGCTCTCCGTCAAGGACGCCGAGCAGGTCCGCGCCACGCTGGAGCGGCTGGGCAAGGATGGCGACGCCGCCATCCGCAAGATCGACCGCGCCGCGCGCGACGCCAGCGCCGGCGGGCTGTCGCGAATCGGTTCGGCGGTCGACCGGCTGGAGGCGAACGCGCGGCGCATCGGCGCGGCCATCGGCATCGTCGGCGCCGGCGCGCTGGTGACGCTGACGCGCAACGCCATCGACGCCGCCGGCGGGCTGGGCGAGCTGGCCGAGCAGCTGGGAACCAACACCGACAGCCTGCAGGTCTACCAGTTCGCCGCCACCCAGGTCGGTGTCAGCAACGCCGAGCTGGAAACCTCGATTTCCCGGCTGACGCGCAGCATAGGCGAGGCGGTCGAGGGCAATGCCGAGTACATCGGCGCCTTCGAGCGGGCCGGGGTAAAGCTGCTCGACTTCAACGGCAAGGTGCGATCGACCGACGCGGTGATCGCCGACCTCGCCGACGGGCTCAAGGCAATCGAAGATCCCGCGCAGCGCGCCTCCATCGCCGCCGACCTGTTCGGCCGTGCCGGCCAGCGCCTGCTGCCGCTGCTCACCCAGGGCAGCGCCGGACTGCGCGAGTTCGAGGCCGAGGCGCGCCGGCTGGGGCTGGTGTGGTCGGCCGAGCAGATCGCCCGCGCCGACAAGCTGGGCGACGCGCTGGCGGCGCTGGAGTTCGAGGCGCGCAAGCTGGCGCAGACCTTCGCGCTGGATGGCGGCCTGCTCGAGGGGCTGCAGGCGCTGGTCGATTTCCTCAACGGCAAGGAAATCACCGGCGACGGGCGGCTGGCGCAATTCATCAAGAACACGGCCGGCGACATCGAGCGGCTGAAAGCCGTCGTCGAATGGTTTACCGGCGGTGACAAAAGCAAGAACGCCGGTCCCGGGTGGTTCGAGCGCAACATCGCCACCGCGCCCTGGGAGTCCGGTTCGCCCGAAGAACGGGCATGGCGGGCGCAGCAGGATGCCGACAAGCGCTGGGCCGACATCCGCCATCGCTACCTCGCCGGCGGCGGTACCAACGGCCAGTTTTCCGAGCGCTTCATGCGCGACTACGCGGCGGCGGAGCAGCGCGCCGCGCTGATCGACTACTCGGTGGACGAGTTCGCCGCCGGCCGCGGCGCCGATCTCGTGTTTCCCAGCGCGGCCGCCGGCGGCGCGTCGAATCCCGCCACCGCGGCACAGATCGCCGCGCGGGAGCGCGAGGCGGAGGCGATCCGCAAGGTCACCGACGAGCTGGCGCGGCAGGCCGATCAGTTCGGCCGCTCGGGCGAGGCGCGCGCGGCCTACGATGCCCTTGCGAAAGCTGGCATCAAGACCAGCGACGAGGAAATCGCCGCGGCACGCGAGCTGCTGCGGACCAACCCGGAACTGGCCTCCGACCGCGAGAAGGCGATCGTGCAGATCGCCGATCAGGCGGCGCAGAACCATCGCAAGACCGAGGCCGAGAAGGCCGGCATCCAGGCACAGAAGGAAGCCGAGCAGCAGCAGAAGCGGCTGACCGAACAACAGGCCAAGGCCAGCCAGGCGCTCGACGAGATGCTGGCCGAGCTGCAGGAGGAACAGCACCAGCTGGGCCTCAGCGAGCGCGAGCGGTTCATTCGCCAGAAGGGGCTGGAAGCGGAGAAGATCGCGATCGAGGCCGGGATCGATCCGCAGGACGCGCGCATCGCCAGGATCAAGGAAGAGGCTGGCGCGACCTACGATCTCAACAAGGCGGTCGAGCAGGCGAAGAAGTCGCGCGAGGAATTCGAGCGCGAGGCCGAGCGGCAGGCGGAGGCGCAGCGCGAGCTGCTGCTGGAGCCGTGGCGCGAGGCGTGGCGCTCGATCCAGCAGCTGGGCGTCGACGCGCTGGAACAGCTGTTCGACGGCGGGCTGCGCAAGGCGTCGGATTTCTGGAAGGCGTTCCTCGACATCGCCAAGAAGGCGCTGCTGCAGCTGGCGGCCGCCGAGATCACGGTCGCCATCCAGGGCGTGTTCGGGGTCGGCGCTGGCGGCACGGGCGGCATCGGCGGGCTGCTGGGCAGTCTGTTCGGCGGCGGCAGTCCCATCGCCGGCACGCAGAACCTGCCGTCCAATGGCGGCCTCGGGGGCGGCGGCATCGGCTCGCTGTTCGGGCAGGGTTCGATCGGCTCGTTCCTGGCGCGGCCGCTGCACAGCTTCGGCATCGGCTCGCCGGGCCTCGATCCGACCGGCGCCTCGGCCTATCTCGGCCTGGCCGAATCGGGCGGCATCGGCGGCTTCCTGGGCGATCTCAGCCTCGGGCAGGGGCTGGGGGCGCTGGGTGGGCTGGCCGGCGGCATCGCCGGCCTTGCCACGGGCAATTACGTCGGCGGCATCACCTCGCTGCTGGGGGCAGGCCTGTCGCTGATTCCCGGCGTCGGCCAGGTGCTGGGGCCGATCGTGGCGATCGCCGGCGGGCTGCTGGGCGGGCTGCTGGGTGGGCCGAAGAAGCCGCCGCGCAAGTCGCTGCAGCTGCTGACCACGGGCGGCGACACGGCGGGCTTCGAGCGCGGCGGCGCCACGGCGATCACGCCCTTCGGCACGCTGGGCTACGACCGGTTGGGCACCAACCAGCAATTCGTCTCGACCGAGTACTCGGCCAACCTGATCGAGGCCATCGCCGAGATCGACCGCGCCATCGCCGAGCTGCTGACCGGCGAGCAGATCGCCCAAGTGTCGGCGGCGCTGCGCAGCGCGCAGACGGTGCAGAACAACTACCGCAACAACCCCGACCGCGAGGCGTTCGACAGCGCCAAGGACCGGCTGGAGACCATGCTGCGCGCGCTCTATGGCGGCAGCATCGCCACCAAGGGGCTGGCCGGCATCGCCCGCTCCGACGAGAACATCGAGGAGCTGGCCAATCGCGCCGGCAATATCATCCAGCTGAAGAACGCGATCGCGGATTTCGGCAAGGAGACCACGGTCGCCGAGGAGGCGGTGCGCCAGCTCAACAAGGAATTCGCCGACATGTCGGCCAAGGCCGAGGACTGGGGCTTTTCCGATGCCGACGTGGCGAAGATCGAGCAGGAGCGCCGGCGGCAGATCTCCAAGCTGGCGACCGACTTCAACGACGGCGTGGCGCTGGCGCTGCTCGGCATGGAAGACCCCTATGCCGCCGCCCTGCAGCAGCTGGAGAAGGACCAGGCGAAGCGGCTGGCCGAGGCGCAGTACCTCAACACGGTTTCCGACGTGCTGGTCGACATCAACAAGCTCGAGGAGCTGTTCGGCAAGGAGCGGGTGGCGCTGCAGAAGCAGGCGCTGGAGGCGGCCGGCGAGAGCTGGGACGATTTCGTCAAGCGCTTCCTGTTCGGCGATCTCAGCCAGCGCTCCAACCGCGAGCAGTACGAGCTGGCGCTGGCGGAGTTCGCCGACGTGCGATCGCGCGCCGAGGCGGCCTACGCCAACGACAATCTCGACCCGGCTTTGGCGGCCGAGTTCCAGCGCGAGGCGGTGCTGGCGCTGCAGTGGAGCCGCACCTATCAGGCGAGTTCGCTGGTGACGGCGCAGCTGGCGGCCGACATCGAGCGGCTGGCGCGGCTGTTCGGCGATCTCGGCGAGGTGCCAGGCATGGCCACGGGCGGTTCGCTGGGGCCCGGCCTGGTGAGGGTCGGCGAGCGCGGCGCGGAGATCATCCGCCTGTTCCAGCCGGCGCGGGTCTACAGCCGCGAGGCGTCGGACGGGATGCTGGGCGGCTTCGATCTCGCCGGCCTGCGCGCCGCACTGCGCGAGACGGCGCTGGAGCAGATCCACCAGAACGCCGACGGGCAGGGGATGATCGTGGCGCTGCTGCGCACCCTGGTCGAGGAAATCCGCGCCGAGGCGCGTGACCGCCGGCTGCGCGAGCCGACGCCGCGGGTGGCGCGGCGTCGCGGCGCGCATGGGGAATCGCGATGATCTACGCCGACCGGGTCAAGTTCGTCACCGCCAGCACCGGCACCGGCGCGGTGCAGGAAGGATCGGCCGTGGCGCCGTTCCGCCAGCTGTCGGCCGTGACCGGCGCCGGCGGGCGGCAGTTCGTCTACCTGATCCAGAACGCCGGTGCGACCGAGTACGAATGGGGTATCGGCACCTACACCGCCGGCACGCCGGGCAGCCTGTCGCGCGACACGGTGTTCGGCTCATCCAATTCCGGCGCGCTGGTGAATTTCTCGGCCGGCACCAAGACGGTGAGCGTGATCGATGCCGCGGCGTTCCACGGCGTGCTCGACGGCGAGATGCACGGCGGCGTCACCGGCGGCACCTCGACGGCGCTGACGGCGAATTTCTATCCGCAGCCCTTCGAGCTGCGCGACTTCGCCCGCGTCGCCATCAAGCTGCACACCGATATCGGGGCGGCGGCGACGTTCAACCCGAACGGGCTGGGCGCCGAACCAATCATGGAGCAGGCCGCGTCCGGCCTGCAGGCGGTGACGGCGGGGCGGTTCAAGTCGGGCATGATCCTGGTGCTGCGGCGCTGGAACAGCCAGTGGCAGATCGCCAACGGCATGGTGCAGGACGTGGTGCCGGACGCCGACGAGACGACCAGGGGCATCGCCGAGCGCGCGACCCTGGCCGAGGCGCTGGCCGGCAGCGACAGCACCCGCTTCATCACGCCGCTGCACCTGGCGGCGGCCACGGGCAAGAAGGGCAGCAACCTGGCCGATGGCGCCAGCGTCACCATCCCGCTGACCGGCGGCACGTATTTCATTCTCGACGGCACCACGTCGCTGACGACGGTGGCGCTGGAAGGCGGCAACAGCGCCCGCCAGCCGGGCTTCCGCGTGCTGCTCGGCTTCGCAGCGGCCAAGACCATCGTGCATTCGGCCTCGCTCGACCTGGTCGACAACGCCGATCTCGACGTGGCGCCGGGCGACCTGCTCGAGCTGGTCTATGACGGCGCCGGCGCCTGGAAGGAAAGCGGCTTTCATCTCGAGACCATCGTGCCCGATCCGGGCGGCCTGCCCGACGTGCAGGTGTCGACGGTGACGTCGGAGCTTGCCCTGACGAATTCGATGGCAGATTCCGGCCTGGCGGTGACTCTGACCACGACCGACGCCAACGACGTGGTCGATCTTGCCGGGCTGGTGCCGTGGGGATTGGGTGGTTTCGTCGATTCCGATCCGGGCGTCGGCTGGCAGATCTTGCGCGACGCCACCAACATCACCGGCGCGCAATTCCAGCAGACCGGCGGCGTCATCAAGGCGGGGCAGATGCGGCCGTGCTGGGCCGACGTGCCGGGCGCGCCCGGCACCTACGTCTACAAAGTGCAGGTCCGCAAGGACAATGGCAGCAGCCAGACGATCGAGGCATTCTCGAACGGCGGCAGCGCCGTCAGCGGCTATCTGCGCGGCGCCATCATGCGGCCGGCGTAGCGGCCATGACTGCTCTGTTCACGGCGCCGACGGCCGAGCGCGTCTACCTGATCGAGGTCGAGGCGCAGCCGCCTTCGGGCTCGGCGACGTCGGGCCGCGCCGAGTTCGGCGACCTGGCCTGGGGCGAGCCGCCCGAGCCGGACGAGATCGTGCAGACCGACGTGATCCTGCGCTATGCCGGGGCGCCATACCGCTCGAGGCCGGACGACAGCCCGGCCAACACCGCCTGGGAGCACCGCCTGCTGCAGCCGCTGCTGCTGTCGCGCACCCTGCCGCTGGCGCCGGGCGAGGGCGGCATCGTGGGATTCGCCGAGGGCAGCGAGGTCGAGCTGGCCAATGCCGATGGCGGGCTCGACGTCGCGGTGCTGAGCTACGCCGTCGACGGCCGGCCAGTGACGGTGCGGGCGGTGTCGCCGGGCGCCGCCTATGCCGACGCCGCGCTGCTGTTCGCCGGCACGGCGCTGGGCTGGCGCCTGGCCGACCGGCAGCGCGTGGTGCTGGCGGTGCGCGGCAAGACGCATCTGCTCAACGCCGCGCTGCAGAGCGATCTTTATCCCGGCAGCGGCAACGACGACGAAGACGGCGACGCCGATCTCGCCAACCTGCCGCGTCCGCTGGCCTTCGGCTACTGCCAGAACGCCACGCCTCGGCTGGTGTCGGCCTTCGAGCTGCTCTACCAGGCACATGACGGGCCGATCGAGGATCTGCCGGCGGTCTACGACGGCGGCGTGGCGCTGACGCCGGGCAGCGATCATCCCGACGTGGCCACCCTGCTGGCCGCGACGGTCACCGCCGGCACTTTCGACACCTGCCTGGCCGAGGGCTATTTCCGCCTGGGCAGCAACCCGGTCTACGACGTCACCTGCGACATCGAGGGCGACAAGACCGGCGGCACCTTCGCCGCCGACAGCGCCGCCATCGCCCGCCGCATGCTGATCCGCGCCGGCATCGACCCGTTGGAGATCGACGGCGACGCCTTCGACGCGCTGTCGGGCGCGCAGGCCGCACCGGTCGGCTACTTCGTGCGCGAGCCGGTGGCCGCAGGGGCCGCCATCGCCGAGCTGCTGGCCGGCATCGGCGCCTTCCTGGGCGAGACGGCGGCGGGGCTGTTCACCGTCGACCGGCTGGAAGCGCCCGATGCCGCTTCCGACACGATCGACGAGACGGCGCTGCTCGACATGGGCATGGCGCCGCTGCCGGAGGAGGTCGCGCCCTGCGTCTGGCGCATCGGCGTCACCTGGGGCATCAACTGGACGCCGCAGAACATCCAGCTCGACGCCGCCAACATCCCGGCGGCGCGCCTGGCCTTCATCCGCGTCGCCGCCCGCGTCGCCGTCGCCTTCGACACCGACCGCCAGGCGATCCATCGCATGGCGCAGGATTACGTCGGCGTGCGCCCGCCAGTGGCCGGCTTCTTCCGCGACGAGGCCGACGCCCAGGCCGAGGCCGAGCGGCTGCTGGCGCTGTGGGCGCCTGGCCGCCAGGTGCTGACCCTCGACGTGACCGACGAGATCCACCAGCCGGCGATCGGCGACCAGTACGCGGTCACGTCCGAACGCTACGGGCTCGACGCCGGCGCACCGTGCCGCGTGTTCGGCATCGCCTTCGACGCCGCCCAGGCGCTGACCCGCCTGCAGGTGCTGAGATAACAGGAGAGAAAAATGGCCGACTTCAACATGTTCGACGCCTTTCCCGAGCACCTGTTCGAGAAGGTGCACGATTTTTCCGCCGACAGCTTCGCGCTGTTCCTGTGCGCCGCCGCCAACGCGCCGGTCGCCGGCAACTCGGTGCTGGCCGATCTGACGGAGATTTCCTACACCAACGCCTCGAGCCGGGCGCTGACGGTGTCGACCTCGGCGCAGACCTCCGGCGTCTACAAGTGGGTCGTCGCCGACAAGGTGATCACCGCCAGCGGCGCGGTCGGACCGTTCCGCTACGTCGGCATCTACAACGACACCCCGACCTCGCCGGCCGACCCACTGATCGGCTGGTACGACTACGGCTCGGAAATCACGCTGGCCGATACCGAGACGCTGACGGTCAATTTCGACGACGCCGAGGGCGTGCTGCAGGCGGCGCTGGCGCCCTGATGCGCATCCTGCACGTCGCCGCGCCGTCCTTCCCGCAGTTCCGCTTCGAATGGCACGCGGCGAAGAAGATCGTCTACTGCGCCGATCTGCGCGGGAAGCCGGTGATCGGCAACGCCATCGCCCACAACGTCGACAATCACGGCGCGGCGCAGAACGCCGTGCTGATCTGGCTGCGCGGCTATCGCGCGGCGGCAAGCGAAAGGATGCTGGACCATGCAAGCAAAATACACGCCTGAAGCCATGCGCGCGCGCCTGGCCGAGCTCGACGCCGAGGCCGCCGCCATCGAGAAGCAGGCCGCGCCGCTGCGCCGCCAGCGCGCGGCGCTGCGCGAGAAGATGGCGCCGCTGGAAGCCGAGGAGCGCGCGCTGGTCGCGCACTATCGCGAGATCGAGAAGCCGCTGTTCGACATCGACCAGGAGCGGGCCATCATCGCCCGCGCGCTGGGCGGCAAGGCGCTGCGCGCCGATCCGGCCCGTGGCGCCATCAAGGGCGGCAAATGACGCCGTTCGAGCTGCTGGCGCGCGGCTGGGAAGGGCAGGGCATGACCTGCCGCGACACCGGCAGCCCGGTCGCCGACGAGGCCGACTGGGATGCCCGCGTCGAATGGCACGCCGGCAACGCGCTGCCGAAGCCGACCCTGGCCGAGGTCGAGGCGCGCCGCGCCGAGATCGAGTACCAGGCGGCGCGGGTGATGGAAGTGACACCGCTGCAGCTGCGCCGCGCCCTGCGGTCGACGGGGCTGAAGGCCTCGGTCGACGGCTTCCTGGCGCAGGCCGGCGAGGAGGCGCAGGAGGCGTGGGAATACGCCGTCACCATCCGCCGCGACGATCCTCTGATCGAGGCCGCCGCGCAGGCGCTGGACAGGACGGCGGAGGAGATCGACGCGCTGTTCGCCCTGGCGGCGATCCTCTGAGCGCCGGCGGCGTGCGGAAGGGCTGAGGCATGGCGCGGGTCTATCACCATAACGCCGCCGCCGGGCGCAACACGACCACCAGCACCACGCCGCAGGACCAGGTCTCGCTGACCTTCACGCCGAACGCCAGCAAGGTCTACCTGCTGCTGTGGGGCTGCCTGCTCGACAACGACAGCACCAGCGCCGACAGCTTTTGCAGGCTCTACAACTCGACCGATGCGGCGGCGTTGCAAACGTTCAACATCGAAGCCGAAGCGTCGGTCAATAAGTTCCAATTGACTGGCGCTGCGATCTACACCGCGCCCGGCTCGCCGGGGTCGATGTCGTTCAAAGTCCAGTATTACAGCGAATCGACAAACACCACCGGCTGTCAGGACGCATGGCTGATCGCGCTGGAGCTGGATGCGGACGACTTCCAATCGGTGACGACCGCAGAGCAAGGCACGGCGAGCGACACCTACGTTGACATCGGCCCGAGCGTCACCCTACCGGCTGGTGATTATCTGCTGTTGATTTCGGCCGAGGCCAAGACGCACTTGTATGGCGCTGGAGGCGGCACGGCTGGCCACAATTTCAGACTGTATGACGGCACTGGCGACGTTATCGTTACAGGACCCCCGTTCAGCCAAGAACTCGCGAACTACAACCCGTGGTGGGGGATCGTTCGCGTCACGCCGGGCAGCAGCACGACGTACAAGGCGCAATTCAAGGGCGCTAGCACTTCGGCAACTGTTTACGTGCGAAACACGACGCTAGTGGCCCTCGATCTGGCGCAGTTCGCCGACGTGATCTATGGCGACAGCCTTGGAGAGAGCAGTACCACCAGCAGCAGCGCTCAAACCAAGCTAAGCGTGACCGACACGCCGCTGGCGATGGATTACCTGCAACTGTTCGCCTGCTCGCGAAAGCACAACTCGACTTCGACCAGCGGTTATACCGACTACACGCGCGGCGGCTCTCCCATCAGCGTCGAGGCCGAGTACGAGGCGGACGATACCGACGACTACGTTGACCACGGCTATGGCGTGATATCCGAACTGACGGCCAGCAGCACGACATGGACGACGCGCTACCGCAACGAGGACAACAGCGCGACCACCTACATCAAGAACGCCGCCTTCGTTGCGCTGGGACTGGAGGACGGCGTCACGCATTATTCGATCGCCGCCGCGCAGGCCGGCCTCGATCTCGCCGGCCCGGCGGCCGGGGTGGCGGCGCAGCGGCGGCTGGCGGCGGCACAGGCGGCGCTCGACCTGGCCGGTCCCGCGGCGGCGCTGGTCTACGATTCCGCCGACCCGGTGCTGTCGGCCGCCGGCGCGGCGCTGGATCTGTCTGGCCCGGCGACAGGCCTGGCGGTCGATCGCCGTCTGGCGGCGCCGCCGGCGGCGCTGGAGATCGCCGGTCCCGCCGCGTCGCCGGTGCGCGGCCGCATCCTGGCGGCCACGTCGGCGGCGCTCGACCTCGCCGGTCCCGCGGCCGCACTGGCGGCGCAGCGGCGGCTGGCGGCGGCCTTCGCCGGCATCGACCTGTCGGGCTTGTCCGCCTCGCTGTCGCGCAGCTACGGGCTGGCGGCGGTTTTTGGCGGGCTCGACATCATCGGTCCGGCCGTGGCGCTGCTGGCGATCGAGCCGATCATCCTGCTGCCGGTGCTGAAGAGCTGCTGGTCGCCGGAGAATCTGCTGCGCCGCGCCACGGTGTCGGCCAGCAGCGAGGCCGCCGGGCTGCCGCTGAGCAACGCCATATCCGATCCACATGGCGGCACTGTGTGGCGGGCGCTGGCCGCCAGCGCCACGATCTCGGCCGCCTGGGCCACGGCGCGATCGCTTCGCGCCTTCGCGCTGGCGCACACCAGCCTGTCGTCGAGCGCACGGCTGCGTCTGCGCCTGTCCAATGTCGAGGCCGGCGGCATCGATGCCTGGGACTCGGACTGGCTGGCCGGCGACATCGAACCCGGCTTCGGCCAGTGGGTGCTGGTGCTGGAGCAGGCGGTCAGCGCCCGCTTCCTCGAGATCGAGATCGTCGATCCGGGCAACAGCAGCGGCTTCTTCGACGTCGGCATCGTGTGGGCCGGCGACGCAATCGAGACGGCGTTCAACCCGGTATGGGGCATGGCGGTCGGCCATGACGATACCAGCCAGGGGCGCGCCTCGCTGGGCGGCCAGACCTACAGCCTGGTGCGGCCCAAGGTGCGTGTCGCGCGCGGCAGCTACGATCTGCTGCCCGAGAGCCAGGCGCTGGGCGCCCTGCTCGACCTGGCGCGCCGCGGCACCGGCGACAACGTGCTGTTCGTGCCCGAGCCCGGCATCCGCGCCCGCAATCGCGAGGCGGTGATCGGGCTGCTGCAGAAATCGCATCGCCTGCCGGTCACGGCATTCGGCCGCGCGGCCTGGGACTTCGAGGTCAGGGAACGCCTGTGACCGGGGACAAGCCGTGAAAAGCATCTGGAGCCGCTGGGGGCAGAACTGGATCGCGGCGTCGGGCACGACGCTGACGGCGTCGTCGGCCGACGCGGCGCGGCCGGCTGCCAACGCCGCCAGCCCGCATCTCGGCCTGGCGTGGCGGGCGCTGGCGCTGAGCGCGACGCTCGACGCCGATTGCGGCGCCGCCCGCGATTTCCGCGTCTTCGGCCTGTTCGGGCTGCGCAACCTGACGGCGACGGCGACGGTGCAGGTGACGGCATCGAACGTCTCGGCCGGCGGGTCGGAACTCTACGATTCCGGCGTGCTGGCGCTCGACGTCGAACGCGGCTTCGACCAGTGGACCCTGGCGCTGGAGGAAGCGGTGAGCGCGCGCTATCTGCGGCTGGCGATCGCCGATCCCGACAACGCCGACGGCCATATGGATATCGGCGTTGCCTGGGCCGGCGACGGCTTCGAGACCTCGATCAATCCCGAATACGGCATCGCGCACGGCCACGACGACCCCAGCCTCGGCCAGGCGACGCCGGGCGGCCAGACCTATCTCGACCCGCGCCGCCTGGTGCGCGCCGTCGCCGGCCGCTACGCGCAGCTGACGCGCGAGGAGGCGCGCGGCGACATGCTCGACCTGGCGCGCGAGGCCGGCACGCAATCCTGCCTGCTGCTGCCCGATCCCAACGGCGCGCTGGCCGGCCGCCAGGCGATCTGCGGCCTGCTGCAGAAAAGCACGCGGCTGACGCGCGACGCCGTCGGCCGCATGGGCTTCGCCTTCGAGATCCGCGAACGGCTTTAGGGGAGGGGAGGATGAGCGATCCGACGCAGCAGGGGCATGTGGGGCAGGGCCGCGGGGCGAAGGTACATTTCGACCGCACGATTTCGCTCGGCCATATCCTACAGGTCGTGGTGATCGTGATCCCGATCGCGACCTGGGGCATCCGGGTCGAGACGCGGCAGGCCGAGGTCGACGTGCGGCTGGTGTCGATGCAGCGCGAGATGGACCGCAACGACCTGGTGCTGAACGACAAGCTGCGCGGACTTCAGAACACGCTCGACCGCATCGAGTTGAAGCTCGACCAGAAGGCCGACAAGCCGGTGGCGCCCTATCGGCCGTAGTTCTTCCGAATCCCCCACACCCCCGCCCACACCCCGCGGGGGAGAGGGTGATTTACAAGGAGAGTCCGATGCAGGACATCATGCTGTCGTCGCTGCTTATGAACCTGATCGTCATCCTCGCGGCGATCGCCTTCGCGTGGATCCTGCTGCGGGCGTTCGACAAGTCGCTCGGGATCAGTTTTCGGCAAGACGTGTGGCCCAAGATGTCGAAGACCGGCATCGGGCTGGCGATCTATCACGGGCTGCGCTTCTTCGGCGTCATGCTGCTGATCGGGCTGGTGCTGTCGGCCTGCGCGCCGGCCAAGGCCGCGTCGCTGGGATCGAACAAGTACGACCGCCAGATCCAGCGCGCCGCGTCGACCTGGCTGCCTGGCGTGCCGTGGAAAATGTGGAAGGCGCAGCTGTACCAGGAATCGCGGCTGGAGCCGGACGCGGTGTCGCCGGTAGGGGCGGCGGGTATCGCGCAGTTCATGCCGGGCACCTGGGACCAGGTGACGCGCGAATTGCGCTGGGGCGTCGTCGATCGAAGGCTGGCCGGCCCGTCGATCGAGGCCGGCGCGTACTACATGGCGAAGCTGCGGCGCGCCTGGACGGCGCAGCGCTCCGACGACGACCGGCTGAAGCTGGCGCAGGCATCCTACAACGCCGGGATGGGCAACATCCTGCGCAGCCAGAGCCGCTGCGGCAACCCGGCGCCTTACGAGGCCATCATGGCCTGCCTGCACCTGGTGACCGGGCGGCATGCGGCCGAGACGCGGCATTACGTGCCGGCGATCTGGCGATGGTGGGCGCTGCTGGAAGCGGGATAAGGGGCGGCGCGAGGCATGGAATGGATTCGCGCCGCCGTCGGCTTCGTCTCGGGCGGCAAGGCGACCTTGATCGTCGCCGGCGCGCTGGGGGCGGCGCTGGTGGTGATGTCCCTGCTGTGGCAGGGGCGCGGCGCGCGCATCGAGGCGCTGGAGGCCGAGAAGGCGCGGCTGGCCGACGCCAATGCGGCGCAGAAGATCGTGATCGACCTGCAGGCGCAGGCGGCCGCCAGCATCGACCGCGTCACCGGGCAGCTCGACCGGCTGCTCGAGCGGCAGGGGAGGGACTTCAATGACATTCGCACGCGCATTGCCGGCGTGGCGCAGGCGGGGGCTGTGGCCTGCGGCCCTGCTGTGTCTCTCGCTCTCGACGAGCTGCGCCGACGTTCTGACGGTCGATCATCCGGTGGTGGCGCCGCTGCAGATCCCCGAACACCTGCGCCGCTGTCCCGACCGTCCGGCGATCCCGCCGCCCGACCTCGAGGGCGGCCGCTACTCCGACCTGCTGGCCAGCGGCGTCATCGTCGCCCAGGCCGAATGGATGGAAATTTGCGAGGCGCGCCTGCGCGCGCTCGACGAGCTGCTGCGGGAGTTCGACACCCGCGGCCGATGAATCGCGGCGCGTAGCGTCGGCCGCGATCGGCCGGCGGGGCAATCAGGGCCCGCCGGTCGCGACTACCTGCCTATACGTCTTCAGTGGACGTTTCCTCCCTGAAACTCGACCCCGCTTCGTCCCGCTTCAGTCGGGGCGGGCGGGGTCTTTTTTTCGTTTGGGGGGAACGCGCGTTCGCGGTGGAACGATGGCGGAACAGTTGCCCCCGGTCTTCCCCCAGTTTCTGGAAATGTTCCGACCTGTTCGGACAGGTTGAGACGAATTCTCGCCGGAAAAATGGTGGGCGCGACAGGGATTGAACCTGTGACCTTCCCCGTGTGAAGGGGACGCTCTCCCGCTGAGCTACGCGCCCGTGGGCCGCCCTTTTAGGGGGCGGTCCACCGCCTGTCAAGAAACCTGCAAT
>JBFXDA010000040.1:0-36045 GCA_050181585.1 Reyranellaceae bacterium
GTGCGCGCCGCTTTGCATCGATCCCGCTGCCGCACGGCTTGCCCGGTCGAGCCGGGCCATGACGGATTGAAGAGATCCAGGAGTACTAGGCCGATTCCTCGCTCTCGAGCTTGACCCACAGTGGCTCCCTACCAAATCCCGTCATCGCCCGGCTTGACCGGGCGACCCATCGCAGGACGCGCCAATCCGCGCCGCGTTGCATCGATCCCGTTGCCGCATGGCTGGTCCGGTCGAGCCGGGCCATGACGGATTGAAGAGAATCAGGAGAACTAGGCCGCTTCCTCGCTCTCGAGCTTGCTCCACAGCGGGTCCCTACCAAATCGCGTCATCGCCCGGCTTGAACGGGCGACCCATTGCAGGACGCGCCAATCCGCGCCGCGTTGCATCGATCCCGTTGCCGCATGGCTGGCCCGGTCGAGCCGGGCCATGATGCAGTGAAGAGAACCAGGAGAACTAGGCCGCCGCGGTTTCGTCCGCCAGCTTGCTCCACAGCGGATCCTTGATCTTCTCCAGGAAGGCGGCGTGGGCGGCGAGCTCGGCCGCGCTGGCGGCGTGCGGGCGGGCCGGGCGCACCGGGCCGGTCGGCGCCGGCATCGCCGCGCCGTCGAGCTGCGCGCCGCCGGCCAGCCCCAGATCGGCCTGCTTGCCGCCGGACAGCTCGATATAGACCTCGGCCAGAAGCTGCGCGTCGAGCAGCGCGCCGTGGAAAGAGCGCGCCGAGTTGTCGATCTCGAAGCGCTTGCACAGCGCGTCGAGCGAGGCCGGCGCGCCGGGGAAGCGGCGGCGGGCGACGCTGACGGTATCGATGAACTTGTTCTTGAGCGCCGGAAAGCCCAGCCGCGCCAGCTCGGCGTTGAGGAAGCCCAGGTCGAAGGCGGCGTTGTGGATCACCAGCGGCGAATCGCCGATGAACTCCAGCAGCTCGGCGGCGATCTCGGCGAAGACCGGCTGGCCGGCCAGGAACTCCTCGGTCAGCCCGTGCACCGCGCGCGCCTCTTCCGGCATGTCGCGCTCGGGGTTGACGTATTTCTGCAGCCGGTTGGCGGTCGGCACCAGGTTGACCATCTCGACCGCGCCGATCTCGACGATGCGATGGCCGGCGGCGGGATCCAGCCCGGTGGTTTCGGTGTCGAGCACGATCTCGCGCATTCACTGCTCTCCGCTCAAGGCGCGGCGATGATAGAGGGCGGGAGCCGGGCAGGCGATCTGGAAATCTCCGCAATGCTTCATGCTTTCTTTCTTTCGTCATGGCCCGGCTCGACCGGGCCAGCCATGCGGCAACAGGATCGATGCAACGCGGCGCGGACTGGCGCGTCCCACGATGGGTCGCCCGGTCAAGCCGGGCGATGACGGGATTTGGTAGGGAGCCGCTGTGGGCAAGCTCGAGAGCGAGGAAGCGGCCTAGTTCTCCTGGTTCTCTTCAATCCGTCATGGCCCGGCTCGACCGGGCCAGCCATGCAGCAACGGGATCGATGCGAAGCGGCGCGCACTGGCGCGTCCCACGATGGGTCGCCCGGTCAAGCCGGGCGATGACGGAAACGGAAAGACCGCAGCGAGCGACGGAACGGCGGCGGGCGCGAGGAAGGCGGCATCACAGCGCCAGCATGAAGCAGACCATGGCCAATACGGAGGCCAGGGTGCGCACGTGGTTCCACTGCGTCCAGCGCTGCAGATAGTCGCGCCACAGTTCGCCGGCATCTTCCGCCGCCACGGCATCGAGCGCGGTGTTCAGCGGCACGTTGCGGCGGAGGGTGAGCAGCACGCTGCCGACGACGTAGAGCAGCGCTGCGGCCGACAGCACGATGGCGCGGGCGACGTCGAGCAGCAGGATGCCCCACAGCGCCAGAAGAAGGGCGATCGCCGCCGTGCCCAGGAAGACGGGAATGAACGGGCTGCGCAGGATGACGCGGTTGATGCGCTGCATGGCCTCGATGCCGCCCAGGCCCGGGACATCGCCCAGCGCCGGCATGACGAAGGTGGAGAAGGCGAAGAAGGTGCCGGCCACCAGCCCGCTGCCGATGGCGGCGAGCAGGATCAGCAAGGTGAGGAGGAAGTCGGCCATCGACGCGCCTCAGTTCACGCCCACCGCTGCCGCCAGGGTCGGGCCGATCTCGCCATGGATCACCAGGTCGGCATCGTCGTCCTGCGGCGTGGCCTCGCGGTTGACGATCGCCAGCCGCGCGCCGCGGCGCTTGGCCAGCAGCGGAATCGCCGCCGCCGGATAGACCACCAGCGAGGAGCCCATCACCAGGCACAGGTCGCAGCGCTCGGCCGCCTCCTGGGCGCGCGCCATGGCCAGCACCGGCATGGCCTGGCCGAAGGAGATGGTGGCGGTCTTGACGATGCCGCCGCATTTGGCGCATTCGGGCAGTTCCTCGCTGCGCAGGAACTTGTCGCGGATCGGCGCCAGCTCGTGCCGCTCGCCGCAATCGAGGCAGGCGGCGTAGGTGCCGTTGCCGTGCAGCTCGACGATCCTGGCCGCCGGCACGCCGGCTTTGGCGTGCAGCCCGTCGATGTTCTGCGTCACCACGGCCGAGCATTTGCCCAGTTCGACCAGCCGCGTCACGGCGCGGTGGCCGGCATTGGGCTCGGCCTTCAGCATCACCGTGTCGGTGGCGAATTTGCGCCGCCAGGCTTCGCGGCGCGCCTCTTCCGAGGCGATGAACTCGGAGAAGTCGATCGGCCGGTACTGGCTCCAGATGCCGCCGGGCGAACGGAAATCGGGAATGCCCGATTCGGTCGAGATGCCCGCGCCGGTGAAGACCATCACGTCGCGGGCCGCCTGCAGCAGGTCCTTCAGCTTCAGATGCTCGTTCATGGCGCGATTATAGCCATTGGCGGCTTGAGATCGGACCCGGTTCGGGAGGAAAATGGCGCCGGGGACGCAGGGCGCCCGGGACCAAGGGCGCCGGGGACGGGGGATTTTGATGCGGCTTCTGCTGATGGCCGTGCTCGCGGTGCCGTTCGCCGGCCCCGCGCAGGCGGAGCTGGTTTTGTGCAACCGCACCGACCGGCCGGTGCAGGTGGCGGTAGCCGAGGACGAGACCGACGAGGACGCGGTGGTGGTCAAGGGCTGGACGGGCATCGCGCCCCGCGCCTGCTCCGAGGTGGCCGACAATTTCCTCTACGACTACGCCTTCTTCGCCTTCCAGCCCGGCAGCGGCCGCACCTGGGAGGACGACGAGGACGGCGCCTATTTTTGCGTCCGCATGGGCCGCAATTTCCGCATCAAATACGAGGATCCCGGCCTGGAATACGAACGCGCCGAGGGCTTCCAATGTCCCGCCGGCGCGGTCAGGCGCGGCTTCATCGTGCTCACCAACGAGTACGAAGAAGAGGTTCGCTTCGACCTGAAATAGCGGGCCGGCCCCTGGCCGTCGTACTCCTCCACAGAATTCGCGTCGGCGATGATTGCGATTTCATTGCCAAGATTCGAGCGCGGTACGATGATGGCCCAGTTTTTCGCGTGATTCGGGTGTCGCATCGGATAGCCCCGGAGGAACGAGATGGCAAAGGCCAGGAAGGCTGCGAAAAAGGGCGGGAAAAGCAGTAAGAACAAGGCCGTAAAGAAGAAATCGACGGCCGCGGCGAAGAAAAGCATGGCGGCCGCCAAGGCCTCCGCCAAGGCCAGGAAGGCGCCGGCCAAGGCCAAAGCCAAGCCCAAGGCGAAGCCCGCCAAAGCGGCAGTCAAACCGGCGATCAAACCGGCCGTCAAACCGGCCATCAAACCGGTAGCGAAAACGGCCGCCAAGCCGGCCGCCAAATCCATCACCCAGGCCGAGGTCAGGTCGACCGTCAAATCGGTGGCCGCCTCGTTCAAGCCGGCGGCCAAACCGGCCGCCAAGCCGGCGGCGCCGGCCAAACCAGCCAAGCCCGTGGCGCCCATGGCCGCGCCGCCCCCTCCCGCCCCGCCGCGGCCCGCGCCGCGCCCTCTGCCGCCCAAGCCGCAAGGGCCCGAGATCACCACGCCGACCTCCGCTTTGGCGGCGCCGCCGCCGCTGCCCATCCGCACCAGCATCGCACCCGCTTCGAGCGCGCCGGAAAAGGACGACGAGGAAAACTAGACTCGCAGATGCGCCAGCGGCAGGGCGTGGCTGCGCTTGATCGGCCGCAGCACGATGGATGAACGCACCTGGCGGATGCCCGGCAGCGGCATGATCTCGTCGAGCAGGAACTGGGAATAGGCTTTCAGGTCGGTGGCGACGATGCGCAGGATGAAATCCGCCTCGCCCGTCACCGCCACGCAATCCATGATCTGCGGCAGCGCGCGCATGGCGTCGTGGAATCTCTCCGTGCCTTCGCTGGAATGGCGCTCCAGCGACACCAGGCAATAGGCCTCGAAGCCCAGCCCGATCTCCTCCGCGTTCAGCAGCGCGGCATAGCCTTCCATCAGCCCCGATTCCTCCAGCCGCTTCAGCCGGCGGCCGAGCTGCGAGGCCGACAGCCCGATCTTCTCCGCCAGGGCGAAGAGCGAGGCGCGGCCGTCGCGCTGCAGGGCGTCGAGCAGGCGGATGTCGAAACTGTCCAGCGCGATGGTGGTCATCGGCGCTGAGATTACGCGGAAATATGGCGTTTGATACAGGATTATTGCGTGTCCGGGTGGATAAGCACCGCATTTTGCGGGGAAATTGCGGGATTATGCAGGCAGGATGGGCGTTGTTGGAACAAGGCGGCGCGCCCTTCTTTCTTTTCGTCTTCGCTCGGCTTGACCGGGCGACCCATGGGTGCCCCGGTCAAGCCGGGGCATGACGAAAGTAAGGAAGAAGGAAAAGCAGCCGGCCCGTCCTGGAGTTTTCGCCATGAGCATGAACGGTTTGCAGGCTTTCCAGACCACCATGAACGCAGCCCTGGGCGCCGGCGCCTATCCCGGCGACGCGGTGGTGGCGCAGCCGTACCGGCTCTATGGCGCGGCCGAGCAGCAGACCTGGCAGACGCTGTGGCGGCGGCAATCGGCGCTGATGCCGGGCCGCGCCTGCGAGGCTTTCCTCGCCGGGCTGCGCAAGCTCGACCTGGGCGACAGCATTCCCCGCTTCGAGGCGCTGACGAAGAAGCTCAAGGCGCTGACCGGCTTCGAGATCGTGGCGGTGAACGGGCTGTGCTCGGACCGCGTCTTCTTCGAGCACCTGGCCAATCGCCGCTTTCCGGTGACGTGGTGGATCCGCAGCCCCGACCAGCTCGACTACCTGGAGGAGCCCGACCTGTTCCACGACACGTTCGGCCACGTGCCGCTGCTGGCCGATCCGGTGTTCGCCGACTACATGCAGGCCTATGGCGAGGGCGGGCTGAAGGCGCTGCGGGTGGGCGGCGAGCGTGCCCTGTCGCAACTGGCGCGGCTCTACTGGTACACGGTCGAGTTCGGCCTGATCCGCCAGAACGGGGCCTTGCGCATCTATGGCGCCGGCATCGTCTCGTCCAAGGCCGAGACGCTCTACAGCCTGGAGAGCTCCACGCCCAAGCGGCTGGGCTTCGACCTGCCGCGCATCATGCGCACGCAATACAGGATCGACGATTTCCAGCGCTGCTATTTCGTGATCGAAAGTTTCGAACAGTTGTTCGAGGCCACCCGCCCCGACTTCACGCCGCTCTATGCCAGACTGGCGGGCCTGCCCGAGATCGACGCCGACGCCATCGTCGCCGGCGACCGGCTGATCGGGACGCGCGACTAACTTCCCTTCCGACGCGGTCCGGCCGGGCTCCCGGGCTCGGCCGGAAAGCCATTGGCCGGATAGCCTGCCGGCCAAGCCGTCGGGGTACGCCGGCGCCGGAACGGCCGCCGGCAGACTCGCCTAGCCGATATCCCGCGCCCGAACCACGTCGAACGCAAACCGCGATTAAGCGGTCAGCCATGCAATCTATACCAGAGCCTTAACCTTCTTCCTCATTGCGCACCGGAATACCCGAGGAATAGTATTTTCCAAAATCGGCGCCCCGTTCCGCGCCGAAAAAGGCGAGGAAACAACGATCCGACGGCAAATGGCCAGGCGGAGCAATCGCTCCAGCCTCTGGATACGTTTTTCTTCGCGGCAGAGGCGCGCAACGATAGGTGGCGCGAATTGATGGCGGCGGCGCGCGCCTGGGATGCCGCGGGCGCCGCTTCGTCGGCTTCTTCCGCCGTCGGCCGGCTCTTCGCCGAGATCGCGCCGATGGAGGATTACTGGGGCTATCCCGGCCTCACCCTGATGCGCTCGCTGCGGGAGGCGCTGGACGCGCAGAATACCGGCGTCTTCATGCGCCTGGTGCAGAAAGTGGGACGGGCGCTGATCTCGGGCAGCTATCGCTACGAGATCACGGCCTGGGATCCGCTGCAGGAAACCCAGGTGCAGGGCAGCGATTTCATGCCGCCCGACCTGCAGACGGGCGACGGGCACAAGCCCTATTTCGAAGTGCTGGTCGTCACCCCGAACGATCCCGCCGGCTGGGAGGACGCGCGCCGGCAGATGCAGCGGCTGCACCGGCGCGAGGATCCGTTCAACTACCAGATCGTCCAGGTCGGCAGCTTCGAGGACGCCGCCATGGCCCTGGTCACCAACCACAACGTCCAGGCGGTGGTGATCTACGACGGCTTCGTCTTCCCCTCGCGCCACAAGATACCGCTGGTGCACGAGCAGTTGACGCGCTACGCCGCGCCGCAGGTGCGCGCGGCGGCCCAGCAAAGCAAGGGGCTGGCCACCGCGCTGGTCCGCCTGGCCAAGAACGTCCGGCCCGAACTCGACCTCTACCTCCTCACCGACCGCTCGATCGAATCGGTCGCCGGCAGCTCGGAGGCCGCCGGCATCCGCCGCATCTTCTTCGACATCGAGGAACTGCTGGAGATCCATCTCAGCATCATCGACGGCGTTTCCGACCGCTACCGCGCGCCGTACTTCGCCAACCTGGTGCATTACAGCCAGCGGCCGATCGGCACCTTCCACGCCTTGCCGGTCGCGCGCGGCAAGTCGGTGTTCCGCTCCAACTGGATCCGCGACATGGGCCAGTTCTACGGCACCAACATCTTCCTGGCCGAATCCTCGGCCACCACCGGCGGGCTGGACAGCCTGCTCGAGCCCACCGGCAACATCAAGGACGCGCAGGAGCTGGCGGCGCGCGCCTTCGGCGCGCATCGCGCCTATTTCGGCACCAACGGCACCTCGACCTCGAACAAGATCGTGGTCCAGGCGATCTGCGCGCCGGGCGATATCGTCATCGTCGACCGCAACTGCCACAAGTCGCACCACTACGGCTTCGTTCTCTCCGGCTCGCAGCCGCTCTACGTCGAGGCCTTCCCGCTGACCAGCTACTCGATGTACGGCGCGGTGCCGCTGCGCACCATCAAGAAGGCGCTGCTCGACCTGCGCGCCGAGGGCAAGCTCGACCGGGTGAAGATCGTCGATCTCACCAACTGCACCTTCGACGGCCACATGTACAACACGCGCCAGGTGATGGAGGAGTGCCTGGCGATCAAGCCGGACCTGATCTTCCTGTGGGACGAGGCCTGGTTCGGCTTCGCCCGCTTCTCGCCGCTGCACCGCCGCCGCTCGGCCATGGGCGCGGCCAAGGCGCTGACCGACAAGTACCGCGATCCGGCCTACCGCCAGGCCTATGCCGAGCACGCGCAGAAGGTCGCCGCCCTCGATCCCAAGGATCCCAAGCTGCTCGACATGCGCCTGCTGCCCGATCCCGACAAGGTGCGCATCCGCGTGTACCAGACCAACTCGACGCACAAGTCGATGTCGGCCTTCCGCCAGGGCTCGATGATGCTGGTCTGGGACGAGGATTTCCACCGCATCGAGGGCACGTTCGAGGAGGCGTTCTTCACCCACACCTCGACCTCGCCCAACCTGCAGCTTCTCGCCTCGCTCGACGTCGCCCGCCGCCAGATGGAGCTGGAGGGCTACGAGCTGACCATGCGCATGACCGGCCTGGCGATCGAGCTGCGCCGGCAGATCAACGCCCATCCGCTGATCTCCAAGTATTTCCGCATCGCCACGCCGGAGGAGATGATTCCGGCCCAGTACCGCCAGTCGGGGCTGAAGGATTACGGCCCGCCGCATTCGACCTGGGCCGACGTGGTCAAGGCCTGGGACGAGGACGAGTTCGCGCTCGATCCCACGCGCCTGACGCTGCTGTGCGGCGACGCCGGCTTCGACGGCACGCAGTTCAAGGGCCTGCTGGCCGAGCGCTTCGACATCCAGATCAACAAGACCTCGCGCAACTCCGTCCTGGTGCAGATCAACATCAACAATACCCGCGGCGACGGCGCGCATCTGATCAAGGCGCTGGTCGAGCTGTCGCACGAGATCGAGGCGCGCCTGCGCAAGGACGGCAAGCCGGCGCAGGAGGCGCACGCCGCGCGCATCAAGTCGCTGACCGTCGACGTGCCCGACCTGCCCGACTTCCGCGCCTTCCACGACGCCTTCCGCGACGACCCCGCCAGCGCCACCAGCGAGGGCCACATGCGCGAGGCCTTCTTCATGGCCTATAGCGAGCGCAACTGCGAGTTCGTCAAGCTGGCGAGCAAGGAGATCGACGAGCGGCTGAAGAACGGGCCGCCGCTGGTCTCGGCCAATTTCGTCATTCCCTACCCGCCGGGCTTCCCGATCATGGTGCCGGGCCAGCTCATCACCGAAGAGATCATCACCTTCATGCGCAAGCTCGATGTGAAGGAGATCCACGGCTACCACGCCGCCTACGGGCTGAAGCTGTTGCGGCCCGACGGGCTGGGAGCGGACAAGTCGGGCAAGTCGGAAAAAGCAAGCAAGCCGGCCAAGCGGTAATCGGGAGACGCGCCATGCAGGCATTCTTCACCTTCTTGCAGGAGAACCCCTACATCCTGCTGTTCCTCGTCGTGGGCCTCGCCGTCTGGATCGGCCGCTTCAACATCAAGGGCTACGGCCTGGGCATGGTGGCCGGCGCCATCGTGGTCGGCGCCGCGATCTCGGTCTGGGCCTCGACCTACGGCGTCAAGCTGCAGCTCGACAATTTCGCCCGCCTGCTCTTCTACTACCTGTTCATGTACGGCGTCGGCCTGCGCGTCGGGCCTTCCTTCATCAACAGCCTGAAGGGCGACGGGCTGACCTTCACCTTCCTGGCGGTGGTCTCCTGCGTGCTCGGCCTGGCGCTGATCGTGTTCGGCAGCAAGTTCTTCGACCTGCCCGTCGGCGCCGCCGGCGGCATCCTGGCCGGCTCGCAGACCATGTCGGCGGCGATCGGCTCGGCCGATCTGGCCATCACCTCCGGCGCGGTGACCCTGCCGCCGGGCACCACCGCGGAGCAGGCCTCCAGCATGGTCGCGCTGTCCTACGGCATCACCTACATCTGGGGCACGATCGGCATCATCCTGCTGTGCAAGTACCTGCCGCGCTGGTGGGGCATCGACGCCAAGGCGTCGGCCAAGAAGTACGAAGAGGAGCACGGCGTGAAGGATCTCGAAGGCGGCGGCCTGTCCGGCTACCGGCCCTTCGGCGTGCGCGCCTACCGGCTGGAGAATGCGGCCACGGCCGGCAAGACCATCGCCCAGTTCCGCCAGAGCAATCCCGAGTACCGCATCTTCAACGTGCTGCGCGCCGGCGAATCGGCCGGCGCCGAGGCCGGGCTGACGCTGCAGAAGGGCGACGTCATCGCGCTGGGCGGCGCGACCTCGGACCTGACCGCCAATCTGGGACTGATCGGGCCCGAGGTGGACGATCCCAAGGCGCTCAACGTGCCGCTCGACCTGGCGGAGATCCTGGTCACCAACAAGGAAATGGTGGACAAGGAGCTCGCCACGTTCCGCGACCAGGAATTCGCCGGCCAGCTCCAGGTGGTGCGCTACGAGCGCGGCGGCGTGCCCATTCCCGCCAGCCCCAAGACCAAGATGCAGCGGCTGGACATGATCACCGTCGCCGGCCTGAAGAGCGCGGTCGATGCGGTGGCGGACAAGCTCGGCCGCGTCGCCCGGCCCAGCACCTCGACCGACCTGCTGACCCTGGCCGCCGGCATGATCCTGGGCTTCCTGATTGGCATGATCCAGTTCCCCGCCTTCGGCGCCAGCGTCGGCCTGGGCAACGCGGGCGGCCTGCTGCTCTCGGGCATCATCGTCTCCTCGGTGGTGTCGCGGCTGCGCTTCTTCGGCAGCACGCCGAACGCGGCGCGCAACATCCTCGAGGATCTGGGGCTGATCGTCTTCATCGCCATCGTCGGCATCAATGCCGGCGCCGGCCTGCTGTCGCAGCTCACCGGCGGCCTGGCGCTGAAGATCTTCTTCATCGGCTTCGTCGCCTGCACCGTGCCGCCGTTCATCGTCTGGGCGCTCGGCTACCACGTCTTCAAGATCAATCCGGCGGTGCTGATGGGCGGCGTGGCCGGCGCGCGCTCGCATTCCGGCCCCGCCCGCGAAGCGGCGGCGGAGGTCAAGAGCACGGTGCCCTGGATCGGCTTCCCGGTCGCCTACGCGGTGTCGGGCGTGCTGCTCACCATCTTCGGCTACTTCGCCATGGTTCTGGCCCAGTGAGGGGGTGGCGGACATGTCGGTGCATTCCACATCCCAGGCGACGCCCGGACCCGGGGCGTCGCGCGCATTCGGCCGCCTGCTGATCGCCGCGGCGGTCGCGCTCGCCGCCCTTGGCCTTGGCGCGCCTCCCTCCCCGGCGCAGGCCGCGGGCGGCGTGCAGGTGGCCAGCAGTTCCGATCCGTCCAGCGAGTTCGCGCGCGCGCTGTACGAGGACGCGTCGCTGACCGTGCATTTCCGCAGCTACTATCTGGGCCGCGTCGTCCCCGACGGCCCCGATATGGGCGCCTGGGCCAATGGCGGCTGGATCGGCTACCAGTCGGGCTGGTTCGGCGACGCGGTGCGTTTCGGCCTGGTGGGCTACGGCTCGGTGCCGTTCTGGGCGCCGGAGAGCCGCGACGGCACGCTGCTGCTGGCCGAGGACCAGAAAGGCTATGCCGTGCTCGGCCAGGCCTATCTGGCGCTGAAGCTGTGGGACCAGGTCATCACCGGCTACCGCCAGCTGGTCGATCTGCCCGAAGTCAATCCGCAGGACAACCGGATGACGCCGAACACCTTCGAAGGCGTCAGCATCGCGGGGGAAGTGTCGGTATTCGACTATTACGGCGGCTTTCTCTGGGCGATGAAGAGGCGCAACGAGGTGAAGTTCCGCGACCTGGCGGAAATCGCCGGCGCCACGGCCGTCCAGCGCTCGATGTGGCTGGCCGGCATCGGGGTGACGCCGATCGACGATCTGAAGCTGCGGGTCTCGTCCTTCATCGTGCCCGACGTGTTGTGGTCGAGCTACGCCGATTTCGTCTGGCTGACGCCGCTGGCGGAAAACGTCAAGCTGCGGCTGGGCGGGCAGTTCATGTACCAGCAAAGCGTCGGCAGCGACCTGATCACCGGCGCCTCGTTCGACACCTGGGCGGCCGGGGCCAAGGCCGACGTGATCGTCGGCCCGGTGACGCTGACGGCGGCCTATACCAAAATCGGCGACGATGCCCAGTACCGCTCGCCCTACGGCACCTGGCCCGGCTACACCTCGATGATCGTCACCGACTTCAACCGGGCGCGCGAGCAGGCTTTCCTGGTCGGCGGCAACCTCGATTTCGCCTTCCTGGGCCTGACCGGACTGTCCTTCACCGGCTATGCCGTCTTCGGCAACAGGGCGATCGATCCGCTGACCAGGGCTTCGCTGTCCGACAAGAACGAGTACGATCTCACCCTGGACTACCGGTTCTCGGCGGCCTACTGGCCCGAGGTCGCAAGGCCGCTATGGATCCGCGCCCGCGCCACCTACATCGACGAGACGCTGGGCGGCGACACCAGGACCACCAAGGACTATCGCGTCATAGTCAACTACGAATGGGTCTTCAAGAAGAGCGCGCCCAAATGACGGCCGGGGACGGGGGCGGCGCGCCGGGTCGCGCGGCAAGCGCCGCACCGCAGGGAGGCGGCCCGAGCCGATGAACCTCCCCGATTCGCTCTCGCTTTCGACCATCCCCTCGCTGCTGGCGGCGAGCCTGGTGCTGCTGCTGGGGACGGTGCTGTGCCGCAAGATCGGTTTCCTGAGCCGCTACAGCATCCCCAGCCCGATCGTGGGCGGCCTGGTCTTCGCCCTGGTCGTGGTCGCGCTGGGAATGGTCAGCGATTTCCGCCTGACGCTCGAAACCACCGCCAAGCCCTATCTGCTGCTGCTGTTCTTCGCCTCGATCGGCCTGACGGCCGATTTTCGCCTGCTGGCGAAAGGCGGCGTGCGCCTGCTGTGGTTCCTGCTCGCCCTGGCGCCGTTCCTGTTCGCGCAGAACGTGGTGGGCATCGGCGTCGCCGAAGCCCTCGGCATGCATCCGCTGATGGGGCTGGTCGGCGGCACGATCACGCTGATCGGCGGGCACGGGACGGGCGCGGCCTACGCCGAGCGCTTCGCCGAGGTCAACAACATCCAGTCGGTGATGGAACTGACCATGACGGCCGCGACGCTGGGGCTGGTGCTGGGCGGCATCATCGGCGGCCCGGTGGGCGAATGGCTGGTCAAGCGCCATCGCCTGACCTCCAAAGCCAAAGGCGGCAAGCGCGGCGGCGCGGCGGCGGAGCGGCCCCAGACGGCGCAGCCGGTCTCCGTCACGGGCTTCATCGGCGCGCTGGCGGCCGCTTTCGTCGCGCTGCTCGTGGGCCAGGCGCTGGGCGAGCTGTTCGAGGGCGGCGTCATCACCCTGCCCAGCTTCCTGTGGTGCCTGATCATCGGGCTGGTCATTCGCAACGGCGGCGATCTGATCGGCCTGCGCGTCGATCCGGCGGCCGCCGACCTGATCGGGTCGGTATCGCTGTCGATCTTCCTGGCCTGGACGATGATGGCGTTGGACCTGGCCACCGTCGTGCAGACGGCCGGTGCGCTGCTGATCGTGCTGGCGTTCCAGGCCGTCCTGATCGCCATCTGGGCCGTTCTGGTGTGCTTCCGCTTCGTCGGGCGCGACTACGAAGCGGCGGTGATCTCGGCGGCCTTCATCGGCTTCGCCATGGGCGCGACCGCGACGGCGATCGCCAACATGCAGGCCATCACCCAGCGCCACGGCCCCGCGCCGCAGGCGTTCATCATCGTGCCGATCGTCGGCGCCTTCCTGATCGACATCATGAACGCGCTGGTGCTCACCGTGTTCCTGTCCCTGGCGTTCATGGGCGGAGGCTGAGCATGCGGCGCGCGGTCCTCGCCCTGATGCTGCTTCTCGCCGTCTCGGCCTGCGGTCGCGGACCGAAGGTCGAGCAGGTGCAGCGCGACCTGGCCGAGCGCCTGACGCAGGTGTTCGGCGAGGGCGCGCTCGAGATCGCGGCGATCCGCGGCCAGGGCTCCTCGCCGGACGTCGCCGCGCCGTCGGGCGAGGAGCGGCGCGTGGTGTACTACGACGCCAGGCTGCGCGTGGCGCGCGACATCAGCTTCGGCGGCTGGAACACCGCCGGCGTCGCCTCGCTGGTCAACGTGCTCGGCGCCGGCCCCAAGGGCGTCACCGGCACCAGGACGCCGGCCAACAGCGCCGGCGACGAGATCAAGGCGCACGGCACGGCGATCTACCGCCGCGACGGCGACAACTGGCGGCTGGTCGCGTCGGCCGCTTTCGAGGCGCCGGTGGCGCCGGCGCTCGACAACATCTCCGCGCCGAACACCGCCGATACGCTGCTGGCGGCGCTGAACAACGTCGTCAAGGCGTCGCCGGCGCACATCTCGCCGGTCGAGCAGGAGGTGATCAACCAGGAGCTGTCGCGCGCCCTGGCGGTCATCCAGTCGCGCCTGTCGCGCCTGGCGCAGGGCTATCCGATCGCCGCCGGCCCCGAGGGCGGGCAATACGTGCGCTTCGTGCAGGCGCTGCAGTCGACCAAGGCGGGGGGGCTGGACTTCCACGCGCTGATCACCCCGGGCAGCGTCGAGAACGTCAACCTGCTGCGGCAGAACCAGGCGCCGCTGGCCATCATCCAGTCGGACATCGCCGAACAGGCCCAGGTCGGCACCGGCGTGTTCGCCAAACAGGGCTCCTTCGCCGAGCTGCGCGCCCTGGGCAGCCTCTACCCGGAATTCGTCCATATCATCGTGCGGGCGGATTCCCCGGCGCGCGACATTCGCGACCTCGTCACCCGGCGGATCTCCATCGGCCCGGTCGGATCGGGAACGCGGGAAACGGCGGAACGGCTGCTGCGCGCGCACGGCATGGAAAGCGGCCGCGACTACAAGGCTGAAAGCCTGTCCCTGCCGCAGGCCCTGACCGCCCTCAATGCCGGCAATATCGACGCCGTGGTCCAGGTCATCGGCGCGCCGGCGGACCAGATCCGGCTCGCCGCCGCCGCCGCGCCGATCAAGCTGCTGGCGGTCGACGAAGCGATCCTCGGCTCCCTGACCGCCGGCAGCCCGTCGCTGCTGCGCGGCGTCGTCGCCCGGGGAACCTATCGTGGCGTCGACCAGGACGTCGCGACCTTGAGCGTGACCGCCCTGGTCGCCACCACCGCGACCGCGCTCAGCGAACCCGAAGTCCGCCGCCTGATAGCGGCGATATTCGGCGGCAAGCCCGATCTGGTGGCGGCCGGCAGCGTCCAGGCCGGCCAGGTTTCCCCCGCCACGGCGCGGGCGGGACTGCCGATCGCCCTGGCCATCGGCGCCGACGCCGCCCTGGCCGAACTGGGCGCCCGCAAATGAAGAAGCGGGGCCGAAAGTATTAGTTCCGCATCGCAACTGTTATCGAACCGCTAATTGTAATAACGTTCGCCCGGTGGCTCGCCTACGATGGCCGAGGCCACCAAGCAGCTGATCTCGGAGAGTTTGACGATGGCGATCATGGGATATCGACGCGGAAAATGGCGGAGCGGCTTGCGGCTGGCGCTGCTGGCGGCGGTGCTGGGCGGCCCGGCCGGAGGGCCGGCGCTGGCGCAGCAGGCCGCGCCGGCGGCCCCGCCGGCCGTCGCCGTCGGCGTCGTCGCCGCCGAAAAGCGGGCGATCAGCCAGTCGACCGACTTCGTCGGCCGCGTCGTCGCCGTCGAACGGGTGGAGATCAAGGCGCGCATCGAGGGCTATCTCGAGGACGTGCTGTTCAAGGAGGGCGACGTCATCCAGGCCGGCGCGCCGCTCTACCGCATCGAGAAGGACCAGTACGAGGCGGCGGTGCAGCAGGCGCAGGGCGAACTGGAGCGCAGCAAGGCCTCGCTCACCCTGGCCACCGTGCAGCGCGAGCGCGCCGTGGAGCTGCTGGCCAAGGGCGCCGGGACGGCGGTGGCGCGCGACCAGGCGGTGGCCGCCGAATCGCAGGCCAAGGGCGCCATGATCACCAACCAGGCCAATCTGCGCACGGCGGAGATCAACCTCGGCTACACCGACATCGTTTCGCCGATCGCCGGCAGGATCGGCCGCACCAGCCTGACCAAGGGCAACGTGGTGCGGCCCGACAGCGGCGTGCTGACCGAGATCGTCAGCCAGGATCCGATGTACGTCGAATTCCCGGTCAGCCAGCGCGATTTCCTGCAGATGCAGGAACGGGGCAACCAGGCGCAGGTCGCCACCCTCAAGGTCAGGATCCGCTTCTCCAACGGGCGGCTCTACGACCAGACCGGCTCGATCAACTTCGTCAACGTCAAGGTCGACCGCGCCACCGACACCATTCTGGTGCGCGCCGAAATCCCCAATCCCAACGGCGGGCTGACCGACGGCCAGTTCGTGCAGGTCGTGCTCGAAAGCGGAACCCCGGTCGAGAAGATCCTCATTCCGCAGGCGGCGCTGATCACCGACCAGCAGGGCGTCTACGTGTTCGCCGTCGAGGACGGCAAGGCGGCGGTCAAGCGCGTCAAGACCGGCGGCGTCAACGGCCCGCTGATCATCGTCGAGGAGGGCATCGCCGCCGGCGACCAGGTGGTCGTGCAGGGGCTGCAGGCGATCCGGGCGGGCGTGGCCGTCAAGGCCAGTCCCGTGCAGGCCGACATCAAGCAGTAGACCAGTGGCGTAACCGGGGGACAGCCGATGCTTTCCGCAATCTTCGTCGACCGGCCGCGGCTGGCCATCGTCATCGCCATCGTGACGACGATCGCCGGCGCGCTGGCGCTGCTGACCATTCCCGTCGCCCAGTACCCCGACATCGTGCCGCCGCAGGTCTCGGTGACCACGGCCTACCCCGGCGCCGACGCCGGCGTCGTCGACGCGACGGTGGCGCAGCCGATCGAGGCCCAGGTGGTGGGCGTCGACAAGGCGATCTACATGAAGAGCGTGTCGGGCGACGACGGCTCCTATTCTCTGACCATCTCGTTCGAGCTCGGCACCAACCCCGACATCAACACCGTCAACGTCAACAACCGCGTGCAGGTGGCGCTGGCGACGCTGCCGCCGGAGGTGCAGCGCCAGGGCATCGTGGTGAAGAAGAAGTCTTCCGCACTGCTGGGCGTGATCGCGGTCTATTCGCCCAAGAACACCTACGATGCGCTCTATCTTTCCAACTACGTCACCATCAACCTGCTCGATCCCATCAAGAGCACGGCCGGCGTGGGCGACGCCACGCTGTGGGGGCCGCAGGACTACGCCATGCGCGCCTGGGTGCAGACCGACCGGCTCACCGGGCTGGGGCTGACCACCGGCGACATCATCAACGCCATCCAGTCGCAGAACGTGCAGGCCGCCGTGGGCCGCATCGGCGCGCGGCCGATCTCCAACGACCAGCGCCTGCAGCTCAACATCCGCACCAAGGGGCGCCTGACCTCGATCAAGGAATTCGAGAACATCGTCATCCGCACCAATCCCGACGGCTCGGTGCTGCGGCTGGGCGACGTGGCCCGGCTGGAGCTGGGCGCGGCCAACATGGACCGCGAGACGCGGCTGAACGGCGGCGCGGCGTCCGCCATCGCCATCTACCAGGCGCCGGGCGCCAACGCGATCGAAACGCTGGGCGCGGTGAAGGCCAAGCTCGAGGAACTGCAGAAGCGCTTCCCCGAGGACCTGGCCTGGAAGGTGACCTACGACCCCACCGTGTTCGTCACCGACACCATCCACGAGGTGCAGAAAACGCTGATCGAGGCCTTCATCCTGGTGATGCTGGTGGTCTATCTCTTCCTCGGCAGCTTGCGCGCCACTTTCATCCCCACGCTGGCCGTGCCGGTCAGCCTGATCGGCACTTTCGCGGTGCTGGCGGCGATCGGCTATTCGGCCAACACCGTCTCGCTGCTCGCCGTCGTGCTGGCCATCGGCATCGTGGTCGACGACGCCATCGTCGTGGTCGAGAACGTCGAACACGTGATGGAGCACCATCCCGAACTGTCGCCGGCCGAAGCGACGAAGCTGGCCATGAGCCAGATCACCGCGCCCATCATCGCCATCACCCTGGTGCTGCTGTCGGTGTTCGTGCCGGTGGCGTTCATTCCCGGCATCACCGGCGAGCTGTTCCGCCAGTTCGCCGTCACCGTCGCGGTGGCGATGTTCCTGTCGGCGATCAACGCGCTGACGCTGTCGCCGGCGCTGTGCGCCGTCCTGCTGAAACGGCACCACGGCCCGCGCAAGGGCCCGATCGGCGCCGTGATGCGCTTCATCGACAAGGTGCGCGACGGCTACGGCGCCTGGGTCGCCAAGCTGGTGCGCATTTCCATCATCGGCCTGGTGATCGTCGCCGCTTCGGCGGCCGGCATCGTCGGCCTGTCCAAGGTGACGCCGACCGGCTTCCTGCCGGAAGACGACCAGGGCGCGCTGTTCGTGGTGGTGCAGATGCCCGGCGGCGCTTCGGTGGCGCGCACCTCCGAGGTCGTGGCCCAGGTCGAGACCATGCTCAAGGCCGAGCATGCGGTCGCCGACTACACCTCGGTGATCGGCCTGAACTTCATCGACAACTATTCGGCGTCCAACGCCGCCTTCCTGGTCGTGACGCTGAAATCGTTCGAGGAGCGCAAGGGCGATCGCGCGCTGGGCGTGCCGCAGCTCATCTCCCGCCTGCGCGCCCAGTTCCAGCAGATCAGCGAAGGCACGGTGGTGCCGCTGGCGCCGCCGCCCGTGTTGGGCCTGGGCACCGGCGGCGGCTTCGCCTACGTGCTGGAGGATCTGCGCGGGGGCGATCCGCAAGTCATGGCGCAAGTCGTGCGCGGCCTGACCGTGGCGGCCAACCAGGATCCGCGCCTGCGCGGCGTATTCAGCACCTACTCCGCCACCAACCCCTCGATCTATCTCGATATCGATCGCGACAAGGCGCAGGTGCTGGGCGTCGAGCTGAGCTCGGTGTTCCAGGCCATGCAGGCCTCGCTGGGCGGCTATTTCGTCAACAATATCAACCTGTTCGGCCGGACCTGGCAGGTCCAGGTGCAGGCCGATGCCGAGGACCGCAAGGGGCTGGAGGACATCAACCGCATCAACGTGCGCAACAAGGACGGCGAAATGATCCCGCTGCGCTCGCTGGTCGAGATGCGCGTGGTGGTCGGGCCGCCGGCGCTGATCCGCTACAACAACCTGCGCGCCGTCACCATCCAGGGCAACCCCGCGCCCGGCGTTTCGTCGGGACAGGCGCTGGCGGCGATGGAAGAGGTGGCGGCCAAGACCTTGCCGCAAGGCTTCGCCGGCGAATGGACCGACACGGCGTTCCAGGAAAAGCGCGCCGAGGGCAAGACGGCGATCATCCTGGGCCTGGCGGTGCTGTTCGCCTATCTCTTCCTGGTCGGGCTCTACGAGAGCTGGACCATTCCGGTGCCGGTGCTGCTGTCGGTCTCGGTCGGCATCCTCGGGTCCTTCCTGGGCCTGGTGCTGGGCGGGTTGACGCTCGATCTCTACGGCCAGATCGGCATCATCGTGCTGATCGGCCTGGCGGCCAAGAACGGCATCCTGATCGTCGAATTCTCCAAGGAGCAGCGCGAACGGGGCGTGCCGCTGCTGACCGCGGCGACCGAAGGCGCGCGGCTGCGATTCCGCCCGGTGATGATGACGTCCTTCGCCTTCATCCTCGGCCTGCTGCCGCTGGTCATCGCCACCGGCGCTTCGGAGCTGGCGCGGCGCGACGTGGGCACGCCGGTCTTCGGCGGCATGCTGCTGGCCTCGATCCTGGGCATCTTCGCCATCCCGCCGCTTTACGTGACGTTCCAATCGATCCGCGAAAGGCTTCGCCCGGGCGCGCGGCCGAAAGTGGCGGCGCCGGCGGAAAACGCGCCCAAGGCGGCCGAATAGGGCCAGGGGGAGTGCCATGGGCAAGGACAAGAAAGACGACGACAGGAACGGCAAGACCAAGCTCTCGCGCAAGGAGTTCGAAAAGGAGCTGGAGAAGCTCCAGGTCGAGCTCACGCGGCTGCAGGCCTGGGTCAAGGCCAAGGGCAAGCGCATCATCGTCGTGTTCGAGGGTCGCGACACGGCGGGCAAGGGCGGCGTCATCAGCCGCATCACCGCCCGCACCAGCCCGCGCGTGTTCCGCCACGTCGCCCTGCCCGCGCCGTCCGACCGCGAAAAGACCCAGCTCTACATCCAGCGCTACATCGCGCATTTTCCCGCCGCGGGCGAAGTGATCCTGTTCGACCGCTCCTGGTACAACCGCGCCGGCGTCGAGCGCGTCATGGGCTTCTGCACCGACGAACAGTACGAGCGCTTCCTGAAGCTGGTGCCGGCGGTCGAGCGCGAACTGATCACCAGCAACAGGATCCTCCTGCGCAAGTACTTCCTCGATGTCAGCCAGGACGAGCAGCGGCGCCGCTTCGAAGCGCGCATCACCGATCCGATGAAGCACTGGAAGCTCAGCCCCATGGACACCGAATCGGTGGCGCGCTGGTGGGACTATTCGGCCGCCTACCAGCGCATGATCTCCGCCACCCATACCCCGGAGGCGCCCTGGCACATCGTGCCGGCCGACGACAAGCGCCGCGCCCGGCTGAACCTGATCCGCCATCTGCTCGACAGCATTCCGTACAAGAGGGTCGACGAGGCCCTGCCCAAGATTCCCAAGGCGCAGCCCAGGCCCAAGAACGCGGTCGAGCGGCTCGAGGCCGGGCAGCGGATTCCCCAGCGCTACTGACCGACGGTCAGCGTCATGACCAGCGCCGATCCGCCGGCCGCCAAGCCCGACCTGGCCGCGCTGGCCCAGCGCAAGGCGGCGGCGCGGGGCTGGCTGCGCTGGCTGCCCGGCGTGGCGATGCTGCGCGGCTACCGGCCGGCCTGGCTGCCGCACGACCTGATCGCCGGCCTGGTGCTGACCACCATGCTGGTTCCGGTCGGCGTCGCCTATGCCGTCGCCTCGGGCGTGCCCGGCGTCTACGGCCTCTACGCCACCATCGTGCCGCTGCTGGCCTATGCGCTGTTCGGGCCCAGCCGGATCCTGGTGCTGGGCCCGGACTCCTCGCTGGCGGCCCTCATCCTGGCGGTGGTGCTGCCGCTCTCCGCCGGCGATCCGATGCGGGCGATCGCGATCGCCAGCATGATGGCGATCGTCTCGGGCGTGGTCTGCATCCTGGCCGGGGTGATCAAGCTGGGGTTCATCACCGAGCTGCTGTCCAAGCCGATCCGCTACGGCTACATGAACGGCATCGCGCTCACCGTGCTGATTTCCCAGGTCCCGAAGCTGTTCGGCTTCTCGATCGACGGCGACGGGCCGCTGCGCAACGTCTGGGCCATTATCGAGGGCCTGCTCGAGGGCAAGGCGAACTGGACGGCCTTCGCCGTCGGCGCCGGCACGCTGGCGACGATCTTCCTGCTCAAGGGCAGCAAGCTGCTGCCCGGCATCCTGATCGCCGTGGTCGGCGCCACCGTGGTCGTCGGCGCGCTGGGCCTGTCGGAAAGCGCCGGCGTGGCGGTGCTCGGCACCCTGCCCCAGGGCCTGCCCGGCTTCGCCATACCCTGGGTCTCGCTCGACGACCTGGTGCCGATCGCGATCGGCGGCGTCGCCGTGGCGCTGGTCTCCTTCGCCGACACCAGCGTGCTGTCGCGCAGCTACGCGGCGCGCACCGGAACCTATGTCGATCCCAACCAGGAAATGGTCGGGCTGGGCGCCGCCAACCTGGCGGCCGGGCTGTTCCAGGGCTTTCCCATCAGCTCGTCCTCCTCGCGCACGCCCGTCGCCGAGGCGGCCGGCGGCAAGACGCAGCTTACCGGCGTCGTCGGCGCGCTCTGCGTCGCCTTGCTGCTGGTGGCGGCGCCGGACCTGCTGCAGCACCTGCCGTCGACCGCGCTGGCGGCGGTGGTGATCGCCTCGGCCATCGGCCTGATCGAGGTCAGCGACCTCAGGCGCATCTGGCGCATCCAGCGCTGGGAATTCTGGCTGTCGATCGTGTGCTTCGTCGGCGTCGCCGTGCTGGGGGCCATCCCCGGCATCGGGCTGGCGATCGTCATCGCGGTGATCGAATTCCTGTGGGACGGCTGGCGACCGCATTCGGCGGTGATGGGCCGCCCGCAGGGCGTCGAGGGCTATCACGACATCAAGCGCTATCCGCAGGCCAAGCTGGTGCCCGGCCTGGTCCTGTTCCGCTGGGACGCGCCGCTGTTCTTCGCCAATGCCGAGCTGTTCCAGGAGCGCGTGCTCGAGGCGGTGACCGCCTCGCCGACGCCGGTGCGCTGGCTGGTGGTCTCGGCCGAGCCGGTGACCAGCGTCGACGTCACGGCGGTCGACGCGCTCGAGGAGCTCGACCGCATGCTGCGCGAGAACGGCATCAGGTTCTGCTTCGCCGAGCTCAAGGACCCGGTGAAGGACAAGCTCAAGCGCTTCGGCCTCTTTCCCCAGCTCGGCGAGGATTCCTTCTTCCCGACCCTGGAGGCGGCGGTGCGCGCCTACCTGGCCGCGCACAAGGTCGACTGGAACGACGGCGAGGATCGCCGCCCGTGACGCGCCGGCGCCGGACGGGAGGGGAGCGCGACGATGCTTAACTGGCTGCTGGTGTTCGTCCCCGTCGCCATCGGACTGGAGCATTTCGCGCCCGAGCGGCACCTGCTGGTATTCGCCGCTTCCGGGCTGGCCATCCTGCCGCTGGCGGGATGGATGGGCCGCGCCACCGAACACCTGGCCGAGAACCTGGGCGAAGGCCCCGGCGGCCTGCTCAACGCCACTTTCGGCAATGCCGCCGAGCTGATCATCGCGCTGGCCGCCCTGCGCGCCGGCCTCCACGACGTCGTCAAGGCGTCGATCATCGGCTCGATCGTCGGCAACATCCTGCTGGTGCTGGGAGCGGCCATGCTGGCCGGCGGCATCCGCCACCGCGAGCAGCGCTTCAACCCCGAAGGCGGGCGGGCGCAGGCCACCATGCTGACGCTGGCGGCGATCGCCCTGATTCTGCCGGCCGCCTTCAAGGCGGCGGTGGACGGCGGCGAGAGCGAAGGGCTGCTGGCGCTCAGCGTGTCGATCTCGGTCATCATCCTGGTCGTCTACGGCCTGTTCCTGGTCTATTCGCTGGTGACCCACTCCGCGCTGTTTTCCGGCTCCTACGTCGCCCCCGACGCCGCCGCGGCGGCGCCGAAATGGTCGATCCGGCGCGCTGGCGCCGTCCTGGCCGCCGCGACCGCGGCGATCGCCTGGATGAGCGAGATCCTGGTCGGCGCGATACAGCCGACGGCGCTCGAATTCGGCCTCAGCAACGTCTTCATCGGCGTCTTCGTCGTGGCCATTCTCGGCAATGCGGCCGAGCATGCGACGGCGATCACGGCCGCCCTCAAGGGCCGCATGGACCTGTCGCTGTCGATCGCCATCGGCTCCAGCGTGCAGGTGGCGCTCTTCGTCGCCCCCGTCCTGGTGCTGGCCAGCCTGTTCGTCGGCCCGGCGCCGATGGACATGGCGTTTTCGGCCGGGCTCGTGCTGACCACGCTGCTGGCGGTGCTGATCACCGGGCAGGTGGCCGGCGACGGCCGCTCGGACTGGCTGAAAGGGGCCCAGCTCCTGGCCGTCTATGTCGTCATGGGCCTGACCTACTACTTCCTGCCCAACGCCATGGGCCGGTGAGCCGTGCCGGCTTCCGTCATGGCAGCGGCGCGGTCGGCGGCGGCGATAAGTTGCCAAACGGAACAATCCTTGTTCCTGCCGCCATCGCCGGCATATCGGCGCGACTTGCCTGGCCTGGCCTGGCCTGGCCTTGCCGCGGCCGCTGTGGCTTGATTGCGATCAACGCCGGCCCCACCCATGATGTTCATTTTCACAACGAGAAGAAACTGCCTTTGGCGGCGGACGGACGATGCCGTTTGGGCGCGCGGGCCATCGAAGCATTTGAAGAAGGTGGAAATGGCTCGCGGGACAATCTATCCGGCCGCGTTCCGCCGGGTCGGACGGCGCCTCGGGCGCGCCCTGGCCGCGGCGACGATCTGCCTGGCCGGCCTCGGCGCCTGCTCCTCGATCGGACCGGGAACGGTCACGCGCGACCGCGTGGATTACGGCAACGCGCTGGCGTCGTCGTGGAAGGAACAGCTGCTGCAGAACATCGTGCGGCTGCGCTATGCCGATACGCCGCAGTTCATGGACATCTCCTCGGTCGTCGCCGGCTACGCCCTGCAGGGCACCTTGCAGGCGGGATACACCGACGTCGTCAGCAGCGGTCCGTTCTACGCCGGGCCGCGCGGCACGGCGAGCATCGGGGCCACCGGCACCTATCTGGACCGGCCGACGATCTCCTATACGCCGCTGGCCGGGCGCAAGTTCACGCAAAGCCTGCTCGAACCGTTGCAGCCGGTTGCCATCTTCTCGCTGATCGCCGCCGGCTACCCGGTCGACCTCGTGTTCCCGATGACGGTGCGGGCGCTCAACGGCGTCTACGGCCGCACGATCCAGGCCGGCGTGACGCGGCCGAGCGATCCGGAATTCGCGCCGCTGGTCGAGGCGATGCGGCGCATCCAGCAGTCGCGCGCCTTCAGCATCCAGGTGACCAAGACCGAGAAGGAGCAGAAAGTCTCGGCCCTGTTCGACACGCAGCGCAAGCCCGAGATCCGCAGGGACGCCGATTTCGTCGCCCGCACGCTGCGGCTGACGCCGAGGAAAGGCGAGTTCTCGCTGGTCTACGGCGCGGTGCCGCGCGACGGCGGCGAACTGGCCGTTCTGTCGCGCTCGATGATCGAGATTCTGGCTGCCATCGCCGCCGACATCCAGGTGCCGGAAAGGCACGCCGCCGGCGGCCTGACCCACGCCAACAGCGACGACGTCGCCAAGAACCCCGACGACCTGTCGCGCGTGCGCATCCTGTCGGGCGCCAGTCCGCCGGCCGATGCCTTCGCCGCCGTCAAGTACAGCGACGCCTGGTTCTGGATCGCCAACAACGACCTGAACTCGAAGCGCGCCTTCACCTTCCTGACGCTGTTCTTCGCCCTTGCCGAAACCGGCGCCGTGCCGGCCGCGCCGGTCCTGACGATTCCAGTGCAGTAGTCGACGGGTCCACGATGGCCGGCCGGCGGCGACGCCAAGCGGCCGCAACGAGAGGGAGACCGAGCTTCATGCCGTTTCGCGACAGCACCAGCGCCCGCCGGACCGGCCTGGCGGAACGGCGTCGGCGGGCGCTGCCGCCGGCCTCCGGCGGCGCGGCGCTGGGCATTCTCGGCGGGCCGGTGATACAGTTCCCGGTGCCGGGGGCCGGCCTCTCCCATACCAGCCTGCTGGTTTCTCTCGGCACGGCGGCATGCATGTACGGCGCAGCCCAGCACCCGCAGGTTTCGAATCCGATCGCCACGGCCGGCCACCGGCCGGCAGACGCGGCCATTGGCGCGCCCGCCGCCCGGCGCGCGCTGCCCAAAGACCGGCCTGGCGACCTGCTGCGCTTTTGGCCGCAAGCGACTTTTGCAAGAGGTCCGCAATGAAGAAGCCCGTCACCCGCCGCGACACTTTCATCGCCACGTCGCTGGCGGTCATCATCCTGCTGACGCTGTGCGTGGTCGCATTCGTGATCGCGCGGCCCTTCCTGGCGCCGCTGCTGTGGGGCGTGATCCTGGCGATCGCGACCTGGCCGATCTTCACCTGGTGCCGGCGGCGGCTGGGCGGCCGCAACGGGCTGGCGGCGACGCTGGTGACGCTGGCGCTGGCGGTGGTGGTGCTGGGCCCCGTCGTCCTGCTCGCGATCGCCCTGTCGGACAACGTCGTCACGCTGGGCGACAAGCTGCGCGCCGCCCTGCAGGGCGGCCTGCCGCCGCCGGAGTTCGTCGCCAAGATTCCCCTGGTCGGCGCCAGGATCTCGCAACGCTGGACCGAGCTGCTGGCCAACGGAACCCTGTCCGACGAAGCCCGCGTGTGGCTGGGCTCGCTGCTGCAATGGCTGCTGGGCGCTGCCGGCGCGATCGGCGGCGGCGTCGCCGAGCTGGCGCTGAGCGTGGTCTGCGCCTTCTTCTTCTATCGCGACGGCGAGGCCGCCCTGCAGCGGGCGCGGGACGTATTGGACCACGTCGCCGGCCCGCGCGCCCACCACCTGATGATGGTGGCCTACGGCACGCTCAAGGGCGTGGTCTACGGCGTGCTGGGCTCGGCGCTGGTGCAGGCCCTGCTGGCCATGTTCGGCTACTGGCTGGCCGGCGTTCCCGCGCCGATCCTGCTCGGCCTGGCGACCGGGTTCCTCGGCATCATCCCCGGCGGCACGGCCCTGGTCTGGCTGCCGGCCGCGGTCTGGCTGTTCCACTCGGGCGACACCGCCTGGGGCATCTTCGTCATATTGTGGGGCGGGCTGCTGGTCGGCAGCGTCGACAATTTCATCCGCCCGCTCTTCATCTCGCGCGGCAGCCCGCTGCCGCTGCTGCTGGTGCTGATCGGCATTCTCGGCGGCGCCACCGCGCTGGGCTTCATCGGCATTTTCCTGGGGCCGACGATCCTGGCCATACTCTATGCCCTGATGCGCGAATGGAGCCCGGGCGACATCATCGGCCGCGGCCCGAACGATTCCGCCGACGAGCCGCCGCCGCCGGCGGTCGCCGCCTGACGGGCGCCACCCGACGGGCGCCACCCGACGGGCGCGGCACCTCAGTCGATGATGTGGTAGCCGCCGTCGATGTAGATGGTTTCGCCGGTCATCGGCTTGCCGGCATCGGTCGCCAGATAGGCGACGGCCAGCCCGACCTCCTCGATCGAGACCAGGCTGCGCGTGGGCGCCTTCGACTGGGCGCGATCCAGCAGCTCGTCGAACTCGGCGATGCCCGAGGCGGCCCGCGTCTTCAGCGGTCCGGGCGAGACGGCGTGCACGCGAATGCCGCGCGGGCCGAGCTCGGCGGCCATGTAGCGCGTGGCGCTCTCCAGCGCGGCCTTGACCGGTCCCATCATGTTGTAGTTCTCCACCACCATCTGCGAGCCGTAATAGGTCATGGTGAAGAGCGTGCCGCCATCCTTCATCAGCGGCTCGGCCATATGCGCCATGCGGAGGAACGACCAGCAGGACACGTCCATCGCCAGCAGGAAGCCGGCCTTCGAGCAGTCGACGACGCGGCCATGCAAATCCGCGCGCGGCGCGAAGGCGATGGAATGCAGCACGAAATCGAGCTTGCCCCATTGCGCGGCGATTCTGTCGAACACCGCCTCGAGCTGGCCGTCGGTCTGCACGTCCAACGGCATGAAGATCGAGGCCTCGAGCTTTTTGGCCAGCGGCTCGACATGCGGGCGCGCCCGTTCGTTGAGATAGGTGACGGCCAGCTCCGCCCCCAGCCCGCGGAAGGCCTGGGCGCAGCCCCAGGCGATCGACTGGTCGTTGGCGATGCCGGTGATCAGGCCGCGGCGGCCTTCGAGGGAAACCAGGCTGCGATCGAACATGGCGACTTACCTCATGCTTGCCGCGCGGGCCGGCGGATCAGGTCCAGGGTGTGGCGGGCGATCATCAGTTCCTCGTCCGTCGGCAGCGCCAGCGCCTGGATGGCGCTGTCGGGCGCCGACAGGCGCTCGGCATTGGCGTCGTTGGCCGCATCGTCGAGTTTCAGCCCCAGCCAGGCCAGACGCTCGGCGACGCGCTTGCGGATGACCGGCGCGTTCTCGCCGACGCCGGCGGTGAAGACCAGGCCGTCGATGCCGCCCAGCGCCGCCGCCAGGCTGCCGGCCGCCATGGCGATGCGGTAGACGAAATAGTCGAGCGCCAGCCGGGCGCGCGCATCGTCGCTGGCCAGCAATTCGCGCACGTCGTTGCTGATGCCCGACAGGCCCTTCAGGCCGCACTCGTGATAGAGGAAGTGCTGGATCTGGCGCGAATCCATGCCTTTGCCGTCGATCAGGTACAGGATCACCCCGGCATCGAGCTGGCCCGGCCGGGTGCCCATCGGCAGCCCGTCGAGGGCGGTGAAGCCCATCGTGCTCTCGATGCTGCGCCCGCCGTCCAGCGCGCACATGGAGCAGCCGCTGCCCAGATGGGCGACCACCACCTTGCCGCCGGCCAGGGCCGGATGCTCGCGCGCCAGCCGCGAGGCGATGTATTCGTAGGACAGGCCGTGGAAGCCGTAGCGCCGCACGCCCTCGCGATAGAGCGCGTCGGGAATGGCGAACCGGTCGGCCAGTTCCGGATGGCCGCGGTGGAAGGCGGTGTCGAAGCAGGCGACCTGCGGCAGCCGCGGATGATTGGCGCGGATGGCGCGGATCGGGCCGAGATTGGCCGGCTGGTGCAGCGGCGCCAGCGGCGCCAGCGTCTGCAGCCGCTCCAGCACCTCCTCGTCGATCAGCACCGGCTCGGCGTAGAACGCCCCGCCATGCACCACGCGATGGCCGACCGCCACCGGCAGCGCGCCGATCTGCTCGACCAGCCAGGAAGCCAGCATGGCCTGGCCCTGGACGACGTCGGCCGCGGCGTCGGCCGGCAGGCGGCGGTCGACCAGTTCGACGCCCTGCCCGTCCCTGGCCCGCAGGCGCGGCTGGGTGCCGATGCCGTCGAGCTGCCCGCGCAGGCCACGCAGCGGCTGGTTGCCGGCGCCGACGTCGAACAGCTGGAACTTGATGCTCGAGCTGCCGGCGTTGACGACCAGGATGGAGTCGGCCATGCGTCAGGCCGTCGCCGCCGCCGCTGCCGCCGCCGCCTGGTGCTGCCGGCGCGCGGTGGCGTAGAGCACGGCCACGGCGCAGGACGCCATCCTGGTGCGCACGCTGTCGGCGCGCGAGGTGAGAACGACCGGCACGCTGGCCCCGAGCACGATGCCGGCGGCGTCGGCGTTGGCGAGAAAGCTGAGGTTCTTGGCCAGCATGTTGCCGGCCTCCAGGTCGGGCACGACCAGGATCTGCGCGTCGCCGGCGACCGGCGAATGCAGCCCCTTGATCTCGGCCGCCGCGCGGCTGATGGCGTTGTCCAGCGCCAGCGGCCCGTCGAGAATGCCGCCGGTGATCTGGCCGCGCTCGGCCATCTTGCACAGGCAGGCGGCGTCGATGGTGCCGGGGATCTTGGTGGTGACCGTTTCGACCGCCGACAGGATGGCGACCCGCGGCGCGCCCAGGCCGAGGCCGACATGCAGGTCGATGGCGTTCTGCACGATGTCGCGCTTGGCGTCGAGGTCGGGGAAGATGTTGACCGCCGCATCGGTGATGAAGAGCGGATGCGGATAGGTGGGAACGTCCATGACGAAGACGTGGCTGATGCGCCGCTCGGTGCGCAGGCCGGTCGCCTTGGCCGCCACCTCGCGCATCAGCTCGTCGGTGTGCAGGCTGCCCTTCATCAGCAGCTGCGCCTTGCCCTCGCGCACCAGCCGCACCGCCACCGCCGCCGATTCGTGGCTGTGCGCCGTGCCGACCAGCTCGTAGCGGGAGATGTCGAGCTGGCAGCGCGCCGCCACGGCCCGGATCTTCTCCGCCGGTCCGACCAGGATCGGCGCGATCATGCCGGTCTGCGCCGCCTCGACGGCGCCGGTCAGCGAACTGTCGTCGCAGGGATGCGCCACGGCGGTCGGCACCGGCTCGACGGCCCGCGCCCGGGCGATCAGCCGGTCGTATTTCTCGTGGCTGTTTCCGGCCGGCGTCGCCGCCGCGCCTTCGCTTGCCTTCAGCATCGCAAGGATTCCCCCCACATCGTTCCGGTGTTGCGGCGCCGGCCGGACGCCGGCGCCCCGTCCTATTCGGCCGCCGCCGGCACCGCCAGCAGTTCCTCCAGCCGCGCCAGCCGCGCCGTCGCCGTCTCCGAAAGCGCGCCGGTCGCGCCCAGCACCTCGCGCACATGGGCGAGGATCGCCTGGCGGTCGGCGGCGTCCGGCGCCATTCGCGGCAGCGCCGCCACCGCCGCTTCCTCGTCGATCAGCAGCATCAGGAACTGCTCGCGCAGGATCTGCTTGAACTCGCCGACCGTGAGGTTGCCGCCGTAGCGTTCGTAGATGCGGCGGATCATGGCGAGGTGGCGCTCGTCGTAGCCGCCGCCGCGGCCGGCGAAGAGCAGCGCCCGCACCGCCGCCTCGCGCCGCGTGCCGCGGTCGATATGGGCGCGCAGCTCGGCGATCCGCGCCTCGACCAGGGCGACCGTCTGCGGGTTGCGTCCGGGCACCGGCCGCGGCGGCTCGCCGCTGGCGCCCAGGCCGACCGCCGCCTGCAGCGCGGGCGAGCCGTAGATGGCCAGGAACGCCTGCTCCACCATTCGGTCGCGGGCGTCGCCCCAGTTCTTCAGCGCGCCCTCGATCTGGGCCGAGACCTGCTGCTGCAGGCCGACGAAGACATTGTCCGGGTCCGCCGCGCGCCGGTTGGCGCGCACCTGTTCGGCCAGCGCGCCGAGCTGCTTCATGAAGGGGTTGCGGTCGGACAGCGCCTCGTAGGGCAGCCGCGCGGGGTGCAGTTTCGAGAGCATCGCCGCCATTTCGTCGCTGGCCAGGCTGCGCACGACCGGCTGGGCGAAGCTGCGATAGAGCCCGTGGTTGATCTCCGACACCCGGCGCATGGTGGCGAAACGCTGCTCGTCGGCGACGTCGTTGTTGCCCAGCGCGCGGATGTCGTCGAGGCCGCGCGGCTCGAAACGGATGATCCAGTCGCCGCTCGCCAGCTCGGCGCCGGCGCTGCCTTCGCGCGGCACCAGCACGGCTTCGTAGAGGCCCGGCGCCAGCGAATCGATCAGGTCGACGTTGCTGGCGAATTCGGCGTGCTCCTTCACCGCCACCTTGGCCGACACGAAGATGCCGAGATGGCCGACGTTCTCGTGCAGGGCGTAGACGATGGTCTGGCCGTGGCTGCGGATCTCGTCGACGCTGGCGTAGTTGTCGGAAATCCAGCCCAGCGCCTGCTGCGGCGGGGTGATGTTGTCGCCCTTGGAGCAGAAGCAGACGATGGGCGAGCGGATGTTGCGCAGGTCGATGCGCAGCCCGTCGGAGGTCTGGATCTCGCCGGTCGCCAGCCGGTTGCCGACGAAGAGCTGGTCGACGATGAACTGCATCTCCTCGGCGTTGAGGTTGACGTGCGCGCCCCACCAGCGCTCGAACTCGAGAAAGCGCTCGGCCTCGCCGTCGACCTTGGCCCACAGGTTGTACTGCTTGCTCCACAGCGTGTTGGCCGGGTTCAGGCTCTCGAAATTGGAGACCAGCCAGGCGCCGTCGAACTTGCCGTTGCCGATGTCGCCGGTCAGCGCGGTTAGCCAGCTGCCGCCCAGCAGGCCGCCGCTGTAGCGCATGGGATTGGCGCCATGGACCCCGGCCCAGTAGGACAGCGGCGAGCCCGCGACGATGATCGGGCCGAACAGTTCGGGACGCAGGGCCGCGACCATCAGGATCGCCCATCCCGCCTGGCAGTTGCCGATCACGCAGGGCTTGCCGTCGGCCTGCGGGTGCAGCGCGATCACGCGCTCGAGGAAGCAGGCTTCCGCCTTCATGATGTGTTCGATGGTCTGGCCCGGCACCGGTTCGGGCGCGAAGCCGACGAAGTAGCAGGGATGCCCGGCCGCCAGCGCCACGCCGATCTCGCTGTCGGCCTTGAAGCCGCCAATGCCCGGCCCGTGCCCGGCGCGCGGATCGATCACGACATAGGGCCGCCGCCTCGGATCGACCGTGACGCCCTGGGGCGGCTTGATGCGCACCAGGCCGTAATTGACCGGCTGCGGCAGGCTGCGGCCGTCGACCACCGGCTCGTAGTCGAAGCTCAGCACGTGCGGCACCAGGCGCGCCTTGTGCTCCTCGTACTGGTTGGCGCGCCGGCGCATGACGTCCATGAACAGGACCGAACGCTGCCAGGCGTCGAACGAGTAGTTCCAGAACTGGGCGGCCAGCGACGCCATCGAGGCGATCGCGCCCGTCGGCGCGCCCGTCGGGTCGACGGCAGGGGCGGGGGATTTGCGAGAGTCCATGGACGTCACTCCCTGGCTTGATCGGCGAAGCGGATGGCGCTCGGTATGGATGCTGTCTTTCGCAGATGCAACAAAGGACTCTGCGTACCCGCCCGGCGTTTTTGGAATGGGCAATTCCAGCAGTATTTCCAACGATCTGAATCGATTGGCCGGCTCGCCCGCCGCCAGTTTACACGCCGCAGCTTATGCTTTTGTTACGCAAGTGCACAATCCCGGAAACGACTTGGGCCACGCAAGTGGCCCAAGTCGCCAGTTGTATTTCGAAATCCAAATGCCCGCGGCCGCAGCGCGGCCCAAGCTCAACGCTTGGCCAGTTTCGGCAGCTCGGCCAGGATCGCCCGGTCGATGACCGTGAACAGATAGGCATCGGGCGCCAGGGTGCAGCCGCCGCGCACCAGCAAGGCGAGCTGGGCGCCGTGGTCGCCGTCGGGCAGCACCACGCCGCGGAACCGGGCGGCATGGTCGGCGAGGAACACGGCGAGGGTCCGGCGCTGCTCCTGCGGCATGGCGTGAGCCTCGCGGCAGGTGACGTAGGCGGCCCTTTCGAAGGCCGCCGGCGCGGTTTGCGCCCCGGCCGGCAGGGCGGCCAGAAGCAGGAGAGCGGCGGCGATCGTGGTGCGGATCATGGCGTATCCTTTCCGCTACTTGGCAATGATGTAGCCGAGGCTGCCGCCGATCAGGCCGGCGCCCACGACCTCGCCGAAGCTGCCGCCGCTCACCAGCCCGATGCCGGTGCCCAGGGCGGCGCCGGTGACGGCGCCCTTCTGGCCATCCGACATGGTCTCGTTGCAGCCCGCGACGCTGGCGCCGAACAGCAGTAACAGGACGATCGCTTTTGCACGCATCATTTGCGCAAGCTCCCTAGGTTCTGACGTTGCAAGTCTCGACCAGAGTCAGGCGCGCGGAAATGATTTAAGTCAATAAGCTTGGGGAATAGGCCGCCAGTTTTTTATTGTTGGCTTGCATAGGGTCGAATAGCCATGTTCTGCTGTGGGTTGCGCCCCGCCGGTTGCGGCGCGCAACGCCAGCAGCCTGTCGTTGTGCCGCCTTGGCCGCAGGCATCGACTCCGCAAGATCGAACAGAGGCAACGACATGGCCGTAGACAAGAATTCCAGCGCCCTCCCCTCGGCCAAGCAGGTCATGGAGAAGATCGCGCTCGTCGAATCCGAGAAGGCGAGCGCCGCCCTGCGGGCCAAGGCCAAGGAGGACGCCGAGAAGAAGGCGCTGCTCGACCGGCTGACCAAGGCCTCGGGCGTGTCCGACGAGGAGCGCATGCGCCGCGCCGCCGCCGTGGTCGAGCGCGCCGCCAAGAACGGGCTGCACGAGGTCCAGGTGCTGCGCTTTCCCAATGTCCTGTGCAGCGATCGCGGCCGCGCCATCAACAACAACATGGAAGAGGGCTGGGAAAAGACGCTGACCGGCCTGCCCAAGGAGTTCTACGACTTCTGGAAGCGCCACATGAAGCCGCGCGGCTACAAGATCAAGTTCGAAGTGGTGGATTACAGCTCCGGCGTGCCCGGCGACATCGGCATCACCCTGAAATGGGGCTGACGCCGCGGCGCTCTGGACGCTAAAGGATAGAGCGGAACGCTCAGCGCAGCGCGCAGCCGCGCTCGGGCAGGTCGAGCAGTTCGGGCAGCGCGTGGATGATGCGGTCGGGCTGGGCTTCCAGCCGCCCCTCGCGCGCGGCCGTGTGCGGCACGCCGGTATGCATGGCGCCGGCCAGCCCGCGCTGGTGCGGGTCGAACCAGATGCCGCGAATGCCCTCGCGCTGCGGCGCCAGCACGTCCCATTCCAGATTGTCGCCCACCATCCAGGCGTCGCAGGCCTGGCAGCCGACCTTGGAGAGCGCGTGCAGGTAGACCTCGCGCTCGGGCTTGCCCTTGCCGAACTCGCCCTCGATCTGCACGTGGTCGAAATAATCCTGCAGCTCGAAGCGCGTCACCTTGTGGCGCTGGATCTCCGCCCCGCCATTGGTGATCAGCGCCAGCTTCACGCCTTCGGCGCGCAGCGCGCGCAGCACCGGCAGCGCGTCGGGGAACAGCTTGTATTCCGACTTGCGCAGTTCGAAGAAGGCGTCGGCCAGATCGTCGGCCAGCCGGTGCATGGCGCCTTCCGCCACGGTGCGGTCGAGCAGTTCCAGCCGCTCGAAAGTCTCGCGCAGCACCAGCCGGCGCGCGCCCTTCAGGTCGACGCGCCAGCGCGCCGCCCATTGCGCGTCCGCCCAGTAGGGCCGCGCCACGTCCTGGATGGTCTGCGGGATGCGCGCGGCGACCTGCGGCTCCAGCCCGTGATCGTGCTGCGCCAGCAGCCGCGTCCAGGCGCCGTGCGGGTCGCCATAGGCGTCGAGCAGCGTGTCGTCGAGATCGAACAGCAGCGCCTTGGGGCGGGCGGCGGCGGCTTGTGTCCGGGCGTTCTCCGGCGGGTATTTCAGGATGGGACTGCGCGTGAAAGTCATGCCGAAGATATGGCCGGATGCCGCGGGTTTGGCAAATGCGCCCGCCGCGCGGCTGCCTTGCCCCGGCGGCGGCAGCCGCCTTGCTCTTGGAACGGCGGCAGCCGCCTTGCTCCTGGACCGGCGGCAGCCGCCTTGCCGCCGCCCTATTCCGCGCCCGGCGGCGTTTTGGCCCAGTCGTAGCCGCGCCGGCCGCGTTCGAAGCCGTAGTCGAACAGCGCCCGCATGAACTCCGGGTCGAAAGGCTGCGGCAGCTCCCGGGTGAAATCGGCGCCGATATAGGCCAGGTTGAAATCGATCCGGTCGTCGCGGGTGTTCTTGTAGATGCGCAGCACGTCGTTGTAGCCGCTGCCGGCGATCATGGTGGAGATGGCGCGGCCGACGATGCTCAGCGTGCGCCGGTCGACCGCCTCCCAATGCGGCTCGAGCTGGGCGTTGCGGATGATGTAGGCGGTGGCCGCCATGACGTTTTCCCTGGCGCGCAGGCGGGCGCGGCGGCGCTGCAGCGCGGCCGTCGGATAGAGGAAGACCTGGGCGAAAGCGCCGCCGTCGACGTGCATTTCCTGGTAGGCCTTGCCGTCGATGCTGACGTCGAACATGGTCGGCGGAAAGGCGCCGGGCACGGCGGCGGAGGCCAGCAGCACGCGCCGGATGGTTTCGAGCGCCGCCGGATGGCCGCTGGCGGCGATGGCGCCGATGTTCCAGACCACGGCCCGCTGCGCGTCGATGTTGGCCGTGCCGATCAGCAACAGCCGCCCCGCCTGGTACTCGCGCGCGATTCCGGCCAGCATCGGCGCATCGAAATAGCGCGTGATGGTGTCGTAGAGCGGCGAATTGTCGGCCAGCGCGTCGTCGAACAGCGCGGCGACGATGCCGCGGCGCTTGAGGATGTTGTCCGGCTTCAGCTCGGTATAGACCGCGCGCAGCTGGGCATCGTATCGCGGGCCGAGAAAGGCGAAAGGCGCGGTCAGCGCCCCGGTGCTGACGCCGGTCACCATGTCGAATTCGGGCCGGGTGCCCTGCTCGGTCCAGCCGCACAGCAGGCCCGCGCCGAAGGCGCCGTTCTCGCCGCCGCCGGAGACCGACAGCAGCTTCAGCTCGGGCAGCGGCTGGTCGGCGCGCAGTCCGAGATGGCGCTGCTGGCGCTCCATGGCGGCGATGAACTCGGCGTCGAGCGCCTGGGACTGCGCCACCGGATAGAAGCGCTCGTTGGCGATGCCCAGCACCGTCGCGCGGTAGGCTATCGCGGCCGGAACCGGCGGGCTGCGTTCGGGCAGGGCGCAGGCCGGCAATGTCGCCGTCAGGCCGCCGCCGGCCGCCAGCCTGAATATCCGTCGGCGCGAAACCGGGCGGCCGGCGGCACTGTTCCGGGAATGCGTGTTTTCCAAGCCGGCGACTTCCTGGCAGGCGGGACGCGACGATCCCCGACATCATAGCGCGCGCTCGCATGCGTTCCAGAGCCGGAAGTTTCCCGGCCGGAGCGGCCTGGGCCGTTCGAATCCTCTTTAGTTCGCGATCCTGGTCCGCCGCCCCGGCTCGCGCCGCATCAGCAGCAACTCGCTGCCGTCCAGCCGGAACGCCAGCGTCGTCGGCAGGCTGGGCGCGCCGGGCGCATCGCCGGCGCGCGGCGCCAGCAGGCCCACCACGATCTGCTGGTCGACGATCGCCAGCGCCTGCGCCTGCACGCCGTCGCCCAGGCGCAGGCTGGCCATGTTGCGCACGCGGCCGGCGCGCTGCACGACGGCGGAGAGATAGAGCGTCGCTGTCGCGCCGATGCGCTCTTCCAGCAGCACGGCCGCGTCGCGCGTGCCGTCGCTGTCGAGGTCGCCCTGCGCCATCGGCGCCAGCAGGCGCACCGCGCGGCCTTCCTCGAAATAGCGGCCCTCGCTCAGGATCAGAGCGCGCCCCTTGTCGATATCGACATAGGGCAGTGACTGCAGCAGCGGCAGGGGAATGTCGCCGGGCTCGGCCTGCAATGTCGCTTGCATGGTCTGCGCGTGCGCCGCACCCGCCAGGCCCAGGAGCAAGGCGAAGACAGCCGCCGTAACGCGCGTGACCATGGCTTCATGCTCTGCCTCGCCGCGCCGGCCGACAAGCCGGTAGCCGTGCGGCGCAGCACGACTCTTTATTGGGCAGTCAGGGGCTTAGAGGCCGTTCTGCATGTTAAAGAGGCAGCCGCGCCGTAGGGCGGCGTCCCTCTCCTCCGTCATGGCCCGGCATCGACCGGCCATCCCTGCTTGCCGCGTTGTCGCCCTGGCTTAGGAGGTGACGGCACTGGTGCTGACATGGGTCACCCGGTCAAGCCGGGCGATGACGGCGATGCGATCCTTTCCCCTTGTGTCATGGTCCGGCTCGACCGGGCCATCCCTGCTTGCCGCGTTGTTGCCCTGGCTTAGGAGGTGACGGCGCTGGCGCTGACATGGGTCACCCGGTCAAGCCGGGCGATGACGGCTATGCGATCCTGCCCCGTGTGTCAGGGCCCGGCTCGACCGGGCCATCCCTGCTTGCGACGTT
>JBFXDA010000041.1:0-31854 GCA_050181585.1 Reyranellaceae bacterium
GGGGCACCCCTGTCGATCCCGGCCATACCGCAAGTTCCACAGCCGCTTACGCTCGCGCCATGGGTCGCCCGGTCAAGCCGGGCGAGGACGGAATTGGAACAGGCAAGAAAACGCCCCGCTAGCGCCGCTGCCTTCCTGCCACCGCTTTCTCTCCGTCATGCCCCGGCTTGACCGGGGCACCCATGTCGATGGCGACCACGCCGCATGTTCCACCGCCGCAGCGTTCGCACCATGGGTCGCCCGGTCGAGCCGGGCGAGGACGGAAATGGAAACGGATCTCAGCGCAGCGCCTTGGGCAGCCACAGCGCGATCTCCGGGACGAAAGACAGGACCACCATGGCGATCAGCATCAGGCCCACGAACGGCATCGAGCCGGCCAGCACGGTGCGCAAGGGCACCTGCGGCGCCACGCTGCGCAGGATGTAGAGATTGAGCCCCACCGGCGGGGTGATCAGGCCGATCTCCAGGTTGATGGTCATCATGACGCCGAACCAGATCATGTCGAAATCGTTGGCCTCCAGCACCGGCTGCAGGATCGGCATGGTCATCAGGATGATGGCGACGGGCGGCAGGAAGCAGCCGGCGACCAGCAGGAAGACGTTGATGGCGGCCATCAGCACCCAGCGGTTCATCTGGATGCCGACCATGGCGTCGGCCAGGCTCTGGGTGACGTAGAGCAACGACATCATGTAGGAGAAGACGCCGGCGGCGGCGATGATCAGCATGATCATCGCCGATTCGCGCACCGTGTTGGCCAGGATCGACCACACTTCGCTGCGCTTGGTGGTGCGGTAGATGACGAACACCAGGATCAGCGCCAGGAAGGCGGCGATGGCGGCGATCTCCGACGGCGTGGCGATGCCGCCATACATGAACACGGTGATGGCGGCGATGATGACCAGGAACGGGCTGACGCGCACCAGGCCGATGCCTTTCTCGCGCCAGGTGTAGCTCTCGGTCGAGGGCGGCTGGCCGCGCTGGCTGCGCACCGAGCTGAGCCAGGCGTAGATCGAGAACATGCCCACCAGCATGACGCCGGGCACGACGCCGGCGACGAACAGATCGCCGATCGAGGTTTCCGTCGCCAGCCCGTAGAGGATCATGGTGATCGAGGGCGGGATGAGGATGCCCAGCGTGCCGCCGGCGCAGATGGCGCCGGTGGCCAGTCCCGGCGCCACGCCGCGCTTGAGCATTTCCGGCACGCCGACCCGGCCGATGGCGGCGGCCGTCGCCGGCGAGGAGCCGCACACCGCGGCGAACAGCCCGCAGGCCAGGATATTGGCGATCACCAGCCCGCCCGGCACGCGCACCAGCAGCCGGTGCAGCGATTCGAATATGTCGGCCCCCGCCCGGCTCGATCCGATCGCCGCGCCCAGCAGGATGAACATGGGAATGGTGAGCAGCGCGAAGCCGGAAATCTCGTTCAGGAAGGTGCGCGCCACCGCGTTGAGGCTGCCCGGCCCGGCGAAGGTGTAGAGGAAGCCGACCGCCACCGCCGTCAGGCCGAAGGCGATCGGCAGGCCGCTCAGCAGCACCACCAGCGTGACGCCGAGGATCAGCGCCCCCAACTCCAATTCGCTCATAGCGGGGTCAGTCCCTCGTCGACGGCGCTGGGGCCGGTGCGGAAGATCTCGGCGACGTATTGCAGCGCCGTCAGCGCCATGCCGACCGGCACGGCGAGATGCAGCGGCCAGACCAGCGGCTTCCACAGCGAGTGGCCGCGCTCGCCGCTGACATAGGCCTCCAGCGTGTATTCGGCGCCGACCCAGGCGAGGTAGAGGCAGACCGCCAGGCCGACCAGCTTCAGGGTCAGCCGCCAGGACCGGCGCAGGCGCGGCCCCATCAGGGCCGGCAGCATGTCGACGCCGACATGGCCGCCGGTGCGCAGGCAGTAGGGCGAGGCCAGGAAGATGGCGCCGATCGACAGGTAGATCGAGGCTTCCAGCTCCCAGTAGTTCGACTGGCCGCTCAAGCGCACCGCCACCATGTAGGTGACGATCAGCACGGCCAGGAACACCATCGCGCCGGCCACGATGGCCAGGATGTCGGCGAGCCGGTCGACGAAACGGATGAAAAGGTCCATGGCGGGAAGGAAACCGGCGATCCGCAGCCGCGGATCGCCGGCGCGCGTTGGAAGGCTACTGGACTTGCTGGATCAGGGTCAGCAGCTCCTGGCCCTGCTTGGCGTCCTTGACGAACTTGGGCCAGGCGATCTCCTTGGCCTTGGCGACCCAGGCGTCGTATTCCGCCTTGGTCAGCGGGCGCACCGCGTTGCCGTTCTTGGCGAAGGTCTCGACCATCTTCTCGGCCGCTTCCTTCTGCAGCCCGTCGTTGAAGAACGTCTCGCTCTTGGCCGCCGCCTGCTCGAAGATTTCCTTCTGCTTGGGCGTCAGCTTGTCCCAGTGCTGCTTGGACATGATCAGGGGCTGCAGCAGGATGAACAGCGAATAGTCGCCGCCCACCGTGGCGTGCTTGGTCTGCTCGTAGATGCGCATGGAGACGAAGCTCTCGGCCGAGGTCATCAGCCCGTCGAGCACGCCCGACTGCATGGCGGGATAGATCTCGGTCGAGGCCATGGACTGGATCGAGGCGCCCTGCGCCTTGAGGATCTCCTCCATGTAGGGATCGGCCGCCCGCATCTTCAGCCCTTTCACCGAATCGGGGCCGGTGATGACGCGGTCCTTGGTGGCGAAGCCGCCCGGCGTCCACCACCAGGTGACGATATGGATGCCGTTGGCCTCGGCGATCTCCTGCAGCTTCTTGTGGAAGGCCGAACCCTTCAGCCGCATGGCGTGATCCATGCTCTTGACCGTGCCCGGCATCAGGGTGATGGAGAATTCCGGCACCTTGCCGGTGGCGTAGACCAGCGGATAGACCGCCATCTCCAGCGAGCCGTCCTGGATGGCGTCGACCTGCGCCGTCGGCTTGGCGATCAGCGAGGAGCCGGGATAGATGCGGAACTTCAGCGACGGATCGGCCTTGTTCACTTCCTCGACGAACACGCGCACGGCCTTGTCGCGCCCGTCGGTGCCCTGCTTCCACTGGTGCGAAATCTTGATCTCGTTCTGCGCCAGCGCCGGCAGCGTGGCGAGGGAAAGAGACAATGCGGCGGCAGCCGCGATCAGCGGTTTGACGAACTTCATCTGGTTTCCTCCCGTACTCGCGCGCGCGTGGACCGCGCTTTGCCCCGCACCCTAGCGGCGGCGCCGCCTCGGGTCAAAGCGGGAGCCTGCGCCGAACGGCGCTCGCCTGCCGCTTCTTTGAGCAGCCAGTCGCGAAACAGCGCCAGCGCGGCGTGTTCCGGCGCCTTGGGTGCGATGCTGCGATGCACCAAATACCAGCCCAGCCCGCGCGCGGCGACGATGTCGAACGGCATCGCCAGACGTCCCGCGGCGAGATCGTCGGCGACATAGGGCCGGTGCGCCAGCGCCACGCCCAGACCGTCGAGCGCGGCCTGCAAGGCGAAGGCGTCGTAATCGAAGCGCGGACCTTTGGCCTGCAGGCCGCGCAGGCCCGCCGCCTTGAGCCAGATCGACCAGTCGTCGGGCGCGCTGGTCACGCGCAGCAAAGGCAGGCGCGCCAGGTCGGCCGGCTTCTTCAGTTGCGCCGCCAATGCGGGCGCGCAGACGGGAAAGAGATCGGCATCGAACAGCCTGGCGGCTTCCAGCCCCGGCCAGTCGCCCTGCCCCAGCCGGATCGCCGCCGTCCAGTCGTCGCCGAAGGGGGCGCTGTCGTTGGCCAGGCCGCTGGCGGTCACCAGCCGCACCTCGATCGCCGGCTGCGCCGCCTGGAACCGGGACAGGCGCGGGATCAGCCAGCGCATGGCGAAGCTGGGGCCGGCCGCCACGGTCAGCGCCTGCGACAGCGAGCGCACCCGCCCGACATTGCGGGCGATGTCGTCGAAGGCGGCCGTCAGGCCCGGCAGCAGCGCCGCCCCGCGATCGGTCAGCGCCAGCGCATTGGCGCGGCGGGCGAACAGGGCGAAGCCCAGCCGCGCCTCCAGCGCCTTGACCAGCCGCGACACCGCCGTCTGGGTCACGTTCAGCTCGGCCGCGGCGGCCGAAAAGCTGCCCAATCTTCCGGCAGCCTCGAAAGCCCGCAGACCGTTGAGCGACGGCAGTTTGCGCATGGCCAGCCTCAGGAATTGTTGGGCTGAGCCTGCCATAAGATCGGTTGCCGCGCCATCGCGGCGGGCCCATGGTGCGCGCCGGGGGATAAAGAGACCATGAGCGCCGTTTCGTTCGCCGCCCTGCTGTTCGCCGCCGTGCTCGGCACCTCCTTCCTGTCGGGCATTTTCGGCATGGCGGGCGGGCTGATCCTGATGGGCATATTGCTGGCGCTGCTGCCGGTGGCCTCGGCCATGGCGCTGCATGCCATCACGCAGATGGCGTCGAACGGCTGGCGCGCCGTGCTGTGGCGGCAATACATCCACTGGCCGATCTTCCTGTGGACCACGCTGGGCGCGCTGATCGCGCTGGCCGGCTTCGCGCTGATCCAGTGGGTGCCGAGCACGGCCACCGCCTATGTCGTGCTGGGGCTGGTGCCGTTCCTGGTGCGGCCGCTGCCCGACGACAAGGCGCCCAACATCATGAAGCCCGGCATGCCGGTGCTGTGCGGCATCGTGGTGCAGGGCCTGCAGCTCACCTGCGGCGTTTCCGGCCCGACGCTCGACATTTTCTACGTGCGTTCCGGGCTGGACCGGCGCGTCATCGTCGCCACCAAGGCGGCGACCCAGGTGGTGGGGCACGCCATCAAGCTCGCCTACTTCACCCTGCTGGCGTTCTCGGCGGTCAAGGTCGAACTCGAATTGTGGCTCTACGCCATGGCCATCGCCACCGCCATCGCCGGCACCACCCTGGCGCGGCGCGTGCTGGAGGCGATGAGCGACAAGACCTTCATGGTGTGGAGCCAGCGCATCATCATGGCGCTGGGCGCGGCCTATCTGGGCTGGGGCATCTGGCTGCACGCCACCGCCTGACCTCGACTCGGCCCTGACCTCGACCCGGCCTGACCTCGACTTGAGGCGGCGATTGCGCTACGCCCAACCCATGCGCGCCCTTTCCGGCACCATCTTCGCCCTGGCCACGCCGCCCGGCACAGGCGGCATCGCCGTGCTGCGCCTGTCCGGCCGCCAGGCGGGCGCGGCGCTGCGGGCGCTGACCGGAAAAGACCTGCCCAAAGCGCGCCGGGCCAGCCTGCGCTCGCTGCGCGATCCGCAAAGCGGCGAGGCGATCGACAAGGCGCTGGCGCTGTGGTTCCCCACGCCGGCCAGCTTCACCGGCGAGGACGTGGTGGAGTTGCACGTGCATGGCGGGCGGGCGGTGGCGGCGGCATTGGCCGAGGCGCTGAGCCGGCTGCCCGACTGCCGGCCGGCGGAGCCGGGCGAATTCTCCCGCCGCGCCTTCGAGAACGGCAAGTTGGACCTGACCGAAGCCGAGGCGATCGCCGACCTGGTGGCGGCGGAAACCGCGGCGCAGCGGCGCCAGGCGCTGCGCCAGCTCGAGGGCGCGCTGGGCACGCTCTACGAGGGCTGGCGCATCCGGCTGCTGCGCGCCCTGGCGCATCTGGAAGCCGCCATCGATTTCGCCGACGAGGACCTGCCGCAAGGCATGGCGCAGGCGGTGCGGCCGGCCTTGGAGTCGCTGGTCGGCGAGATCGCCGCCCATCTGGACGATGCCGGCCGCGGCGAGCGGCTGCGCGAGGGCGTGCAGATCGCCATCGTCGGCCCGCCCAATGCCGGCAAGTCCTCGCTGCTCAACCTGCTGGCCCGGCGCGACGTGGCCATCGTCTCGGCCCAAGCCGGCACCACGCGCGACGTGATCGAGGTCCATCTCGATCTCGGCGGCTGGCCGGTGACCCTGGCCGACACCGCCGGCCTGCGCGAGACGGCGGACGAGATCGAGCGCGAGGGCGTGCGCCGGGCCGAACAGCGCGCCCGCCAGGCCGATCTGCGGCTGGCGGTGCTGGACGCCGCCGCCGCTGACACGCCCGCCCTGCTGCAGAAACTGATCGCGCCCGGCGATATCGTGGCGCTGAACAAGATCGACCTCGCGCCGCAGGCGCCGGTGCCGGACGGCGCGCTGGCGGTGTCGGTGCGCACCGGCGCCGGCATCGAGCGCCTGCTGGCACTTCTGCAGCAGCGGGTCGCCGCCCTGCTCGACGGCGCGGGCGTGCCGCTGACGCGCCAGCGCCACCGGCTGGCGCTGGAAGAATGCCTGGCGGCGCTGCGGCGCGCCCAGGCCGGTCGGAACTTGCCGGAACTGGTGGCGGAAGACGTGCGGCTGGCGGTGCGGGCGCTGGGACGCATCACCGGCCGGGTCGACGTCGAGGACATGCTCGACATCGTGTTCCGCGAGTTCTGCATCGGAAAATAGCTCAGTTCAGGTTGAGCGTGAGCTGCTTGCGCCCTTGCGTGTCGACCTGGCGGAAATTGCGCCGCTTGTAGCCGTCGCCGCATTGCGTGTCCTTGATGGTGAAGGCTTTCTCGCTGATGCAAACGGGATAGTCGCCGCGCCACTCCGCATCGTCGCCGTCCTGGGCGTAATAGTAGTAGTAGCGGTAGGGCAAGGGCCCGGCGACCAGATTCCTGCACTCGCCCGGCTGCAGCCCGTACCAGCCCTTGGAGATCACGATCTGCCGGCCCTCGCGCGTCTTTTCGCCGCTGAGCCAGGCCACGGCCACCTGCACCTTGCGGCTGTGCTTGTTGCAGAAGCGCAGATAGTCCTCGCGCTCGGCGCGGCCTTGCGCGGCGGCGGGGCCGTCCGCTCCCGCCAAGGCCAGCAACGCCGCGGCAACCGCCGCCGCCCAATGCCTCATCGCGTCCTCCCCGCGGAAACGATGCGAAACAGACGTCAGTGATAGGGATCGGCCGCGTCGCGCAAGCCGTCGCCCAGGAACTGGAACGACAGGATGACCAGGATCACCGGCACCACCGGCAGCATCAGCCAGGGATTGACCGCGACCACGTTGATGTCGGTGGCCTCGTTCAGCAGCACGCCCCAGGAGGTGATGGGCGGGCGCAGGCCCAGGCCGAGGAAGGACAACGCCGTCTCGGCCAGGATCATCGAGGGGATCGACAGGGTGGCCGAGGCGATCAGGTGCGACATGAAGCTGGGGATCAGGTGGCGGCCGATGATGCGCTTGGGCGGCGCGCCCATCAGGTGCGCGGCCAGGGCGAAATCCTCCTCGCGCAGCGCCAGCAGCTTGGAGCGCACCGCACGCGCCAGGCCCGGCCAGTCGAGCAGCGCCAGGATGATGGTGATGCCGAAATAGATCAGGATCGGCGACCAGCTCACCGGCAGGGCGGCCGACAGCGCCAGCCACAGCGGCAAATGCGGGAAGGAGCGGATGATCTCGATGATGCGCTGGATGACGCTGTCGATCCAGCCGCCGTAATAGCCGGCGATGCCGCCGATCACCAGGCCGAGGATGAAGCTCAGCGTGATGCCGAACAGGCCGACGGTCAGCGAGATGCGCGCGGCATAGACGATGCGCGAGAACATGTCGCGGCCCAGCCGGTCGGTGCCGAGCAGGAAGAAGGTGCCGCCTTCGGCCGGGCAGACGAAGTGGAAGCGGCCTTCGATCATGCCCCAGAACTGGTATCTGTCGCCCATGCAGAAGAAGCGCAGCTTCTGCACCTTTTCCGGGTCGGAGGTATAGACGCGCTGCAGGGTCTCGGGGTCGCGCTCCATCTTCAGCCCGTAGACGAAGGGGCCGACCAGCTTGCCGTCGTGGAACAGGTGCAGGGCCTGCGGCGGGGCGAAGATATGGCCGATATGGCGCGACTGCTGCTCGTAGGGCGCGATCATCTCGCTGACCAGCGTCGTGGCGTACATGAACAGCAGGAAGATGCCGCAGATCACCGCCGGCTTGTGGCGCTTCAGCTTCCACCACATCAGCTTCCACTGGCCGGCCATGTAGTACTTTTCCTGGGCCGGCGTGAGCTGGTCGTCGACGTAGGGGTCCCACGGCTCGCGGGTGACGAAATGCGGCAGGCGGTCGGCGCCGGCGGCGGCGGGCTTGCTGGGATCGTTCATCCTACTTCTCCGCCTTGGCGCCGAGCCGGATGCGCGGATCGAGCGCGGCCAGCAGCAGGTCGGAAACCAGCGTGCCGATCACCGTCAGGGTGGCGACGAACAGCAGGAAGGTGCCGGCCAGGTAGGTGTCCTGGCTCTTCAGCGCCGCCAGCAGCATGGGGCCGGTGGTCGGCAGCGACAGCACCACCGAGACGATGACCGAACCGGAGATCACCTCCGGCAGGATGTTGCCGATATCGGCGATGAAGGGGTTCAGCGCGTGGCGCAGCGGGTACTTCATCAGCAGCCGCATCGGCGGCAGGCCCTTGGCGCGGCCCGTCACCACGTATTGCTTCTGCAGCTCGTCGAGCAGGTTGGCGCGCAGGCGGCGGATCATGCCGGCGGTGCCGGCGGTGCCGATCACGACCACGGGAATGACCAGATGCGCCAGCACCGACTGCACCTTGGCCCAGGTCCAGGGCTGGTCGACGAATTCGGGGTCCATCAGGCCGCCGACCGAGACGCCGAACCAGACCTTGGCGAGATAGAGCAGCACCAGCGCCAGCAGGAAGTTGGGCGTCGCCAGGCCGATGAAGCCGATGAACGAGGCGGCGTAGTCGCCGAAGCGGTACTGGTGGGTGGCGGCGTAGACGCCGATGACGAAGGACACGATCCAGATGAAGGCGATGGTCGCCGTCTCCATCACCATGGTGAGCAGGATGCGCTCGCCGATCACGTCGGTCACCGGCAGGTCGTATTCGAAGGAGATGCCGAAATCGCCCTGCAATATGCCCCAGACCCAGTCGAAGTAGCGCACGATCAGCGGCTGGTCGAGCCCGTACTGCTCGCGCAGCGCCTCGACCTTCTTCATGGCGTCGCCGCCGCCCTGGGCCAGCAATTCGTCGATCTTGGACGACAGGAAGTCGCCCGGCGGCAAATGGATGATGAAGAACACCAGCGCGCTGATCACCAGCAGCGTCGGGATCATGATGAGGATGCGGCGGATCACGTAATACAGCACGATCGATCCCCTAGCTGCCCGCCGCCAGCCAGAAACTGTCCGGCCGGTACATGCCGAAGAAAGCGCCGGGGTCCCAGTTGTAGATGCCCTTCTGCGGCACGTTCTTCAGCCGGTTGTTGACCACCACCGGCTGCGGCACGCCCGAGACGATGCCGATCGACGTCACCTGCTCGACGTTGATCTGCAGCATTTCGGTCCACAGCGTGGCCTGCTCCTCGGGCGAGGCGCTGCGCTCCCATTTGCGCAGCAGCTCCATCAGCCGCTTGCCCCAGTCGGTATCGGCCGCCTCGCCGTTGCGGCCGCCGGTCTCGAAATACTGGCCCCATTTCGGCCATTGCAGATGCACCTGGCTGGTCGGCGCCAGCTCCGAGGGGCTGGATTGCGGCTGCGGCACGCCGTTCTCCAGCCCGCTCCACACCGACATCACCGCGTCGCCGGAGAACACGCGGTTGCGCAGGATGTCGCGGCTTTGCGGCTTGCTGTAGAGCTTGATGCCGAGCTTCAGCCACGAATCGTGGATCAGCTGCAGCACGTCGGTCTCCTCGGTGTTCTCGCCGGCGGTCTCGACGATGATCGCCAGCGGCCGGCCGTCGGGCAGGGTGCGCAGGCCGCGATCGTCGCGCTTGGTCAGGCCCATCTCGTCCAGCAGCCGGTTGGCCGCCGCCAGGTCGAACTGCGCCCATCGTTTCTGGTATTCCGGCTTGAACAGCGGGCTGGCCGGCAGCACGGTGTTGTTGGCCGGGATCGCCAGGCCCAGGAACAGCACCTCGTTGATCTCCTCGCGGTCGACCGCCAGCGACAGCGCGCGGCGGAAGCGGACGTCGCGGATGACCTTGCGCCATTCGGGGTCGTTGACGTTGAGGTTGGGGAACAGCGCCATGTGCGAGCCGCGCGCGGTCTGCCACAGACGCACGTCGAAGCCGTATTTCTTGGCGCCCTGCTTGAGGAAGGTGAAGTTGTCGAAGCGCAGGTAGCGCGCCTGCAGGTCGGCCTCGCCCGAGCCGGTCTTGAGCGGGATCAGGCTGCCCGAGGCGATGTTGAGGATGACGCGGTCGAGATAGGGCAGCTGCACGCCGTTGCTGTCGACGCGGTGGTAGAAGGGATTGCGCACGAAGACGAAGCGCTGCGTCGGCGGCCGCGAGATCGGGATCCACGGATCCAGCCGCGGCAGGTCGCGGTTCTCGTTGCGGTACATGTCGTCGAGCTTGTTGTGCAGCCGGGCCCAGGTGCCGGTGCGTTCCTTCTCGATCGCCTCTTCCAGCGCCTTGGCCTCGGCGTACTTGACGTGGAATTTCCTCAGATAGTGCGCCGGGCGGAAGATCCACATCGGCGAGGCGCCGGCGATCGAGGGCAGGAAATTGGCGTTGGGCTGCTTCCAGGTGTAGCGGATGGTGTGCGCGTCGATGATGTCGATCTGCGGCGGCTCGCCGTCGACCAGCATGTCCTGCGGCGGGCCGGACAGGTTGAGCTCGCGGTTGTTGGCGACGTCGTCCCACCAGTAGCGGAAATCCTCGGTGGTGAAGGGCTGGCCGTCGGACCAGCGATGGCCCGGGCGCAGGTGCAGGGTGAAGATGCGGCCTTCCTGCACCTCCAGCTTCTCCAGCAGATCGGGCTTGAGCTGCAGCTTGTCGTCGTAGGCGACCAGCCTGGCGTTGCCGTACACCACCATCATGCGCACGTCGCGGGCCGAGGCCATCAGCATGTTGATCTCGCCGCCCGAGCGCGAGCCGGTTTCGGCGTTGATCACCATCGGCGCCTGCGGCACCCGTCGCGCCACCGGCGGCAGCTTGCCCGACTGCACGTCGGCGGCCAGCGCCGGCGTCTCCTGCAGGCCGGCCGGCGCCTGGGCCAGGGACGACGGGGCCAGGGAGGGGGCGGCCAGCAGCGCCAGCAGCAGGGCGACGAGCAGGCGTTTCATCGCCGTCCTCCGCTGGCCGCCAGGCGCATGGGCTCGGCATCGGCGGCAGCGCGCACGAAATGCCCGCCGCCCAGGTCGATCCATTGCAGCGGCTCGTCGCCGGCGGTGAAGGGCGCCGGCCAGGCCGTGGGATCGGAGGCCTTGCCTTCCATCAGCGCGCCGAGGTCGAGTCGCGCGTTGGGATCGGGCTCGGGCACCGCCGCCAGCAGCGCCTTGGTGTAGGGATGCACCGGATTGCGGAACAGCATCTCGCCCGGCGCCAGCTCGACCAGGCGGCCGGCGCACATCACCGCGATGCGTTCGGCGATGTAGTCGACCACCGCCAGGTTGTGCGAGATGAAGAGATAGGTCAGGCCCAGCCGCTCCTGCAGGTCCTTCAGCAGGTTCAGGATCTGCGCCTGGATCGACACGTCGAGCGCCGACACCGGCTCGTCGCAGATCACCATGTCGGGCTTCAGCGCGAGCGCGCGGGCGATGCCGATGCGCTGGCGCTGGCCGCCGGAGAAGGAATGCGGATAGCGGTTCAGGTGCCGCGGGTCGAGGCCGACCAGCTGCATCAGCTCGCGCACCATCTCGCGCCGGTGCGCGTCGTCGCCGACGTTGTGGATGATCAGCGGCTCGGCGATGATGTCGAATACCGTCATGCGCGGATTGAGCGAGCTGAACGGGTCCTGGAAGATGAACTGCAGCCGCTTGCGGAAGGCGGTGAGCTCGGCGCCCTGCAGCGCCAGCACGTCGACCGGCTTGCCGTGGTCGTTGAAGGTGACGCTGCCGGCATCGGGCGTGATGGCGCGCATCAGGATCTTGCTGAGCGTGGTCTTGCCGCAGCCCGATTCGCCCACCAGCCCCAGGCACTCGCCGCGCGCCACGTCGAAACCGACGTCCTGCACCGCCTTGACCTCGCGCCGCGCGCCGCCCCCGAAGAGCTGCTGCTTCACCGTGTCGGCCTTGCGGATGGTGTAGGTCTTGGCCACGCCGCGCACCGAGAGCATCGGCGCCTCGTTGGCCTGGCGCGGCCAGGGCTCCTTGTCGGCCAGCAGATGCCCGGTGGTGCTGCGGATCTCGCGGATCGGCATCAGCCGCTCGCCCGGCTTCATGTCGAAGCGCGGCACCGCGCGCAGCAGGGCGCGCAGATAGGGATGCTCGGGCTGGCGGAAGATCTCCTGCAGCGGCCCGCTCTCGACCACCTTGCCGCGATACATGACCACGACTTCCTCGGCCATGTTGGCGACCACGCCCAGATCGTGGGTGATCATCAGCACCGCCATGCCCAGCTCGGCCTGCAGGTCGGAGATCAGCTTCAGGATCTGCGCCTGGATCGTCACGTCGAGCGCCGTGGTCGGCTCGTCGGCGATCAGCAGGGCGGGCCGGCACACCAGCGCCATGGCGATCATGGCGCGCTGGCGCAGGCCGCCCGACAGCTCGAACGGATAGGTGCGCAGCGCCCGCTTGGGATCGGGGAAGCCGACCATGCGCAGCATGTCGGCGACCAGCTCCATCGCCTCCGGCTTGGACACGTCGCGATGCAGCATCAGCGCTTCGCCGATCTGGTCGCCCACCGTGTGCAGGGCCGAGAGCGAGGTCATCGGCTCCTGGAAGATGATGGAGATGCGCCCGCCGCGGATCGAGCGCATCTGCTGGCTGTTGCGGTCGAGGGCGGCGATGTCGGTGGTGACGCCGGTCAGCGGATCGTTGAACAGGATCTGGCCGCCGGCGATGTGGCCGACGCGCGGCAGGATGCCCATGATGGCCTGGCTGCACACCGACTTGCCCGAGCCCGATTCGCCGACGATGGCCACGGTGGAGCCGGGCCGGACGCGGAAGGAGGCGCCGTCGACGGCCTTGATCGTGCCCTCGTGGACGCGGAAATCGATCTTCAGATCGCGGACTTGCAGCAAATCGACCACGTCGCCTCCGCTAACCCAGCGCCCGGCGCGCGCCGGCCGGAGCTGGAATGTCCATGGAGGCGAGATTGGTCAGGGTCGAATCCGACAGCGGAAGATCGTTGGCGGCGGCGGCGCGGACCGATTGGCGCACCAGCCGGTCGAAGCCTTCCAGCGAGGAATCGAATTTCAGCCGCCTGCCGCCGCCGCGCAGCGAAAGCTGCATCCACCCTCCCTGCCGGTCGCGCCGGGTCGTGTAATAGCCCAGCTTCAACTGGTCCAACTCCCGCCAGGGGATTTCTCCGCCCAGCCCCCCATGCACCCGCACTCTCTCAGGGCCCAGGGACACGACCATCAGATGCCGGACCAGGGTGCGAAGTCCGAACAGCAGGAACAGGCCGGTCAAGCCGCCGAGTATGGCGAGTGTGGCAGGACTCCCGGCCACAAACAACATCGGCACGCCGGTCAGCGCCGCGCCCAGGCCGGCGCGCAGATAGTCGGCCAGCAGCGCGTTACGGCGATATTTCAGCCCGTCCTCGCTCACAGCGCGAAAACCTCCCGCGCCGGCAGCCAGCGCGCCGCCGGGTGGCTATTGGTGACCGACAGCAGCGTGTCGAGAAAGCCCCACAGGGCCGCGTCATGCGCGGCGTGATGCGTCATCAGCCCGGTGGGCTCGCTTTCCGCCCCCTCGCCGCTCTCCAGGACCTGCGCCAGACGCGCCGCCAGCGCCGCCGCCGCGCGCGGCGCGCCGACAAAGCCCGTGCCGCCCCGCCAGTCGATGGGGTCGACGTGACAATTCACCTGACGCAAATGTTTCACCGGCATGGCTCGCGCGCGCGCACCGAACTGCGACAGCCCTCGATAGCCCAATTCCGGCAGGATCGGCACCAGAAAAGGCGCCAGCCGGTTCCATGGCGGCACCAGGACCGGCAAAGCGCGGCCGGCGAACAGGGTTTCCAGCCGCAGCCAGCCGGTCGCCAGCTCGCCGACCACGATCTGGGCCGGCCGCTGCGGGCCCAGTTCGATCTTCTTTTCACCGGCGGCGGCGTGATTTTGATGGGCATAGCCATGCTGCAAGACGGCCGGCGGCGTCGCGGCCGCCGCCAGCACCCGCGCCAGGCAGTCCTGCGCCAGGGCCGGCACCACCGCCAGCGCCAGCGGCGTGCGATAGGCGGCGGAAAGCTGCAGCAGCCGCTCGAGCGCCGGCGAGGCGCGGGCCGCATCGTCGTCGCGCCACCACAGGCTGGCGACGCGCCCGGTGTCCGCATACCGGTCCAGCACCTGCAGCAGCGGCGCGAAATCGCCGCTCATGCCCGGGCCTGCTGCGCCGCCGCGACCAGCCGCCCCACCGCCGCCACCGACTTGGCCATGCCGTCGAGATCGACGCTGAGCCGGCCGCCGAGTTCGGGCCCGGCCAGCGCGCGCGCCACCGCCGCGGCCATCGACTGCGGCGTCAGCGTCTCCTCGTCGACGATCTGGATCAGGCCGCGCTTGCCCAGCAATTCGGCGCGCAGCGTCTGCTCGGTCTCCAGCCCACCGGCATAGGGCACCACCACGGCGCGGCGGCCGAATTTCAGCGTCTCCATCACCGTGTTGTAGCCGCCCTGGCTGATCGACAGCACGGCATTGGCCAGCAGGGTGACGAAATCGCCGCGCGCCCGCTCGACGATCACCCCGGCCGGGGCGGCCTCCTGCAATGCCGCGAAGCGGTCGGCGGGCAGGTTATGGCCCACCAGCAGCCGCCAGGTCCGCTCCTTCAGCGCCGTCAGCGCGCGTGCCGCCATGGCCGCCTGCAGCAGCGGCTCGCTGACCGCCCCGCCGCCGGCCGACACGATCACCTCGCCATGGCCCGCCGCCTGCGGCCCGCGCCTCGGTTCCTGCGTCTCGACCACGTAGCCGGTATAGACCAGCCGGTCGGCGATGCGCGCGGCCGGCGCGAAGGTGGCGTCGAACGGGATCAAGTCGCGATCGCCATGCACCAGCACGGCGTCGTAATAGGCTTCGACCAGGCCCAGCATCTCGTCGATGCGTTCGGGCTTGGGCGACATCACCAGTATGTCGCGCACCGAGCTGGCGATGCGCGGCCGCCACGGCGCGGCCCTTGCCGCTTCCAGCAGCGGGATCAGCTCGAAGCGCAACTGCCGGCGGCCGAAGGGGAACATCTCCGTCAGCACCAGGTCGGGACGCAGCCGCTCGAACAGCGCCACGAGCTGCGCCGCCCGCGCCTGCTTGAAGGCCTCGTCGATCTTTGTGCCGCGCTCGTCGACCAGCACCTTGAAGAACTTGTCGACCGCCCGCACCGGCGGCAGCTGCACCAGCCTGGCCGGGGCGCAATCCAGATGCGGCACCGCCTCCCCGCCCGACACCAGCGTCACCTCGTGCCCGGCCAGCGCCAGCGCCCGCGCCAGGGTGGCGGCGCGGCGCAGATGGCCGATGCCCAGCAGGTGCTGGCAATAGAACAGCACCTTGCCGCTCATGGCGCCGCCCCGGCGCCATCGCGCAGGCTGACATTGATGCGCTCGAGGCGGGGCGCGCCTTCGGCATCGAGCCGGAAGCAATGCAGGGCTGACCAGTCGAGCTTGACCGGCTGCCGGCCCAGCATCGGCCAGCCCGTGGCCAGCGCCAGAAGAGCGCGGATGACGCCCTTGTGGCACACCGCGACGGTCGGCTCGCCCTCTTGCGCCAGCCGCGCCAGCAGGGTTTGCAGCCGCTCGATCACCATGCGCGGCGATTCGCCGTTGGGCGGCAGCATGTCCAGCCCCTTGTCGGCCAGGGCCTGGAATTCGTCGGCATCGCCGGCGGCGGCCAGCTCCTTGACAGTGAAGCCCTCCCAGTCGCCGAAACTCATCTCGCGCAGCAGCGGCTCCAGAATCGGCACCCGCGGCGCGCCCAGCAGCCGGGCGGTTTCCTGCGCCCGCGACAGCGGGCTGGAAAGGAGGCGCCAGGTGCGGAACTCGGCCGGCAGCCGCCAGGTGGCGACCAGCGCGCGGCCTTCCGCCGACAGGGGAACGTCGGCCATGCCCTGCAGCTTCCTGGCCGCGTTCCATTCCGTCGGCCCGTGGCGGATGACGGCGAGCAATGTCATGCCGGCCCCCGCGTTGCTTCCAGCGCCTGATGCACCAGGTCGCGCACCGCCGCCATGTCGTGCCGGTTCTTCACCCAGTCCATCGCCGCCCTGCCCATCGTCTGGCGCCGTTCGCCGTCGTCCAGCAGCCGCGCCACGCCAGCGGCGAAGGCTTGGGCATCGCCGACCGGCGGCAGCAGGCCGGTGCGGCCTTCGTCGACCACGTTGGGCACGCCGCCGGTGCGGCCCGCCACCACCGGCACGCCGGCCGCCTGCGCCTCCAGCAAGGTCATGCCCCAGGCCTCGTTGATCGCCGGCCAGACATAGAGGTCGGCGGCGGCATAGAGCGCGGGCAGCGCCAAGGGCGGCTGCTCGCCGAGATAATGCACCCGCCGCCCCAGCGGCTTCAGCGCCGCCCTCGCCTCCGCCTTCGCCTCGCCGTCGCCCGCCACCACCAGCTTCCAGTCGCGATCGAGCAGGCGCGCCAGGGCCTGGCCCAGCACGCGATAGGAGGCGAGCTTGTCGCCCGGCCGCATCATCGCCACGCACAGCAGCAGCGGCGTGCGCTTGGCCGCCCGCACCTGGGCGCGCAGGGCGGCGGCGTGAACCTCGCGCTTGCGCGCGGCGGCGCGATAGGGCGAGGCCGCCAGGAAGGGCGGCACGTCGAGCATGCGCGCCTCGGGCCGCATCAGCGGGCGCACGCAATGGGCGTCGATCGGGTTGAGGGTGAGGATCAGGTCGGACGCCTCGATGCAAGCCGCCACCTGGCGATGCCCCAGGTCCCACGGCCCGCCCGCCCGCTTGGGCGCGTAGGACACCTCGGCCATGACATAGGGGATGTTGCGCGCCCGGGCGATGCGCGGGCCGATCCAGTCCGGCACCTTGTAGTAGACGTGATAGGTGAACCACAGGTCGAAGTCGCCGTCGCCGTCCAGCAGGCCGGCGAAGTCCTGCTCGGCCTGCGCGCGCTGCAGCGCCTGCGCGTCGGGCCGGGACAGGTCGCGGCCATGGGCCGGCCGGGAGACGACGCTGACCTCGTGCCCGGCCCGGCGCAGCAGGTCGCGCAGCGCGCGCGCCACGGTGCGGTCGCCCGAGGGCACGGGATGCCCGGGCGCCTTCAGCGGCGTGTAATAGGCGATGCGCATGCGCCGATCCTATGCCAGATGGCGCAGATGCGCGTAGAGCCGGTCGATGCCGGCGGCGAAGGAGAAATCGCGCCGCACCCGCTGCTGCCCGGCCGCGCCCAGCCGCGCGCGCAAGCCGGGATCGCGCATCAGCCGCTCCAGGGCGGCCGCCATGGCCGGCACCTCGCCGCTGGCCACCAGCAGGCCGGTGGCCTCCGGCTCGATCAGCTCCTCGATGGCGCCGACCCGGGTCGCCAGGCAGGCCAGCCCCTGGCTCTGCGCCTCCATCAGCACGTTGGGCAGCCCGTCGCGATCGCCGTCGCCGGCCACCTTCGCCGTCAGCGCGAAGAGATCGGCCGCGCCGTAGGCGGCGAACACGTCCGCCTGCGGCCGGGCGCCCTGGAAGCGGCAGCGTTCGGCGATGCCCAGCTCCTGCGCCAGCGCCAGCAGCTTGGGCCGCAGCGGCCCGCCGCCGATCTGCAGCAGGCGCCAGTGCAGGTCCCGGGGCAGCCGCGCCAGCGCCCGCAGCAGATCGTCGAAGCCCTTCTTCTCGACGCAGCGGCCGACCGACAGGAGCTGCACCGGGTTGTCGGGATCGCTGCCGTCGCGCGGCGGCCGCACCGCTTCGGGCGGCGGCGGCAGATGCGCGAAATCCAGCCCGTGATAGAGCAGCTCGACGCGCGCCGGCTCGGGCGCCAAGGCTTGCAGGCGTTTGAAGCCGACATCGGTGCAGGTTACCAGGAAACGGCAATCGGCCAGCTTCTCGGCGATCTCCCAGTCGGGCGTGGTCCAGATGTCCTTGGCATGGGCCGAGCCGCTCCAGGGCAGGCCGCGCATCATCGCGGCATAGCGCGTCACCGAGGCCGGCGTGTGCAGGAAATGGCAGTGCAGCCATTGCGCGCTGGCCGGCAGTTCGGCGGCCAGCACGCAGGCCTGGCCGAAGCGGCGGCCGCGATTGGGAGTGCGGTCGCGCCACAGATCGCGCAGCCACTGCCGCCAGGCCGCGCCGTAGCCCGGCAGCTTGCGCGCCTGCCGCCAGCCGCGCAGCACGCGCAGCGGCTCCTGGTAGAGATATTCCGGCAGGTAGGAAACGCCCGCCCTGACGCGGCCATGCACCGGATGGGTGAAGCGGTCGGTGGGATGGCGCAGCGACACCAAGAGCGGCGCCAGCCCCTGCGCCTCCAGGGCGGCGATCTCCTGGGCGATGAACGTTTCCGACAGACGGGGATAGCCCTTGAGGACGATGGCCAGACGCGGCCCGTCCCCGGCACTGCTCGATGGTGTCACGCGCGTTTGCGGGCTGTCTCGACCGGCGAGGGACGATGCGGGCGGGCGGCCAGGGTGCGCCTGACCAGGCGGTTGACCGACGCCAGCCCGTCGAGCAGTCCCGGGATGACCACTTCCGAGGGCAGGCTCTGCTGCGGCAACTGGCGCAGGGCGGTGGCCATCACCTGCGGGTCGCGCTCGCCGTCGTCGGGCAGCATGTTGGCCAGGCCCAGGGCGCGGGCGGCCGAGGCGCGGATATACTGCTCCAGGCGCGGCTGGGTGCGCGGCACGATCAGCGCCCGCTTGTCGAAGGACAGGATTTCGCAGAACGTGTTGTAGCCGCCCATCGCCACCACGCCGGCCGCCTCGTCCATCAGCGTCGCCAGGTTGGATTCGAAGGTCAGGGTGTGGACTTTCGGCTGCGCCTCGACCCGGCGGCGGAAATCCTTCTGCCGCTGCGGGTTCATGAACGGGCCGAACACGATCACCGCGTCGTAGGGGATGTTGGGATCCTGCTCGTAGGCGCGCAGCACCCAGTCGATCAGCGCCTCGCCGTCGCCGCCGCCGCCGGCGGTGACCAGGATATAGGGCTGCTCCACCGTCGACAGCAGCGCCGGCCGCGCCGCCTCGCGCGGCAGCTCGCGGCGCAGATAGCCGGTATAGGTGATCTTGCGCCGCACCGACTTGGGCAGGGCGATGCCGGCCACCGGATCGCACATCTGCGGCAGGCCGTAGACCCAGATGTCGTCGTAGAGGTCGCGCAGGGCCGGCACCACGTTCTTGCGCTGCCATTCCGGCTCCAGCAGCATCGGCTCGTCCATCACGTCGCGCAGGCCCAGCACCAAAGGCGTGCCGCGCTTCTTCAGCATCTTCAGCGTGTCGGTGACCTCGCCGCGCAGGCCCAGCGGCTCCTTGTCGACCAGGAACAGGTCGGGATCGAAAATGTCGGCGGTGTGCTGGATGATCGAGGCGCGCATGTGCAGCGTTTCCTCGATGTCGATCAGCAGGTTGAGCGAGGTGTACTCGCCGTTGCGCAGCTTGATGACGCCCGGGATGCGCACGAAATCCACGCGCGCGCGGAAATCGAAGCTGCCGATCAGGGGCGAGCCCGAGAGAATCAGGACGGAAAGATTCTTGTCCTGCGCCACCAGCCAGTTGGCGATGGTCCGGCAGCGGCTCAAATGGCCGAGGCCGAAACTGTCGTGGCTGTAGATCAGGACTCGCTTGTCGCGGCCCGTCGATTTTGCCGCGCCATTGCGCCGTTCATTCATCTGTGGTCTCCCACCAGCCCCCCTCAGCTCCCCTGGGCCGCTGCGCGACGGCCACAATATGGCATGAAGCTCGCGCCCTAGCGACCTCAAAGGCCTGCAAAATGTGCGGCTTTTCGCGCTGCCGCGATTTGCGGCAGAGGAGCCGAGAATAAGCGCATTGTGTGACGTTTCTGCCGCCGCGGCGGCGCCGTCGATCCAGATATTGCGGATCGCGCGGTGGTATCGTCTCAAGATAATGTATGGGTCGCCACGAGGCGCGAGATCGTCCTAATCTGCCGCCCGGGCGCCGGTCGGCCGGGGGACGGTCAGCCGGTTTGGGGAGCCTCAAGAAGCAGGACCATGGAAAAAAGCCTGTTCCGCTATGTCTGGCGCCATACCAAGGCCGAGCAGTTCTCGATTCTGCTCATCATCATCCTGGCGCAGGTGTTCTATTTCCTGTCGCTGAACATTCCCAAGAACATCGTCAACGAGGCGATCCAGGGCCGCTCCTTCCCCAAGGACGCCGCCGGCCACGTGGTCGAAGGCTCGACCACCAACTTCTTCACCATCGACATCCCGATCCCCGGCTTCCTCTCCGACATCGGCTCGATCCGCGTCTTCGACGGCTTCGCGCTGGAGCAGATCCCCTATCTGTTCGCGCTGAGCTTCCTGTTCCTGGCGATGGTCATCATCAACGGCCAGTTCAAGCTCAACATCAACACCATGAAGGGCCGCATGGGCGAGCGCATGCTGCGCCGCCTGCGCTACGAGCTGTTCGACCGCGTCATGCGCTTCCCGCAGAACCATTTCCGCAAGGTCAAGCAGGCGGAAATCGCCACCATGGTGAAGGACGAGGTCGAGCCCCTGGGCGGCTTCATCGGCGACGCCTTCGTGCAGCCGGTGTTCCTGGGCGGCCAGGCGGCGACGGCGCTGTTCTTCATCGTCACCCAGAGCTTCTGGCTGGGCATGGTGGCGGTCGGCGTGCTGGCGATCCAGATCGGCATCATTCCCAAGCTGCGCAAGCGGGTGCTGGCGCTGGGCAAGGAGCGGCAGATCACCGCCCGCCAGCTCGCCGGCCGCATCGCCGAAGCGGTCGACGGCTCGGCCGACATCCACGCCAACGCCACCTCGAACTACGAGCGCGCCGACATCGCCAACCGGCTGGGGCACATCTTCCGCATCCGCTTCGAGCTCTACAAGCGTAAGTTCACCGTCAAGTTCCTCAACAACCTCCTGGCCCAGACCACGCCGTTCCTGTTCTACCTGATCGGCGGCTATCTCGCGATCAAGGGCCAGCTCGACATCGGCGGGCTGGTGGCGGTGATCGCCGCCTACAAGGACCTGCCGCCGCCGATCAAGGAGCTGATCGACTGGGACCAGCAGCGCCAGGACGTGCAGATCAAGTACGAGCAGGTGATCGAGCAGTTCACCCCCGACGCCATGCTCGATCCCGCGCTGCAGGCGCCGCTGCCGGAGAATCCGCCGGCGCTGGACGGCAGCCTGGTGCTGTCGGGCGTTTCGGTGTTCGACGATTCGCACAAGCTGCTGGACGGCGCCAGCCTCGACATCGACACCACCAAGCACGTGGCGCTGATCGGGCCGCCCAACGGCGGCAAGGAGGCGATCGCGCTGCTGCTGGCGCGGCTGCTCTATCCCGCCAGCGGCCATGTCAGGATCGGCCAGCGCGAGTTCACCGCCCTGCCCGAGATCGCCACCGGCGCGCGCATCGGCTACGCCGGGGCCGACACCTATCTCTTTCCCGTCAGCGTGCGCGAGAACATCCTCTACGGGCTGAAGCAGCAGGAGCGCGTTCCGGCCGACTACGACGAGGCGGAAAAGCTGAAACGCCAGCGCTATTTCGACGAGACCCGCCGCGCCGGCAACCCGCTGTTCGACGTCAACGCCGGCTGGATCGACTACCGGGCGACCGGCTGCGCCGACCTGGAGGAGATCGACCGGCGCATCCTCGACCTGCTGCCGGCGGTCGAGCTGGACGACGACGTCTATCGCATGGGCCTGCGCGGCACCATCGATCCCGACGCCCAGCCCGAGGTCGCCGGCGCCATCATGCAGGCGCGCGCCGAACTGCATCAGCGCCTGGCCGACCCGCAGGTCGCCGCCCTGATCGAGCCGTTCAGCCGCGACCGCTACGTGCGCAACATGTCGGTGGCGGAGAACCTGCTGTTCGGCACCGCCGCCAACGCCGATTTCGTGCCCGAGCGGCTGGCGCAGAACGCGCTGGTGCAGCGCGTGCTGGACGAGCAGGGCCTGACCGGCGACTTCCTGCGCATGGGCCGCGAGATCGCCGAGACCATGGTCGAGCTGTTCGCCGACCTGCCGCCGGGCCATCCCTTCTTCGAGCAGTTCTCCTTCATCGCCGCCGAGGACCTGCCCGAATTCCGCGTCATGGTGGCGCGCATCGCCGGCAAGGGCGGCGCGGAGAACGTCAGCGCCGACGACCGCGCCCGGCTGATGGCCCTGCCCTTCCCCTATATCGAAGCGAGACATCGCCTGGGGCTGGTGGACGAGGACATGCAGGCGCGCCTGCTCGAGGCCCGCGCCGCCCTGGCCGACGCCCTGCCCGAGGGCGCGGTGGAGGTCTACGACCGCGAAAAATACAACCGCGCCGCCACGATCCAGGACAACATCCTGTTCGGCCGCCTGATCTACGGCCAGGCGCAGGCCGTCGAACGCATCGGTGCCTTGATCGCCGAGGTCTTGGACAAACTGGAAATGCGCCGTACGGTGGTCGGCGTCGGCCTCGAGTTCAACGTCGGCAACGCCGGCAAGCGGCTGACCGCCGCGCAGCGGCAGAAGATCGGGCTGGTGCGCGCGCTGGTCAAGCAGCCGGACCTGCTGGTGATCAACGACGCCACCGCGGTGCTCGACGGCGGCGCGCAGTCGCGCCTGCTGGCGGCGATCCTGAAGCTGCGGCCGGGACGCGCCGTCATCTGGGTGCTGGGCCGGCCGGCGCTGTCGCAGCATTTCGACACGGTGCTGGCGCTGCGCGAGGGCCGGGTCGTGGCGCAGGGCAGGTTCGAGGAGCTGAAGCAGCCGGGCTCGGCGGTGGCCGAGCTGCTGGCGGCGGAATAGGAAGGTCCCGGGGATGCGGCGGAGGATACGATGAGTCTGAACCAGGAAGTCGAACTGCTGCGCACCATCCCGCTCTTCGCCAAGATCGAGGCGTCGAAGCTGAAACTGCTCGCCTTCACCAGCGAGCGCCTGACCTTCGAGGCCGGCCAGGACCTGTGCCGCCAGGGCGACATGGGCGACGCCATGTACGTCATCGTCGAGGGCTCCGCCGACGTGTCGATCGACACGCCCAACGGGCCGCTGAAAGTGGCCGAGCTGCACAGGAACGAATTCGTCGGCGAGATCGCCATCCTGTGCGACGTGCCGCGCACCGCCACCGTCACCGCGCGCGAGAAGACCACCACGCTCAAGATCACCAAGGACCTGTTCTTCCGCCTGGTGCAGGAATTCCCCCAGATGGCGGTCGAGATCATGCGCGAGCTGGCGCACCGGCTGGAGATGAACAACGCCCGCATGCGCCAGTTGCAGGCGCAGCAGAAGGCCTGAGCCGATCCGCCGATGTCGCGCCTCGACAGTTTCATCCGCCGCATGCAGGCGCAGCGCGACTGCCTCAACCACGTCGCCGGCCAGGTCCACGGCATGCCCGGGCCCATCCTCGAACTGGGGCTGGGCAACGGGCGCACCTACGACCACCTGCGCCAGCTTTTCCCCGAGCGCGAGATCTTCGTCTTCGAGCGCGAGGTGCGGGCCCATCCCGACTGCATCCCGCCCGAGCAGTTCCTGTTCAAGGGCGACATCGGCGACACGCTGCCGGAAGCGGCCGCGCGGCTGGGCCCGACCGCCATCCTGGCGCATACCGACCTGGGCACCGGCGACAAGGCGGCCAACGCGGCCCTGGGCGAATTTCTCGGGCCGGCGCTGGACCGGCTGATGGCGCCGGGCGGGCTGGTGCTGGCCAACCAGAAACTGCATGTCGGGCGCTGGACCCGCCTGCCCGAACCGCCCGACGTCAAGCCCGACCGCTATTTCATCTACCGGGTCGGCTAGAGCAAATCATGTTTTGACGGGATCGCGAGCGATCCCGTCAAAACATGTGAATTTGCTCCAAACACTAAAGAATAGAGCGGATTCACCCGATCGGACGGAAGCGTCTGCGCTTCCGTCCGATCGCGATCCGCTCTGGCGCCTGAGCGGGCGGCGGCCAGCCGATTTCCACCGCTATCCGCCGGAATAGGGCTCGCGCCAATGGTTTCGGCGAAGACCGCCGTGGTATCCTGCCGCCCGGGGACATCCAACCGGGGAGATTTTCATGACCATGGCTTCCGCTGCGCCGGCATCCGGCTCGCCCGCCGGCTTCCTGCTGCGCCTGGTGGCGGCGATCATCGATTCGGTGATCCTGACCATCATCGTGTTCGTGATCAGCTTCGTGCTGGGATTCGCGCTGGGGATGGACGGCGTTCTGGTGGCGACCATCGTCGCCTACGCCGCCGGCGGCATCATCGCGCTGTTCTACTGGGCCAAGCTGGAATCGGGCAAGGACCAGGCCACGCCGGGCAAGAAAGTGATGAAGATCAAGGTCGTCTCCGCCAGCGGCGGCGCGCTCGACTTCGCCGGCGCGATCAAGCGCAGCTGGGTCCACTGGCTGGGCTATTTCGTGGCGGTGGTCGACATCGTCGTCTTCGGCAACTACTACCTGACCGGCATTCTCGGCATCGCGGTCCTGGTGAGCTGCATCGCCGTCGCGGTCAAGTCCAACAAGCAGGGCTTCCACGACGACTGGGCCGCCGCCCAGGTGGTGCGCGCCTGACGGCGGACGCCTTCACGGCAAAAGGCCCGCGAGCGCTCGCGGGCCTTTTTCTTTGCGGCGGTTTCGGGTTCAGCCGCGCCGGATCACGCGCAAGATCAAGAGCAGCACCACGGCGCCGACCACGGCGGCGATGAAGCCGGCCGGCTGGCCGGGCGCGTACCAGCCCATGGTCTGCCCGGCCCAGCTCGCCAGCACCGAGCCGCCGATGCCGACCAGCGTCGTCAGGATGAAACCGCCCACGTCGCGGCCGGGCGTGAGGAACTTGGCGATCAGGCCGACGATGAAACCGATGATGATGACCCATAGCCACGTCATGCGGATCTCCCCAGTTAGGACAACCCCATTCTAGAGCAGATCAGGGTTGGACGGAATCGCTTGCGATCCCGTCAAACCCTGTGAATCTGCTCCAAACATTGAAGAATGGAGCGGATTCACATGCTTCGAGGGAAGCGTAAACGCTTCTCTCGAAGCATGATCCGCTCCAACGCATTCCGGGCGGAAAGGTTCAAACGTTCAACGTCGCCAGCACCGGCACGTGGTCGGAGCCCTTCTCCCAGTCGCGCGCGTCCCTGAGAATGGCGTGCGACTTGATGGCCTCCTTCAGCGCCGGCGACACCAGCACGTGGTCCAGCCGCCGGCCGCGATCGGACAGGCGCCAGTCGCGGTTGCGGTAGGACCACCAGGAATAGAGTTTCCGCTCGGCCGGCACGAACAGGCGCGGCAGGTCGATCCAGTCCTGCGTCCGCATCAGGCGCTGGAACAGGTCGACCTCGACCGGCGTGTGCGAGACCACGTCGAGAAGCTGCTTGTGCGACCACACGTCGTGCTCCAGCGGCGCGATGTTGAGATCGCCGACGATGATGCGCCGCTTGCCCTTGCGCTGGCCCCTGCCGGGCTTGCAGGCCTCGAACCAATCGCCGATCTCTTTCATGAAATCGAGCTTGTAGGCGAATTTCACGTTCAGCTCGGGATCGGGAATGTCGCCGCCGGCCGGCACGTAGATGTTGTGCAGCTCGATGGGATCGCCGTCGCCGCGGTCGATCGAGGCCACGACATGGCGGCAATCCTCCTTGCCGCAGCGGTTATGGGTCAGGAACGAGGCGAAAGGCACGCGGCTGACGATGGCGACGCCGTTATAGCCCTTCATGCCGTTGATGACGCGGTGCCGGTAGCCCAGCGCCTCGAACGCGGCGTGCGGGAAGAACTCGTCCGGCGTCTTGGTCTCCTGCAGGCAGAGAATGTCGGGCTTGTGCTGGCGCAGGAACTGCTCGACCAGCCCGATGCGCAGGCGCACGGAGTTGATGTTCCAGGTGGCGACGGTCAGGGGCATGGGGATCCGCAAGCAAGGGGCAGGCCATCAATATAGGGCCCGGCGGCGGGAACGAAAGGGCCACAAATCCGTCCCTTTCCGTTGCCGGCCCGGATTGGCTTACAATGCGAACCGGAGCGGCCATAGCCGAGGAGACATGCCATGCGCTGGATGGGCGGACGTCGCAGCCAGAATATCGAGGACCGCCGCGGCCAGAACGCCGGCGGCTTTCCCGGCGGTTTCCCCGGCGGGCTGGGGCGGGGCTTTCCCGGCGGCGCGGGCGGCGGCGGCCGGCGCATCGGCATTGGCGGCGGCATTGGCGGGGTGATCGTGATCGTCATCCTGCTGTTCCTGGGCGTCGATCCCTCGGTGCTGCTGCAGGGCGGCGATGCGGGCTACGCCCCCGCCCCGATCGAGCGGCCGCAGGCGGGCACCAGCCAGCAGGCCCAGGACCAGCAGGCGCAGTTCGTCTCGGTGGTGCTGGCCGACACCGAGGACACGTGGAAGGAAATCTTCCAGGCCGGCGGGCAGAACTACGTCGAGCCCAAGCTGGTGCTGTTCTCGGGCGCGGTGAACTCGGCCTGCGGCTTCGCCCAGGCCGCGGTCGGGCCGTTCTACTGCCCGCTCGACATGAAGGTCTATATCGACCTCTCCTTCTACAACGACCTGAAGACGCGCTTCGCCGCGCCCGGCGATTTCGCCCAGGCCTATGTCATCGCCCACGAGGTCGGCCACCACGTGCAGCGGCTGCTGGGCGTATTGGAGCGGGCGCAGCGCGCCAAGCAATCCTCGAACGAGGCCCAGGCCAACGCCATCCAGGTGCGGGTCGAACTGCAGGCCGACTGCTTCGCCGGCGTCTGGGCGCATCATGCCGACCGCGCCCGCGGCGTGGTCGAGCCGGGCGACATCGAGGAGGCGCTGAACGCGGCCGCCGCCATCGGCGACGACCGCCTGCAGCGCCAGTCGCGCGGCTACGTCTCGCCGGAAAGCTTCACCCACGGCACCTCCGAGCAGCGCGCCCGCTGGTTCCGCCGCGGCTTCGACCAGGGCAAGCTCAACGCCTGCGACACCTTCGCCGCGCAGCAGCTCTAGGCATTCCTATTCCGTCATCGCCCGGCTCGACCGGGCGACCCATCGCGCACCATCCGCCGGCATCAATTAGCCAATGCAGGCGCCTGCCATTGACATGGCTGGCCCGGTCAAGCCGGGCCATGACGGAATGAAAACTGCCGCGCCTTTGGTTCCGTCGCGGCTTCGACAGGGCAAGCCCAATGCCTGCGACGCCTTCGCCGCGCAGCAGCTTTGAGGGAATAATTGGCTAACGCCCTTCTCCCGCTTGCGGGAGTAAGGTGCCCGAAGGGCGGATGAGGGTGTTCTTCATCGAACACCGCACACCCTCACCCGGGCTTCGCCCACCCTCTCCCGCAAGCGGGAGAGGGGCGCAATTTGAGAGAGCTTCTCTAACTCAGACGATCCGGCAGGCGAACCCGCCGACACTCTCGATCTCGCCTTCCAGCAGATCGCCCTTGACCACCGGGCCGACGCCCTCGGGCGTGCCGGTATAGATCAGATCGCCCGGCTCCAGCCGCACCAGGCCGGAGAGATAGGCGATGGTCTCGGCCACGTTCCAGATCAGCTCGTTGAGGTTCGCCTTCTGCTTGCTGACGCCGTTGACCTTCAGCTCGATCAGCCCCTTGGCGGGATGCCCGCACTTGGCCGCCGGCACGATCGGACCGCACGGCGCGGACTGGTCGAAGCCCTTGCCCATGTCCCAGGGCCGGCCTTTGTCGCGGGCGGCGAATTGCAGGTCGCGGCGGGTCATGTCCAGCCCGGCGGCGTAGCCGAAGACGTGGTTCAGCGCGTCCTCGACCTTGATGTCGGCGCCGCCTTTGCCGATCGCCACCACCAGCTCCATCTCGTGATGCAGGTTCTTGGTGGCGGGCGGATAGGCGACGGGCGTGGGCTTGGCGGGATCCGCCATCACCACGATGGCGTCGGCCGGCTTGGCGAAGAAGAAGGGCGGCTCGCGGTCGGGATCGAAGCCCATCTCGCGCGCATGCGCGGCGTAGTTGCGGCCGACGCAATAGATGCGCCGCACCGGGAAGCCGTCGCTGCCGCCCGCCACCGGCACGGTCGTGATCGACCAGATCGGAACCACGTAGCCCATCGGCTTCTTCCTTTGTTTTGCATGCCAACGATTTCGCGCGGGATTATGGTGCAACCGCAAGGCGGGGCAAGAGACCCGCTCCTTTATCCGCCACGTTTATTCGTCACGTTAATCTGTCATGCCCCGGCTTGACCGGGGCACCCATGTCGAGGACGCATCGTGCTGGTCGGGAAAGGGCGAGGCTGTCGCACCATGGGTCGCCCGGTCGAGCCGGGCGATGACGACTCTACCTGATTTCATCCCAGCCGGATCAGCCGCTTGCCGCGATTGTCGCCGCGATAGAGCCCGGCGATGGCGCCCGGCGCCTGCTCGATGCCGTCGAGAATGTCTTCCTGGTACTTGAGCTTGCCCTCGCGCACCCATTGCGCCAGTTGCGCGATGGCCTCGCCGTACCTGTCCTCCCAGTCGAAGGCGAGGAAGCCTTCCATGCGGGCGCGCTTGACCAGGATGTGGCGCTCGACGCGCGGGCCGCTGGGCCAAGGGTCCCAGCTCGGCTGCGAGGCGGTGCCGCAGACGACGATACGGGCACGCAGCGCCAAGTGGCGCAGCACGGCGTCGGAGATCGGCCCCGAGGTGTTGTCGAAATAGACGTCGACGCCCTGGGGACAGGCGGCGGCGATGGCGGCGTCGAGATCGGCCGCCGCCTTGTAGTCGATGGCGGCGTCGTAGCCGAACAGCTCGAGGCAGTCCTTCGCCTTGGCGGCGCCGCCGGCGATACCGACGGTGCGACAGCCCTTGATCCGGGCGATCTGCCCCACCGCCGAGCCGACGCTGCCCGAGGCGGTGGAGACCAGCACCGTCTCGCCGGCCTTGGGCTGGCCCACCCCCAGCAGCGCCCAGTAGGCGGTGACGCCGTTCAGCCCCAGCACGCCCAGCGCCAGCGACATCGGCAGGTCGGTCTCCCGCACCGTGCGGCCGATATGGCTGCCGTCGGACAGCGCATAGTCCTGCCACCCCAGCAGGCCGGTGACGACGTCGCCGGCGCGATAGTCCGGGTGCTGCGATTCCACCACCTCGCCCACGGCGAAGGAGCGCATTACCTCGCCGATGCCGACCGGCTTGGCGTAGTTGGCCGCGGCATTGACCCAGCCGCGCATGGCGGGATCGACCGACAGGAAGCGGTTGCGCACCACGAGCTGGCCACGATCCGCCGCCGGCACCGGGGCTTCGACGATCTCGAAATGCTCGGCCTGCGGGATGCCCACCGGCCGCGATTTCAGCCGCACCTGGCGATTGCGATTGGGGCGATTGACGTGGCTGGGCATGAGTTCTCCCCGATTTTCCCTGCTTCGACGGTGGCCGGGTGCGGCAAAGGCATAGTCATCTGTTCAAACCGGGCCGGCGGAGGAGTATTATGTCGCAAAGCCAACAAAGGCGCGCCGGGGCTTTCCGGGCAGCGCGGAAAGGGGATCGGCGGTGGAACAGCAGGGGAGAATGGTCGAGGCGGCCCCGGTTCCCGGCGCCCGCACGGCCAGGTTTCGCATCGGCCAGGTGGTGATGCATCGCGTTCACCCGTTTCGCGGCGTGATCTTCGACGTCGACCCCGTCTTCGCCAACACCGAGGAATGGCTGGCCTCGATCCCAGAGGACATCCGTCCGCACCGCGACCAGCCCTTCTATCACCTGCTGGCCGAGAACGACCAGACCACCTACATCGCCTACGTCTCCGAGCAGAACCTGGTGCCCGACACCAGCGGCAAGCCGGTCGGCCACCCGCAGGTGCACGAGTTCTTCTCCGGCGTGAAGGACGGCGTCTACGTGCCGCGCCAGCTCCAAGCGCATTGACGCGGCGCAAGCGCAGGATTTTTGCGTCCGCCGCGTAACGGCGGCGCGGGCTTGGTAGAGGAGTTTCCCGACCGGCGAACAGGAGCGGCCGCGGCGCGGCCGCCAGGGGGAGCGCCATCATGCTGAAGGCTTCGATCTGGCTTTTCGTCCTCGCCATCCTGGTCCCCAACCTGATCCTGCTGCTGGCCCGACCGCGACCCGCGCTGCGCGGCCATCTGCCCAATCTCTCCTTCGCCCTGGTGCTGGGCTCCTTCGTGCTGGGCCTGGCCTGGCTGCTGCAATCGACCGCGCACTGGTCGCTGGGCGTGGTGCTGTACCTGGCCTTCGAGGCCGCCTGCCTGGTCTCCACGCTGCTGCTGTTCCAGATGAAGGAGGCGCAGAAGGCGCGCCTGCTGCGCGATGCGCAGACCCGTGCCGGCGGCGCCGAGGAAGCGGCGAAGACCGGCAGCGGCATCGAGGTCAAGGACGCCACGCCCGGCCATTGCGTGCCGTCGATCCTGAGCGACACCGGCACGGCGGACGGCGATACGGGGTGGACCGTCAGTTCGCTGTTCTCCTGGCACGTCTACGTCTATCGCCTGCAGGTGCGCTTCAGCGTGCAGCCCGGCGCGCTCTCCGTCACCGCCGAGGCGGAGACCTACGATGCCAACTGGTACGAGCTCTATCTCGCCGGCATCGGCCTGCTGCTGCCCGGCGCCCAGCTCCTGGCGCTGATCGCCGGCGCCTCGATCAAGCACAGCCACTACCATGCCAGCCAGACCGCCAATGGGCTGGCCACCTGCCTGCCGGTGGAAGGCGGTTGCGTGCTGATCCCCAACGCCGATCCCGCCCTGGCCGGCACGCGGCACAACGAGGTCTCGGCCGCCGCCCTGATCGTGGCGACGCGGCTCTCGCCGGCGGCGGTGCAGTTCCAGTTGAGCGGCGTGGCCTCGATGTCGGGCCACAACACGGTGCAGGGCATCACCGGCGGCGCCAGCCTGGGCGGCAGCACGCCGGTCCCCGGCCCGCTGGTCAACCCGACCAGCGGCGGCCCCATTCCGATCACCCTGACGCCGGGGATCAATCTGGGCGTCACCATCGTGCCCAGCCCGACGGCGGTGCAGAACCTGCCGCTGGGCCGCTCGGCGATCGTGCTGTGCAAGCCCGGCGGAACGGTTTCCTGAAGCGGCTCAGGCCGCTCCGCGCTTGCGCAGCGCATCGAGGCTGAAAGCGCCGGCGCCGGCGAACACGAAATAGAGAAAGACGAAACAGTAGAGGACGGCCGCGTCGCCGGCATTGTTGATCGGCCAGAAGCTTCGCGGCGCATGCGCCAGGAAATAGGCCGCCGCCATGGTGCCCGAAGCCAGGAACGCGGCCGGCCGCGTCCACAGGCCGAGCGCGATCAGCGTGCCGGTCACCAGCTCGATCAGGCCGGCATAGGCGCCGGGGCCGGAGAAATCCCACCCCGAGCCGGCGTTGTCGCTGGGCGGAAAGGACAGGAATTTCTGGGTGCCGTGGGCCAGGAAAAGCAGGCCCGACATGATCCGCAGCACGCCACGCGCGACCGGCGCCTTCTCCGTCAACCGTTGCTGAAGCATGACCACTCACCACTCCTGTCGCTTGTTGCCGCCGGCATCGATGCTTGCTTCGAAAGAACCGTACGATGCACCGGCATCGACTCACCCGCACGATCCATTCGAGGTCGCGCCCCGCCGGTCAAGCCGATGTAAGGCATCGCGTCCGTTTCCCCAAACGCTTTCTTCGCGCCCGAGTTCAGGGTTGGCGCTGCGCCAGCTCATCCCGCTTCCCGTCATGCTCCGGCTCGACCGGGGCACCCATGCCGATGGCGGTAGCGGCTTTCCAGAGAGAGCGCCGCCCTTGCGCCATGGGTCGCCCGGTCAAGCCGGGCGATGACGGAGAGGGGGGATGGGACGGACCCTTGATTCTCCAGTTTCCCGGCCGTGGAAACGTTGTCCGGTCAGCCGCCCTCTCTCCCGTCATGCCCCGGCTCGACCGGGGCACCCATGCCGATGGCGGCGGCGGCTTTTCAGACAGAGCGCCGCCCTTGCCCCCGTGGGTCGCCCGGTCAAGCCGGGCGATGACGAAGAGGGGGATGGGACGGACCCGTGATTCGCCAGTTTCCCGGCGGTGGAAGCGTTGTCCGGTCTGCCGCCCTCTCTCTCGTAATGCCCCGGGTTGTCCGGGGCACCCAGGCCGATGGCGGCGGCGGCTT
>JBFXDA010000042.1:0-30746 GCA_050181585.1 Reyranellaceae bacterium
GCTGTCGGGCGCCTGGGACAAACTGCGCACCGATCCGGCACTGCGCTTCTCGGTCGCCGCCGTCGGCTTCTACGGCATGTCGACCTTCGAAGGCCCCGTCATGTCGATCAAGCAGGTCAACGCGCTCAGCCACTACACCGACTGGACCGTCGGCCACGTGCATTCGGGCACGCTGGGCTGGGTCGCCTTCATCGTGTTCGGCGCCATCTACTACCTGGTGCCGGTGCTGTGGAAGCGGCAGTCGGTCTATTCGGTGCGCGCCATTTCCTGGCATTTCTGGATCGCCACGCTGGGCATCGTGCTCTACATCACCTCGATGTGGGTGTCGGGCATCATGCAGGGCCTGATGTGGCGCGCCTACGACGCGCTGGGCTTCCTCGAATACTCGTTCATCGAGACCGTCTCCGCCATGCACCCGTTCTACGTCATCCGCGCGCTGGGCGGCCTCTGCTTCCTGGCCGGCGCGCTGATCATGGTGTGGAACCTGGTCATGACGGTGCGCCACGGCGTCCCCCTCGCCAGCGCGCGGCAAGCCGTCGCGGCGGCCTGAGCAGGAGCCAATCATGCGCCTTTCCCACGCTCCCATCGAACGCAACGTCATCCTGCTGGCGGTGCTGACGCTGATCACCGTGTCGATCGGCGGCCTGGTGCAGATCGTGCCGCTGTTCACCATCGAGACCACCATCGAGCGGGTCGACGGCGTTCGCCCCTACACGCCGCTCGAGCTGGCCGGCCGCAACATCTACATCCGCGAAGGCTGCTACGTCTGCCACAGCCAGCAGATCCGCGCCCTGCGCGACGAGGTCGAGCGCTACGGCCATTACAGCCTGGCGGCCGAAAGCATGTACGACCATCCCTTCCAGTGGGGCTCCAAGCGCAACGGGCCGGACCTGGCGCGGGTGGGCGGCAAGTACTCGAACGAATGGCATGTCGCGCATCTGGTCGATCCGCGTTCGCTGGTGCCCGATTCGATCATGCCCGGCTATCCCTTCCTGAACCGGCCGCTGGCCTATCGCGACATGGCGGCGCATCTGAAGGCGATGAAGGGCGTCGGCGTGCCCTACAGCGACGACATGATCGCCAACGCGGTCGCCGATCTGGAATCGCAGGCCAATCCCGACGGCGATACCGCGCCGCTGCTGAAGCGCTACGCCAACGTCGTGCCGGCGCCGGCCACCGGTCCCGACGGCAAGCCGACCGAAATGGACGCGCTGGTCGCCTATCTGCAGGTGCTGGGCACCATGGTGCGGTTCGAGAAGATCGACATCAAAGCGCTCAAGCAGTGAGGCGCAGATGGACCTGCACGAGTTCTACGGCGCCGTCGCCAGCCTCTGGGTGGTCTGGTTCTGCCTGCTGTTCGCCGGCATCGTCGCTTGGGTCTACTGGCCCCGACGTCGAAAGGAAATGCAGGACCGGGCCATGATACCGCTGCGCGACGACGCGAAGAACGACGGCGAGAAGAAAGACGGCGAGAAGGAATAAGGGGCATAGATCATGCCGACCAAGATCGAAAAAGACGCCATTTCCGGCCGCGACACCACCGGCCACGAATGGGACGGCATCAAGGAGCTGGACAGTCCGCTGCCCAAATGGTGGCTCTATATCTTCTACGCCACCATCGTCTTCTCGGTGATCTACACCGTGCTCTATCCGGCCTGGCCGGGCCTGACCGGCTACACCCAGGGCATGCTGGGCTTCTCCCAGCGCGACGAGGCGGCGGCGTCGGTGCAGGCCGGCGTCGCGCAGCGCGCGCCGATGATGCGGAAGATCGACGCCGCCTCGCTGGAGCAGATCCGCAAGGACCCGGAGATGCTGGGCTTCGCGCTCAACGGCGGGCGCGTGATCTTCGCCGACAACTGCGCCACCTGCCACGGCGCGGGCGGCGCCGGCCGTCCGGCTTTCCCGGTGCTGGCCGACGACGACTGGCTGTGGGGCGGGCGGATCGAGGACATCCACCAGACCATCGCCTACGGCGTGCGCAACGCCCACGACAAGTCGCGCCAGTCGCTGATGCCCCGCTTCGGCGCCGACGGGATGCTGACGCCGGCCCAGATCGACGAGGTCGCCGAATACGTGCTGTCGCTCAACGGCCGGGCCGCGAACAAGGACGCCGCCGCGCGCGGCGAGAAGGTGTTCGCCGAGAACTGCGTCGCCTGCCACCTGGAGGGCGGCAAGGGCAATGCCGACCTGGGCGCCAAGAACCTGACCAACGGCATCTGGCTCTACGGCGGCGACAAGGCGGCGATCGTGAAGATGGTCTGGTTCAGCCGCGGCGGCTCCATGCCGGCCTGGGCCGAACGCTTCGATCCCGCCACGCTGAAGATGCTGGCCGTCTACGTGCATGCGCTGGGCGGCGGGCAGTAGCGAGGCGCGATGCCCGATGACGGCCTGAAACCTGACGAGGCGGTATCGACACGCACCCAGAAAGAGTCGCAGCCGCTCTATGCCTCGCGCATCAAGGTCTATCCCAGGCGCGTCAAGGGCCTCTACCGCAACATAAAGTGGGCGCTGCTGGTCTTCTGCCTGGCGGTCTACTACCTGGTGCCGTTCATCCGCTTCGATCGCGGTCCGGGCGCGCCGGACCAGGCGGTGCTGATCGACCTGCAGGGCCAGCGCGGCTATTTCTTCTGGATCGAGATCTGGCCGCAGGAGGTGTACTACATCACCGGCCTGCTGATCCTGGCCGCCTTCGCGCTGTTCCTGGCGACCGCGCTGCTGGGGCGCGTCTGGTGCGGCTATGCCTGTCCGCAGACGGTGTGGACCGACCTGTTCATGGCGGTCGAGCGGCTGATCGAGGGCGACCGCAACGCGCGCATCAGGCTCGACAAGCAGCCCATGTCGGGCGCCAAGGCGCTGCGCAAGGGCCTGAAGCATTTCGTCTGGTTGCTGATCGCCGCCGGCACGGGCGGCGCCTGGGTGCTCTATTTCGGCAACGCGCCCGACGTGCTGCGCCAGGTCTTTACCGGCGAGGCCGGGGTGGCGACCTATTTCTTCATCGGGCTGTTCACCTTCACCACCTACGCCCTGGCCGGCTGGGCGCGCGAGCAGGTCTGCACCTATATGTGCCCGTGGCCGCGCTTCCAGGCGGCGATGCTGGACGAGCACAGCCTGGTCGTCACCTATCGCGCCTGGCGCGGCGAGAAGCGCGGCAAGCACAAGAAGGGCGACACCTGGGAGGGCAGGGGCGATTGCGTCGACTGCACCGCCTGCGTCGCGGTGTGCCCGACCGGCATCGACATCCGCGACGGCCAGCAGCTCGAATGCATCGGCTGCGGCCTGTGCATCGACGCCTGCAACGACGTCATGGGCAAGGTCGGCCGCCCGCACGGCCTGATCGCCTTCGATACCTTCGCCAATACCGCCGCGGCGGCCAAAGGCGGGCGCGTTCGAGTGCGCCTGGTGCGGCCGCGCACGGTCATCTACGGCGCGCTGATGGTGCTGGTCGGCGCCATCATGCTGGGCACGCTGCTGACCCGCACCACGCTCGATTTCCACGTCCTGCCCGACCGGGCGCCGCTCTTCGTTACGCTCTCCGGCGGCGTCATCCAGAACGGCTACACGATCAAGCTGCAGAACCGCGCGCGCATGCCGGCCTCGCTGGCATTCTCGGTCGGGAACCTGCCCGGCGCCCAGATCGAGATCATCGGCCACAGCCGCGGCGATCTCGTCCTCGAGGTGGGGCCCGATACCGTCGCCAGTTTCCGCGTCCTGGTCCGCGCCCCCAGGACGGCGCTCAAGAGCGAGAGCACGCCCATCGTCATGAAGGTCACGGACCAGGACCGCGAGGCGGCAGCGGACACCGCCTTCCGCGGTCCGGCGCGATAGGAGAAAGCCATGCGCCAGTCGCAATCCGATCGCTATCGCTGGATCCCCTGGGTGTTCGTCGGCGCCATGGCGGTCGTCGTCGCGGTCAATGGCGGCCTGGTCTATTTCGCGATCCGCGAGCCGGTCGGCATCATCGTCAAGAATCCGTACCAGGACGGGCTGCGCTACAACGAGAAGCTGGCCGAGCGGCGCGAGCAGGCCGCCCTGGGCTGGCAGGTCGCCGCCGCCGTCGACGGCAAGGCCGGCGCCGGTCCGTTCGATGTCCGCATCGAGGCGCGCGACCGTTCCGGCAGCCCGCTCTCGGCCCTGTCCGGCAAGGTGCGTTTCGAGCGTCCGGTGGAACGGCTCGGCGCCATCGAGACCGAGTTGACGCCGCTCGGCAACGGCCAGTACGTCGCCGCTGTCCGGCTGCCGCGGCCGGGCCAGTGGGAGCTTACCGTCGATTTCACCGATGGCACCGCGCAGCACAGTTCCAGCACCCGGATCAGCGTGCGATGAACCATATCGCGCCCCATCTCGAGACGGCCGTCGCCGCCAGCGGACATTGCCTGCATTGCGGCGCGGCGACGCCCTCGGGCGTGGAGCGCTATTGCTGCGCCGGCTGCGCGGCGGCGCATGCGATGATTGAGGATCTGGGGCTCGATCTCTACTACCGCCGGCGTACCCTGGATCCCGCCCTGCGCGCGCCGCGGCCGGAGGAGCAGGCGAGGCCGGACTACGGGGCTTTCGTGCGGCCCGCGGGCGAGGGGACCTGCCGGCTCGACCTGGCGGTCGACGGGCTGCATTGCGCCGCCTGCGTCTGGCTGATCGAATCGGTCCTGGCCAGGCAGCCGGACGTGACCGCCGCCCGCGTCAACATGACCACGCGGCGCCTCGCCCTGGGCTGGCGCGGTCCCGCGCAACGCGGGGCGGAACTGGCCGAGCTGGTGGCGCGGCTGGGCTACCGCGTCGTTCCCTTCGATCCGGCCGTGCTGAAATCCGCCCGCAGCCAGGCGGATCGCGAATTGCTGCGCGCCATGGCGGTGGCGGGGTTCGCCGCGGCCAATGTCATGTTGCTCTCGGTCGCCGTCTGGGCCGGCCACGCGCAGGGCATGGGGCCGGCGACGCGCGAACTCATGCACTGGGTATCGGCGCTGGTCGCGCTGCCGGCCATCCTCTATGCCGGCCGGCCGTTCTTCCGCTCGGCGCTGGCGGCGCTGCGGGCGCGGCGCACCAACATGGACGTGCCGATCGGCATCGGCGTGCTGCTGGCCTCGGGCATGAGCCTGGTCGAGACCGTCACCGGTGGCCCGCACGCCTATTTCGATTCGGCCATCACCCTGCTGTTCTTCCTGCTGATCGGCCGCTATCTCGACGAGCGGGCGCGGGGGCGGGCGCGGGGCGCGGTCGAACATCTGGTCACGCTGCAATCGAGCAGCGTCAACGTGCTGCAGCCCGACGGCAGCCTGACGGCGACGGCGCCGTCGCAGGTGCCGCCAGGCGCCCGCATCGCCGTGGCGGCCGGCGAGCGCATCGGCGTCGACGGCGTGGTGCGCGAGGGCCGCTCCGACGTCGATACCGCCCTGGTGACGGGCGAAACCGTGCCGGTCGCGCTGGGCCCGGGCGATGCGGCCTTCGGCGGCACGCTGAACATTTCCGCGCCGCTGGTGCTGGAAGTCACCGCCACCGGCGAGGCGACGCTGCTGGCCCAGATCGTGCGGCTGATGGAAGCGGCGGAGCGCGGGCGCAACCGGTATGTCGCGCTGGCCGATCGCGTCTCGCGCCGCTACGCGCCGGTGGTGCATTGCACGGCGGCGCTGACCTTCGCCTATTGGACCTTGGTCGCCGGCATGGCCTGGCAGCCAGCGCTGCTGATCGCCGTCTCGGTTCTCATCATCACCTGTCCCTGCGCGCTGGCGCTGGCGGTGCCGGTGGCGCAGGTGGTCGCCAGCACCCGGCTGATGCGCCGCGGCACGCTGATCAAATCGCCCACGGCGCTGGAGCGGCTGGAGGCGGTCGACACGGTGGTGTTCGACAAGACCGGCACGCTGACCATCGGCCGGCCGGAGCTGGTGGCGGAGCCCGCGCGCGACAAGGCGGTGCTGCAGGCGGCCGCCGCCCTGGCCACGGTCAGCCGCCACCCGCTGGCGCAGGCGCTGGTGCGCGCCGCTGGCCCCGTGTCGGCGGCGGCCGGTGTGGAGGAAATCCCCGGTCAGGGCCTGCGGTCGAACGAAACGCGGCTGGGCAGCCGCGCCTTTGCCGGCCGGGCCGACGGGCCGCAGCATTCCGACCTCGAACTCTGGTTCCGCCAGCCCGGCCGCGAGCCGGTCTGCTTCCGCTTCCGCGACCGGCTGCGCGAGGATGCCGCCGAGACGGTGGCCCGGCTGCGGCAGGGCGGCTATGGCGTGATGCTGCTGTCGGGCGATCGCGAGCCGACCGTGGCCCGGGTGGCGCGCGAGGCCGGCATCGACGACTGGCAGGCGGCGGCCCAGCCGCAGGACAAGCTGCAGGTCCTGGCGGCGCTGGCGGCGGCGGGGCGGCGCTGCCTGATGGTCGGCGACGGGCTGAACGACGGTCCGGCACTGGCGGCGGCTTCCGTTTCCGCCTCGCCGTCGGCCGCGGTCGATCTGGCGAAGAACGCCGCCGACGTCGTCTTCCAGGGCGACCGGCTGGCGCCGGTGGCGGAGATGCTGGGCGTGGCGCGTCGCGCCAACGCCATCATGAAGCAGAACCTCGCCATAGCGCTGCTCTACAATCTCGGCGCCGTGCCGCTGGCCGTGCTGGGCCTGGTCACGCCGCTGGTGGCGGCGGTCGCCATGTCGTCCTCGTCCCTGATCGTGATCGCCAATTCGCTGCGCCTGCAGCTTGCCGGCAAGCCGTAGGAGGAGGGGCCATGGAAGGGCTGCTCTATCTCATTCCCGCCGCGCTGTTCCTGGGCCTGCTGGGCTTGGGCGCGTTCCTGTGGTCGATGCGTTCGGGCCAGTTCGAGGACCTCGACGGCGCGGCCAACCGCATTCTTTTCGACGACGACGACAAGTAAGGAGATCCGCCATGGACAAGCTGGCAATCTGGCTCACCGGCCTGGTGATGGCCGTTCTGAGCATCCTGGGACTGAAACTGGCCGCCGACGCGGCCGATATCGGCATAGCGATTTTCGGCAGCGGCCTGTTCGTCTTCGGCATGCTGTTCATCTTCGGCCTGCTGAAGAAATTCGCCGACCGCTTCTACGAGGGACAGGAATCCTAGGCACTCTCCGCGAAGCCGCGCCAGGGATGGACCTGGCGCCAGTGGCGGGCGATGTCGATGCGCTTGCAGATCCACACGTCCTTGTACGACTGCGCATAGTCGACGAAGCGCTCTAGCGCTGCGAAGCGCCCGGGCCTGCCGGCCAGCCGGCAATGCAGGCCGATCGACATCATGCGCGGGTGGCGCTGGCCTTCCCGGTGCAGCACGTCGAAGGCGTCCTTCAGGTAGGAGAACCAGTCCTCGCCCGAGGTGAAGCCGGGCGGCACCGAGAATTTCATGTCGTTGTTGTCCAGCGTATAGGGAACGATCAGGTGTCCCTTGCCGGCGATCTCGACCCAGTAGGGCAGGTCGTCGTTGTAGGCGTCGGCGTCGTAGAGGAAGCCGCCTTCCTCGGCCACCAGCCTGCGCGTCTGCGGCGAGATGCGCCCGGTGTACCAGCCCAGCGGCCGCTGGCCGGTCAGCCGCTCGATGGCGGCGATGGCCTTGTGCAGGTGCTCGCGCTCCACCTCTTCGGCGACGTTCTGGTAATTGATCCAGCGATAGCCGTGACTGGCGATCTCGTGGCCCGCCGCCGCCATGGCCTTGGCCACGGCCGGATGGCGCTCCAGCGCCAGGCCGACGCCGTAGCAGGTGAAGTTGATTTTCCGTTCGGCGAAGAGCCGCAGGATGCGCCAGACGCCAACCCGGCTGCCGTATTCGTATTGCGATTCGGTGGAGAGGTCGCGGGCGCCGACCAGCGGCTGGCCGCCGGGCACTTCGGTCAGGTAGATCTCCGAACCGGCATCGCCGTTCAGCACCGTGTTCTCGCCGCCTTCCTCGTAGTTGAGCACGAACTGCACCGCCAGCTTGGCGCCGCCGGGCCATTGCGGGTCGGGCGGCTTGTCGGCATAGCCGATCAGGTCGCGGAACACTTCGTAGGCCATTGGCATTCCTCTTGCTTCCGTCTGCCACGCCGGCGCGCTGCAATTGCTGCGATGCGATAACTGGCGCTAGGATAGAACAAGTTTCGGGGAAAAGGGGTCGCCATGGCGGGAAAACTGGCGGAAGCGGTCAGCGAAAGCCGGCTTTGGCAGCGCCATGCCGACATGGCGAAGATCGGCGGCACGCCCAAGGGCGGCGTCAACCGGCTGGCCCTGACGGCCGAGGACAATCGGGCCCGGCAGCAGCTTTGCGCCTGGGCCGCCGCCCGCCATTACCAGGTCTTCGTCGACGGCATCGGCAATCTCTTCGTGCGCCGTCCCGGCGCCGACGCCGATGCCGCGCCGGTCATGTCGGGCTCGCACATGGACACCCAGCCGACCGGCGGCCGGTTCGACGGCATGTATGGCGTGCTGGCCGCTTTCGAGGCGCTGGAGGCCCTGGACGACGCCGGCATCCGGACCAAGCGCCCGGTCGAGGCGGTGGCCTGGACCAACGAGGAAGGCTCGCGCTTCCAGCCCGGCACCATGGGCTCGGCCGTCTTCTCCGGCATGAAGACCCTGGACGGATATCTGGGCGTGGTCGATTCGGCGGGGGTGACGTTTGGCGAGGCGCTGAAGCAAACCCTGGCGGCCACGCCGCAGGCCGCCCATCGCGCGTTCCAGATCCCGGTCTCGGCCTATGTCGAGGCCCATATCGAGCAGGGACCGCGGCTGGAGATCGCCGGCAAGCCGATCGGCGTCGTCACCGGCATCCAGGGCTCGCGCTGGTTCACCATCGAGGTGACGGGCGAGGAGGCGCATGCCGGCACCACGCCGCTGGCGGTGCGCAAGGACGCCTTCCGCGCCGCCGTCGCCATGGTGCAGGCGCTGCAGGAGCTGATGCAGGACCCGGCCGACACGGTGCGCTTCACCATCGGCCGCTTCGAGGTCATGCCCGGCTCGCCCAACACCGTGCCCGGCCGGGTGCTGTTCACCATCGACTTCCGCCATCCACAGGACGAGGTCATCGCCCGCCTGGGCGATCAGGTCGAGCCGATCTGCCGGGCGCTGGCCGGGCCCTGCGGCGTGACGGTGACGGAAACCTCGCGCCATCCCTCGACCTGGTTCGACCGCGAGATCGTCGAGTTGGTCGCCAGGACCACCGATGCGCTGGGTCTGCCGAAGATGGAGCTGTTCTCCGGCGCCGGCCACGATGCGCGTTGCCTGCAGCCGCTGTGCCCCACCGGCATGATCTTCGTGCCCTGCGCCAAGGGCATCAGCCACAACGAGGCTGAAGACGCCTCGCCCGCGGACCTCGCCGCCGGCGCCCGGGTCCTGGCCTCCGTCCTGCGCGAGCTTGCCGACCGATGACCGACGAGAACCTGGCCGACACGCTGGTCGGCATTCTTTCCGACCTGATCGCCATTCCCAGCCCCTATCCGCCGTCCGACAGCGTGGCGATCTGCGCTTACGCCGCCGATTTCCTGCGCCGGGCGGGTTACGATGTCGAGATCGCCAGCCGCACCAAGGGCATCGACAACGTCGTGGCGCGGCTGGGCCAGGGCAGCCCGGCGATCGCCTTCAACGCCCATGTCGACACGGTCGGCGTCGGCGAGCGCGCCAACTGGCACACCGATCCGTTCACGCCGGTGGTGAAGGACGGGCAGGTGTTCGGGCTGGGCGCCGGCAACTGCAAGGCCAGCATGGCCGTGCAGCTCTGGCTGGCGCGGGAGATCGCCCGCCGCGGCGGTCCGACCACAGGCGAGGCGATCTTCACCTTCGTCGGCGACGAGGAAACGCTGGGGCCGGACGGCATGGCCTATCTGCGCGAGTCGGGCAAGGTGCGGCCGGATGCGCTGATCCTGGGGGCGCAGACCGAGAACCAGCTCATCGTCGCCGAGCGCGGCGTGCTGTGGGCCCGGCTCACCACCACCGGCAAGGCGGCCCATGCCGGCGCGCCGCAGAACGGCGACAACGCCATCATGCGCATGGTGCGCATCGTCACCCATCTCGACCACGCGCTGATGCCGCTGCTGGCCAAGCGCCAGGACGGGCCGCTGCGCTCGACCGTCAATATCGGCATGTTCCATGGCGGGCATAACACCAATGTCGTGCCCAGCCTGTGCACCGTCGAGATCGACCGCCGCCTGCTGCCGGGCGAGACGGTGCCGCAGGCCTATGCCGAGCTGGAGCGGCTGGTGAACGAGGCGGGCGAGCCGGCCGGCAGCTACAAGGTCGAGTTCCTGACAGGCACCAACGGTTTTGCCGCACCGGAAGGCGGGCAGGCGGTGGCGGCGTTCAAGGACGCCATCAGGGCGCAGACCGGCCGGGAGGCGCGTTTCCTGACCGCGACCGGCGTCAGCGACGGCCGCTACTACGCCGACGACGGCATCGAGATTCTCAATTTCGGACCGGGCTCGGGCGCCCAGGGCCATGCCGCCAACGAATCGGTGCCGATCGCGGAAATGGTCGAAGCGGCGCGGATCCAGCTCGGCGTGGTGCGCAAGCTCCTGGGCGTGAAGTAGAAATTTCGAACCTCACCTATGTCTTTTCCTCAAGCGAGGAGGACGGAAATTCAATTGTGAGCCGGGCCCGACCGGATCACAGTTCGGCCTCGGAAACGCTCCAGGGGCCGAATGATCGACAGGAACGAACTGAACCGCTGGCATGGCCTGTCCATCCTTGCGGGGGCGGCGCTGATGCTGAGCCTCAGCATGGGCATGCGCCAGAGCTTCGGCCTGTTCCAGCCGCACGTCATCCGCGACATCGGCATCACGGCCGGCGATTTCTCGCTGGCGCTGGCGATCCAGAACCTCGTCTGGGGCATGACGCAGCCTTTCGCCGGCATGCTGGCCGACCGCTACGGCTTCCGCCCGGTGACCCTGGTCGGCTGCGTGCTCTACATCGCCAGCCTGGTCGCGATGATCAATGCCGGCTCGGCCATCGAGCTGATCCTGGGCGCGGGCATCGGCGTCGGGCTGGCGCTGTCCTGCACCGCCTCGAGCCTGGCGATGGCGATCACCTCGCGCACCGTGTCGGCACGCCGCCGCAGCGTCGCCATGGGCACGGTCTCGGCCCTCGGCTCGCTGGGCATGACCTTCGCCTCGCCGCTGGCGCAATCGCTGATCGACACCGATGGCTGGCAGGTGGCGCTGATGGCCTTCATCGCGCTGGCGGCGGCGATGCTGCCGGCCGCATTCTGTGCCGGCGGCGCGGATCGCGTCAGGATGGAGGATGCGGGCATTGCGCAGTCGGTGAGCGAGGCGATCGGCGAGGCGCTGCGCCATCCCGGCTATCTCGTGATGGCGATCGCCTTCTTCGTCTGCGGCCTGCAGCTCGTGTTCCTGACCACGCACCTGCCGACCTATCTGGCGCTGTGCGGCATGGATCCGACGCTCGGCGCCAGCGCGCTGGCGCTGATCGGCCTGTTCAACGTCTTCGGCTCCTACCTGTTCGGCTGGCTAGGCGGACGCTATTCCAAGCGCGTGCTGCTGGGCGGCATCTACGTGCTGCGCTCGCTGTTCATCACCGCCTATTTCCTGACGCCGCCCAGCGCCACCTCGACGCTGATCTTCGCCGCCGCCATGGGCACGCTGTGGCTGGGCGTGGTGCCGCTGGTCAGCGGGCTGGTCGTGCATCTCTTCGGCCTGCGCTACATGGCGACGATCTCCGGCATCGCTTTCTTCAGCCACCAGCTCGGCTCCTTCATCGGCGCCTGGGGCGGCGGGCTGATCTACGATTGGCTGGGCTCCTACGATCTGGCGTGGAAACTGGCCGTCCTGATCGGCCTGATCGCCGGCTCCGCGCAAATGCTGATGAACACCACGCCGACGGCGCGCTTGCAGCAGGCGGTCGCGGCGGAATAGCGCCGGAACAAGCGGCGGCAGCCGCCGTTCCCGTATCAGCGAAGCTGGACGGGAGGAAGCAATGCAGGTCCAGGAACGGCGCTTGAAGGCCCGAGCCAGGGAGCTGTGGCAGGCCGATGGCGCGCCGCCGGGCAAGATGGATGACTACGTCGAACGGGCGCGCGAGCTGATCGCCAACGAGGCCAACCGGGACGTCGGCCGCATCCCGGTCAAGGACCTGCCCGATCCCGCGTCGCAGCCTTACGGCGAGCCGGTGGAGCCCCTGGAAGCCATCAGGAACCAGGGCGAGTTTCCCACGCTGACCGACCAGGGCGAGGAACCGCTTTTCCCCGAAGAAGAGGCGGAAGTGCCAGGGAACGAGGAGAAAGCCTCCAGACCAGGGACCAAGCGGCACTGAATCCTGCATAGAAAACAGGCAGTTGCGGCGATAATGCCGAGGCTGCCGCGCGCTTTGATCCAGCCTCCGTTATTGAGAACGAGTCGCATTGGCGTTAGCGTTCGCCTGTGCCGCGCCATCGCGGCGGAAGCGGAGCACGGGGATGAAGCACAAAGCCAAAATCTGGGTGGGCGTCGGCGCCTATCTGTTGACGAGCGCAGCCGGCGGCCAGTTGGCCGATCACGACTTCAAGCCCGCCAAGCTGCTTTTCTCGCCGGCCTTTGCCGCCGGCGGCGAAGGCGGCGAACAGGGCGAGGGCGGTGAAGGCGGCGAGGGTGGCGGCGTGCCCGAAACCTACAAGCTCAATTCGACCGATCCCAATGCCTTCAACTTCGACGCCAAGCCGCAGATCGCGGCCTACGCGACGCTGGTCCACGAAAGCTACAAGGCCAGCCATGCCGCCGCTGTGGCGATGCAGAAATCGATCGATGCGTTCCTCGCCAATCCCACCGCCGCCAATCTGGCGCGGGCGCGGTTTGCCTGGATCAACGCGCGCATCCCCTATCTGCAGACGGAGACTTTCCGCTTCTACGACGGCCCCATCGACTTCGCCGACGCGGAGAAGAAGGAGGAAGGGCCGGAAGGCCACATCAACGCCTGGCCGCTCAACGAAGCCTTCATCGACTACGTCAAGGGCAAGCCCAACAGCGGCCTGATCAACGATCCCAAGGTGAAGCTGACCGCCGCCGCCATCCTGGAGAAGGACCAGGTCAGCGACGAGGCCGACGTCACCACCGGCTGGCACGCCATCGAGTTCCTGCTCTGGGGCCAGGACCTGAGCGCCACCGGCCCCGGCGACCGCAAGGCCGACGACTACCTTCCCGGCAAGGTGACCAACGACCGCCGCCGCCTCTACCTGAGAACGGTAACGCAGATGCTGGTCGGCGATCTGGCCGGGCTGGTGCAGGCCTGGGAGCCAGGCAAGCCCGACAACTACGCCGCCAAATTCGCCGCCCTCGACCCGCGCGAGGCGCTGGGCCGCATCATCACCGGCATGGCCATGCTGGCCGGCCACGAGCTGATGAGCGAACGGCTGGCCGTGGCGCTCGACAGCGGCGACCAGGAGGACGAGCATTCCTGTTTCTCCGATACCACGCGCAACGATTTCATCTACAACACGCGCGGCATCCGCAACGTCTGGTTCGGCGATGTCGGCAGCTACGACGGCGCCGGCCTGGACGAGTTGCTGGGCAAGGTCGATCCCGCGCTCAATGCCCGCATCATCGGCTTGCTCAACCGCGCCGAAGCGGCCGTCGCCGCCCTGCCGCAGCCTTTCGACCAGGTGCTGGCCTCGTCCAAGGGCAGTCCCGAACGCAAGGTCGCGGAGGCGGCGGTCGTCGCCTTTAAGGAACTGGCCAGCGGCCTCAAGGAGGCCGGCGCCAAGCTGGGCGTGCTGATTTCGGTGTCCGACAAGTAGAGCCATGAAAGCGGCAACGCTGCGGGCGGCGGGACTCTGTCTCGCCGCCCTCGTTCTTTGCATGCTTTGTATGCCGTTGCGGGCGCAGGAAAAGCCGCGTTTCGAGCCGGTCGGCGCGCGGCTGGGCGGGGAGACCACCGTCTTCGCCAGCAACCAGAACGCCTTCACCCTGCAGGCCGGCAACCTGCCGGTCGACGACCAGCGCGCCTTCTTCTTCGGCAACAGGCTGTTCAACACCAACTGGGTGATCGCCCCGTCCTCGACCAAGACCTTCGACGGGCTGGGGCCGACCTTCAACCGCGTCTCCTGCTCGGGCTGCCATCTGCGCGACGGGCGCGGCCAGCCGCCGGCGAAACCGGGCGAGGAGATGCTGTCGATGCTGGTGCGGTTGAGCGTGCCCGGCGCGGCCGCCGATGGCGGGCCCAAGCCGCATCCCGCCTATGGCGACCAGCTCAACGACCGCGCCATCCAGGGGATCAAGGCGGAAGGCCGCGCCGTGATCGCCTGGCAGGAAGTGCCCGGCCGCTATGGCGATGGCGAGACCTATTCGCTGCGCCGGCCCGTTCTTAGCTTCGTCGACCTGGCCTATGGGCCGCTGGGACGCGACGTCCTGGTTTCCGCCCGGGTGGCGCCGGCGATGATCGGCATGGGCTTGCTGGAAGCGATTCCGGACGAGACGCTGCTGGCGCTGGCCGATCCCGACGACCGGGACGGCGATGGAGTTTCCGGTCGCGTCAACCGGGTCCACGACGTGCTGACCGGCAAGACGGCCATCGGCCGCTTCGGCTGGAAGGCCAATGCGCCGGGCGTCCGCCAGCAGATCGCCGCCGCCGCCATCGGCGATATCGGGCTGACGACCTCGATCTTCCCGCAGCAGAACTGCCCCGCGGCGCAGACCGCCTGCCGCCAGGCCGAAAGCGGCGGCGAGCCGGAGATCAGCGACGAGTTCCTCGACCGGCTCGAACTCTACAGCCAGACGCTGGCCGTGCCGGCACGGCGCAATGTCGACGATCCGCAAGTGCGGCGCGGCGAGGCGCTGTTCTCCGAAATCGGCTGCGCCGCTTGCCACCAGCCGACGCTGCAGACCGGCACGCATCCGACCCGGCCCTATCTGTCGAACCAGACCATCCACCCCTTCACCGACCTGCTTCTGCACGACATGGGCGAGGGGCTGGCCGACGGCAGGCCGGATTTCCTGGCCACGGGACAGGAGTGGCGCACCCCGCCACTCTGGGGGTTGGGCCTGATCCGCGTCACCAACAAGCACGAGTTCCTGCTGCATGACGGGCGCGCCCGCGGCCCGGCGGAGGCGATCCTGTGGCATGGCGGCGAGGCGGAAGCGGCCAAGGAGCGCTTCCGCACCCTGCCGCAGCCGGACCGCGAGGCGCTGGTCGCTTTCCTGAGGTCGCTTTAGCCGACCAGCTCGCTGCCGCGCACGGCCCAGCCGGTCATGCGCCGCTCGAACCAGGCGCACAGCCCGTACATGGCGATGCCCATGGCGGCGATGATGAACAGGCCGGCGAACACCAGGTCGGTGCGGTAGTCCGACGAGCCGCGGATCATCACGTAGCCGATGCCGTTGTTGCCGCCCACGGTCTCGGCGATGACCGAGCCGATGAAGGCCAGGGTAATGGCGACTTTCAGGCTGGCGAACAGATAGGGCATGGCGCGCGGCACGCCGATCTTCCACAGGATCTGGAATTTCGAGGCGCCCAGCGAGCGCAGCACGTCGCGCATCTCCGGTTCGATGGTGGCGATGCCGGTGGCGACGTTGACGGCGATGGGGAAGAAGGAGATCACCCAGGCCGTGATCACGCCGGGCCAGAATCCCACCCCGAACCAGATCACCAGGATCGGCACCAGCGCCACCTTGGGGATGGCGTTGAAGCCGATCAGCAGCGGGTAGAGGCCGGAATAGATCAGCGCCGAGGCGCCGATCGCCAGGCCCAGGAACAGGCCGCTGGCGATGGCGACGACGAAGCCGATGGCGGTCGTCATCAGGGTGAAGAGGGCGAATTCGATCAGCACGGCGGCGTTGTCGAACAGCGCCTTGAACACGGCGCCCGGCGGCACCAGCAGCGAGCGGTTGATGTTCCAGACGAGGAAGATCGCTTCCCACAGAATCAGGAGAACGCCGATCACCAGCCACGGCATCAGCCGGCGGAGCATGCGTTCGGACATCATTGTCCGTGCTCCTTGTGGATCTGCTCGCGCAGCGCATGGACGATGTCGACGAAATGCGGCTCGAACGTCGTCTCCAGCGTGCGCGGCCGGGGAATGTCGATCTCGTGCCGGTAGAGGATGCGGCCCGGCCGCCGGCTCATGACGTAGACCGTGTCGGCCAGGTACACCGCCTCGCGCAGGTCGTGCGTCACCAGCACGGCGGTGAATCGCCGCTCCAGCCAGAGAAGCTGCATGATCCCCCACAGCTCCTCGCGCGTGAAGGCGTCGAGCGCGCCGAACGGCTCGTCCAGCATCATGATCTCGGGCTCGTGGATCAGCGCCCGGCACAGGCTGGAGCGCTGCTGCATGCCGCCGGAGAGCTGCCAGGGATAGCGCTCGCCGAAGCCGCCCAGCCCGACCGAGGCCAGCAGCTTCTCCGCCTTGTCGACGAACTGCGCCTTGTCGGCGCGGAAGCGGCTCTTGTAAGGCTCGACGATCTCCAGCGGCAGCATGACGTTCTGCAAGGTCGTGCGCCAGGGCATCAGCGTGGCGTTCTGGAACGCCATGCCGACGCCCTTGATCGGCGCCGTCACCTTCTGACCGCGCACCCAGACCTCGCCCGTGGTCGGCGGCATCAGGCCGGTGACCAGCTTCATCAGCGTGGACTTGCCGCAGCCGCTGGGCCCGACCACGGCGATGAACTCGCCCTTGCCGATGGCGATGTTGGCGTCCGCCAGCGCCAGCACCGGCTGGTCAGCCGTGGTGTAGGCCAGGCTGCAATTGCGCAGGTCAACGAAGTTGGCGTCGAAACCGGTGGTCACGTCGTGCTCGTTCAAAAAAACGGGCGACTGAACCAGTCGCCCGTCGGTTGCTGCGGAATCGACCGGCCTACTTGGCCACCATCAGGTCCGCCTTGGCCGGCAGGAACTCGGCGGTGAAGACGTCGTCGGCCTTGGGCGTGGCCTTCAGCCCGATCGCCTGGGAAAGCTGCGCCAGCGCCCGGTCCAGCCGCGCCTTGTCGACATTGCCCATGCCGTTGGCCTTGACGTAAGGCGTCACGATGTTGTTGGCCAGCGACATGTGCAGGCGCTCCATCTCGACCTTCTCGTCGATCAGCGGGTCGCGCTTCTTGGCGGCGGCGATGCCGACCTTGGGATCGGCGATCACTTCCTTCCACGCCTTGGCCGTGGCGCGGATGAAACCTTTGACGGCGTTGGGATTCTTCAGCATGTCGGGCGAGGCGATGACGGCGTTGCCGTAGAAATCGAGCCCGAAATCGGAATAGCGCATGACGACGATGTCGCTCTCCGCCGCGCCCTTGGCCTTCAGGTCGAGGACCGAGGAGAAGTAGTGGCCGGAGATGAAGTCGACGTCGCCCTTGATCAGGCTGATCTCGCGCAGTTGCGGCGTCAGGTTGACCTTGGTCACCTTGTCGTTGTCGACGCCGGTGGTCTTGGCGAAGGCGGGGAAGAGCTTGAACGAGGCGTCGAACACCGGCGCGCCCAGCTTCTTGCCTTCCAGGTCCTTGGGCTTGGCGATGCCGCTCTTCTTCAGCGCGTAGACGCCGAAGGGCGGGAAGTCGTAGGCCATGAACACGGCCTTGATCGCCTTGTCGGGGTTGGCGACGTTGTACTCGACCAGCGCGTTGATGTCGGCGAAGCCCATGTCGTAGGCGCCGGTGGAGACCCGCTGCACCGCGCCGGCCGAGCCCTGGCCGGAATCCATGGTCACGTCCAGGCCTTCCGCCTTGTAGTAGCCCTTCTCCAGCGCCACCAGGAAGGGCGAGGTCGGGCCCTGGAACACCCAGTCGAGGGTGAACTTGATCTTGGTTTGCGCCATCGCCGCCGGGCCAAAGCCCAGCGTCACGCCTGCCGCCACGACCAGTCCGCCGAGCAGCGAGCGAAGCTTGATTTGCATGTTCGTGCGATCCCCTGTTTTCGGCAGTCGCCCATGCCAGGGCGGCAGAACTGCCTTGTGATTGCGCGTCCCCCAGCGCCCGCCCGCGCTCTGGGCGGCCCGATCGACGCTCGATATGCTACAAGCAAGAAATCGGCCAAGCCAAGCGGCGGACTATTGTGCAAACAGCACTATTCCCACGCTGAAACGGCATGCAGGCTGCTCAAATTATCAACATCTGTTGATAAGTCGGCGCCGAGGAGAGTAGAGCAAGGCGATGGGACGTTTGACGACGCATGTGCTGGACACCGCCCACGGGCGACCGGCCGCCGGCATGGTGGTCGACCTGCTCGACGGGCAGGGGCAGCGGCTGGTGCGCGCCGCCACCAACGGCGACGGGCGTCTCGACAAGCCGTTGCTGGAAGGCGACGGCTACAAGGCCGGGCCGTACCGGCTGCAGTTCCACGTGGCGCAGTATTTCCGCGTGCAGGGCGTGACGCTGCCGAGCCCGCCCTTCCTCGACGTGGTGACGGTGGATTTCGGCATCGCCGACCGGTCCGCGCACTACCACGTTCCGCTCCTCGTTTCGCCCTATTCCTATTCCACCTATCGCGGCTCCTGACCGCCAGTTCCGAGAGAGACGATGAACCCGCCCGACAGCGCGTTGCCGCGCCATCCCGCTCCCATTCGCGACGTGGTCGCCCGCATTCCCACCTCCAGGATCGGCGACGTGGCGGCGCTGGGGCGCGAAGACCCGGACGTCATTCCGCTGTGGTTCGGCGAGGGCGACCTGACCACGCCGGAGTTCATCAGCGAGGCGGCGATCAAGGCGCTGAAGGCGGGGCACACCTTCTACACCTGGCAGCGCGGCATTCCCGAATTGCGCCAGGCCATCGCCGACTACACCACGCGGCTCTACGGCAATGCCTGCGCCGCCGACCGCATCACCGTCACCAGCTCCGGCATGCAGGCGATCGCGCTGTCCTGCCAGTCGATCATGGACCCCGGCGACAACGCGGTCGTGGTCAGCCCGGTATGGCCCAACATCGTCTCCGCCGTCGAGGTCATGGGCGCGCAGGTGCGCCAGGTGCCGCTCCAGTTCAGGGACGGCCGGTGGACGCTCGATCTCGACCGGCTGTTCGCCGCCTGCGACGAGCGCACCCGGATCCTGTTCGTCAATTCGCCCAGCAATCCCACCGGCTGGACGATGGGCGGCGAGCAGCAGCGCGCCATACTCGAGTTCTGCCGCCAGCGGCGCATCTGGCTGATGGCCGACGAGGTCTATGCAAGGCTGGTCTATGACGGCGAGGTGGCGCCGTCCTTCCTGCATCATGCAAGGCCGGACGACCCGCTGCTGGTGATGCAGAGCTTCTCCAAGCCCTGGGCGATGACCGGCTGGCGGCTGGGCTGGCTGACCTCGCCTAACGAGTTCGGCGAGATGCTGGCCAAGGTGATCCAGTTCAACATTTCCGGCTCGCCCGCTTTCCTGCAATACGGCGCGCTGGCGGCGATCAAGGACGGCGAGCCGTTCGTCCGGCACATGGTCGAGCGCTGCCGCGCCGGCCGCGAGCAGGTGATCCAGCGCCTGGCGGCGCATTCCAAGGTCAGGATCGCCCGGCCGGAGGCGGCGTTCTACGCCTTCTTCGCCGTCGACGGCATGCAGGACAGCTTCGCCTTCGCCAGCCGCCTGGTGCGGGAGGCCAAGGTCGGGCTGGCGCCGGGCGTGGCCTTCGGCGAGGGCGGCGAGGGCCATCTGCGGCTGTGTTTCGCCTCGGCGCCGGACCGGCTGAGCCGCGCCATGGATCGCATCGAAAGCCTGCTCGACAAGGTCTGAAGTACCGTGAACGCCATCGAGGTCAAGGATCTGCGCAAGGTCTTCGGCGACGTGATCGCCGTCGACGGGCTCGACTTCGCCGTGCCGCAGGGCAAGGTGGTGGGGCTGCTGGGCGGCAACGGGGCGGGCAAGACCACGACGCTGTCCATGCTGCTGGGCCTGCTGCTGCCGACTTCGGGCAGCCTGACGGTGCTGGGCGTCGACATGCTGAAGCACCGCTACCGGGTGCTGGGGCGCATGAACTTCTCCTCGCCCTATGTCGATCTGCCCCATCGCCTGACGGTGAAGCAGAACCTGCAGATCTACGCCCGGCTCTACGGCGTGAAGGGCATCGCCGCGCGCATCGACGAACTGGCGCGCGAGCTCGACATCGTCGCCTTCCTCGACCGGCCCTACGGGCAGTTGTCGGCCGGCCAGAAGACGCGCGTGACCATCGCCAAGGCGCTGGTCAACCGGCCCGACGTGCTGCTGCTCGACGAGCCCACCGCCTCGCTCGATCCCGATACGGCGGACTGGGTGCGCGGCCTGCTCAAGGCCTACCAGGCGCGCACCGGCGCCTCGATCCTGCTGGCCTCGCACAACATGACCGAGGTCGAGCGGCTGTGCGACGACGTGCTGGTGATGCGGGCGGGCAAGATCGTCGAGCGCGGCGCGCCGCAGGAACTGATCGACCGCTTCGGCCGTACCACGATGGAAGAGGTCTTCCTCGACATCGCCCGCAACCGCCGCCAGGCGGCGCAATAGGAGGCGACATGGAAATCAAGGGCTCCTGCCATTGCGGCGCGGTGAAGTTCTCGGTCGAGGCCTATGCGCCGGTGCCGTTCTTGCGTTGCTACTGCTCGATCTGCCGCAAGACGGCGGGCGGCGGCGGCTATGCCATCAATCTGGGCGCCAAGTTCGACACGCTGAAGGTGACGGGCGAGAAGAACATCGCCATGTTCCATGCCCGCATCGACGGGCGCAGGAGCTCGGCCGAGCGGCGGTTCTGCAGGAAATGCGGCTCGGCACTTTGGGTCTGGGACAAGCATTGGCCCGACCTGGTGCATCCTTTCGCTTCCGCCATCGACAGCGATCTGCCCGAGCCGCCGTCGCAAGTGCATATGATGCTGGGCTCGAAGGCCAACTGGGTGCGCGTCGATGCCAGACGCGGCGAGCAGGAGTTCGACGAGTATCCCGAGCAGTCGCTGGAGGACTGGCATCGGGCGCACGGGTTGCTGGACGGCGGCAGGAAGAAGCCGGCGGCGAAGAAGAAGGCGGCGCGCAAGAAATGAGCACGGTCGAAACCGGCAGGGGCGGGGTGGGTGCCATCGCTACCTGGCAGCGCATCTACGCCATGATCCTGCGCCACGTCTATATCCTGCGCAGCTCCTGGCCGCGGCTGCTCGATCTCGCCTACTGGCCGACGGTGCAGATGATCATGTGGGGCTTCATGTCCCAGTTCCTCTCCAGCCACACCTCCTATATCGCCCAGGCCTTCGGCGTGCTGTTGTCGGCGGTGCTGCTGTGGGACGTGCTGTTCCGCGGCCAGCTCGCCGTCTCGGTGTCGTTCTTCGAGGAGATGTGGTCTCGCAATCTGGGCCATCTCTTCGTCACGCCGCTGCGGCCGGCCGAGTTCGCCGCCTCGCTGCTGTCGGTCAGCTTCCTGCGCACCCTGCTGGGCATCCTGCCGGCCACCTTCCTGGCCGTGGCCTTTTTCGGCTTCTCGGTCTATTCGCTGGGCCTGGCGCTGGGCGCCTTCTTCTTCAGCCTGCTGATGTTCGGCTGGGCGATCGGGCTGGGCGTCACCGGGCTGGTGCTGCGCCACGGGCTGGGGGCAGAGAACATCGCCTGGGGCCTGGTGTTCGCGCTCCTGCCGGTCAGCGCCGTCTACTATCCGGTGTCGGTGCTGCCGCAATGGCTGCAATACGTGGCCTATGCCATGCCGGCGGCCTATTCTTTCGAGGGCATGCGCTCGATCCTGATCCAGGGCGTGGTGCGCTACGATCTGATGCTGGCCGGCTTCGCGCTGAACATCGTCTATCTCGGCCTGGGCTTCGCGATGTTCTTCCACTATTTCCGTATCGCCCGCCGCCGCGGCTCGCTGCTGCAGCAGGGGGAGTAGCTTTATTCCACCGTCATGCTGAGCGCAGCGAAGCATCTCACTTCAGCCGGATAGACCGAAGTTAAACAGAGAAGATTCTTCGCTTCGCTCAGAATGACGGAGGAAGGGCAGAGGGCTCCCGCCTACTTGCGATGGATGTTGTCGATCCAGCGCACCTCGCCCGGGTTCTCCGCCGGCTCGATGTCGAGATTGACCACCACCGGCTCCTGGCCGGAGCGCACCAGCACGCATTCCAGCGTCTCCTCGGGCGAGGCGTTGATCTCCTGGTGCGGCACGAAAGGCGGCACGAAGATGAAATCGCCCGGCCCGGCCTCGGCCACGAACTCCAGGCTGTCGCCCCAGCGCATGCGGGCGCGGCCCTTCACGACGTAGATCACGCTTTCCAGCTCGCCATGGTGGTGCGCGCCGGTCTTGGCGTCGGGATGGATGTGGACGGTGCCGGCCCACAGCTTCTCCGCGCCGGCCCTGGCATGGGTGATGGCGGCGGCGCGGTTCATGCCCGGCGTCTGGGCGGTGTTGATGTCCAGCTCGTCGGAATGGACGATGCGGATGCCGTGGTACTTCCAGTGACTTTCCTCGTGATGGTCGTGCGGCATCGGAAATTCCCTTCGAACCTGCTTGCGCCTGTGTTGGGCTATCCTATGCTGCGCGCCGCGCAGGGCAAGGGGAGAGCCGGGAAATGATAAGAACCAAGTCGGCGCGGCGGGGAGCCTTTGTCGCGCCGCATCATCTGGCGGGGCAAACGGGACTGGCCGTGCTGCGCGAGGGCGGCAACGCCATCGAGGCCATGGCGGCGGCGGCGGCGACCGTGGCGGTGGTCTACCCTTACGCCAACGGCATCGGCGGCGACGCCTTCTGGCTGGTTGGCGAGGCGGGCCAGGATCCGCTCTGCATCGACGCCGCCGGCGCCGCCGCGCAATTGGCGACGCCCGAGTTCTATCGCCAGCACCAGCTCGACACCATCCCCAAGCGCGGGCCGCTGGTCGCCAACACCGTCGCCGGCACGATTTCCGGCTGGCAACTGGCGCTGGAGCTGGCGGCGAAATGGGGCGGCCGCCTGCCGCTCTCCCGCCTGCTGGAGGACGCCATCCACTACGCTGGGCAGGGTTTTCCGGTGGCGGAGAACCATGCCCGCTCGACGTGCGATTTCGTCGAGCAACTGCGCACCGTGCCGGGCTTCGCCCAGACCTTCCTCGACGGCAGCGGCCAGCCGGTACCGGCGGCCACGATGTGGACGCAGAAGGCGCTGGCCGGGACTTTCGAGCGGCTGATCCGGGCCGGGCTGGACGACTTCTATCGCGGCGACATCGCCCGCGCCCATGCCGCGGGGCTGGAGAAGGTCGGCGCGCCGCTGCGGCTGGAGGATTTCGAAAGCCATCGCGCGCAATTCGTCACGCCGCTGCAGATGGCGCATTCCGCCGGCCGGCTGTTCAACATGACCGCGCCGACCCAGGGCGTCACCTCGCTGATGGTGCTGGGCATCTTCGACCGGCTGGGCTGCCGCCAGGCGGAGGGCTTCGACTATCTGCACCTGCTGGTCGAGGCCATCAAGCAGGCCTTCGTCGAACGCGACCTGCATGTCGGCGATCCCTCGATGATGAAGATCGACGCCCAGGCGATGCTCGACCCGGCGCATTTGGACCGGCTGGCGGCCAGGATCGACCGCGGCCGGGCCGCGCCCTGGCCGCCGCGCGCGCCGGGCGAGGGCGACACGATCTGGATGGGCTGCATCGACGGCGAGGGCCGCACCGTCAGCTTCATCCAGAGCGTCTATTTCCAGTACGGCTCGGGCGTGGTGATCCCCGAAACCGGCGTGCTGTGGCAGAACCGCGGCGCGGGCTTCACGCTCGAGGACGGGCATGTGCGCCAGGTCCGGCCGGGCAAGAAGCCGTACCACACGCTCAACCCCGCCTATGCGCGGCTCAAGGACGGGCGGACCATCGCCTACGGCACGATGGGCGGCGAGGGCCAGCCGCAGACGCAGGCCGCCATGTTCACCCGCTACGTCGATTTCGGCCAATCGCTGCAGGCCGCCGTCACCGCGCCGCGCTGGTTCCTGGGCCGCACCACCGGCGGACAGACCGATACGCTCAAGGTCGAGAGCCGCTTCGATCCGGCGGTGCTCGAGGCGCTGCGCCGGGCCGGGCACGATGTCGAGCCGGTCGGCCCGTACGAGAACATGATGGGCCATGCCGGCATGCTGGTGCTGCACCCGTCCGGCGTCATCGAGGCGGCGGGCGATCCGCGCTCCGATGGCGGCGCGGTCGGATTCTGACGCGACGGGGGCGAGCATGCGGACCGCCGGTCTTGCCGGGCTGTTTCTGGTTGCGGCACTCGCCGCCTGCCAGGACGCGCCGCCGCCACGGGATGCGCACGAGACGCTGAACGCGGTGCTGTGGATGCAGGGATCGGCCGAATACCAGGTCGATACGCAGAGCAAGTACCGCCAGGCCAAGGCGACATTGGATCGGGCGATCCGTGACCGGCGCTGGACGGCGGCGACGGAGCAGACCGGCGATGTCGCGCGGATGAGCCGGCTGGCGGTGATCATGGACCTCGACGAGACCGTGATAGACAACGGCGCATTCCAAGGCGAGCTGGCGCGGCGGCGGACGGTGTTCACGCGCGCGCTGTGGAACGAATGGGTCGCCAAGGCGCAGGCGACGGCGCTGCCCGGCGCGCTCGACTTCATCGCCCACGCCGAGAGCCGCGGCGTCACCGTGTTCTACGTCACCAACCGGACCTCGGACGGCGAGGCCGCGACGCGGCGCAATCTGGAGCAGCTCGGCATAAGGCTGCCGGCGGAGATCGACACGGTGCTGATGGTGGGGGAGAAGCCGGACTGGACCGGCGACAAGACCAGCCGGCGGGCGGCGATCGCCGCCACGCACCGCATCCTGATGCTGGTCGGCGACGATTTGGGCGATTTCATCGGCGCCTCGCGCGACACGCCGGAGAACCGGGTGGCGGCGGCGCAGGCCCATGCCGATCGGTGGGGCGAGCGCTGGGTGCTGATCGCCAATCCCGCCTACGGCTCGTGGGAAGCCGCACTCTACGGCCGCCAGTTCTCGCTGCCGGAGCAGGAAATCCTGCGGCGGAAATGGGGGAAGCTGCGCAGCTTCGAGCAGCGATAGGCCAGGCAGGGAAGTGAGGTTGGCATGGAACAGGGACAGGACTGGACGCCCGGGCGCGTCGCCGACCGGCTGGCGATCCAGGAAATCCTGCACCGGCATTGCCGGGCGCTGGACCGGCTCCAGCTCGACGGCCTCGCCGCCCTCTACCATCCCGATGCGGTGATCGAGCGGAGCGGCGTCGGCAGCAGCGTGCGGGAATTCGTCGCCGATGTCGGCCGGCGCCACGCTGGCGTCCCGCATGCTTCCCACATGGTGACGAACATGCTGGTCGATTTCCTGGGGCCGGATCGCGCTTTCGTCGAAAGCTGGTGCCTGGCGCTGGAGCAGCATCCGGGCGCGGCGCGCACCGTCGATCATATCCATCGGGTGCGCTACGGCGACGTCTTCGAGCGGCGCGACGGCACCTGGCGCATCGCGCGGCGGATGTTCGTCACCGATCACGTCATGGGCGTCGTGGCCGATCCGGCGCTGGCGCCGTCGATGGCCGGCCGCACGCGCGGCCGGCGCGACGCCGACGATCCGATCGCCCGGGCGCGGGCCGCGCTGGGCCTGGCCGGCTGACCGACTCTGGCTAGGAAATGTCCCCCGGCTGGGCGGCGGTGATGCGCGCCAGCAGCTTGTTGAGGGAGGAGATTTCCGCCTCGGTCCAGCGGTCCTTGAAGACTTCCGCCGCCAGTTCCTCCAGCGTGGCGCGGGCATCGCCGACCAGCCGCCGCCCGGCCGCCGTCAGCACGACATAGGCCAGCCGCGCGTCGCGCTTGTCGGCTTCGCGGCCGACCAGGCGCAGCTTCTCCAGCGGCGCGGCCATGCGGGTGACGGTGGAGGGGCTGACGCTGAGCCGCCGCGCCAGGTCGATGCGGCTCAGGCGCTGGCCGGGCGCGCGCTCCAGATGCATCAGCAGCAGCACTTCGTTCAGCGCCAGGCCGTGGATCGAGCCCAGCGCGGCGGCGAAGCGCTCGGCCAGCCGGGCGTGGATGCGCAGCAGGTTCATGACGGCGGAAAAGGATGCGGTCGACATCCCGGCTATATAGGCCGAGTTATTTCCATATGCAAGTACTTTGCAAAAGGTACGGACGGACCGGCTATTCGGCGGCGTCGCCCTCGCGCAGGGCGGGCAGCACGTAGTCCCGGTACTCCTCGCGCAGCTCGCGCTTGAGGATCTTGCCGGTGCCGCTGATCGGCATGGCGCTGCGGATCACCACGTCGTCGGGCATCCACCACGAGGCGATCTTGCCCTTCAGGAAGGCCAGCATCTCCTCGCGCGTGATGGCATGGCCCTCGCGCGGCACGACCACCAGCAGCGGCCGCTCCTGCCATTTGGGATGCGGCACGGCGATGACGGCAGCGTAGAGCACGGCCGGGTGGCCGGCGGCGATGCCCTCGACCTGCACCGTCGAAATCCACTCGCCGCCCGACTTGATGACGTCCTTGGAGCGGTCGCGCAGCACGACATAGCCATCGGGGCGCAGCGAGGCGACGTCGCCGGTATGCATCCAGCCCTCGGCGTCCATGGGATCGGTCTCGCCCTTGAAGTAGCCGCCGGCGATGATCGGTCCCTTGGCCATCAGGTGGCCGCTGGCGATGCCGTCGCGCGGCAGGGGGCGGCCCTCGTCGTCGACGATGCGCAGCTCGCACAGGAAATTGGAGCGGCCGGCCAGCGACATCAGGTCGAAAATCCCGTCCTGCGGCAGATGGGCGGTGCCGGGCTTGGGCGTGCCCTTGGTGGCTGACAGCGCCTCGGTCATGCCCCAGCAGTTGATCAGGCGCACGCCGTACTTGTTCAGCATCTTGTCCATCAGCGCCCGCGGCGGGGCGGAGCCGGACGACACCGAGCAGCGCAGCTTGCTGAACTTTCTGCCGGTGCGGTCGAGATAATCGGTCAGGATCAGCCACAGTGTCGGCACGCCGGCCGTCACCGTCACGCCTTCGCCCTCGATCAGCTCGTAGAGCTTCTCGGCCGAATAGTCGCGGCCGGGCAGCACGAATTTGTGGCCGGCCAGCGGCGCGGAGAAGGGCGTGTTCCAGGCATTGCCGTGGAACATCGGCGCCATCGGCATGATCACTTCCTGCGTGCCCGGCATGTAGCCGCCGAACGTGTCGGCGGAGACCGAGAGCAGCACCTGCAGCACCGCGGCGCGATGGCTGTAGAGCACGCCCTTGGGATTGCCGGTGGTGCCCGAGGTGTAGCACAGCGTCGAGGCCGCTTTCTCGTCGAATTCCGGCCAGTCGAAACCGTCGGTCTCGGCCGCGATCAGTTCCTCGCTGCACAGCAGGTTGGGCAGGGTCGATTCCGGCATGCGCTCGCGCGGGCAGAGCAGGATATAGCCTTCGATGGTCGAAAGCTGCGGCGCCAGTCGCTCGACCAGCGGCAGGGTCTCGGCATCGAGGCAGAGGAAACGGTCCTCGGCGTGGTTGATGATGTAGACGAGCTGCTCGGGGAACAGCCGCGGGTTGACGGTGTGGAGGACCGCCTGGATGCCGGGCAGGGCGTAGAACAGCTCGAAATGGTTGTGCGTGTTCCACGCCAGCGACGCCACCCGGTCGCCCGGTTTGACGCCCAGCTTGAGGAACGCCTGCGCCAGCCGCTTCATGCGGGCGCGGGCCTGGGCGTAGGTGTAGCGGTGCAGGTCGCCCTCGATGGTGCGGGCGACGATCTCGGTGTCGGGAAAGCAGCGCGCGGCATGCTCGATGATGCCCGACAGCAGCAGCGGGCGGTCCTGCATCAGTCCCTGCAGCATGGCCGCCTCCGCTAGCTGATCGCCGGCTTGTCGGCGCCGATATACTTCACCCGCAGCTCGCGCTTCAGCACCTTGCCGGTGGCGTTGCGCGGCAGGGCGTCGATGAAGGCCACTTTCTGCGGCACCTTGAACTTGGCCAGGTTCTTGACGCAATGGCCGATGATCTCTTGCTCGCCCAGCGCCATGCCAGGCTTGACCGTCGCCACCACCATGCCGACCTCGCCCCAGCGTTCGTTGGGCACGCCGATCACCGCCACTTCGCCGATCTGCGGCAACTGGTAGATCACGCTCTCGACCTCGGCCGGATAGACGTTCTCGCCGCCGGAGATGTACATGTCCTTGGTGCGGTCGACGATGTAGTAGAACCCGTCCTCGTCGACCTTGGCGGCGTCGCCGGTGTGCAGCCAGCCGTCGGTGATGGCCTTGGCGGTGGCTTCCGGCTTGTTCCAGTAGCCCGGGGTGATGTTGGGGCCGCGCACCCACAACTCGCCCATCTGGCCCACCGGCACGTCCTTGCCGTTCTCGTCGACGATGCGGACTTCATTATGGAGTACCGGGAGACCGGTCGAGCCGACCTTGCGGATGGCGTCCTTGGCGTCCAGCACCAGCACCGCCGGGCTGGTCTCGGTCATGCCGAAGCCCTGCTGCAGGGCGATGCCGCGCGCCTCCCAGCCCTTCAGGATCGGAATGGCGCAGGGCGCGCCGCCGACGCCGGCGATCACCAGCCGCGACAGGTCGACCGACTGGAACTTGGGATGCTGCATCATGAAGAGGTAGTTGGCCGGCACGCCGAAGAAATGCGTCAGCCCGACCGCGGGATCGTCGATCAGCTCCAGGCACTTCCCGGGATCGAAAGTGCGCATGATCATGACGGTGCCGCCGGCATGGAACACCGGGTTGGAGTAGCAGTTCAACCCGCCGGTGTGGAACAGCGGCAGGATGCTCAGGTGCTTGGTGTTCTGGTTGACCAGGGCGGGATTGCCGAGATTGACGGCGTTGTAGAAGTTCATCCCGTAGGTGGTGATCGAGCCCTTGGGATGGCCGGTGGTGCCCGAGGTGTACATGATCATGGCGTAGTCGTCGTGCGTCAGCGTCTCGGCCGCGATCTCGTCCTTTTGCGACGCCAGCGCCCGCTCGTAGTCGCTGTCCGGCCGCTCGCCGTCGATGCAGAGCAGCGTCCCGATCCTGCAGCGCTTCTTCAGCTCGTCGGCCTGGGCCTGGAAGGAGACGTCGTGGATCAGCACCTTGGGCGCGGCATCGCCGATGATGTATTCCAGCTCCGGCACCGCCAGCCGCCAGTTCAGCGGCAGCATGATGGCGCCGGTCTTGCCGCAGGCGAATTGCAGGTCGAAGAATTCCGGCCCGTTGGGCGAGAGGATGGCCACCCTATCGCCGCGCGCCACGCCGGCCGAGCGCAGCCAGTTGCCCAACCTTATGGCGCGCCGGTTGGCCTCGCCGTAGCTGAACTCCCGGCCCGAATGCAGGTCGATCATCATCGGCTTGTTCGTCGCCCGCCGGGTGTGATGAACCAGCCAGTCGAAATAACGTACGGCCACCTGCAGCCCTCCCGCGCGATTGTCTTGGTTTTGGCTCACTCTACGGCATGGCTACCGGCATGCAAGCAGGGCGGCGGACCGCATTCCGCACGTAGAAACCGAAACCAAGCCATGCCGGCGGCGCAGGTGGTGCGCGACGCGGCCGGCATGTTAGGCTTTATGGACGTGACGGCCGGCGCGGGATTTGCCGGCCGTTTGCATACGGGAGGCTTGGCATGAAGTTCGGTATCGGCCAATCGGTTCGGCGCAAGGAGGACGACCGTCTGGTCACCGGCCATGGCAGATACACCGACGACATCAACCTGCCGAACCAGCTCCATCTCTACGTCGTGCGCTCGCCCCACGCCCATGCCCGCATCCTGGGCATCGACACGGAACAGGCCAAGGCGGCGCCGGGGGTGAAGGGCGTCTACACTTTCGCCGATCTCGACGCCGACAAGATCGGGCTGCTGCCCTGCATGATCCCACTGCAGAACCGCGACAAGTCGGCGATGGTCAAGACGCCGCGGCCGGCCCTGGCCAATGGCCTGGTGCGCCATGTCGGCGATCCGGTCGCCGCCATCGTGGCGGAAACCCATGTCCAGGCGCGCGACGCGGCCGAGCTGGTGACGATCGATTACGACATGCTCCCGGCGGTAGCCGACACCGCCCGCGCCACCGAGCCGGGCGCGGCCCAGGTCTGGCCCGAGGTGAAGAACAACCTGGCCTTCGACTGGGCGTTCGGCGAGGAGGAGAAGATCGCCGCCGCCTTCGCCTCGGCGGCCCATGCCGTCAAGCTGGAGCTGATCCAGAACCGCATCGTCGTCAACGCCATGGAGCCGCGGGCGGCGATCGGCGATTTCGCCGCCGACGGCAGCCTGAGCTTCTATTCCTCGACCCAGGGCGGCTTCAACCACAAGGCGATACTGGCGGCGATGATCTTCAACATGCCGCAGGAGAAGGTGCGCATCGTCACGCCCGACGTGGGCGGCGGCTTCGGCATGAAGAGCTTCCTGTTCCCCGAGCAGGTGCTGGTCTGCTACGCCTCGCGCAAGCTCGGCCGGCCGGTGAAATGGACCGGCGACCGCAGCGAATCCTTCCTTTCCGACACGATGGGCCGCGACAACGTCACCACCGCCGAACTGGCGCTGGACAAGGACAACCGCTTCCTGGCGCTGCGGGTGAAGACCATCGCCAACATGGGCGCCTATCTTTCCAACTTCGCGCCCATCATCCCGACCATGGCGCCGCTGGGCGTGCTGGGCGGCGTCTACGATTTTCCGCTGAAGAGCCTGACGGTCGAGGGCGTCTATACCAACACCGTGCCGGTCGACGCCTATCGCGGCGCCGGCCGCCCCGAGGTCTGCTACATCATCGAGCGGCTGGTCGAAGCGGCGGCGCGCGAATTGAAAGTCGACGCCGCCGAACTGCGGCGCAAGAACTTCATCCGCCCCGACCAGTTCCCCTACGACAACGGCGTCGGCCAGAAATACGATTCCGGCGAGTTCGCCCGCTGCATGGACGATTCGATCCGGATGGCGGACTGGAACGGCTTCGAGGCGCGGCGCAAGGAAGCCGCCGGCCGCGGCAAGCTGCGCGGCATCGGCATGTCCTATTACGTCGAGATCACGCCGGGCAATCCGCAGGAGATCGCCAAGATCGATTTCGAGGCCGACG
>JBFXDA010000043.1:0-26984 GCA_050181585.1 Reyranellaceae bacterium
GTCAAGCCGGGCGATGACGGAAGAAAAAGGGTGCAAAAAAATCCGTCAAGGGGACGAACGCAAAATCCAACCGGTCATGACCCGGCGCGACCGAGCCATCAAAAAAAGTCCGTCATGGCCCGGCTCGACCGGGCCATCCATGCTTCAACGGGAACACTGTGGATCAGCGCGGAGCGGCTCGCACCACCATGGGTCGCCCGGTCAAGCCGGGCGATGACGGATAAGGAAAACGGGAGCGACGGCGCGGCCGCCCGATCGCCATCGGCTCCGATCAGGTGTCGCTCAGCACCGTTTCCTTGACGATGGCGCAGCCGTCGTGGCGTTGCAGCGCCAGGTGGCGGCCGTGGTAGCGGCGCATCACCAGGCGCTGGCTGATGGTGATGAGGGTGGCGCGCGGGAACTCGGCCTGCAGCAGAGCCATCATCTCGCGCTCGCCCTCGGCGTCCAGCGCGTCGGTCGGCTCCTGCATGAAGATCCAGTCCGGCCGGTGCAGCAACAGGCGGGCGAAGCCCAGGCGCTGCTGGTCGGAGACGCCCAGCTCGTGCTCCCACACCGCGATCTCGTTCAGTCGCGGCGCCAGCCGGCTTAAGCCCACCCGCCGCAGCGCCTCCAGGATGGCGGCGTCGGTGCATGCCGCCACGCCGTGGTAGCGCACCGTGTCGGCCAGGGTGCCGACCGGCAGATAGGGGCGCTCGGGCATGGAGTAGATCGCCGCTCCCTGCGGCAGCTCGATGCGGCCGCGGCCCCAGGGCCAGATGCCGGCCACCGCCTTGAACAGCTTGGTGGTGGCGCCGGTCTCGCCCGAGATCAGCACCCGCTCGCCGCCGCCGATCTCCAGGCTGAAGCGCGCGATCGCCAGGCTGCCGTCGGGATCCTCGATCGCCAGCGCGTGCAGCGCCAGCACCGGGCGTTCGGAGGTGGCGATGGCGATGCGGTGCGCCTCGGGCGCGCTGACCTTGCGTTCGAGCTTGTTCAGCCCGGCGCGCAAGCCATGTACGCGCTCGACCGAGGCGCGCCAGTCGGCCGCCTTGGCCAAATTGTCGATCGGCCAGCTCAGCGCCGCCGTCATCTGCTGGAAGGCCTGCGCCGACTGCATCAGCGTGCCCAGCGTGATCGAGCCTGCGATGTAGCGCGGGGCGGCGATCAGGATCGGGAAGATCTGCGAGAACATCGGCCAGGAGACCGTATAGAGATAGAGGTTGCGCAGCGCCGATGTCTGGCGGTGCCAGGCGTTGACGGCGCCGGCGAAGAGATCGGCGAAGCGCCGCCGTTCGTCGCGCTCGCCCTTGACCAGGGCGATGGCGACGGCGTTCTCCAGCGCGTGCACCAGGCCGAAGCGGAAGCCGGCTTCGGCCGATTGCCGCCGGTCGGCGGCCTGCATCAGGGGCCGGCCCAGCCACAGCGCGAACCAGGTGCCGAGCAGCGAATAGACGAAGCCGATCCACACCATGTGGCCGGGCACTTCGAGCGTCCGCCCGCCCAGTTCCAAAGTCAGCGTGCCCGAGACCTGCCACAGCACCACCACGAAGCTGACCAGCAGCAGATTGGCGTAGAGGGCGGAATGCGCCAGGTCGACGGCGTATTCGGTGGCGATGCGCGCGTCCTCGGCGATGCGCGCGTCGGGATTGTCGTGCGCGCCCTGCATCTGGCCGAGCTGGTAGGGCCGGCCCTCGGCCATCCAGCGGTCCAGCGTCGCCGCCGTCAGCCAGTCGCGCCAGTCGATCTGCAGGCGGCGTTTGAAATGCAGATGCAGGCTCATCACCGCCACGTTGGCGGCGACGATGGCGAGGAAGACGCCGATCAGCATCAGGAAGCGGCCGAGCTGCTTCTGCTCCAGCGCGTTGAAGAACTGCTCGTTCCAGAAATTGAGCGCGATCGCCACCGCCACCTGGGCCACCGTCAGCACCACCACCAGCGCCGTCAGCAGCAGGGCATGGCCGCGCCGCGGCGAGCGCCAATAGGGGCCGGCCAGGTGCCAGAAGCGCAGCAGGAAGCGCGGCCAGCTCAGGCTCTGCGGCGCGTCTGTCGGGGTCGGGGCCATGTCTCTCCGTGGTCTCTCCCGCCCTGTCTCTCCGGTGGCGGCCGGGTCGTTGGGCGGCAGCCTGGCGATCGGGCCGGCGCCGGGCATTGATCGGGCGCAAGCGCTGCGTTCGGCGCGCCGCCCGGGGCCGCCCGGAAGCTGGAATTATGCCATGGCGGCAAGGGGCTAGGGAGCGGGCCGGGGTGACGGCCGACCCGGGCGGCTGACTGGGCGGCCGACGGAGCGACCCGGCGGGGCGGGAAGCGGTTGTGTTCGGCCCGATAAGCGCCTATATGGGCCTCACGATCGACGTCAAAGGCACGACTTGCCGTTGGCGACCGCTTGAGAAAATAGGGCATGTTCCTGCGGGAACCGCCCGGCGGCGCCGAGTACTTCAAGCCTCCCAAGACCAGATTGTCGTCCTGCCGCGCAACGATTCGCGCGGCCGGGCCGCTTTCCGCTTTCCCGGCCAATACCGGCCGGCAGGCGGCGCGGCCCTCTATCTACGAAGGAGCCATGCTATGGCTAACGGTACTGTTAAGTGGTTCAACGCCCAGAAGGGCTTCGGTTTCATCCAGCCGGACAGCGGCGGCAAGGACGTGTTCGTCCATATCTCCGCCGTCGAGGCCGCCGGGCTGAGCGGGCTGAACGAAGGCCAGAAGGTCTCGTACGAGATCGCCAACCAGCGCGGCCGCGACGCCGCTGCGAACCTCAAGGCGCTCTAAAACCGCTGACGGTTTCCCGACCGCCGCCGCAGGCGGCGCAGACTTTCAAGCCGGCCGGTCCCGCAAGGGGCCGGCCGGTTTTGTTTTCCGGGGCTCCCGTCCGGGTTGGGGCCCGGGCACCTGGCCGCGGCACCCCCCCTGTGACCATTCGGTGATTAGAACGCTCCGGGCGGCCCCGGAAAACATGCAGTCAGACTGCAAAACAGAACCTATCCATTTTATTTAAGTTTTATTTTGCCTCTTTAGGCGGGAATGACGGCTACCGTGCTTTTTCTTAGGCGCCCTATCGCTTTCGTCTAGGAATCTGCGACGCGAAGGGCGTAACGTTGCGCAACAGCAATCCGGGACAGGGTTCAGCACGATGGGGGGCTTTCGGTGCGGCCTTATGGGCGCGTGCGCACTGGCGCTGGCAGTCGCGTACGCGGCGCCGTCGCTGGCGCAAGGCAGCGGCAGGCTGCAGGACCGCAATGTGGCGGATTCCACATATGACAACCTTTCGGCGGCGGAGCTGAAGCGGCACTACGATGCGGCCTTCGCCGACATGCTGGCCGATCCGGGCAATCTCGACAAAACCTTCCGCTACGCCGGGCTGGCGGTGCGCGTGGGCGACCTGGAAGGCGCGGTGGCGGCGCTGGAGCGCATGCTGCTGGTCAACGCCAACCTGCCGCGCGTGCGGCTGGAGCTGGGCGTGCTCTATTACCGCCTCGGCTCCTACGAGGCCGCCCGCACCTACCTGCTCTCCGCGCTGGAAGCGCCGGACATGCCGCCGGAAGTGCGCGAGCGGGCGCGCCGGGTGCTGGCCGACATCGACAAGGCGAGCGCGCCCTCGCGCCTGTCCGGCACGATACTGGCCGGCCTGCGCTGGCAGTCCAACGCCAACGCCGCCCCTTCCGGCAGCGTGCGCGTCGGCGGCATCGACGCCGATCTCGACGACAATTCCGCTGCCGAGGCCGACTGGAACGCCTTCGCCGCCGCCCAGTTCGTGCATCTGTGGGATTTCGGCTGGCAAAGCGGCGACCATCTCGACACGCGGGCCAATTTCTACGTCGCGCGCCAGTTCAAGCGCGAGGAGGTCAACGCCGCCGTGGCCGTCGCCTCGATCGGCCCGCGCTTCGTGCTGCTGCCCGAAAGCGTCCCCGGCCTGTCGCTGCGCGTCGCCGGCGTCTTCGACTTCGTCATGCTGGACGACAAGAAGGAATATCTGGCGCCGGGTGCGGCGGTGTCGCTCGACAAGCGCTGGGACGACACGCTGGTCAGCCTGGGGTTCGATTTCCGCGACCGCCGCTACCACAACACGGCCGACAAGCCGTTCAACGACCTGCGCGACGGGCAGGAATACGCCGGCCGCTTCGGCTTCGACCACGCCGTCAACGACTGGCTGGGCATTTCCGCCACCGTCGGCTACGCGCGCTACCATGCCGACGCCGGCTGGGAAGCCTATCGCGAATGGCTGGTGGGCATCGGCGTCACGGTGCAGCCTTTCCCCTCGCCTTTCGTCGACGGGCAGAACGTGGTGTTCGCCTTCACCGCCGCGCGCCTGGGCTCGCATTACGACGATCCCGACGTGACGGTGGATCCCGACGTCAAGCGCAAGGACAAGGACTGGCGCTTCGCCCTGACGATGAACCTGCCGGTCGAGGAATCCTGGTCGGTGGTGGTCCAGGGCGGCTACAACCGGCGCGAATCCTCGCTGCCCAACTACGAGTACAAGAACTGGTACACGATGACCGGCGTGGCGTGGCGCTTCTGAGGCGTCCGCGTTCCGGTTCGCATCGCGTCTTTACTGGAGGCTGACATGCGCAAGGCTCTTCTGCACGGTACGGCGCTGGCGCTGGTGCTTCTCGCCACGCCCTACATCGCCCCTGTCGCCATGGCCAAGATCGGCGTCACCAGCACCACCGCCGGCGAGCCGCTGGGCACGCCGCCGGCCCAGCCGCAGCGCGTGCTGAAGGTTGGCATCGACGTCTTCGCCAACGAGCGCATCCAGACCAGGGCCGACGACCGCGCCCACCTGCTGTTCGCCGACGGCTCGGCCCTGACCATCGGGCCCAATTCCGACCTGGTCATCGACAAGTTCATCTACGATCCCGACAAGGGCACCGGCGAGCTGGCGCTTTCCGCCACGCGCGGCGTCTTCCGCCTGGTCGGCGGCAAGATCACCAAGCAGGGCGAGGCGACGATGAAGGTCGGCACCGCCACGCTGGGCCTGCGCGGCGGCATCGCCATCGTCGACGCCACCGACATCGCCGCCCTCGACGTCTTCTTCATGTTCGGCACCCGGCTGACGATATCCACCCCGCAAGGCACCAGGACGGCGACGCGACCGGGCTCGACCATGCGCACGGTCTACGGCCAGGCGCCGAATTCGCCCGCCCTCACCCCGGCCGGCGCGCTGACCGGGCCGTTGGCCCAGCTCGAGGCCCCGCCCAGCCAGGGCATCCGCGGCCCGGTCAACGTCGACGGCAAGGTGGGCCAGAGCGGCTTCAGCCAGATCAATTCCGAGCAGTCGGGCGGCCAGCAGCAGGGCGGCTCGCCGCCGCCGCAATCCTTCCTGCCGCCCGACATCGAGTACATCCCCACGCCGGTCAGCACCGCCGGCCTGTTCGTGCGCGACACCGCCTTCATCAGCTACGATCCGGTGACCGGCAACGCCGATCGCGACCCGACCAACGTCACCGGCCTGGCCGAGGCCGGCACCTACACCACCCGGCTGCTGGTCAAGACCACCGGCGGCGTGCAGTTCAACCTGCCCTGGGCGCCGGGCACCAGCTTCGCGGTCGACGCCAGCAATTCCAGCTCCAGCCTCGGCCCCATCAGCGGCACCGGCTACGTTTCGGCGCTGCAGGATTTCTACATCTATACGGTGCTGGACGAGACGGCGAACAAGAAGATCAACCTGTTCGCCGGCGCGCCCACCGCCGCCGCCACCTTCCCCACCACCGGGGTCGGCGTGCGCGAGATGCTGAGCATGGACGCCTCGCGGCCCTTCCTGGGCGAAAGCGTTTCGACGCTGCCGGTGGTGGCCAACGCCACCCAGCAGCCGATGTTCATCGCCTATTCGCCGGTGCTCTCCGCCGCGCAGCAATCGGGCAGCGACGCGCGCGCCACCTGGCTGCAGGGCTCGCTGAACTTCGAGGGCACCGGCTCGACCCAGAGCTCGTTCCTGTCGATCAATATCGGCCAGGTCGGCAGCGACGCCGCCGGCGCCATCTTCGCCTCCGGCACCAGCCAGGCCTCGCTGCGCGAGAACGGCTCGTCCAACGTCACCCGCTTCACCTCCAACAATGCGACGCCGCCGACCAGTTCGGGCAACGCCGTCTACGGCGGCACCGGCGACCACTTCGTCTTCCTGCCCGACAAGCGCAACGACGATCTGTCGCCCGAATCGCTGACCACCCAGGCCGGCACGCAGCAGGATTTCGCCAGCCTGGCCAAGACGCCCTACTACTACGTCACGGCGACCGGGCCGGGCACGGCGCCGGCCGGGCTGGGCGCCAACCGCACCACCCGCGAGATGGGGGGCTACACGGCGGGCCAGATCGACATGCGCGACAGCTACGGCAACATCACCAGCACGATGTTCGCCAGTTCCGGCGTCGACGACGTCAGCGTCTCGACCTCGGCGGCCACCAACCGCGCCGCCGCCCGCTTCCAGTTCTCCGAAGTCGGCAACTACTACAACACCTACGACCTGCAGTTCGGCTCGCTGACCGGAACCAACGCCAATTCCTCCGCCTTCGTCGACGACACCCACTACGCGCTCGGCAAGTCGCCCTCGGCCACCTCCTATGCCGGCGGCGACACCGTGCTGGCCAACGTCGCCATGATCACGCACCAGGCGGTGGGCAACGACGCCGACCTGCTGCCCACCGGCGTCAGCTACTGCGAGTGCGAGTTCATGAGCTGGGGCTACTGGATGGGCGACCTGCAGTACCAGACCGGCCCGCGCGCCGGGCAGAGCGATCGCGTGCACCTGGCCACCTGGGTGTCCGGCACCCTGCCCGACACCGCCGAGATCCCCGAGACCGGCAACGCCACCTACAAGGGCCACGCCATCGGCAGCGTCGTCAACAACGGCGCCTCCTACACCGCGGTGGGCGAGTTCCGCCAGACCTGGAACTTCGGCGCCCGCCAGGGCGCGTTCGAGATCAACAATTTCGACGGCGGCAACTATTCCGGCCTGACCTCCGCGCCGGGCAAGCGCGACTTCACCGGCACCATCACCGGCACCGCCGGCACCGGCATCGGCCGCGGCGGCGCGGTGGCGGGCTCGTTCTTCGCCTCGCCCACCGACCCGATCGCGGGCCAGGCCGGCAATTTCAACATCAACGGCTCGGGCTATTCCGCCGCCGGCACCTTCGCCGGCGCCAAGCAATAGATCAGGCGCGTCGCCCGCATCGTGCGGGCGACGCAGCCTTCCCACGCCACAATCCGCAGTGACGGATGGCGCCGCGCGCTGCCATCGCCGCGTGCGCGCTTGCGTCCAACATGAAAAGCGCTGCCCGGTGCGACAGGGCGGCGCCTGTCGGAAGCCTCGACTCTAATTCAGCCGCACCTCGGCGACCTTGTCCCGGTAGTCCTGCTTCGGATCGATCCCCAGCAGCAGCTTGACGCCGGCCAGGAAATTGTTCTCGTTGAGCCAGATCTCCGCGCTCTCGGCGTCGAGCCGCAGCAGGGTCAGCTTGGGATCGTCCTTGCCGCCTTCGAACCAGGCGGCGATGAACCTGTTCCACAGCCGGTCGATCGCGGCGCGGTCCTTGTCGATGAACAACGAGCCGTGCACGGTGGCGAAAAGATCGTGGCCCTTGTCGGCGAAAGTGGCGATGGCGCGTTCGCCATGGCCTTCGTGCTGCGCCAGCTTCTGCACGATGGCGTTGTCGACCGAGGCGAAGAACCAGATCGGCCCATGCTCGCCTTCCACCTGCGCCGTCATCGGCCGCGCATGCCCGTCTTCGACTCCGTCCAGGCCCAGCATCATGGTGCGGTCCGATTTCAGCCTGTCCCAGAATTTTTCCCTCAGCTCGTCCGCCTTGGCCATTGCCTGCTCCTCGCTTTTGCCTTGCCGGAACAACGGGCGAGCCGCGATGGCCGTTCCTGTCCGCGGGTGTATGCCCGATTCTCGACCCTTCCTTCGCCGCTCCCAATCGTTAGGATGGCCGTAAAGCGAGGCGCGGGACGATGGCCGAAGACAGGAAATTCAAGCCGCCCGGCAAGGGGCTGGGGCGCGGTCTGGCCGCCCTGCTGGGCGACGACGGCGAGAAGCGGGTGTTCCAGGAGCCGCGGGCGGGCGAGGGCGCGCCGGCGCCGGCCGCGTCCGCGCCCGGCCCGTCCGCCGCCGAGCTCGAGGCGCTGCGGCGGGAGACCTTCACCCTGCCGATCGAGTTCCTGCGTCCCGGCCGCTTCCAGCCGCGCCGGCACTTCGATCAGGAATCGCTGCAGCAACTGGCGCAGTCGATCCGCGAGAAGGGCCTGTTGCAGCCGATCCTGGTGCGCCAGATCGGCAAGGACGGGGCGGGCAAGGACGCCTACGAGATCCTGGCCGGCGAGCGGCGCTGGCGCGCGGCGCAACTGGCCAAGCTGCACGACGTGCCGGTGGTGCTGCGCGACTTCGCCGACCGCGACGCGCTGGAAATCGCGCTGGTCGAGAACCTGCAGCGGCGCGACCTGTCGCCGATCGAGGAGGCGCAGGGCTATGCCAGGCTGCGCGACGAGTTCGGCGCCACGCAGCAGGAGCTGGCCGACGCGCTGGGCAAGAGCCGCAGCCACATCGCCAACATGCTGCGGCTGCTCGACCTGCCGGACAAGGTCCAGGCCTTGCTGGACGAGGGCAGGATCGATGCCGGCCACGCGCGCGCGCTCTACAGCGCCGACGACGTGGTGCAGATGGCCGAGCGCGTGGTGGCGCAGGGCCTCTCGGTGCGCCAGGTCGAGAAGCTGGTGCAGGCGCAACGGGCGGCCGACGCCGCCGGCGGCGCCAGGGGTGTCCAGCGCAAGTTGTCGCCCGCTGCCGGGCCGGCGGCGGGCAAGTCGGCCGACGTGCGGGCGCTGGAAAAGCAGCTCGAACAGGCTCTGGGCCTGAGGGTGGATATCGTCCAGGGCGAGGGCGAACACACCCAGATCAGCTTGTTCTGCAACGATTACGAGCAGTTGGACGATGTCGTGGCGCGGCTGGGCCGCACCCCGAAATCCTGAGCCTGTTTCTGCATTTCGTCTGCAATTCCAGAGTCTTCGCACTCTGAATTCAATAGCCTGCTGCGCTTTTATGCTTCAGGGTTATAATATTAACGTATGACTATACCGCGCCCGCCAGATCATACTTTTGGCAGCACGCCCGAGACGGAAGGACCGGTGGTCCCGTTCCCGACCGGCGAGCGGGCCGAGGATCTGCGCCGCCGCCGCATGGCGCCGTCGGACCGGCGCAGCATGATCCTGGAACAGGCGGCGGAGTTCTTCGCCAGCAACGGACCCGCCGCCTCGACGCGCGCGCTGGCCAAGGCGCTGGGCATCACCCAGGCTTTGCTCTACCGCTACTTCCCCTCCAAGGAGGCGCTGGTCCGCGCCGTTTACCAAGAGCGTTTCGGGCAGCGCTGGAATCCGGCGTGGAGCGAACTGCTGCGCGACCGCGCGCGGCCGCTGGCGGAGCGGCTGGAGATTTTCTTCATCTCCTATATCGACCGGCTCGGCCCGGCCGACTACCGGCTGTGGATGCGGGCGGCGCTGGAGGGCTGGAGCTTCGCCGGCCTCTATCACAGGGATCTGGTCGAGCACGTGCTGACGCCGATCGCCGGCGAATTGCGCCATGAGGCCGGGCTGCCCGAACTGCGCCAGCGTCCCGCCTGCTACGGCGAGATGGAGTTGATCGGCAATCTGCACGGCGCCCTCACCTTCCTGCGCATCCGCCGCGACATCTACGGCGCGCCGGTCCATCCCGACACCGCCGCGCTGGTCCGCTTGAACGTCGCCATCTTCCTGCCGGGCGCCCTGCAGCAAATGCGTGCGCTGCATCAGCCCGATGCTCCCGCCAGTCTCACCGGCCCGCCGCTGTCGGTCTGATCCGATTTCGCCGAACGCGCCGGTATCAAACGGTACGTTGGAACCCCGCGCCGCCGCAGGCGTCTGAACAGGGCCGGCACGCCGGTCGACGGCAGGCGCCAACGCCCGGAAACGGGATGCGCTTGCCCGGCTTGCTTGCGTGGCGAAAAACGACGCGGCGCGGTAATATGCGGCCGCGTTTTCGGGTCTTTGCGATGGCGTCGGGGAGGTGGTGATGGCGAACGCGAACAACATGCGCGGTATGCGGGTCCTTCTGTTTCTGGCCATGGCGCTGCCAGCCTTCGCTGCGGCGCAAGAGGCGGCGGCGCAGAACCTGCCCGGCGGTTCGTGGCGGCAAACCTGCCGCGAGGCGCGGATCGAGGGCCGCGACACGCTGCGCGCGGAATGCCGGACCACCGATGGGCGCTGGAACCGCAGCAGCCTCGATCTCGACCGCTGCGGGCGCGGCGGCACGGTCGCCAACCGCAACGGCGAGCTGGTGTGCGAGAACCAGATGGCCGGTCTGCCCGGCGGTTCGTGGCGGCAGTCCTGCCGCGAGGGCCGGATCGAGGGCCGCGACACGCTGCGGGCGGAATGCCGGACCATGGACGGGCGCTGGAACCGCACCAGCCTTGACCTCGACCGCTGCGGCCGCAACGGCGCGGTCGCCAACCGCAACGGCGAGCTGGCGTGCGAGAACCAGAGCGGCAGGGACCAGTGGTGGGGCCAGGGCCTGCCGCAGGGTTCCTATCGCCAGAGCTGCCGCAACGCGCGCATCGAAGGCCGCGACGACCTGGTGGCCGAGTGCCGGCGCACCAACGGCAACTGGCGCTCGACCAAGCTCGACATCGACCGCTGCCGCGGCCGCGACATCGTCAACAACAACGGGCATCTGGAGTGCGGCGATCACCGCTACGGCGGCAATTACGGCGGCTGGAACCAGTTGCCGCCGGGTAGCTGGCAGCAGAGCTGCCGCAACGGGCGTATCGTGCGCGACGAGCTGTTCGCCGAATGCCGCCAGCGCGACGGCGACTGGCGGCGCGATTCGATCGACCTCGACGATTGCCGCGGCCAGCAGATCGTCAACGACAACGGCCGGCTGCGCTGCGGCGGGCAGAGCTCCCGGCTGCCCCACGGCACCTGGCAGCAAAGCTGCCGCAACGCCCGAATCGGCGACGACGGCCGTTTCTACGCCGATTGCCGCACCAACAACGGCCAGTGGCGCTCCGACGGCATCGACCTGAAGGACTGCGGCAGCCGGCCGCTCGCCAACATCGACGGCCGCCTGCGCTGCTGAGCGGATCGCGATCGGACGCAAGCGCGCGCTTGCGTCCGATCGTGTGAACCGCTCTATCGAAGGCGCGGCGATCGCTTCGGAGGCGGCCTGCAAGGCCGCCCTTTTACGTCTTCGACCGCCGCCGCATCCCCGCCGCGCGGCAAAAATATTCCTCCCCGCTTTGCCCAGATTCCGTCGCAATGCCGACGGAAATTTCTCCTTGCTGCAACTGCCGCCAGCTCGATCAGGGCGGAACGCCGCCGGCGTCGGCAATGCAGGGAGGACAGCCATGGCATCTTCGATTCTGCGCCTCGTCCGCGGTCTGGTTCCGGCGGCCGCTCTCGCCGGCGCGACGCTCATCGGCGCTCTCGCCGCCTCCGACGCCCAGGCCCGGGAGCGCCCGGAGGGCGACTGGTACCGCTACTGCAAGGACGTCGACCTGCGCGGCGACTGGCTGAAGGCCGATTGCCGCCGCTCCAACGGCAAATGGCGCAACAACACGCGCATCAATTTCGACGATTGCCCGGGCAACCGGGTCACCGTGCGCGACGGCCATCTGGTCTGCGACCGCAACACCGCCTGGAGAGGCAAGGGCGACTGGGACCGGCGCGACTGGGATCGGCGCGGCTGGGACGACGATCGCTGGGATCGCCATCGCGGCCAGGTCTGGGACTGGAACCGGAACCAGAGCTGGGACTGGAACCGCAATCAGGGCTGGGACCATCGCCAGGCCGATCGCCGCGACTGGGATCGCGACCGCAACCGCCATGACCGGCGCGACTGGAATGGCCGGCGCGACGACGACCGCCGCCAGGTCGTGGGCAAGCAGCCGCCGCGCCACGACAAGAACCAGGACTGGACCAAGAACCGGCGCGACGACGATCGCCGCGAGGCCGACCGGCGCGACAACCGCCGCCGCGACAACGACCGCGACGAATGGTGGAAGCGCGGCAATAGCTGACCGCGCAGTTAGCGCCGCCCACGACCTTACCTTCGCCCCCGCCCGGCTCCGGCCCGGCGGGGGTTTTTCTTGCGTCGCCCGGCGGTGCGGGCAGGATGGGCGCATGAACCCCGCGCTGACGCCGGCCATGTGGGCCCATCTGCTGACCGTGCTGCCGGCCTTGCTGCTCGGCGCCGTGCTGATGGTCCGGCGCAAGGGCACGCCGGGCCATGTCTGGCTCGGCCGCTGCTACCTGCTGCTGATGCTGGCGACCGCCGTCATCTCCTTCTGGGTGCGCGGGCTGAACGGCGAGCGGCTCAGCTTTATCCACGCCCTCTCCGCCTGGACCATCCTGTCGGTGCTGGCCGCGTGGTGGGCGATCCGCACCGGCCGGCGGCGCATGCACCGCGACTTCATGATCGGGCTCTATGTCAGCGTGCTGCTGGCCGGCGCCTTCACCCTGCTGCCGCAGCGCGTGCTGGGACAGTTCTTCTGGAGCTGACCCGGCGTTTCTTCAGCGTCGCACCGGCGCGGGCGGCAAGGTCGGGTTGCCGTCCGGCCGCGCCAGCGGTGCGGGCCTCAGCGCGGCCAGGCGCTGGCTGGCGCGCTGCTCGGCGGCGGCGCGGGCGGGCGGCGGCACCTGCGCCTGCAGCCGGTCGCGCTCCTCGCGCAGTGCGGGGTCGAGGCCCAGCCCCAGCGCGAAGGAAAACCACTCCCAGGCCTGCGCCGGATCGCGCGCGATGCCGGTGCCGTCGCGCAGCGCGCGCGCGTAATGGAGGGCGGCCGGGCCCGAGCCGGCTTCCGCCGCGCGGCGGTAATAGCCGGCCGCCATCGGCTCGCTCTTCGCCATGCCGTCGCCCGCGCGCGCCATCTCCGCCAGCGCCAGCAGGGCCGGCGCGTAGTTGCGCTCCGCCGCCTTCTGCCACCAGGCATTGCGCTGCGCCGCATCGGGGCGCACGCCCTGGCCGCGATCGTAGAGCACGCCGAGCTGGTAGGCGGCTTCCGCATCGCCGCGCTCGGCGGCCTGGCGGTAGAAGGCGATGGCCTCGGCGGTCCTGGGCGGCTTGTCGTTGAGCAGCAGGAAGGCCAGCTCGCGCTGCGCCTCGGTCAGGCCCTGGGCCGCGGCCTTGCGGTACCAGGCGATGGCGCCGGCCTCGTCGGTCTGGCCGGGCGAGGCGCCCTGCAGGGCGATGCCGCCCATCAGGTACTGGGCGCGCGCATTGCCCTGCTCGGCCAGCGGCTGCAATTCGCGCATCGCGGTGCGCCAGTCGCGACGGGCGAAAGCGGCCTCGCCTTCGGGCAATCCGGCGCGGGCGGCGGGCGCGGCCAGCGAGAGGAGGAGAAGGGCGACGAGCGCGCGGGCGCGGGCGGAACGATGAGGCATGGCTCTCTCTAGCATGACTGGCGTGGCGGCAAGCGGGCTAATCGCGCGGTACGGGGGCGGGAACCGGCCGCCGGAGCCGGCGTTGTGGCTTGCGTCGGTCGCGCAGACGCCGCGCCCCGGATCGCCGATCCAGATCGGAGAGATGCCGTGCCGGCGCAGCGCGGCGACCGACACCGCATCCATCGTGGAGGTCGCCATGTCCGTCCGCTCCCGCGTTTCCCTGTTCGCCGCCGCAGCGACGGCCGGCGCGGCCGGCGCCGTCATGCTGGGCTTCGCCGCCCTGCCGGCGCAGGCGCAGCAGGTCATCCCCGGCTCCTGGGGCCTGTCCTGCCGCGACGGCTCCATCTCCGGCGACATGATGCGGGCGGAGTGCCGCACGGTCGACGGCCGCTGGCGCGCCTCGCAGCTCGATCTCGACACCTGCCGCGGCGGCTCGGTGGCCAATGCCGACGGCTACCTGGTGTGCGAGAGCGGCTACGTCGCCAATTACGGCAGCGGCTATTCCGGCCCCTATTTCCCGCCCGGCTCGTGGAGCGCCAGCTGCAACAACGCGCGCATCGAGGGCGACGACCTGGTCGCCGTCTGCCGCGACCGGCGCGGCAACGGCGTGCTGACCCGGCTGGATCTCGACCGCTGCCCCAACGGCCCGGTGGTCAACAACGACGGCGTGCTGAGCTGCGGCGCGGGCTACGTGAACACGGCGCGCAACTACGGCCTGCCGCCGGGCTCGTGGCGCTCCTCCTGCAACGATCCCTACATCGAAGGCGACACGCTCTACGCCTATTGCCGCCGGCCCGAGGGCGGCAACCTGAAGAGTTCGCTCGATCTCGACAAATGCCCCGGCCAGCGCGTGCGCAACCTCAACGGCACGCTGGTCTGCGAGGACCGCTAACTCCTGGCGATAGGAGGGCAGGCCCTCTCGCCCTCTGAAAGCGAAACGCCCCGCGGCGACATCCGCGGGGCGTTTCGGTTTGCAAACGCCGCTGCGAACAACCCACTCCCCCTCGTCCTGAGGAGCGAGCGCCAGCGAGCGTCTCGAAGGACAGGTTGCACGGGCAGCGGTGCGGTTGCCGATCCTTCGAGACGCGGCCCTGGCGGGCCGCTCCTCCGGATGAGGGGAGTGGTTGCGCCTTTCCTACGCCAGCGCCTTCTTGAACAGCTCCATGGTGCGGCCGTTGGCCAGCTTGCAGGCGGCCTCGTCGTAATGCTGGCCGCCCTTGCGGCAGAAGGCGTGGTCGTTGTCGGCGTAGAGATGGACGGCGACGTGCGGATGGCCCTTCAGCGCGGCGACGATCTTGTCCTGCGCCTCCTTGGGCACGAAGCCGTCCTTCTGCGCGATGTGCAGGATGGTCGGGTTCCTGATGTTCTTCGCCTCGTCCAGCGCGCCGTCGATGCCGACGCCGTAATAGGCCGCCGCCGCATTGGCGTCGGAGCGGCAGGCCATCAGGTAGGTCAGCTTGCCGCCCAGGCAGTAGCCGGTCACCCCCGCCTTGCCGTTGCAGCCGGGCACCTGGCGCAGCGCCGCCAGTGCTGCCTTCAGGTCCTGCACGCCCTTGGCCTCGTCGAAGCCCTTGTAGAGCGAGAAGGCCTTGTCCCATTCCGCCTGGCTCTGGTCGGTGATGTCGACATTGGGTTCCTGGCGCCAGAAAATGTCGGGGCAGAGCGCGAAATAGCCCTGCGCGGCGTAGGCGTCGCAGATGTCGCGCATCACCTTGTTGACGCCGAAAATCTCCTGAATCACCAGCACGCCGGGGCCCTTGCCGGCGGCCGGGCTGGCCAGGTAGCCGGTGTACTTGCCGTCGGCGACGCTGATGTCGATCGTCTTGCCCATCGTTTCCTCCATCGAAAAACCCGCCAAGACTAGCGCAGGGCCGCACCCGGCGTACACTGGCGCCGAAGGCGGTGGATCGCATGACGGAAAACAGGGTCGCGGAAGACTGGGTCGATGTCGGGGCGGCTGAGGAACTGGCGCAGGCGCCCTTGCGCGAGATCGTCATCGAGCGCCGCCGGCTGGCGCTCTCCTACAAGGACGGCGCCTTCGCCGCGGTGGACGGGCTGTGCAACCACCGTGGCGGGCCGCTGGGCGAGGGCCGGCTGGACGGCGACTACATCGTCTGCCCCTGGCACTACTGGAAGTTCCATCGCGCCACCGGCCTGGGCGAGCCGGGCTACGAGGGCGATGCGGTGCCCGCCTATGGGGTGAAGGTCGAGAGCGGGCGGGTGCTGGTGAACCGCATCGCGCGGTCCAGGCGCACGCATCTGCCGCACGCCCCGCATCCGGTAGGCCGCACGCCCGAACGTGGGCCGGGCAAGCCGCGCGTGGTCGGCCTGTCGACGACGGTGATGACCGAAGGTCAGGAGCGCTTCTCCACCTCCGAGCATCTTCTGGCGCAGGCGCTCGATCATGCCGCCGCCTTGGGCCACGAAACGCGGCTCATCCGCCTGCGCGATCTGCGCTTCCGCGCCTGCGAGGGCTTCTATTCCAAATCGGCGCAGGCCTGCACCTGGCCGTGCTCGATCACCCAGATGGATCCCGACGACCAGCTCGATCGCGTCTACGAGGCGCTGGTGCATTGGGGCGACGTGTTCATCGTCGCCACGCCGATCCGCTGGGGCAATCCCTCCAGCCTCTATTTCAAGATGGTCGAGCGGCTGAACTGCATCCAGAACCAGATCGTGCTCGCCAACCGCGTGCTGCTGCAGAACAAGACCGTGGCCGCCATCATCACCGGCGGGCAGGACAACGTGCAGGGCGCGGCCGGCCAGATGCTGGGCTTCTTCGCCGAGCTGGGCTGCCACTTTCCGCCCTTCCCCTATATCGCCCATACCCGCGGCTGGAGCGCCGAGGACATGGAGCGCAACGTGGCGCTGGTCCGCGACAGCGCCGAGCTGAAGCAGGCGAGCCGCGAACTGACGGAGCGCGCGCTGGAGCTGTCGCACCGTCTGCTGGCGACGGCGGAAGAGCCGCTGGTGTCGCGCGCCGGCCGCAAGGGCAATCCCCTACCGCACGACAAGTGACCGCGCTACCGCGGCCGCGATGTCAAGCAGACGGCGCGAAATTTAGACCGGTCTTGGCCCGGAACTTGCCGCGAAAAATCCGCGTTCCCCCCGTGCATGCGCGGCCGCGAGACAGCCGCCGATCCGCAAGCGAGTTTCCACTGAAGAGGTGAGAAGATGACCATTCGCAACATCCTCATGGCCGGCGTGGCCGGCTCCGTCCTGGCCATCGCCCCGCTGGCGCTGGCGCAGACCCAGACGCCGACCAGTCCGACGACGCCGCAGACCATGCCGCAAGCCACCGCGCCGGCCGCCGATTCGGTCGAGGCCGGCAAGCTGATCGGCAAGTCGGTGCGCAATCCGCAGGGCGACAAGATCGGCGACATCGAGGCCGTCTACGTCACCCCCGGCGGGCAGATCGACAGCGTGATCGTCGGCGTCGGCGGCTTCCTCGGCATCGGCGAGCGCGACGTGGCGGTGAAGTGGAGCGACCTGACGGTCAGCCCCGACGGCGATCGCGTCGTCGCCACCACCACCAAGGACAGCCTGAAGGCGATGCCGGAATATACCTGGCAGGACCGCACCTATCGCGGCAAGGTGTTCTCCGACAGCGGCGTGGTCGGCACGCCCGAGCGGCGCGCCGCCGACGCCACGCGGCCGCTGACCGCGCCCAGCCCGACCGCGCCCAGCCCGCGCGACAGCCTGCCGGCCACCGGCAGCGCCCGTACCGATAGCCCGGCCGCCGATCGCCCGACCATGGGCGGCAGCCCGGCCGCCACCGACCGGCCGGCGACGGCGCCGGCGCCGATGCGCGGCACGGTCAAGGCCTTCACCAAGAGCGGCGAGATGTCGGCCGACGCGCTGATCGGCGCCACGGTTAAGAACGCCGCCGACGAGACGGTGGGCGAGATCAAGGACATCCATTTCGGCACCGACGGCTCGATCAAGGCCGCCGTGGTCGGCGTCGGCGGCTTCCTGGGCGTCGGCGAGCGTTCCGTGCTCATTCCGTGGAGCCAGCTCGAGATCGCCCGCGAGGGCGACGACGCAGCCGTGGTCCGCACCGAGGCCAGCAAGGACTCGCTGAAGGCGATGCCCGAATACCAGATGTAGGCCGGCTTAGGCGACGGGCCAGCGGATCGGCCCGAAGCCGGGAACCCGCCGCCGCCTCTCCGCAAGGACAGGCGCGGCGGGTTTTCCTTTGTCATCTTTTCCTCGTCATCTTTTCCTCGTCATCGCCCGGCTCGACCGGGCGACCCATGTCTCGACCGCTTCGGTCTTCCCGAGATCCATAGATGTGCGCATCGCCCATGGGTCGCCCGGTCAAGCCGGGCGATGACGGAAGAAAAAGACGCGATGGCGGCTCACAGCCCCTTCAGGAATCCCACCAGCAGTTCGTTCACTTGCTGGGCCCGCTCCTGCTGGATCCAGTGGCCGGCGCCGTCGATGATGTGGCTGCCGCGGAGGCCGGGCAGGGTCTGCGGGAAGGCGGCGATCTGCTTCTGCGAGGCGGGGAATTTCAGCACCCCGTCCTTCGATCCGGCGATGAACAGCGCCGGCTGCTTGATCGTCAGGCCGTGGAACGGCGCCATCAATTCCCAGCCGCGCGTCAGGTTGCGATACCAGTTCAGCCCGCCGCGGAACCCGGCGCGCTTGAACTCGGCGGTAAAATAGTCGAGATCGGCTTCCGCCAGCCAGGGCGGCAGCGTCTCGGGATCGACCGTGTTGTCGAGGAAGCCGCCGCCTTCCTGCAGCAGGCCGACGGTGGATTTCTCCGGCGCATCGCCGGAGCCGGAGAAATAGATGCGGCGCAGCGCGTTGCGCACGTCGCGCTCGAACTCGGCCTCGGCCACGCCCGGCTTCTGGAAATACTGCATGTAGAAAGTATGGATGCCGGCCTTGGCCAGCGAGCTCAAGAGATCGACGCCGCCGCGCGGCGCCCACGGCACCGAAAGCCCGGCCACGGCGCGGAACAGGTCCGGCCGCAGCAGCGCCGAGTGCCAGGCCACCGGCGCGCCCCAGTCGTGGCCGACGATGACGGCTTCTTTCTCGCCCAGCTCGGCGACCAGCGCCACCATGTCGCCGACGATGTTGAGCTGGGTGTAGGCCTCGATCGGCGAGGGCGCCTCGGTGCCGCCATAGCCGCGCATGTCGGGCGCCACGGCGCGGAAGCCGGCCGCCGCCACCGCCGCGAGCTGATGCCGCCACGAATACCAGCTCTCCGGCCAGCCATGGCAGAACAGCACCAGCGGCCCCTGCCCCATCTCCGCCACGCGCATGGAGATGCCGTTGGCCTGGACGCGGCGGAAGCTGGGTTCGGTCATGGCGTTTCTCTCCCCTCGTTCCGGCGATGATGCGGGGAAGCAAAACGAAGGGCAACGCCATCGTCTCTTTATCGTCACCCCCGCCTTGAGCGGGGGTCCATGCGGTGACGCCACAAAAACCGGCGCCAGGGATTTGATCATCGATCCAATGGACCCCCGCTCAAGGCGGGGGTGACGAGTTATAGTGCTGGAAGGATGAAGGAGACGTTCATGGCCCAGCAACTCCCCTGGCTCTATCTCGCGATCGCCGGCCTGTTCGAGGTCGGCTGGGCCATCGGCCTGAAATACACCGACGGCTTCTCCCGCCTGGTGCCCTCCGTGCTGACCGCCGGCGCCATGATCGTCAGCCTCGTCCTGCTGGGGCTGGCGCTGAAGAGCCTGCCGGTCGGCACCGCCTACGCCATCTGGACCGGCATCGGCGCGGTCGGCACGGCGATCCTGGGCATCGTGCTGTTCGCCGATCCCGCCACCCTGCCACGGCTGGCCTGCATCGGGCTGATCGTGGCCGGGATCGTGGGGCTGAAGCTGGTGAGTTAACGGTAATATTCAGCTGCGATTCAAAAACAAGGGCTTAGCCACATTGCCAGCGCTCAAAAAGCGTTATGGCAACCCTCGAACTAAATATTCATTTCCTAATTTTAGGTCATAAAATATTGCTCTCACCAATTTGGTGTGGCACCGTTTGGTTAAGTTCGGGAAAAACGAACATTAAGAAGTGACGATCGCCGTCACCGCTGTCTTAGCTCCTGGTAAAGCTGAACGACAATTGCCTCGGTTTGGATCGCCAATGTTCGCGAACGCGTTCATGGCGATTCAGCCGAGTGCGATTATATGCATTCACATGAACGTCCCTGGGACGCACGAGTTCTTGCATGCTTACTCCTCTCTCAGCGGCAGGAAGAAGCCCGCCAGCTCCGGTTGCGCCCGATGCGCCCCGCGGCGTTCAGGGCATTCATCCGAGCATTCTCCGGCTGAGAAAAAAGCAACGGCGATCGTCAACTTGAATATCTCAGCGTTTACTTAATCGAGTCAACGTAAGTTTGACTTACGCTGTTCACATGTGAGCTTAAGTTTCACCTAAAACATTACGAACATCGTACCTTGTGTCCAAGAACACCTGACTTCTAGTCAGTGGCTTCTTCAACGAAATCAAAGGGCCGTCCAAATTTATGAATGAGATCGGGGTAAATATACCCCGAAATGGGGTGCATCAGTTCGTCTGCCAGACGAATTTTCCAAATTGGAAATTTTCTCAAAATGAGAAATTTGTATTCGGTGCTTTGTGCGCTTTGCCGACAGATCATCCGCCTTACACACGGCACTCTTGATCCATATTCGCTCTCAACGCAGGATGCGCCGCAGGGAGAGACGTCGTTGGACACCAAAGCCGCCGCATCGCGTGTCGCACCATCGCCGCCCGGCACGGGCAAGCGCGTGGCGCTGTTCGTCACCTGCCTGGTCGACATGTTCCGCCCGTCCGTGGGCTTCGCCGCGGCGAAGCTGCTGGAGGAAGCGGGCTGCACGGTGGAGGTGCCGTTGCAGAGCTGCTGCGGCCAGCCGGCCTATAATTCGGGCGACCGCGAAGACGCCCGCGCCATCGCCGCGCAGGTGATCGACGCCTTCTCCGCCTACGACTACGTGGTGGCGCCGTCGGGCTCCTGCGCCGGCATGATCGCGCATCACTATCCCGGCCTGTTCGAGGAGGAGCCCGATTTGCGGGCGCGCGCCTTCGCGCTGGCGGAGAAGACCTTCGAGCTGACCGCCTTCCTGCACGACGTGCTGGGCATCCGCGGCCTGGACCGCGCATTGCAGAGCGACGTCACCTATCACGATTCTTGCTCCGGCCTGCGCGAACTGGGCGTCAAGGAGCAGCCGCGCGCGCTGTTGCAGTCGCTGGGCGTGAAGATCCACGAGATGCCCAATGCCGAGACCTGCTGCGGCTTCGGCGGCACGTTCTGCGTCAAGTATCCCGACATCTCCAACGCCATGGTCTCGGACAAGAGCAAGGAGATCGCCGCCTCCGGTGCCGGCACCGTGCTGGCGGGCGACCTGGGCTGCCTGATGAACATGGCCGGCAAGCTCAGCCGCGACGGCTACAACGTCAAGGCGCGACACGTGGCGGAAGTGCTGGCCGGCATGGCCGACAAGCCGGCGATCGGCGAGGCGGAGGAGTGATGGCGGGCAACGCTTCTCACACGCCCTTCTCCCGCTTGCGGGAGAAGGTGGGCGAAGCCCGGATGAGGGTGTTCTTCGGCATCGACCGCAGCACACCCTCACCCGCCCTTCGGGCACCCTCTCCCGCAAGCGGGAGAGGGGCGAATGGAAGCACGGCCTTCGCAATCGCTCGGACCGGGGCCGCCTGATGCACTCCACCGCCCACGACTTCAAGGCCAATGTCGACAAGGCGCTGCACGACGCCAACCTGCAGCAATCGTTGACCCGCCTGAAAAGCGGCTTCAAGGAGCGACGGCTGGCCGCCGTGCAGCAGATGCCCGAGTTCGAGGCGCTGCGCGAGCAGGCGCGCGACATCAAGAACCACACGCTGGCCAATCTCGATTTCTACCTCGAAGCCTACGAGAAGAAGGTGATCGCGACCGGCGGCACGGTGCACTGGGCGCCCGACGCCAGGGCGGCGCGCGACATCGTGCTGGGCATCTGCCGCAAGGCCGCCGCCCGCACCGTCACCAAGTCCAAGTCGATGATCGCCGAGGAGATCGCGCTCAACGATTTCCTCGAGGCCAACGGCATCGAGCCGGTCGAGACCGATCTGGGCGAATACATCATCCAGCTCCGCAAGGAGCCGCCCAGCCACATCATCGCGCCGGCCGTGCACCTGACCAAGGACCAGGTGGCGGAAACCTTCGCCCGGCACCACGGCAAATACGGCTTCACCCAGAAGCTCACCGAGCGCAACGACCTGGTGCAGGAGGCGCGCCAGGTGCTGCGCGCCAAGTTCCTGGCCGCCGACGTGGGCATCACCGGCGCCAATTTCCTCATCGCCGAGACCGGCTCCTCGGTGCTGGTGACCAACGAGGGCAATGCCGACCTCACCAACACCCTGCCGCGCGTGCACATCGTCATCGCCAGCCTGGAGAAGGTGGTGCCGACGCTGGAGGATGCCACGGCGCTGCTGCGCGTGCTGGCGCGCTCGGCGACGGGGCAGGAATGGTCCAGCTACACCACCCTGACCACCGGGCCGAAGCGGGCGGAAGACAAGGACGGGCCGGACGAATACCACGTCGTGCTGCTCGACAATGGCCGCTCCTCGGTGCTGGGCACCGAGTTCCAGGAGATGCTGCGCTGCATCCGCTGCGGCGCCTGCATGAACCATTGCCCGGTCTATGGCGCGGTCGGCGGGCACGCCTATGGCTGGGTCTATCCCGGCCCGATCGGCGCGGTGCTCAATCCGCAATTGCTGGGCGTGCAGGAAGCGCGCGACCTGCCCAACGCCTCGACCTTCTGTGGTCGCTGCGAGAGCGTCTGCCCGGTGAAGATCCCGCTGCCCAAGCTGATGCGCCACTGGCGCGAGCGCGAGTTCGAGCGCCGCATGACGCCGACCGCCTTCCGCTACGGGCTGTCGCTGTGGGCCTTCTTCGCCCGCCGACCGCTTCTTTACCGCTTCGCCACCGGCATCGCCGCGCGGCTGATGGCGATGGCTAGCGGCAAGAAAGGCCGCTTCGCGTCGCTGCCGCTGGCCGGCGGTTGGACCCGGTACCGCGATTTCCCCGCGCCGCAGAAGGGCGGCACCTTCAGCGCGCAGTGGCGCAAGGGCGTGCGGCGATGAGAAGGGTAACCACAGAGACACAGAGGCACGGAGACGAAAGAGGAAGCACTCATTCCCCTCCTGTCATTTCGAGCGCAGCGAGAAATCCTTTTACGCTTCGATTCGGCGTGATCTCGGATGAAGGTCAAAAGATGTCTCGCTGTGCTCGACATGACAAAGAAAAGAGGCCGGCCCTCGTCTCTGTGCCTCTGTGCCTCTGTGGTTCACCGTCATGAGCGCACCGTCATGAGCGCAAGAGAGCAGATGCTGGGCGCCATCCGCCGCTCGCTGAAGCGCGGGGCCCTGAAGGGCGAGAACGCGGCCGCCCTGCAGCGGCGCATTGCCCGCCATCCGCAACACATCGTCCCGGCGCGCACCGACGTCGATCGCGAAGGCATCCTGGCGCTGTTCAGGAAATGGGCCACTACCTACAACTGCACCATCGCCGAGGCGGCTGGCCCGCGCGAAGTGCCGGCCCTGGTGCAGGAGTATCTGAAGGCCAACAACCTGCCGGCCCAGGCGGTGATGGCCGACGATCCGCTGCTCGACGGCTGCGACTGGAGCCAGGCGCCGCTCTTGGAACTGCGCCAGGGCCTGCCCGAGGACAAGGACCGGGTGGCCATCACCTCCGCCTTCGCCGCCGTGGCCGAGACCGGCACCATGGTGTTCGTCTCCTCGCCCGCCCATCCCACCTCGCTCAACCTGCTGCCCGAGACCCATATCGTGGTGGTGAAGGAAAGCGACGTGGTCGGTCCCTACGAGGAAGTCTGGGCCCGCCTGCGTGCGAAGTTCGGCGAGGCCGGCATGCCGCGCACGGTCAACACCGTCACCGGCCCCTCGCGCACCGGCGACATCGAGCAGACCCTCGAGCTCGGCGCCCACGGCCCGCGCCGCATGCATGTGGTGATCGTGAAGGAGTGATTCCCAGAACCCACCCTTCTCCCGCTTGCGGGAGAAGGTGCCCGAAGGGCGGATGAGGGTGTGCGGCCGAATGACCGAGAAACGGACTCGAACATTAAGCCCCGTTGCACGCCAGAGATCGCGCGAGCTTCGCCGCAACATGACCAAGACGGAGCAAATTCTGTGGAACTGCCTGCGCAAGCGCAGTTTCGAGAACTGGAAATTCGCACGCCAGTGTCCGATCGGACCCTATTTCGCCGATTTCGTCTGCCGCAAGGCGAAGCTGATCGTCGAACTCGATGGCGAGGGACACGATCTTGGATTCGCGCATGACCAGCGCCGCGACGCTTTTCTGCGTGAGAAAGGGTACAGCGTGCTGCGCATTCCCGCCGAGGAGATGCTGCACAATCCCGATGGCGTGCTGGCGCAGATCGCGCAAGCTCTGGCGGAAGCGAGATCTTAAACGAGCGGCGCTACACCCTCATCCGCCCTTCGGGCACCTTCTCCCGCAAGCGGGAGAAGGGCGGCGTTTGAACGAGCCTTAGCGGACCTGCGACGTCAGCGCGACGCGGTCGGCGGCGGCATTGGGCATCAGCACGTACCAGCTTCCCGGCGATTTCATCTTGCCCGCCAGGGCCGCCGCCTGGTCGCCGAAGCCGAAGAAGATGTCGCCGCGCACCGGGCCCTTGATGGCGCCGCCGGTGTCCTGCGCCACCATCAGCGTGCGCAGCGGCGGCCCCGGCACGTTCATGCGCGACCCGGGCAGGGCGGTGTCGATCCATACCGGCGCGCCATAGGGGATCATGGTGGGGTCGATCGCCAGCGAGCGGTTGGGCGTCAGCGCGATGCCCATGGCGCCGATCGGCCCGTCGCCCTTCAGCTCCTGGAAGAAGACGTAGCGGTCGTTGCGCTGCATGACCTCGACCGCCTTGTTGGGATTGGCCCGTAGCCAGGCTTTCATCGCCGGCCAGTCGGTGACGTCCTCCGGCCCGGCGCCGTATTCCTGCAGCACGCGGCCGATCGCCAGATAGGGATGGCCGTTATGGCCGGCGAAGCCGACGCGCATGATCTTGCGGTCGGGCAGCATCAGCCGGCCGGAGCCCTGGATCTGCAGCTCGAACAGTTCGAGCGCGTCGGCGGCATAGGCCAGCTCCAGCCCCTTGGCGCGCAGGCCGCCGGCTTCGATCTGCGCCCGCGTCAGGAACGGCGTCGCCGGCGTCGCCTCCAGGCCGGACGGGCGACGATAGAGCGGATAGCGGTAGTTCGGCCCCGGCACCAGGGCGGCGTCGAGCTGCGGCTCGAAATAGCCGGTGAACAGGCCGGGCTTGCCGTCATAGGCGGCGATCGAGATCGGCCGGAAATTGGTCTCGAAGAACAGCCGCGCGGCGTTGCGGTCGCGGATGCTGATCGGCTGCGCCGCCTGGCAGGCGGGCTTCAGGTCGTCGGGGCTGAGCGCCAGCCGGGCGGCCAGCGCCTTGGTCGAGGGCCGGGCGCAGGAGCGGCGGAAGGAGATCAGGGCCTGCACGTGATCGTCCTCGCGCCAGCCCGGCAGATCCGCGAAGCTGGCCGCGCGCAGGGCGATGCCGTCGGCCGGCGGTTGCGGCGGCGCCGGCGGCGGCGGGCTGGCGCAGGCCGCCAGTGCTCCCAGCAGCGCTGCGGCAGCAGTGGTTTGCAGCCGGTTTTTCAACTTCCCCCACATGACGCCACTTAAGCACATCGCGCCGCCGCTGGCGACGGCGGCGCGAGAAGTTGATACCGATGGATAGGCAGCCCCATTCGCCGTCCCCGCCCCCGCTTCAAGCGGGGCGTGCGTGACGGAAATAAACGGTAGGAATCCGAGAGCGGGTGTGGCGCCGGAGGCCTCAGCCTTCGGCCGGCTCTTCCGTTGCGACCAGGAACCAGTTGGGATTGGAGCTCTTGGTGTCGCGGGCGAAGGTCCACATGTCGGTGACGCGCGTCACCTCGTTGGGATTGCCGTCGACGATCAGCCCGTCGGCGCTGCGCGTGACGTTGATCTGCTCGGTGACGAATTTCAGCGTCACCCGCGCTTCCGAGCCGCGCATCTCGGCGCCGACGATCTCCGACTTCTCGAACCCGACCAGGCCGGTCTCCAGGGTTTCCTTGTTGTCCTGGCGCTGGCGGATGGCGGCGGCGAAGCGCTCGTAGACCTCGTCCGACAGCAGCGGCCGCAGGCTCTTGGTGTCGCCCTGGGCATAGGCGGAGACGATCATCTCGAAGGCCTGGCGGGCGCCCTGCACGAAGGCGCGCGGATCGAAGCCGGAATCGGCGATCCTGATCTGGGCCAGGCCGGCCTCGGCCGGGCCGCTCTTGGCGACGATGTCGGCGCCGTGCGGCAGGGCCGCATCGGCCGGCTCGCGGCGCGGCAGGTCGATGACCTTGTCGTCGCGGTTGGCGGCGGCATCGGGGCGGGTGAAGGGATCGGGGCGCTGGCGCTCCTCGCCATGGCGGCGGCCCAGCACCCGGCGCAGCTGCAGCACCAGGAAGATGGCCACCAGGGCAATGAGGATGATGTCGATGGGGAGGTTCACCGGATCGCGCCTGGGTCCAGAGCGGCCAAAACCGCGGGAAACGCGCGGCCAACGCCGCGTACCACTCTATTTAAGGCGCGCCACGGCAAAGGGCAAGGCAAGGGGCGAAAAACCGCGAAATTGCCGCTGTTTTGGGGCGCTTGTGGCGGCTGGCGGGACCGTGCTAGTCAGCCGCGGCGGCCGGCGGGTCCGGCGCACGGTTTTTCGGGCGGCGCGGCGCGCCGCCGGACATCAGGAAAGGAACGGGAATGAGCGACAACCCCAATGCCGGCAACCAGAGCGGCGCGCCGCCGATCGCCATTCACGCCCAGTACATCAAGGACCTCTCCTTCGAGAACCCGCTGTCGCCGGCCAGCCTGATGCCGCTGGCCAAGCCGCCGCAGATCGACCTCAACGTCATGGTCAAGATGCGCCAGCTCGAGGGCCGCACCTTCGAGGTGGCGCTGGTGATGGGCGCGGACGCGCGCAACACCGAGAACAACGACGCGCTCTTCATCATGGAGCTGGTGTATTGCGCCGTCGTCACCCTGGGCGAGGTGCCGCAGGAGGCGGTGGGTCCGCTGCTGCTGATCGAGACGCCGCGCCTGCTGTTCCCCTTCGCCCGCGCCGTGCTGGCCAATGTCAGCCGCGAGGCCGGCTTCCCGCCGCTGCAGGTGGCGCCGGTCGATTTCGTGGCGCTCTACCGCCAGCAGCAGCAGGAAGCGCAGCAGGCCATGCCCAATGTCGGCGTCGACGCGCCGGTGAACTGACCCTGTCGCGGCTCCCCTCCCGTCATCACACCAAATCCCGTCATCGCCCGGCTTGACCGGGCGACCCATCGCGGGGCACGCCAGTGCGCGCCGCTTTGCATCGATCCCGCTGCCGCATGGCTGGCCCGGTCGAGCCGGGCCATGACGGATTGAAGAGAACCAGGAGAACTAGGCCGCTTCCTCGCTCTCGAGCTTGCCCCACAGTGGCTCCCTACCAAATCCCGTCATCGCCCGGCTTGACCGGGCGACCCATCGCAGGACGCGCCACTCCGCGCCGCGTTGCATCGATCCCGTTGCCGCATGGCTGGTCCGGTCGAGCCGGGCCATG
>JBFXDA010000044.1:0-26718 GCA_050181585.1 Reyranellaceae bacterium
CGTGGCGGGCGATGTCGGCGGAGCGGGCGCGGGTGATCTCCTGGCCCTTGTAGAAGATGCGTCCCGCCGTCGGGGTCAGGAACTTGGTCAACAGGTTGAAGACGGTGGTCTTGCCCGCCCCGTTGGGTCCGATCATGGCGTGGATGGTGTTGGCCCGAACCTTCAGGTTCACGTCCTTGACCGCGAAGAACCCCGCGAATTCCCGCGTCAGTCCCTGCGTCTCCAGAACGTAATCCGACATGCTCTCGCTCCCCAACTCCGCCGTCTTGTCGCGGCGTGGTATGGCGGCTGCCCGGTCGGCAGCCGCGCGCCTCAATCGAGATGCCCTTCGCTGACGTATTTCACGTTCATGAACTGCATCAGGCCTTCCGCTCCGCCTTCCCGGCCATAGCCGCTGTCCTTGACGCCGCCGATCGGCGCCTCGGGCGGCGACACCGAGAGGTTGTTGATCGCCAGCATGCCCACCTGCAGCGCTTCGCTGACCTTGGCGGCGGTCTTGCCCGAGCGGGTGAAGACGTAGCCGGCCAGGCCGTAGCTGACGCTGTTGGCGCGCTTGACCGCCTCGTCGAAGCTGCCGAAGGAGACGATCGAGGCCACCGGGCCGAAAGGTTCGGTGCGCATGACGTCGGCATCGTCCGGCGCATCGACGAACACGGTCGGCCGCCAGAAAAAGCCGCGATTGCCGATGCGTTCGCCGCCCGCCGCCACCTTGCCGCCGCGCGCCCGCACGTCGGCCGTCAGCTTCTCCATCGCCTCGAGACGGCGCGGATTGGCCAGGGGACCCATCTGGCTGGCCTGGTCGAGCCCGTTGCCGACCTTCAGCTCGCTGGCGAGGGCGGCGAATTCGCGCGCGAAGCGGTCATGGATGGATTCGTGCACGAAAAACCGGGTGGGCGAGACGCAGACCTGGCCGGCGTTGCGGAACTTGCCCTTGGCGGCGACATTCACCACCTTGCTGCAATCGACGTCGTCGAACACCAGCACCGGCGAGTGCCCGCCCAGCTCCATGGTGCAGGTCTTCATTTCCTGCGCCGCCAGTTCGGCGAGCTTCTTGCCCACCGGCACCGAGCCGGTGAACGTCACCTTGCGGATGATCGGCGAGCGGATCAGGTATTCCGACACTTCCGACGGCACGCCGAAAACCAGGTTGATCACGCCCGGCGGCACGCCGGCATCGACGCAGGCGCGCACCACCTCCATGCAGGACGCCGGCGTTTCTTCCGATGCCTTGATGATGATCGAGCAGCCCGCGCCCAGCGCCGTAGACAGTTTGCGGATCGGCGAGGCGGCGGGGAAATTCCACGGCGTGAAGGCCGCCACCGGCCCGACCGGCTCGACCATGACGACCTGGCGCACGCCGTTGGCGCGGGCGGGAATGATCCGGCCGTAGGCGCGCTTGCCTTCCTCGGCCATCCATTCGAAGTGCTCGGCGCCCTTTTCGATCTCTTCCAGCGCCTCGTTGAAGACCTTGCCCTGCTCGGTCGACATGACGAAAGCGATGTCGCGGGCGCGCTGGCGCAGCAGTTCGGCGATCTTGCGGATGATCGGGCTGCGCTCCAGCGCCGTCTTGGCCTTCCAGACCTGGAAGCCGCGCTCGGCCGCGGCCAGCGCCCGGTCGAGATCGGCCTTCGAGGCCAGCGGCAACTGGCCGATCACCTGCTCGGTGGCCGGGTCGATCACGTCCTCGAACCTGCCCCCGCTGCCCACGCACCATTGTCCGTCGATATGCATCTGCAGCTTGGGGTACTGACCCATCGTCCTGGCTCCCGGTTTTCCGAGGTCGCGAAAGGCGGCGATCATCCACTGCCCGGCGCAGGCTTACAAGAGTTTATGGGAAACTTATCCCACAAAAAGCCGTCCATTATCTCGATATGGCAATATCTTCCCAAAAATTGCCACTATATCCACCGTTAAACGGAATTAAGCTGTTGAAACGTGGCAGGCAACCTCCTAGGCTTGCCGCCAATGGAGTAGGGACGGGCATGGAAGCGCCAAAGAAAATCACCGCCGAAGCGCTGAAGAGCCGGCTGCGGAATCGGCAGGAAGTGGCGATCGTCGACGTGCGGGAGGAGGACACTTTCTCCAACCGCCACCTGCTGATGGCGTCGTGCCTGCCGCTCAGCCGGCTGGAGCTGGTGGCGCCGCGGCTGCTGCCGCGCCTGGCGCTGCCCATCGTCGTCTGCGACGACGGCGGCGGCCTGGCCGAGCGCGGCTATGCCCGGCTGAAGGCCGGCGGCTATACCGACGTGGCGATCCTGGACGGCGGCATCGAGGCCTGGGCGCTGGCCGGCTACCGGCTCTACAGCGGCGTGCACGTGCCGTCCAAGGGCTTCGCCGAGGTGGTCGAGCACGAGTGCCACACGCCCTATCTCAGCGCGCAGGAAGTCAACGAGCTGATCGAGAAGAAGGCCGATATCGCCATCTTCGACAGCCGCTCCTACGAGGAATACAACAACAACAGCCTGCCCACCGCGCGCAGCGTGCCGGGGGCGGAACTGGTCTACCGCTTCCGCGAACTGGTGCCGTCGACGGACACGCTGGTGATCGTCAATTGCGGCGGCCGCACGCGCAGCATCATCGGCGCCCAGTCGCTGATCAACGCCGGCGTGCCCAACAAGGTCTGTTCGATGAAGGACGGCACCATGGCCTGGCACCTGGGCGGCTACGAGCTGATCCGCGGCGCCACGCGTTACGTGCCGCCGGTGTCGTCCGCCGGCCTGGCCGAGGCGCAGGAGCGGGCCGGCAAAGTGGCCCGCAAGTTCGACGTCAAGGAGATCGATCACGCCGAACTGGCCCGCTTCCGCGCCGCGGCGGCGGACACCACGCTCTACGTGCTCGACGTGCGCACGCCGGAAGAATACGCGGCCGGGCATCTGCCCGGCACGGTCGGGGTGGCGGGTGGCCAGCTCGTGCAGGAGACCGACAACTGGGTGGCGTCGTGGGAAGCGCGCATCGTGCTGGTCGACGACAACGGCGTGCGCGCCCGCATGACGGCGTCGTGGCTGAGCCAGATGGGCTATGCCCATGTCTTCGTGCTGAAGGACGCCCTGGCCGGGCAGGCGCTGGAAAAGGGCGAGGGCCCGCCGCCGTCCGACCGGTTCCCGCTGGCCGGCCCGGCGCCGCAGACCCTCGATGCGCGCCAGCTCGAACGCGCGCTCAAGGCCGGCGAGGCGGCGGTGATCGATGTCGGCATCAGCAAACCCTACGGCAAAGGCCATATTCCCGGCGCCTGGCATGCGGTGCGCTCGCGCCTGAAGGAGAATCTCGACAAGCTGCCCAAGGCCGGGCTGCTGGTGTTCACCGCCGACGATGCGACGGTGGCGCGGCACGCGGCGGCCGAGACGGCGGCGCTGGGCCGGCGGACGGCGCTGCTGGACGGCGGCAATGCGGCGTGGAAAGCGGCCGGCCTGGGGCTGGAGACCGGCCAGGAGCGCATGATCGACGAGCCGGACGACATCTGGCTGGCGCCGCGCGAGCGCAAGACCGACCCGGAACGGCATATGCGCGAGTACCTGTCCTGGGAGATCGACCTGGTCAACCAGATGCGCACCGACGACGACAGTCGCATCGGCGCGGTGAGATAATGCCCGACACCACGCATGGCATGACCGGCGCCGCGCCCGGCGCGGGCGGCGGGCCATCGCCGCTGCAGCGCGTGCAGCAGCGCAATTTCATCCTCGGCCTGTTCCTGCCGATCCAGGACGGCGGCTGGACGCCGTCCACGGCGGCGCGCGAGACGCAGTGGAGCTTCGGCTACAACGCGCGGCTGGTGCAGCAGGCCGAGGCGCTCGGCTTCGACCTGGCCTTCGCGCTGGCGCAGTGGATCGGCAAGGGCGGCTATGGCGGGCGCATGCACTACCGCGAACAGTCGCTCGATCCGCTGACGGTCAGCGCCGGGCTGGCGTCGCTGACCGAGCGCATGCTGCTGATCTCCACCGTGCACATTCTCTACGGCTGGCATCCCCTGCACATCGCCAAGTTCGGCGCCACGCTCGACGACATGACCGGCGGCCGCTGGGGCATCAATATCGTCACCGGCTACAAGAAGTCGGAATACGCCATGTTCGGCATGGAGATGTCCGCGCACGACGACCGCTACCAGATGGCCGAGGATTTCGTCGACCTCATGGAGCGGCTGTGGCGCGAGGACCAGAATCTCAGCCTGCAGGGCCGCTTCTGGAGCTGCAAGGACGCCTATGTCGCGCCCAAGCCGCGCTACGGTCGGCCGGTGATCGTCAGCGCCGGCACCTCGGCGGCCGGCATCGATTTCGCCGCGCGCCGCTCCGACCTGATGTTCGTCACCAGCCCGGGCGGCGCCGACATCGAGCAGGCGGTGGCGACGCTGGGGCCGCACATCGCCAACATCAAGGCGCAGGCGGCGCGGCACGGCCGCGACGTCAAATGCATCGTCAATCCGCACGTCATCTGCCGCGACACCGAGCGTGAGGCGCGGCGCTACCTGCAGCACATGCTGGAGGGCGAGGACGACGAGGCGGTCGACAATTTCATGGCCAGCATCCTGGGCGGCGACACGCGCGGCTGGCGCGCGCACGACCGCGCCGGCTGGGCCGCCGGCGGCAACGTGCAGATCGTCGGTTCGCCCGACCAGGTGGTCGACTGGATGGTGAAACTGAAGGCGGTCGGCTGCGACGGCGTGCAGATCAATTTCTTCGATTTCGAACCCGACCTGAAATTCTTCGGCGAGCGGGTGCTGCCGTTGATGCGCCAGGCGGGCTTGCGGGAAGCATAAAGAGCAAAACAACGGGAGGATGCCAATGAAGATCGCAACAGGCAGTCTTGTATCGCTGGCGCTGGCGGCGGCGTTCGGCCTGGCCGCGCCGGCCAGTGCCGCGGGAGTGAAGATCGGCGTGCTGTCCGACATGTCCGGCCCCAACGCCGACCTCGGCGGCAAGGGCTCGGTGGTGGCGGCGGAAATGGCGGTCGAGGAGTTCGGCGGCAAGGTGCTGGGCCAGCCGATCGAGCTGATCCAGGCCGACATGCAGTCCAAGCCCGACATCGCCGTCGGCATCGCCCGGCGCTGGTACGAGAACGAGGGCGTCAACGTCATCGTCGACATCAACAACTCGACCGCCGCCATCGCCATCAACAAGCTGGCGGCCGAGTTCAAGAAGATCAACATGGTCAACCAGGCGGCGACGACGCAGATCTCGCGCGAGCAGTGCACGCCCTACAGCTTCCAGTACGGCTGGAACCTCTACGCGCTGGCGGCCGGTGCCGCCCACGCCATCGTCAAGAGCGGCGGCAAGAGCTGGTATTTCCTCAGCGTCGACTACACTTTCGGCCACGACATGCAGAAGATCGCCGAGACCCTGATCGCCAAGGACGGCGGCAGCGTGGTCGGCTCCAGCCTGCACCCGCTCAACACCAACGACTTCTCCGGCCTGGTGCTGAAGGCCAAGAACTCCAAGGCCGACGTGGTGGTGCTGAACAACTCCGGCCAGGACTTCAAGTCGTCGCTGCGCCAGGCCCAGGAATTCGGCATCAGCGGCGGCAAGCAGCGGCTGGCGGCGTTCGTCGTCACCATCGCCGACGTGAACTCGCTGGGGCTGGAAGCGGCGCAGGGCCTGACTTTCGTCGACTCCTTCTACTGGGACCGCGACGAGGCGACCCGCGCCTGGTCGAAGAAGTTCTTCGACCGCTTCAAGAAGATGCCGACCGCGGTGCAGGCCTCGGTCTATTCCGCCGTGCGCCACTACCTGAAGTCGGTGCAGGCGGCCGGCACCGCCGACAGCGAGCCGGTGGTGGCCAAGATGAAGGCGCTGCCGGTCGACGACATGTACGGCAAGGGCAAGATCCGCGCCGACGGCCTGTTCGAGCATGACATGCTGCTGGTGCAGGTGAAGAAGCCGGGCGAGTCGAAGTATCCCTGGGACTTCTACAACCTGGTCGCCACCATCCCGGGCAACGAAGCCTACCAGCCGGTCGATCCCAGCCTCTGCAAGATGCTGGCCAAGTAGGCCGGCGCCGAGGGCAAGACAGGGAGGGACCGTGGGCATCGAACTGACATGGGACGTGCTGGCCCAGGCGATCATGCTGGGCCTGATGAACGGCGCCTTCTACGCGCTGCTCAGCCTCGGTCTCTCCATCACCTTCGGCATTCTCGACATCGTGAACTTCGCGCACGGCGCGATGTACATGATGGGCGCCTTCGTGGCCTGGATGCTGCTGACCTATTTCGGCATCGGCTTCTGGCCGTCCCTGATCCTGGCGCCGCTGGCGATCGGGCTGTTCGGCATCCTGATCGAGCGCACCATGATGGTGCGGCTGTACGGCCTGCACCATATCTACGGCCTGCTGCTGACCTTCGGCATGGCGCGCGTCATCGAGGGCATGTTCCGCATCGGCTACAGCGTCTCGGGCCAGCGCTATCCGGTGCCCGAGCTGTTGCGCGGCGGCGTCGATCTCGGCTTCATCTACATGCCGATCTACCGGCTGTGGGTGATAGGCGCCTCGCTGGTGATCTGCTTCGGCATCTGGTTCGCCATCAACGGCACGCGGCTGGGCTCCTATCTGCGCGCCAGCATCGAGAACTCGGCCCTGGTGCGGGCCTTCGGCATCAACGTGCCCCGCCTGGTGACCCTGACCTTCGGGCTGGGCGCCGGGCTGGCGGGGCTGACCGGCGTGCTGGCGGCGCCGATCTTCGCCGTCTCGCCGCTGATGGGCTCCAACATCATCGTCGTGGTGTTCGCCGTGGTGGTGATCGGCGGGCTGGGCTCGATCATGGGCTCGATCCTCGGCGGCTTCGCGCTGGGCGTGGTCGAGTCGCTGACTCAGATGTTCTATTCGCAAGCCTCCCATGTCGGCATCTTCATCGCCATGGCGCTGGTGCTGCTGCTGAAGCAGGGCGGCTTGTCCGGCACCACGGCGCGGGCGACGTGAGGCCATGACCGCGACCTCGCTCGATACCGCCGCCGGCGGATTGCGCCGGCTGCGCACGCGCTACTGGGTGCTGGCCGGCTTCAGCCTCGCCGCCGCGCTGGTGGCGCCGCAGTTCCTGTACTCCGTGTTCCTGATGATGGCGCTGTGCTTCGCGCTGTTCGCCTCGGCCTTCAACCTGCTGTTCGGCTATCTCGGCCTGCTGTCGTTCGGGCACGCCGCCTTCTTCGGCGGCGCCGCCTACGCCACCGGCTGGTCGATCCGCGAATGGAGCTTCACGCCCGAGCTGGGCATCCTGTTCGGCGGCGTGGTGGCCGGGGCGATGGGCCTGGTGGTGGGCGTGCTGGCGGTGCGCCGCAGCGGCATCTATTTCGCCATGATCACCTTCGCCATGGCCGAGCTGGTCTACTTCCTGGCCAACCAGCTTCCCTTCACCGGCGGCGAGAACGGCCTGACCGACGTGCTGCGGCGCCCGGTGCTGGGCTTCATCGACATCAGCAGCTCGGAACGGCTCTACTACTTCATCCTGGCGGTGGTCGCCCTGTCGATCTGGGCGCTGTGGCGCATCGTGCACTCGCCATTCGGCAACGCGCTGAAGGCGATCCACCAGAACGAGGCGCGCGCCATCTCGCTCGGCTACGACGTGCGGCGCTACAAGATCGTGGCCTTCGTGCTGTCGGCCTTCTTCAGCGGCATCGCCGGCGGCGCCAAGGTCCTGGTGTTCCAATTCGCCGCCCTGGCCGACGTGCACTGGTCCAATTCCGGCGAGCCGGTGATGATGACCCTGATGGGCGGCATGGGCACCACGCTGGGGCCCGCCATCGGCGCCTTCTTCGTCACCGCGTTGCAGTTCTATCTCGCCGAGCTGGGCGAGTGGGTGACCATCATCTATGGCGGCATCTTCATGATCTTCGTGCTATCGCTGCGGCGGGGCGTTCTGGGCGAGGCGCCCGATCTGATCCGCGGCGCGCGCCGCTGGCTGGCGCGCCGCAACGCGCGGGGCGAGCGGCCATGATCCGCCCCAGCGCCGCGGCGCCGATCGACGATGGCCGCACGCCGCGCGAGCGGCTCAAGGCGCAACCGTTCATCCTCGGCCTGTTCCTGCCGACCCAGAGCGGCGGCTGGACGCCGTCGGCCGCCCCGCGCGGCACCTCGTGGCACTACGACTACAATGCGAATCTGACGGTGCGCGCCGACGAGCTGGGCTTCGACCTGGCCTTCGCGCTGGCGCAGTGGCTGGGCAAGGGCGGTTACGGCGGCAAGACCAAGTACCGCGAACAGGCGATCGATCCGCTGATCACCACCGCCGGGCTGGCGCCGCTGACGCGCAACATCGTGCTGGTCTCCACCGTGCACGTGCTCTATGGCTGGCACCCGCTGCACCTGGCCAAGATGGGCGCCACCATCGACCACATGAGCGACGGCCGCTGGGGGCTGAACGTGGTGACCGGCTACGTGCCGACCGAGGCGCCGATGTTCGGGCTGATACATCCCGAGCACGACCGGCGCTACGCCATCGCCGCCGAATTCCTGCAGGCGATGGAGGCGCTGTGGCGCTCCGACGCCAACCTGGACTTCGACGGCGCGCATTACCGGATGAAGGACGCCTTCGTCACGCCCAAGCCGCGCCACGGCCGGCCGATCATCGTCAATGCCGGCTCGTCGGAGGCGGGGCTGGCCTTCGCGGCGCGCCATTCCGACCTGCTGTTCATCACCAGCCCGGCCGGCGCGGAGTTCGAGGACGCGGTGGCCTCGCTGCCCGACTTCAACCGCCGCATCAAGGACATGGGCAGGGCGGCGGGCAACGAGGTCACCACCATCATCAACCCGCACATCATCTGCCGCGACACTGAGCGGGAGGCGCGAGAGGCGTTCCGCGCCATCGCAGCGCAAGAGGATGCCGAGGCGGTCGACAACCTGATGCAGTCCTTCACCAAGGGCGACAACAAGTCGTTCCGCGGCCACAAGCGCGACCAGCGCATCGTCGGCGGCAATATCCAGATGATTGGCACGCCCGAGCAGATCGTCGACGGCATGCTGCGGCTGAAGGTGGCCGGTTGCGACGGCATCCAGATCAACTTCTTCGATTTCGAGCCCGACCTCGAGTATTTCGGCGCCCGCGTCCTGCCGCTGATGCGGCAGGCCGGCCTGCGCCACTAGGACAAGGAGTAGCGCCATGCCAGCCACCCACGCTTCCGCTGCCGCCGCACCCGCCGCAACGCTCAAAGTGACCAGGCTCGGCAAGCATCTGGGGGCGGAGATTTCCGGCCTGGACACCAGCCGGCCGCCGACCGACGCGGAGTTCCAGCAGATTCTCGAGGCCTTCCACCAGCACTCGGTGGTCCGCATCCGCGCCGGCCGCGGCCTGCCCGACAGATACGTGGTCGATCTCAGCGCCCGCTTCGGCTTCAACAAGATCCACGAGCTGAAGGATTTCCTCGACAAGCAGCACCCCGAGCTGCTGCTGGTCACCAACATCATGGAGAACGGCAAGCCGATCGGCCTGAAGGACAGCGCCATCAAGTGGCATGCCGACATGACCTATACCACCCAGCCCAACCCGATCTCGGTGCTGGTCGGCCACGAAGTGTGCAAGGTGGGCGGCGGCACGCAGTTCACCTCGATGTACGCGGCGTGGGAAACCCTGCCGCAGAAGGTCAAGGACCGCATCGAAAACCTGACCGCCATGCACAGCATCGCCAACTACAAGTACAAGGAAGGCGAGGGCATGACCGGCGAGGACCAGCTCAAGTTCCCGCCGGTGCATCATCCCGCGGTGCTGACCCACCCGGTCACCGGGCGCAAGGCGCTGTACGTGTCGGAAGGCACGGCGATCGCGCTGGACGGCATCCCGCCCGACGAGAGCCGGGCGCTGCTCGACATGCTGTTCGCCCATTCGGTGCAGGAGGAGTTCACCTGGGTCCAGGAATGGCAGGTGGGCGACATCGTGATCTGGGACAACCGCTGCACCATGCACCGGCAGATGCCCTACGATCCCGCCGAGCGCCGGCTGATGAAGCGCACCACCATCGTCACGGCCAAGCCGGGGGTCTAGGTGTCCGATCAGGCGGCGCGCGAGGGCTGGCGCCAGCGGCTCGGCCGGCGCTGGAGCGGCAGCGTGCTGGGCCGCATTCCGCTCTCCACCTACGTCGCCTATCTGATGGTGCTGATCCCGTCGATCTTCTGGGCCTCCAACGTGGTGGTGGCGCGCGCGGTGGTGCAGACCACGCCGCCGGTCGCCATGACGTTCTGGCGCTGGGCCGGGGCCATCCTGGTGCTGGCGCCCTTCGCCCTGCCCAAGGTGATCCAGCAATGGGACCTGCTGCGGCAGCACTGGAAGTCGTTGCTGGTGTTCGCCATCCTGGGCGTGGTCGGCTTCAACATGCTGGTGTACCTGGCGCTGCCCGACACCACGGCGATCAACGCCACGCTGATCCAGGGCTGCATCCCGGCGGCGGTGCTGTGCACCTCCTGGCTGCTGTTCCGCACCCGGGTGTCGGGGCGGATGCTGGTCGGCACCTTGGCCTCGTTCGTCGGCCTGCTGGTGGTGATCTCGACCGGCAGCCTGACGGTGCTGGCGGCGCTGCGCTTCAACCACGCCGACCTGCTGATGAGCGGCGCCATCTGGGTATGGGCGCTCTATATCGCCCTGCAGCGGCGCATGCCGACGGCGATCGACCCGCTGGTGTTCCTGTTCGCCACCGCGGTGATCGGCGAGCTGTTCATCGGCGCGCTCTATGTCTCGCAAGTGGCGGGGCCGATCGGTTTCGAGGCGCCGCCGTGGAAGATCGTGGCGCTGACCTATATCGCGGTGTTCCCGACGGCGCTGGCCTATTACCTCTGGAACCAGGGCATCCTCAGGCTGGGCGCCAATGCCGGCGCGCAGTCGCAGTACCTGATCCCGGTGTTCGGCGCGCTGTTCGCCATGATCTTCCTGGGCGAGAGCTTCCACTGGTACCACGCGGTCGGCATCGCGCTGATCCTGTGGGGCATCTACATGGCGATTTCCAAGCAGCCGGCGGCGGAAAAGTAGGGCAAGTGCCGGTGCGCGGCCGGAATGGAGGCGCTAGGCGTCCTCGTGCGGCAGCAGGATGGCCTGCTCGGGCGACCAGGAGATCGCCACGTCCGATCCGGCGTCGGGGATCGCCGCGCTGCGCGGCAGGGTGATGCTGAGCTGGCTCTGGTCGGCGCCGGTGCAGTTGACCATCCACTCGCTGCCCATGTAGGTCGCCTTGTCGAGCCGGGCGGCGACGCAGTTGCGCTCCGCGCTTTGCAGCCGGCCGTCCTCCGGGCGGAACGCCACCAGGCACTTGTCGCCGCGCTTGAACGAGGCGGCCTGCGCGCCGCGCACCTCGACGATGCGGTTGGGATGGTCGCTGAGGCCGACGACGAAGTGGTCGTTGGCGGCTTCCTGCACCACGCCGTCGAGCAGGTTGGTGCGGCCGACGAAATTGGCGACGTAGCGGCAGTTGGGGTGGCGGTAGAGCCGCGCCGGCGTGTCGACCTGCAATATGCCGCCGTCGCGCATCACCACCACGCGGTCGGACATGCTGAGCGCCTCGCCCTGGTCGTGGGTGACGAACACGGTGGTGATGCCGAGCGTCTGCTGCACGCGCTTGATCTCGCCCTGCAGCTCCTCGCGCAGCTTCAGGTCCAGCGCCGCCAGCGGTTCGTCGAGCAGCAGCACGCGCGGGCCGATGACCACGGCGCGGGCCAGCGCCACGCGCTGCTTCTGGCCGCCGGAAAGCTGCGTCGGGTAGCGGTCGGCGAAACGCTCCAGCCGGACCAGCGCCAGCGCCTCGTCGGTGCGCCTGGCCACTTCCGCCTTGGACAGGCGGCGCACGCGCAGGCCGAACGACACGTTCTGCGCCACCGTCATGTGCGGGAACAGCGCGTATTGCTGGAACACCATGCCGGTGTTGCGCTTGTGCGGCGGCACCTGGGTGACGTCTTCCTCGTCGATCAGCACCTTGCCCTGGTCGGGCTTGATGAAGCCGGCGATCATGCGCAGGCAGGTGGTCTTGCCGGAGCCGGAGGCGCCGAGGAAGGTGACGAATTCGCCCGGCGCGATATGCAGGCTGACATCGCGCACCGCGGTGAAGTCGCCGTAGCGCTTTTCGATGCTCTGCAGTTTGACGCCGGCCATGATCGCTTTCCCGTTGGAATGAATGGCGGGCGGCGTCGCCGCCGCCCGCCGTGTCGTTGCCGTTATTCTACTTGCGAACCACTTGCCGGTTCCACAGCTCCAGCGCCTTTTCCGCATTGGCGTTGTAGGTCGTCCAGTCGGCGATATAGGCCTGTTGCAGTTCGGTCAGCGAGGCGGTGAACTTCTTGGCGATGTTGGGATAGCCCTTCAGCACCGGCACCAGCAGGCTGTTGGTCGGGCCGTACGGTATCTCGTAGGCCTGGCCGAGCTGCGAATAGGCGTCGAGCACGGCGTCGATGTACTCGTAGGCCTCCTTGACGTTCTTGGAGCCCTTGGCCACGTCGAGCATGCCCATGCCGACCAGCGCGCCTTCCTTGGGCCGCACGAAGCCCAGCGACGCGCCCTTGTCGATCATGCCCCAGGCGCGGCCGTCGGCCATCGGGGCGGCCCAGATGTCGCCGGTGGGGAACAGCGCCTCGAGCTGCACCGTGGAGGTGTAGATCGAATGGTACTTGAGCTGGGCGATCTTCTCGATGCCCTTCTCGAGCTGGCCCTCGTTGCCGCCGTTCAGCCGCGAGGCGGCGATCAGGAACATGCGGCCCTGCACCGCCGACAGGTCGGGCAGCATCACCTTGCCGGCCAGGCGCGGATCCCACAGATCGGCCCACGAGGTCGGCGCGGGGATGCCGGCTTCCTTGAACTTCTGCGGGTTGTAGGCGATGCCGATGGTGTAGATCATCATGCCGGGGCCGTAGCCCTGCTTGTTCTTGGCCTCGTCGTAGACGAAGGCGTAGCTCGGCACCTTGCTGGCGTCGAACTTCTCCAGCACCCCGGCCTTGATGGCGTTGGCCTGCACGTCGAGGTCGAGATAGGTCACGTCGTAGGGCGGCTCGCGGCCGCGGCTGGCGATCATCTTGTTCAGGTGGTCGGCCGGGTTGGCGTCGATGTACTGGATCTTCGCCCCGGTGCGGCGCATGAACAGGTCGCCGGCGTATTTGCGCTGCGTGGCGGTGAACTGCCCGCCGTAATTGGCCACCTTGATGGTGACGTCCGATTGCTGCGTCTGGGCGGCCGCCGGCTGGGCGGCGCCGCCCAGCAGGGACAGCGCCAGACCGACCGCGGCCAGTGTCTTCAGTTGCATGTTTCTCTCCCTGGGTTCTGTTTCCGTTTACTTACGCACGACCTGGCGATTCCACAGATCGATCGCCTTTTCCGCATTGGTGTTGTAGGCGGTCCAGTTGGGGATGTAGCCCTGCTTCAGATCGTCGAGCGAGGCGATGAACTTCTTCGACACCTCGGGATAGGCCTTCAGCAGCGGCGCCAGCAGGCTGTTGGTCGGGCCGAACGGCAGGTCGTAGGCCTGGCCGAGCTGCGAGTAGGGGTCGAGCACGGTGTTGATGTACTCGTAGGCTTCCTTGACGTTCTTCGAGCCCTTGGCCACGTCCAGCGTGCCGATGCTGACCACCGCCCCTTCCTTGGGCCGCAGGAACTTCAGCGGCACGCCCTTGTCGATCAGGCCCCAGGAGCGGCCGTCGGCGAACGGCGCCGCCCAGATGTCGCCGGTCGGGAACAGCGCCTCGACCTGGGCTGAGGAGGTGTAGATCGAGTGGTACTTGAGCTGGGCGATCTTCTCGATGCCCTTCTCGAGCTGCGATTCGTCGCCGCCGTTCAGCCGCGTCGCCGCCACCAGGAAGGCGCGGCCCTGGATCGCCGACAGGTCGGGGATGATCACCTTGCCGGCCAGGCGCGGATCCCACAGGTCGCCCCACGAGGTCGGTTCGGGAATGCCGGCGTCCTTGAACTTCTGCGGGTTGTAGGCGATGCCGATGCTGTAGATCATCATGCCCGGTCCGTAGCCGTCCTTGCTGACGGTCTGCGGATAGAGGAACTGCATGTTCGACACCTTGCTGGCGTCGAACTTCTCCAGCACGCCGGCCTTGATGGCGTTGGCCTGGATGTCGAGGTCGAGATAGACCACGTCGTAGAGCGCGTCGCGGCCGCGATTGGCGATCATCTTGTTCAGGTGGTCGGCCGGGTTGGCGTCGATGTACTGCACCTTGACGCCGGTGCGCCTGGTGAACAGCTCGCCCGCGTATTTCTTCTGCGTCGCCGTGAACTGGCCGCCGTAATTGGCCACCTTGATGGTGACGTCGGATTGCTGTTGCGCGACGGCCGCGCCGCCCAGCAGCATGCCCGCCGCCAGCGCCGCACCGAGAAACTTCGCCTTCATCTGCTTCCTCCTTTTCGCATTCCGCATGGATCAGACGCGCGCCGCGCCGAAGAACTTGTCGACGCCGATCAGCCGGTCGAGCACCAGCATGATCAGCAGCGACGCCACCACCACCAGGGTGCTGATCGCCATCAGGTCGGCGTCGAAGTTGAATTCGACCGAGGTGTAGATCTTGACCGGGAAGGTCACCACGTCGCCGCCGCCCATGAACAGCGCGACCGGCACGTCGTCGAACGACATGACGAAGGCGAACACCGCGCCCGACACTACGCCGGGCAGCAGGATGGGCAGGGTGACGCGCCAGAAGGTCTGCCACGGCGTGGCGCCCAGGCTGAGCGCGGCTTCCTCGATGGCGCTGTCGAAATGCGCCTGGCCCGCCACCGCGGCGCGGATCACGAACGGGATGGTGAAGGCCGACTGCGCCAGGATCAGGCCCGGGATGGTGCCCAGCAGGGAGAAGCCGGCGACGTCCCACAGCGTGTTGGCGAATTGGAAGCCGGCGACGCCGATCACCAGCGTCGGCACCATCAGGGGCGACAGGCAGAAGGCGCTGAGGCCGGTGCGGCCGGGGAAACGGCCGCGCACCAGGGCCAGCGCGGCCATGGTGCCGACCACGGTGGCGATCACGGTGGTGCCGGCCGACACCACCAGGCTGATCTTCAGCGCGTCGATGAACTCGGCCGAGATGTTCTCGTACCATTTCAGGGTGAAGTGGGTCGGCGGGAATTTCAGCACCGCCCGCTCGCTGAACGAGGTCAGCACCACCATGAAGATGGGCAGCAGCAGGAAGACGAAGACCAGCGCGACGAAGCCGCGGAACAACAGGGTGGAGAGCCTCATGGGTTCTTCCCTCCCGACAGCCGCAGCGCGATCAGCGTGGTCAGCGTGGTGACCAGCATCAGGACGATCGCCGCCATGGCGGCGAAGGGGTAGTTGAGCGCGGTGCGGATCTGCTGGCCGATATAGGTCGACATCACCAGCACCCGGTTGCCGCCCATCATGCCGGGCGTGGTGAAGGCGGAGAGCACCACGGTGAACACCAGCAGGTAGCCGGCCAGCACGCCCGGCCGCGACAGCGGCACCACGATGCGCCAGAAGGTCTCGAGCGGGCTGGCGCCGAGGTTGATCGAGGCTTCCTCGATCTCCGGCTCGATGCGCTGGATCACCGTCATCAGCGACAGGATCATGAACGGCGACAGCGCGTGGGTCAGGCCGATCACCACGCCGATGTAGTTGTTGATGAGCTGCACCGGCTCGCTGAGGATGCCGAGCGTGAGCAGCAGCCAGTTGATCACGCCGCTGGAGCCCAGCACCGGCAGCCAGCCCAGATTGCGGATCACCACCGAGATCAAGAGCGGCGAGACCACGACGAAGATCAGCGCGCCGCGCCAGCGCGAGCGGGTGCGGGCCAGGAAATAGGCCACCGGGTAGCCGATCACCAGGCAGATCGAGACGACGACGATGCCGAGGACGAAAGTCTCGAGCAGGATGCCGTAGTAGAACGGATCGGTCAGGAACCTGACGTAGTTCTCCAGGGTCCAGGCCGGGTCGATCATGCCCGGGCCGGCCTTGGCGTGGAAACTGTTCAGCGCCAGTTGCCCGATCGGCAGCACGAACACCAGGATCAGCACCAGCAGCGCCGGCACGATCAGCCCGCCCCAGCCGCGCCTGGGCAGGCGGCGCGGCAAGGCGCGCGCGGCGGCGGCGGCGCTTGCTGCGGTCATCTGACTGGTCCGGCTTTGCCCTTCGGGCAAAGGCAACGCAACTTCACTGGTCCTCCCTGGCGCCGGTGGTCCGGCTTGTCGCTGTTGTGCCGCCGGTTCTGTCGACCGGCTTGGAAATTCAGGCGCTGGCGCGCTGCGCCGGCTTGTCCTCCTCGGGCGCGCGCAGGCCGGCCTGCTTGAGCAGCGGCAGCACGCGCTGGCCGAAGAACTCCAGCTCCGGCGCGAAATCGAAGAAGCAGATCTGGATGCCGTCGCAGCCCGCCTGCTGCAGTTGCAGGCAGCGCTCGGCCACTTGCTGCGGATTGCCGACGATCTGGATGTTGCCGCCGACCACGCGCTGGGCGCGGGCATGGCCGCGCCAGGAATCGGCGCTGGCGCTCTGGAAGCGGCCGAACAGCCGGTCGACCGCCACCGTGTCCTCGCCGGCGGCGATGCTGTCGTAGACCTGGCGCGCCTCGCGCTCGGTCTCGCGGCAGACGATCAGCGGGTTGATGATGGTGCCGACCCGCCGGCCGTGCTTGGCGGCGAAGCCCTTGACCTTGGCGTTGTGCGCCGGCAGCGCCTGGAGCGCGGCGTCGATCTCGGCGCCGGCCGGGCTGGTGATGAACACCAGGTCGGCGTACTTGCCGGCATAGTCGAGGCCGGCGGGCGAAGTGGCGGCGCTGACCATGATCGGGCGGCCATGCGCCGGGCGCGGCGAGACGAAGGCGTCCTGCATCTTCCAGGTCGGGCCTTGCGAGCTGACATTGGCGCTGGAGCGCCACAGCAGGTCCATCGCTTCGGTGAATTCCGCCGCGATGCGATAGCGCTCGTCGTGCTCGATCGGCGCCATGCCGAACATGGTGAACTCGTCCGGCGCGAAACCGGTCACCACGTTGAGGCCCCAGCGGCCCTTGGCCATGTGGTCCAGCGTGGCGCCGAACTTGGCGACGTGCAGCGGATGCAGCGGGCCGTAGAGGATGTGCAGGGTGGAGATGATGATCAGCCGCTGCGTGATGGCGCACAGGCCGGCGGCGACGATGAAGGCGTCGAGCGACTGGCTGCGGTACTTGGTGTCGCCGCCATAGCCTTCGGCGCCCATCCATTGCGCCTGGCCGAACACCAGGTCGAAACCCAGCGCCTCGCAGCGCCGGGTGAGGGCGGCGTTGTAGTCGAACGACCAGTCCGTGCCCCGCGGCGTGGTCGAGGGACTCCAGCCGCCGCTCTGGATCGGCAGGAACAGGCCCAGCATCAGCTTGTTGCGCGTGGCCTCAGCCAGCGGATTCATCTGTTTCCTCCCATGGTTCCCTCATTTGGCACAAAGAATATTCCCAGTTCAAGGTAAAAAAATGCCGTTTAATGGGATAGTATTTGCCGTACAACAGGAGTGATTTGATTGCACGCAAGGCGCGCCGCTCGCGCCGCCGGCAATGTGCGGTAGCAACTGGAGGGGGACCGCGCGACGCGCGATCTTCGCCGGCGGGTTGTGGATAGCCGGCCGCGGGAGAACGGGCCGTGGGGCGAAATCGCTAGTAACGTGAACGATAACTGCTAATAATCACCGGGAGTTGTTCATCGCATGAGGACATCCGTGCGCAAGACCGGGGCCAAGCGGCGCAAGGCCGCGACCAAGACCGACCCCGCCGCCAATGCCCAGCCGGCCAGCGCCAAGGTCGCCAGGTTCGATGCCTTCGCCGGGCGCGACGTCGAGGAGACGCGCCAGGACGCCGGCCTGTTGCAGCGCGGCTTCGCCATGGTCGAGGTGCTGGTCAAGGAAGAGCGGCCGCTGACCTCGGCCGAGATCGCCGAGCTGGTGGGCTTGAACTCCAGCACCACGCACCGGCTGCTGCAGACCCTGATCCAGATCGGCTATGTCTGGCGCGACCAGGCCAAGCGCTACCATCCCACGGCCCGAGCGCTGTTCCCGACCAGTCTCTATCATCCGCTGAACGGCCTGCGCCGCGCCGCCGCCGACGAATTGCGCAGCCTGCGCCAGACGTTCGGCTTCACCACCGCGCTGCAGATCTTCCTCGGCTACAAGCGGGTGGTGCTGGAGATCATGCTGGGCAGCGAGAACTTCTCGCCCTATTTCCAGACCGAGGTGACGGCGCCGATCTACGCCACCGCCTCGGGCAAGCTGCTGCTGGCCAATCTCAGCGAGGCCGAGCGCGACCAGGTGCTGGGCGAGGAACCCTACAAGTCGCACGCCTCGCGCACCTTGGTGACGCGGGCGGAGCTGGAGCGCGAGCTGACGGAGGCGATGGAGCGCGGCTATTCGCTGACGCTCGACGAGATGCTGCAGGGCCTGGCGGCGGTGGCGGCGCCGATCTGGCTGTCGCCGCGGCGCATGATGGGCGCGGTGGTGATCTCCGGCCCCAGCAAGCATTTCGACGCCCAGGCGATCAAGCAGATTTCCACCGCCGCGATGCGCTCGGCAGAGTTGTTCTCCTTCGCCTCGCCCGACATCCGCGCCGTTTCCCGCTTCCTCGGCTACTAGAGAAATCATGTTCTGACGGAATCGCTCGCGATCCCGTCAAAACACGCGAATTGGCGCCAATCGCTAAAAGATGGAGCGGACCGCGTCCGGACGCGATTCGCGGACGGTCTCGTCCCGCCGGGCGAAGCCGCGCCGGAACCGCGCAATGTCTCTACCTGCTGATAAAATTATTATCCCAAAAAAACATAGTATCTGTGGTTTCCTTTGGGATAAAGCTGTGTAAGATCGCCGGCAACGAACCGATCGAGGAGGGACGCATGCAAGCCGGAACCGCGCCGCGGAATTCGGTCGCCGCCGTTTCCGGCCCTGCCACCGGCGCGGCGCTGGTGGCCGATGCCGCGCGGCTGGCCGGAATCCTGGCCAAGGGTGCGATCGAGCGCGACCTCAACCGCGTCCTGCCGCTGGCCGAAGCGCAGACCCTGCGCGACATGGGCCTGCAGACGGCGCGGGTGCCGCGGCGCTATGGCGGCCCGGAGGCGAGCTTCGTCGAGTTCGCCCAGATGATGATGCATCTGGGCGAGGGCGATCCCAACCTGGCGCAGATGCTGCAGCCGCATTTCGTGCTGCTGGACTGGCTGACCATCGACGGCAGCGAGGCGCAGCGCCAGCGCTTCTACGCCGACGTCATGAACGGCCACATCATCACCAACGCGCTGGCCGAGCGTGGCGGCAAGACGCCGGGCGACTTCCATACCAAGCTGAGCCGGCAGGGCGACGGCGGCTACCGGCTGAACGGCGTGAAGTTCTACAGCACCGGCAGCCTGATCGCCGACCAGCTCTACGTCATGGCGCTGCTCGACGACGGCACCCATGCCATCGCCATCGTGCCCAAGGACCGGCAAGGCATCGAGGTGATCGACGATTGGGACGGCCTAGGCCAGCGCACCACCGGCTCCGGCACCACCCGGCTCACCGACGTGGCGGTGGCGGCGGAGGAGGTGATGCCGCTGCCCTTGCACGGCAAGAAGCGCAGCTATCTCGGCGCCGCCTCGCAGGTCGCCCACGCCGCCATCGATGCCGGCATCGCGCTGGCGGCGCTCAAGGACGGCGTCGACTACGGCCGCACCAAGGCGCGGCCGGTGGCCGATGCCGGCGTCGACCGCGCCAGCGACGACCCCTACGTGCAGCAGGCGGTGGGGCAGATGTCGGTCATCGCCCACGGCGCCGAAGCGATGGTGCTGCGCGCCGGCGCGGTGCTCGACCAGGTGCTGGCGGCGCATGGCGGACTGGAGGGCGAGGCGCTGGAACAGGCCTATGCCCGCGCCTCGATCGCGGTGGCCGAGGCCAAGGCCGCCGCCAACGACGCCAGCCTGCAGGTCAGCGAGATGATGTTCCGCGTCGCCGGCGCCTCCTCGACCTTGCGCAAATACGGGCTCGACCGGCACTGGCGCAACGCGCGCACCCACACCACGCACGATCCGGTGGCCTACAAGTATCGCGCCATCGGCCAGTTCATGCTGAACGACACCCTGCCGCCGATCTCGACCAAGATCTGACGCGGGGCCAGCCGGAAGCGCATCGCCATGAACACCGCCCCGCTCGCCGCTCCCCCCGGCACCGAGCTGGTGCCGCTGGTCGACGCGGCGCATTTCCGCCAGTTCGCCGGCCGCTTCGCCACCGGCGTGGCGATCATCGCCAGCCGCGATGCCGCCGGCGCCTACAAGGGGCTGGTGGCCAATTCGGTGACCGCCCTGTCGCTCGACCCGCCGCTCTACCTGGTGTGCCTGGACCGCACGTCCAACACCTTGCAGGCGATCGTCGAGAGCGGCGCCTTCTCGATCAACTTCCTCAGCGACCGGCAGATCGACGTCAGCCGGCATTTCGCTTCCAAGGCGCCGGACAAGTTCGCCGCCATGGACGTGGTGTGCGGTCCCGGCGGCGCGCCGCTGATCGCCGGCTCCCTGGCGTCGTGCGAGTGCAAGCTCGTCAACATCTATCCCGGCGGCGACCACGAGATCGTGGTCGGCGCCGTCGACCAGGTGATGGTCGGCGAGGGCAGCCCGCTGCTGTTCTATCGCGGTGCTTACGGCACCTGGCCCGAAGGAGACAGGAAATGAGCATGCGGGTCGGCCTGTTCTACCCCAACAGCAAGAGCGTGCACACCATGTCGCCGGCGGCGACGGCCAGGGTGCCCGACCTGCTGAGCTACGAGACGCACACCAGGCTGGCGCAAGCCGCCGAGGAGGCGCGCTACGACTACGCCTTCATGGCCGACGGCTGGGGCTCGATGGGGCCGCATTCGCGGCAGATGGGCTACATGGACCCGGCGCTGGTGACGCCGATGCTGGCCAATGTCCTGCTGGCGGCGACCAAGCGGCTGCGCTGCATCACCACCATCCACACCACCTGGTTCCATCCGCTGCTGGTGGCGCGGGTCGGCGGCATGCTCGACGCCATGAGCGGCGGGCGCTGGGGCATCAACATCGTCACCGGCGCCGGCTTCGGCGAGACGCTGGACCGCGAGCTGTTCGGCAACCTGAACCCCGAGCAGCGCTACGAACGCGCCGGCGAGGTGATGGAGGTGCTGAAGAAAGTCTGGACCCAGGACGGCGAGATCGAGCATCGCGGCAAGTATTTCGATCTCGACGGCTGGCTGGTCGGCCCGCACCCGGTGCAGAAGCCGCTGCCGCTGATCGTCAGCGCCGGCGCCTCGGATGCCGGGCGCGAGTTCGCCGGGCAATACGCCGACTATATCTTCATGCCCGGCCGCACGCCGCACGAGGAGCTGAAGCGGCGCTTCGACGACATCAAGCGCGTGGCGGTGAGCCATGGCCGGCCGGCCGACGCGGTGAAGCTGCAGATGCACGTCTCCGTCGTGGTGCGGCAGAGCAAGAAGGAAGCGCAGGAGTTCTCCGACTGGGTGGCCGAGACGGTCGATCTGCAGGGCGTGGTCGAATATCTCAACGGCGTGCGCACCGGCATCTCGACCTACGACGACATCTATCGCTCGCTGGGCGAACTGCAGATGCGCCAGGTCGGCTCGGTGGCCGGCTCGCGCAAGATCCATGGCGACGCCGACGAGGTCGCCGACCATATCGAGCTGCTGCATCGCAAGTTCGGCTGCGACGGCATCGCCGTCACCTTCCCGGTGTGGAACCCGGAAGAGGTGAAGAACTTCGGCGAGCTGGTGCTGCCGCGGCTGGAGGCCAAGGGCATCTGGACCGCGCCGGAGACGCGCGGCTATGGCTGGTGACGTGGCGGTATCGCGATGAGTAAGGAATTCGCCGGCAAGGTGGTGTGGGTCGTAGGCGCGTCGGGCGGACTGGGCAGCGCGATCGCGCAAGCGTTCCTGCGCGCCGGCGCCAGAACCGGGCTATCGGGGCGCAATGCGCGGAAACTGGAGGGCGTAGTCGCCGGCCATCCCGATGCCGGCAATGCCCTGCTGCTGCCGATCGACATCACCAGTCCCGCCGAGGTCGATGCCGCGGCGGCGCGCCTCGTCGACCGCTTCGGGACCATCGACGTGCTGGTCAACAGCACGGCGGTCTCGACCTTCGGCGATTTCCTGAAGCTGGACGATGCCGCTTGGCGCCAGGTCTACGAGGCCAAGCTGTTCGCCTATGCCCGCACCATGCGCGCGGCGATGCCGCACATGCTGCGCCAGCGGCGCGGGGCCATCGTCAACGTCTCGGGTAATGGCGGCAAGTACCCGCATTTTCCCTCGCACATCGCCGGCTCGTCCGGCAACGCGGCCGTCAACCTGATGACCAAGGCGGTCAGCGACCTCTATATCGGCCAGGGCATCCGCGCCAATTGCGTGGCGCCGGGCGCCATCCGCTCGCCGCGGCTCGACAGCATCAGCGCCGCCGACCAGGCGCTCGAGCGGGGCGGCAACGACGCATCCGATGCCGAGAAGACGCGCCGCCCGGGCGAGGCCGCCGACATCGCGGAGGCGGCGCTGTTCCTGGCATCGGACCGCGCCAAGCACATCAACGGCATCGTGCTGACGGTGGATGGCGGCGCAACGCCGACCACCTGACGGCGGGCAGGGCCGGAGCCGCGCGCGAAGGAGGCGACCATGGCAATCTCGGACAGGCTGGCGCAGCACATCGCCTCGACCCGCTACGACGATCTGCCGGCAAGCGCGATCGCGGCCGCCAAGCGGCTGATCATCGACACGATGGGCACCGGCTATGCCGGCGCCGCCGAGCCCGGTTGCGCTGAAGTCGCCGACACCGTACTGGCCGACGGCGCCGCCCCGCATGCCTCGCTGTGGTCGGGCGGGCGGCGGACCTCGGTCATGGGCGCCGCACTGGCCAACGGCACCTTCGCCGCCGCCCTTGATTACGACAGCCTGCATTTCGACGGCGTCCTGCATCCGGAGATCGTCACCCTGCCGGCGGCGCTGGCGCTGGGCGAGCGCGAAAGGCTTAGCGGACGCGACCTGATAACGGCCATCGTGGTGGGCGGCGACCTGATGTGCCGGCTGGCGATGTCGACCGGGCGCGACGCGGCCTGGTTCGGCACCTCGACCCACGGCACCTTCGGCGCTGCGGCCGCCGCCGCCGTGATGCTGGGCCTGGACGCCGGCCAGGTGCGCAACGCGCTGGGCCTGGCGCTGTGCCAGGCCAGCGGCACCTACCAGGCGGTGACGGAGAAGACCCTGGCCAAGCGCATACAGTCGGCCTTCGCCGCGCGCAGCGGCGTGCTGGCGGCCGAGCTGGCGCGCCGCGGCGTGACCGGACCGGTGGCCTCGATCGAGGGGCCGGCCGGCTACTATTCCGCCTTCGAGCCGGGCGATGCCGAGGTGCTGCTGGCCGATCTGGGGCGGCGCTACGAGACCGAGAACACGGGCATCAAGAAATACCCGAGCTGCGCCTGCAACCATGCCCCGGTTCAAGCGGCGATCGATCTCGGCCGCCGGAATGCGATCCCGGTCGAGAGCATCGGGCGGGTTCGGGTGCGGATAACGCCTTACATGCACCGGCTGGTGGGCGGCGCGTTCAACCCGGCCGGCGACCTGCAGGTGGCGGCCCAGTTCAGCGTCAAATACTCGGTGGCCTGCGGGCTGCTGCGCGGGGAATTCAAGCTGGCCGATCTCGGCCGCGACCGCGTGCTGGAGCCGCGCGTGCGGGCCCTGGCCGAGCGGGTCGAGATCGAGGTCGATGCCGTCAATTCCGGCTTTCTCCAGCCGGCCACCGTGTTCGTCGAGACCGGCGGCCGGGTTCTCGAGCGCACCGTCGACGTCGTTCCCGGTTCCACCCAGGCGCCGCTGAGCGATGGCGAGGTGGCGGAGAAATTCCAGGACTGCATGTCGCACGGCGCCGCCGGGGGCGAGGAGATCGACGCGGGACTTCTCTATGAAAGCCTTTCGGCGCTGGAGGACGTCGACGATCTCGGCGCGATGATGGCGGCGGTCTTCCAGCCCGACCCCCGCAGGAAGCGCGCCGCGGAATAAGGGGACGGGGAGTGGACTACGCCTTCAGCGACGAGCAGGAGCAGATCCGGGAGAACGTGCTGCGTCTGTGCAGCCAGTTCGACGACGCCTATTGGCTGAAGAAGGACAAGTACGGCGGCTTCCCCGAGGAGTTCTACGCGGCGATGGCCGAAGCCGGCTGGCTGGGCATCGCCATGCCGGAGGAATATGGCGGGGCCGGCCTGGGCATCACCGAGGCGGCCATCGTCATGCAGACCGTGGCCCAGTCGGGCGGCGCGATGCAGGCGGCCTCGGCCATCCACCTCAACATCTTCGGCCCCAACCCGATCGTGGTGTTCGGCACCCCGGAGCAGAAAGAGCGCATGCTGCCGCCCATCATCCAGGGCAAGGTCAAGGGCTGCTTCGCCGTCACCGAGCCCAATTCCGGGCTCAACACCACCGCCCTGACCACCCGCGCCGAGCGCTCGGGCAACGGCTACGTGGTGCATGGCCACAAGGTGTGGACCAGCACCGGCCAGGTGGCCGACAAGATGCTGCTGATCGCCCGCACCACGCCTCCCGAGCAATGCAAGCGGCCGACCGAGGGGCTGTCGCTGTTCTACACCGATTTCGACCGCAAGTTCATCGAGGTGCGGGAGATCGAGAAGATGGGGCGCAAATCGGTGGACTCCAACGAGGTGTTCATCGACGGGCTGAAAGTGCCGCTGGAGGACCGCATCGGGGAAGAGGGCAAGGGCTTCCAGTATTTGCTGCACGGGCTGAACCCGGAGCGGGTGCTGATCGCCTCGGAGGCCATCGGCATCGGCAAGCTGGCGCTGGCGCGGGCGGCCCAGTACGCCAAGGAGCGGGTGGTGTTCGGCCGGCCGATCGGCAAGAACCAGGCGATCCAGCACCCGCTGGCGCAGAACTGGATGGCGCTTGAGGCGGCCAACCTGATGGCGTTCAAGGCGGCGTGGCTGTACGACCACGGCAAGGAATGCGGGGCGGAGGCCAATGCGGCCAAGTACCTGGGGGCGCAGGCCGGATACAACGCCTGCCTGCAGGCGGTGCTGACGCATGGCGGCTACGGCTACGCCAAGGAGTTCCATGTCGAGCGCTATCTGCGCGAGGTGATGATCGCGCGCATCGCGCCGGTCAGCGAGCAGCTCATCCTGTGCTACATCGCAGAGAAGGCGCTCGGCCTGCCCAAATCATACTGACGAGGGCCGGCCATGGCCGCCGACCGCCCTCATGGGAGGGGGGAAGCCTGGTGCCGGGTGAGGGATTTGAACCCCCGACCTTCGGTTTACAAAACCGCTGCACTACCACTGTGCTAACCCGGCTGCGAGGCTGGCCGTGGCATATCAAAGCCCAGTCCGCCAGGCAACTTGGCAGAGCCTTGTCTAACGCAGCTTTTCCCGGTTCAGCTCGTAAAGCGCCACGGCGGCGGCGTTGGAGACGTTGAGGCTGGGCATGGCGCCGGCCATCGGCAGGCGCACCAGCAGGTCGCAATGCTCGCGCGTCAGCCGGCGCAGGCCCTCGCCCTCGGCCCCCAGCACCAGGGCGATGCGTCCGCCGGGCTTGGCCTGATTGAGGTTCTGCGTGGCTTCGCCCGCCAGGCCCAGAATCCAGAAGCCGCGCGACTTCAGGTAATCCAGCTCGCGCGCCAGGTTGACGACGCGGATCAGCGGCACCCGCTCGATGGCGCCGGAGGCGGCCTTGGCCAGCGTGCCGGTCTCCTCCGGCGCGTGCCGTTCGGTGACCACCACGGCGGCGGCGCCGAACGCCTCGGCCGAGCGCAGGATGGCGCCGACATTGTGCGGGTCGGTGACTTGATCGAGGACCAGCACGGTAGCGTCCTGATCCTCCGCCGGCAGGACCTCGGACAGGTCGCGGTCCGGCAGCGGGGCGGCGAAGGCGGCGATACCCTGGTGCACCGCATTGCCGAGAACCGCCTCGATGTCGCCGCGATCGACAAGCTGGGGCTGCGCCGTTCCGCCGGGGCGGCCGGCGATCGCCTGGGCCAGCTCGGCGCCGAAACGCGCCTGCGCCTCGCGCGTCAGCCAGATCTGGCGCAGCTCGCGGAACGGATTGGCGATGGCGGCCAGCACGGCATGGCGGCCATAGAGCCAGTGCCCGTCCTCGCGCGGGCCGCCGCCGCCCTTGCGCTCCGGCCGGCGCGGACGGTCGCCCGCGCCGCGCTCGCCGGCGGCCTCCTCGGAGCGGGCAGGGGGGCGGCGGTCGTATTTGCCGGTGGGGCGGGGGTGCTTGTGGCGGGCCATGCCTCCTCTTAGCGGTGGGCCGGGGCGGAGGCAAATTCGGCCGCCTTGGCAAGGCTTTGCCGCGGCGGTTTGGTTTTTGAAATTCCTGCCAATTCCGGTTGACAGGCAAGGCAAAATGTCGATAGTCCGCTGGTCCGTTTTTCGGGCATGCCTGGTCGTTTCTTGAGTGCTGTCGCGGACGCGTCCCGTGGCCAGTTCTTCCTGGAGGGGTGGCCGAGCGGTCAATGGCAGCAGACTGTAAATCTGCCGGACTTTGTCCTACGAAGGTTCAAATCCTTCCCCCTCCACCAGGCTGCCGGAAAACGCGACGGAGCGGCGACGAATCGAAGGATTTCGCAAGCTTGCGGGTGTAGCTCAATGGTAGAGCACCAGCCTTCCAAGCTGGCTACGTGGGTTCGATTCCCATCACCCGCTCCAAACTATCCTGCTCGCCGCATGGCCGGGCGGGCGGAAGGAACTGAAGGCAAAAGGATCGTGATTCTATGAGCAAGTCGAAATTCGAGCGGACGAAGCCGCACTGCAACATCGGGACGATCGGTCACGTTGACCATGGCAAGACGTCGCTGACGGCGGCGATCACCAAGGTGCTGGCGGAGACGGGCGGCGC
>JBFXDA010000045.1:0-24112 GCA_050181585.1 Reyranellaceae bacterium
GCTCGCCTGGTACTGGTTGATGGTTTTGCCGAAAGTGGTGCGCAGGCGGGCATAGTTCTCGGCGTCCTCGAGCGCGGCGCGCGCCACGCCCAGGCTGCGGGCGGCGTGCAGGATGCGCCCGTCCTCCAGTACCGACATCACGTAATCCATGCCGCGGCCGGGCTCGCCGATCAGCGCCGCCTCCGGCACGTCGCAGTCGAAAAACACGGCGCCGGTCTCCATCGAGCGATGGCCCAGCTTGTCGAGCTTGCGGATCTCGATGCCCGGCAGGTCGCTGTCGACCAGGAACAGGCTGAGCCCGCCGCGACGGGCCTTGCGGTCGGTATAGACCACCACCAGCATGTAGTCGGAAAACGGCGCGCCGGTGATGTACATCTTGCTGGCGCGGATATGCCAGCCGGTCGCCGTCTTCTCCGCCGTGCCGCGCATGGCCAGCACGTCGGAGCCGGCATCCGGCTCGCTCATGGCGAAGGCGGCCGATTTCTCGCCGCGCAGCAGCGGCAGGTAGTAGCGTTCGATCTGCGCTGGCGTGCCGACGCGCGGCAGCAGGCGGTTGCCCAGGCTGATGAAGCCGGTGCCCAGCCCGGCGCAGACCCGCGCGCTCTCCTCGACCAGGATGCACTGGTAGACCAGCCCGGCGCAGGCGCCGCCATGTTCCTCCGCCGCCGTGACCGCCAGCAGCCCGGCCGCGGCGGCCTTCTTCAGCAGTTCCTTGGGGTATTTGCCCGATTGCTCGGCCGCCTCGATCAGCGGGCGGATCTCCCGCTCGGCGAAGCGCCGGCACGTGTCGCGGAAGGAGGCTTCCTGTTCCGTCTCAAGCAGCATGGCGGCCCTCCTCGCGGTTCATTCTTATGCCGAAGCACCATGATAAGTGCATTTGGTACAAAGGCGACGGTATTGCCAACTCAAGACTATTGCAATTGATGTATTTTAAGTAAGAATTGGAGCAATCGACCCGAGGCATTGTGACGATGCCGGCAGAGTTCGAGGGCACTGGGCGGAGAACCAAGACCGTGGCACGCATCGAGAATTTCAAGGATCTGGACAAGGCGCTGACCGACGTGGCGGCGGTGCTGAAGGAGCGGGCGATCGAAGTCGACAGCCGCGGCACCTATCCGCACGAGAACATCAAGACGCTGCGCGAGGCGGGGCTGCTGGGCGTCTGCCTGCCGAAGAAGTTCGGCGGGCTGGGCGTCGGGCCGGGCGGCGACTACGCCAAGTTCTTCGAGATCAACGACCGGCTGGGCGCGGCCTGCAGCAGCACCGCGCAGGTGTTCTTCGTGCAGAACGCCTCGCTGGCGACCTTGGGCCTGATGGCCGGCGAGGCGCAGATGAAGGTCTTCGCCGACGCGGTGAAGGAGAAGGGCGCCACCTTCTGCTATGTCGGCGCCGAGCCGACCGAGCGCTTCACCAAGGACGGCAAGCGCATCTTCTCCGAAACCGTGGCGGAAAAGGCCGAGGGCGGCTGGATCGTCAACGGCCGCAAGGCCTTCGCCACCGGCTCGATGGGTGCCAGCTTCGCCATCTTCTACTGCATGCCCAAGGGGTCGGAGGATTCGCAGCAGATGATGGTCATGGTGCTGCCGATCGACGCGCCGGGGCTGAAGGTGGTCGATAGCTGGAACAACATGGGCCAGCGCGCCACCTCCTCCGGCATGCTGGAATTCCACAACTGCTTCGTGCCCGACCACATGGTGATGGGCAAGGAAGGCTCGTTCTACGAGAGCAAGGTGCTGGGCGCGCTCTACCAGCTCGGCTTCGCCGCCCTGCTCACCGGCTTCGCCCAGGGGGCGCTGAACTTCACGGTCGACTACGTCAAGAACACGCTGCAGCCCACGGTCGGCTACGACAACGCCGCCAAGGAGCTGAACGTGCAGATCCACGTCGCCGAGATGGCGACCTCGATCGAGGCCTCGCGCGCCCTGGTGTTCCGCGCCGCCACGATGCTGCAGGGCGTCGAGGCCGGCACCGCCTCGCCGTTCGACACCATGAACGCCATCTACCAGGCCAAGACCTTCGCCACCGAGATGTCGGTCGCCGCCGGGGCCAAGCTGTTCCAGATCTGCGGCGCCAAGTCGACCGCCCGGCGCTACGGCGCCGACCGGTTCTGGCGCGACGCCCGCACCCTGTCGCTGCACGACAACCTCGACCGGCAGCGCGGCACCATCGGCCGTTTCGTCCTGGGGGTGGAAAATCCGTCGATCTCGACGCGCTAGCAGGCTATGCCTGCGGCGGGGAGGACGATCGCAGCATGCCGGTATTCGAATCGCGCATCGAAAGGAACAGTCCGGAATTCGCGGCCAATCGCGCCGCGATGCTCGAGCTGATCGAGGGCTTCCGCACGCTCGAGCAGCGCATCCGCGACCTGTCCGCTTCCAAGCGGGCGCAGTTCGTGGCCCGCAAGCAGTTGCTGCCGCGCGAGCGGCTGGGGCTGCTGCTCGACCGCGACCGGCCGTTCCTGGAGCTGTGCTCGCTGGCCGGGCTGGGCATGCACGACGACGACGGCGACCAGACGGTGATGGGCGGCGGCGTCATCTCCGGCATCGGCTATGTCGGCGGCGTGCGCTGCCTGGTCTCCGCCTCCGACAGCGCCATCAAGGGCGGCACCTCGACGCCGATGGGCAGCAAGAAGCGCCTGCGCACCCAGGAGATCGCGCTGGCCAACAAGCTGCCCTATGTCTACCTGGTCGAATCCGGCGGGGCCAACCTGAACTACCAGGGGCAGACCTTCGTCGAGGGCGGCCGCACCTTCCGCAACCAGGCGCGCCTGTCGGCGGCCGGCATTCCGCAGATCGCCGTGGTGCACGGCTCCTCGACGGCGGGCGGCGCCTATCTGCCGGGTCTGTCCGACTACGTCGTCATGGTGCGCAACCGCGCCAACGTCTTCCTGGCCGGCCCGCCGCTGCTGAAGGCGGCCACCGGCGAGGTCGCCACCGCCGAGGAGCTGGGCGGAGCGGAGATGCATGCCGCGGTCTCCGGCGTCGCCGATTTCCTGGCCGAGGACGATGCGCACGCCATCAGCCTGGCCCGCGATATCGTGGCGCAACTGCGCTGGAACGATCGCCTGCGGCCGGCCCCGCCGCGCTCCTTCCGCGAGCCGCGCTACGACCCGGACGAGCTGGCCGGGGTGGTGCCGGTCGATTTCCGCGTGCCCTACGACGTGAAGGAAGTCGTCGCCCGCATCGTCGACGATTCCGACCTGCTGGAGTTCAAGCCGCTCTACGGCAGCGCCACGGTCTGCGTCGAGGCGATGATCGAGGGCCATGCCTGCGCCTTCATCGGCAACAACGGGCCGATCGACGCCGAGGGTGCGGTCAAGGCGGCGCAGTTCATCCAGCTCATGTGCCAGGCCGGCACGCCCATCGTCTACCTGCAGAACACCACCGGCTTCATGGTCGGCCGCGAGGTCGAGCGCAAGGGCATCGTCAAGCATGGCTCCAAGATGATCCAGGCGGTATCGAACGCCACCGTGCCGCAGTTCACTTTGCATATCGGCGCCAGCTTCGGCGCCGGCAACTACGCCATGAACGGCCGCGCCTACGATCCGCGCTTCATCTTCGCCTGGCCCAACAACCGGGTGGCGGTGATGGGCGGCGAGCAGGCGGCCGGCGTGCTGTCGATCGTGGCCGAGGGCCAGGCCAAGCGCACCGGCAAGGCGCTCGACCGGGAGAAGCTCAAGGCGCGCGAGCGGCAGATCGTCGACCAGTTCGACCGCGAATCGACCGCGCTCTATGCTACGGCGCGGCTATGGGACGACGGGCTGATCGATCCGCGCGACACGCGCGCGGTGCTGGCGATCTGCCTGGCGATCTGCCGCGACGCGGAACGAATCGATCTGCGGCCGTCGACCTTCGGCGTCGCCCGACTGTAGAAGGCCGTCGCCACTGGCGGAGGAACAAGGTGCTGTTTACGTCCGAACATCAAGAGCTGCGGCGCAATCTGGGCCGCTTCATCGACGCCGAGATCAATCCCTTCGTCGACGAATGGGAGGCGGCGGGAATCTTTCCGGCCAAGGAACTGTTCCGCAAAATGGGCAAGCTGGGCTTCCTCGGCATCAACAAGCCGGTCGAGTATGGCGGCCAGGGGCTCGACTATTCCTACGGCCTTGCCTATGCCGAGGAGCTGGGCCGCGTGCGCTGTTCGGGCGTTCCCATGGCGATCGGCGTGCAGACCGACATGGCCACGCCGGCCCTGGCCCGGTTCGGCTCCGACGCGGTGCGCCAGGAATTCCTGGCGCCCTCGATCAGCGGCGAAATGGTGGCCTGCCTGGGCGTGTCCGAGGTCGGCGCCGGCTCCGACGTGGCCTCGATCAAGACCACCGCCCGGCGGGTGGGCGACGACTACGTCATCAACGGCGGCAAGATGTGGACCACCAACGGCACCCAGGCCGACTGGATGTGTCTCCTGGCCAATACCGGCGAAGGACCGGTGCATCGCAACAAGACGCTGATCTGCGTGCCGATGAAGACCAAGGGCGTTGAGGTGGCGCGCAAGCTCGACAAGCTGGGCAACCGCTGCTCCGACACCGGCCAGATCTTCTTCGACGACGTGAAGGTGCCGGTGCGCAACCGCATCGGCGAGGAGGGGCTGGGCTTCACCTACCAGATGCAGCAGTTCCAGGAGGAGCGCATGTTCGGCGTCGCCAAGGCGCTGCTGCCGATGGAGCGCTGCATCCAGGAGACCATCGACTACACCCGCCAGCGCCTGGTGTTCGGCAAGCCGATCCTCGACAACCAGGTGGTGCATTTCAAGCTGGCCGAGCTGCAGACCGAGATCGAGGCGCTGCGCGCCCTGCTCTATCGCGCCGCCGAGATCTACATGGCGGGCGAGGACGTCACCATGCTGGCCTCGATGGCCAAGCTGAAGGTCGGCCGCCTGATGCGCCAGGTCACCGATTCCTGCCTGCAGTATTTCGGCGGCATGGGCTACATGAGCGAGACCCCGATCAGCCGCGCCTATCGCGACATGCGACTGACCTCGATCGGCGGCGGTGCCGACGAGGTGATGCTGACCATCATCTCGAAGGTCATGGGCACGCTGCCGGCGCGGGAGAAAAGCAAGTGAGCGCCGCCGAACCCTCCCCCATCCGCGTCGAGCGCGCCGGACCGGTGCTGCATCTGTGGCTGAACCGGCCCGAGGCGCGCAACGCCATGACGCGCCCGATGCAGCGCGAGATCCTGGCGCTGTTCGAGAGCATCCGCGACGACCGCTCGGTGCGCGTGGTGGTGATCCGTGGTGCGGGCAAGACCTTCAGCGCCGGCGGCGACATCAAGAACATGCAGGCGGCCGGCGGCCAGCCGGCGGTCCCCTCCGCCGTCGACGAGGTGCGCGAGGGCAATCGCCGCGGCGGGTTGATGCTGCACACCATCAACACCGCGCCGCAGGTGGTGATCGCGGTGGTCGAGGGCTTCGCGCTGGGCGGCGGCGTCGGGCTGAGCTGCGTCGCCGACATCACCATCGCGCACGCCAAGGCGACCTTCGCGCTCACCGAAGTCACGCTGGGCGTGGTGCCGGCCACCATCTCGCCTTTCGTGGTCGGCCGCATCGGACTGACCCAGGCGCGCTATTTGGGCGTCACCGGCGCGCGACTGAGCGGCGTGCAGGCCGGCGCGATCGGCCTGGCGCAGATCGTGGCCGAGGACGACGACAGGCTGGAAGCCGAGCTGAAATCGGTCATCAACCGCGTCCTGCGCTGCGCGCCGCAGGCGGTGGCCGAGACCAAGCGCTTGATGCTGCGCGCCGCCGGCGCGCTGGAGATGGAGACGATCCGCGACCTGGCGGCGGACGCCTTCGTGCGCGCGGTGCGCGGGCCGGAGGGCAGGGAAGGAACGCTGGCTTTCGTCGAGAAGCGCAAGCCGGGCTGGGTGGAAACGATCGAGTGATCGCCGCACTGCCGTCACGGCGGCGGGCGCGGGGAAAGGGAGCGATGGCGGGCAAAACCGTTCGCATTGGCGGGGCATCGGGCTACTGGGGCGATTCGCCGGAAGCGGCCAGGCAACTGGTCGAGCGCGGCGACATCCGCTATCTGGTGCTCGACTATCTCGCCGAAGTGACTATGGCGATCCTGGTCAAGCAGCGCCAGCGCGCCCCGGGCGCGGGCTACGCCACCGATTTCGTGACCGCGGTGGTGCAGCCGCTGGTCCGCCAGATCGCCGAGAAGAAGATCAAGGTCATCGCTAATGCCGGCGGCGTCAATGTCGAGGCCTGCGGCGCGGCGCTCGAAGCGGTGGTGCGCGAGGCGGGCCTGAAGCTGAAGATCGCCACCGTATCCGGCGACGATCTGATGCCGGGCATCGAGCACTGGCGGGCGCAGGACGTGCGCGAGCTGCAAAGCGGCGAGAAGCTGCCGGCCAAGCTGCTCAGCGCCAACGCCTATCTCGGCGCCTTTCCCATCGCTGCCGCGCTCGACCACGGCGCCGATATCGTCGTCACCGGCCGCTGCGTCGACAGCGCCCTGGTGCTGGGGCCGCTGATCCACGAATTCGGCTGGTCGCGCACCGATCTCGACCGCCTGGCCGCCGGCAGTCTCGCCGGCCACCTGCTGGAATGCGGCGCGCAGGCCACCGGCGGCAATTTCACCGACTGGCAGGACAGCGTGGCGGGCTGGGACGACATGGGCTATCCCATCGCCGAAGTGTCGGCCGAGGGCGGCTTCGTCGTCACCAAGCCGGCCGGCACCGGCGGCACCGTCTCGCCGCTCAGCGTCGGCGAGCAGCTTCTCTACGAGATCGGCGATCCCGCCGCCTACATCCTGCCGGACGTCGTGTGCGATTTCACCCAGGTGACGCTGGCGCAGGACGGGCCCGACCGGGTGCGCGTCGCCGGCGCGCGCGGCCTGCCGGCCACCGGCCAGTACAAGGTGTCGGCCACGTTTCCCGGCGGCTATGGCGCCATCGCCATGAAGGTGATCGCCGGCTTCGACGTCGTAGCCAAGGCGCGCGCCGATGCCGAGGCGCTGCTGCGCCGCACCCGCCGGTTGCTGCAGCGCGCCGGGCTGGGCGATTTCGCGCAGACCTCGCTGCAGATCGTGGGGGCGGGCACGCTCTACGGCCGCGACGGCGTGGCCGGCAACGAGGAACTGCGCGAGGTCGTCTCGCGCCTGGTCGTGCGGCACGCGCGCAAGGAAGGCGCCGAGCTCTTCGCCCGCGAATATGTCGGCACCGGACTCAGCATGACCACCGGCAAATGCGGCATGATCGCCGGCCGGCCGGCGGTATCGCCGATCGTGCGGCTGTTCTCGTTCCTGGTCGACAAGGAAGCGGTCGAGATCACCGTGCGGATCGGTGCGCAGAGCTGGCCGATGGTCGAGCGCGGCGGCGCCGCGGCCGCGCCGCGCGGCGCGCCGGCGCCGCGGCCCGAGCCGCCGCTGGAACCCGAGCGCATGATCGAGGTACCGCTGATCAGGCTGGCCGTGGCGCGCAGCGGCGACAAGGGCAATGACGCCAATGTCGGGATCATCGCGCGCAAGGCGGAATACCTGCCCTATATCCGCGCCTCGCTGACGGCCGAGGCGGTGCGGCGCGCCTTTTCCCATTTCGTGCGCGGCGAGGTCGAGCGCTACGAACTGCCCGGCCTGGCGGCGCTGAATTTCCTGCTGCGCGAAAGCCTGGGCGGCGGCGGCACCTCGTCGGTCAATCTCGACACCCAGGGCAAGACCTATGCCCAGCTCGTGCTGGGCCTGCCGGTCCGCGTGCCGCAAAGGTGGGCCAATGAGTTCGCCTAGAAACGCCGCGGCCGCCTTGCCGCATCGCAGCGTCCGCCGGTCGCCGCCGATTGACAGCGCCGGGGGGAATTTATACACCCGCGCCGGGCCGCTTTCGGGTCCGCGTCCTTTCCCCGCCGCCGAATTCCGATCGTTCTTGCCGTCCCCTTCCGCGTCCGCCCTCCGGACGAAGTCCGTCGCCGCCTGGGCGGCGCGCCGGGCGCCGGCGGGAGCCGATCGATGAAGCAGCGGAAAGAGTCGCCGGCCATGAGCGAAAGGATTCGGATGAACGCCAAAGGCGGTCGCGACACGACGGCATGGATCGGCCGGGTGGAGACCCTGCGCGGGCCCCGCTACCTGGCGATTCTCGCCTGCCTCGAGGACGCGATCAAAACCGGCGAGCTGCCGCCGCAGACGCGGCTGCCGCCGCAGCGCCAGCTCGCCACGCTGCTCGGCCTGACGGTGGGCACCGCCGGGCGCGCCTACGCCATCGCCGCCGAGCGCGGCCTGATCACCGGCGAGACCGGCCGCGGCACCTTCGTCAGCGACAATCCGTTCGGCGGCGGCGGCGGGGCGATCAGCCCGCTGCGCGGCGCGCTGGCCGATGTCGGCCGGCTGCGCGCCGAGCTGCCGGTCAGCCCGCCCGAGCGGCAGATGATCGACCTGGCGCTGCCGGCGGCGCCCGCGCCGCAGGTTTCCGCCATCGTGCGCGACGCGCTGCGCGAGCTGGCCGACAGCGACCGGCTGCTGGGCTTGCGCAAATACGTCACCTATCGCGCCGCACCGCGCCACGCGCAGGCCGCGGCGCGCTGGATCGCCGGGCTGGGCGTGGAGGCCGATGCCAGCCGCATCGTGGTCGTGGCCAGCGCCAACCAGGGGCTGGCCGCCGCCATCCTCGGCAATATCGTGCGCGGCGAGTCGGTGCTGACCGACGCGCTGACCTATCCCGGCCTGAAAGTGCTGGCCTTCAACTACGGCTGGCGGCTGGAGCCGCTGGAGCGCGACGACGAAGGCATCCTGCCCGACGCGCTGGAGCGGGCGGCGCTGGAGGGGCGCGGCCGCATCGTCTATCTGCAGAGCGAGCTGCACAACCCGACCGCGGCGGTGATGCGCGCCGACCGCCGCCGCCTGATCGCCGAGATCGCCCGCCGCTACGACCTGGTGCTGATCGACGACCATGCCGCGCTGTCGGAGCTGACCTCCTCGATCGCGCCACTGGCCGCCATCGCGCCGGAGCGCACCTTCGCCATCTTCGGCGCCGGCAAGTCAGTCAGCGCCAGCGTGCCGGCGGGCTATATCGTGACGCCGCCGGGCTGGGGCCAGCGCTTCGAGCAGCAGGTCCGCGACCGCTATTTCCACCTCAGCCCGCTGGGCCCGGAGATCGTCAGCCACCTGATCGAAAGCGGCGCCATGGCCGACGTGGCGCGTGCCTATCGCGCCGCCATCGCCGGCCGCCTGGGATTGCTGCGCACCCATCTGCCGCAGGCCGATTTCACCGCCGATCCGCGCGCCTTCTTCGTCTGGCTGCGCCTGCCGCCGCACTGGCACTCCGCCGACTTCGCCTCGGCGGCGGCGCTGAACGGCTTCACCGTGGCGGCAGCGGCCAATTTCGCCGTCGGCATGACCATGCGTCTGTCGGCGGTGCGCCTGTCGCTGCTGGGCGCGCCCAGCGACGAGATCTTCGTCGACGGCCTCACCCGCCTGCGCAGCCTGATGATGGCCGACAGCGTCACCGCCGGCGTCATCATCTAGCTCCTTTCCCATCGCTTTCCGGAGCCGGCTTGCGGCCGGCGCAGATCTTGCGGCCCGGAATGTATCAATTTTGCCGTTCCGGGCAGAAAAAATTGATACAATTGATAGCAAAAATGCTCTAATCGGCCTCACAACAAGAAAGCGACAGTAGGGAGTACGCCGTGTTGGGCGACAGAAACGGATTTCAGGAACTGGTCCTGTTCGAGACCACCATCGACCGGATCTTCTCCCGGGCGGTGGGCCGCTGGCCCGATCGCCAGTTCATCGTGGCCGACGGGCGCAGCTTCACCTATCGCCAGATGAGCGCCCAGGTCGACCAGGTGGCGCAGGGGCTGCTGGCGCTGGGCGTGCAGCCGGGCGACCGCGTGGCGCTGTGGATGTCGAACATCTGGGAATGGGTCGCCATCCAGTTCGCCGTCACGCGCATCGGCGCGGTGCTGACGCCGCTCAACACCCGGCTGCGGGTCGAGGATCTGCGCCACACGCTGAAGGATTCCGGCGCCAAGGTGCTGCTGACCCAGGCGACGTCGCAGGAATTCTCCTATGTCGAGGTGATCCGCGAGATCCTGCAGGACCCCGCCTCGGTGCCTAACCTGCAGCACGTCGTGGTCGCCCGGCCGGCGGTGCCCTGTGCCACGCCCTTCGTCGGCTGGGACGATTTCATCGCCGCCGGCAAGGCCCAGCCGCGCACGCCGCAGCCGGCCACCGACCCCAAGGCGCTGGCCTATATCCTCTACACCTCGGGCACCACCTCGCGGCCCAAGGGCGTGATGATCCCGCACGCCGCCCTGAACAATTCCCTGCGCCTGGCGCGCGACCTGCGGGACGGCGACTGCACCTTCCTGATCTATCCCATGTTCGCCATCACCGGCTGCCACAACGCCATGCTGCCGACCGCCCTGGTCGGCGGCTCGATCGTGATGCAGGAGCGCTTCGATCCGGCCGAGGCGCTGGACCTGATCGAGAAACACCGCTGCACGGTGATCGGCTGCATCGTCTACATCCTGGATGATCTGGCCAATGCGCCCGGCTTCTCCTCGCAGCGCGTCGCCAGCCTGCGCATGGCCAACATCTTCCCGCGCCGCCCCTACCATCTCGACCTGCTGCGCAAGTTCGGCTTCCAGGCGGCGATCACCGGCTACGGCATGACCGAGACCTGCGGCCCGGTGACCTATGCGCTCGATCTCGATCCCGACAGCATGAAAACCGAAGGCAGGCCCTGGCCCGAGATGACGGTGCGCACCGTCCTGCCCGACGGCAGCGATGCGCCGGTCGGCACGGAAGGGCAGATCATCGTCAAGGGGCCGCAGATCATGCTGGGCTATTTCAACCAGCCGGAAGCCACCGCCAAGGCGATCGACCAGGACGGCTGGCTGCACACCGGCGATGTCGGGGTGTTCGACCAGAACGGGCGCCTGACCTGGCTCGGCCGCTACACCGACATGTACAAGTGCTCCGGCTTCAACGTCGCCTCGCAGGAGGTCGAAGCCTTCCTCGGCCGCCATCCCGCCATCGCCGAAGTGGCGGTGCTGGGCGTGCCCGATGCCGGCAAGGGCGAGGTGGGGGCGGCCTTCATCGTCGCCAAGCCGGGCGCGGCCATCGACAAGGCCGAGATCGGCAAGTTCTGCGCCGGCAAGATCGCCTCCTACAAGATTCCGGGCCACGTCTTCGTGCGCGAGCAGCTGCCAAAGACCGCCAGCGGCAAGGTGCGCAAGGTCGAGCTGAAGGCGTTTTTCAACGACCAGGCGGCGCGCGGCTGACGCGCGCTGGCATGCCGGCCGGCGCCGGCACCAGTTTCAATCGGGGAATGTCGCACATGCAAAAGCTGACCGAGGTCGGACAGGATTTCGTCGATGCCGCCAGGCGCGCCTACGAGCGCCGCTACCGGGCGCTGCTGGAAGACGGCTCGCCCGAGGCGACCAGGGCGCTGAAGCTGCAGATGGGCGCCGACGGATTCTGCGGCATGACCCTGCCGCGCGCCTATGGCGGCATGGAATTGCCGCTCTTGACCGTGCTGCGCGTGACGCAGGCGTTCCAGGTCTGCGACGTGCGGCTGGGCGGGTTCTCGCATCGCTTCAACACCGGGCCGATGGGCGCGGTCGCCGCCCTGGCGCCGGAGAAACTGCGCCAGCGCTACGTCGGCGCGCTGTGCCGCGGCGAGATCACCATGTCGATCGGCATCAGCGAGCCCGGCGCCGGCTCGGCCGCCACGGCGATGACCACCCGCGCCCGCGTCGAGGGCGACGAGGTGGTGATCAACGGCAGCAAGATCTTCGTCAGCTTCGCCGACGAATCGGACTGCACGCTGCTCTATTGCCGCTTCGGCAACACCGGCACGCCCAACGACATCGGCGCGGTGATCCTGCCGCACGACGCGCCCGGCTTCTCGCTCAGCGCCGGCACGCGCAACATGGCGGGCGAGCTGCAATACGAACTCTATATGGACGATTGCCGCCTGCCGGCCGATCACGTGGTGGTCGACCACAACGCCTTCGGCAAGCTGATCCGCCACTACAACGGCGAGCGGCTGGGCAGCGTGGCGCGCCAGCTCGGCAACGCCGAATTCTGCCTCGACTACGCCATCGACTACATCAAGCAGCGCCAGCAATTCGGCCGCGAGCTGGCCGATTTCCAGGGCCTGCAATGGATGATCGCCGACATGAAGGTGAAGCTGGACGCCGCCCAGCTCCTGACCTGGCGCGCCGCCGCCAACGCCCATGGCGAGGAAGCCGATCCGCTGGAGACCTCGGTCGCCAAGGTCTATGTGGCGCAGGCCGCCAAGGAGATCTGCGACGACGCCCTGCAGCTGCTGGGTGGCTACGGCTACATGACGGAATATCCGATCGAGCATCGCCTGCGCGAGACGCGCGGCGGGGCGATCTACGGCGGCACCGCCCAGATCCACAAGAACATGATCGCCGGCCACATGCTGGGTCGCAGCAACAGCCAGTGGAAACGCTGAGCCGCCGGCTATCGCGGGCCGTTCCGCACTGCACGGAACGGCCTTGCGCGGCACGGAATTGTTACCACCGCAAACGAAGCAATCTGGCAGTATTAAATACCGATTGATGTAAAATTATAGCAAATTGGACTAGGCAATTAGGACGCTTTTAAGGTAATTTTTCCAAAACGCTGACACCCGATCGCAAAACCAGGGCGCAGGAGAGGAAACAATGATCAAGTCGCTGTGGACGAAATTCGTTCGCCAGGGCCGGACCGCGACATGCGTCCTGGCGCTGGCTCTGGGCATGGGGACGACGGCGGCGCAGGCCGAGAACCTCCCCGCCAAGCTCACCGTCGGCGGCCTGCTGCCGCTGACCGGCAATGCCGGCTTCATCGGCGAGGAGATCCGCCAGGGCCTCGACACCTACCTGGCCGAATACGCCAAGACGCGCGCCGCCGACGGGCTGCCCGAGATCGGCGTGGTCTATGTCGATTCGCAGGCCGATCCGCGCGTCGGCTTCCAGGGCTACCAGCTGCTGCGCTCGCGCCACGACGCCCAGCTCGTCTACCTGACCTATACCAGCGTCGCCATCGCCGCCGCCCCGCAGGCCAACCGCGACAAGGTGGCGATGCTGAACGTCACCCAGGGCGAGGTCACCAAGCTCGGCCCGCTCTTCACCTCCATGCTGCCGGCCTATTCGATCCAGGGCGAGATCATCGTCCGCGAGGCCATGCGGCGCGACGTCAAGACCATCGCGCTGCTGTACGAGAACTCGGAAGCCTTCGTGGTGCAGGCCAAGGCGATCGAGAACGACGTCTGCCCGCGCCTGGGCTGCAAGGTGGTGGCGTCCGAGCAGATCCCCGCCGGCAGCACCGACGTCGCCGCCCAGGTGACGGCGGCCCTGGCGGCCAAGCCCGACGGCATCTTCCCCATCGCCATCGCCACCCAGATCGTGCCGGTGGTGCGCGAGCTGCACACCCGCTCCTACAAGGGCAAGATCTTCGGCATCTCCGACATGGGCGGCGTCGCCTCGACCGGCAACGCCAACCTGATCGAAGGCGCCTTCTACACCAACTTCGCCTTCGACGACGCCGATGCCAACTACAAGAACCTGCGCGAGGGCCACAAGGCCAAGCACGGCAAGGAGATCTCGCAATACGTCGCCATGGGCTACCAGGGCGGCCAGATCATCGCCGAGACGCTCAAGGCCATGAAGCGCGCCGGCAAGGGCTGGAGCGGGATCAATTTCGTCGAGGCCCAGAAGGCCGGCCCGCTGCCGACCATCGCCGGCCCGGTGACCTTCCTGCCGGACGGCCGCATCGTCGAGCCGATGATGCTGGTCGAGATCAAGGACGGCAAGCCGACGCCGACCCGGCGCATCAGCCTGGACTGAGCGGCCTGATCGCCAAGCCGCGGCCATCCGCGTCCTCTCCCTCCCGCGCCGCATCCGGGACGGGCGGGAGAGGAGCGCGGCCCCCTGGAGAGCCTATGCCATGAGTCAGCAGGAAACGCGGGAAGCCGTGCTCGAGGTGCGCCAGCTTTCCGCCGGCTATCGCGGCTGGGAGGTGTTGCGCGGCATCGACCTGCGTTTCTTCCGCGGCGAGACGGTCGGCATCCTGGGCCATAACGGGGCGGGCAAGACCACGCTGCTGCGCTGCATCGCCGGCCTGGTGCCGGCCTCGCAGGGCAAGGTCACGTTCCAGGGCGCCGACATCACCGGCGCCTCGGTGCCGTCGCGGGTCAAGAAGGGCGTGGTATTGGTGCCGCAGGGCCGCGCGCTGTTCGCCGAGATGAGCATCAAGGAGAACGTGACGCTGGGCGCCTTCACCCGCACGCGCGAGGAAGCCGCCGCCTCCTGGGAGCAGCTTTCGAGCAGCGAGGAGCTGCTGGCCAAGCGGCCGGGCGAGATCGTCGGCCGCCTGAGCGGCGGGCAGCAGCAGATCGTGGCCAATTCGCGCGGGCTGGCGTCGCGGCCTTCCGTGCTGATGGTCGACGAGCCGTCGCTGGGCCTGTCGGGCCTGGCGGTGTCGGCGCTGCTGCAGTTCCTGCAGCGGCTGAAGGCCTCGGGCATGACCACGGTGCTGGTGGAGCAGAATGTCGGGCTGGCGATGAACGCCTGCGACCGCTTCGCGGTGCTCAAGGGCGGCTCGCTGATCGGCGTCTACGAGAAGGACGCCTTCCCCAAGGAGCAGCTTTGGTCACTCTTCTGAAGCGAAGCCGCCGCCCGCAGCGCCGGAACATGGTGTCGAAGACATGACGCATTTCCTCGAAATTCTGATCCAGGCCTTCTACACCGGCGCGGAATGGGCGCTGATCGCCATCGGCTTCGGCTTCATCGCCCGCACCACCAACATCTTCCATCTGGCGCTGGGCGCGCTGTTCAGCGTCGGCGGCTACAGCGTCTACCTCCTGTCGGTGCGCAACGGCCTGCCGATCCCGCTCGGCATCGCCGGCGGCGTGGTGCTGGCCGGGCTGATCGGCTCGCTGATCGACCGCTTCATCTACCAGCCCGTCACCGGCCTCTACGGCCAGCGCAAGGTCAACCACCTGGCGCCGTTCGTCACCTCGCTCGGCATCCTGATCGTGATCCAGAACGTGATCCAGGTCTGGTTCGGCGCCTCGCCGCTCTACGTGCAGCCGCCCGACCTGGGCGTGACGCAGATCGGCGGCTCGCGCGTGCTGACCTGGAACCTGCTGAAAGCCGCCATCTCGCTCTTGGCCTGCGCGCTGTTCGCCTTCTGGCTCGCCCGCACCCGCACCGGCGCCAGTGCCGTGGCGCTGGGCCAGAGCGCGGAAGGCGCCAGCGTGGTCGGCGTCAGCGAGACCTCGGTGCGGTTCCAGATCTTCTTCGCCACCGGCGTGCTGGCCGGGCTGGGCGGCAGCCTGGCCATCCTCAGCCATCCCACCCTGCCGGGCGACGGCTTCCCGATCGTGCTCTACGGCGCGCTGATCTCGCTGATCATGCCCAAGGCCGGCATCATGACCTGGTGGCTCGCCTCGGTCGGCGCGGCCTTCATCTATGCCCAGTCCATCGCCTCGATCGGCGGCGGCTGGCAGGACACCATCCTGCAGTCGGTGCTGATGGGCGGCATCGTGGTGTCGCGCATCCTCATCCCCTGGCTGCAGCGGCGCGCCAAGCTGCGCGCCAGCGTCGTGACCGTCGCCGCCGCCGAACCCAAGCAGGCCGGGAGCTAGGCCATGGAATACTGGATCACCGTCCTGACCTTCGCGCTGATCTTCGCCTCGCTGTCGGTCTCCTACAACATCTCGGTCGGCTATGTCGGCATGCTGTCGATCGCGCATGCCGCCTTCTTCTCGGTCGGCGCCTACACCTATGGCTATCTCGGCACCAAGCTGGGCGGCGGCGAGCTGTTCCTGCCGGCGGTCGGGCTGGCGGTGCTGATCGCGCTGGCCATCTCCATCACCATCGGCGCCATCATCACCCTGCTGCCCGAGCATTTCGTGGTCATGGGCACCTTCGCCCTGCAGGTGATCTTCACCACCCTGCTGATCAACACCACCGCCATCACCAACGGCGTGCAGGGCCTGGCCGGCATTCCAGCACCCATCATCGGCCCGATCGAATTCGCCTCGCGCACGCAGAGCTTCGTCCTCACCCTGGTCCTGGCGGTGGGCTCGCTGCTGATCGCGCTGGCCATCCTGCGCAGCAATGTCGGCCTGCGGGCGCGGGCGGTGCGCGAGGAGCCGGCCGCCGCCCTGTCGCTGGGCGTGCCGGTGCGGCTGATCCAGGTGTCGTTCTTCGCCGTCGGCGCCTCGCTGGCCGCCATCGCCGGCTGCGTCTATGCCGGCGTCATCGGCTTCATCGATCCCTCCAGCTTCACCATCCACACCTCGGTGCAGCTCCTGGCCATGGTGGTGATCGGCGGCATGGGCAATCCCTATGGCGCGCTGGCCGGCGGCTTCGTGATCTCGGTGCTGCCGGCACTGCTGATCGAGATGAACATCGGCGAGAGCGCGGCGGCGGCGCTGCAGCAGATCCTGTTCGGCGCGGTGATGATCCTGGTCATCATGCTGCGGCCCAGCGGCATGCTGCCGGAGACGAAAATTGCCAAGAAATAGCCCGACAGGCGCGGAGGATCGCCGATGAGCAACGCCGACAGCCTGCGCCTGGAGCGCATCTCCAAGCGCTTCGGCAACATCGTCGCCTGCAACGAGCTGTCGATGGAGTTCCGCCCCGGCACCTGCACCGCCGTCATCGGCCCCAACGGCGCGGGCAAGACCACGATCCTCAACATCGTGGCCGGCTCGCTGCTGCCCGATCTCGGCTCGGTGCGCTGGAACGGCGGCGAGCTGGTGGGTTTGCGCCAGGACGCCATCGCGCGGCTGGGCATCGTGCGCATGTTCCAGGACCTCAAGGTGTTCGACAGCCTGACCGTCTACGAGAACCTGCTGGCCGCCGCCGGCCGTGCGCCCAGCCTGATCCGCGCCTGGTCGCTGGCCAAAGTCAAGGCGGCGGCGGATGCCACCATCGAGGCGGTGCTGACGCGGCTGGGGCTGACCGCCGCCGCCAACCGCTTGGTGCGCGATCTTTCCTATGCCGAGCGCAAGCTGGTGGCGCTGGGCCGCGCCATGTGCAGCGAGGGCAAGATCCTGCTGCTCGACGAGCCGGCCAGCGGCATGGACAAGACCAGCCTGCAGGTGGTGCTCGATGCGGTGATCTCGCTGCGCGAATCGGGCGCCATCATCATCGTGGTCGAGCACAACCTGTCGATCGTCCAGGAACTGGCCTCGCACGCGCTGCTGCTGGAGGAGGGGCGGATCATCGCCGCCGGCGAGCCGGCGGAGCTGTACCGCAATTCCAATTTCGGACGCGTCTATTTCTCGATGCAGCAATAATGGGGCAGCAATAGTGGGAAGGAGTACAGGCGGCATGAAGAGCCAACAGCCCGAGGCACTGATCGAGTCGGCCCGCAAGCTGACGGCCAAGTTCGCGGCGCGCGCCGCCGGCTACGACAAGGACAACGCCTTCCCGCACGAGGATTTCGCCGATCTGCAGGCCGCCGGCCTGCTCGCCACCTCGGTGCCCAAGGAGCATGGCGGCCACGGCGTCTCCATGAGCAACGGCGATCCGCTGACGCAGTGGCGCATCACCGCTGCGGTGGCGGCGGGCGATCTGTCGCTGGGGCGCTGCTACGAGGGCCACATCAACACGGTCGACCTGATCAACGATTTCGGCAGCGAAGCGCTGAAGCGGGAAATCTTCCCGCAGGTGGTGGCCGGCAAGATGCGGTTCGTGATCTGGGGCTCCGAGCCGATCCGCCAGGACACGCAGGACCTCTACCAGCGCCTGTCGGGCCAGACCGTGGCCAGGCGGGTCGAGGGCGGCTGGGTGCTGAACGGCGCCAAGGCCTTCGCCACCAGCGCCGGCGGCGCCACCCACGTGATCATCACCGCCGCGCTGGAGGACGCCTCGCTGTCGCCGCTGGAGCAGCAGCAATGGTTCCTGGCCGACGCCGACACGCCGGGCATCCTGATCGACAAGTCGTGGTGGCATTCGCTGGGCATGCGCGCCACGGTCAGCCACAAGGTCGACCTCAAGGACGTGTTCGTGCCCGAGCGCTTCCGGCTGTTCTCCACCGAGCAGTATCTGGGCCGGCTGTGGCAGGCCCGCTTCATCCCGCATTTCTCCGCTTCCTTCCTGGGCGCGGCGACGGCGGCCTACGAATTCGCCTGCGACTACCTGCGCCAGCGCCGCAAGGCCGACGATCCGGTGCTGCAGAACCATATCGGCCAGGCGCGCGTGGCGCTCGACCTGCTCGACGCGCACCTGGTCGCCACCGCGCAACTGTGGAACTCGGGCGACCGCGACGCGGCGGCCCTGCGCTGCAACATGTGCCGCGCCGCCGGCGAGCAGTTGGCGATGGAGGCGGTGGGCCGGGCGATCCGGGTCAGCGGCGCCACCGCGCTGCTGGAGCAGTATCCGCTGGGCCGCATCATGCGCGACCTGCAGACCTATGTCCGGCACGAGAGCATCGACCGCATCCTGACCGCCATCGGCAAGGGCTGCCTGGGCATGGACTACGATCCCAACTTCGCTCGCTCCAACCACACCGCCATCCAGGTGGCGGCGGGGGCGAGGGCGCAGCGGGCGCAGTGAAGATCGGCTTCCACATATACGGCACGCAGCTGCCGCCGGCGGCGGGCACCGCTGGCGCCGCCGTCGACAATGCCGGGACCGACGTCTACCGGCTGGTGCGCGATGGCATGGGGTGCGACTTCCTGCTGGTCGGCGGCGGGCCGGCGGAAGCGGCCTCCGATCTGGGCCGCGCCTCGCAATTGCTCGTGCCCTGGGGGGCGGCGTCGCTGTGCGTTGCCGCGCCCGGGACCGAGATCGTCACCCGGCTCAACGCCTGGGCCTTCGAGCCGGCCCATATCGCGCGGCTGGGCGCCAATCTGTGGGAGCTGTCGAGCCATCGCTGGGCGCTGTGGCTGGACTCCGACCCATCCTTCTGGCCGGAGCTGGCGGCGGGCCAGACGCCGCAGACCAACGCCGTGCGCACGCGGGAAACGGTCGGGATCGTGCGCCAGCACTGGCAGGGCCGGGCCGAGCTCGCCGGGGCGCATCTGTCCTCGACCGGGCGCATGGTGGGACCGCGCCCCACCGGCGGCCGGCCGCCACTATGGCTCGATGGCGCGGCTACGGCGGACGGCGTCAAGCCCGAGGGTTTGGTGTATCGCTGGAGCGAGGCAGCGAAAGCAGGAGAGGGCGGCGAGACGCTGCTGACCTGCGCCGTCGTGCTGGGACGCAGCGCCGGCGAAGCGCAGGCGATGGCCGGCGAGTGTCGCGCTTTGCCGCCGGCGGAATGCCTGGTGGGCGGCGTCGAGACCGTGGGCGACGCCCTCGTCGCGGCGCTGCGCGGGCGGCGCATTGACCGCCTCGCCATCGGCCTGCCGACCCTGCGCGCCGTCGAGTGCGGCCTGTTGCGCGACCGGCTCATTCCCCTGCTGCGGGCCGCTCTCGGGCCGGGAGGCCGCCCATGATCATGCGCCGCACCGAGGATTCGCTGCTCAGGCTGGGCATCTTCTACCCGTCCTCGACCGGCATCCACGTCATCTCGCCCGAAGTGTCGGCCGGCAATCCCAATCCCTTCGATCCGCAAGTGCAGTGCCGGCTGGCGTCGGCCTGCGAGGAGGCGGGACTCGATTACATTTTCCTGGCCGATCGCTGGGCGCCGTTCGGCGAGCGCTGCACGGCGGCGGGCTTCCAGGACCCGTTCTGGTACGCCCCGTTGCTGGGCGCGGCGCTGGCCAGCGCCACCCGCCGCGTCGGGCTGGTCAGCACGGTGCACACCACCTATCACCGGCCCGAACAGGTGGCCAATCTCGGCGCCATGCTCGACCAGTTGAGCGGCGGCCGCTGGGGCATGAACATCGTCACCGGCTTCAGCCCCAACGAGGCGGCGATGTTCGGCATGGCCAATATCGGCCACGACGACCGCTACGCCATGGCCGAGGATTTCATCGACGCGCTGAAGCATCTGTGGGAAGGCAAGACGGGCGGCTACCAGGGCCGCTTCTACAAGGTCGATGCCGCGGCGCGCTCGCTGCCGCCACTGCAGCGCGATCCGCTGATGATCAATGCCGGCGCGTCCGCCGCCGGGCTGGACTTCGCCGCCAAGCAGGCCGACTGGATCTTCCTGACCGGCCCCGATGCGGCGGAAGTCACCGGCAAGATGGCCAAGGTCAACGCCATCGCGCGCGAGAACGGCCGCTCCGACCGGGCGATCCGCGCCATGATGCATGCCAACCTGATCGTGCGCGACAGCGACGACGAGGCCCAGGCGCTGGGCGAGAGCATCCGCCAGAAGGTCGATCTCGACGCCGCACGCGAATTCGCCGCCGAGCTGATGGGCGGCATGGACACCTTCCGCCGCATGCTGGGGGCGCAGAGCGAACGCGACCGGCTGATCCGCGTCGGCAGCCGCGGCGGCGGCCAGCTCCTGCACGGCTCGCCGCGCACCGTCGTAGCCGAGATCGTCCGCCTGCACCGCGAATACGGCATTCGCGGCTTGGCCTTCTCCTTCCCGATCTGGAGTCCGGACGAGGTGCGCCGCAGCCTGCTCGCCATCCTGCCGCTCTTGGCCGAGGCGGGGATTTGGATCAGCCCCTATGACCGCGGCTGGTCGTGGTGATGCGGCGGGAAGACGCGGGAAAATCCTGATTTTCCAGTTGCCAGCGGTTAATATATCAATATTATATCGATATTATATCAATTAGGACCCTGAGTTGTCCCTATGTCCTATTGTGGTCGGTACTCGCTGAAACACAGGCCGTTCCTGCTCGGATTGACGGTTCCGGGCCATTGGGGGCTGGAGGTCCGCCCCGACGGGGCGGCGACCGCCCTGATGCGCCGCGCCGCCGCGCTGGGGTTCGATTTCCTGCTGGCGCCCCCGTCCCTGGCCGCGGTCTATGCCCCGGCCGAACTCACGCCCTGCGCCCGGTCGGGGTCCCACTCGCCGGGGCCGCAGCCTTGCGCCGATGACGGGGACGAGGCCCGGCGCGACCTGGTCTGGCTGCAGCGGCCGCTGATGACGGCCGAGGGCGGCGTGATCATGTCCTCGACGGAAGAACTGCTCGACCGCGAGCACGCCCTGTTCCTGCGCCAGCGGATCGCCGCGGTGCGCGCCGCCGGCGAGGGCCGCCAGGACCGCTGCGTGCTGCTGGAGATCGAACTCGACGGCGCGGGCCTGCGCGGCGGCGCCAATGCCGCCGACTTCGCCGCCGGCGACGAGGACGACGTGCTGGAGAGCTTCGTCATCAGTCTCGGCAAGACCTTGCCCAAGAACGGCCCCGACCGGCCGTGCGCGACAAGGGCGCTGGCCGCCGATCCCGAGAAGCTGCACCGCTTCCTGCTGCTGCTGCGCGAGACCGGCTGCGACGGCGTCAGCCTGGCGCTGCCCGATCCGCTGAACGAGGTGGAATCCTTCGGCGATACCGTGCTGCGTTCGATCAACGCTCTTTAGGCGAACCGCGCCGCTTCTGCCACGGCAAGCGGCACCTATGCCGCGGCGATGATGGCTTTCTTCACCGCCGCCTTGACCACCGGAATCTCGTGGTCGGCCAGCGGCGGCATGCGCTGCTTGCGCTTCAGCGCCCTTTCCACGTAAGGCGCCAGCTCCTCCGCCTTGCGCTGCTCGCGCCGCTCCGCCTCGGCCTTGAACTCCGGCATCACGGTCTGCGCGAACAGCTCCAGCGACTGGCAGATATGCTCGTGCCGGTTGCGGCCGGCCTGTTGCATGAAGATCACCTGGTCGATGCCGGTGTCCTGCATGATGCGCAAATGCCGGCGCATGTCGTCGGGCGTGCCGATGCCGCCGGCCGCCACGAAACCCTGCTCCGACGCCGCCGCGATCAGCCGGTCGGTCTTGTCGGCGCGCTTGGCGACGAAGTCCGGCCACAGCCGGGTCCGCCCCGGCACCACGTCCTGCGCCACCAGCGCGTTCAGCGCATAGGCGAAGAACTCGAAGCCCTCCTGGCCGCGCCTTATGGCTTCCGCCCGGTCCTCGTGCACCGAGAAGGCGGAGACCAGCGCGATGTTGGGATTGACCACGTGGCCGAGCGGCACGCATTCGTCGCTCTTGATGATGTCGTAGTAGATCTTGCTCCAGGCGCGCGCCTCCTCCGGATCGACGAAGGAGAAGCCGAGCGCCCCCAGGCCGAGCCGGGCCGCGACCTTGATCGTCTCGCGGTTGGTGCACGCCATCCACATCGGCGGATGCGGCTTCTGCACCGGCTTGGGCAGCACGTTGCGGCAGGGCAGGGAGAAGGATTTGCCCTCGAACCCGGGATAGGGCTCCATCACCATCATGTTGGCGATCTGCTCGGCCGCCTCCAGCGCCATGTCGCGCTTCTCCTTGGCGTTGATGCCGAAGCCGCCGACCTCGAGCCTTGTGGCGCCTTCGCCGATGCCGAACTCGGCCCGCCCGTCCGACATGATGTCGAGCGTGGCGATGCATTCGGCCGTGCGGGCGGGGTGGTTGTAGTTGGCGATCACCTGGCGGATGCCGTGGCCCAGCCGGATGCGGCTGGTGCGCGCGGCGGCGGCGGCGAGGAAGATCTCCGGGCAGGAGGAGTGCGAATACTCCTCGAGGAAATGGTGCTCGACCTCCCAGGCGAAATCGTAGCCCAGGCGATCGGCCAGGATCACCTGCTCCAGCGCTTCCTTGAACAGGCGGTGTTCGTCTCCCGGATTCCAGGGCTTCGGAAGCTGCAGTTCGTAGAAAACGCCAAAGCGCATGCGGTCGGTCCTCTCTTCCGGCGGAACACTCGCGCGCGACCGGATCGTCGCCCGGTTATCTGTTGAACGTTCGTTCTATTTATGCAAGCTTTATTTTGCCTGGCGGCAGCCCGCGCCGCCGGCGGCGACGCTGTCGCGGCCGAAAAAGACGGCAGCCCGCACGGGAGAAGCGCATGGACATCGACCTCAAGGAGCGTTCGGTCGGCCGCCTGCTGCGACTGCGCGCCGAGCGGATGCCGGACAAGCTGTTCGTCCGCGCGGCCGGCGTCGAGTTGACCTATGGCGCGTTCAACGACCGCGCCAACCAGTTCGCGGCCTATCTCTACGGCCTGGGCATGCAGCCCGGCGACAAGCTCGGCATCATGCTGCCCAACTCGCCGGAATTCCTGGTCGCCTGGCTGGGCGCGGCCAAGGCCAACATCGTCTACGTGCCGATCAACACCGAGTACCGCGGCCCGATCCTCTCGCACCAGCTCGACTTGGCCGACGTCTCCACCATGGTGATCGGCGCCGAATACCTCGACCGGCTGGCCGCGGTCGGCGAGCGGCTGCCGAAGCTCAAGCGCGTGATCGTGCACGGCGCCCGGGAGGTGCAGGCGCCGGCGCGCATGGCGCGGCACGACTTCGCCGAGGCCGCCGCGTTCAAGCCCGTCGAGCCCGAGGCGCTGGCGCGCTACACCGATCCCTTCGCCATTTCCTACACGTCCGGCACGACCGGCCCGTCCAAGGGCGCGCTGACCACCAACTGCCACGTCGTGTCCTTCGCCCAGGACTTCGTCACCCTGATGGAGTACGAGCCGGACGACCGGCTCTACACCTGCATGCCGCTGTTCCACGCCCTGGGCTCGTGGCTGGGCGTGCTGACGACGCTGATGGTGGGCGGCTCCTGCCTGGTGGGGGCGCGGTTCTCGGCCAGCGGCTTCTGGGACGAGGTGCGCAGCTTCGACGCCACCCTGGGCCACGTCATCTTCTCGATGCCGCCGATCCTGCTGAAGAACCCGCCGCGGGCCGACGACAAGACCACCCTGCGCCGCATCTACGTCGCCCAGCGCAACAAGGAGTTCGAGGAGCGCTTCAACTGCCGCATCCACGAAATCTACGGCCAGTCGGAAACCGGCATCGTCACCGGCTGCTGGCCCGGCACGCCGACCAAGCCGGGCTCGGCCGGCAAGGCCAACGCCAAGACCTACGAGGTGCAGATCGTCGACGACGACGACAACGAGGTGCCGCCGGGGACGGTGGGCGAGTTCGCGGTGCGCCCGAAGAATCCCTACGGGATGATGAACGAGTACTACAACATGCCGCGCGAGACCATCGCCGCGTTCCGCAATTTCTGGTTCCACACCGGCGACAGCGGGCGGATGGACGAGGACGGCTATTTCTATTTCGTCGACCGCAAGAAGGACGCGCTGCGCCGGCGCGGCGAGAACATCTCGTCCTTCGAGCTGGAATCGGT
>JBFXDA010000046.1:0-23210 GCA_050181585.1 Reyranellaceae bacterium
TCGCGCGCGCCAATCCGGGGCTGATCAACGCCGACGCCGACCTGAAGCTGAACAAGCCCGAGATCCGCATCAACGTCGACCGCGAGAAGGCGGCCGATTTGGGCATCGACGTCGACGTCATCGGCCGCACCCTGGAGACCATGATGGGCGGCCGCCAGGTGACGCGCTTCAAGCAGAACGGCAAGCAGTACGATGTGGTGGTGCAGGTGGCCGACATCGACCGCACCAACCCCGACGACCTGAACGCCATCTTCGTGCGCGCCGCCTCGGGCCAGATGATCCCGCTCTCCAACCTGGTGGTCTACCGCGAGACGGTGGCGGCGCGCGAGCTGAACCACTTCAACAAGCTGCGCTCGGCCACCATCACCGCCTTCCTGGCGCCGGGCTACACGCTGGGCATGGCGCTCGATTTCCTGCAGCAGCAGACGTCCAGGCTGCCGCCGGGCATCGTGTTCGATTTCGCCGGCGGCAGCCGCGAATTCCGCTCCGCCAGCAGCGATTTCTGGGTCACGCTGCTGCTCGCCATCGTCTTCATCTACCTGGTGCTGGCGGCGCAGTTCGAGAGCTTCATCGACCCGTTGATTATCATCCTCACCGTGCCGCTGGCCGCCACCGGCGCCTTGCTGGCGCTGACCCTGACCGGCGGCACGATCAGCGTCTACAGCCAGATCGGCCTGGTGACGCTGGTCGGGCTGATCACCAAGCACGGCATCCTGATCGTCGAGTTCTCCAACCAGCTCCAGGAGCAGGGCCGGCGCAAGGTCGACGCGGTGATCGAGGCCTCGGTGCTGCGCCTGCGCCCGATCCTGATGACCACCGGCGCCATGGTGCTGGGCTCGCTGCCGCTGGCCATCGCCGCCGGCGCCGGCGCCGAGACCCGCCAGCAGATCGGCTGGGTCATCGTCGGCGGGCTGCTGTTCGGCACGCTCCTGACCCTGTTCGTGGTGCCGACCTTCTACGCGCTCCTGGCGCGCAACCGGCAGGCGCAGGCAGCCGGCCCGGCCGCCGCGACCGCACCCACTCCCGCCGAATAGATGGCCGCGACGCTGGAGTTCTGGTTCGAATTCGCCAGCACCTATTCCTACCTGGCGGCGGAGCGCATCCAGCCGCTCGCCGCCCAAGCCGGCGTGAGCGTCGCGTGGCGGCCGTTCCTGCTCGGTCCGATCTTCCAGGGCCAGGGCTGGAAGGATTCGCCGTTCAACCTCTATCCCGCCAAGGGCGCCTATATGTGGCGCGACATGGAGCGGCTGACGGGCCAGTACGCCCTGCCCTTCCGCCGTCCCAGCGCCTTTCCGCGCAACGGGCTGCTGGCGGCCCGCATCGCTATCGCGCATGACCGGCAGCCCTGGATCGGCGACTTCGTGCGCGCGGTCTATCGCGCCAATTTCGCCGAGGACCGCGAGATTTCCGATCCCGCCGTGCTCGGCGTGATCCTGCAAACGCTGCAGCTCGATCCCGGCCCGGTCCTCGCCGCCGCCGGCAACGAAACCAACAAGGCGGCGCTGAAGGCGCAGACCGGGCGCGCCATGACGCTGGGCCTGTTCGGCGCGCCCAGCTTCACCGTCGGCGACGAGCTGTTCTGGGGCAACGACCGGCTGGAGCAGGCGCTGGCCTTCGCCGGAAAATCCTAAGAACGCTGCCGGTCGATCCGGTTCTGCCGCTGCGCCTCGACCAGCAGCGGGATGGCGCCGATCGCCAGGCCGGCCAGCGACACCGCCATCACCGCCGTGTAGCCGTCGGTCAGATCGTGCGCCAGCCCGCCCAACCAGGCGCCCAGCGCGCCGCCGATGCCCATGGCGAGCGTGATCGAGCCGTAGATGCGACCCAGATGCGGGCCGCGGAAGCGCAAGGTGGCGAGGGTGGAGATCATCGGCCCGCGCGAGCCCATCGAGATGCCGAACAGCACCACGAAGGCGGCCAGCAGCCAGAAATCCCGCGGGCCGGAGAAGGCCAGTAGCGCGCCGATGCCCAGCATGGTGCAGCCATAGCTGGCGGCGGCCGACAGCCGCCGCCCGCCGCGATCGGCCAGCCAGTTGAAGCCGATCATGCCGACCGGCATCAGCAGGCCGGTGACGCCGACCGCGCCGGCGGCGTCGATCGGCGGCATGCCCTGCTCGATCAGGTAGGCCACGGTCTGCGGCGTCAGGGAATAGATGCCGATCGAGGTGAAGCAGAAGGTGCAGCACAGGTTCCAGAACGGCGCCGTGCGGATCGCCGCGCGCAGGTCGGGCGCGGCGACGATCTCGCCGTTGTCGCCGCGCGCCGGCATGCGCAGGTCGGGATGCCCCGCCTCGATCTGCCGCCACGGCAGCAGCAGGATCGGCAGCAGCAGCAGCAGCACGGAACCGCCCAGCACGGCATAGGCGAAGCGCCAGCCCTGCGCCTCGATCAGATACTGCGCCAGCGGCGCCATCACCATCAGGCCGACGCCATTGGCGGAATAGGCCGCCGCCAGCGCCGTGCCCAGCCGGCGGCTGAACCAGCGCCCCAGCAGCGCCGACTGCATGACGCTGCCCAGCGCGGCGCAGCCGATGCCGACCAGCAGGCCGAAAGTGGGGTAGAACTGCCACACCGCCTGCGCCAGGGCCGACAGCCCCATGCCCAGGCCCATGGCGGCGACGCCGGCCAGCACCAGCTGGCGCGGTCCGAAGCGGTCGACCAGCAGCCCGGCCAGCGGGCCGCCGAAGCCGATGCCCAGCATGGAGAGGGCATAGATGCCGGTGACCGAGGCGCGGTCGACGCCGAAGCTTTGGCTGATCGGCAGCACGAAGACGGCGAAGGAATCGCCCAGGCCGCGGCTGATCATGCCCATGACGAAGCACAGCACGATCAGCAGCAGGCCCAGCCGATGGCCGGCGGGCGCCGTCACGGCGGCGCCCCGCCGCAATCTACTTGACGATGAAGGTGACGATGCCGGGGAAAGCCGTCAGCACGCCGATGGTGATGATGTCGGCAACCACGAACGGCCAGATGCCCTTGAAGACGTCGGATAGCGGAATGTCGGGCCGCACCCCGTTGACGACGTAGCAATTCAACCCCACCGGCGGCGTCATCAGGCAGATGCCGCACAACTTCACGATAATGATGCCGAACCATATCGGATCGTAGCCCAGCTTGACGATCACGGGGAAGACGACCGGCAGGGTCAGCAGCAGCATGCCGATCGCGTCCATGAACATGCCGAGGATGAAATAGATGCCGTAGATGCAGATCAGCACCAGCAGCGGCGGCAGGGCAGCGTCGACGATCCACGACGACAGGGTTTCGGGCAGGCGCGCGAAGCCCAGGAAGCGCACGAAGATCAGGATGCCCCAGATGACGGTAAAGATCATCACGGTCAGCTTGGCCGAATCGAGCAGCGCGCTCTTCAGCTCGCCCCATTTCATGCCGTGCCACAGGGCGATGACGAAGACGCAGAAGGCGCCCAGCGCCCCCGCTTCCGTCGGCGTCGCCCAGCCCAGGTACATGGAGCTGAAGATGATGATGATGACGATGAAGACCGGCGCCGTGCCGGGCAGCGAGGCGAAACGCTGGCCCCAGCTATAGCCGCCGACGCGCGGGCCCATCTCGGGGTTGCGCGTGCAGCGGATGTAGATGATGACGCAGTAGACGATGGCCGAGACGATGCCCGGCACGAAGCCGGCGATCAGCAGCTTGCCGATCGATTCCTCGACGATGATGCCGTAGACCACCAGCAGGGCGGAGGGCGGGATCAGCGCGTCGAGCGTGCCGCCAGCCGCCACCACGCCGGCCGCCAGCCGCCGGTTGTAGCCGCTCTTCAGCATTTCGGGGATGGCGACGCGGGCGAACACCGCCGCCGCCGCCGTGCTGGCGCCGGACACGGCGGAGAAGCCGGCCACCGCGAACACCGTGCCGATCGCCAGCCCGCCCGGCAGCCAGCCGAACCAGCGCCGCGCCGCCTCGAAGCAGGCGGTGGTCATGCCGGCGTAATAGGCGAGATAGCCGATGACGATGAACATCGGCAGCACCGAGAGCGTGTAGCTGACCGACTTGGCGTGCGGGATGACGCCGGCGGTGCGCAAGCCCGCTTCCGGGCCCATCAGCGCCATCAGGCCGATGGTGCCGACGATGGCCGCGGCGAAGGCGATGCGCACGCCGATCACGGCCAGCAGCACCAGCACGCCAGCGCCGATGATGCCGATGGTCAATGCATCCATGGTCGATTCCCCAAAGCAGCGGCTGCGAGGCGGGCTATAGCCGGCGTTCGTCGGCGCCGGCGGCCAGGCCGGTCTTGCCGAAGACTTCGTCGATCTCGCGCTGCGCCATCTGCTCGGCGGTTTCGACCACCGGCACCGCCACCGGCCGCCGCCGGGGATCGGCGAACAGGCGCAGATAGCCCCAGAACTGCAGCAGCATGCGCAGCCACAGCACCGACAGCGCGATCGGCACCACCAGCTTCGACGGCCAGATCGGCAGGCGGATGTCGATGGTGGAATCGCCTTTTTCCCAGGCGCGCAGGAAATGCGCCCAGGTGCTGTCGATCAGCATGGCGACGATGATCAGCGCCAGCAGCACGGCCAGCGCCTCGAACGCCCACAGCGTCCTGCCCTTGAGGAAGGACAGCAGCAGTTCCATGCGGATATGCCCGCCGAAACGCTGGCAATAGGCGACGCCGAACATGGCGTAGACGATCGAGGTCTGCTCGATCCAGTCGATATAGCCGTCGATGGCGTAGCCGAACACGGTGCGGCCCACGATCTGGACCACGCCCACGATCATCAGGGCGAAGATCGAGAAGGCGGCCAGCAGGTTGAGGATTTCCTCGAGCTTGCCGTACCAATGGTCGACCCGTCCGATCAGGGACGGATCGACCGCCGCGGCGCCTGCCGGCCCGCCGTGCTGCACGTCCGAGAACTCCTAGCCCGCGGTCAGGACTTGCCGGCCGACTTGGAGGTGTTGAGGATCAGGTCGAGCAGCTCCTTGGCCGGAATGCCTTTGGCCGACATTTCCTGCACCCAGGAATCCCATACCGGCTGCGCGCCGATCTTGCGGAACTCGGCCAGCTCGGCATCGCCGTACTTGACGAACTCGATGCCCTTCTCCTTGAAGGTCTTCAGGTTCTTCTCGTCGGCCACGGCATAGGCCTTCTTCAGCGCCGCATAGGCCAGCGGCTTGGCCTCGTCGAACAGCTTCTTGTACTGCTCGGGCAGCTTGGCCCAGGCGTTGACGTTGATCAGCGACGGGCAGGCCTGGGTGCCGGGCGACATGTTCTCGGTCCACCACTTCGACACTTCATGCAGCTTGTAGGCGGCGTGCGCGTAGGTCGAGGGGAACGAGGCGGCATCGACCGCGCCGCGCTCCATGATGGTGTAGACCTCGGTAGCGTCGACCGAGGTCGGCACCGCGCCCAGCCGGCGCATGGCCTCGCCGATGCCGCCGATGGCGCGCACCCGCATGCCCTTGAAGTCGGCGATGGTCTTGGGCGGCTTGCCGCGGCCCATGAACTCGTATTGCGGCAGCAGGTTGGACATGTAGAACTGGGCGTTCCACTTCTTCATCTCGGTGACGATGTAGGGGTGCTTGTGGAACGTCTCGTGCACCTGCTCCTGGATATCGAAGCTGGGCAGCGGCAGGAACGGCAGGTCGAGCGCGGTGTAGGCGGGATGCTTGTCCGGATGGTAGGACGAGCAGATCGACGTCATCTCCAGGCCGCCGACGCTCAGGATGTCGAGAATCTCCTTCGGCCCGCCGAAGCTCTCGTAGCCGATGGTGATGGTGAACTTGCCGCCGGTGCGCTCCTTGACGTGGCTGGCCAGCGTCTCCATGCCGGCGGTGAAGGCGCGCGGCTTGCCCCAGGTGGCCATCTTCCATTCGACCCTGGGGCCATCGACGGTTTGCGCCCAGGAAACCGGCGCGGCGAGCAACGCTGCGAACAGGGACCCGGCAACGAGCGCGCCGGCGCGCGCGACGACTGGCATGCGACGCATGGTGGTGTTCCTCCCTTGATGTTCTTTATTCGGGGTTTTCCCCGTTATTGCCGAAAACGGTAACACGCAGGTATGCGGGCAACAACCGCCGATTACTTTTGGCCAGCGATCTTCGCTGCACCGCAGTAGGCAGCGGGCAAACCAGCATTAATGGAGCATGACAGCCGCGTGGCGCCGGCCGGCGTTCTGTTCGGCGGATCGCCGCGCCGTCGCGCCGCTGCCCGCCGGATCGGTTCAGGCGATGCGTTTCTTGCCGTCGCCCCAGTAGCGGTCGCGCAGCAGGCGCTTGTAGAGCTTGCCGGTGGGATGGCGCGGCAGCTCGGCCTCGAAATCGACGCTCTTGGGACATTTGATCGGCGACAAATGCTGGCGGCAGAACGCGATCAGCTCCTGCGCCAGCGCCGGCCCCGCCTCGCGCGCATTGGCCGGCTGCACCACCGCCTTGACCTCCTCGCCGAACTGCTCGCTGGGGACGCCGAAGACGGCGACGTCGGCCACCTTGGGATGCGTCACCAGCAGGTCCTCGACTTCCTGCGGGTAGATGTTCACGCCGCCGGAGATGATCATGTAGGCCTTGCGGTCGGTGAGATAGAGATAGCCCTCGGCATCGACGTAGCCGATATCGCCCAGGGTCGACCAGCCCTGTTCGTTGAAGGCCTGCTTGGTCTTCTCCGCGTCGTTGTGGTAGGAGAACGGCCGGCCGTTGGCGAAATAGATCACCCCCGGCTCGCCGGTCGGCAGCTCCGCGCCGTCCTCGCCGACGATCTTCAGCTCGCCGATCAGCGCCTTGCCGACCGTGCCCTTGTGCGCCAGCCAGTCGGTGGAAGTCACGGCGCAGAAGCCGTTGCCTTCGGTGCCGGCATAGTATTCGGTGAGGATCGGCCCCCACCATTCGATCATCTGTTCCTTCACCTTCACCGGACAGGGCGCGGCGGCGTGGATGGCGCATTGCAGCGACGAGACGTCGTATTTGCGCCGCACCTCCTCCGGCAGCTTCAGCATGCGCACGAACATGGTCGGCACGAGCTGGCTGTGGGTGATGCGGTGCTGCTGCACCAGGCGCAGATATTCCTCGGCGTCGAAGTGCTCCATGATCAGCGACGTGCCGCCCAGGCGCATGATGGTCATGTTGAAGCGCAAGGGCGCGGCGTGATAGAGCGGCGCCGGCGAGAGATAGAAGGTCTCGGTGTCGATGCCGTAGAGCTTCTGCGACAGCCCCAGCAGCGGGTTGACCGCGTCGATCGGCTCGTTCAGGAACGGCGCCTTGATGCCCTTGGGCCGCCCGGTGGTGCCCGACGAGTAGAGCATGTCGTAGCCGCTGATCTCGTCGGCGATGGGCGTCGTCGGCTGGCCGGCGATCTCCCGCTCCCAGGAACGGTAGCCCGGCATGTCGCCGGCGACCGAGAAGTAGTGCCTGACCGAGGGCAGCTTTCCGGCCAAGCCGCCGGCCACGCCCGCGAGCGCCTGGCTGGCGATGAACGCCTGCGCGCCGCAATCGGCGACGATGTACTCGACCTCGGCCGCCGTCAGGCGCGAGGAGATGGCCGTGTAGTAGAGTCCCGAACGCTGCGCCGCCCAGCAGATCTCGAAGAAACGCGCATTGTTGTCGAGGAACAGGGCGATGTGGTCGCCCGGCTGCAGCCCCAGCGAGCGGAAGAAATGCGCCCCCTGGTTCGACCGCGCCTCGAGCTGCCCGTAGGTAACCGTCTCGCCGCTGCCGGCCATGATGTAGGCGGGCTTGTCGGGCTGGGTCCGGGCATGGATGCTGGGATGCGTCACGCTGCTCCTCCTACGCTCGTCTTCTTGATTGCGCGGCCGTCCTGTGCGCCGGCCTCTTTATAGCCAGCCGCGCACCGCCCGTCGCTCCCGCGTTTCCAGCCCTTCCGCCATGCGATTGAGCCGTCGGGAGCGGCGGCGGAAAATGCTTTTGTTCCTCCGCGGCCGATGCGATAGATTGGCCCGCTTTTCGACCTTCCACGGCGGCCGCGGGCCGGCGCGCGAGGGTGCCAGCATCGCGGGCGTGGCGGAATTGGTAGACGCAGCGGACTCAAAATCCGCCGTCGCAAGACATGTCGGTTCGAGTCCGACCGCCCGCACCATCCCTTAATTTCCTGCCCAGCCGGCGACGATGGCGGCGGCCGCCCGAATTCGCGCGCCTGCCGGTCCTCGGGCTACACTCGTCCCCGAACCGGTGCGGAGCAGGCCATGGACGCGAACAGGAAAACGCAATTCAACATCTGGTACTGGGTGGCGGCCATCTTCGGCGTGATGGCGATCCAGTACTTTTTCGCGACCTCGGCCCAGGTCGCCCAGATCCCCTACAGCCAGTTCGAGACCTACCTGGCCGAGGGCAGGATCGCCGAAGTCGCCGTCTCCGACCGCTTCATCCAGGGCCGTTTCAAGGAGCCGATCGACGGCCGGCCCAAATTCGTCACCACCCGCGTCGAGCCCGACCTGGCGCGCCAGTTGCAGGAGCGCGGCGTGGTGGTCACGGGCGAGATCGAGAGCACCCTGCTGCGCGACCTGCTGTCGTGGATCGTGCCGGTGGCGCTGTTCATCGGCATCTGGATGTTCATCCTCAAGCGCATGGGCGGCGGCATCGGCGGCGGGCTGATGCAGATCGGCAAGTCGAAAGCCAAGGTCTATGTCGAATCCGACACCGGCGTCACCTTCGACGACGTGGCCGGCGTCGACGAAGCCAAGGACGAGCTGAAGGAGATCGTCGACTTCCTGAAGGACCCGGAAGGCTATGGCCGGCTGGGCGGCCGCATGCCGCGCGGCGTGCTGCTGGTCGGCCCGCCCGGCACCGGCAAGACGCTGCTGGCCAAGGCGGTGGCGGGCGAGGCCGGCGTGCCGTTCTTCTCCATCTCGGGTTCGGAGTTCGTCGAGATGTTCGTCGGCGTGGGGGCGGCACGGGTGCGCGACCTGTTCGAGCAGGCCCGCGCCAAGGCGCCGGCCATCATCTTCATCGACGAGCTCGACGCGCTGGGCCGCGCCCGCGGCATCGGCCCGCTGGTCGGCGGCCACGACGAGAAGGAGCAGACGCTGAACCAGCTCCTGGCCGAGCTGGACGGCTTCGATTCCAAGGGCGGGCTGGTGCTGCTGGCGGCCACCAACCGCCCCGAGATCCTCGATCCCGCCCTGCTGCGCGCCGGCCGCTTCGACCGCCAGGTGCTGGTCGACCGTCCCGACCGCACCGGCCGGGTGCAGATCCTCCACGTGCACCTGAAGAAGGCCAAGCTGGCGCGCGACGTCGACGCCGAGAAGATCGCCGCCCTCACCCCCGGCTTCACCGGCGCCGACCTCGCCAACCTGGTCAACGAGGCGACGCTGCTGGCCACCCGCCGCAACGCCGATGCGGTGACCATGGAGGATTTCAACAACGCCATCGAACGCATCGTCGCCGGGCTGGAGAAGCGCAACCGGCTGCTGAACCCCAAGGAGCGCGAGATCGTCGCCTATCACGAGACCGGCCACGCGCTGGTCGCCATGGCGCTGCCGGGCGTCGACAAGGTGCACAAGGTCTCGATCATCCCGCGCGGCATCGGGGCGCTGGGCTATACCATCCAGCGCCCGACCGAGGACCGCTATCTGATGACCCGCGAAGAGCTGGAGAACAAGATGGCGGTGCTGCTGGGCGGGCGGGCGGCGGAATGGATCGTGTTCGGCCACCTCTCGACCGGCGCCGCCGACGATCTGGCCAAGGCCACCGACATCGCCCACGCCATGGTCACCCGCTACGGCATGACGGAGAAGCTGGGCCATGTGGCGCTGGAGAAGGACCGCCGCTCCTTCCTCGCCACCGACCAGCCCTATTACGGCCCGCCGGAGCGCAACTATTCCGACCAGACCGCCGCCACGGTCGACGGCGAGGTCCGCCGCATCATCGACGCGACCTTCAACCGCACCGTCGGCATCCTACAGGAGCGGCGCGCGGCGCTGGAGCGCACCGCGCGCCGGCTGCTGGAGAAGGAGACGCTGGACGAGAAGGAGATGGCGGCGCTGGCGCAGGCGGAGCCGGCGGCGCAGAGCACCGCCTAGCGCGGCGCTCTACGGAAAGCGGATCGCCGTTACTTGGCCATGGTGCCGGGCAGCCACAGCGCCAGGCCGGGAAACGCGATCAGCAGGCCGATCAGCACGACCATGGCGATGACGAAGGGAATGGAGCCCACCGCCACTTCGGCGAAGCGGCCCGATTTGCGCGACGCCTGCACGACCAGCAGGTTGAGGCCGATCGGCGGGGTGATCAGGGCCGCTTCCATCAGGATCACGAAGACGATGCCCCACCAGACCTCGCTGTAGCCCAGCTTGACGATCACCGGCACGATGATCGGGGTGGTGGCGATCATCATCGACATCGTCTCCATGACGCAGCCGAGGATGAGATAGAAGACGATGATGCCCAGCAGCAGCGTGAACGGCGACAGGCCCAGGCCGAGCAGGCCGTTGGTCACCGCGTCGGTCAGCCCGATCGCCACCATGACGAAATTGAGGAACAGCGCCGCCAGCACGATGAGCATCACCATGCAGGTGGTGCGGGCGGTGTTCTCGATCGAGATGCGCAGCTCCTTCCAGCCCATGCGCCCGTTGGCCAGGCCCAGCACCAGCGCCGCCAGCACGCCCAGGGCCGCCGCCTCGGTCGGGGTCGCCCAGCCGAAATAGATCGGCGCGATGACGACCCAGAGCAGGATCAGCGGCGGCACCAGGTAGACGATCTGCATGAACCAGCGCATGGTGCGCGCCACCGGCCGCGCGATGCCGCCCCATTCCGGCCTGACCAGGCAGGCGACGACCACGACCAGCGAGAACATGGCGGTCAGCAGCACGCTGGGGATCAGCGAGGCCAAATAGAGCGCGCCCAGCGAGGCGTTGGCCATCATGGCGTAGACCACCATGTTGATGCTGGGCGGAATGAGGATGCCCAGCGTGCCGCCGGCCGCCAGGGTGCCGAGGAAGAGCTGGGGATTGTATTTGTGCCGCTCCATGTTGGGCAGCGACACGGTGGTGATGGCCGCGGCCGTGGCGACGCTGGAGCCGGAGGCGGAGCCGAACAGGGCGGCCGAGGCGATGTTGGTGTGCATCAGCCGGCCGGGCAGCCAGCTCACCAGCGGATCGATCGCCTGGAACATGCGGTCGGTGACGCCGCTGCGCAGCAGGATCTCGCCCATCAGCACGAACAGCGGCACCGCCACCAGGATGAAATCGGTGCTGGCGTTCCACGAAATGTCGCCGACCGCCGACAGCAGGGGAAAATCGGAATAGGCCTGCTCCAGCCCGATGCCCAGCAGCGCCAGAACCGGGCCGATATACATGCCCAGCACGATCAGGACGAAGAGCAGGACCAGGGCGAAGACGATCATCGGCCGATCCCTTCCAGATCGGCGATCTCGTCGTCGTGCTCGGCCAGTGCGGCGCCCATCAGGTTCGCCGTGCGGTGGACGGCCATCCATTGCACCGCGCGAACCAGCACGAACAGCGATATCAGCGCGAACAGCACCAGGCCGAACGCCCACAGCGCCTGCGGGATGGCGATCGGCAGGCCCAGGGTGGAATTCGACTTGGCGTTGTAGTGCAGGCTGTCGATCACCGCCTCGACGGCGAAATACGCCAGGAAAACCGCGAAAATCGCCATCGAGAGAAAGGCCGCCAGGTCGGCCAGGTTGTCGAGCGCGCGCAGCTTGAAGCGTTCCAGCGCGTTGATGCGGATATGCGCGCCGGTGGCCACCGAATAGGGCAGCCCCAGCGCGAAGGAGACCGCCAGCCCGAACGAAGTGAGCTCGAAACTGTCGATCACCTCGCGCCCCAGCACGCTGCGGGCCAGCACGTCGACGCCGATCATTCCCGCCGACGCCAGCACGATGGCGCCGCTGGCCAGCGCCATCAGCTTGGTCACGCGCAGCGCCAAAGGCGGCCAGAATTCATTCCGCATGGCGTCTCTCCCCTCGCCCGGCGGCCGCCTTGCGCGGCGCCGCCCCATCCTCGCCTGCCCCGTCCTCCCCCGCCGCATCCTCGCCCACCTGACGCCTCTCGCGCCGCGCCTTGGCGGTGGCCAACTCGTCCACCGCCGTCGACGTCGCGTCGAGCACCACGCCATAGGCCGCACGCGCCGCCGCCGCCGATACCTTGCCGTTGACGACATCGGCCAGCACCGCCGCCGGATCGCGCTCCGCCGCCGCCCCCCAGCCGCCGCCGCCGGCATGGCGATGCGCCAGCACCTCGCCGCGCCGCACGGTGAGCGAGGTCTTGCTCGGCAGCGACCGCGATTTGCCCGCCGCGGTCAGCGCCGTCGCCGAGGGCGCGCCGGGCTCGCCGCCGGTCAGGCCGTAGGGACGGAAATGCCGGCGGTCGGAGCGGATCTGGATCGCCACGTCGTCCTGCAGGAAGCGATAGGCCTTCTCGATCGCCAGCCCGCCGCGATAGCGCCCCGCGCCGCCGGTATCGGGCACGAAGCCGTAGCGCTCGATCAGCAGCGGATAGTCGCGCTCGATCACCTCGGCCGGGATGTTGGAGATGTTCAGCGAGATTCCCGTCACGCCCTCGACGCCGTCCTTGTCCGGCCGGCCGCCCCAGCAGCAGCCGACCGAATCCATCACCACGAAGGTCTTGCCGTGCTGCGTGCCCGACATGGTGAGGACCGAAATGCCGCCGTCGCCGGCCGCGAACACCTTGTTCGGCGCCACCTGCGCCATGGCGCCCATGACGACGTCGACCACCCGGAAGCAGGTCAGGGCGCGGGCCGCCACCGCCGCCGGTTCGCGCGGGTTGACCACGGTGCCGGCCGGCGCCGTCACGGTGATCGGGCGGAAGAAGCCGGCGTTGTTGGGAATGTCGCCGCTCATGACCGAGCGCACGGCCAGCATGGCGGCCGAGCGCGTCGAGGACATGGTCGAGTTGATGGCGCTGCCGACCTGGGCGGAGGTGCCGGCGAAATCGAGATGGATGTCGGAGCCGCGCACCACGAGCTTCGCGGCGATGGTCACCGGCGGTTCGGGATTGATGCCGTCGTCGTCGATATGGTCGACGAAGGAATACTCGCCGTCCGGCCATTTCGAGATTTCCTCGCGCGCCAGCCGCTCGGCGGCGTCGAGCAGGTCGGCATAGTAGGCGACCAGCACGTTCGGCGAATAGCGCTCGGCCAGCGCCAGCAGTTCGCGCTCGCCCACCTTCAGGGCGGCGATCTGCGCCCGGAAATCGCCCAGCACGCGATCGGCCATGCGCACATTGCCGCCGATCAGCTCCCAGACCGGCCGGCAGTCGACGCCGCGCTCGACCAGGCGGGTGGGGCCGATGCGCAGGCCTTCCTGGAAAATCTCGGTCGAATCGCAGGCGTTGCCGCCGGGCGCGCGGCCGCCGATATCGGCCTGATGGCCGACGATGGCGGCGAAGCCGATCAGGATCGGGCCGGCGAATACCGGGCGGAACATGAAGACGTCGGGCAGGTGCATGCCGCCGCGATAGGGGTCGTTCATCACGTAGACGTCGCCCGGCGCCAGGCCGTCGCCGAACCGGGCCAGCACCGAGGCGATGGCGTCGGGGAAGGCGCCCAGATGCAGCGGCAGCGTCAGCCCCTGCGCCACCATCGCCCCGTCCGGCGCGCAGATCGCGGTGGAGAAATCCATGACGTCGCGCAGCGTGTTGGAATAGGAGGTGCGCACCACGGTCAGCGCCATGTCGTCGACCACGGCTTCGAGCGCGTTGCGCACCAGCTCGCGAACGATGGGGGAGCGGGAATGGGTCGGGTTGTCGGTCATGGCGCGCCGCTGGTCGGAGTGAGATGGACGTTGCCGAGCTCGTCGAGCCGCGCCTCGAAGTCCGGCGGCACCACGATGGTCGTGTCGTATTCCTCGATGACGACAGGGCCGCTGACGGCGCCGGCGCCCAGCTCGGCCCGGTTCTTCAGGATGCGCGCGGCACGGAAGGCGAAGTTCCCGCCGAAGAAGCAGCGCCGCGTTTCGCTGCCCGGCGCCGGCGCGCTTCCCGGCGCGGCAGGCGGCCGGCGGCCGGCCATCGCGGGCCGGGCGGCGGCCTCGCGCGTCTCGCGCATGATGACCCGCAGATTGATCACTTCGATCGGCATGTCGCCGAAATCGTGGCCGTATTGCTGGCGATGCTCGGCGGCGAATTTGCGCCTGATCTCGTCCGCCGCGTCGTCGGCGCCGATGGCGATGCGCAGGTCGTGGCCCTGGCCGAGATAGCGCAGATCGGCGAACCACTCCTCGACCGCCTGCTCCGACATGGCGACGTCGCCCTGCCGCATCTGGGCGCGGATGCGGGGCAAATGCTCGGCCAGCAGCCCCTCCTGCAGCAGGATGCGCGAGCCGGGCAGGGAATAGACCAGATGCTGCTCCTTTTCGGCGTAGAGCAGGCCGACGGCGCTGAAGACGCCGGGATTGGGCGGCACGACGATGCCCGACATGCCGAACATGCGCGCCAGCGAGCCGGCATGGATGCCGCCATTGCCGCCGAACGCCAGCAGCTTGAACAGGCGCACGTCCCGCCCGCGCTCGGTGGAGACGGCGCGGATGGCGCGCGCCATGTTGGCATTGGCGATGTCGTGGATGCCCTGCGCCGCCTCCTCGCAGGTGATCTGCAAGGGAACTGCGATGTCGCGTTCGATCGCCGTGCGGGCCGCCGCGATGCTGACCGGCACCGCGCCGCCCGCCAGGCCGTTGGGGTTGAGCAACCCCAGCACCAGGTTGGCGTCGGTGACGGTGGGCCGCGTGCCGCCCAGCATGTAGCAGGCCGGTCCCGGCGAAGAGCCGGCGCTTATGGGGCCGACCTTCAGCCCGCCCGCCGGATCGAGCCAGGCGATGGAGCCGCCGCCGGCGCCGACCTCGGCGACGTCGATCGCCGGCGTGCGGATCAGGTAGCCGCTGCCTTTGATGAGGCGGCTGTTGCGCGACACCTCGCCGCCGATCTCGAACTCCGGCGAATAGTCGATGCGGCCGGCCTCGATCATCGAGGCCTTGGCCGTGGTGCCGCCCATGTCGAAGGTGATGGCGTTGGCGATCCCCGCCGCCAGGCCGAGCTGGCGGGCGCCGATGATGCCGGCGGCCGGCCCCGATTCGATGGCGTAGACCGGCCGCCGCACCGTCTGGGCCAGGTCGAGCACCCCGCCATTGGACTGCATGACGAAAACCGGGCACGACAATCCTTCGCGCTCCAGCCCGGCCCGCAGCGCCTGGAGATAGGCGCGCATGACCGGCTTGACGTAGGCGTCGGCCACCGTGGTGGAGGTGCGCTCGAACTCGCGCATTTCGCGCAGCACGCGCGAGGAGATCGCCACGTCGAGGCGGGGGAACTCCTGTTGCAGGATGCGCTCGACCTCGAGCTCGTGGCCGTCGTTGACGTAGGCGTTCAGGAAGCACACCGCCACCGATTCGATGCCGGCCTCGCTCATGCGGCGGCCCAGCGCCACGACCTCGGCGCGATCCACCGGCTTCAGCGGCTGGCCGGTCGCCGCCATCCGCTCGTCGAGCTCGAAGCGGAAGCGCCGCTCGACCAGCGGCACGGGCTTGGACCAGTTGATGTCGTAGAGCTTGGGCGTGCGCAGGCGGCCGATCTCGAGCACGTCGCGGAACCCGGCCGTCGTCAGCAGCGCGGTGCGCGCGCCCTGGCGTTCCAGGATGGCGTTGGTGGCGACGGTGGTGCCGTGGCGGATCTCGCCCAGCCTGCGCCGATCGCCGCCCGATTTCTCCAGCAGGTGGCAGATGCCCTGGGTGACGGCGCGGCCGTAATCGTCGCGGGTCGAGAGCCGCTTGTCGACGATCAGCGTCCCGTCGTCCCCGAGCATGACGAGGTCGGTGAAGGTTCCGCCAATGTCGGCCGTCGCAATCGCCATCTGCCGCCCCTCTCGTCGCCTACTCTACCCACGCATTGCGCCCGCCGGGCCGCACCTCCTAGGCCGCGCCCTGCCAGCGCAGCGCCGGCCGGCCGCTCAGCAGGGCGCCGACGTCTTCGGCGGCCCACTGCACTTCGCGCCGGATCGATTCGGCGGTGAAGGCCGCCACATGCGGCGTCGCCAGCACGTTGGGCAGGCGGAACAGGCTCTTGCCCTTGGCCGGCGGCTCCTCGGCGAAGACGTCGAGGCCGGCGGCGGCGATCCAGCCTTCCCGCAGCGCCCGCTCCAGCGCCGCCTCGTCGATCAGCCCGCCGCGGGCGGTGTTGATGACGAAGGCCGAGGCCTTCATCGAGCGCAGCCGCCGCGCGTCCAACAGGTTCGCCGTCTCCTTGGTCAGCGCGCAATGCAGCGACACGACGTCGGCCTGCGCCACCAGCCCGTCCAGCGGCGCCGGCACCACGCCCTCGGCGGCGAAGCGCTCCGCCGCGACATGGGGGTCGTATGCCAGGACCGACATGCCGAAGGCACGCAAGCGGCGTGCCACTTCGACACCGATGGCGCCGAAGCCGATCAGCCCCGCCGTCTTGCCCTGCAGTTCGACGCCGACCAGGTCGAAATCGCGCCACAGGCCGTTGAGTAGCCGCCGGTTCGATTCCAGCATGCTCTTGGCGACGCCCAGGATCAGCGCCAGCGTGTGCTCCGCGACGCTGACGGCGTTCGCCGCCGGGGTCCAGATCACCGAAACGTTGCGCGCCTTGGCGGCGGCGAAATCGACGTTGTTCGGCCGCGCCCCCGTCTTGGCGACGATGGAGAGCGCGGTGCCGGCATTGATCACCGCGGCCGTGATGCGATCGCGCGAGGTGATGATGAAGGCGTCGCTGCATCGAGCCTGCTCGATTAGCTCGGCCTCGGTGCAGGCCCGGTCCGCCGGACCCTGGTGAATCTCGGCGATCCCGTCCAGCGGCGCCAGTGCCGCGACGGGCAGGGGTTCGGGGACGAAAATCCGGCGCCGACGAGTACCCAGACTCACGGGCGGTCCTCGAGCAGCGAGATTTCCGGCACCAGGCCGCGAATGCGCTCGGCGGTCGCCTCGCTGACCGGATAGAGCGGCGGGCGCGTGCGGCCGCCGGGCAGGCCGAGCAGGTTCATGGCGTATTTCAGCGGGCCGGGATTGGATTCGGCGTAGATCGCCTCGGCGATGGGCAGGATCCGCAGCTGCAGCTCGCGCGCCCGCACGATATCGCCGGCATCGAATGCCTGGTGCAGGCGCGCCAGCGTGCGCGGGATCAGGCAGGCCAGCGAGACGAAGCAGCCGACGCCGCCGATCGCCAGCGTCGGCAGCACCAGCTCGTCGTAGCCCTGCAACACGACGAAGCGCGCCGGCGCTTCGCGCACGATGCGGCTGGCGGCGTGCAGATCGCCGGTCGCCTCCTTGAGGGCGACGAAATGCGGGATGTCGGTCGCCAGTTCGACCACCAGCCGGGCGTCGAGCGTCACGCCGCACCTGGTGGGCCCGTTGAACAGCACCATCGGCAGGTCGACGGCGCTGGCGATGTCGGCGAAATGCCGCTTGACGTTGGCCGGCTGGGCGCCGACGAAATAGGGCGGAATGACCATGATGGCGTCGGCCCCCGCCTGGCGCGCGTAGCGGCCGAGCTCGACGATCTCGGCCTGCGAGGGCAGCAGGCAGCCGACCACCACCCTGCCCTGGCCGCGCGCCTCCGCCATGACCGCATCGACGACTCGGAAGCGTTCCGCCGCCGTCATCGATATCGGTTCGCCGGTGCCGCCCAACGGACCGAAATTGGTCACGCCGCAGGCAAGCTGATGGCGCACGTTGGCGGCCAGGCCGGCGCAATCGAGCGCGCCGCTGTCGTCGAACGGCGTCACCAGCGCGGAGACGACGCCCTGCAACGGGGTTTCGCCGGCATCGGAGCGCAGGCCGCCGCCTTGGCGGCCTGCCGCGGGCAGGGTGGCGCTGGTCACTTTGCCACCGCCTTCATGTTGACCGCCGTTCCCACCGTGGCGTTCCACTTCGTCGTGCATTCCGCGCCGCAGCGCTTGGCGAAATCGGGCAGCACGGCGGTTTCCAGCGAGCGCTTCAGGATGGCGCTGTCCTCGGGCGTGGGATTGACCACCTTCATGCCGCCCGGCTTGCCGGTCTCGCACGGGCCGTCGGCATTGCACAGGATGCCGGTCTTGGTCTCGCGCTCGGCCAGGGCGACGACCTCGCCCTCGAAGGTCTTGATCTCGGCGGCGATGAAGTCGCGCACCTTGGGATCGAGCTTGTTCCAGGCCGCGATGTTGGCCACCACCGCCTGGACGCCCCAGTTGATCGCCAGCGGCGAGACGAACTTGCTGGATTCGTACCACTTGGCGCTGTAGCCGCTATAGGCGCCGGTGATGGCGCAATCGATCACGCCGCGGTCCAGCGCCTGCTGGACTTCGCCGAAATTGACGTTGATGCCCGCGCCGCCCAGCGATTCGACGAAATTGGCCTGCGCGGCGCCCGAGGTGCGCACCTTGCGGCCCTTGATGTCGGCGATGGAGCGGAACTCGTCGCGGCAATAGAGCACCTGGGCGGAGTAGGAGAACATCGCCAGGACCTTGACGCCGAACTCCTTCTCCAGCACCTCGCTGAGCACCGGCCGCCAGGCGGCGGTCACCTTCTTGAGGTCGTCGAAGCCCGGCGCCAGGCCGGGGAGATCGTGGGCGTCGACGAAGGCGCTCTCGCCCGAATTGTAGGGCAGGTTGACGGTGCCGATCTGGAAGTTGCCGCGCTGCACCAGCTTGAGGACCTCGGGCCCCTTGAGCCCCAGCTCGGTCCAGGGCTTCACCGCCACGGTGACCTTGCCGTTGGACCGCTGCGCGATGCGGTCGGTCCAGAACGGCTTCTCGTAGTTCTGGTACTGCGGATGGATGCCGATGGCGCCGACCACCGACAGCTTGGTTTCGGGCAGGTCCTGCGCCTGGACGGCCGCGCCGGACAGGCCCAGCACGGCGGCGCCGAGCAATAGACCGAACAATCCCTGTTTCATCGCCATTCTCCTTCTTGCTTTGAACGAGTTCTTGCTTTGAACGAGCTTGCCGGGACGCATCGAGCGCCGGTTCAGGCCGCCCCGGTGCGGCCCGTGACCTTGAGGGCCGATTCGACGATCGACAGCGCCTCGTTGGCTTCCGCCATGGTCAAGGTGTAGGGCGGCATCAGCCGCACGATGTTGCTGGCCAGGTAGGCCACCGGCCACCAGCCCGTCAGCAGGCCGCGCTTGCGGCATTCGTCGGTGAATTTCTGGGTCGCCTCGCCATTGGGCTCGCCGGTCTGCTTCGAGCGCACCAGTTCGAGGCCGAGCAGGAAGCCCTCGCCGCGCATCTCGCCGCCGATCGGCGAGGCGTCGCACAGCTTCTGCAGCTCGCTCTTCAGGAAATGGCCGGTGGTGCGCACGTTCTCCAGCAGCTTCTCGCGCTCGATGATCTCCAGCGTCGCCAGCCCGGCGGCGCACAGCAGCGGATCGCCGGTATGGGACGAGCTCTGCTTGTAGCCGCGGCGGATCGCCTCCTCGCCCAGCTTGGACGAGACCAGCATGGCGCTGAGCGGCGCGCCGCCGCCCAGCGTCTTCGACGCGGTGACGACGTCGGGCACCACGCCGAAACGCTCGAAGCCCCACCACGAGCCCAGCCGGCCGACGCCGGTCTGCGCCTCGTCCACCACCATCAGCGCGCCGCGCTCGTCGCAGATGCGCCGGATCGCCGCGACGAAGGCCGCCGGCAGGGTGCGCACGCCGGCGGCGCTCTGCAGCAGCTCGACCACGATGGCGGCCGGCTTGCCGGTGGTCGTGGCATCGAGCATGCGCTCGCAGAACCGGACGCAGGCGGCGATGACCTTCTCGTCGCGCCAGGCGAAGCGCGCCTGGTCGGGGGTGGCATAGTCGAACGGGGTGGGCAGGAAGGTGACGCCCTGCATCGGCGGGCCGAACGCCGCCCGGGCGCTGCCGCCGAAGCCGGTGATGCTCCAGGCGCCGAAGGTGTGGCCATGGTAGTTGCCGATGAAGGAGACGACTTCGCTGCGCCCGGTGTAGCTCTTCGCCAGCCGCAGCGCGGCTTCGTTCGATTCCGAGCCGGAACAGGCGAGGAACGACTGCTGGAACCGCCCGCCGGTGGTGCCGGCCAGCTTCTCCTGGAAACGCACCTGCGTGGCGTCGATGTAGCAGGAGCCGGTCTGCACCAGCTTGCCGAGCTGCTCCCGGACGGCGGCGACATAGGCGGGGTTGGAATGGCCGACGCTGGCGCAGATCTGGCCCGATTCGAAATCCAGGTACTTGTTGCCGGCGACGTCCCACAGCCAGGCGCCCTCGCCGCGGGTCAGGCAGACCGGATGCGTATGCCTGGACTGCAGCCGGTGGCGCCGGTCCAGTTCGATCCAGTAGTCGTTGCTCTCGACGGCGACGTTGGAGCGGGCGTGATCCGTCTCGCTCCTCAGATTCGCAGAACTCATTCGTGCTCCTGCTCCGGCATCCGAACCGCGGATGTCCTTTTTGCGACGCACAAGTTTGGCCATGAGTCTGCGTATCAGGCAAGCGGAAATCAAAATTCTTGCGAATTCCGCAGAATATCTTTCTTTTTTTGCGTTTTCGCCAAGGCGCGACGGACGCTGCGGACGGCGGCAGGCATCCGCCGGACGCGCCCGCGAGAAGGTTGTATGCCCTCGGCAAGTGTGATCTTTTGCAGCCGATGAAATTGCCAGCGAGATTACCGACAGATGAATGACGCGGCGGGCCATGCAACCAAGATCACCTCGACCGACATGGAAATCATCCGCTGCCTGCACGACGATGCCCGCATGTCGATCGTGCAGATCGCCAAGCAGATAAAGGTGCCGGAATCCACCGTGCGCAGCCGGCTGGCCCGCCTGACCGACAACGGCATCCTGAATTTCATGGCCGTCACCGATCCGTTCAAGCTCGGCTACCGGCTGTGGGTGATGATCACGATCCAGACCGAGCTGACCCAGATCCAGCACGTGGCGCAGAGCCTGTCGGCGCTGCCCGAGGTATATTTCGTGGCGGTGGTGACGGGCGACTACGACATGGTGGTGTCGGCCTCGTTCCGCTCCAACGAGGAGTTTCTCGACTTCATCAGCGCCAAGCTATCGCGCATTCCCGGCATCACCCGCACCGCCAATTACAGCCTGCTGAAAATCTACAAGCGCGAGATGAACGTGCTGCCGCCGCCGCTCCTGCCCGCCGCCGAGGCAAGCCTCGCCCGCGACTCCGCGCCCCGCGCCCGCAACCCGCGCGGCAAGTCCCCGCCCGAAGCGGCGGAGGCCAAGGGCAAGCGCGGCAAACCGCGCAAGAAATAGCCGGCGCGGTACCCGGCCCCTCCTCCGTCGCCCGGCCGACCTTGACAGCCGGCTTGGGCGGCCTATTATTTAACCTGTAAGTTAATTACAGGTGTTCGCCATGACGCGGGAACAAAACCATGGGCTGGCGCGTCCGCTATCGGCAGTTCTGGGCCGCGCGGATGGCGCGGCTGATCGCATTCGTGGAGGACAGGAAATGGCCGCCAAGCCCAGCCTCACGCTCAAGCGACGCATCAAGGCGGCGCCGGAAAAAGTCTACGCCGCCTGGACCGAGCCGCAAAAGCTGATGCAGTGGTTCGGGCCAGACGCCGGCAAGGTGGTCAGCGCCACCACCGACGTGCGCGTCGGCGGCGGCTTTCGCATCGTCTTCCATACCATGGATGGCGAGCAGCACGACGTCAGCGGCCGCTACGACGCGGTGGCGCCCAACGAGAAACTGTCCTTCTCCTGGGCTTGGCGCACCATGCCCGAGCGCGAATCGCACGTCACCCTCACCTTCAAGCCGGACGGCGAGGGCACGCTTCTGACGCTGCTGCACGAGCAATTCGCCGACGAAGCCGCGCGCGACGGCCATCGCGAAGGCTGGAGCGGCGCGCTCGACAAGCTCGAACGGCTGCTGGGCTGAGGAGGCCACACCGCATGGAATCGCACAAAGTCGTATCGCAGGCCGAATGGATCGAAGCGCGCAAGGCGCATCTGGCGCGCGAGAAGGAACTGACCCAGGCGATGGACAGGCTGCGCCAGGAGCGCCGCCAACTGCCCTGGGCCAGGGTCGAGAAGGACTACGTCTTCGAAGGCCCCGACGGCAAGGTCGGGCTGGCCGATCTGTTCCAGGGCCGCAGCCAGCTCGTGGTGCAGCATTTCATGTTCGGACCGGGCTGGAAGGAAGGCTGCGTCGGCTGCTCCTTCGCCGCCGATCACGTCGACGCCGCCCGCCAGCATTTCGAGCAGCAGGACGTCAGCTTCGCCGCCGTCTCGCGCGCGCCCTATGCCGAGATCGCCCCGTTCCAGAAGCGCATGGGCTGGAAATTCCTCTGGGTGTCCTCCGGCGGCAGCGACTTCAACTACGATTTCGGCGTCTCCTTCACGCCCCGGCAGCTCGCCGCCGGCGACACCGTCTACAACTACCGGCGCGAGAAGCTGGAGGGCGAGGAGCAGCCCGGCATCAGCGTCTTCGTGCGCAACGCGGCGGGCGAGATCTTCCACACCTATTCCGCCTATGGCCGCGGCGACGAGGCGACCATCGGCGCCTACGCCTATCTCGACCTGGTGCCCAAGGGGCGCAACGAGACCGGCCCCGGATTCGACCTCACCGACTGGGTGAAGCACCACGACCGCTACGACGCCGCGCCCCAGGGCGGCGGCTGTCACAAGGGCTGAGCGGGCGGCTTACAGCAGCCCGCACGCCTCGTCGAAAGGCAGGCGCGGGCTGCGCGGGAAGAGCTGGGCCGTGTCGCCATAGCCCAGATTGCACAGGAAGTTCGACTTCACCTTGCCGTCGGGCCAGAACTCCTTGTCGACCTTGGCGTTGTCGAAGCCCGACATCGGCCCGCAATCGAGCCCGACGGCGCGCGCCGCCAGGATGAAATAGCCGCCCTGCAGCGAGGAATTGCGGAAGGCGGTGGTGAAGATCGCCTGCTCGCTGCCGGAGAACCAGTTGCGCGCATCCTTGTTGTGGGGAAAGAGGAACGGCAGCTTCTCGTAGAATTCCAGGTCGTAGCCGATCACCGCCACCACCGGCGCGGCGATGGTCTTGGCGGCATTGCCGGAGCTGAGCGCCGGCCGCAGCCGTTCCTTGGCTTCCTTGGTGCGCAGGAACAGGATGCGGGCGGGCGAGCAATTGGCGCTGGTCGGGCCCCATTTCGTCAGCTCGTAGACCTGCTGCAGGGTCTCGTCGCTTACCGGCCGGTCGAGGAAGGCGTTGTGGGTGCGGGCGGACCGGAAAAGCTGGTCGAGACTGCGCTGGTCGATGGTGCCGGACATTCGTAACTCCAGATCGAATAGGTCGACAGGACAGTAGCATGCGCCTCCGCGGCGCTGCAAAATGGCGGCATGGGCAAGCCGA
>JBFXDA010000047.1:0-21582 GCA_050181585.1 Reyranellaceae bacterium
GCAGACCACCGCCGCCGGGCTGGGCCAGTCGACCCGCCTCGGCCTCGGCGGCGCTCCGGACAACGGCACCAATCTCCACGACAGCCTGGAGATGTTCCTGGCCGACCCCGAGACCCAAGGCATTATCATGATTGGCGAAATCGGCGGTGCTGCGGAAGAGGACGCCGCCGACTTCCTGCGCCGGAGCAAGGTCAAGAAGCCGGCCGTCGGCTTCATCGCCGGCCGCACCGCGCCGCCGGGCCGCCGCATGGGCCATGCCGGGGCCATCATTTCCGGCGGCAAGGGCGGGGCGGAGGACAAGATCGACGCCATGCGCAGCGCTGGCATACAAGTTGCAGACTCCCCAGCAGCGCTGGGCACCACCATGTTGAAGATGATGAAGGGGTAGCCCACCCGAAAATCAGGAGGCGGCGCCGCAACCGGCGCCGTGTTTTTGGCAGATGAGTCTGGAGCAGACGTCGTTCCTGTTTGGCGCCAACACCGCGTTCATCCAGGAGCTTTACGCCCGTTATCTTCAGAATCCGGCCGCCGTCGATCCGAGCTGGCAGTCGTTCTTCGCCGACCTGAACGACGACCAGCAGGCCGTCCTGCGCGAAGTTACCGGGCCGAGCTGGGCCCGCGACACCACCCGCATCATCGGCGTGCCCGAGGAGGGCGCCGCCCCGGCCAAGGCCAACGGCAAGGCCGCCGCCAAGGGCAACGGCGCGGCCCAGCCCGCCGCTGGCGGCTTCACCGCCGAGCAGGTGCGCGCCGCCGCCATCGATTCGGTGCGGGCGCTGATGCTGATCCGCGCCTACCGCATCCGCGGCCATCTGATGGCCGATCTCGACCCGCTGGGCCTGACCAAGCAGGAGCCGCACCCCGAGCTCGATCCCGCCACCTACGGCTTCGGGCCGGCGGACTGGGAGCGGCCGATCTTCATCAACGGCGTGCTGGGGCTGGACGTCGCCACCCTGCACGAGATCATGGACATCGTGAAGCAGACCTACGCCGGCAAGATCGGCGTGGAGTTCATGCATATCGGCGATCCCGCCCAGAAGGCCTGGATCCAGGAGCGCATCGAGGGCATCCGCAACCAGACCGAATTCACCGTCCGCGGCAAGCAGGCGATCTACGAGCGCCTGGTCGAGGCCGAGGGGCTGGAGAAATACCTGCACACCAAGTTCGTCGCCACCAAGCGCTTCGGCCTGGACGGCGGCGAATCGCTGATCCCGGCCCTGGAGCAGATCCTCAAGCGCGGCGGCCAGCTCGGCATCAAGGAAGTCGTGGTCGGCATGCCCCATCGCGGCCGGCTCAACGTGCTCACCAACATGATGGGCAAGAGCTACACCGCGCTCTTCTCCGAGTTCCAGGGCAACCCGGCGATGCCGGAATCCTTCCAGGGCTCGGGCGACGTGAAGTACCATCTCGGCGCCTCGTCCGACCGCGAGTTCGACGGCAACGTCATCCACCTGTCGCTGACCGCCAACCCCTCGCATCTGGAGGCGGTCAACACCGTCGTTCTCGGCAAGGTGCGCGCCAAGCAGGCGCAGCGCGGCGACACCAGCCGCGAGCAGGTCATGGCGCTCTTGATGCACGGCGACGCCGCCTTCGCCGGCCAGGGGCTGGTGGCCGAGACGCTCGATCTCTCCGACCTCAAGGGCTATCGCGTCGGCGGCACCATCCACGTCATCGTCAACAACCAGATCGGCTTCACCACCTCGCCGACCTACGCCCGCTCCGGCCCTTATTGCTCGGAAGTGGCCAAGATCGTGCAGGCGCCGATCCTGCACGTGAACGGCGACGATCCGGAGGCGGTGGTGCATTGCGCCCGCATCGCCACCGAGTTCCGCCAGCGCTTCAAGCACGACATCGTCATCGACATTTTCTGCTACCGCCGCCACGGCCACAACGAGTCGGACGAGCCGTTCTTCACCCAGCCGCTGATGTATGCGCGCATCGGCCGCCATCCGACGGTGAAGGAGGTCTATGGCCGCAAGCTGGTCGAGGAGAAGGTGCTGACCCAGGAGGACCTGGCGCAGATCGACAACGGCTTCCGCGAGAAGCTGGAAAGCGATTTCGCCGCCGCCGCCGGCTACAAGCCCAACAAGGCCGACTGGCTGGAAGGCAAATGGGCCGGGCTGGAGGTCGCCTCCGGCGACGACCGGCGCGGCAACACCGCCGTCTCGATGGACCTGCTGCGCCAGGTCGGCCTGGCGATCTCCGACGTGCCGGCCGAGCGCAACATCAACCGCAAGATCGTGCGCCAGCTCGGCGAGAAGCGCAAAGCGATCGAAACCGGCGAGGGCATCGACTGGGCCACCGCCGAGGCGCTGGCCTTCGGCACGCTCTTGGCCGAGGGCACGCCGGTGCGCCTGTCGGGCCAGGATTCCGGCCGCGGCACCTTCTCGCAGCGCCATTCGGTGCTGGTCGACCAGACCACCGAGGAGCGCTACATCCCGCTCAACCACGTCGCCGGCGACCAGGCGCAGTTCGAGGTCATCGACTCGCCGCTGTCCGAAGCGGGCGTGCTGGGCTTCGAATACGGCTACTCGCTGGCCGAGCCCAACGCGCTGGTACTGTGGGAGGCGCAGTTCGGCGATTTCGCCAACGGCGCCCAGGTCATCATCGACCAGTTCATCGCCTCGGGCGAGAGCAAGTGGGCGCGCATGTGCGGCCTGGTCATGCTGCTGCCGCACGGCTACGAGGGCCAGGGGCCGGAGCATTCCTCCGCCCGGCTCGAGCGCTATCTGCAGCTTTCGGCCGAGGACAACTGGCAGGTGGTCAACTGCACCACCCCGGCCAATTACTTCCACGCGCTGCGCCGCCAGGTGCGGCGCAACTTCCGCAAGCCGCTGGTGGTGATGACGCCCAAGTCGCTGCTGCGCCACGCCGAGGCGGTGTCGAAGCTTGTGGCGATGGGCCCCAACACCACCTTCCATCGCGTGCTGGGCGAGACCGACAAGCTGGCGCCGGAGGCCAAGGTCCGCCGCGTCGTGCTGTGCTCGGGCAAGGTCTACTACGACCTGCTGGCCGAGCGGCGCAAGCGGCAGGTCGACGACGTCGCCGTCATCCGCGTCGAGCAGCTCTATCCCTTCCCGATGGTCACGGCCGGCAAGGAGCTGGCGCGTTATCCCAACGCCGAGATCGTCTGGTGCCAGGAGGAGCCCGCCAACATGGGCGCCTGGCATTTCGTCGACCGGCGCATCGAGCACGTGCTGGAGAATATCGGCCACAAGGCGAAGCGGCCGCTCTATGTCGGCCGGCCCGAGGCGGCCTCGCCCGCCACCGGCCTGCTGCGCCGGCACGTCAAGGAACAGATGGAACTGGTCGATCGCGCGCTGAAGGCCTGAAGCGATCGCCACCGTCGCGGCGCGCCGGCGCGCCGCCAGCATTGATCGAGGTTGAACATGGCTGCTGAAATCAAGGTTCCCGCCCTGGGCGAATCGGTGACCGAAGCCACGGTCGCCAAATGGTTCAAGAAGGTCGGCGACGCGGTCGCCATGGACGAGGCGCTGTGCGAATTGGAGACCGACAAGGTCACGGTCGAGGTCAATTCCACCGCCGTCGGCGCGCTGGCCGAGATCAGGGTCGCCGAAGGCGAGACCACCCAGGTCGGCGCCGTGCTGTGCGTGATCGAGGAGGGCGCCGCCGGCGCCAAGGCCGCGCCCGCCGCCAAGCCGGCCGAGAAGCCCGCCGCGCCGGCCCCTGCGCCGGCCGCCGCCAAGCCCGCGCCTGCCGCGCCCGCCGCCGCCCCGGCGGCCGGCATCGCCTCGCCGGCGGCGCGCAAGCTGGCGGAAGAGAAGGGCGTGTCGACCGAAGCCATGGCCGGGTCGGGCAAGGACGGCCGCGTCACCAAGGCCGACATCGCGGCCGCCCCGGCAGCCGCGCCCGCTGCCGCCCCGGCCCCGAAGCCTGCGGCGCCCGCGCAGCCCTCCGGCCCGCGCGCCAATGCCGAGCGCGAGGAGCGGGTGCGCATGAGCCGGCTGCGCAAGCGCATCGCCGAGCGGCTGAAGGAGGCGCAGAACACCGCCGCCATGCTCACCACCTTCAACGAGGCGGACATGAGCGCCATCATGGCGCTGCGCGAGCGGGTCAAGGACCAGTTCGAGAAGAAGCACGGCGCCAAGCTCGGCTTCATGTCGTTCTTCGTGAAGGCCTGCATCCAGGCGCTGAAGGAAGTGCCGGCGGTCAACGGCGAGATCGACGGCGACGACATCGTCTACAAGAACTACTACCACATCGGCGTCGCCGTCGGCACGCCGCAAGGCCTGGTGGTGCCGGTGGTGCGCGATGCCGACCGGATGGGCTTCGCCGCCATCGAGCAGAAGATCGCCGAATTGGGCCGCAAGGCGCGCGACGGCAAGCTGGCGCTGGAGGATCTGGCCGGCGGCACCTTCACCATCTCCAACGGCGGCATCTACGGCTCGCTGATGTCGACGCCGATCCTCAATCCGCCGCAGTCCGGCATCCTGGGCATGCACAAGATCCAGCAGCGCCCGATGGTGGTGAACGGCGAGATCAAGATCAGGCCGATGATGTACCTGGCCGTGTCCTACGATCACCGCATCATCGACGGGCGCGAGGCCGTCACTTTCCTGGTGCGGGTCAAGGAATGCCTGGAGGATCCCGAGCGCCTGCTGCTTGAGGTGTGATCATGGCCGACGCTTACGATCTGCTGGTCATCGGCGCCGGGCCCGGCGGCTACGTCGCCGCCATCCGCGCCGCCCAACTGGGCATGAAGGTGGCGGTGGTGGAAAAGCGCGCCACGCTGGGCGGCACCTGCCTCAATGTCGGCTGCATCCCCTCCAAGGCGCTGTTGCAGTCCTCGCACGTGCTCGAGGACGCGCAGAAGCACATGGCGGTTCACGGCGTGCGGGTCGGCGAGGTCAAGCTCGACCTGCCGACCATGCTGAAGCGCAAGGACGAGGTGGTCGGCGCCACCACCAAGGGCGTCGAGTTCCTGTTCAAGAAGAACAAGATCGCCTGGATCGTCGGCACGGCCACGATCGAGGCTGCCGGCAAGGTTTCCGTCGCCAGGGACGGCGGCGCGACGCAGACGGTGGAGGCGAAGAACATCCTGATCGCCACCGGGTCGGAATCGATGCCGCTGCCCGGCGTCGAGGTCGACGAGCAGCGGATCGTTACCTCCACCGGCGCGCTGACTTTGGCTTCGGTGCCCAAGCGCCTGGTGGTGATCGGCGGCGGCTATATCGGGCTGGAGATGGGGTCCGTGTGGCGGCGGCTGGGCTCGGAAGTCACGGTGGTCGAGTTCCTCGACCGCATCGTGCCCGGCATGGATTCCGAAGTCGGCAAGCAGTTCCAGCGCGAGCTTTCCAAGCAGGGCATGAAGTTCAAGCTGGGCAGCAAAGTGACCGCCGCCGCCAAGGGCAAGACCGGCGTCACCCTGACCCTGGAGCCGGCCAAGGGCGGCGACCAGGAGACGCTGGAAACCGACGTGGTGCTGCTATGCATCGGCCGGCGGCCCTTCACCGAAGGGCTGGGGCTGGACAAGGCCGGGGTCAAGCTCGACGGGCGCGGCCGCATCGAGGTCGACGGCAAGTTCCAGACCAGCGTGCCCGGCATCTACGCCATCGGCGACGTCATCGCCGGCCCGATGCTGGCGCACAAGGCGTCGGAAGAGGGCGTGGTGTGCGTCGAGATGCTGGCGGGACAGGCCGGCCATATCGACCCCAACCGGATTCCGGCCGTGGTCTACACCTATCCGGAAGTGGCCAGCGTCGGCTGCACCGAGGACCAGCTCAAGCAGGATGGGGTGGCCTACAAGTCGGGCAAGTATCCCTTCACCGCCGATCCGCGCAGCCGCGCCAACGCCCGCACCGAGGGCTTCGTGAAGATCCTGACCGACGCCAAGACGGATGAAGTGCTGGGCGTGCACATCATCGGCGCCGAGGCCGGCACCATGATCGCCGAAGCCGTGCTGGCGATGGAATATCGCGCCTCGGCCGAGGACATCGCCCGCACCTGCCACGCCCATCCCACCGTCAGCGAGGCGGTGAAGGAAGCGGCGCTCGCCGCCTGGGACAAGCCGATCCATCTTTGAGCGGAACGGCCGCGGGGCGGCGGCGTTGAGGCGGGACCGGCCGGTCCGGTCTTGTTTTGCCACAATTGGATTTACATATCTGCCTCCATGCGCGCCACTGTCCGCAAGACCCTGCTGCTCACGCTGGCGTTTGCCTGCTTCGCCATGGCCGTGGTGGGCTCGCTGCTGCCTTTCCTGCAAGGCTGGATCTTCTTCGTCATCGGGCTCTATCTCTTCGCCCGCGAATCGGAAACGGCGCGCCGCGGCATCCGCTGGGTGCGCGAGCAATGGCCCTGGCTGTCGCGCAAGATCGAGGCCGGCAGCAAGCACAGATGGGCCCCCAAGCACCTGCACGAGCTGGCCGAGCAAACCGCCCCGCGCAAAGCCTCGCAGGCGTGACTTAAGCCGTTCGCGCCAGCCGATCCCGCTAACCCGTCATCGCCCGGCGCGACCGGGCGACCCATGCTTGCTCCAGTTAAAGACGCCTCAGGTTGGAGAAGCATGTACTGGTCGAGCTATGGGTCGCCCGGTCGCGCCGGGCGATGACGGAGTGACGCCAAGAACCCTTCCGCTTCCCTTGCGCTTTGTTACAGTGCCGCGACATGCGCGGCCTGCCCCTCGTTCTCGCCATCTGCCTGGCGGAAGTCCTTTACCTGACGCCGATGGCGACCTTCTCGGCCCTGATCCCGGGCTTCGTCGCCGAATGGGGCCTGAGCAATACCGAGGCGGGCTGGATCAGCGGCGCCTATTATCTCGGCTACATGGTGGCGGTGCCGCTGCTGACGGCGCTGACCGACCGGCACGATGCGCGGCTGATGCTGCTGGCCGGCTGCGGGCTGGGCGTGCTGGCGACGCTGGGCTTCGCCGTCTTCGCCGGCGGGTTCTGGAGCGCGCTGTTCTGGCGCACGCTGGCCGGCATCGCGCTGGCGGCGTCCTACATGCCGGGCCTGCGGGCGCTCACCGACCGCAACGACTCGGCGGTGCCGACCCGCGGCATGGTGTTCTATACCGCCAGCTATTCGCTGGGCGTCGGCATCTCCTTCCTGCTGGCGGGCGAAGTCGATGCCGTCTGGGACTGGCAGACCGCCTTCTATGCCGCCTCGATCGGCCCCGGCCTGGCGCTGCTGCTGATGTTGGCGGTGCTGCGGCCCAAGCGGCCGGGCGGCGGGGGCGGCGGCAAGCTGTTCGATTTCCGCCCGGTCTTCGCCAACAAGCCGGCGCTGGGCTATATCCTGGGCTATACCGGCCACTGCCACGAGCTGATGGCCATGCGCGCCTGGATCGTGGCTTTCATGGCCTATGCCGCATCGCAGGCGGGCGACGAGCCGACCATCAGCAGCACGGTGGTCGCCGCCATCGTCACGGTGATCGGCGTGCCCGCCAGCATCCTGGGCAACGAATTGTCGCTGCGCTTGGGCCGGCGCCGGGTTGTGGTCGGCATCCTCACCGTTTCCGCGCTTTTGTCCTGCGTCGTGGGGTCGATGGTGGGGATTTCCTACTGGCTGGTGGTGGCGGCGGTGCTGCTCTACTCCGTCGCCGTCACCGCCGATTCCGGCTCGCTGACCGCCGGCACCGTGACCTCGGCCGATCCCAAGCTGCAGGGCGCCACCATGGCGGTGCATTCCACCCTGGGCATCGGCGTGTCCTTCATCGGGCCGCTGATCGTCGGCATCGTGCTCGACGTGGCCGGCGGCGGCACCCTGGCCTGGACCCTGGCCTTCGTCTCCATGGGCGCCGGCGCGCTGTTGGGCGCCTGGGCCGTGGCCCGGCTCGTCCCCCGCTAAAGCCCGAAGACCTCGGTCATCTCGGCCATGCCGCGCAACTGGAAGCGGCCCAGGCTGACCAGCCGCTCGGGCACGGCGGCGGCGAAGGAATCGGAGAACACGACGGTGCGGCCGATCTCCTTGGTCAGGCTTTCCAGCCGCGCCGCCTGGTTGACGGCGGGGCCGATGACGGTGAAGTCCAGCCGCTCGTCGGCGCCGATATTGCCGAACTCGACGTCGCCCAGATGCAGGCCCAGGCCGAAGCGCAGATGGATGTCCTGGCCGCTCGACAGCAGGTCGCTGTTCAATTCGTAATGGTTGGCCAGCGCCTCCTGCGCCGCCTTCAGGGCGCGCGCGCAAGTCTCCTCCGGCGTCTCCTCGACGGGAAACACCGCCAGCATGCCGTCGCCCATGAATTTCAGGATCTCGCCGCCGTTCTCCGTCACCGCGCCGCCGATGCTGTCGAACCAGCGATTGAGCAGCTTCACCGTGTCGATGCGCGACAGCATTTCGGACAGGCCGGTGAAGCCGCGCAGGTCGCAGCACCAGATCGCCGCGGTGATGGTGTAGGAATCGCCGCGCTCGATCTGGCCGGCATAGACGCGCTTGCCGGCGGTGCGGCCGAGATAGGAATTGAGCAGGTTGTGGGCGATGTCGCGCAGCACGTGGCGCTCGGCCAGCGGGCTCATCAGCCCGACCGCGCGCCGCGCCAGCGCCACCTGCGCCTCGCTGAAGCCGCCGGCCTGCGTGGTGGCGATGGAGCAGACCGCCGTGCGGTGCGTGTCGAGGAACGGCAGCGGGAACATCACGTACTCGCTGCCGCCCAGCGCGCGCAGCTCGTCCATCAGCGGCACGTCGGGATGCGGCCGGTCGAGCTTGCGGCGGAAGGTCTGCCGGGTTTCGTCGACGATGCGCATCGGGCTGTTGGCGTAGGCGGCGGTCACCACCTCGCCCGAGCGCGGTGCCGCACCGGCGGTGATCGCGCCCTCGAGCCACACCAGGAACGTGCCGCTGGTGTCGGGATGCAGGGTCTCCAGTCCCAGATTGGCGCGCCACAGCGGGATGCCGTCGCGCATGAGCGCGGCGCAGAAGCCGGCGAACAGCGCCGGCAGGTCGGCCGCCGCGCCGGCTTCGTTCTCCAGCCAGTCGAGGACCGCGTCGCTCATGGCTTGCGCTTGGCGCGGGAGTGGGCGCGGGGATGGGCGGCGGCATGGATGGCGCCCAGCCGCGCCGCATCGACCGCCGTGTAGCGCTGCGTGGTCGACAGCGAGGCATGCCCCAGCAATTCCTGGATGGCGCGCAAATCGCCGCCGGCGCCCAGCAGGTGGGTGGCGAAGGAATGGCGCAGCGCGTGCGGCGTGGCGCTGTCGGGCAGGCCCAGCAGGCCGCGCAGCCGGGCGACGGCGCGCTGGACGATGGCGGGATCGAGCGGTTTGCCGCGCGCGCCGCGGAAACCCGGCTCCTTGGGCGCCGGATCGTAGGGGCAGAGCCGCAGGTACTGCGCCACCGCCTGGTTGATCGCCGGCAGGATCGGCACCAGCCGCTGCTTGCGGCCCTTGCCGGTGACCACCAGCGTGTCGGCGCCGCCCGCCAGCCGGTCGAGCCCGGCCCGGCTCAGCCCCAGCGCCTCGCCGATGCGCAGGCCGGCGCCATAGAGCAGCAGCACCACCGCCGTGTCGCGCGTCCCGATCCAGGGTTCGTCGGCAAGCTGCTCGATCTCGCCGGTGACGTCCTGCGCCTCGTCGACGGTCAGCGCCTTGGGCACCGATTTCGGCAGCTTGGGCGTGCGCAGCGCGCCGATGGCGGCGTTGCGGCACAGGCCGCGCCGGTCGAGGAAACGGAAGAAGCCGCGCACCGCCGACAGCGACCGCGCCGTCGAGCTGCGCGCCAGGCCCTGCCGGCTGCGCGCCGCCAGCCAGGCGCGGAAATCGTTCTGCGTCAGCGCCGCCAGCAGCTTCAGCCCGATCTCGCCGCCGCGATGCTGGCTGAGGAAGGCGATGAAGTCGGCGAGATCGCGTCCATAGGCTTCCAGCGTCGGGGCGGCGGCGCGCTTCTCGTCGGCCAGCCAGTCGCGCCAGGCCGCCGCCGCCGCCGTCAGGTCCGGCGCGGCGGAGAGGATCAGGCCGGCAGGTCGAGCCATGCCCTGATGGTGTGCTCCAGCACCTGGGCCAGGAAGAACAGCAGTTCGGTCGACTGGTCCTCGCTGAAGCCGTTGGGATCGTGCGAGCCGAACGCCAGCACGCCGTCGGGCGCGCCCGCACTGGGCTTGATGCGCACCAGCGCCGCCGACTGGATCTGGTGCGCCAGCGGCCCGAAGATGGCGGGATCGCCCGGCGTGGCCGAGCGCAGCCGGGCCGGCTGGCCGCGGCCCAGCACGGCGTCGACCGAGCCCGGCGCCAGCAGCATGACGCCCGGCGTCGCCGGCGTGGCGCCGTGGGCCGAGGTCTCCACGCTCAGGGTCACGACGTCGACGTCGAGCAGCGACGCCATCTCGCGCGTCACCAGGTTGATCAGCCGCTCGAAACTGTCGGCGGCGATGATCGCCACCACCGCGGCATGGATGCGGGTCTGGATCGACTGGTTGGTGCGCGTGGTGTTGATCAGCTCGCTCTGGTAGGAGCGCAGCCGGTCGACCTCCTTGCGCAACCGCTCGAGCATGAAATGCTGCATGTCGATGACGCCGTCGCCGGCGCGGCGCAGCGGCGGCGCCAGCGCCTCGAGCACCTCGGGATGGTCGTTGAGGAAATTGGGATGAGCCCGCAGATAGGCCGCCACCTCGGCGGCCGACAGGCCGGCCTGCGCCTTGCGGTTGGGTTCGCTCTGCTGCGCCATAGGTACTCTCTCTTGCCGGCGCGCAGCTTACACCGAATGAGCCGGGGGCGCGAACCTTCTGGAGAATCGGCCTGGCTAATCGACTTGGCTAGAGGATCGACTGGCCGGTCTTGGCCCAGTCGGCGAGGAAGGCGGCAAGACCCTTGTCGGTGAGGGGATGCGCGAAGAGCTGGCGCAGGATGTTGGGCGGTACGGTGGCGATGTCGGCGCCCAGCTTGGCGGCCGCCACCACGTGCTGCGGCCCGCGCACCGAGGCCACCAGCACCTCGGTCTGGAACGCCGGGTACTGGCTGTAGATCTGCACGATCTCGTCGATCAGCGCCATGCCGTCCTGGCCGATATCGTCCAGCCGGCCGACGAAGGGCGAGACGAAGGCGGCGCCGGCCTTGGCGGCCAGGATCGCCTGCGCGGCGGAGAAGCACAGCGTGACGTTGACCATGACGCCTTCGCTGGAGAACGCCTTGCAGGCTTTCAGGCCCTCCGGCGTCAGCGGCACCTTGATGGCGATGTTGTTGTTCCGCCCGTGGCCGATGGCGTGCAGCTTCTTGCCTTCCTTGATCATGGTCGCGGCATCGGTGGCGGTGACCTCGGCGCTGACCGGGCCGGGCACCAGATCGGCGATCTCGCGGATCACCTCCAGCATCGGCCGGCCGGCCTTGGCCATCAGCGAAGGATTGGTGGTGACGCCGTCGAGCAGGCCCGAGGCGGCGAGGTCGCGGATTTCCGCCACATCGGCGGTGTCGACGAAGAATTTCATGGTGGAGAACTCCGCTGCGCCTGTCTCATGCTGTGGCGAGCAAAGGGCGAGCCGCCTAAAGTGCCGCCATGCCGCGTCCGCCGCCTGCCGATCTTTCTAGTCAAAGCGCCACGGAGCGGCAAGCGCCGGCGGATGCCGTTTCCTCCCCCGCTGGGGAAAACACCGCCACCGCGTTGACCGGGCAGGTGCGCGTGCTGCTGCCTTTGCCGGTGGGCGATGGCTACGACTATGCGGTGCCTGCGGAAATGGCGATCGCCGCCGGCGATTTCGTCGAGGTGCCGCTGGGCCGCCGCCATCTGGTCGGGGTGGTCTGGGGCGCGGGCACCGCGACGCTGGCGGCGGAGAAGATCAGGCCGATCCGCGCCCGCCTGCCGGCCGCGCCGATGCGCCCGGCCATGCGCCGGCTGGTCGACTGGGTGGCGCGCTATACGCTGTCGCCGCCCGGCGCGGTGCTGCGCATGGCGATGAGCGTGTCCGACGCGCTGCTGCCGCCCCGGCCGGTGCTGCTCTACCGGCTGGCGTCGCCGCCGCCGGTGGGCGAGGTCAAGCTGACCGCCGCGCGCCGGCGCGTGCTGGATTTCATGGCGCAGGCGCCGCCTCTGCCGGCGGCCGACATCGCGCGCGGCGCCGGCGTCGGGGTCGGCGTGGTGAAGAACCTGCAGCCGCCGGGCCTGATCGAGCCGCTGTGGCAGGCGTCCGAAACGGCGCCGGCGCCGCCCGATCCCGACCACCCCCGCGCCACGCTGTCGCCGGCGCAGGAGAGTGCGGCCACGGCGCTGCGCCAGGCGGTGCAGGCGGCACGCTTCTCGGTGACCCTGCTCGACGGCGTGCCGGGCGCGGGCAAGACGGAGGTCTATTTCGAGGCCGTCGCCGCGGCGCTGAAGCAGGGCCGCCAGGTGCTGGTGCTGCTGCCCGAGATCGCGCTGTCGGCGCAATGGCTGCGCCGCTTCGAGCAGCGCTTCGGCGTGCTGCCCTCGGAGTGGCATTCCGATCTCACCGGGCTGGAGCGGCGGCGCACCTGGCGCGCGGTGCAGGCCGGCAGCGCCCGCCTCGTGGTCGGCGCGCGCTCCGCCCTGTTCCTGCCGTTCCGCGACCTGGGCCTGATCGTGATCGACGAGGAGCACGAGAGCGCCTTCAAGCAGGAGGACGGCGTCATCTACAACGCCCGCGACATGGCCATCGTGCGCGCCCGCCTCGAGGAGGCCCCGGCCGTCCTGGTCTCGGCCACGCCGTCGCTGGAAACCATCGTCAACGCCGAGGCCGGCCGCTACCGCGTGCAGCATCTGCCGGCGCGCCATGGCGACGCCAGAATGGCCAGGATCGAAGCCGTCGATCTGCGCCGCCAGCCGCCGGCGCGCGGCCAGTTCCTGTCGCCGGTGCTGCTGCAGGCGGCGGGCGAGACGCTCCAGCAGCAGAAGCAGGTGCTGCTGTTCCTCAATCGCCGCGGCTATGCGCCGCTCACCTTGTGCCGCGCCTGCGGCCATCGCATCGAGTGCCCCAACTGCACCGCCTGGCTGGTCGAGCATCGCTTCCGCGGCCGGCTGATCTGCCACCATTGCGGCTTCAACGCGCCGCGGCCGGCCGAATGCCCGGCCTGCGGCGCCCAGGACAGCCTGGTCGCCTGCGGCCCCGGCGTCGAGCGCTTGCAGGAGGAGGTGCAGCTTCATTTTCCCGAGGCGCGCGCGATGGTGCTGGCGTCGGACATGATCGCCAGCCCGCGCCAGGCGCAGGCGCTGATCCAGCAGATCGCCGAGCACGAGGTCGATCTGGTGATCGGCACCCAGATCGTCGCCAAGGGCCATCATTTCCCCGATCTGGCGCTGGTCGGCGTGGTCGATGCCGATCTCGGCCTGTCGGGCGGCGATCTGCGCGCGGCGGAACGCACCTTCCAGCTTCTCTACCAGGTGGCGGGCCGCGCCGGCCGTACCAATGGCGACGGACGCGCGCTGCTGCAGACCTGGCAGCCGCAGCATCCGGTGATCGCCGCCCTGGCCAGCGGCGAGCGCGAACGCTTCATCGACGCCGAGAAGCGGGCGCGCGCCGATGCCCATATGCCGCCCTATGGCCGGCTGGCCGCGCTGATCCTGTCCAGCGAGGACGAAGCGCAGGTCGAGGCCGCCGCCCGCGCCCTGGCGGCGGCGGCGCCGCAACTGGAGGGCGTGCGGGTGCTGGGGCCCGCACCGGCGCCGCTGGCGCTGCTGCGCGGCCGGCACCGGCGCCGGCTGCTGCTGAAGACGCCGCGCGAGGTCGACATCCAGGCCGTGCTGCAGCCCTGGCTGGCCGCGGTTGCGCTGCCCCATGCGGTGCGTCTGCAGGTCGATGTCGATCCCTATAGTTTCCTTTGAAATCAGACTCTTGCCGCTATGCACGCAAGCCCGCTGCCGTGCCATTTCGGCGCGCCAAGGCCGCTTGCAACGCAATAGAGCGTGTGTTACCAAACGCTCGCCGTCGCGCCGGGGGTAGGATCGGGCATCGGCAGGTTGCTAAAAAGCCTTAAAATTCAATCTCTTACCTTGCCCCTCACGAAGCTGGGAACGGACGGAAAATGAGTGCCGACGCCGCCGGTCGATCAAGCCTTGCCGAACGCTACGCCAGCGCGCTTTTCGAGCTGGCGGACGAGGCCAAGCAGCTTGACGGCGTGGCGGGCGATCTGACGGATTTGCGCCAGGCGCTGGCGGAGAGCGCCGATCTGCGCCGCCTCATCGACAGTCCCATCCTCGGCCGCGAGGCGCAGAGCAAGGCGATCCAGGCGGTCGCCCAGGCGCTGAAACTGGCGCCGCTGACCGCCAACTTCATCGCCGTCGTGGCCCGCAAGCGCCGTCTGGCCGCGCTGCCGGCGATGATTGCCGCATTCCTGGCCGAGCTGTCGCGCCGTCGCGGCGAGACCACGGCCGAAGTCGTTTCCGCCACGCCCCTCAGCGAGCAGCAGCAGGCCAAGCTGGCCGAGGTGCTGCGCGGCATGGTGGGCGGCAAGGTGACGATCGACGCGCGCGTCGATCAAGACATTCTGGGCGGGCTGGTCGTGAAGGTCGGCTCGCGCATGTTCGATTCATCGATACGCACCAAGCTGCAGCGGCTGCAGCTTGCCATGAAGGGAGTTGGGTGATGGATATCCGCGCCTCCGAAATTTCGGCGATCCTCAAGCAGCAGATCGCCAATTTTGGCGCCGAGGCCGAAGTGGCCGAGGTCGGCCAGGTGCTGTCGGTCGGCGACGGCATCGCGCGCGTCTACGGGCTGGACAACGTCCAGGCCGGCGAGATGGTCGAGTTCCCCGGCGGCATCAAGGGCATGGCGCTGAACCTCGAGGTCGACAATGTCGGCGTCGTGATCTTCGGCGACGACCGCACCATCCGCGAGGGCGACGTCGTCAAGCGCACCGGCTCGATCGTCGACGTGCCGGTGGGCAAGGGCCTGCTGGGCCGCGTGGTCGACGCGCTGGGCAACCCGATCGACGGCAAGGGCCCGATCCAGGGCGCCGAGCGCCGCCGCGTCGAGGTCAAGGCGCCGGGCATCATTCCGCGCAAGTCGGTGCACGAGCCGATGCAGACCGGCCTGAAGGCCATCGACAGCCTGGTGCCGATCGGCCGCGGCCAGCGCGAGCTGATCATCGGCGACCGCCAGACCGGCAAGACCGCCGTCGCCATCGACACCTTCATCAACCAGAAGGGCATCAACGCCCAGGGCGACGAATCCAAGAAGCTCTACTGCATCTACGTCGCGGTCGGCCAGAAGCGCTCGACCGTGGCGCAGATCGTCAAGACGCTGGAGGACGCCGGCGCGATGGAATACTCCATCGTCGTGGCCGCCACCGCCTCGGAGCCGGCGCCGCTGCAGTTCCTGGCGCCCTATGCCGGCTGCACCATGGGCGAGTTCTTCCGCGACAACGGCATGCACGCGCTGATCGTGTACGACGATCTCTCCAAGCAGGCCGTGGCCTATCGCCAGATGTCGCTGCTGCTGCGCCGCCCGCCGGGCCGCGAAGCCTATCCCGGCGACGTGTTCTACCTGCATTCGCGCCTGCTCGAGCGCGCCGCCAAGATGAACGACAGCCAGGGCGCGGGCTCGCTGACGGCGCTGCCGGTGATCGAAACCCAGGCCGGCGACGTCTCGGCCTACATCCCGACCAACGTGATCTCGATCACCGACGGCCAGATCTTCCTCGAGACCGAGTTGTTCTACCAGGGCATCCGCCCCGCCATTAACGTCGGCATCTCGGTGTCGCGCGTCGGCTCGGCGGCGCAGATCAAGGCCATGAAGCAGGTCGCCGGCTCGATCAAGCTGGAGCTGGCGCAGTATCGCGAGATGGCGGCCTTCGCCCAGTTCGCCTCCGACCTCGACGCCTCGACCCAGAAGCTGCTGAACCGCGGCGCGCGGCTGACCGAGCTGCTGAAGCAGCCGCAGTTCAAGCCGATGGCGGTGGAAGAGCAGGTGGTGGCGATCTTCGCCGGCGTGCGCGGCTATCTCGACGCCATACCGACCGCCAAGGTCGGCGAGTTCGAGCAGAAGATGCTGGACGAGCTGCGCGCCGCCCACGCCGACATCCTGGCCTCGATCCGCAGCGAGAAGCAGATCACCTCCGACACCGAGACCAAGCTCAAGGCTTTCATGGACGGCTTCGTCCGCAAGTTCGCCTGATCTTGAAACGCGCCGGGACCGCTAGGCGGAGCAGATCATGCCGAGCTTGAAGGAATATCGCCTGAGGATCCGCAGCGTCCGCTCGACGCAGAAGATCACCAAGGCCATGAAGATGGTGGCGGCGGCCAAGCTGCGCCGCGCCCAGGAACAGGCGCAGGCCGCCCGGCCCTATGCCGAGCGCATGGAGCGCATGCTGGCCTCGCTGGCCGCCAACGTGCGCGGCATGGCCGGCGCGCCGCCGCTCCTGGCCGGCACCGGCGCCGACAGGCGCCACCTGGTGATCGTCGCGACCTCCGACCGCGGCCTGTGCGGCTCGTTCAACTCCTCCATCGTGCGCGAGGCGCGCCGCGTCATCCGCGGCCTGCTGGCCGCGGGCAAGGAAGTGCGCGTGCTGTGCGTCGGCCGCAAGGGACGCGACCAGCTGCGCCGCGACTTCGCCCAGCTTCTGGCCGGCACCATCGACGAGGTCGGCCGCAAGCGGCTGTCCTTCGCCGACGCCGTGCGCGTCACCGACCGCGTGGCGGCGATGTTCGCCAACGGCGAGTTCGACGTAGCGACGGTGGTCTACAACCGCTTCAAGTCGGCCATCAGCCAGGTGGTGACGGTGCAGCAGCTCATTCCGCTGCCGGCGCCGGCCGATGCCGAGGCCGAGGCGAAGACCGACGGCGCCCGGGCGATCTACGAATTCGAGCCGTCCGAGGAGCGCATCCTGGCCGAGCTGCTGCCGCTCAATCTGCGGGTGCAGATGTTCCGGGCGCTGCTGGAGAACGCCGCATCGGAGCAGGGCGCGCGCATGACGGCGATGGACAACGCCACGCGCAACGCCGGCGACATGATCAACGGACTGACGCAGAGCTACAACCGCCAGCGCCAGGCCGTCATCACCAAGGAACTGATCGAAATCATCTCCGGCGCCGAGGCGCTGTAGAACCCCGTCTTTACGAGACTTCAAACCCGCGAGGGCGTCATGGCAGGCAACAATATCGGCAAGGTCACCCAGATCACCGGCGCGGTGGTGGACGTGCAGTTCGAAGGCGAACTGCCGGCCATCCTGAACGCGCTGCACGTGCAGCACGAGGGCAAGACGCTGGTGCTGGAAGTGGCGCAGCACCTGGGCGAGTCGACGGTCCGCACCATCGCCATGGACACCACCGACGGGCTGGTGCGCGGCCAGAAGGTGACCGACACCGCCGCCCCGATCGCCGTGCCGGTCGGCCCCGAGACGCTGGGCCGCATCATCAACGTCATCGGCGAGCCGATCGACGAGCGCGGCCCGGTTTCGGCCAAGAAGAGCCTGCCGATCCATCGCGCCGCGCCGGAATTCGTCGAGCAGTCGACCGAGGCGCAGATCCTGGTCACCGGCATCAAGGTCATCGACCTGCTCGCCCCCTACGCGCGCGGCGGCAAGATCGGCCTGTTCGGCGGCGCCGGCGTCGGCAAGACGGTGCTGATTCAGGAGCTGATCAACAACGTCGCCAAGGCGCATGGCGGCGTGTCGGTGTTCGCCGGCGTCGGCGAGCGCACCCGCGAGGGCAACGACCTCTATCACGAAATGATGGAATCGGGCGTCATCAAGACCGACGGTCCGGGCTCCAAGGTGGCGCTGGTCTACGGCCAGATGAACGAGCCGCCGGGCGCCCGCGCCCGCGTCGGCCTGACCGGCCTGACCCTGGCCGAGTATTTCCGCGACGAGGAAGGCCAGGACGTGCTGTTCTTCGTCGACAACATCTTCCGCTTCACCCAGGCCGGCTCGGAAGTGTCGGCGCTGCTGGGCCGCATCCCCTCGGCGGTGGGCTACCAGCCGACGCTGGCCACCGACATGGGCAATCTGCAGGAGCGCATCACCACCACCAAGAAGGGCTCGATCACCTCGGTGCAGGCCATCTACGTGCCGGCCGACGACTTGACCGACCCCGCGCCGGCGACTTCGTTCGCCCATCTTGACGCCACCACCGTGCTGTCGCGCCAGATCGCCGAGCTCGGCATCTACCCGGCGGTCGATCCGCTCGACTCGACCTCGCGCATGCTCGACCCGCGCGTCGTCGGCGAGGAGCACTACAAGGTGGCGCGCGACGTGCAGCGCGTGCTGCAGACCTACAAGTCGCTGCAGGACATCATCGCCATCCTGGGCATGGACGAGCTGTCGGAAGAGGACAAGCTGGTGGTGGCGCGGGCGCGCAAGATCCAGCGCTTCCTCAGCCAGCCCTTCCACGTCGCCGAAGTCTTCACCGGCTTCCCCGGCGTGCTGGTCAGCCTGGCCGACACCATCAAGGGCTTCAAGATGATCGTGGCCGGCGAGTGCGACGACATCCCGGAAACCGCGTTCTACATGGTCGGCACCATCGAGGACGCTGTCGCCAAGGCCCGCAAGATGGCGGCGGAAGCGGCCTAAGGCGGAACGGCGCAAGCGCAAGCGAGGGATTGGGACATGGCGGGCAAGATCGCCTTCGAACTGGTGTCGCCGGAACGGCTGCTGGAATCGAGCGAGGCCGACATGGTGGTCGTGCCCGGCAGCGAGGGCGATTTCGGCGTCCTGCCCGGCCACATCCCCGTGATCTCCACGCTGCGGCCGGGGGTGATCGAGGTCCATGACGGTGGCGCGGTGCGCCAGCGCATCATGGTGACCGGCGGTTTCGCCGAGGTTTCCAACGACCGTCTTACCGTGCTGGTCGAGGAGGCCATGCCGATCGAGGACGTGTCGGTGGCCCAGCTCGAGGGCAAGCTGCGCCAGGCGCAGGACGCGCTGGCCGACGCCGGCGACGCGGCGGCGCGGGAAAGCGCGGAAAAACAGATACTTATGGCGCAGGACCTGCGCCGGGCCTATGACTTCTACGCCAGCCGATAAGCTACGCCAGCCGATGAGCGGTTGCCAAAAACCGTAGCGGGACTAAATTAAAACCCGTCGGTTTGTGACAATTTCCTGTCGGCCGGTAAAGCCGGACGGGAACCTCGGACCGCATGAGACGGTCCCCGGGGTGACAACCATGAGCAGGCCGAGACATGAAGCACTGGACGCTCGATGACATCCCTTGGGACAAATTCGACCGCTCCAAGGTCGATCCCGAGATTCTGCGCGTGATCAAGGCTGCCGCCATGGTCGAGCACAACGGGCTCGACTACGGCGTCTACCTGAACAACGTCTTCGCCGACGATGCCGAGTTCAAGGCCGCGACCGATATCTGGGCGGTGGAGGAAGTGCAGCACGGCAAGGCGCTGGGCCGCTGGGCGCAGATGGCCGATCCCGATTTCGACTTCGACGCCGCCTTCGCCCGCTTCCGCGACGGCTACAAGCTGCCGCTGGACGCCACCAAGTCGGTGCGCGGCAGCCTGGCCGGCGAGCTGATGGCGCGCTGCATCGTGGAGACCGGCACCAGCTCCTACTACACCGCCCTGCGCGACGCCTCCGACGAACCGGTGCTGAGGGATATCTGCGGGCGTATCGCCGCCGACGAGCTGCGCCACTACAAGCTCTTCTACTCCCATATGCGCCGCTACCTGGAGAAGGAGAAGCTGGGCGTCTGGGGCCGGCTGCGGGTCGGCCTGTCGCGCATCCTGGAGAGCGAGGACGACGAGCTGGCCTATGCCTATTACGCCGCCAACGGCGACGGGCAGGCCTATAACCGGCGCGACAATACCCGCGCCCATGCGCTGCGCGCCTATCGCGTCTACAAGCCCGGCCACCTGCAGCGCGCCGTTTCCATGGTGTTCAAGGCGATGGGCCTGAAGCCGCACGGCCGGATCAGCGGCTGGGTGACGCGTCTGGCGTGGAACTTCATGCGCTGGCGCGTCAGCCGCCTGGAGCGCGGGGTTTCCTGAGCCGCGTCGCGCCCGCCGCCGGCCTCTGGAGCAAATCATGTTTTGACGGAATCGCTTGCGATCCCGTCAAAACATGTGAATCCGCTCTAGCCTTTCCCCCCGCCGTCGATCAGTTCGGCGAATTCCTCGAGCACGGCGCGATAGAGTTCGCGCTTGAACGGCACGATCAGCTCCGCGATCCGGTCGGCCGGCGCCCATTGCCAGTGCGAGAATTCCGGATGCCGGGTGTTGATGTTGATGTCGCTGTCCTGGCCGGTGAAGCGCATGACGAACCATTTCTGCGACTGCCCGCGCCAGCGTCCCCGCCACAGCTTGCGCCGCAGTTCCTCCGGCAGGTCGTAGGTCAGCCAGCCCGCGCTCTCGGCCAGGATGACGGCGCGGTCGGTGCCGACCTCCTCGCCCAGTTCGCGCAGCGCCGCCTCGCGCGGCGTCTCGCCCTTGTCGATGCCGCCTTGCGGCATCTGCCAGGCGGCCGACGGCATGTCGCGGCGCTGGCCGACGAAGATGCGGTTCTGCGGATTGAGCAGCATGATGCCGACATTGCGGCGGTAGCCGGGCAGCGGCGAAGCGGTGGCAAGCATAGGCGGAAGGACAACCTCGATCCTGCCGCAGTCTACAGCCTAACGGCCGGCGGTTGAAACCGCCGCGGCGTGCCGGGCCACGCGCTGCTGGCATAGCTCCCTGCACTCGGTGACGCCGGTGATGGGGGCCAGCACGAAGCCGCGCTGGCCGACCGTCTTGCTCCAGTCGACCAGCCGCTGCACCGTCTCGGGGAACGCCACCGCCATGGCGACGCCGAAGCCGCTGCGCCGGGCGATGGCCTCGAGCTGCTGCAGGTTGCGGTCGAGCGCGCCGACGCCCGGCTCGGAGTCGAGGAAGCCGCGGCTTTTGGCGAAGGGCAGGCCCAGCGAATCGGCCAGTTGCTGCACGATATTGGATTTCGCCTGGCGCGAATCCATCACCAGCAGCCCGCGCTGCGCCAGCTCCTGCAGCACCGGCGCGGCCAGCAGCCCGTCGGCCAGGAATTTCTCGCCCTCCCAGGTGACGACGCCGACATAGCCCGGGCTGCGGGCCAGGACCCAGCGCAGCCGGTCGAGGTTTTCGCCCGCCCCGGCCCGGGTGCTGAGGGCGCGCGGGCCCAGCCCGGTGTCGGACGGCGCGTCGCTTTCCAGCGGCAGCGAGATCAGCACCTCGTGGCCGAACTCGCGCGCCAGCTGGATCCAGCGCGGCAGGTTCTGGGCGTAGGGGATAAAGGCCAGGGTGATCTCCGCCGGCAGCCGCACGATGGCGTCCTCGGTGACGTCGGGGTTGAGGCCCAGCCCGGTGACCACCACGCCCAGGCGCGGCAGGCGCGTGCCATGGTCGAAGCGGCTGTTGTTGACGATCCAGGGCAGCCGCCCGTCCGGTGCGATGCGCGGCAGCGGACCGTGCGGGCTCGCCTCCAGCAAGGCGGCCGCCCCGCCGCGGCCCGGCGCCGGCGCGCCCGCCGCTGCGGCGGCCTTGGCCGGCGGGGCGGGTTTCTCCGGCGGCGGTAGCGGGTAGATCGAGGCCAGAGCGGCGGCCGTCGCCGGTTCGGCCGGCGCCGGGGTGGAGGCCGGAGAGGGGGCAGGAGAGGGAGCCGGGGCTGGTGTGGCCTGCGGCGCGGGCGCCGGCGCCGGCGCTTCCGCCTTGGGCGGCTCGGCGGCCGGGCTGGGCTCGGATTCCGACTCGCCGGCGGCCGGCAGCGGAATCGGTATGGGCGCCGGCGGCACGAGGGC
>JBFXDA010000048.1:0-18976 GCA_050181585.1 Reyranellaceae bacterium
AGGCCGGAGCGGGGGCAGGCGAGGGAGCCGGGGCTGGTGGGGCCTGCGGCGCGGGCGCCGGCGCCGGCGCTTCCGCCTTGGGCGGCTCGGCGGCCGGGCTGGGCTCGGATTCCGACTCGCCGGCGGCCGGCAGCGGAATCGGTATGGGCGCCGGCGGCACGAGGGCCACGGGCGCCGGGGCAGGCGCCGGCTGGGTCTGCGTTTGGGTCGGGGGCGGCGGGGAAACCGGGAGCGGGGCGGTCGCCTGGGGCGGCTGCAGGCGGATCACCGCCTTGCTCTTGTCGCTGCCCAGCAGCACGGTGGCGAGGACGGCGATGACGATCACGAACAGGATGACATAGGCGATCAGCAGCGCGCCGACCCCCTTGCGCGCCGCTGCGGTCATGTCCGCCGCTCGGCCGGCGCCGGCATCGCTATGCCGGCGCGCTCGTTTCTAGTGTCAGTTGCCGCGCTGTCCATAGAGCGCAATGCCGCGAATGAGATCGACCGCCCGCGACAGCTGGTAGTCGACCGGCTTCTTCTCCTCGCCATTGGCCGCGGCCGGCGCGGCGCCATTGGCCGGCGGCGTCGCGGCCGTGCCCGGCGTGGCGGCCGGTGGCGTGGCGGCGGGGGGCGTGGCGGGCGGCTGCACGTTGGAGCCCGGTCCCGGCGTCTCGGTCGGCGGCGTGGCCGGGGCGACCGCCGGCGGCGTTCCCTGCGGGCCACTGGGATTGCGCAGCGCGCCGCGCAGATTCTCCTCGCGCCGGGCCAGCGGGTTGGGCTCGATCGCCTCGATCTTGGCCTGCTCGACCACGATGTCGGGATCGATGCCCTTGGCCTGGATCGAGCGGCCCGAGGGCGTGTAGTAGCGCGCCGTGGTCAGGCGCATGGCGCCGCCGCCGGCCACCGGGATGATGGTCTGCACCGAGCCCTTGCCGAAGGAGCGGGTGCCCAGAAGGATGGCGCGGCGATGGTCCTGCAGCGCACCGGCCACGATCTCGGAGGCCGAGGCCGAGCCGCCGTTGATCAGCACCACCAGCGGCAGGCCGGCGGTGACGTCGCCGGGCTTGGCGTTGGCGCGGCTGCCCTCGCCCTCGCGGCGCGAGCGGGTGGAGACGATCTCGCCGCGCTCGAGGAAGGCGTCGGAGACGGAGATCGCCTGGTCGAGCAGGCCGCCGGGATTGTTGCGCATGTCGAGCACGAAGCCCTTCAGCTTGTTGCCCGCCTGCTTCTTCAGGGCCTCGATGGCGGCCTTCAGCCCCGACTCGGTCTGCTCGGTGAACTGCGTGATGCGGATATAGCCGACATCCTCGCCTTCCATGTTGGAGCGCACCGAGCGGATCTTGATGGTGGCGCGCTGCAGCGTCACGTCGAAGGGTTCGCGCGTGCCGCGGCGGACCGTCAGCTTGATCGAGGTGCCGACCTTGCCGCGCATCTTCTCGACCGCTTCCGCCAGGGTAAGGCCCATCACCGGCTCGGCATCCAGCGCCACGATCAGGTCGCCCGGCTGCAGCCCGGCCTTGGAGGCGGGCGTGTCGTCGATCGGCGAGACGACCTTGACCAGGCCGTTCTCCATCGTCACCTCTATGCCCAGGCCGCCGAACTCGCCGCGCGTGTCGACCTGCATGTCGCGGAACGCCTTGGAGTTCATGTAGGAGGAATGCGGATCGAGCGAGGTCAGCATGCCGTTGATGGCGTTCTCGATCAGGTCCTTGTCGGAGACCTCGTCGACGTAGTCCGCCCGCACCCGCTCCAGCACGTCGCCGAACAGGTTGAGATACTGATAGGTCTCGCTGCGATCGGCGGGTTTGTCCGTCTTGCCCTTCGGCTGGGCGATCGCGGAGAGGGGAAGCGCCAGCGCCACGGCGGCGAGGGCGGCGAGAACGGCTTTGCGCTGCATCATCCTACCTTGTCCTTGTCGGGAACCAGCCACGACAGCGGGTCGATCGGGTGACCCTGCCGGCGCAGCTCAATATAGAGGCGCTGGCTGTCCACGCCAGCGCTGCCCATGACGCCTACCGGCTCGCCCGCCAGGACCCATTGTCCGGCCGCGCAATCGATGCGCGAAAGCCCCGCCAGCAGAAAATGATACCCTTCGCCGTGTTCCAGGATCAACACCAGCCCGTAACCGCGGAACTCGCCGGCATAGACCACCTGCCCGTCATGCGGCGCCACCACGGGGGCATTCCGCCTTGTTTCGACCACAATTCCCCGGCTGGGCTGGCCCTGCAGCTCCTCGCCGAAGCGCCGGTAGACGGCGCCGCGCGCCGGCAGCGGCAGCTTGCCCCTTGTCGCGGTGAAGGCCAGCGCCAGATAACCAGCCGGCGGCGGCGGAATTGTGGCCTTGGCGGCCGGGCCGGCGCGATTGCGCCGGGCCGCCTCCTCGCGCTGCTTGCGCTCGGCGTCCAGCTTCTCGATCAGTTCGCGCAGGTCGCGCGCCTGGGCCGCCAGCTTCTCCGCCTGCCGGGCGCCCTCCTGGGCCTCCTGCCGGCGCTCCTGCTCGGCCCGCGCCTTCTCGCTCAGCAGCGCTTCCAGCCGCTGGCGCTCGCCCTGCAGCGAGGCGGTGGCGCCGCGCAGTTGGGTGGCGTTGCGCTCGGCCTCCTCGCGCAGGCTGGCCAGGTCCTCCAGCTCGGTGCGCAGCTGGGCCGCCGCCGCCTCGATGCGCGGCACCATGGCGCGCAGCAGCAGGCCCGCCCGCACCGTGTCGTCGGGCGCGCCGGGCTGCGCCAGCAGCGATTCCGGCGGCCGGCTGGCCAGCCGTTCCAGCGCCCCCAGCAGCGCGGCAAGCTGGCCGCGCCGGGCGCTGAGCGCCGCCGTCCGCTCGCCGATCAGTTCGTCGATCTCGCTCTTGCGCTTCTCCAGCCGCGCCAGGGCGGTTTCGCCGGTCTGCACCTGGCGCGCCGCGCCGATCAGCTCGCCGCGCAGCCGCTCGGCCTCCTTGCGTGCCGCCTCCGCCTCCTTCTCGGCGCGGGCGGCGCGCTCGCGCTCGGCCTCGGCCTGGCGTTCGACTTCGGAGAGCCTGCCCGCCGGCGGGCTCTGCGCCGCCAGCGGCGCCGTGCCCAGCGCGATCAGGGCGGCGCCCAGGGCCAGGCGCCGCGCCAAGATGTGAAGAGCCTCAGGCGCGCGCACGCTCGGCCTGGACGGCGGCTTTGACGGCGGCCTGGGCGCGCAGCAGCGACTGGCCGGTCATTTCCTTCGGCTGCGGAATGCCCATCAGCGCCAGCAGGGTGGGCGCGATGTCCGCCAGCCTGCCGTCGGCCAGCGCCGCCGCCGAGGGCGGGCCGTTGACCAGCATCACCGGCACGCGGTTGAGCGTGTGGGCGGTGTGCGGCTGGCCGGTCTGGGGATCGAACATCTGCTCGGCATTGCCGTGATCGGCCGTCACCAGCATGACGCCGCCCTGCCGCTCGATGGCGGCGGCCAGCCGGCCCAGGCAGGCATCGACGCATTCCACCGCCTTGATGGCGGCGGGAACGTTGCCGGTATGGCCCACCATGTCGCCATTGGCGTAGTTGCAGACGATCAGGTCGTACTTGCCCGACTCGATCGCCTCGACCAGCCGGTCGGTGACTTCCGGCGCCGACATTTCCGGCTGCAGGTCGTAGGTCGCGACCTTGGGCGAGGGCACCAGGATGCGGTCCTCGCCCTCGAAAACGCGCTCGTCGCCGCCGTTGAAGAAGAAGGTGACGTGGGCGTATTTCTCGGTCTCGGCGATGCGCAACTGCTTCAGGCCGCGCTCGGCGACGAGTTCGCCCAGCCCGTGCCGCACCGTTTCCGGCGGGAACAGCAGCGCCATGAGCTGATTGAGCGCCGTCGAATACTCGACCATGCCCAGTGCGGCGGCGAAGCGCACGATGCGGTTGCGCTTGAAGCCGTCGAACAGCGGATCGAGCAGCGCCGTCAGGATCTCGCGCGCCCGGTCGGCGCGGAAATTGGCCATCAGCACGCCGTCGCCGTCTTTCATGCCGGCATAGCCCTCGACGATCGTCGGCAGCACGAACTCGTCGGTCTTGCCCGCCGCATAGCTGTTGGCGACCGCCGCGTCGGCGCTGCCGGCCCGCTCGCCCACCGCGTCGACCAGGGCGTGGTAGGCGAGGCTGACCCGCTCCCAGCGCTTGTCGCGGTCCATGGCGTAGTAGCGGCCGCTGACGGTGGCGATGCGCGCCAGTTTCGCATCCGCCGTGGCGGCTTCGAAATCCTTCAGATAGACGCGCGCGCTGGAGGGCGGCGTGTCGCGGCCGTCGAGGAAGGCATGCACGGCGACCGGCACGCCGGCGGCGGAAAGGAGGCGGGCCAGAGCGGCGATATGCGCCTGGTGGCTGTGCACGCCGCCGGGCGAGAGCAGGCCCATCAGATGGCAGGTACCGCCGGAGCGCTTCAATTCCGTGATGAAGGAGGCCAGGGCCGGATTGCGCGCCAGCGTTCCGTCCTGGATCGCCTGGTCGATGCGCGGCAGGTCCTGCAGGATGACGCGGCCGGCGCCCAGGTTCATGTGGCCGACCTCGGAATTGCCCATCTGGCCCGAGGGCAGCCCGACATGCAGCTCGGAGGCGTCGATCAGCGCCATGGGCGAGGCGCGCATCAGCCGGTCGAGATTGGGCGTGCGCGCCTGGGCGATGGCGTTGTCGGAGGTCGGCGGCACGCGGTGGCCCCAGCCGTCGAGGATGCACAGAAGGGCCGGACGCGGGCGGTTGGTCGTGGTCATTTCAAGATTACGCTTGTCAAGGTTACGCTTGCCTGATCGGAAGGATGGGCCGGGCGCGGGTCGCGATCCCGCACCGAATCGAACTTGTACGGGCAGGACAGCTCCTCGACCCGCACCGAGCCGTCATTGGGCACCTGCACGGCGCAATAGGTGAACTCGGCGCGGTGGCGGCCGTCGATATAGATGTCGTAGCGGTACTGGCCGGGCGGATCGCCCTCGACGATGCACCAGGCGCGCGACAGGCGGTTGCCCTCGATGCGCACCTTCAGCTTGGTGGTGGCCTTGTTGCCGTTCTCGACCACGGTCTCCGGCCCGTGGCCCCAGTTGGTCGAGGGCGAGGACAGAGTGAGGATCTCGGTCAGGTCGACCAGGCGGTCGGGGCCGTTCACCGCCACGGTCCAGCCAAAACACACCTCGTTGGGCCACAGCGGCACGACATTGGTGCGCCAGACCTCGGGCTCCTCGCCGGGCAGCAGCCGGTAGACATAGGGGAAATTGTTCGCCCCGTCCCGGCTCCAGGGACGCACGTCCTGGGCCTGCGCCGGCCAGGCCAGGCCGAGCAGGAGCAGAACCGACAAAATCCCACGGAAAACCAGCGCCATAGGCTGCATCATACGCGCTGTTTTTAGGCGAGAATACGGCGTCTGCGAAGGGATTTTGCCCTGGTGCCGGCGGGTCAGGCCCGATGGTAGGGGTGGCCGGCCAGAATCTGCTGCGCCCTATAGAGCTGCTCGGCCAGCATCCCCCGCACCAGCATGTGGGGCCAGGTCATCGGCCCCAGCGACAGGCGCATCCCGGCCCGCTCCAGCACCGGCCGGTCCAGCCCGTCCGCCCCGCCGATCAACAGCGCCAGATCGGCCTCGCCGCCGTCCTGGCGCTTCTTCAGCGCCGCCGCCAGGTCCGCGCTGGACAGCGCCTTGCCGCTTCCGTCCAGCGCCCAGATCGCCGCCCGGGCCGGCACGGCGGCCAGCAGCAGCCTGGCCTCGGCCGCTTTCAACTCGGCCGGCGGCAGGCGCTTCTTCTCCTCGACCTCGATCAGTTGCAGCGGCCAGACGATCCGCCTGGCGTAGTGCTGGTAGAGATCGCGCTCGGGCGAGGCGCGCGCCTTGCCGACCGCGACGATGCTGAGCCGCATCCTAGACCGGGGCTTTCGCCTGCGCCGGGGATTTGCGCCTGGCCGGTTTCGCCGGTTTCGCCGGCTCCGCCGCCGCCATGCCCCACATCTTCTCGAGATTGTAGAGGCTGCGGATCTCGGGCCGGAAGAGATGCACGACCACGTCGCCGGCATCGACCAGCACCCAGTCGCCCTGGCCGCGGCCCTCCACCGAGGGACTGCGATAGCCCGCGCCTTTCAGCTTCTCGATCAGTTGCTCGGCCAGCGCGCCGACCTGGCGGCTGGAGCGGCCGGAGGCGACCACCATGTAGTCGGCCATGCTGCTCTTGCCGGCCAGGTCGATGACGGAAATCTCCTCGGCCTTGCCGTCGTCGAGCGTGGCCAGGATCAGTTCGCGCAGCGCGTCGGAGGGTCCGGCGGATTTGGCGGGGCGGGCGATGGTCGTGTTCCTTCTATTTTCCCGGCGCCTTGGCCTGGGCGCGGATTTGCGTGGCGGAGGCCGGATGCAGGCGGCAGCGGATGAAACTCCAGGCGGGCGGTTGGCGCGACGCCAGCCCCGCCGCCTCGTCCGCCGCAACGCGCGACAGGGAAAAACGTTGCGCCGCCTTGGCGTTCAGGGCCGAAAGAGAATAGGCAGGGCGGTCGAAAACGGCAATCGGCACCGCCTCGAAAATGCTCTGCCAGCGGTCCCAGCGCGCGATCTGCGCCAGGTTGTCCGCCCCCATCAGCCAGACGAAGTCCAGCCGTGGGAAATGCCGCCGCAGTGCCGCGATGGTGTCGGCGGTGTAGCGCGTGCCCAGCCGGGTCTCGATGTCGGTGACCTTGATGCGCCGATGGCGCGCGGTTCGCCGCGCCTGCGCCAGGCGCTCGTCCAGCGGCGCCATGCCGGCTACCGGCTTCAGCGGATTCTGCGGCGACACCAGCCACCAGATCTCGTCCAGCCCCAGCTTCTTCAGCGCCGTCAGGCTGACATGGCGATGGCCCTCATGCGCGGGATTGAACGAGCCGCCCAGCAGCCCGACGCGTCGGCGCGTGCCGATGCCAAGCCCCGGTGGTTTCAGCATGATGGTGGAAGGGGGTGTCAGGGTCGTATCTGGCCGCTGCCGCGCACCACGTTCTTGTAGATGGTCAGCTCCGCCAGCCCCACCGGCCCGCGCGCGTGCAGGCGGTTGGTGGAAATGCCGATCTCCGCCCCCATGCCGAATTCGCCGCCATCGGCGAACTGGGTCGAGGCGTTGTGCAGCACGATGGCGCTGTCGACGCGGGCCAGGAAATGCTCGGCGGTCTTGGCGTTCTGCGTCACGATCGATTCGGTGTGCTGCGAGCCGTAGCGTTCGATATGGGCGATGGCGGCATCGACGCCGTCGACCGTGGCGACCGAGATGATCGGCGCCAGGTATTCGGTGCGCCAGTCCTGCTCGGTGGCGGGCTTGACGCGGGCATCGAGCTTCTGCACCTCGGCATCGGCGCGCACCTCGCAGCCCAGTTCGATCAGCCGGTCGAGGATGGCGGGCAGATGCGTTTGCAGCGCCGGCCGGTCGATCAGCAGCGTCTCGGCCGCGCCGCAGACGCCGGTGCGGCGCATCTTGGCGTTGGCCACGATCGCCACTGCCATGTCCTGGTCGGCGTCGCGATCGACATAGACGTGGCACAGCCCGTCATAGTGCTTCAGCACCGGCACGCGGCTTTCGGCGGTGACGCGCTCGATCAGGCTGCGCCCGCCGCGCGGCACCACGATGTCGATCCAGTCGACCGCCGCCAGCATGGCGCCGACCAGGGCGCGGTCGGTCGAGGGCACGAGCTGGATGGCATCCTGCGGCAGGCCCGCCTCGTCCAGGGCGGCGCGCAGGCGCTCGGCGATGGCGCGCGAGGAATGGAAGCTCTCCGAGCCGCCGCGCAATATCACGGCATTGCCCGATTTCAGGCACAGCGCGCCGGCATCCGCCGTCACGTTGGGCCGCGATTCGTAGATCACGCCGATGACGCCGATCGGCACCCGCACGCGCGAGAATTGCAGCCCGTTGGGCCGCTGCCATTGCGCGATCACCTCGCCGACCGGATCGGGCAGGGCGACGATGTCGTCCAGCCCCTTGGCCATGCCCTCGACGCGGGCGGCATTCAGCTCCAGCCGGTCGAGCAGGGCCGCGTTCAGCCCGCGTTCGCGGGCGGCCTTCATGTCCAGCGCATTGGCGGCGATGATGGCGGCGGCATCCTGGCGCAGCTTGCGTGCGGCGATGGTCAGCGCCCGGTTGCGCGCCGCCGTCGGGCTCAGCGCCAGCGCGCGCGCCGCCGCGCGGGCGCGGCCGCCCAGATCGGCCATTATTTCATTGGCGTTCTGCGTGGCCTGACCGGCCACCACCTGCAGGGCCATGATCCTCTCCTATTCCACCACCAGATCGTCGCGGTGGATCATCTCGTCCCGGCCACGGTAGCCGAGAAGCGCCTCTATTTCACCGCTCTTGTGCCCGGCGATGCGCCGCGCGTCGTCGGCGGAATAGGCCACCAGCCCGCGCGCCAGCACCTTGCCCGCCCCGTTGACCACCCGCACCGCATCGCCGCGCTGGAACTGGCCGTCGACGGCCTTCACCCCGGCCGGTAGCAGGCTCTTGCCCGAGGCCAGGGCCCTGGCCGCGCCATCGTCGACCACCAGCGTGCCCAGCGCTCCCAGCGCGCCGGCGATCCATTCCTTGCGCGCCGTGCGCGGCGTGGCGCGCGGCATGAACCAGGTGCAGCGGCCGCCCTCCAGCACCGCCTGCAGCGGATGGGCGATCTGCCCTTGCGCGATGGCCATGGGACAGCCGGCGCCGACGGCGATCCGGGCCGCGATCAGCTTGGTCACCATGCCGCCCGAAGAGAAGCCTTCCGGCGCCTTGCCGGCCATGGCCTCGATCTGCGGCGTGATCTCCTTCACCACCGGCAGGTGCTTGGCCTCGGGATGGGCGCGCGGATCGGCGGTATAGAGCCCGTCTATGTCGGACAGCAGCACCAGCGCGTCGGCGGTGGTCATCTGCGCCACCCGCGCGGCCAGCCGGTCGTTGTCGCCGAAGCGGATCTCCGCCGTCGCCACCGTGTCGTTCTCGTTGACCACCGGCACCGCGCCCAGCCGCAGCAACGCGCGCAAGGTGGAGGAGGCGTTGAGGTAGCGGCGGCGATCCTCGCTGTCGTCAAGTGTGAGCAGCACCTGCGCCACGGTGATGTCGTGCCGCGCCAGCGTCTCCTGGTAGGCATGCGCCAGGCGGATCTGGCCGGTGGCGGCCGCCGCCTGCTTCTCCTCCAGCGGCAGCGGTCCCCTGGGCAGTTTCAGATGCGTGCGGCCCACCGCGATGGCGCCGGAGGACACGACGATGACTTCCGCCCCCCGGCTGCGCAGCAGGGCGATGTCGTCGGCCAGCGCGTCGAGCCATTTGCGCCGCATCTGGCCGCTGTCCTGGTCGACCAGCAGGGCGGAGCCGATCTTGACGATGACCCGCCTGGCCTTGGCGAGAGGGTTGCTCATGGGCCGCGCCTCTTGCTCCTGGCCGCATCGACCTGCTTGAGAAGCAGCCGCAGCACGTCGGGCACGTTCAGGCCGGCGGCGCCGGAGACGGTTTGCACCTTCTTGCGCGCCGCCTTCTCCAGCCTGGCGCGCTTCTCCTCCAGTTCGTCGGCCGCCAGCGCATCGATCTTGTTCAGCGCCAGGATCTCGGGCTTGCGCTCCAGCCCGTGGCCATAGGCCTTCAGTTCCCGCCGCACCGTGCGCCAGTTGCCGACCACGTCGTCCTGGGTGGCGTCGACCAAATGCAGCAGCACGCGGCAGCGCTCGATATGGCCCAGGAAGCGGGTGCCCAGCCCGGCGCCCTCATGCGCGCCCTCGATCAGGCCGGGAATGTCGGCCAGCACGAATTCGCGCTCGTCCACCTTCACCACGCCGAGCTGCGGGGTCAGCGTGGTGAAGGGATAGTCGGCGATCTTGGGCCGGGCGCGGCTGACGGCGGCCAGGAAGGTCGACTTGCCGGCATTGGGCAATCCGACCAGCCCGGCATCGGCCAGCAGCTTCAGCCGCAGCCACACCGACATTTCGGCCGCCTCGCCGCCCTTGGTGAAGCGCCGCGGCGCGCGGTTGGTCGAGGACTTGAAATGGGTGTTGCCCTTGCCGCCATGGCCGCCTTCGAGCAGCACGAAGCGCTGGCCCAGCTCGGTCATGTCGGCCAGCAGCGTCTCGCCGTCCTCGGCGATGATCTGGGTGCCCAGCGGCACCTTGACCGACAGCGGCTTGCCGGCCCGCCCGGTGCGGTTCTCGCCCATGCCGTGATGGCCGCGTTCGGCCTTGAAGTGCTGGGTGTAGCGGAAGTCGATCAGCGTGTTGAGCCCGGCGACGCATTCGAACGCCACGTCGCCGCCCTTGCCGCCGTCGCCGCCGTCGGGCCCGCCATACTCGATGAACTTCTCGCGCCGGAACGAAACGCAGCCGTCGCCGCCCGCGCCGGAGCGGATGTGGATCTTGGCCTGGTCGAGGAACTTCATGGTCGGTGCCCGAGGATAGCGAAGCGGGGGCGGGGCCGTCCCCCGATAAAGCAACAGGGGGAATGGCCGGAACCATTCCCCCTGCGCGATCGGAAAAGAAGATGGGGACGGTTACTCGGCCGCGGTCTTGGCGCCCGACGGGAGCGGCTCGATGTTGACGTAGACCTTGCCCTGGCTCTTGCGGCGGAAGGAGACGATGCCGGTCTCCTTGGCGAACAGCGTGTGGTCGCGGCCGATGCCGACATTGACGCCGGGATGGAACTCGGTGCCGCGCTGGCGCACCAGGATGTTGCCGGCCAGCACTTCCTGGCCGCCGAAGCGCTTCACGCCCAGCCGCTTGCCGGCGCTGTCGCGCCCGTTGCGCGAGGAACCGCCTGCTTTCTTGTGTGCCATGACGAATACTCCTTAAAGTCTGCCGCGGGCCGCTCAGGCGCCGACGATGCTGTCGATGCGCACCACCGAATAGCCCTGGCGGTGGCCGTTCTTGCGGCGGTAGTTCTGGCGGCGCTTCTTCTTGAACACCAGCACCGTCTCGCCGCGCGTATGCTCGACGATGGTGCCCGTGACCTTGGCGCCCGACAGCAGCGGCGCGCCGATCTTGCCGCCGGCCATCAGCACGTCGGCGAACTCGATGCTGGCGCCCTTGTCGCCCTCGAGGCGCTCGACCGTGAGGGTCTGGTTGGCGGCGACGCGATACTGCTTACCGCCGGTGCGGATGATGGCGAACATGACACAACCGTTTCGTTTGGCCGGCCGAGCCGGCGCTTATTAAGACGAGGGCGGGCGATAAGGGCCCGGCCCGGAAATCCGGAAGCGCCGGACTATACTCAGGCGCGGGGCGAAGTCAACGCTCGCCAAGACCCTGATATACAAAAGCTTTTCGCCCCCGGCCAGGCCTGTCCGGCGATTCCCGCATATGGCGGCCGCCGCCGGCCCCGACAGCCATATATAGAGGCCACGGCCCGGCGTGCCGACACCCGGCGCCGGCGCGTCCCCGTGGTTGCGACCCGGGACCTCGGCAGTTATAGTCCGCCGCCTTTCGACCGGGCCGCCGCGCAACGCGGGCGGTTTTTGGCCTCAGAGAGCCTCTTGCGGAGAGGTGCCGGAGTGGTCGATCGGGACGGTCTCGAAAACCGTTGTGCCTTCACGGGTACCGTGGGTTCGAATCCCACCCTCTCCGCCATAGATTTTTGATATTACAGAGAAAATTGGCGAACGCTGCAAAGGTCGCCAAACAGCTTGAGTTATCCGAGGCTTACGGCTGGGCGGTTCCCAAAAGCGATGCCGGAGATTGGAAAATAGGGGCGCAATTGCCGGTTGTGGGGTGGCTTTATCCGGCCATGATGCACTAGGTCCCACCTTTGGTCCTTACTGATGCATATGCATCGGTTAATCAGCACGGAATTAACCCAATCTTCTGCTGACCAAAAACTGCCGATGCAAACTGTGGACTTGGCGGATGCGCGATCTGAGCCAGATGATGCAAGTTGAGATTCACAATTCGGATCTGCATCGCTCCGCCAGTAACACCCTGAAAATCTTCAACACCGTCAACCGTCGTCACGCGACGATCGCGCAATGAAGTGCAGGACGCTGCAGGAACGCGCAGGCAGATCGGCGCATCTTTGACACGCGAACGCTAGCCTTTGTTCTTCGCCGCGGCGGCGGCCGTCTCGCCGATCGGCAGCGCATCGATGGCGCGGCGGCGGTGGTCGGGAATATCGTGCAGGTAGCCGTCGGGGGAGCGATCGTCGGTCCAGCCGCCTTGGCTCTTCATGGTGCCGCGATCCCAGCCCGCGGCCTGCAAGGTGGTGGCCAGAAAATGGCGGAACCAGTGCTGCGTTACCTGCGCCATCAGCTGCACCCGGTCCAGGTCCTAGTGCCAGCGCTCCTGGGGGCAAGAGCCAATAAGCACTGCCGGATTTTCGCAATGCAGTTATGTGAGCCCCAAGCCGCCATCAACCGCGATGACCTGCCCCGTCACCCATTCCGACGCGGGGTCGGCCAGCGCTACGATCCAGCGCGCCACGTCGTCCGGCTTGCCGCGCCGCTTGAGGGGGATTGCTTCCCGCTCCTGCGTCTCGATGGCTGCAGCCTGCTCCACCGAGAGCCCCATCATGCCGGTCAGGGCGCCGGACTCGGTCGGCCCCGCCGCCACAGCGTTGACGCGCACGCCCTGCTGAGCCAGCTCCAGCGCCCAGCAGCGGGTCAAGTGCTCCAGCGCCGCCTTGCTGGCGGCGTAGTGCGACAGCCCCGCCGCCGCCTTGTGGCCGTACGTGCTGGAGACGTTGACGATGGCGCCCTTCGCAGCGGCCAGATGGGGCAGGGCGGCCGTGGCGAGCAGACTCGCCCCGACCACGTTCACGGCAAAGATGCTCTCGATCCGCTCAGCCGTGGCGTCCGCGAGCGGAAGGATGGCGCCCGCGCCGGCATTGTTCACCAGCACGTCCAGGCGGCCATGGGTCTCGACGACCTTGGCGACGGTCCGCGCCGCGTCCTGCGGCGCGACGGCGTCGGCAACGAGCGCGGAGATGCCGCGGTGATCGCTGGCGGCTTCCTCGAGGGCCTCAGCGCGCCGGCCGGTGATGATCACTTTCGCTCCCGCCTCGGCGAACCGCCGCGCCGCGGCCCGGCCGATGCCGGAGCTGCCGCCGGTGACGATGACGACTTTATCTTTCAACGTGGACATGATGCTCCTCTTGCTAGGCTGAAGCCTGTCGTTGCCGGAGCGGGTCACGCGGTCCGGCTGCAGTCCTTGGGATGTTCGTTGCGAGAGCCGATGGCCATGCGGTCCCACAGGTTGATCGCACCGATGGCTATCGAAAGCGCGACGAGTTCCCCGTCGGAGAACTCACGACGCGCCTCCTCGTAGACGTCGTCCGGCGCGTGACCCTCCGTGATTCGGGTTAGGGCCTCCGTCCCGACGGAGGCCCTAACCCAACAAGCGGTCAGTAGTCCCAGAAGCCCGCGACCCAGCGGAACGCGTCGCCGTTGACCGCCACCCGGCCGACGGATGGGAACGGCAGGTGCGTGGCCACCAGCAGTTCGCCGGTAGCCGCCGCCTCCTGCAACAGGTGCACCCGCACGCGAACCGATTCCTCGGGGTCGTGTTCGAAGCCGTTGTGCCAGTCGGGATGGTCGAACCCGACCGGGAATATGGCGTCGCCGAGAAACGTCAGCCGGTCGCCGCCGGACGTCAGACGGACCACGCTGTGCCCGGGGGTGTGGCCGCCGGTGCGCCAGACGAGGACCCCCGGCGCCACCTCATACTGCTCCTCGAAAATCCGCAGCCGGCTCTGATACTCATCCGCGAACCGCCTCGCGGTCGACCGGAGCACGCCCGGCACCGGTCCCGGCATGGAGGTGTGGGAGAAGTCGGGCGTCGTCCAGAACGCCACCTCGGCGGCGGCTACGTGGATCCGCAGGTCCGGACGCAGCTGGTTCTTCACCTCGTCGACAAGCAGCCCGCCCACATGGTCCATGTGCATGTGGGTAATGACCACGTCGGTCACGGACCCAAGGTCGATGCCGGCGGCCTTCAAGCGCTTGGGGAACTGCCCCGCCCGCGGGAAGCCCGGGAACTGTCCGCCCAGGCCAGAGTCGACGAGTATGGTCTGGTCGCCGCTCCGCACCACGAGCACGTTCAGCGGCCAATCGAACGCGTCCGGCGGCAGGAACATGTCCTGCAGCCAGGCCGCGCGGATAGCTGGGTCGGCATTGGTGGCAAGCGTCTCGGTCGGCAGCGGCAGCACCCCGTCGCTGACCACCAGAACGTCGATCTCGCCGACCCGCAGCGCATAGCGCGACGGAACCAACTCCTCCGGCCTCGGTCGACCGGCGTATGAGGCATGGTCCAAGTGCAGGCTTGTCTCCTGCTGACCGTTCCATTCCTGGAGTGCTTCATTCTTTTGGGCGAGGTAGTTCAGACGCGTTGTCATGGTCGTCTCCTTTGGTTTGGGTCGAGAATCTCAGGCGAAAGCCGCTCTGCCGGCGCGAGAGCGACGGATCGCCCAGAGAGTGAGCGCGCTGCCTATGAGCGCGGGCAGGGTGACGGCGGGAAAATCGCGCGGGATGACGGAGGGCGCGCAGATGCCGACGGCGACCTCCCACAGGTGGAACAGGGCGTGCGCGATCAGCCACAGCGTGGCGACGGCCCAGAGGCCGATGCGGCGCTCCGGTCGCAGCAGGCCAACGATGAACGCGACGCCCAGGAACAGCTGAATGATGCCGATGTCCCGGACGAAGTGCTGATTGAAGAAGCCGGTATCGGTTACACCGGGAACCAGCTCGTACCACGTCAGGGGCGCAACGAGCATGAAGATCCCGTTGGCGGAGAGGAACAGGCCGTTGAAGGCGACCATGATGAGCACGGCAGCCAGCACCGCACGGTTGTCTTCGATGGTCCTCATGATCTTGCTTCCTTTTGCGGTGAAGGTGCCTAGTGGGCAGTCCAGCCGCCGTCGACCGCGAGGACGGCGCCGGTGATCTGGTCGACCGACGGAGAGCAGAGGAAGGCGCGCAGCCTATCGCTGCGATGATTCTCGACTGAGCCAGTCGTCGAAGCGCGTCGCGCCGATGCGCGGATTGTCGCCGGGGGTAAGCGACTGATCGTTCACCGCGATGCCGAAATAGCCCGCCTTGGCATCCGCGATCACCGTGCGCGGATCGCGCGTCGCGCTCAGGAACCGGCCCACGAGCTCGTCTATGGGCGCGCGCTCCGGGCCTGCGATCTCGATCGTGCCGTTCATTGGAGCGTCGAGGGCGATACTGGTCACCGCATCGGCCACGTCATCGGCCGCGATGGGTTGGAACAAGACAGGCGACAGATGAGCTGTTTGCCCGATCGTGCCCGATTGGGCGATCCCGGCCATGAACTCGAAGAATTGCGTCGAACGGACGATCGTGTAGGGAATCCCCGAGGCCTTGATCAGGTCTTCCTGGGCCAACTTCGCGCGGAAGTAGCCCATCTCCAGAAGGCGTTCGGTCCCGACCACCGAGAGCGCAACATGATGCGTCGCTCCGGCGGCCGCCTCTGCCGCCAGGAGGTTTCGGCCCGACTTCTCGAAGAAATCCATCGCGACCTTTTCCTCGAACGAGGGCGAGTTCGCCAGGTCGACGACGACCCTCGCCCCCTTAAGGGCTTCAGCCAACCCCTCGCCGGTGACGGTGTTGACGCCCGAGTTGAGCGATGCCGCAACGACCTCGTGGCCCTTCTCACGAAGCCGGCTCACGACCTTCGATCCGATGAGGCCGCTGCCTCCAATAACCGTGATCTTCATTGAGATCTCCATTCGATGACGAGCAGGTTTCAGGCATGTCGCCCGAGATTGGGCGGCTTGCGTACGGGTGTTACGCTTTGATGAAGGCGAGCAAGTCGGCGTTGACCTGCTCCTGGTGGGTAGCGGTGATGCCGTGAGGCGCGCCCGGATAGTAGATTTCCCTTGCCCCCTTGATCAGCCGCGCCGACTTGACCGCCGAGTCCTTGACCGGGACGATCTGGTCGTCCTCGCCGTGGAGGACGAGCGTCGGAACGTCGAACTTCTTGAGGTCTTCGGTGAAGTCGGTTTCCGAGAAGGCCTTGACGCTCTCATAGGCGTTCTTCGTCCCCGCCTGCATGCTCCACAGCCAGAACTGGTCCAGCGTGCCTTGCGACACTTTTGCGCCCGGCCGGTTGGCGCCATAGAACGCGACGGCCAGGTCCTTGTAGTACTGCGACCGGTCGCCGGCGACGCCGGCACGAATGCCGTCGAAGACCTCCAACGGCAGCCCTTCCGGGTTGGCTGCGGACTTGAGCATGATCGGCGGCACGGCGGCGATGAGGATCGCCTTGGCGACCCGCTTCGTCCCGTGGCGGCCGATATAGCGGGCGACTTCGCCTCCGCCGGTGGAATGGCCCACCAGGGTGGCGTCCCTGAGATCGAGCGCCTCGATGACGGCCGCCAGATCGTCGGCATAGCCGTTCATGTCGTTGCCGGATGAGGCCTGGCTGGACCGGCCATGGCCGCGCCGGTCATGTGCAATGACGCGGCAGCCGTGCTGCGCGAGAAAGAGCATCTGCCCGTCCCACGCGTCGGCGTTCAGCGGCCAGCCGTGCGAGAAGGTTACGACCGGGCCCTTGCCCCAGTCCTTGTAGTAGATTTCCGTGCCGTCCTTGGTCGTGATCATGCTCATCGTCGGGCTTCCTTCTCCGGCGTGCGGTTTATTGAAGTGGCGGGAGAATTTGCGGTCCTGCATTCCGATCCGACCAAATCCATCGCCATCGATGACCTGAGGGTGCCTGAACCGCGGCACGAAGACTTTGCGGTGGCTTTGAATTACTGTTGAGTCTGGCTTGGATTTTTGTCCAAGAGCCAATGCCGCGACCGTGCTATCAATGGCTTTTCCGCATTGGCAGCGGCCGCCGGCTCGGCTCGGCTCGGCTCGGCTACGGGCTCGACCCGTGCGCACGGCGGTGAAGGAGCGCCGAATGCCGTTCGTGTTCGGAGATTGCGTGCTCGACCCCGACCGGCGGGAGCTCTCTCGCGGGTCCGAGGTGATTGCAACTGGCCCGCAAGTCTTCGACCTGCTGGTCTACCTGGTAGAGAATCGCGAGCGCGTCGTCAGCAGGGACAGCCTGCTCGATGCGGTCTGGAACGGGCGAATCGTCTCGGAATCAACCCTGGCCAGTCATATCAATGCGGCGCGCAAGGCGATCGGCGACAGCGGCCAGGAGCAGCGCCTGATCCGGACGGTCGCTCGCAAGGGCTTTCGCTTCGTCGGCGACGTCAGGGAAGCACCGGCATCGGACGGCCCTGACTCCTTGAGATCCCGCACCACCACATCGGCGGAAGACTCTGCCCAGGCTCTGATTCTTCCCGACAAGCCCTCCATCGCCGTCCTGCCATTCCTGAACCTGAGCGGAGACCCCGCACAGGATTATTTCATCGACGGCGTGGTCGAGGACATCGTCTCGGCCTTGTCACGCATTCGCTGGCTGTTCGTCATCGCGCGCAATTCGAGCTTCACCTACAAAGGCCGGGCGGTCGACGTGAAGCAGGTGGGACGCGAACTCGGCGTGCGCTATGTGCTGGAGGGCAGCATGCGCAAAGCCGCGAACCGCGTGCGCATCACGGGGCAGCTCATCGATGCGACGACCGGGGCGCATATCTGGGCGGAGCGGTTCGAAGGCACTCTCGACGACATCTTCGAACTGCAGGATCAAATCTCGGCGAGCGTCGTTGGCGCGATCGCGCGGCAGCTCGAATTGGCCGAAATCGAACGCGCGAAGCGGAAGCCGACCGACAGCCTCGACGCCTACGACTACTATCTGCGTGGACGGGCGAACCTGAACCTGGGAACCAGGGAAGCCATCGATGAAGGGCTGCCCTTGTTCATCAGGGCGATCGAGCTCGACTCGGATTACGCGGCGGCTTATGCGATGGCGGCATGGTGCCATTTCTGGCGCAAGGTCAATGGCTGGATGACCGATCGCCCGCGAGAGATCGCGGAAGGCACGCGCCTCGCCCGCCGGGCCGTCGAGCTGGGTAAGGACGATGCGGTCGCGCTCACCAGAGGCGGTCATGCGCTCGCGCATTTCGTGGGTGACCTCGATATGAGCATTGCCCTGGTCGACAGGGCGCTTGCGCTCGATCCGAACTTGGCGGCCGCCTGGTTCCTCGGCGGCTTCCTGAGAACCGAGCGCGGCGATCCGGACAGTGCCATCGACTATTTTGCCCGCGCCATGCGTTTCAGTCCGTTGGACCCGGAGATATTTCGCATGCAGGCGGGAATGGCGCTGGCGCATTTGTTCGCGGGGCGCTTCGACGCCGCTTCATCATGGGCGGAGAAGGCATACGGCGAGTTGCCGAGCTTCCTGATGGCCGTCGGCATCATTGCCGCGAGCCACGCGCTTGCGGGCCGATCGGACGAGGCGCAGCGGGCGATAAGCCATTTGCGCCAGCTCGATCCCACACTCCGCGTCTCCAGTCTTACTGATTGGCTCCCGATCCGCCGACCGGAGGATGTCGCGACGTTCTCCAAGGGCCTGCGAAGGGCAGGGCTGCCCGAGTGACGGCCGGATGGCGGTTCGTCGAGCATCAGCAGCCTGGGCCGACCCTTGGGGTTGCCGGACTGGCCAGGCTGGAAGCGGCTCTTCAGCCGGCGGCCGCTTGTAGCCGGTCTTGTAGGGCTCACTCATCGCCGCTCTCCAGGCGCCGGACGGCGAGATCGGCGAAGCTGAGCCCAGTCGCGGCATGGCGGGCGGCCAAGCCGGTATAGGCCTCGAAACGGCGGATGGTGGTGTCGACGTATTGTGGTTCCAGCTCCAGCGCGTAGCAGCGCCGGCCGGTGCGCTGGGCGGCGATCAAGGTGCTGCCACTGCCGCAAGACGTCCAGCACGATGCCGTCCCGCTTGGAGCAGTCCAGCAAAGCGTCGGCCACCAGGCCGACCGGCTTGACCGTGGGGTGCATGGCCAGTTCCGCATCCCGCTCGCCGCCCAGCAGGTTGGCCCCGGCATAGGTCCAGACATTGGTGCGGTAGCGGCCGTGCCGGCCCAGCTCGATGTTGTTGATATGCGGGGCGGTGCCGTTCTTGTAGACCAGCACCAGCTCGTGCTTGCTGCGGTAGAGCGAGCCCATGCCGCCATTGGTCTTGTTCCAGACGCAGATGTTCTTCAGCTCGCTATAGGCGCGGCCGG
>JBFXDA010000049.1:0-17863 GCA_050181585.1 Reyranellaceae bacterium
GACAACTACTACACGGTGCTGTTCGAGGGCTTCGGCCAGGCCTCGCGCACGCCGCAATGGCTGATCCTGATGAACAGCCTGATCATGGCGCTGGGCATCTGCATCGGCAAGATCGCCATCTCGCTGACCGCGGCCTACGCGGTGACCTATTTCCGCTTCCCCTTCCGCATGACGTTCTTCTGGATGATCTTCATCACCCTGATGCTGCCGGTCGAGGTGCGCATCGTGCCGACCTACGGCGTGGTGGCCAGCCTGGGCATGCTGGATTCCTATTCCGGCCTGATCCTGCCGCTGATCGCCTCGGCCACCGCCACCTTCCTGTTCCGCCAGTTCTTCCTCTCCGTGCCGGAGGAGCTGGCCGAGGCGGCGCGGGTCGACGGCGCCGGCCCGCTGCGCTTCTTCTGGAACATCCTGCTGCCGATGAGTCGCACCTCGATCGCCGCCCTGTTCGTGATCCAGTTCATCTACGGCTGGAACCAGTATCTGTGGCCGCTGCTGATCACCACCAAGGAGGAGTTCTACACCATGGTGATGACGGTCTCGCGCCAGGCCAACGTGGTCGACGGCGTGCCGCAGTGGAACCTGATCATGTCGGCCGGCATGCTGGCCATGCTGCCGCCGGTGATCATCGTGATCCTGATGCAGCGCCAGTTCGTGCGCGGCCTGGTCGACACCGACAAGTGAGCCGGGCGGCAAGCGACGGGGAGTGAGGCAATGGCGGAAGTGAGCCTGCGCGGCGTGCGCAAGAGTTACGGCGACCTCGAGGTCATCCATGGCATCGACATGGAGATCGCCAACGGCGAGTTCATCGTCATCGTCGGCCCTTCCGGCTGCGGCAAGTCGACCCTGCTGCGCATGGTCGCCGGGCTGGAGCAGATCACCGGCGGCGAGGTCTCGATCGGCGGCCGGGTGGTCAACCGGCTGGAGCCTAAGGACCGCGACATCGCCATGGTGTTCCAGAACTACGCGCTCTACCCGCATATGAGCGTCTACGACAACATGGCCTACGGCCTGAAGATCCGCGGCATGTCGAAGGCGGAGATCGAGCAGCGCGTGCAGCAGGCGGCCAAGACGCTGGAGCTGTCGCACCTGCTGCAGCGCAAGCCGCGCCAGCTCTCCGGCGGCCAGCGCCAGCGCGTCGCCATGGGGCGGGCCATCGTGCGCGAGCCGGCGGTGTTCCTGTTCGACGAGCCGCTGTCCAACCTCGACGCCAAGCTGCGCGTGCAGATGCGGCTGGAGATCAAGAAGCTGCAGCGCCAGCTCGGCACCACCTCGATCTACGTCACCCACGACCAGGTCGAGGCCATGACCCTGGCCGACCGGCTGATCGTGATGAACGCCGGCGTGGCCGAGCAGATCGGCTCGCCGCTGGAGGTCTACGACCATCCCGCCACCACCTATGTGGCGAGCTTCATCGGCTCGCCGGCGATGAATTTCCTGCCGGCCAAGCTCTCGGCCGGTGGCGCCAAAGTGGCGATCGGCGGCTCCTCGTCGGCCGCACTCGATCTGGTGCGGCCGCTGGGCGGGCAGGACGGGCGCGACGTGACGCTGGGCATCAGGCCGGAGCACATGCTGCCGACCGGCGGCGGCGCCTCGCATGTCGACCTGCGGGTCGACATGGTCGAGCCGCTGGGCGCCGATACGCTGGTGCACGGGCATTTCGAGGCCGCCAATGCGGCCGTCACGCTGCGCCTGCCGGGCACGGCGCGATACCAGCCGGGCGACGTATTGCCGCTGTCGGCCGATCCCTCCCGCCTGCACGTGTTCGACAAGGAATCGGGCCGCCGCCTGGTCTAGGATGGGCCCGCGCCGCCCGGCGGCGCGCCGCTCCCGAACGTCGCGAGTCCCATGCTTCTGGCCACCTACAACATCCATTACGGCGTCGGCGCCGACCACAAATACGACGTCGAGCGCATCGCCCGCACGATCGAGCAGGCCGACATCGTCGCCTGCCAGGAGGTGGTGCAGGGCTGGCCGCAGAACGGCTTCGAGGACCAGGCCGCCACCATCGCCCGGGCGCTGAACCGGCATTACGTGTTCTACGGGCCGTTCGACGTCGACGGCGGCGCGACCGACGCCGGCGGCCGGATCGTCCATCGCCGCCGCACCTTCGGCAACCTGATCCTCAGCCGCTGGCCGATCCGCTCCTCGCGCGTGCGGCCGCTGCCGCACAACGCGCTGTCGAACCAGTTCGACCTGCAGCGCGGCGCCATCGAGGCGGTGATCGACGCGCCCGGCCTGCCGCTGCGCGTCTATTGCGCGCATCTCTCGCACGTGTCCGACGTGCAGCGCCTGCCGCAGGTGCACGCGCTGCTGGATTTCGCGCGCCAGGCGCCGGCCAACGGCAGCCCGTGGGACGTCGGCGCCGGTCCGAACTTCATCTTCCAGGACCGCCCGCCGCCGATGCCGAAAGCGGCGGTGATCATGGGCGACATGAACTTCACGCCGCTCGATCCGGAATACCCGCTGGTCGCCGGCCATATCAGCAAGTTCTATGGCCGCATGGTGGGCACCGAGCAGTTCGTCGACGCCTGGACGCATCTGGGCAACGACGAATACGCCGAAAGCTTCCCGCGCGAGGGCCGCATCGACCATATCTTCGTCTCGCCGCCCTTGGCGCCGGCCCTGAGCCGGGCCTGGATCGACAACCAGGCCTTCGGCTCCGACCACTGGCCGCTTTTCGCCGAGCTGGACACGGCGAAGATCGCCCGGGACTAGGCGATGGCCGGCGCGCGCGAGCAGCCCTTCGATCTTTTCGTCGTTGGCGGCGGCATCAACGGTGCGGGCATCGCCAACGACGCCTCGGGCCGCGGCCTGGCGGTCGGCCTGTGCGAGATGGGCGATTTCGCCGGCGCCACCTCCTCGGCCTCGACCAAGCTGATCCATGGCGGGTTGCGCTACCTGGAATACTACGAGTTCCGCCTGGTGCGCGAATCGCTGGCCGAGCGCGAGGTACTACTGCGCAAGGCGCCGCACATCATCTGGCCGCTGCGCTTCGTGCTGCCGCACGAGCCGCATCTGCGTCCCGCGTGGATGATCCGCATCGGGCTGTTCCTGTACGACCATATCGGCGGGCGCATGAGCTTGCCGAAGTCCAGATCGGTGCGGCTGGCCGGCACGGAATGGGGCGTCGGCCTGTCGCCACGCTACGCCAAGGGCTTCGTCTATTCCGATTGCTGGGTCGACGATGCCCGGCTGGTGATCCTCAACCTGATGCAGGCGCGCGCCCAGGGCGCCGCCATCCTGCCGCGCACGCAATGCCTGAACGCGGTACGCGAGGGCGATCTGTGGCGCATCGCGCTGCGCGATCTGCAAAGCGGGCAGGACGGCGAGGTGTTCGCCCGCGGCCTGGTCAACGCCGCTGGTCCCTGGGTGCGGCATCTGTTCGACGCGCTGCCCGGGGTGAAGCCCGGCAATAGCGTGCGGCTGGTCAAGGGCAGCCATATCGTGGTGCCGCGCCAGCACGCGGGCGAGCACGCCTTCATCCTGCAGAACCGCGACAACCGCATCGTCTTCGTCATCCCCTACCAGAACGACTACACGCTGATCGGCACCACCGACGTGCCCTATGAGGGCGAGCCGCGCGCGGTGAAGATCACGGACGAGGAAATCGACTATCTCTGCGCCATCGCCTCGGAATACCTGGCGAGGGCGGTAACGCCGGCCGACGTGGTGTGGACCTATTCCGGCGTGCGGCCGCTCTACGACGACGGCTCGGACAACCCCTCCGCCGTCACCCGCGACTACGTTTTCGAGCTGGATGCGGAGAGCGGCCAGGCGCCGCTGCTCTCCATCTATGGCGGCAAGATCACCACCTATCGCGAGCTGGCGGAACGGGCGCTGCACAAGCTCAAGCCGTTCTATCCCGCCATGGGGCCGGACTGGACGGCGCGGGGGCCGCTGCCGGGCGGCGGGCTGGAGCTGGAATTCGAGCATTATGTCGGCGCGCTGGTGGCGCGCCACCCGGCCCTGCCGTCCGACTGGCTGCACGCGCTGGCGCGCCGGCACGGCAGCCATGTCGACCGCATCCTGCAGGGCGTCCATACGCCGGCCGATCTCGGCCGGCATTTCGGCGGTGGGCTCTACCAGCGCGAGGTCGAGTGGCTGATGCGCGAGGAATGGGCGGTGGCGGCCGAGGACGTGCTGTGGCGGCGCACCAAGGAAGGCCTGCGCCTGGACGCCGCGCAGCGCCAGGACCTGGCCGCCTGGATGGAAGCGCGGCGGCGCAACAGCGTTTAGAAGGTTAAGAGAGGTCGGCGATGAGCAAAGCCCGTTTCGTCCTCGCCATCGACCAGGGCACCACCTCGACCCGCGCCATGATCTTCGACGGTGAGGGCGCGGCGGTCGGCATGGCGCAGCAGGAGCTGCGCCAGATCTACCCGCGGCCGGGCTGGGTCGAGCACGACGCCGAGGAGATCTGGCGCGCCACGGTCGATGTCTGCCGCGGCGCCATCGCTCGCTCCTCGATCTCCGCCGCCGACGTGGCCGCCATCGGCATCACCAACCAGCGCGAGACGGTGGTGCTGTGGGACCGCGCCACCGGCCAGCCGGTGCACAACGCCATCGTCTGGCAGGACCGGCGCACCGCCCAGTTCTGCGACCAGCTCCGCGAGAGCGGGCTGGAGGAGCGGGTGCGGGCGCGCACCGGCCTGCTGATCGATCCCTATTTCTCCGCCACCAAGCTGGCCTGGCTGCTGCAGAACTCCTCCGAGCTGCGGGCGCGGGCCGAGCGCGGCGAGCTGGCCTTCGGCACCATCGAGTGCTTCCTGTTGTGGCGGCTGACCGGCGGTAGAGCGCATCTGTCGGACGCCACCAACGCCTCGCGCACCATGCTCTACGACATCCATCGCCAGGAATGGGACCAGGAGCTGCTGAAGCTGCTGCGCATTCCCGCCTCGGTGCTGCCCGGCGCGGTCGACAATTTCGGCGAGTTCGGCGCCACCACCGCCGATTTCCTCGGCATCTCCGTGCCCGTCACCGGCATGGCGGGCGACCAGCAGGCGGCCTCGATCGGCCAGGCCTGTTTCGAGCCGGGCATGATCAAGAGCACCTACGGCACCGGCTGCTTCGTGCTGCTGAACACCGGCACGCAGGCCATCGCCTCGCGCAACCGGCTGCTGACCACCATCGCCTACCGCTTCGCCGGCAAGGCCTGCTACGCGCTGGAGGGCAGCATCTTCGTCGCCGGCGCGGCCGTGCAGTGGCTGCGCGACGGGCTGAAGATCATCAGATCCTCGGCCGACACCGAGACGCTGGCGCCAGCCGCCTCGCCCGACAGCGAGGTCTATGTCGTGCCCGCCTTCACCGGGCTGGGCGCGCCCTACTGGGACGCGCATGCCCGCGGCGCCATTCTCGGCCTGACGCGCGATTCGGGCGTCGCCGAGATCGCCCGCGCCACGCTCGACGCGGTCTGCTACCAGACCCGCGACCTGATCGAAGCCATGACCGCCGACGGCGCCGCCCGGCCGGTGGCGCTGCGCGTCGATGGCGGCATGGTGGCCAATGACTGGCTGATGCAGCGGCTCTCCGACATGCTCGACGTGCCGGTCGAGCGTCCGGTCGTCACCGAGACCACCGCACTGGGCGCCGCCTTCCTGGCCGGGCTCTATGCCGGCGTCTATCCCGACGCCGCCAAGCTCGCCGCGATCTGGCGCAAGGACAAAGGCTTCGCGCCCGCCATGCCGAACGAGCGGCGCCAGAAGCTCTACAAGGGCTGGAAGGACGCCGTCGCCCGCGTCCGCTCGGGCAAATGACCGCTGCCGACCGCTCTAAGGCCGCGCCGCCGGCAGCTCGTCCCAGGTGTTCTGTTCCGCCTCGCGGGCGCTGTCGGTGAAGGCGGCGAACAGGCGCCGGATGGTGCCCTGCTCGATGTCGCGGGTGATGAACACCAGCTTGGAGCGGCGGTCGGCGTCGGGCCAGGCATCGAGCATGGCCGGCGGATGGAAGACGTGCTGCACGCCATGCACCACCACCGGCTTGTCGCTGCCCTCCACGTTTAATATCCCCTTCATGCGCAAGAGGTCCGGCCCGCGATAGGACACCAGCGCGTCGAAAGCCGAAGTCACCGCCTGCCAGGGCAGCGGCGCGTCGATGACGATGCAGAAGGCGCGGATGGCGTCGTCGTGGCGGTTCACGTCGTGCGGATCCTGGCCGTGGCCGGCGCCGTGCTGGTGGCCATGGTCATGCTCGTGGCCATGACCGTGGTGATGGTCATGATCATGCTCGTGCGGGGCTTCGAACGCCTCCGCCCGCAGCCAGGCGCGCACGTCGGAGGTCTTGGTCTCGGGATTGTAGAGTCCGGCATTGAACAGCAGCGCCGGGGCGATGTCGCCGTTCTGCACCCGATGCAGCGGCGCGCCGGGATTGAGCGTTTTCAGCCGCGCCGTCAGCGCCGCGATCTGCTCTTCCGACGCCAGGTCGGTCTTGGTCAGCAGCAGCCGGTCGGCGACGGCGGCCTGCTTCACCGCCTCCTCGTGCCGGTCCAGCGTCGACTGGCCGTTGACGGCGTCGACGGTGGCGATCACCGAGTCCAGCCGGTAGCGGGCGGCCAGCAGCGGATCGGTCATCAGCGTGTGCAGCACCGGGGCGGGGTCGGCCAGCCCGGTGGTCTCGATCAGCAGCCGCTTGAAGGCCGGCACCTCGCCCTTGGCGCGGCGGATGAAGAGGCGGCCCATGGTCTCGATCAGGTCGCCGCGCACGGTGCAGCACAGGCAGCCGCTGTTCAGCACCGTCATGTCCTCCGAGCCGCTCTCCATCAGCAGGTGGTCGAGCCCGACCTCGCCGAACTCGTTGACGATCACCGCCGTCTCGCCCATGTCGGCCCGCTTCAGCAGCCGGTTCAGCAGCGTGGTCTTGCCGCTGCCGAGGAAGCCGGTCAGCAGGGCGACGGGAATCTGCCCGCCATCGCTCATGGCGTTTCTCCTAGCTCCAGAACGGGCGGCCGGCCTCGAAGCGCTTCCAGGCCTGGCGCAGGCGGCGTTCGGTGGCCTCGTGGTCGGCTTCGTGCCAGCCGGTGACCAGGCCGCTGACATAGCGCGCATCGCCGGCCAGGTCCGCCGAGGCGGCCGCGATGCGCGCCTCGATCTGGCCCATCAGCGGCTGCGCCACCACCTGGTCGTTGAGATAGCCCAGCGCGTCCTGCAGCTTCGCCAGGCGCTTGGCGTAGCGGGCTGTTTCCTTTTCCGGGAAGGCGCTGGCGAAGAACTCCGCCGCGTAGCGCAGCTTCTTCAGCGTCAGGCGCAGCTCGTGCCGTTCCTCCACCGGCAGCCGCGCCAGATGCCGGCCGCGGCGGCGCGCCTGGCGGTCGCGCTTTTCGAGAATGGCGGCGGCGAATTCGGCGATCGGCTGGTAGAGCAGGCCGGTCGTGTCGGACGGCACCGCCGTGGCCAGCGGCGGGGCGATATCGGCCGCCAGCCAGCTCTGCATCTGGCCGCGCCAGCGCAGGAAGCGGCGGCTGCGCAGCGCCCGCCGGGCGCGCTCGCGCGCTTCCGCCTGCATCGCCCTGGTCGCCATGCGATAGGCCGACACGCCGCCTTCCTCCGCCAGACGCTGCGCCACCGGCGCGAAAATCTCGCCCAGGAAGACGTCGAGGTCGCGCACCGGGCCCATCTCGTCGGCCAGCCAGCGCGCCACGTCGCCGATCTGCTTCAATTCCTCGCCCGGCACCACGGCGCGGAAAATGGCGATCGCCGCGCGCATGCGGCGCAGCGCCACCCGCGCCTGGTGCACGCCCTCCGGATCGTCGCCCTTCAGCACCGGCAGGCGGTTGTCGAGCAGGTGCATGAAGCAGGATTTCAGCACCGCATGGCAGGCGGCGGCGACCGTCATGTCGGGCGTCAGCGCCGGCAGCGCCGCCCTCACCGGCCCGGGCGGCGGCGCGTCGAGCGAGATCCGCGGCGCGGCGCGGCGATTGGCGCCGCCGGTGGCGTTGCCGGGCCCCGGGGGATTGTCCACCACCAGCGAAAGGGCGGTCCTGGTCTTGCGCGGGGCGGTCATTGCCGGGCCTTACTGTTACGATGGCTTGACGCAGGCTGCCATCCGCCGGCCGGACCGGTCAACCGCCGGCCAGCGCCTTGATCCCGTTGAGGCTTTTTCCCTCGCCGCGGCCCGTCTATCATCGCGCGCCAGAACCGGGGGGCGGGGAGCGCGATGGAATTCGGCATGCAGTTTTTCCCCGATGTGGGGCCGCAGGAGAAATCCGGCGCGCAGTACTTCGCCGAATGTCTGGAGCTGGTCGGCCTGTGCGACGCCTACGGCTATTCGCATGTGCGCATCGTCGAGCACTACTTCCATCCCTATGGCGGCTACAGCCCCAACCCGATGCTGTTCCTGGCCGCCGCCGCGCAGCGCACCCAGAAGGCGCGGCTGATCACCGGCGCGGTGCTGCCCGTCTTCAACCACCCGCTCAAGCTGGCCGGCGAGATCGGCATGCTGGACGCCATCAGCGGCGGCCGGCTGGAGGTCGGTTTCGCCCGCGCCTTCCTGCCGCACGAATTCTCCCGCTTCGGCGTCAAGCTGGACGAAAGCCGCGCCCGCTTCGAGGAGGGCGTGGAGCAGGTCCGCCTGCTGCTGGAGCAGGAGAACGTCGCCAGCGCCGGCCGCTTCCATTCCTTCCCCGCCACCACCTCGCTGCCGCGCCCGACGCAGAAGCCGCGGCCGCCGTTCTGGATCGCCGCCCTGGGCACGCCGGAGAGCTTCGCCGCCGCCGGCAGGGCGGGCCATTCGATCATGGCCATTCCGCTGGCCGGCGGGCAGATGGGCGAGCTCCTGGGACTTTACCGCGAGGCCTGGCGCAGCGCCGGCCATCCCGGCCGGGGCCGGGTCATGCTGGCCTTCCACATGTTCTGCCATCGCGAGCGCGAGCAGGCCGCCGCCCTTGCCCGCGACGCGCTGGACCGCTATCTGAAGTCCCTGGTCGAGGCGGCCAGCGACTGGACCGAGGGCGCAAGTTCGGCCGATTATCCCGGCTACGACCGCATCATTGCCGGCCTGCGGGCGGAGACTTTCGACAGCCAGGTGGAGAAGGGCGCCGCCTGGGTCGGCAGTCCCGACGACATCGCAGACCAGATAGTCGAATATGAACGGAAGGTTGGCGGTTTTGAGATCGCCTCGTTGCAGGTAAACTTCAACACGCTGGCGCTGGCGGCGGCGCGCGAATCGGTCGCGCTGTTCGGCCGCGAAGTGATCCCCCGCCGGCGCTGAATTGTGGAGCCAAGACAGCCGATGACAGCCGAAACGGCGACGTTCAAGAAGGGCATGCGCAACCTGGCCGGCGGCGTGACGCTGATCACCACCTGCTGCGAGGGCGCCCGCGGCGGGCTGACCGCGACCGCGGTGTGCTCGGTTTCGGCCGCGCCGCCGCAGCTTCTGGTCTGCGTCAACAAGACCGCCTCGGCCCACGATCCCATCGGCAAGAGCGCCATCTTCGCCGTCAACGTCCTGTCGACCAGGCATATCGCGCTGGCCATGCGCTTCTCCGGCCAGGACGGGGTGGAAGGCGACGCGCGCTTCTCCGACAAGGGTGCCTGGCGCACGCTGAAGACCGGCGCGCCGGTGCTGGCCGACGCGCTGGCCAGCTTCGATTGCGAGCTGGTGAAGAAGGTCGATGTCGGCACGCACACCATCTATATCGGCCACATCGTCGACGTGGCGGTGTGCGACGGCAGCCCGCTGATCTATTCCGACGGCCTGTTCGTCACCCCCCAGGCCATCGCAGCCGCGGGGTAGACGGCTCCGGCGGCGCTACCACTTCCCTCATCCTGAGGAGCGGCCCGTAGGGCCGCGTCTCGAAGGATCGGCAATCGCACCATCGCCTGTGCAGCCTATCCTTCGCGACGCTCGCTGCGCTCGCTCCTCAGGATGAAGGGAGTGGTTGCGCCACCATTCTGTTTCAGCCCAAACGAAAACGGCCGGGATCGCTCCCGGCCGTTTCGTCGAAGGCGCCTTGCCTTACTGGCCGAAGCGGATCTCGACGTTGCGGTTCTCCGGCTCGCGCGCGCCGTCGGGCGTGCGCACGCGCGGCCGGCTCTCGCCGAACCACTCGACCTGCAGCTTGCCGCGGGCGACGCCGCCGCGGGTCAGGGCGCCCGCCACGGTCTCGGCGCGGCGCTTGGACAGCGCCAGATTGTAGGCGTCGCTGCCGGAACGGTCGGCGTTGCCGGAGACGATGATACGCGAGGGATTGGCCTTGGCGGCGTCGGCGACGACCTTCTCGATGACGCGCGAGGCCACCGGGCTCAGGTTGGAGCGGTCGAAGTCGAAGAACACCAGGTAGACGTTGGCCGCGCCGCCGGCGCCCAGACGGCCCATGGCGGCGTCGAAGCGATCCTTGCAGGCCTTGATGTCGGCGGTCTGCCAGCCTTCCTCCTCCTGCTCGATCCAGCAGTCGAAGGCGACCTGCGCCTCGGCGGCGTCGGCCGGGGCGCGGGTGCGGGCGTTGGCGTCGAGCACCGAGATCAGCCGCGCGCGCGCGTCGCCCAGTTCCTTGGCCTTGGCGGCCTTCAGGCTCCAGTCGGCGACGTTCTCCGGCAGCACCTGCGCGCCGGACGCGGCGGCGTTGGCCTTGTTGGCGAAATGCTCGCCGTCGATCCAGTCGAACTGGCCGCGCTCGGAAGCGGCGAGGGCGGAATAGCCCTTGCGCAGCGCCTCGTTGAAGGGATCGGTCGCGGTCTTGGTGGTGACCACGGTGTTCATACAGGCGGACAGCAGGGCCGCCATCGCCGTCGTCGCTAATATGCTGAGGATTTTCATGCCCAAACTCCGTTTGCCCGGATGTCGCGAATTCAATTCAAGGTTTACTCCGCTCCGCCGTTCGCCCGGCACGCGGTACTCGGTACCGTTATAGACAGCGCTCTGCGGCATTCCAACACCGGCTTTTGTGAATCGTTCCTTGCCGGCCGGAGGAAAAGTACCGTGTGGCAAATTTGCCACGTCGACTGACGGTTAGGAGATTGAAAACAATCGCGAATCTCCTTCCAAAGCGGCGCTAATCGCTACTTTCGGATAGTTCTGAAACGCCTTCCTGCGTGGCGCGCAAGACAGTATCGGCCAGCCAGATCGCCAAGGACGTGCCGGCCGTGTCGGCCGCCTGCTCGGCCGCCGCGCGCGCCGCTGGGCTGACGCCCTCGACGATCCATGGTTCCTCGTTGTCCCGGCGCGATTGGCGCCTGTCCATGGCTCCGCCTCCCTGCCTGCCGCCCGGCGCCGGCGCATTGCCTGCGCGGGGGCTTTGCGCTTATGGTGCGCCCGCCCGCGCGACGGGCGCAATCGAACATTGCGTGATTGGGGCGTAGCCAAGCGGTAAGGCAGCGGATTTTGATTCCGCCATTCCCAGGTTCGAATCCTGGCGCCCCAGCCAGCTCCCGAAGCCGGTCGACTCCGGAACCCTGGCCGGGTCTCTACCGCGCCGCCCGCCCGACGCCGGCGCCGGCCGCGCCCACGGCCGGGCGCGGGGCAGGGCCGAACTCGATGCCTTCGTAGTCCTTGGCGGCGACTTCGCGGATGGCGGCGCCGTATTTCGGCGCGCCGCCGTTATAGACGAAGTAGCGCACCTTGCCGGCTTCGTGGCCCTCGACGTTGGAGTTGTAGCCGGTGAACCACGACTTGGCCTTGCGCATCAGCATCATCGAGTACATCTGCACCACGTGGTCGGTCCAGCGCCGCTCGGCCGGCGCCGTCGCCTCGGCGCGGGCGTAGCCGTGCTGCCCCATGTATTGCAGCAGTTCGGTGCACCAGTTCACGCCGGTCTCGATGCCGCGCGGGAAATTGGTCGAGGCCGAGCCGCTTTGCGGTCCCGACGGCATGAAAAGGTTGGGGAAGCCGTGCACCATGATGCCGAGGAAGGTCGAGCAGGCGTCGCGCCATTTCTCGCGCAGGGTCTGCCCGCCGGTACCCTCGATATGGATGCGGTCGAAGGCGCCGGTGATGGCGTCGAAGCCGGTGGCATAGACGATGACGTCGAACTCGTATTCGCGCTCGCTGGTCTGCAGGCCCTTCTCGGTGACGCGCGTCAGCGGCGTCTCGCTGAGGTCGACCAGATGCACGTTGGGCCGGTTGTAGGCCTCGTAGTAATAGGTCTCCAGCGGCACGCGCTGGATGCCGAAGCCGTGGTCGCGGGGGATCAGCTTTTCCGCCACCTTCTGGTCCTTGACGCGCCGGCGGATGCGGTCGGCGATGTAGTCGGAGAATTCCGCGTTGGCCTTCTCGTCGGTGAAGATCTCGCGGAAATTCTGCAGCCAGATGCCGAAGCCGGGCTCGTCGTAGAGCCGGTCCCACAGCTGCAGTCGCTCCTCGCGCGAGACTTCCCAGAAGCCGCGCCGGTCGGGCTCGTGCACGAAGCCGCCCGGCGTGCGCGCGCAGGTGGCGTAGATCTCCTCGTAGCGGGCGCGGATCTCCGCCATCTCCTTGTCGTCGATCGGGCTGTTGTTGAGCGGCGCTGCCCAGTTGGGCCGGCGCTGGAACACGGTCAGTTCGCCCACCTTGTCGGCGATCTCGGCGATGACCTGGATGGCGGTGGCGCCGGTGCCGATCACCGCTACCTTCTTGCCCGTCAGGTCGACCGGCTCGTGCGGCCAGTGGAAAGTGTGGAAGGAGCGGCCCTTGAACTTCTCCATGCCCTCCAGCCGCGGCAGGGTCGGGGCCGAGAGCAGGCCCAGCGCCAGGATCAGGTAGCGGCAGGTCAGGCTGCGCCCGTCGCCGACCTTCAGCCGCCACAGGTTCTCCGCCTCGTCGTAATGGGCGGCCTCGAGGCGGCTGTTGAACTGCATGTGCCGGCGCAGGTCGAACTTGTCGGCGACGAAACTCAGGTAGCGCAGGTTCTCCGGCTGGCTGGAGAAGCGCTCCTTCCAGTGCCACTCGTCCAGCACCTCCTTGGAGAAGGAATAGCCGTAGGTGTAGCTCTCCGAATCGAAGCGCGCGCCGGGATAGCGGTTCCAGTACCAGGTGCCGCCCAGATCGGGTGCGGCCTCCAGCACCGTGGCGTCGATGCCCAGATCGACCAGCCGCTTGATCTGGTAGATGCCGGCGACGCCGGCGCCGACCACGACGACCTCGTAGTGAGTCTTGCCCTTGTCGGCCATGCGTTGCTCCCGTGCTGCTGCCGCGCCCATCCCGGACGATATGAACGGATGTTCATATGCCGGGACGGCAATTGGCAAGCTGACTCTTGGCCGCATTCCGCAGGGCGCGCAATGGCGGGCGAGAATCGTTGATTTCCCGGGTGCTTTCGCCGATTTTACGCCGCCATGACCGCTTCCGCCGCCGCGCAAAACGCCATTCCGCCGGGCTTCGCCGAGATGCCGCCGGTGTCCGGCTTCGGGCGCGCCATGGGACCGTGGTACCGGAAGATCGACGGCGAGCGGGTGGTGCTGGGCATCCGCGCCGAGGAGCGCCACCTCAACCGGCTGGGCATCATCCATGGCGGCATGATGATGGCCTTTGCCGACACGCTGCTGGGCGAGGTCGGCCGGCGCGTCACCGGCCGGCAGAGCGTGACCATGCGCATGACCGTCGATTTCGTCAGCGCCGCCAAGCTGGGCGACTGGATCGAGGGCACGGGCGAGGTGGCGCGCAGCACGCGCAACCTGGTGTTCGTGCGCGCCCGCATCTGGCGCGGCCGCCACACGCTGATGACCGCCAGCGGCGTCTTCAACTTCATCCGCCCGCGCGACGCGGCGGGCCGGCCGCTGCCGGCGGAGGGCAGGGAATGAACCAGGCCGCTGCAGCCGCGATCGAGGCGCCGCCGGGCTGGCGCCGCATCGCTTTCGAGGGCGTGACCTTCAACTCGACCAACGGGCCGTTCTACGCCCGGCGCGAGGCGGAGGATCTGGCGCTGGGCTTCCGCGTCCAGCAGCGGCACTGCAATCCGGCCGGCATCCTGCACGGCGGCATGATGATGACCATGGCCGACATGACCGCCAGCTTCGGCGCGGCCCTGCAGTCGGGCATCGACAAGTTCATGCCGACGGTGAGCATGAGCTTCGACTTCGTGGCCTCGGGCAGGGTCGGCGACTGGGTCGAGGGCCGCTGCCGGTTGCTGAAGCTCACCCGCTCGCTGGCCTTCACCGCCGTGTCGCTGAGCGTCGCCGGCAAGCCGCTGCTGCGCGCCTCCTGCGTCATGAAGATCCCCTCCGGCGACGCCATCCGCTTCGACCGTTCGCGCCTGCTCGACTGACCATGACCGCCTGTTTCGATCCCGCCCTGGCCGAACCGCCGCCGGGCTTCCACCCCCTCCGCAACGCCGGCAATTTCAACCAGCATGCCGGGCCGTTCTTCTATCGCGTGGACCGCGGCCGCTTCGTCACCGGCTTCCGCATCATGGCGCATCACCTCAATCCGGTGGGCGTGATGCATGGCGGCATGTCGGTGGCGTTCGCCGACATGAGCCTGGGGCTGGGCATGGCGGTGAAATGCGGCCTGCCGATCTTCTCGCCCACGGTCAACCTGACCGCCGATTTCCTGACCGGCGGCCGGCCCGGCGCCTGGGTGGAGAGCGACGTGAAGGTGATCCGCCGCACCCGCTCCATGCTGTTCGGCGAGGCGCTGCTGACGGCCGACGGCGCGCCCTTCCTGCGCGCCAGCGGCGTGATGAAGATCCCCGCCAGCAACGCCATGGGCTTCGAGTTCGACGCGCTGTTCCCCGAGTTGAAGACGGCGGGCTACGTGCCGGAGTACGGGGACGAAAAATAAAATGGCGTCCTGGCCCGGCTTGACCGGGCCACCCATCCCTCTACCGTGACGCTGCAAATCGGCGAGCGGCTTCTGGCTCCAACCATGGATCGCCCGGTCGCGCCGGGCGATGACGAAGAGGGGGAGGCGGCGATGACGGCGACGGAACTGTGGCGGCTGACGGCGCGGCAGGCGGTCGATCTGCTGCGGCGCAAGAAAGTCTCGCCGCTGGAGATGGTCGAGGCCGCGGCCGCGCGCATCGCCGCCACCGACGGCGCGGTCAACGCCATGCCCACATTGTGCATCGAGCGCGCCAAGTCGCGCATCGCCGGCCTCGACCGGCTGGACGCCGCACATCCGGGCTGGCTGGGCGGGCTGCCGATCGGGGTGAAGGACCTCAACGAGGTCGAGGGCGTGCTCACCACCTTCGGCTCGCCGATTTACGCCAGCAACATCTCGACCAAGACCGACCTGGGCGTGCGCAACCTGGAGGCGCGCGGCGCGCTGGTGGTGGGCAAGACCAACACGCCCGAGTTCGGCGCTGGCGCCCAGACCTTCAACGAGGTGTTCGGCGTCACCCGCAACCCCTGGGACACGCGCATGACCTGCGCCGGCTCCTCCGGCGGGGCGGCGGTGGCGCTGGCCACGGGCCAGGTATGGCTGGCGACCGGCTCCGACCTGGGCGGCTCGCTGCGCAATCCGGCCTCGTTCTGCTCGGTGGTCGGGTTCCGGCCCAGCCCCGGCCGCGTGCCCTCGGGTCCCGGCCTGCTGCCGCTCGATCCTTTTCCGGCCAACGGCCCGATGGCGCGCAACGTCGCCGATGTGGCGCTGATGCTGGACGCCTATGCCGGCGTGCAGGGCGGCGATCCGCTGTCGATGGAGGCGCCTTCGGTGCCGTTCCAGCGCGCCATCGACGAGCCGGTGCGGCCCGCCCGCGTCGCCTGGTCGGCCGATCTCGGCCAGTGCCCGGTCGACCATGAGGTGGCGGCGATCTGCGCGGCGGCGGCCAGGCGCATCGCCGAGCTGGGCTGCACGCTGGATGCCGCGCACCCCGACACCTCGGGCACGCGCGAGGCGTTCCAGACCATGCGCGCCCACAGCATGGCGACGGCGCGGGCCGGGTTGCTCAAGACCCATCGCGACAAGCTGAAGCCGGAAGTGATCTGGAACATCGAGGCGGGGCTGAAGCTCACCATCGAGCAGGTGCGCCGCGCCGTCCTGCTGCAGCGCGAGCTCTACCAGCGCTTCGCCGCCTTCTTCGAGCACTGGGACATTCTGGTGACGCCGGCCTCGCAGCATCCGCCGTTTCCGGTGGAGATGCGCTATGTCGAGGAGATCAACGGCATCAAGATGGAGACCTATGTCGACTGGCTGCTGATCCCCTCGATCATCACCATGACCGGCCTGCCTTGCGTCTCCATCCCCTGCGGCTTCACCCAGGCCGGGCTGCCGGTCGGCCTGCAACTGGTGGGGCCGCCGCGCGGCGAGGCCAGGCTGCTGTCGGCCGCCCACCTCGTCGAACAGCTACTGGGTTACGGTCCCGCCGTGCCGATCGATCCCATCGTGCGGCACTGACGGAGGTCCGGATCAGACGCCTTCCTCGACCAGCGTCTCGCGCATCGCGCCGGGTGCCAGCAGGCGGCTGCCGATATTGACCATCGAGGCGTTGATGGTCGGCGGCGACACCGAATAGGCGCGCACGTCGCGGTAATAGCGCTCCAGCGGCGAGGAACGCAGCATGCCGCGCCCGCCCGCCAGCTCCAGCGCCTCGCTGGTGATGGCCAGCGACGCCTCGATCACCGCGCAATGGGTCAGGGCGGCGAAGCTGGCGCACTCGTCGGGATTGGCCTGGTTGTCCAGCGCCATCTCCCACAGATGCGCGGCGCGATAGAGGATCGAGATGGCGTTCTGCCGCTTGGTCTCGAGCTGGCCGATGCGGAACTGCATCACCATGTCGTCGCCCGCTTTGACCCGGTCGCGGATGTAGGAGACCAGGAACTCGAAGGCGGCGTCGGCGATGCCCATGTAGACCGCCGCGCGGCCGACCAGGAAGGAGCCGGCCAGCACCGAGGTGAAATAGGCGTTGGGATGATGCGCGCCGACCAGGTCGGCGTTGGGCACGAACACCTCCTCGATCACCAGATCGTCGCTGGCCGTGCCGCGCATGCCCATGGCGTCCCAGGAGTTCAGCACCGTCAGCCCCTTGGCGCCGCGGCGGATCACCGGATGCACCAGGCCCAGCGAGGAACCGTCCGGCGCCTGCAGATCGGCGAAGATGAAGAAGCGGTCGGCGGCCATGGAATTGGAGATGAAGAGCTTGCGGCCCGAGACGATCACCCCGCCCTCGACCTGGCGCGCGACGGTGGCGCGCGCCTTGGCGGTGGTCTCGGTGGTGGCGCGCACCTTGGGCCCGCCGGTCTGCCGCTTCTGGGTGTAGTTGGCCGGCTCGCTGCCGCCGGAGCACCAGATGGCGCCCTCGTTCATCGCCTCCTTGGTGAAGCGGGCAGCCTGTTCCGGCGTCGCCAGCTCCTCGACCATCGACATGCAATGGCCCCAGATCTGGAAGGTCTGGCCGGTATTGCCGCAGGCCTTCGACAAGGCGCGCACGAAGGAGACCCAGGCGACCGGATTCTCGTGCAGGCCGAAGCCCAGCCCGCCGAAGCGACGCGACACCGGCACGCGCAGCCAGTTCTTTTCCGTCAGGCGGCGGAAATTCTCGGCCGGAAAGCGGTTCTCGCGGTCCCAGCGTTCGGCATGCGGGGCGAACTCCTCGCGGGCCAGCGCGGAGAACTCCTTGAGCAAAGCCCGCCCCTGGGCGGTGAAACTATGCTGCCCGATGGTTTCCGTTTCCGCTGTTGCCTGACGCATGACGTCGGTTCCCCTACTGGTACATTGTTGGATAAATCATGGCACAATCTTATCTGATTGCATCTATTTTATAGGGACAAATTTCGTATCAATCCGTCGCATTTTCAGTACACTTGCCGCCCGCCGAGACCGCCCGCCGACAAGGGGAAGGAAATAATCGAGACCGAAGAACACGCCGCTTTCCGCGAGTCCTGCCGCCGTTTCGCCGAGCAGGAAATTGCACCGCTGGTGGACGAGGCCGAGCGCAACGGCAAATACCCCAAGGAGCTGCGGCGCAAGGCGGGCAAACAGGGCTTCCTCTCGATCACGGCCAAGCCGGAATATGGCGGCG
>JBFXDA010000050.1:0-17836 GCA_050181585.1 Reyranellaceae bacterium
GCCGTCGCCGTCAGCTTGACGTCGTTCTTGCCCGTCACCGTCACGTTGCCGCCGGTCTGGCCCGCGCCCTTGCCCGACACGTCCAGCGTGCCCGACACCACCACGTTGCCGCTCGGACCCGCGTCCAGCACGATGTCGCCGTTCTGCGCCACGTAGGCGGACTGCGCCCGCACCACGCCCGACATGTTGATGGCGTTGTCGACGATCTGGCTCGCCTGCCGCGCCGTCATCTGCACCCGGCCGCCATCCGCGATGATCTGGCCCGAATTGTCCACCAGTGCCGCGACCGGATTGCCGTTGCCGTCGACCGGCGCCGCAGTCGTCTCGCCGCCCACCGCGATCGACACCAGATTGTCGCCGTAGAGATCGACCGTGAACTTGTTGCCCGAGGCCAGCGACACCCGGCCCAGATTGGCGGTGATCGTCCCCGAGTTCGACACGCCCGGCGCCACGAACGCCACCAGGCCCGCATCCTTCACCGTGATGTCGCCCTTGTTGACGATCATCGCATTGGGATTGCCCGGCTGGTCGAAGTTGAAGTTGCCGGACATGAAGTTCTGGTTCGAGATGTTCGCCGACGTCGCGATGATGCCGTTGACGTCGACCCGGCTGCCCTGCCCGAACATCACCCCGTTCGGGTTGATCACCATGATGTTGCCGTTGGCGTTCACCGAACCCAGGATCTGCGACGGCGCCGTCGACGCCGTCACCCGGTTCAGCGTCCACGAGCCCGAATTCGGCTGATGGAAATTGACCGTCGCGTCCTGGCCCACGTCGAAGCTCGACCAGTTGATCACCGCCCGATCGGTCGACTGGTTGATGTTCAGCGTGTTCTGGTTCTGCTGGTTAATCGTGGCCGCGCCCGAGACCACCTGCCCGCCCGTCGGCAACGTGTTCGGACCCACCTGCCCCCAGGCGTTGCCGCCGCCCAGCGCAAGGCTCGCAAGCGCGCCGCCCAGTCCCGTCGTCGCCATCAGCCGCGTCCGGCTCCAACGCTCCTTGCGCTCGAAGCGAGCGGCGGCGCGGGCCTTGCGATTGCGATTGCTGAACGCAGTCATGGTCTACCTCGGAGGATGGCCGTCGCGGGCGGCGACGGTCTTGCTGGAGAGTTCCGTGAGGCTGGCTTCGATCGGGAATCGGTCACGCGCTGCGCGGCGCGCGCGGACATTGAACGATGTCCGGGCAGGCAAAGTCGGCTGGTCGACATCACTGGCGATGGCGTACGGCCGAATCACGTCTGAAGCCCCCTTCAGTCTCCCTTGTTTCCGTTGTCGGGTTGCAGACCGCAATGTTGGTCCGCAGCAACGGACGCGCGCCGAATTTGGACCCGGTACGACAATGAAACTTGGCGCAAAAAGTTGTGCACAGTCAATGGTTTTCGCCCGGTAGCTACCAGTCGTTGGGGTGAAAGATTTCTGACGGTCGTGCTATGTTGCGTCGCAATAACATCAACAGAAATTTGGCCGATGCCGACGATAAGCCTCCCCGGGGCACCGACAGAGTATGCCAGTTTAGAATTTTCCTTTAGGAATCCGATAAATATCTGGATTCGTTACGTTTTCTATATAGGACAGCCGCAATGAACTGGCCACTGTCTGCTTCTCGCCAGGTCTCGCCGCATCCGCTTTGCTTGGCGACTTGCCTCCACCCTGCCGGGCGTCGGCCTGTTTGGCCACCGGCACCTCGCTCATTTCAAGGGTGAGCTGCACGGCCCGCTTCTTGTCGTCGAACCCCTGGAACAGCACGATCTGCCCACCATCCGCCGCCTTGTTCACCAGCCGGCCTTCGCGCGCGAAGCCCTGACCGAGGAAATATTGCTGCAGGATGCGGCCGGTATTCACCAGCGTCGCCGGTGCCGCATCGTGCCGCGCCTGACGGCCCCAGACGACGTTGACGTGGATCAGCTTCTTCGAGGCGTAACCGAACAGGTAGAACACCGTGGCCCGTCCGCTGCCCGGCACCAGATCGTCGATATCGACGGACAGCGCCTCCGTCTTCTGCAGTTCGTTGCGCAGCCGGCCGATGTCCTTGGCGGCGACACCGAAATCCTGGCGGATCGCGTCCTGCACCTGCTCGATCGTCATGCCGAAGCGGGCCGAACGAAAGCCGGTGACTTCGGCCGTCACCGGCTCGGGCAACGGCTCCGCCTTCTTGCCGGCGGCCGATGGTTGCTGCGGCTGCGACTGCGCCAGGGCCGGCGCGTGCGAGGCGATGATCGCCAGCGCGGCGACGGCTGCAGCCGCCGCCTTCGCCAGTTCGTGCAGCCGCCCCGTCATCGACTCCGCGCTCAGGCCGCCTTCTTGCGTCGCGCGGCCTGATCGACCAGCCCGGCCCAGTTGGCCATAGACATCAGATGCGAATAGACCAGATGCAGCCAGCCTTTCGACCGCCACTCGAGGAAGACCTCGTTGGGCAGCGAGTTGAAGCGCTGCTCGTCGATGATCTTGAAGCCGCCCAGCGAGACCTTCTCGACGCCGGCAATGGTCGCATTGGCCTGGTTCTCGACCAGCAGGTTGTGCTTCTTCAGCGCCTCGCCGAACTCGCGCGTCTGCACGTTGTTGCCCTGGAAGGCGGAGCAGAAATTCAGCGCGTTCTGCACCAGCGCCGAAGCCTTGCCGTCCGGCTCGAACAGTATGTTGCCCTCGCCTTCAGTGAGGAAGCCGCTTTCCTCGTCGATGCAGAGAATGAACTGCAGCCCGTCCTTGCCTTCCATAAAGATGAAGGGGTATCGGCGCACGTATGCCGGCACGTAGGCGTTCGGCGCCCAGGCGCCCTTCTCGTCGACGAACAGGTTCTCGCTGTTGCGCAAACCCATGACGGCCAGCGGCACCGGCACGGCCTCGCCTGAGAACACGATCGGATAGGAGCGCTGAATCAGCGGGAACTCAACGGCATTGATCGGCACCGAGTTGGTGCCGGCAGCGAAACTGAAATTGGCCTCGCGCTTGAGTTTCCTGCCCATGTGGGTTCGCACGTCCAGCGGGCGGGGCCTGCGGTAGAACAACGGAAGCTGACCCGCGGCCGGCCGCGATGCAGATGCCGGCTTGTCCTTCATCGGCAGCTCTTCCTTCACCTTGCCCTTGGCCATATTCCCAATCACTCCCTGTGAGTCTGCTTTCTCGGTCGAACCGGTGCGCGTGCAGCCCGCGACCGCCCGACATAAGGCCTTGGGCCCGCTTCGAGGGTCAAGGAAAAATGGTCCTTTCCAGAAATGCACTGAGAGACCGCGGCAATCTTCGGGGAATGCCGGGAGCGGCGGTCAGGCGGGATATCCCCCGATGGAGGGAATTCCTCGTCCTATCTCAACTCGACCATGTCGCCGCACAGGGCGACCTGGCTGACCGGGCCGTTCGCGCCGCGCACCTGACTGCCGACCTGCGCGAAGCTGATGCCGAGCACGGCATTCGCATTAGCCTTGGTCGCGGCATCGCGCATCAGGGCGATCGCCTGCTGCGCCGTTGCAGCGAACTTGTCGGCGGAATCGTAGAAGAAGAACTGGCACCGCCAGTCGATATGCCTGACGACCGTCCTGCCGGCGATCGAGGATTCGCTGGAGAAAAGCACTTCGCCGGGCTTCAGACTGCGCTGCGAGGCGGCGCCGGAGCGACCCTGCAGATAGCCGAACCACCCGAGCGCCGCCAGCACGATCACCGCAACGCCAACGATCAGAAGCGTATTCCTGTTGTTCATCGAAGAGTTCCACCCGAAACGGTTTCCGGCGCCGATTTCCAGTATCGCCAGTCTTCAAATGCGAAGCGACAACGAAAGGGGCGCCGCTTGGGCGCCCCTTGAAAGTTTCCTCAGGCCTGTCGCTAGTTGACCAGCCCGAACAGCACGAGGTTGCTGGGCACGTTGAGGCCTGTCGGCGCCGCATTGATGCCGGTGGCGCCGATGCTGCCCGTAAGCCCATTGACCCCGGCAACGCCGCCCGCGCCGCCCGGCCCAGCGCCGCCGGCGCCGCCGGCGCCGCCGTTGCTGCTCGGACCGCCATTAACCAGCCCGGTGCCGAAGGCGCCGCCAAGGCCGAAGCCGCCCGGCGTACCCGCCGCACCGCCCGCGCCAGCCGATCCGGCGGCGCCGCCGGTGGCCGTGCCCGGCGTGCCGCCGACACCACCACCCAGGCCGAAGCCGCCCACGATGCCGGCATTGACGGCATTGCCGCCAATGGCGCCGCCCGGACCGGCGAGCCCGCCGTAGCTCGCGTTGGTCGCGCTGGGATGCAGGTAGACGCCGAAGCTGATGAGCTCGAGCGTCGTCGGGCCATTGGCGCCACCAGCGCCGCCGTCGGAGCTGTCGCCGCCGTCGCCGCCCAGCCCGCCCGGTCCGCCGGCGCCAGCCGCACCACCGGCGCCGCCGGAACCGGCATTGCCGCCATTGCCGCCGTTGCCGCCGTTGGCGCCGTTGCCCTGCACACCGATGGCGCCAGCCACACCGTCAACGCCGGCCGCTCCAGGCGAGCCCGCGTTGCCGCCAGCACCGGGCGTACCGGCCGCGCCGCCAACGCCAGCCGCGCCGCCGGTCGTCGTTCCCGTGCCGCCCAGGCCGAGAGCGCCGCCACCGCCCGGGGCGCCATTTCCGCCAATCGCACCGCCAGTACCGCCGGCCGCACCGGCGCCACCGGCGCCCGCGCCACCGCCTGCACCGAGAGCGCCGCCGGTACCTGCCGTCGCCGTGGCATTCCCGTCGTCTTCGTCCTCGGTGCCATCGGCACCGGCTGTGCCATTGCCCCCGGCCGCGCCGCCGCCTCCGGCGCCGGAAGCCCCGCCGCCGACTCCGGCTGCCTGGCCGCCGGCCGCTCCCGCACCGACGGCACCCGCCGAACCATCGGCGCCATCAGTGCCCGGCAGCACGGTCGCCGTGCCACCCGCGCCGGCCACTCCGCCGGGGCCCGCAGACCCGTTCGGTCCAACCGCCAGACCAGCCGCGCCGCCGGCCCCGAAGGCGCCGCCCAGGGCCGCCGCCGGGGAAGATCCGCCGACGCCGCCATTGCCGCCCAGGCCGCCCGTGCCGCCGGCGCCGCCGGCCGCACCGCTGCCACCGATGCCACCCGGGGCGAAGCCGCCGGCACCGCCGGCTGCGCCGGTGCCACCCGCGGCGCCATTGCCCGCCGTGACCGCCTGGCTCGCCGAAATCGCCGAGAAGGACGAGTTGGTGACATTGATGTTCGAGGTCGTGCTGCCGGCGAAGAACCCGGCGCCGACAGTGGAGCCGTTGATCGCGCCGCCATTGCCGCCAGCACCCGCCGTACCTGCGGCGCCGCCGTCGCCGGCCACGCCGCCGGCACCGCCGGCGCCGCCCGGACCACCGGCGCCGCCGGTGCCGGCGTTGCCGCCATTACCGCCATTGCCCGCACCCGCGCCGGAGCCATTGTTGCCCGCCGCGCCGCCATTGCCGCCATTGGCCGCAACGCCGCCGCCGCCGCCATCGCCGCCCACGCCGCCGGTCCCGCCAGCGCCGCCGGTACCACCGGCACCGGCCGCTCCGGCATCGCCGCCGTTTCCGGCATCGCCGCCGACACCGCCATTAGCGCCAAGCCCGCCGGTGCCACCGGCACCGCCGGCACCCGCCGCGCCGCCACTGCCACCAACGCCGCCAGCACCACCGGCGCCACCGGCGCCACCGACCGCAACAGCGGAAGTACCATCGCCGCCGTCGTCGTTTTCGTTGTCGTCGGCGGTGGCGTCACCACCGTCGCCGCCGTTGCCGCCAGTGCCACCAGTGGCGCCACCGGCCGCACCGCCGGCCGCGCCACCATTGCCCCCGGAACCACCCGTTCCAGCCTGGCCGCCAGCGCCACCGTCGCCGCCATCGCCGCCGGCCGCCACGGCGCCGCCATCGCCACCGATGCCGCCATTGCCGGCCGCACCGCCGTCGCCGGCTCCGGAAGCGCTGCCACCGGCGCCACCGGCGCCGCCGGCACCACCGATTCCGGCCACACCGCCCTGGCCGCCATTGCCGCCCAGACCGCCGACGCCACCATTGCCGCCCAAACCGCCCAGGGCACCGGCGCCACCGTTGGCCCCGGCGGCATTGCCGCCGATGCCGCCCGCCGCCGCCGATCCTCCGGCGCCGCCGGCGCCACTCATGATCGTGTTCGACGCCGAGATGGAGGTGAAGGTCGAATTCGTGGCCGAAACGTCGGAGGCATTGCCGCTCGCCGACACGCCGGTCGCCGAACTGACGGCCGTGACCGCCCCTCCGGCGCCGCCCGTGCCGCCCGAGCCGCCGACGCCGCCGGCGCCCGCGACGCCGCCACTGCCGCCTGTGCCGCCAACACCACCGGTGCCGCCATTGCCGCCAACCCCGGCATTGCCGCCGACGCCACCGACGCCGCCATTGGCACCGTTCCCGCTGGCTCCGCCGACGCCGCCAGCGCCGGCCGCGCCACCGGCGCCGCCGGCTCCCGCCGCGCCGCCGGAGCCGCCCAGGCCGCCAAGGCCGCCCGTGCTGCCATCGCCGCCCGTGCCGCCGCTGCCGGCCGCACCACCATCGCCGCCAACCGCACCAGCGCCACCGGTACCACCGATGCCGCCAGCACCCGCGGCGCCGCCGGTGCCGCCGGCACCACCGACGCCGCCAGCGCCACCGGCACCGCCAGTCGCGGTAACATCGGTGTCGTCGTCGCCACTGTCGACTTCGGCATCGGCATCGCCGCCATTGCCGCCGGCGCCACCGGCGGCACCGCCCGTCGCGGCGCCACCGGCGCCACCGGTTCCGCCAAGACCACCGGTCGCACCGCTGCCACCGGCGCCGGCCGTGCCGCCCGTGCCGCCAGCCCCGCCGGCGCCCGCAGCGCCGCCGACTCCCGCGGCGCCGCCATTGCCGGCATCGCCACCGATACCGCCGGCCGCGCCGTCACCGGCCAGACCGCCAGCACCAGCCGCGCCGCCGACGCCGCCAATGCCGCCATCGCCGCCGATGCCGCCCGCCGCGCCGTTGCCACCGAGGCCGCCCGCCGCGCCAACCACGCCGTCGCCGCCGAGCGCGCCAAGGGCCGAACCGCCATTGCCGCCGATTGCGCCGCTACCCGCTGCGCCACCAATGCCGCTGGTTGCGGTGTTGGCAGCCGAGATGTTGGAGAACGTCGAGCCGCTGACCGCGACGTTCGAGGCATTGCCAGAGACGGCAACGCCGGATGCGATCGCCGAGCCGCTGACGGCACCGCCAGCGCCACCGCTGCCACCGCTGCCACCAGCGCCACCCACGCCGGCAACGCCGCCGCTGCCGCCGACGCCGCCGCTGCCACCGGAACCACCGGTGCCGCCGGCACCGCCTGCGCCGCCAGCCGCGGCATCGCCGCCCGTACCGGCCGCACCACCGATGCCGCCACCGCCGCCAGCGCCTGCCGCACCGCCGACGCCGCCCGTACCGCCAATACCGCCGGTACCGCCGGTACCGCCCGTGCCGGCCAGGCCGCCGACGCCGCCCGTGCCGCCCGAACCGCCAGTACCGCCCGCGGCGCCCGCGCCGCCGGCACCGCCGACCCCGCCATTGGCGCCAACGGCACCCGCGCCGCCCGTACCAGCCGCGCCACCGGCGCCACCGGCGCCACCGACGCCACCCGTGGCAATTACGTTTACGTCTTCATCACCGTCAGAATCGCCCGTTGCGCTGCCGCCGTTGCCGCCAGCGCCGCCGGCGCCGGCCCCTCCGGCCGCGCCGCCATTGCCACCGTTGCCAGCCACGCCACCGACGCCGCCACTGCCGCCGGTACCGCCGGTACCGCCGTCGGCACCCGCGCCGCCAACGCCGCCGGCCGCGCCGGCGCCACCGTCACCGCCCGTGCCTGCTGTGCCACCATTGGCACCGGCACCGCCATCGCCGGCCGCGCCACCGGCGCCACCGACTCCGCCCAGGCCGCCGCTGCCGCCCAGGCCGCCATTGCCGCCGACGCCGCCGATCGAGCCGGCGCCGCCGACAGCCGCCGCGCCACCGAGGCCGCCGGCCGAGCCATTGGCACTGCCGCCGACACCGCCGATGCCGCCATTGGCACCGCTGCCGCCAGCGCCGCTGGTCGCGACATTGGTTGCCGAAATCTGGTTGAAGCTCGAGTTGCTGACGGAGATCTGGTCGGAACTGCCGGTCGCCGTAATGCCGGTCGCCGTTGCGGCGCCAGTCGCCGCGCCGCCTAGCCCACCGCTGCCGCCCGTACCGCCGGCGCCACCGGCGCCAGCCACGCCACCGGATCCGCCGGCGCCGCCCGTGCCGCCCGAACCGCCAACGCCACCGGCGCCACCGAGGCCGCCCACGGCGCCGTTTCCGGCCTCGCCGCCAATGCCGCCATTGCCTCCGGTCCCGCCGACGCCCGCCGCGCCACCGGCGCCGCCCAAGCCGCCGGCCCCGGCGTTACCGCCATTGCCGCCATTGCCGGCCGTGCCGCCGATACCGCCCGTGCCGCCATCGGCGCCCGAACCGCCGATACCGCCGGCACCGCCGGTACCGCCGGTACCGGCCGCTCCGGCCGTCCCGCCTACGCCACCGACACCGCCGGCGCCACCCGCGCCGCCAACCGCCCCGGCCGCACCGGTGTCAGTGCCACCTCCGTTTTGAACAGCATCCTCGCCGTCGCTGCCGGCGCCGCCGTTGGCGCCAGCACCGCCCGTGCCGCCGGTGCCTCCAGTGCCACCTGTGCCGCCCGCGCCGCCAACTGCGCCAGCACCGCCGGCCGCGCCGGCACTGCCCGCACCGCCGGCACCGCCGGTCCCGGCCGTGCCGCCCAGGCCGCCGTTGCCGCCGACGCCGCCGACACCACCAATGCCGCCATTTCCGGCATCGCCGCCGCTACCGCCGGCCGCACCAGCGCCACCAAGGCCACCCGCACCACCAATGCCACCGGCGCCGCCGACGCCGCCAACGGCACCGACCACGCCGGCGCCGCCGGTATTGCCGGCCGCGCCAAAGGCGTCGCCACCGAAGCTGCCAATGCCACCGGCCGCGCCGTTGCCCGCCAGGCCGCCGGTCGCGGTCGAACTCGCCGATATGTTGCTGAAGGACGAATTGGCGACGGCCACATTCGTGGTCGACGTCAGGAAGATGCCCGAAGCATCCGCCGTAGCGGTCGCAACACCGCCATTGCCGCCACTGCCGCCGTTGCCGCCGGCGCCACCGACGCCAGCCACGCCGCCCGAGCCGCCGGCACCGCCAACGCCACCCGATCCGCCGGCACCGCCAACGCCGCCAGCGCCGCCAACGCCCGCGTTCGAGCCGTTGCCAGCCGCACCGCCCGTACCGCCAGCGCCGCCGATACCGGCCAACCCGCCATTGCCACCCGACGTCGCGCTGCTGCCATTACCGCCATTGCCGCCGTTGCCTGCCTGGCCGCCGGTTCCACCGATCCCACCAGCGCCGCCATCGAGGCCGGCATAGCCTGCACCGCCCGTCCCGCCGGTTCCGGCAGCGCCACCGGCGCCGCCAGCGCCGCCAGCGCCGCCCGCCGTCCCGGCCGTACCAGCCGTCGTGCCGGTTCCATCGCCGCCGACCGTTCCATTGCCGCCCACGCCACCAACCCCGCCCGCACCACCGGTTCCGCCCACGCCGCCAGCCGCTCCGGCGCCGCCCGCAATTGCCGCTCCGCCATCGCCACCGACACCGCCAACGCCGCCAGTACCGCCGGTCGCTCCGACGCCGCCGTCGCCGCCGACGCCACCGGCGCCGCCGTTGCCCGCGTCAGCGCCATTGCCGCCGACCGCGCCGGCGCCACCAGCGCCACCCGCCGCACCGACGCCACCGGCACCGCCGTCTCCACCGATTGCGGCCGTGCCGCCAAAGCCGCCAAAGCCGCCAAAGCCGCCGTTGGCCACACCACCGCCACTGCCATTGCCGCCGATCGAGCCATTGCCGCCATTGCCGGCAGTCGCCGTCGCCGTCGCAGAGACGCGCGCAACGGTCAGATTGTCGATGGCGATATTCGACGAATTACTACCATAGATTGCATACGCGGTCGCCGTTGCGCTGGCATCGCCACCTGCGCCACCATTGCCGCCCGCGCCACCATTGCCGCCGGCGCCGGCAACACCGCCGGACCCGCCGGCCTGGCCGGTCACACCGGTGCCGCCATCGCCGCCCGCACCGCCCGCGCCGCCGGCCGTACCGTCGGTGAAGGCATTGGTCCCGGCATTGGCATTGCCGCCCGGCTGCCCCGACCCGCCGTTGGTGCCGTTTGCCACACTGCCAACGACAGCGCCGTTATTTCCGTTCAGCCCATTGAGGACCCCGGCCACCGGAGCCCCAGGCGTTCCTGCGGCACCATCGCTGCCCGTCGTGCTGCCCGCGGTCCCGGATGTCCCCGCCGCTCCAGGCGCGCCGGCTCCACCAGCGGATCCCGCTGCGCCGGCACCGCCAGCACCGCCAGCACCGCCCGCCCCACCGGGGCCACCCGCCCCGCCGACCGTGGGATTCGTAACCGTGCCAAGCGTGGCGTCGCCGCCAGCGCCGCCGGGGTTGCCCGGATTGCCGTTGTTGCCGACAAGGCCCGGATCGCCGGCATTGCCGTCGTTGCCATCGGCGCCGTCGGTTCCAGCCGGCGCACCGTCCAGTCCGGCAGTACCGGCAGCTCCGACGGTTCCCGCGACGCCATCGGTTCCGGCAGTCCCCGCCGTTCCAACAACGCCCGCAGTGCCTGCCAGACCATTGGCGCCATCGGCGCCAATCGCGGCGCCGCCGAAGCCGCCGAGGCCGCCGGCGGCTCCGTTGCCGGCATTGCCGGCCGTCGCCGTTGCCACTGCTGTAATGTCGGTGATGGTGACGTCCTTGATCAGGATGTCGTCGGAGTTGACGATGCGAATGCCGATTGCCTCGGCAGAGGCAGTGGCGCTCTCTCCCGCCGCGCCGTTGACGCCGGCGCCACCGTTGACGCCGGCACCGGCCACGCCGCCGCTGGCGCCCGGCCCCACGCCATTCGCCGCGGCACCGTCAGCGCCGTTGGCGCCAAGCAGACCGTGCGGACCGTTGCCGCCGACGTCGCTCGAGGTCGCCGACATGAAGGTGATGTCGAGGGCTTCGTACTTGTTGTGGCTCACGCCGTCGGCGTTGATGCCGATGCGGCCGCGCGTCAGGCCGAAGCCGAGCAGTTGGTTGTTGTTGGCCGTGGTGATGAGCGTCGTAACGCCGGCCGTGCCGTTGATGGTGCCGGGATTGCCGGCGGGCGTGTAGATGCCCTTGTTGCCGGTGATAGAGCCGGTCAGTTCGATCGGGAAGCTGCCGCCCAGCATGATCTGGTCCTGCAGCAGGGTGATGCCGCCGGTGGTCAGGCCGGTAGTGACGAGATTCGGACCACTGCTGAGATTCGAATCGGTAACGACGATGATGTCGCCCTTGCCCAGCACCTGGGCGGCGCTGGCGCCGGCAACAGCCTGGTCGATGGTCGTCGGATCGCTGGCGATGCCCGCCTCGCCGCCCGTGGCCTGGCTGTCGGCGAACCAGACGCTGTCGATGATTTCCTTGGTCGGCGAATAGTCGCTGTAGACCGTCTCGATTACATTGTGCGGCCTGACCTTGCGCTCGCCCCACTCCATGACGTCACGACGGATCGGATCGACCATGCGGTCGTTGATGCGATCGGCGCCGCTCGAGCTGCGCTTGCCGAAGAAGGCAATGCGAACGCCGGTCGTGACGCGGCCATCGACATCGCCATCGTCGTCGATGCGGCCGCCCAGACCGGCGAAGAAGCGCACCCCGTCGCCCAGGTTCAGCGGGTTGTAGACCTGCAGTTCGATCGAACCCTTGGCACCATAGACATCGCCGTAATTCGACGAGGGGAACTTGACGCCGTACTTGCCTTTCTTCTTCTTGCCGCTCTCGTCGGCGAAATAGTAGAAGCCGCCGGCCGCGAGCCGGAGATCCCAGTCGCTGGTCTGCGCGCCCTCATTGTAGAAGTGATAGCCGAATTCGCCGGAAAAGCCGTTCATCGGCTTCTCGTACTTGCCGCCCGTGAGCGGAGTATCCATGCGAATGTCGTGGCCCGTGACCGAGATCACGCCGGGGCCGGCGATTTCGCCCGCCTTGCCGCCAGCCCGCTTTTCGTCAGGCGAACCGACGAAATAGCCGGCGATGTTTGCGTCCCACCGGCTGGAGAACGCTTCAAGTCCGATGACGCCGCGCAGCGCCTGGTTGTCGTTCTCGCTCCAACCCTGGCCGAAGGTGGCGTTGATGCCCCAGCCAAATTCATTGCTGCTCTTCTGTCGGTAGCCGAAGCCGACGTCGTAGCCGTACTGGCCGTCGATAAGACCCGTGCCGTTGAGATAGCCAAACAGCACGCTGGTCGACGACTGCGTCAGCGGGACGAACAGTTCAACGCCGCCGCCAACGTGATTGAAGTCGCTGACGCCATAGAGACCGCCCCAGCCCTCGAAGCCACCAGTGCCGGCCGCCGCCGTTGCCTGGGCCTGCTGGACTCCTGAATTTGCCGAGGGAGCGACGGGTCGCGCAGCGTCCGACACTGGCGCCGCTGGCGCCGCTGCCGGGGTGGCCTGGGCATATTGAACCGGCGCAACCGGTTGCTGACTTACGGCCGGCGGCGTGGCTACGGCGCTGCGGTTCGGAACCGAATTTTTCTGCCAGGGTTGATAGGCGAAGTTCGGAAGCGGCAGAGCGACCGAACTGGTAGCATTTTGTGCGTGCGCAGCGCCGATGAAGAATGAACAGAGGCCCGTCGATGCAAGCAGGGCATGGCGCAAGGTCGAACTGGACCTCTTTCTCTGCGACGAAGCCCCAACCTGTTGCTTACTACCGCCAATGACGTGCCGCGATGCGCCGGACCCGAACATTCGCCTCTCCCCTCATAGCAAATTGCTCATTTCACTTGGGTAGAGAGTATCCGGGTCCGAGGTATTTATACAAGATCTGTATGAGTACTCAATTGAAACTCAAAATGTGCATATCTTCGCTGCTACTGAAGCCACTGCACGCGCGCGGAAATGCTGGCCCTTGTTCTACCTCACGCAAAATTCGCGCCGCTTGCGTTCGAAGATTTACCGCTGTTTTCGAGACGATTTCGTCTGTTCTCTGGCGAATGCATTTGCGAATAGCTCGTGCCAGTTGAGCAACGAAAGCAAATGACAATAGACCAGTTGAAGCCAGCCACGCCTATTCCAGTCCGCAAGGATGGTACCATCAAGAGTCTTGAATCTCGCTTCATCGATCGTGCTGAAGCCGCGCAGTGGATCTGATCCTGCAGGAGAAATCCGGGCACCAGTTTCATTCGGAACGAGCAAATCAAGGTCCCTAAGAGCGCGGCCAAACTCGATCGTCAAATTGAAATGGCCTTGAAAGGCACTGCACATATCGGTCGCACGGGCCAGGACGGAGCCTGGCGCTCCCTGTTCGTCGTAAAGCGGCTCGCCGCGCTGGTCCGAAACCAATGGCGAGTCCTCGTCGATGCAAAGCACGAACTGAATTTCACCGTCGCCGAGCTTGTTCTCCAGAAACATGAACGGGTAGCGGCGAATGTAGGCAGGGACATAGGTATGGCCGGTCCATCGTCCCTTGGTATCGACGAAATCATTCCGACCCAGTTTAGCTCCCAGTACCGCCAGAGGAACCGGCGTCGCCTCTTGGGTAAATACGATGGGGAAATGCCGCTGCAGCATCGCAAACTCAACTACCGTAACGGGAACCGAGTTCGCTTGCCGGGCAAAGGAGAAATCCGTTGCGCTTGCCAATCTCTTCTTCCCAAAGCGGACGGCATCGAGGATAGCCGGCCTGCGATAAAGGACTGGAAGCGGCGAGTCAGGGCTGTCTGCGGCTTTCGCTGGGGTCATTTTGCTTTTGTCGGACATGCGGCTGGACGCGATCAACTACCATATGGCATTGGACGCCATACGAGGGTCAAGCCAAATCAGGCCGTTAAGGACATGGATTGACACCTGAGCCAAAGCGCCTAAATCATTGTCCACAAACGCGCCGGACCGCCCGGCCCAGTGGAGTACCGCATGGCTTCCCTCGAACAGACGCCGCCGCCACCGCCGTCCAATGCGCCGCAGGTGGTCGTCACCGACAACGCCGCCCGCCGTATCGCCGTGCTGATGAGCCGGGAATCCAATCCCGACGTCTTCCTGCGCGTCGCCGTGCTTGGCGGCGGCTGCTCGGGCTTCCAGTATTCGTTCAATTTCGACGATGCCCGCACCGACGACGACCTGATCATCGCCAAGGACGGCGCGGTGGTGGTGATCGACAGCACCTCGCTCGATCTGCTGCGCGGTTCGGAGATCGACTTCGTCGAAGACATGGTCGGCTCGTCCTTCGCCGTCCGCAATCCCAACGCCTCCTCGAATTGCGGCTGCGGCAATTCCTTCAGCGTCTGACGCCCCGCGCGTTTGTCTGCGAAAGGCCGGCTCGTCCGGCCTTTTGTTTTACTTGTTCGCCGGCCATTGCCCGGCCCACAATCCCGCCCCATGAAGATCGCGACATTCAACGTCAATTCCATCCGCCGCCGCGTAGGCGCCCTGTGCCAGTGGCTGCAGGAAGCTTCGCCCGACGTGGTGCTGCTGCAGGAACTCAAGGCCCAGCTCGAGCAGGTGCCGTCGGCTGAGATCGAGGCGTTGGGCTATCACGTCGAGGCGGTGGGCCAGAAGGCCTACAATGGCGTCGCTATCGTCTCACGCCACCCCATTACGGTGGTCCATCGCGCCCTGCCCGGCGACGACTCCGACGAACAGGCCCGCTACATCGAGGCCGACATCGCAACCCCCGGCCGCACCCTTCGCGTCACCTCGATCTATCTGCCCAACGGCAATCCCGCGCCCGGCGAAAAGTTCGACTACAAGCTGCGCTTCATGCGCCGCCTGAAGACCCGCGCCGCCGATCTGCTCGATCTTGAAGCGCCGGTGGTGCTGGGCGGCGACTACAACGTCGCGCCGACAGACATCGACGTGTTCGATCCCGTGCGCATGGCCGACGACGCGTTGTGCCGGCCCGAAACGCGCCAGGCGTTCCGCGCCATCGTCAACCTCGGCTACACCGAAGCCTTTCGCGCCCTTCATCCGGGCCGCGTCGCCTACAGCTTCTGGGACTACCAAGCCGGCGCCTGGCAGAAGGACGATGGCTGGCGCATCGACCATTTGCTGCTCTCGCCGCAGGCCGCCGACCTGCTCGAGGCCTGCGACATCGATCGCGCGCCGCGCACCCGGCCGGAAGCCTCCGACCACACGCCCGTGTGGTGCGAACTGCGCGCCTGAAATCGCGAGCCCCGCCGAAGCGGGGCTCTGTCTCTAGATGTCGACGAAGGTGTGCGTCTCGGCCTTGCCGCCGGGATGGGTGACGGCGCCGTCGACCGCCGGCCCGACGAGCTGCGCGTATTTCCACAGCGCGCCCGACTGGTAGTCGGTCTTGCGCGGCTTCCACTTCTTGCGCCGCGCCTTCAGCTCCTTCTCCGACAACTCGACGTTGAGAATGCCCTTCTTCGCGTCGATGACGATGATGTCGCCGTTCTTGAGCAGGCCGATCGGCCCGCCTACCGCCGCCTCAGGTCCGACATGGCCGATGCAGAAGCCGCGCGTGCCGCCGGAGAAGCGGCCGTCGGTGATCAGCGCAACCTTGTCGCCGACGCCGAGGCCATAGAGCGCCGCCGTCGTCGACAGCATCTCGCGCATTCCCGGCCCGCCCTTGGGGCCCTCATAGCGGATGACGATGACGTCGCCTTCCTTGAACTTGCCTTTCACAACCGCGTCGAAGGCCGCCTCCTCGCTGTCGAAGCAGCGCGCCTTGCCGCGGAACACCAGCTTGTCCTGCTCCATGCCGGCGACCTTCACGATCGCGCCGTCGGGCGCCAGGTTGCCCTTGAGCCCGACCACGCCGCCGGTCGGCGTGATGCAGTTCTTGACGCGATAGACCACGTCCTGGTTTTCCGGCCACTTCACGTCCTTGTGGTTCTCCGCCAGCGTCTTGCCGGTGACGGTGAGGCAATGGCCGTGCAGCAGCCCGTTGTCGAGCAGCTCCTTGATGACGACCGGAATGCCGCCGATGCGGAACATGTCGAGCGCCACGTACTTGCCGCCCGGCTTGAGGTCGGCGATGTACGGCGTCTTCTTGAAGATCTTGGCGACGTCGAACAGGTCGAACTTGATGCCGCATTCATGCGCCATCGCCGGCAGATGCAGCGCCGCGTTGGTCGAGCCGCCAGTGGCGGCGACCACGGTGGCGGCGTTCTCCAGCGCCTCGCGCGTGACGATGTCGCGCGGGCGGATGCCGAGCTTAAGGAGCTTCATCACCGCCTCGCCCGACGCCACCGCGTATTCGTCGCGCGACTCGTAGGGCGCCGGCGAGCCGGCCGAGCCAGGCAGCGCCAGGCCGATCGCCTCGGAGACGCAGGCCATGGTGTTGGCGGTGAACTGGCCGCCGCACGAGCCCGCCGACGGGCAGGCCACGCATTCCAGCTCGTGCAAATCCTTGTCGCTGAACTTGCCGGCGGCATGCATGCCGACGCCCTCGAACACGTCGACCACGGTGACGTCCTTGCCGCGGAACTTGCCCGGCAGGATCGAGCCGCCATACATGAACACCGACGGCACGTTGAGGCGCAGCATCGACATCATCATGCCCGGCAGCGACTTGTCGCAGCCCGCCAGCGTCACCATCGCGTCGTAACAGTGGCCGCGCATCGTCAACTCGACCGAGTCGGCGATCAGATCGCGGCTGGCCAGCGACGACTTCATGCCCTGATGACCCATGGCGATGCCGTCGGTGACGGTGATGGTCGTGAACTCGCGCGGCGTGCCGCCGGCGGCGTCGACGCCCTTCTTCACCGCCTGCGCCTGGCGATTGAGCGCGATGTTGCACGGCGCGGCCTCATTCCAGCACGTCGCCACGCCGACCAGCGGCTGCGCCACCTGCTTCTCGTTCAGCCCCATGGCGTAGAGATACGAACGGTGCGGCGCACGCTCCGGGCCGACCGTTACGTAGCGGCTCGGCATCTTCGCCTTGTCGAGCGTGGGATTGGGATGCAGTGCCTGGGCCTTCTTGCCCGCCGCCTTCTTCTTGCCAGCCATGACGATTACCCCGAATGAACCAGACCTAAAACGGCCGCGACTATAGCAGACGACCGGCTGGTGTCGATTTCACCGTCCCGCGGAGCGGCGATTTTTCGCGCAGCGGATGGCAACGATGCGCCGGACGCAATTGCCCCGGACCGGCGCGCGCCGCTACAGTCTGCCGCCCGCCCTTCCAGTCTTTGGCCTGCCGTGGAACTCTGGATCCCGATCACCGTCGCCGCCGCGTTGCTGCAATGCGTGCGGACCGCCCTACAGCAGAAGCTGAAGGCGTTGCTGTCGACCAACGGCGCCAATTTCGTGCGCTATCTCTACGGCGCGCCGGTGTCGCTGGCGATGCTCGGCGGGCTGGTGGCGGCCGGCTATGCGCTGCCGGCGCCGCATCTCGAATTCCTCGCCATGACGGCGCTGGGCGGGCTGGCGCAGATCGTCGCCACCTCGCTGCTGATCTACGCCTTCAGCCTGCGCAATTTCGCCGTCGGCACGGCCTACTCCAAGACCGAGACGGTGCAGACCGCCCTGTTCGCCACCCTGCTGCTGGCCGAACCGCTGAGCTTCTGGGCGTGGATCGGCATCGGCATCAGCCTGTTCGGCGTCTGGGTGCTGTCGATCCGCGGCGACACCAGGGGCCTGCGCAATATCCTGTTCGGCTGGACGCAGAAATCGGCGCTGGTCGGCATCGCCGCCGGCGGCTGCTTCGCGGTAGCCGCCATATCGATCCGCGTCGCCTCCCTGTCGCTGCCCGAAGGCGACTTCGTCGTCCGCGCCATCCTGACGCTGGCGGTGATGAATACGCTGCAGGTCGTGATGCTCGGCGCCTGGCTCGCCATGCGCGAACGCGACCAGCTGGTGCG
>JBFXDA010000051.1:0-3651 GCA_050181585.1 Reyranellaceae bacterium
AATCGGAGGAATCCGACATGGCGGCGGCGGAAGAGCGCCACGCCATGCTGCGCGGCCGCTACGGCGAGCGGGTCGGCATGGTGCACGGGCGCCTGAAAGGCGCCGAGCGCGACAAGGTGATGGAGGCTTTCGCGACGGGCCAGATCGACATTCTGGTGGCGACCACGGTGATCGAGGTCGGGGTCGACGTGCCGCAGGCGACGGTGATGGTGATCGAGCATGCCGAGCGCTTCGGCCTGTCGCAGCTCCACCAGTTGCGCGGCCGGGTCGGTCGCGGCGATGCCGCCTCCTCCTGCCTGCTGCTGTACCAGTCGCCGCTGGGCGAAACCGCCAAGGCGCGGCTGAAGATCATGCGCGAGACCGAAGACGGCTTCCGCATCGCCGAGGAAGACCTGCGGCTGCGCGGCGCGGGCGAATTGCTGGGCACGCGCCAGAGCGGCCTGCCGGAGATGCGCCTGGCCGACCTGGCGGTGCATGGCGACCTGCTGCAGATCGCGCGCGACGATTCCCGCCTGATCCTGGAGCGCGACGCGAAACTTGCCAGCGGCCGCGGCCAGGCGCTAAGAACCCTGCTCTATCTCTTCGAACGCGATGCCGGCGTGAAGACGCTGCAATCCGGTTAGCATGAGCGACCTTCCCGCCGACACCACGCCGCCGAGCAGCCCCAGGATCGGCGTGCTCATCAACCGGATGAGCGGCCGCAACCGGACCGGCACGCAGGCGCTGGATGCGTTCCTGGCCAGCCGGCCCGACATCCCCGTGCAGCGGCCCGACCGCCCGGAAGCGACGGCGGCGGCTCTGGCCGCCCTGGCGGCGCAGGGCGTCAACGTGCTGGCCATATGCGGCGGCGACGGCACGGTGCAGCAGGCGCTCAATCTGCTGCTCTCTCCGGCTACGCCTTTTGCCCGCCTGCCGCCGATCGCCATCCTGCCCGGCGGCACCACCAACATGATCGCGCACGACATCAACGAGGCCCGCCGGCCGCTGCCCGTGCTGAGGACGATCCTGCGGCATGCCGCTGCCGGCTCCCTGGCCTCGCGGGTGGCGGCGCGGCCGGTCATGCGCCTGAGCGGCGGCGACGCTCCGACGCCGGCCTACGGCTTCTTCTTCGGCGCCGCCGGCATCTACGACGCCACGATGCAGAACCGCGCCACCATCGACCGGATGGGCGTGCGCGACAGCCTGGGGCCGGCCCTGCGGCTGCTGATCGTGCTGTTCCGGATCGCCATCGGGCGCGATCCTTTCCCGCCCGTGCCGATGGGCCTCGCCCTGGACGGCAAGCCCTACGGAGAAAAGCCGGTCATCGCGCTGCTGGCCTCGACGCTGGACAGGCTGGTGCTGGGCGTCGTGCCGTTCTGGGGCGCGGACGCCGGTCCGATCCGCCTGACCACGGTGTTCGCCCATGCCCATTCGGTGCTGCGGGCGGTGTTTCTCGCCTTGCGCAGCCGCCCGCACAAGCTGCTGCGGCCCGAGAACGGCTACGACAGCTTCAATTCGGAGCGGATCGAGCTTGCCTTCGACGGCCCCTGCGTGCTGGACGGGGAGATGTTCCACGCCTCGCGGGCCCGGCCGATCATGCTGGAGGCGGCAGGCACCGTCAGCTTCCTGCGCGGCTGACCGCTTCTACGGTCTGAAGAAAGCCAGCAGCGCCTCGGCCGTCTGCTGTGGCGCCTCCTCGGGGATGAAATGGCCGCTGGGCATCTCCTGGCCGATCGCGTTCTCGGCATAGTCGCCCCACACCTTCATCGTCTCGTAAGCGCGGCCAACCAGCCCCCTCTCGCCCCACAATATCTGCACCGGGCAGGCGATCTTGCGGCCGTTGTCGGCCTTGTGGTGCTCCAGGTCGATCGTGGCGCCGGCGCGATAGTCCTCGCAGGTGGCGTGGATGGTCTCGGGCAGGCGGAAGGTCCGCAGATATTCCTGCACGATCTCTTCCGGAAAGGTCCCCGGCGCCGACAGCGAGGTCAGCATGCGGCGCAGGAAATATTCCGGATCGTGGCCGATCATGGTCTCGGGGTAGTCGTAGGGCTGGATCAGGAAGAACCAGTGGTAATAGGCCGTCGCCACGCGCTGGTTGACGGTGCCGAACACCACCGGCGTCGGCATGATGTCGAGGATCGAGGCGCGTTCGACGCGGTTGGGATGGTCCAGGCACAGACGGTGCGTCACGCGCCCGCCGCGGTCGTGCCCGGCCACCATGAACGTCTCGAAGCCCAGCGCCTGCATGAGCTTGACCTGGTCGTTGGCGTTGGCGCGCTTGCAATAGACGTAGTGCTCCTTGTCGCTTTTCGGCTTGGAACTGTCGCCGTAGCCGCGTAGGTCGGGCACGACGCAGGTGAAATGCCGCGCCAGAAGCGGCGCCACCTTGTGCCACATGACGCCGGTTTCCGGGTAGCCGTGCAGCAGCAGCAAAGGCCGTCCCTGGCCGCCGATCCGCGCATGAATTCTGGCCTCGCCGGTATCGATCTGCCGCGTCTCGAAACCTTCGAACATTGTCCCTCCCGAAGTCGTGAGCGCTTTCCCGTTCCAAACGTTATACGATACCGCAGGCAGCGAAAGGCACCCCCATGCCCGTTCGTGTCCTCAGCCTCGCCACCGCCGTTCCGCCGCATGCGCTGGACCAGCCGGCCGTGATGCGCCGCGCCCGGGCGCTGTTCGCGCGCCATGGAACGGACATCGAGCGCCTGCTGCCGGTATTCGCCAATTCAGGCATCGAACGGCGCTATTCCTGCGTGCCCATCGACTGGTACGAGGACGACCATTCCTGGGCCGATCGAAACCGGCTCTATATCGAGAACGCCGTCGGGCTGCTCGAGAAACTGGCGCGCGACTGCGCCGAGCAGGCCGGCATCGGGCTGGACGAGATCGACAACATCGTGACGGTATCCTCCACCGGCATCGCCACGCCCAGCCTCGACGCGCTGCTGATGGAGCGGCTGACGTTCCGGCCCGACTGCCAGCGCCTGCCGGTCTTCGGGCTGGGCTGCGCCGGCGGCGTGCTCGGCGTCAATCGCGGCGCCGCCCTCACGGCGGCAAAGCGCGGCAGCACGACCCTGGTGCTGGTGGTGGAGCTCTGCGCCCTCACCTTCCGCAAGAACGATTCGCGCAAGGCCAACATCGTCGCCACGGCGCTGTTCGGCGATGGCGCCGCCGGCGTGCTGCTGCGCAACGACGAGCGCGACGGCCCGCGGCTGGTGGCCGGCGGCGAGCATCGCTGGCCGGGCACGCTCGACATCATGGGCTGGGACGTCACCGACCAGGGCCTGGCGGTGCAATTCTCGCGCGACATCCCGACCCTGGTGCGCGAGCGGTTCGCCGACGTGACGCAGGCCTTTCTCGATCGCAACGGACTGTCGCTGCCGCAGATCGACGGCTTCGTCTGCCATCCCGGCGGCGCCAAGGTGATCGAGGCGCTCGAGGACGTGTTCGGCCTGCAGAACGGCACCCTGGTCGACGCGCGCGAGACCCTGCGCTACTATGGCAATATGTCCGCCGCCACAGTGCTTTTCGTCCTCAAGCGCGCTCTCTCGCGCGGCCTGCGCGGGCGCAACCTGCTGACGGCGCTGGGACCGGGCTTCACGGCCGCATTCGGGGTGCTGGAAGCGGCATGATCCAATTCGGCCTGCCGCAGATCGTCGTGCTTCTGGTGGC
>JBFXDA010000051.1:3751-14945 GCA_050181585.1 Reyranellaceae bacterium
CTCTCGCGCGGCCTGCGCGGGCGCAACCTGCTGACGGCGCTGGGACCGGGCTTCACGGCCGCATTCGGGGTGCTGGAAGCGGCATGATCCAATTCGGCCTGCCGCAGATCGTCGTGCTTCTGGTGGCCGCCCAACGCCTGATCGAACTGGCCCTCGCCCACGCCAACACCAGGCGCCTGATGCAGCAGGGCGGCGTTGAGATCGGCGCCCGGCACTATCCGCTTTTCGTCCTGCTGCATGCCGGCTGGCTTCTGGCCCTGTTCCTGCTGGTGCCGGCCGATGCCCCGGCGTCTATCCCGCTGCTGTCGGCCTTCGTCATCCTGCAGCTCCTGCGCGTCTGGACCGTGATCAGCCTGGGACGCTACTGGACCACGCGCATCATCACCGTGCCGGGCGCGCCGCTGGTCCGAAGCGGCCCCTATCGCTTCCTGCGCCATCCCAACTATGCGGTGGTGATCGGCGAGATCGCGCTGCTGCCGCTGGCGTTCGGCGCCTGGGAGATCGCTATTCTGTTCTCGGTATTGAACCTGACGCTGCTGTGGCATCGGGTGCGGGTCGAGGACGCCGCCCTCGCCGCGCGGCGCTAGAATTTCCTGATCTGCGCCAGCGGCCGGCCGAAATTGCGGCCGCTCAGCAGGCCGATGAACAGGTCCGGCAGCGTCTCCATGCCCTGCGCGATCTCCTCGCGGAATTTCAGGCGGCCGTCGCGGATCCAGCCCGACATTTCCGCGATGGCGGCGGGGAACTGTTTGGAATAGTCGAACACCACCAGCCCTTCCATGCGCAGGCGCTGGCCGATGAAGGCCACCACATTGCGCAGCCCGGTGCGCTCGGCCGCCGGCTTGTTGTATTCGCTGACCTGGCCGGAAACGACGATGCGGCCGCGCAGCGCCATGTTGGCCACCGCCGCTTCCAGCGTCTCGCCGCCGACATTGTCGAAGAACACGTCGACGCCACCGGGACAAGCCGCCGCGATGGCCGTCGCCAGATCGCCCTTGTGGTGGTCGATCGCGGCATCGAAACCAATCTCCTCGCGCAGCCAGCGGCATTTGCGCTCGCCGCCGGCAATGCCGACCGCCCGACAGCCCAGCAGGCGCGCGATCTGGCCGGCCGTGGCGCCGACCGCGCCGGCGGCGGAGGAGACCAGCACCGTCTCGCCCGGCTGCGGCCGGCCCAGGTCCTTGAGACCGAAATAGGCCGTCAGGCCCGGAATGCCCAGCACGCCGACATGGGCGGTGAGCGGGATCTGGGGATCGGCGGAAATCTTGCGCAGGCCACGCCCTTCGGACAGGCCGTATTCCTGCCAGCCGAAAGCGCCGGCCACGATGTCGCCGACGGCGAATTTCGGATGGCTGCCGGCGATCACCTCGCCGATGGTCGAGCCTTCGATCGGCTCGCCCAGCTCCAGCGGCCTGGCATAGCTCTTCTCGCCGCCCAGCCGGCCGCGGCTGCCGGGATCGGCGGTGCAGTAGATGTTGTGGACCAGCACCTGCCCGTCGCCCGGCGTCGGGACCGGCACGGTCTCGAGCCGGAAATCGCCGGGCCGCGGCAGGCCCTGCGGCCGGCGCGCCAGGACGATGCGCCGCCCCTGGGTCACGAGCGTCAGGATTCGCCGCCGGAGGACGTCACGCCGCCATCGGCGATGATGGTCTGGCCGGTGACGAAGGCGGCCGCCTTGGAGGCCAGGAACACCGCCACGCCGCCAATGTCGTCGGGCTCGCCGATGCGGCCCAGCGGCGATCCGGTCTCCATCTGCTTCAGGATCACCGGGTTGCTCCACAGCGCCTTGGCGAAATCGGTCTTGATCAGGCCCGGGGCGATGACGTTCACCCGCACGTTGCTCTTGCCCCATTCCATGGCCAGCGACTTGCACAGCGAGAAATCGGCCGCCTTCGACATGCCGTAGGCGGCCAGCACCTTGGAGCCGATCAGCCCGCCGATGGAGGAGACGATGATGACCGAGCCGTCCTTGCGTTCGGCCATTTCCGGGCAGACCATGTTGCACAGCCACAGATTGCTGAGCACGTTGTTCTGCATGATCTTCATGAAGGCGTCGTCGGGCAGATCCTTGAGCGGCCCGTAATAGGGATTGGCCGCCGCGTTGCAGACCAGGATGTCGATTTTGCCGTAGGCCTTGCGTGCCTCGCCGACCAGCCGTTCGAGCTGCGCCTTGTCGGAGATGCTGGCCTGCACCGCCGTGGCTTCGCCGCCTTCCCGCTTGATGGCGGCGACCACCTCTTCGCAGGCCGGCAGCTTGCGGCTGGAGACCACGACCCTGGCGCCGGCGCGGGCCATGTTTTCGCAGATCGACCGGCCGATGCCGCGGCTGCCGCCGGTGACGACCGCCACCTTGCCGCTCAGATCGAACATTTTGTTGGCCATGTCCATTTGCCTCCCCATGGCATCGTTCATAGCTGGTTTCGCCGAAACCGCGCAACCAGCTCGACATGCGAGGACCACAGGAACTGGTCGATGGGCACGACCTGCTCCAGCCGGTAGCAGGCATCGACCAGAAGGCGCGCATCGCGGGCGAAAGTGCCCGGATCGCAGGAGACCGCGACGATCGTTTCGATGCCGCTGGCGGCAAGCTGCCGCGTCTGCGCCATGGCACCGGCGCGCGGCGGATCGAGGATCGCCGCTTCGTACGCGCGCAACGCCTCGGCCGGCACCGGATCGCCGGCAAGATCGCGCTGTTCGACGCCGACTCGGCCGCGCAGCGCGGGTTGCCGTGCGGCCTGCCCAACGGCGGCAACCGCATCGGCGTCGCCTTCCACCACATGGACCCGTCGCGCCGGCGCCAGCCCCAGCGACAGCGTGCCGATGCCGCCGAACAGATCGATCACCGAAGACGCCCCGCCGATCCAGTCGCCGACCGCCTGCCGCATGGCGTCCTCGCCCTCGCGGCTGGCCTGCAGGAAGCCGCCGGACGGCACGCCGACCGCCGCTTCGCCCAGGCGAAGCACCGGCAGGCGGCGCTGGGCTATCGGTTCCGCCTGCCGCTTGTGCCGCCAGGCGAGGCGCGCCAGATCGTGCCGCTCGGCGAAGTCCGCCATGGCTTCGCGCGCCGCCAGGTCGGGCGCATGCTCGGCGGCGATCTGGCAGTCGATGCCGCTGTCGGTGTCGTTCAGCGTGACCTGCGCCGCCTGGCCGCCAGCCAGTATCCGCGTCAGCAGGCCTCGCAGCGGCGCGATCAGCGCCTCGAGTGCGGGCAGCAGCACGGGACACGCGGCGAGATCGACCAGCCGATGGCTGGCCCGTTCGTGGAAGCCCAGAATCGCCTGCTTGCGCGTGCGCATCGCCGTCAGCACGGCCCGGCGGCGGCGGCCGGGTGGCGTCGTAACGATCTCCGCGATAGGAATATCGACCAGCCCACGCCGCTGCAGCGCCTGCGCCACCAGCTCGCGCTTCCAGTCGAGATAGGCGCGATGCTCCAGATGCTGCACCGAGCAGCCGCCGCAGACGCCGAAATGCGGACAGGGCGCCTGGACCCGCTGCGGGCTCGCCTGCACCAGGCTGCGCGCCACGGCCGAAACGCCCTCGCCGCGCGCCTGCACGATCTCGGCCTCGACCACTTCGCTCGGCAGCGTGAACGGCACGTAGACCGGCCTGCCGTCGAGCTCGGCAATGCCGTCGCCGCGCCCGCCCAGGGTGCGGATGGTCAGCCTCGCCTGGCGCACCTGCGGCAGCGGCTTGGCCATGTCAGTCGCGCAAGATGGCGGAAGGCCTGACCTCGCCCACCTTCAGCCCGGCGCGGTTCAGCACCGGCACGGCCAGCGCCGATTCGAGCGCCGGATCGAACACGCCGCAGCGCTGCAGCAGGGCGGCCAGCGCCACTTCCGAGGCGCGCGTGCCGCCATCGTCGATCTTCAGCGCGATGCCCAGCCCCTTGTCGCGCAATATGGCGATATAGACGCCCTCCGCCCCGGTCTTGACCACGGCCCGCTCGCCCAGCGCTTCCATCACCCGGGTGCAGAAGCGGCCGCTGCCCGCCACCATGAACGGTTCCGCCGCCATCGCCTTGCGGATGCGCGCAATGGCGGCGATGCGCGGCTTGGGCAGGGTGGCGGGCCGGGCCATGCGGGCGAAGGCGAAGGCCAGCCGGCCCAGCGGCACGCCGATCACCGGGATGCCGCAGCCATCGATGCCCTTGGGCGCCAGCCCCAGATTCATTTCGGTGAGCTGCTCCAGCACGCCCAGGATGCGCTGCTGCACCGGATGCTCGAGCTTGACGTAGCCCGTGGTCTTCTCGCCCTTGTGCACGGCGACCGACAGGAAGCCGGTGTGCTTGCCCGAGCAGTTGTTGTTGAGTGCCGTCGGCTTCGCGCCCTGCAGCAGCAGCGCCTCGGCCGAAGGGCCGTGCGAGGGCGTCTGCACGCCGCATTCCAGGTCGGCGACGGAGAGGCCGATCCTGGCCAGCCAGGCGGAGACGGCCTCGACATGGCGCGGCTCGCCGCCATGGGAGGCGCAGGCCAGTGCGATCTCGGCATCGCCCAGGCCGAAACGCTCTGCAGCGCCGCTTTCGATCAGCGGGATGGCCTGGATCGGCTTCAGCGCCGAGCGCGAATAGACCGGGGATTCGATGTCGCCCCAGGCGGAGACGACATTGCCCTGGCTGTCGACGATGGCGGCGGCGCCGCGATGGCGGCTCTCCACCATGTCGCCGCGCGTGACCTCGACCAGCACCGGATCGGCGGTGGACGGGATCGCGGCGTGGTCGTGGGAATGGGAATGATCGTGGGACACGGGGTTATTTTCCGGAGGAACGGACCTGCAGGCGGATATCGGCCAGCACCACGGCGGAGCCGTCGCCCAGCGGTTCGGGCTGGAAGGGTTTCAGGACCTTGCCGTCGACCATGCAGCCATTGGCGGAGTTCAGATCCTCCATCGCCAGCCGGCCGTCAAGCAGCAGGAAGCGGGCATGGCGGCGGGAGAGCCCGGCATGATCCAGGGCGATCTCGCACAGCCGGTCGTTGCGGCCGACGGTCAGGCCGTATTTGTGCCGCACAAGCTGCGCCTCGGAAAGCTGCACCTCGAAGCTGCGCCCGTCCTCGCTCTCCCCGGCCAGCAGCCAGTTGCGCAGCGCGCTGCCGCCGAAGGCGGGAGGATCGAGCCGGCCGCCGTCGTGCGGCTTTGGCGCGGCCGGACGCAGGCTGCGGGCGATGCGCCGCAGCAAGCCGGGCCTGGACGGATCGGTCATGGCATCTCCCTATCGCCGCCGCGCCAGCACCAGCGTCGCGTTGTCGGCGTCCGCCCCGCCGCGCTTCACCGCAAGCTGCACCAGCTCGCGCGCGGCCCGGTCGAGGTCTTGCGTCCGCAGCGCGGTCGCCAGTTCCGGTGGCTGGATATGCTCCCAGACGCCGTCGCTGCACAAGGCGAGACCGTCGCCGGGCGCCAATACGAAGTCGGAGATATCGGCATCGACCGCCTCGCCGCCGCCCAGCGCCCTGGTCAGGCGGCTGCGGTCGGGATGGTCGGCGATATCTTCCTCCTTCAGCCGCCCCATATCGACCAGCAACTGCACCACCGAATGGTCGCGGCTGCGGAAGGCGAGCTTGCCGTCGCTGAAATGATAGAGCCGGGAATCGCCGACATGCCCGGCCACCGCCCTGCCCCCCTGGCTCCACAGTGCGACCAGCGTCGAGCGTGGGGCGGCGACACCCTGGCCGAGCGCGCCGATTCTGCGATGGGCGCCGGCAATGGCCTGCGCCAGCCAGGATTTCGCCGCGGCGGCGTCGCGCGGCGCTTGCGCCATGGCATCCTTCAGGCTGGCGACCGCCGCCTGCGAGGCTTTTTCGCCGTCGGCATGCCCGCCCGCGCCATCGGCCACCGCCAGGAACAACGGCCCGCCTCCGGCCTCGGGAACGATCAGGAAGGCATCCTCCTGGTTCTCCCGTCCGCCGGGGCTCTGCGCCGTTGCGATATCCCAGGCCATGGCGCGCTAGCGTCCCGCCTGCAGCACCACGACGGTGGTGTTGTCCTGGTCGGAACGCCCCAGCGTGTCGACCGCCGAAATCAGCTCCTCGGCGATGGCTTCGGCGCCGCCGTCGCGGTGGCGCCGCAGAATCTCGAGAATCTCCCCGTCGTCCAGGCTGCACAGCCCGTCGCTGGCCAGCAGGACGATATCGCCGGGCCGGGCCTGCAGCGGCATGAAGGCGAGATCGACCAGCGGGATGTCCTCGCCCACCACCGCCGAGCGCAGCGCATTGCGCGAGGGATGCATGGCGGCCGCATTGGCCGTCATCTCGCCCCGTTCGACGCGCGCCTTCAGCAGCGGCGTCATGGAATGATCCTCGTTCAGGCGCCGCAGCACGCCGTCGGCGAACAGCCACAGCGGCGAATCGCCGACGCTGATCCAGTCCAGCCGCTCGCCGGCGGCCAGCAGCCCGACCAGGGTGCAGCCCATGCCCTGCAGCCCCGGCTCGCGGTCGGCGCGGGCGGCGATGGAGTCGTTGGCGGCGGACAGCGCCGCCTCCAGCCGTTCGCTCGTGGCGGCGTCGCTGCCGCGATAGGTCTCGACGAAGCTGCGCGTCGCCACGCCGCTGGCCACCGCGCCGCCGGCATGGCCGCCCATGCCGTCGGCGAGCACCGCCAGCACCGCGTCCCTGCCCTGCCCGTCGCGCACATGCACGATGGCGCAATCGTCTTCCTGATACGGCCGTCCGCCCTGGCTCTTCCGGCTGGCCGCCTGCCAGCCCCTGCTCATGTATCCTGCGTATCCTGCCAGTCGAACTCCGGACCGCACAAAGCGATGAAGCGCAGCCTGGTCGCCCCGATCAGGATGTCGGTCCCCGAGGCGATCTCGGTCGGCGTCAGCACCGCCTGGTCGCCGATATAGGTGAGATTCCGCCCGCCGCCGTGCTGGAGATAGAATTTGCGGCTGCGCGGGTCGTAGGTCAGCACGGCGTGGCTGCTGCGCGACATCTGCGCGTCGCCGAATTCCAGGCTGATGCGCTCGGTCGGGCCTCGGCCGATGCTGTTCATGCCGTAGCCCACCGCGCGCGCCTGGCCGCGCCCGGGCCCGTCGATCACCACCAGCCAGCCGACCACCGGGTCCTCGGACATCTCCGCGCCGGCAGTCTCGCGCCGGCGCCCCACCGGACCGACCAGCCGCGTGCGCTCGGCATCGGCCGAATGGGTCGCCACCGGCCGGCCGGCGCGCTGCTCGCCGACCGATTCGGTATCGGCATCGGGATTGGCCGGCAGCACGCGGGAGCGCGCGGCATTGTCGGGGACGCCCAGCCGCGGCGGCGTCTCGCCGCCGCCCACCGGACGCCGCTCCAGGCGGCGGGTCGGCTCGCTGGGCGGTTGGGTTGGCGTCTCGATGATCTTGCCGTCGGGTCCGCGTTTGAACGCCATGAAGGCCTCCGGGGTCTATTTCTCGTAAAGCCGGTTGATGAGATTGTCGACGCAGTATTGCCCGGCTCGATTGAGGGCGCGTTCCTCGCGGGCCTGCACGACGTGCATGGTAAAAACAAGAATCATGGCCTGCAAGAGAGCCACGATGGTGGTGTTGAACGCCACCGCCAGCTTGCGCGTCAGGTTGCCCAGCAGCGCCGGATCCTGCGGATCGGTGACGCCGGCATAGGCCAGCGCCAGCGCGATGCCGATGACGGTACCGATGAACCCCAGCGACGGCAGCACCCAGGAGACGTAACGCAGGATGTTGTAGCGCAAGTCGATCTCGTGCAGGTAGAGGTCGAGGCTGGAGTTCAGCAGCGTATTGGCCTGGTCGATCGAACGGCTGGACTGGAACTGCAGGATGGCGCGCTGGATCAGTCGCGGCAGGAAACGATCCTGCGCCTCTTGATGCGCGCGGGCCTTGCCGTAGAGGCCGCCCAGGTCCTGGGCCCGCAGCACCACCCGCTCGTCGGTCGGCAGGTAGCCGCGCTCCAGCTCCCGCGCCTCCTCGTTGCCCGCCAGGTAGCGGTCCAGCAGATCGCCCATGCCGACGAAGAACACCACCCATTGCAGGTTCTGGATGGTGAACGGATAGGTGCCGAGCTCGCTGTCCTTGTCGAGCAGGATCTCGGCGAAGGCCTGGCTCAGCGTGTAATGCAGGACCGTCACGAACAGGCAGCCCAGGGCGAAGCCGGCCAGTCCGATCAGGGTGCGGCGAGACAGGCCGGGGCGCATGCCGTCAGACCTTGCGCACGATTTCGCCGGTCTGCGGGTTGCGCATCACGCCCCCCGCCGGCAGCTCGGACTCCGGTGCCACGCCCGAAGCGGCCTGGCTGCGCTGGGCCAGCAGCTTCAGCAGCGCGTTCACCGTAGTGGCGTAGCGGCCCAGCATGATCGGCTCGTCCGCGCCGACGAAGGCCTGGCGCAGCCGCTGCCATTCGGAGGACCGGCGAATCCAGGTTCCGGCCGCGCTCTCCCGGTCGGTGAGGTAGAAGCGGCCGTCGGCGCCCTCGACCAGCTCGGCATGCTTGCGGGATATGGTGGAATCTCCCAGGACGATGTCGCAGTCGGGGCTGCGGCCGACGAGATAGGTCTTGATTGCGGGCATCAGCGACGCTCCGGCAGCGACGTGATTGTCGCAGTTCCGCCCTCTTCCTTCGCGTCCGGCGCGCCGTCCATCCCCGGACGCTGCAACTGGGTCTCCAGCTCGTCCTCGGAGGGCTGCGGCGGGTCCGCCGCCGCCGGCTCGCCGCCCTCCGCCGGCAGGGCGCGCGGCGGGGCGCGGAAGCGGAACCGCACCTCGCCCAGCTCGATCAGGTCGCCGTTGTTGAGAATCGCACTTTGCACCGACGACAGGTTGACCAGGACGCCGTTGATCGACTTCAGGTCGGTGATGCTGTAGCCGCCGTCGCGCGCCTTGTGGATCACCGCATGCTGGCCCGAAACCGAATCGTTGGCCAGGACCAGGTCGTTGTCCTTGTTGCGCCCGATGCGGAAGGCCGTGCCGGTGACCCCGACATGCCGCCCCTCGCCGTCGAGAAACTCCAGCCAGGCGTCCGGCTCGTCGAAATGCCCTTCGGCCAGCCGCTTCAGATATGCCGCCCGGCGCCGGCGGAAGAAGGCGATCAGCAGCGCCAGCAATCCCAGGCCGAAAACCGCCGCCAGGCCGACGATCGCCTGGTTGTTGCGGTCGCGGATCCAGACCCGCCAGCCCTCTTCCGGCGGACGCGGCAGCGGCGGCAGCGTCACCTGCAATTCGATCGGCCCGGCCGTGGTGCCCAGCCTGACCTGCAGCAGCCCGCCATCCTGGTCGGCCTCTTGCGTCAGGCCGAAGCGCGCCAGGCCGCCGGCATCCAGGGCGGCGAAGGGCTCGGCAAGGGCCGCCGGCGGCAGGTTGTTCTGCGCGTCGGCGGCGAAAAACCGTCCGCCGGTATCCTCGGCCAGGCGCCGGATGTTCTGCAAAGCCACGCTTTGCGCCGGGGTGCGGGCGAAGCCGAAACTGTAGACCGCGACTTCCGCCGCCCGCCCGGCGGCGATCACGTCCTCCGACTTGTAGGCGGTGTCCTCGGCCAGCCCGTCGGAGAACACGAACACCGCCTTGCGCGCCGCCGGCACGATGCCGACGCGGGTGATGGCCGACATCACGCTGCGATAGAGTTCCGTCGTCTTGCCGGCCGCCTTGATGTTCTTCAGCGCCTCGGCGACCTCGTCGGCTTCCGAGCCGGGCGGCACCAGGACGGCGAGATCGCTGTCGAACACCGCCAGGCCGAAGCGCTGGTGCGGCTTGGCCGCTTTCAGCATCTCGCCGATCTGCTGCAGGTTGCGGTCGATCACGGGCTGGCGCGCCGGATCGGACGTGTCGATCAGGAACAGCACCGAACTCAGCGCATCGCCGTAGGGGAACGGCTCCAGCGACTGCCGCGGCAGTTCCTTGCCGTTGAGCGTGGCGGCGACGTCTTGCAGCACCGCCCCGCCTTGAAGCTGCATCTCGACGCGAACCCGCGGGCCGCTTTCGCGCATGACGTCGATCAGGGCCGGCCCCTTGGCGGCCGGCAGGCCCTGCTGGGCCAGGGCCGGCGCGGCCCATACCAAGGCAACGGCGAGAACGGCCGTCAGGCAGGGCAGACGCAGGGCTGGGAGTTTCATGGCTGGGCCGGAACGGGCGCGGAAACGCCGCAAGTCTAGCGGCGCGCCCCTTTGATGACAAAGGATTGCGTCGCGATCTTGGCGCAATCCCGGCGGAACGGCGGCTGGCGCACGCTGAAACGCTCTACTCGGCCGCCAGCCGGCGGCTGCCCTGGATGGCCCGCCAGATTTTCTGCGGCGTGGCCGGCATGTCGATATGGGTCACGCCCAGGGGCGCCAGGGCGTCGACGATGGCGTTCATCACCGCCGCCAGGGCGCCGACGGTGCCCGCCTCGCCGCAGCCTTTCACCCCCAGCGCATTGGTGCGACAGGGAATTTCGTTCATCTTCAGGTTGAACGAGGGCATGTCGTCGGCCCGCGGCATGGCGTAGTCCATGAACGAGCCGGCCAGGAGCTGGCCGCTGTCCGGGTCGTAGACGGCATTCTCCAGCAGCGCCTGGCCCAGGCCCTGGACGATGCCGCCATGGACCTGGCCGTTGACGATCATCGGGTTCACCACCTTGCCGAAATCGTCGCACACCGAATAGCGCGCCACCTGGCAGACGCCGGTGTCGGGATCGATCTCGACCTCGCAGATATGGCAGCCATTGGGGAAGGTCGGGGCGGCGCGGGTGAAGATGCTCTCCTCGTTCAGCCCCTGGGCGGCCAGTTCCGGCGGCAATTTCAGGCTGCCGTCGCGGATGGCCCGCGCCAGGTCGAGCAGCATGATGCTGCGGTCGGTGCCGGCGATGCGGAAGGCGCCGTCGGCGAACTCGATGTCGGCCGCCGCCGCTTCCAGGCTGTGCGAGGCGATCTCCTTGCCGCGCTTGATCATGGCGTCGGCCGCCAGCACGATGGCATTGCCCGCCATGTAGAGCGAACGCGAGCCGCCGGTGCCGCCGCCCTGCTTCAGCCGGTCGGTGTCGCCGTAGCGGATGTTGATCTTCTCGAACGGCAGGCCGAGCTTCTCGGCCACGATCTGGGCGAAAGTCGTGTCGTGGCCCTGGCCATTGGACTGGGTGCCGACCCAGACCGACACCGTGTCGTCGGCCTCGAAATCGATCTTGGCGATCTCCTGCGGATTGCCCGGCGTGATCTCGACGTAATAGGACATGCCGATGCCGCGCAGCTTGCCGCGGCCGGCGGCTTCCTTGCGCCGCGCCTCGAAGCC
>JBFXDA010000052.1:0-13861 GCA_050181585.1 Reyranellaceae bacterium
CCGGGCGACCCATGGGTGCCCCGGTCGAGCCGGGGCATGACGGGAGGAGGGGCGATGCCGCGAAATCCGATGTCCCGGTCAGGCCGATTGCGAGAAGACCGGCGTTGCTTTCCCCGTGATCGCCCGCCTCCTTTTCGTCATCGCCCGGCTTGACCGGGCGACCCATGGGTGCCCCGGTCAAGCCGGGGCATGACGGGAGGAGGGACGATGCCGCGAAATCCGATGTCCCGGTCAGGCCGATTGGGAGAAGACCGGCGTTGCTTTCCCCGTGATCGCCCGTCCCCTTTTCGTCATCGCCCGGCTTGACCGGGCGACCCATGGGTGCCCCGGTCGAGCCGGGGCATGACGGGAGGGGAAAGCGCGCCAAGAAATGCACAGCGACGCTCATGCCGGGGCGTCCGATCCGGCGATTTTCTCTCTGCCATCGCCCGCCTCCTTTTCGTCATCGCCCGGCTTGACCGGGCGACCCATGGGTGCCCCGGTCAAGCCGGGGCATGACGGGAAAAGGAGCGGCGACGCGAAACCGGGAACGCTCATGCCAGCAGCGATCCGTCCAGCGTGCCGGCGAAGGCGGTGGCGATGGGGCCGGTCATCTTCACGTGGTTGTCGGGCAGCCACTCGATCAGGAGCGGGCCGCCGTCCAGCACCACCTCGACCTTGCGTCCGGTCAGCCCGCGCCGGGCGGCGGCGACGGCGGCGGCGCAGGCGCCCGAGCCGCAGGCCAGCGTGACGCCCGCGCCGCGTTCCCACACGCGCAAGCGCAGCTTGTCCGGCGCGACGACCTGAGCGATGCCGATATTGGCGCGCTCGGGGAAGATGCGGTGGCGTTCGAGCTGCGGGCCCAGCACGGGCAGGTCGATGGCGGCGGCGTCCGGCACGAAGAAAGTGGCGTGCGGGTTGCCCATGTTGGTGCAGACCGGATCGGCCAGCGGGCCCAGCGCCAGCGGCACGTGCAGCGTATCGCAGGCCTGCGCCAGCGGAATGTCGCGCCAGTCCAGCCGCGCCTCGCCCATGTCGACGCCGATCAGCCGCGCCCCGCCATTGGGTACGTTCTCGGCATCGAGCAGGCCGGCGGCGGTCTCGATGATGGCGTGCTGCGCGCCCTTCTCGTCCATCAGCACGGCGGCGACACAGCGCGTGGCGTTGCCGCAGGCGCCGACCTCCGAGCCGTCGGCGTTGAGGATGCGCATGAAGGCGTCGGCCAGGCTGCTGTCGCTGCGCTCGATGACGATGAGCTGGTCGCAGCCGACGCCGGTATGGCGGTCCGCCACCTTGCGCACCTGCGCGTCGGTCAGCTTCAGGTCGCGGGCGCGCGCGTCGATGACGACGAAATCGTTGCCCAGCCCGTGCATCTTGGTGAAAGGAACCCCGTTCATCGCCCGGTATATAAGGGGAGGCGGCGGGCAAATCCATTGCCGCTTTTACCGGCCCGTGCGGCTTGCCGCCGCGATCCAGCCTTGCTTCAATTCCGGCCTGCTCCCGGAGCGCCAGCTATTGAAATATCGAGCGTAATCAAATACTTGCCGGCGGGGCCTGACCTGTTGGCCGCCCTGCCAGCCTGGGCGCAATACGACGGTCCCGGCTTCTCCGCCTGCATGAACCGCGGCGAACTGGGGCCTTAAGATACCGGGCGGCCGAGTGCTGCGCGCAAGGCGTCGATCAGGGCCGCTCCGTCGCCGTACGGCACCAGGACAAGGCCTGGCTGCGGCGGCAATCCGCAAGCCGAGGTGGCGATCACTTGCCGGCCGTTGGCCAACGCCGTCAGCAACGGGCGCGGGTTCTCCTCGGCAAAGGCCGGTTGCACCACGATCTGCCCCTGCAGCGGCGCTCCGCGCGTGACGGCGAGGCCCGACCAGAAATCCGGCGCTTCAAGATCACGCCTCGGAACGAGCAGATCCAGTTTCAAGGCCCGGGCTGCCTCGCGCATTTCGTAGGCGCCCTTGCGGCCCAATGTCGGGCCGACGAAGGCCACGCGATGGATCGGCGCCGTCGTCGTGGCTGTCGTCGCGGCCGGCGGCACATGCCAGGGCAGCAACTGGGCTTTGTCGAACAACGCGGCAATCTCCGCATGGGGCGTGACGATGCGCTCGGCATAATCCAGCGCCTCGCGTTCGGCCTTGACCAGATCGGCCGGGGCGCGAAAGTCGCGCAGCGTCGGGCTGTCGGGATGCTGCGCCGCCGCCGCATCGAGACGAGCGTGCAGCAGGTCCATCGGCAGGCGGCTCATCAGCGCCGTGACGCGACGCCCGCCCAAATCGCCGTTGCGCCACAGGAACGGCAGCAGTGGTTGCGCCACCACAAGCTCGGTGACCTCCGGCGGCAATCGCCGCGCCAGCGCCAGCGCCAGGCGTTCGGCATGCTCGAGCAAAGCGCGCTGCCGCGCCGCGCCCTGGTCGGCCAGGCGGCGGGATTCCAGGCTGCGGCGCAAGGTGGCGAGCGGTGCGCTCAGCACCGTCGCGAAACCGTCGCTCGGCCAGGCGTAGCGCCGCCCCATCATGGGCAGCGCCAGCACGTCGCCTTGGCGTCGCCGTCGCGCGACATAGGCGGCGAACTCCGGCGTCGCGCCATCGACGATGAAGGCGGTGCGTTCGGCCGGTGCGGTGCCCAAGGCGGCGTCGGGCGCGATATGGCGGAAGCAATCGACCTCGTTGCAGGTGTCGCAGCTCTGCGCCGCACGATCGCGCGGTGCGAAGGTTGACCAGTCGATTGCCGGCTCGATTGCCGGCGTCACCGCCTCGCGCGCGAGCAGCCGCACCTGCAGCTCGTGGCGGTCGAGCCGCACCTGTAGCCGCAAATCGCGCGGCGCCTTGAATCGCAGATCGACGTAGTTCCACGCCACCGTGGCATCGCGGCCGATGGCGGCTTGCGAGCCCGGCACCACGCGAGAATGAGCGTGACGCTCGACGATCGTGCAGCCGGCTTGCAGCGCCACGTCGTATAGCGCGTTGGATAGCTGACACAGCCCGCCACCGACCGCCGGGACCATGCAGCCCTGCTGCAACATGCGGCCGGCGACATAGCCGCGGGCGCGCGAGGCGCGGCCGACTTGCCGCCAGAAGCTGAAGATCTCGCCCCGGCGGATCAACACGCCGTCCAGCGCAGCGGCGGCGCGGCGCAAATTCTGGACCTTGCCCAGTTGCAGCAGTCGCTCCTGCGCCAGACCGTCGGACCACAACGCCGTGCGCGACTGGCCGGCCAGCGCGGCAAAGCCGTCGGCGGCGGCCTTGCCCAACCGCGTCGGGCCGGACTGCCAATCGACGAACAGACGCCTGGCGCGATGCGCCGCCACCTTGGCGCGAAACAGCAATGCCTGTGCCCGCGTCGGCACGGTCTCGTTGGCCGGCGGCGTGTCGGATTTGGTGGCGGTCAGACTCAAACGGTAGCCCCTTCGCGCCATTGTGAGTGCAAGATTGGGGCGGGTCTAGGGTGAGCCGCGACAGCCCAAGCTCCTCTTGGCGCCAGCGTCGCCCGCCGCAGCAACTCCCCGATCTTCCTTCGCCGAATCGGCGTTGCCGCCTTGCGTTACTTACCCGCCGCGTTCGCGATGCGCCGAACCTTGCCGCCGGTCGGTCGGCTTGCTCTAATTCCCGCTCCGTCCGGAGCCGGTTCCAATGAAAAAAGCGAATGCAATCAAATTTCTACTGTCTGGGGCCGTTTTGCTCGCCGCCATCCCGGCCCAGGCCCAGTACGAAGGGCCGGGCTTCGCCGCCTGCCTGCGCTACGGCGAGGAGCGGCTGCTGCGGGACGGCACCATCCGCTCGGTGGTGTTCGTCAACGACCAGGACACCATCATCGAGAAATACACCGAGACCGTCGGCAGCCAGTTCGTGTCCTCGGTCCTGACCGGCAAGGCCACGATCGAGCGCAATTCCGGCCGGGCGCAGAAGCTGCGCTATCTCTGCCTGCTGGCGGACGAGAAGACGCCGGTCTTCTTCCACAGCGTCGAGGACAGATAGGGAAGCCCGCCATGGCCCATATCGACTATTTCTTCTCGCTGATCTCGCCCTGGACCTATCTCGGCTCGCGCCGACTGGAGCAGATCGCCGCCCGCCACCGCGCCACCATCCGCCCGTTCCCGGTCGATCTCGGCCGCGTCTTCCCGGTCTCCGGCGGCCTGCCGCTGGCCAAGCGCGCCCCGCAGCGCCAGGCCTACCGGCTGGTCGAGCTGGCGCGCTGGCGCGATTTCCTCAAGGTGCCGCTCACCATCCATCCCCAGTTCTTCCCCGCCAACGAGACCCAGGCCGCCGCCTGCGTCATCGCCACGCGGCTGGACCATGGCGACGCCAAGGCGGTCGAGCTGGCGCATGCGATCCTGCACGGCGTCTGGGCGGGCGAGAAGAACATCGCCGATCCTCCGACCTTGAAGGGCATCGTCGCCGCGGTCGGCCTCGATGCCGAGGCGACGTTGAAGCGGGCGACCCAGCCCGACATCGCCGCCACGCGCGAGCAGGACACCGAGACGGCGATCGGGCTCAACGTCTTCGGCGCGCCGACCTACGTGATCGACGGCGAGTTGTTCTGGGGCCAGGACCGGCTGGATTTCGTCGAGCGCAAACTGGCGGGAGGCAAGGCATGAGCGAGGATCCGCGCGAGAAGAGCGAGCGCTTCCGCCGCGGGCGGCAGGCGCTGCAGGCGATCATGGGCGAGGGCCAGATCGCGCGGCTGGACGCCGCCTATGCCGAGGTGGCGCCAGACATGGTGGAGTTCCTGGTCTCCTTCGCCTTCGGCGATCTCTATGCGCGGCCGGCGCTGAAGCCGCGCGAGCGCCAGCTCGCCACCATCGCCGCCCTGACCGCGCTGGGCACCGCCGGCCCGCAGCTGCGCTCGCACATCAGGGCCGGGCTGACCGCCGGGCTGACGCGCCAGGAGATCGTCGAGACGGTGATGCAGATGGCGGTCTATGCCGGCTTTCCGGCGGCGCTGAACGGGCTGGCGGCGGCCAAGGAGGTCTTCGCCGAGACCAAGGCCTGACGGCGTCGCGCCGCCGGCGCGCGCCCCTTGGTCGCCATTCGCCACTGGCATTTCATATACGTCCGCATTAGCCGGCCGGCATAAGCAATACCGACGCGCATTTTATCCGCGCGCGCGCCTTCGGCAGAATCCCAAGAGTGCCCGGTCGCGATCGCCAGGGGAAGGCGGCGCCGGGACGGGGGAGAAGCCAAGTGTCGAGCGGCAGCAGGATGCGACCCTCCGGGAAGCGGCGGCGATGAGCCTTGACGCGCTGATCGCCTATGGCCGCGCCGTGCTGGCCAACTCGCTGGGCGTTTTCGTCGATCACGGCCATTTCCTCAGCTTGCTGCCGATGCTGGTGGCGCTGCTGATGGCGCTGGGCTGGCTGGTCTGGCGCTGGCGCCGGTCGGGGCGGCCGCTGTCGCTGCGGGCGCTGCGCCGACTGGCGTTTCCCCGGCGCGTCTTCCTGCATCGCTCGGCGCTGCACGACTACGCCATCCTGTTGATCAACCAGGGCCTGCTGTTCTTCGTCGTCGGCTCCGCCATCGTCACGCCCGGGCTGCTGGCCGCCGTGGTCGTGGCGCTGGGCGGGCTGTTCGGGCTGCAGGTCGAGCTGGCGCCGGCCAGCCTGGCCGAACGCATCGCCGTCAGCGTCTATCTGGTGCTGGTGTGGGATTTCGCGGCGACCTACGCCCATTACCTCAAGCACAAGGTGCCGCTGCTGTGGGAGTTCCACAAGGTCCACCACTGCGCCGAGGTGCTCAATCCGGTGACCGCGCTGCGCCGCCATCCGGTCGAGGCGGTGGTCAGCGCCCTGATCACCGCGACGATCCTGGGCCTGGCCATGGGGCTGTGGCTGCTGGCCTTCGGCCGCTTCGACGTCTACAGCGTGTTCGGCACCTGGGCCGGCATCTATGCTTGGCGGCTGCTGGGCTACAATCTGCGCCACAGCCATTTGCCGCTGTCCTACGGCCCGTTCTGGAGCCGCATCCTGATCTCCCCGCTGCAGCACCAGATCCACCACAGCAACGACCCGCGCCACTACGACACGAATTTCGGCCACATCTTCGCGATCTGGGACCGCCTGTTCGGCACGCTCTACGTGCCGGCGGCGGGCGAGCGGGTGCGCTTCGGCATCGACGCGGCGGAGATGGCCGACTATCGCACCCTGAAGGGCCTCTATCTCACGCCGTTCCGCAAGGCCGGCGCGCTGTTGCTGCGCCGCCGCTCCAGGCTCCAGACGCAAGCCTCCGTCTGATCCCGGACCCCCCGCCATGCTGTTCAGCTCGCTCGAGTTCGTGCTGGGATTCCTGCCGCTGGTGGTGGCGCTGGCCGCCGCATTGCGGCGCATGGGCCTGCAGCGCTTCGTGCCGGGCTTCCTGCTGCTGGCGTCGCTGGTGTTCTACGGCTGGCACGTGCCGGCCTATATCCTGCTGATCTGCGGCTCGATCGCCGCCAACTACGTCTTCGGCCTGCTGCTCCACCGCTCCCGCTCCGCTGCCCTGCTGGCCACCGGCATCGGCTTCAACCTGCTGCTGCTGGGCTGGTACAAATACGCGGGCTTCCTGGCCGCCAATGTCGGCGCGCTCGCCGGCCTGCACCTGCCGCTGCCCGAGATCGTGCTGCCGCTGGCCATCTCCTTCTTCACCTTCCAGCAGATCGCCTATCTGGTCGATGTCCGGATCGGCGAGGCCGACCCGCATCGCCTGATCGACTACGCGCTGTTCGTCGCCTTCTTCCCGCAGCTCATCGCCGGCCCCATCGTGCACCACAAGGAGCTGGTGCCGGCGTTCCGCACCCCGCGTTTCGCCCGCTTCGACGCGCAGGACGTGATGGCCGGGCTGTTCCTGTTCGGCATCGGGCTGGGCAAGAAGGTGCTGATCGCCGATCCGCTGCGCGCGCTGGCCGACCCCGCCTTCGAGGCGGCGGCCCTGGGCGTGGCGCCCAGCACGCTGGAGGCCTGGATCGGGGCGCTGGCCTACGGCTTCCAGATCTATTTCGACTTCTCCGGCTATTCCGACATGGCGCTGGGCCTGGGCCGACTGTTCGGCGTCTACCTGCCGCAGAATTTCGCCTCGCCCTACCGGGCGCCCAGCATCATCGAGTTCTGGCGCCGCTGGCACATGACGCTGTCGCGCTTCCTGCGCGACTATCTCTACCTGCCGCTGGGCGGCAACCGCCGCGGGCCATGGCGCCGCCACCTGAACCTGATGCTGGTCATGCTGCTGGGCGGGCTGTGGCACGGCGCCAACTGGACCTTCGTGGTCTGGGGCGGGCTGCACGGGCTGTTCCTGGCGGTCAACCATGCCTGGCGCCATGTCGCCGGCAGCCGCATCGCCCTTCCCCGGCCGTTCCCCGTCCTGCTGACCTTCCTCTGCGCCACCATCGCCTGGGTGTTCTTCCGCGCCGGCTCGCTCGATCAGGCGCTGCTGGTGCTGCAGGCCATGGCCGGACACTCGCCCGCGCCGTCCTGGAGCGCCGCCCTGCTGCCGCCGCTGTTGCGCGATCTGCCCTACCTGCTGCTGGCGGCCGTGCTGGCTTTCGCCTGCCCCAATGCGCTCGAACTGCTGGGCCGCATCGAAACGCCGGATGCCGCGCCGGCCCGGCGCGGGCGGGCGCTGCTGGGCATGGGCGTCGTGTCGGCGCTGTCGGTCTGCGCGGTTTTCGCCACGGGCACCTATGAATTCCTCTATTTCCAGTTCTAGGCGCGCCATCGCGCTGTTCTTCCTCGGCGCGGCGGCGACGCTGCTGCTGGTCGCGTCGGCCAGCGAGTTCCTGCTGCGCCGCGAGGTGCTGCCGCGCGACAGCTTCGCCGCCCATGCCGCGCTGTTCCGCGCGGCCGGCGCCGCCGACGCCGCTTTTGGCGACAGCCACATGGCGCGCGATTTCGCGCCGCCGCCCGCGATGCTGAACCTCGCCTATCCGTCGGAGAGCGTGCGCGACATGGACTGGAAGGCGCGCCGCGTCTTCGCCCGCACCGCGCCCGGCCGCATCGTGCTGCAGGCCGATCCGCATTCCTTCGCGCCCTACCGGCTGGAGGCGCAAAGCGATCCGGCGCGGCGCTACGCCGAAGACGGCGGCGGCGCGATCCATCTCTTCGATCCCCGCCTGCGGCCCCAACTCATGGCCTATTGGGGCAGCTTCCTGTGGTCAGGCTTCACCCTGCGCTCGCGCGAACGGCTGACCGAGCAGGGCGCGCTGCTGTCGCCGGGCGATCTCTCGTTGCGCTCGCCCCGGCGGCTGCTCTACGAGGCCCGCGCCCGCATGCGCGAGCACCGGCCGGTGGCCGATCCCGGCGCCACCCCCGACGGCAGCCTCTATCGCGCCCTGGTGGAGGAGCTGGTGGGGCGCGGCGCCCGGGTCTGCCTGGTGACCATGCCGCTGTCGCCGGCCTATCTGCAGGCCATGGCGGAGCGTCCCGACCGCACCGCCCTGCTGGCCTGGGGCGAGAACGTCGCCTGGTTCGGCCGACTCGCCGCCGAAACCGGGGCGCGCCATGTCGATCACCGCCGCGCCGTGACCGACCCGGCGCTGTTCCGCGACGTCGACCATCTCAATGGGACGGGGGCGCTGGCCTATTCGCCGCTGGTGATGCGCGATTGCTTCGGCGCCTCCGAATAGCGGGCGGACGCGAAGGGGGTGCAAGGCACCGGTTGGTAGCGGCGCGCGCGGTTCGCTAGACTGGGGCAATACCCCAGCAAGGAGGCTCGCCATGGCCCGCACGCCCAATTACGGTTTCGAACGACGCGAACGCGAACGCATCAAGGCGGAGAAAGCGGCCGCCAAGGCCGAAGCCAAGGCTGCCGCCAAGGCGGCGGCGAAGGCCGAGCGCGAGAAGGCGGAAGCCGCCGGCAAGGACGAATAGACCCGCGCCGCGCCTCCAAGCCATGCCCGACTCGACGCTGGAAAGACTGGTCGCGGACTACTGCGCCGCCTGGAACGCGCCCGATCCGGCCGCCAGCCACGCCCTGCTGGCGCCGGTCTGGGCCGTGGCCGGCAGCTACACCGATCCCACCGTGCATCTGGTCGGCCGCGGCGAACTGGTGGCGCATATCTTCCGCGTGCAGGCGCGGCGGCCGGGCTCGCGCATCGTCATGGCCAGCGGCATCGACGCCCATCACGACGTGCTGCGGTTTTCCTGGAAGCGGGTCGACCGCGACCGCTCGGTCGCGGTCGAGGGGATCGACGTGGCGGTGCTCGAGCAGGGCCGCATCGCGCGCATGATCGGCTTCTTCGGGCCGCTGCTATAGAGCAAATCATGTGAATCCGCTCTATTCATTGATGTTTAGAGGAAATTCACGCGGTTTGACGGGATCGCAAGCGATTCCGTCGAACCGTGATTTGCTCTGACCCCCGCGGCGGCCGTCAGTGCTGCGGCCGCTCCGGGTTGAGCAGGCTGCGCTCGAGGATGTCGGAGGGATCGAAGCTCTGGTCGATCAGGCCCAGCCGGCGTCCCAGCGCGATCTGGCGCAGCACGCTGTCGATATCGAGCCTGGCATCGGGGTCGTTGTAGCCCAGGCTGGTCGCCATCAATCCCAGCGCCGCCCCGTTGCGCTTGGCCAGGACCTCGAGGAAGCGGTCGTGGTCGGCGCCCTTGACGGGCTGTCCCGCCCCGTCGCGGCGCAGGAACGTATCGAAATAGAGCCGCGAGCCGGCGCGAAAGGCGCGCAGGAAGCGCTCGATCAGTTCCCGCTTGCCCGCGATCGTGGCCGGTGCGGCCAGCAGCGCGCCGTTCTGGCCCGGCGTCTCGTCGCCGACCCAGCCGACGATGCGGCCGAAGCCCTCGCGCTCGGCGCGCAGCGCCAGGGCCTTGACCAGCATGGCGCCGTCGATCCGGCCCGATTGCAGCCCCGCCGAGCTGGCCGACATGGACTGCATCTGCACCAGCTCGAGCAGGCGCGGATCCTTGCCGGCCTTTTCCGCCAGGGCGGCGACGAAGAAATGCAGCGGCGAGCCGACCGTGGTGATGCCGATGCGGCGCTCGAGCAGGGCGCGCGGCGAGCGGATGCCGGCCTCCCATGCCGCCGGCGTCACGACATAGGCGGTGTATTCGTAGCCCGGCATCTCGCGCACCGAGCCGGCGATGACGCGCAACCCGCCCTTGCCGGCCAGGTTGTAGGCGGCGGCGGACAGCGCCATGGCCGCCACGTCGATGTCGCCCGAGACGATGGCGGTCGCCGCCAGCGCCGCATTGCCGAACGGAACGAACTCGATCTCGATGCCTTCGGCGGCGAAGGCGCCCGTCTCGTCGGCCAGAACGGCCGGCGGCGACACGCTGCCGATGAACACGCCGAGCCTGACCTTGTCGGCGGCGCGGGCCGCGCCGGCGCCCAGCATCGCCATTGCCATCGCCAGCGCCATCGCCAGCGCCAGCAGGGCGGCGAGGGCCCGTCGCAGGCTGCTCGTCAGTGGGGAGGATCGCATCGCCGGCCGGTTGCGGTTGAATTCCGCGTGCAGATAGCACATTCCTTCTGGCCTTGGCTCGTCGTTTCGTCCGGCAATCCTGCGCGGCCGTCCGGCGCCTTCCGAGTGGTGGAAATGAACTATACGGCAATCCTGCGCAACCATGCCCGCAACCGCCCGACGCATCTGGCGGTCGCCGATCCGACCTCCGGCATCGCCTATGCCCAGTTCGACGCCCTGGTCGACGCCGCGGCGGTCCGGCTGGCCGGCGAGGGGGTGCGCCAGGGCGACGTCGTCGCGGTCGCCATCGGCGACAGGGTCGAGTACCTGCTGGCGCTCTTCGCCGTGCTGCGGGTCGGCGCCGTCTTCTTCGGCGTGACGCAGGCGGCGACCGCCGAGGCGCTGCGCGGCGAGCTGGAGCAGTTCGAGGCGCGCTGGCTGCTGACGGATGCCGAGCGCGACGTGCCGTCCGCCGTGCGGACCATCGGCGTCGATGCCGCCTGGCGCAACGCCGGTCCGCTGTCGAGCCTGCCGTTCGACATGCCGCACGATCCCGCCCTGCCGGCCTATATAGTCCAGACCTCGGGCACCGTATCGGGCAAGCCGCGCGGGGTGGCTCTCACCCATGGCGATCTGGCGCAGCGCCTGCGCAGCAGCCAGACCAGCATGGGATACGGCCCCTGGGACCGCTTCGCCTCGCTGGTGCCGCTGTCCTTCAATGTCGGCCGCATCCACATGATGCAGACGCTGCAGACCGGCGGCACGGTGCTGATCCTGCCGCCCTCGGCGCCGACCTCGTCGGTACCCGAGCTGGTGTCGAAGAACGCGGTGACGTGGATGTTCCTCACGCCCTTCCATCTGCGCCGGCTGATGCAGCGCTTCGCGCAGGCCGAGCGGCCGGTGCTGGGGGGCCTGCACCAGCTCGTCGTCGCCAGCTCTGCGCTCTCGGCGCAGGAGCGCGCCGCCGCCCGCCGCCTGCTCTCGCCCAACCTGATCGAGCAGTACGGCACGGCGCAATGCGGGCTGCATTCGATCTCGACGCCGGCCGACCAGGCGCGGGCGCCCGACGCGGTGGGCCGCATCATCGTCGGCAGCGAGGCGCAGATCGTCGACGCCGACGACCGGCCGCTTGCCCCCGGCGCCATCGGCGAGATCCGCCTGCGCGGCCCCGGCTTCGCCACCGGCTACTGGAAGGACCCGGAAGCGTCGGCGCGCAATTTCCGCGACGGCTGGTTCTACCCCGGCGACCTGGCGGCGATCGACGCCGACGGCTACCTGCACCTGAAGGGCCGGGTCGACGACATGTTCGTGCACGACGGCATCAACGTCTATCCCGAGGAGATCGAGGCGGTGCTGGCCCTGCACCCGCAGGTCGCCGACGTGGCGGTGGTCGGCCAGCGCACCGACGCGGGCCAGGAGATTCCCGTCGCCGTCCTGGTCGTGCGCAGCCCGCTGACGCAGGAGGAACTGCACGGCTTCTGCGCCCCGCGCCTGTCCGACGTCAAGCGGCCGCGCGCCTTCTATTTCATCCCGGAGCTGCCCAAGAACGATCTCGGCAAAACCATCCGCCGCCAGCTCCGCGCCGCGCTCCCCGTCCTCGTCTCCGCCAACGCCAAGCCGCTGCCGCGGGCGTGAGGAGGGTAGTGTAAAATTGTATGTATTATGTTTGCCGCTAGATTAATTACGACGTAGCGCGTTTCGCCACTACGAAGATCAAATTAGGACAGGCTAGTAGTGAAGAAGCTTGTCGTGGCAGTCATCGGGAATAGTAGAATTCTACAAGCTGTTGGTTTTCTTGGGGTGTTTGGTTAGCTTTAATTTAAGGCGAGCTACCTGGATTCGAAGATGATCGAAATGAAGTCTGAGGAAAGATTAGCTGAGCAATACTTGAGAAGTATTGGAATTGGCGATATTGTCTATCAACCAGATGGCAATGTAATGCCAGACTTCCTTGTTGATCAGCATGTTGCTATCGAAGTTCGAAGATTAAATCAGCATTCTGTTTTTCAAGGACATACCAAAGGGCTAGAAGAAGATTCTATACCGCTGGTTCAGAAGATCGAAAACCTTCTTCCGCTTCTTGGCAAACCAATAGATGCACGATCTTGGTTTGTTGGCTTGGGTTTTCGGCGCCCTATTCCGCCATGGGAATATTTAAAGCCACGAATAATTAGGTCTCTTCTTAACTCTACGATTAGTACAAATGCCCAATCCGGGACTATTAAGATCTCGGATAATTTTGAGATTGATCTACATCTGGCGAGCGATACACATCCCACTAGATTTGTATTCGGCGGGTGGTCGGACGGTGACGAAGGCGGTTTCGTAGTATCTGAAGTTCTGCGAAACCTCGAAATAGCTGTCGCTGAAAAGACACGAAAGCAGAAATCTGTAAGAGAAAAGTATAAAATTTGGTGGTTGATCTTTGTAGACTACATCGGACGTGGTTTGAATGCAGATGACCGTCATACGTTAAAACAGCATTTTAAGATTCCGGAGGAGTGGCAGAAGATTGTCCTAATAAATCCATTAGACTGTTTAGATGGATTTGAGCTTTAATTCAGTAATCTGAAGCGTCGTTTACTAAGATTTCGCAAACCTCACCCGCATATCCCTTATCTGACCGTCCCGTTCGCCGCCCACCTGCCGGATCGGCAGCGTCTTCTCGTGCTTGGTGTAGATGGTCAGGTGCAGGATGCCGAGCTTGTGGTGCGGCAGCAGCGGCTCGACGAAGCACCGGCGCTGCGCGTCCCAGCACGGCAGGGCGTGGTGCACCGCCCAGTTGCACCAGGTCGGCAGGAAATGCGCTTTCACGCCGCGGCGGTAGATCGCGAGGTTGAGGGCGGCCTGCTCGGTGAGGAAGTTCGTCGTGTTGGCGAAGCCCTCGCCGATCGCCTGGGCCCAGACCTGCCAGGACGGCGAGTTGGCCTTGAGCGCGAAGACGCCGGAATTGATCAGCGGGTGGCGCGCCAGCTCCATCCCCAGTTTTTCGCCGAAGGCCGCGACATAGGAGGCGTCGACCACGCCATGGAATTCCTCCCAGGCGTGGAAATAGCAGCGATAGGAGCGGTCGATCTCCGGCACGCAGGCGAGCGAGCCGTCCTGCGCGGCGCGCCGCAGCAGCTCGATGGCGCTCCAGTCCTGCACCCAGGCATCGGCGTCGATCCACAGATAGGTGTCGTGGCCGGGGAAGTATTTCGCCAGGAAGGGCCGGCTGGTCAACGCCTTGTAGTAGTCGGGCAGCCCGTCGCGGCCGGGAAACTCGATGTCCCAGCCTGGTGCGGCGATTTTGGCGCCCAGCCCCGCCAGCCAGGCGCGCTGCTCGCCGGTCAGGCCGAGATCGAGAACGCCCAGGGCGGCGGTTCGTCCTTCCGGCCGCTCGCGGATGGAACGGATGCAGTTCGCCAGCAGCTCGAAATATTTGGCGTCGCCGCCGGTGCAGATGACGAAGTCGGAGGTCATTGGCCGGAAACTATCATGCCTCCTCTGCCCGTTGGGGAGAGGGAGA
>JBFXDA010000053.1:0-13133 GCA_050181585.1 Reyranellaceae bacterium
AGGATCGGCAGGGCAGGCAACAGCCGGCAGCGGCACATTGTTGATCTCCTGAATGATGGCGGCGAGCGCGTCCTGGCGGCCGCGCTGGTCGAGCAGGAAGCGGGCCATTGCCTCGCCGTCGGCGCGGCTGATCCGCTTCATTTCCTCGATCGTGTTGGCGTTGAGGGTCGCGGCCTCGACCGCGATGTCGCGCTGCTGCCTGGCCAGCTGCGCCTCGAGCCGCGCGATGGTGCGGTCCTTCCACAGGAAGATGCCGCCCGACGCCAGCAGCCCGCCGGCGGCGACGATCAGCAACAGCTTGTTGACCGACAGGAAGGCGAAGGCGGTGCGGCCGAAGGCGACGATGCTGGCAAGCATCAGACGTCCATCTCCATCAGCGCCCACCAGCGGAAGATCGCCGGCGCATAGCCGCGCGTCTCCGCCGCGTGCCGGCCGGTGACCAGGTGCAGGCAGGCCATGATCGCCTCGTAGCCGGAAGGATTGCCGCAGCGCTGCTGGCTGCGCAGGATGTTGCCCATGCCGGCGTTGTAGGACGCCTGCGCCAGCTTGATGCGGTCTTCCTCCGGCCGCGGCGACACCCAGGCGCGCTTCAGCTTCGCCATATAGAAGGCGCCGGCCTCGATCGACGGCCCGGCCAGCCGGCGATCGACCAGCGCCGGGTTCCGCCCCATCTCACGCAGCACCTGGTCCCAGGTGCCGGGCATGAATTGCGCGATGCCGACGGCGCCGGCCGGCGACACCGCGTCAGCGGTCAGCAGCGACTCCTGATAGAGCTGCGCCTTCCACAGTTTCCACGGCTGGCCCGGCAGCCAGGTCGACGACGCCGACTGGATCTGCCGATCGAACTTGGCGGTGAAGCGCCCGGCGGCCTGCGCAGCCGAACACGCCGACAGCACCAGGCCGATCAGGAGCATGACGCCGAAGAAACGGAAGCCGTGATAGAGCGCCAGGCCGATGCCGGTCTTGGCGATCTTCGGAAACACGTCGGTCTTGAAGTTGATGCCGAGCATCTTGTCGAAGCGGCGCAGCAGCGCCATGGCAATGACGATCGCCGCCACGGCGACGAACAGCTTGACGGCAAGCGAGGTAATCAGAACTTCCTGCATGGTCTGTCTCCTTTGATAAGCGGGGTTCAGCGCGTCGGGGTGAACGGCTTGTCAGCCTTGCCGTCGAGCTTGCCCTCGATCCGGTCAAGCGAGGTCTGGAGCGAACGCAGCTTGTCGTTGAGCACCACGTCGTTGCGATCCATTTCGCGCTGCATGGCAAACAGCCGCACATCGACTTCAGCCTGGCGGGTCTCGACTCGGATGCCCCATGTGGCGATCGGGATGACGATCACCACCACCTGCAGAATGTGCCCCAGCGAAATCGTGCGATCGAAATGCACCTTGCGAATCGGTTCGCTCATCCCCGCCTCCGCTCCTAAAGCCGCTCGCGAATTTCGAAGTCGAAGCCCATGGCGTCGACGCCGCTGCGCGCCAGCCGCGTGCTCTTCTGCAGCAGCCCGCAGATCGCCTGGCGCGCAGCGAGCGGTCCATTCGGCACCGGCAGCAGCAGGCAGGATTGCGTGCTGCCCTCGCGCGCCAGGTCGAGCAGGTCGGCGCGCGCCTCGTCGCGATCGAGAAAGGCATAGCGGCCGGACAGGGCGCGCACGATGCGGCGGGCATCGATATAGGTCTGGCCGCCGGGCGTGGCCTGGCCGGGGCTGGGATCGTCATGGCCCGGCGCCAGCCCGTAATCGGGGTTGCGCGTGGTTTCGAAGGCGTCGCCGGCCCAGGCCAGGCCGATATCCATGTTGCCGTCGGCATTGTCTGGATCGGCGATCGCCAGGCGCAAATAGCGCGCGCTGACCGCTTCCTCGAGCGCCAGCGTCCACTGGTCGAAGCCGCGTTCGACCGCCATCACCAGCGCGCCCGAATCGTAGAGCTCGCCGGCGCCGGCCGAGACGTTGGACAACAGCACCTGCACCGTCGCCGTGGCCGTCAGATTGCGCAGCCCGAACAGGCCGAAGACGCGGAACGCACAGGCGCTGCCGCAATCGGCATCGAACGTCGCCGACAGGGACAGCGCCCGCCACGGAAGCGCCAGATGCGGCACCACGGCATTGCCGACCGGCCGCGCCGCATCCTCCGACGAGGCGGTCAGGGCGGTGCCGGCAGCGGCCAGCCAGTTCTGGCCCCAGCGGCTCCAGATGCTGTTCATAGCCGCTCCCTGATTTCGAAATCCCAGGCGGTGCGCCCGAACGCGGTGACCGGCAGGCGGTGGGATTTCTGCAGCAGGCCGATCACAGCCTCGCGGTTGCGCGCGCGGATGCCCGGCTGCGGCACGAACAGCACGTTGGCCTGGCTGCCGGCGCGGGCCAGATCGAGCAGTTCGCCCTGCGCCTGTTCGTCCGGCAGCAGATCGTAGGCGCCCCGCGCCACCCGCACCGGCGGGCGCACGACGTTATAGGTCTGCCCGCCGAGCGAGGCGCGGCCCTGGCTGGGATCGTCATGCCCGACCGCCAAGCCCCACACGGGGTTGAACACGGTCTCGAACGCATCGCCGGCCCACAGGAAGCCGGTGTCGATATATCCGCTGGCGTTGCCGGGATCGACGATGTCGAGTTGCATGTAGCGCGCACTGATCGCCGCTTCGATCACCAGCACCCATTGCGCGAAGCCCGGCTCGACGTCGCCGGCCAGCCAGTCCGAATCCCAGGCCTCCGCATCGCCCGGCGCGACGTTGGACAGGCGAATGTAGAGCCGCGCCAGCGGCGACAGGCTGGTGCGGGCCAGGGCGAAGGCGCGCAGCGGCACGGACGTCGCCCAGGCGGCGGAAACGGTCACGGTCGAGGCCAGCGCCCGCCACACGGTGCCGCCATGCGGATCGGCGATGGCATTGGAAAGCGGCAGCCCACCCGCCTCGCTGCTCGCCGAAACCGTCGCCAGCCGCAGCAAATTCTCCGGCGACCAGCAGCTGCGCAGATCGGGCAGCAGGATGACGGGGAAGATTCCGTCATACTCCAACGCCGCCGCTGCGGCGGAAATATGCAGCGCGCCGTTGGCGGCGACCAGAGTATAGGACCGCCCAAACGCCGCCGCCTGCCCGGTGAGCGCCAGCGATCCTGCGGCCGCCTGCAACATGCGGGCGACGGCCAGCGCGATCGAGGGCGCGGCGATGTCGAGTTGCCCCACTGCCGCCACGATGTTGCGGCCGCAGCTCAGCAGCACATCCTGCGCTGCCAGTTCCAGGGTCGCCTGTTCCGCCTGCAGATGCCGCGCCGTCGCCAGGCCGACGGCATAGGGCGTGATCTGCAGCGATGCCGCCTCGGCATTCAACGCTGCCGCCGCCGGCTCGTATTCGAGCGCGGCAGCCTGGCCGGCCAGCTGGATGCTGGCCTGCGCCGCGACCAGCTTCCGCGACGCCGCCACGCCCGCTGTCGATGGCGTGATTTGCAGCGACGCGCTGGCAGCATCAATGGAATAGTGGGTGACGCCGGCGCCAAGCTGCAGAATCGCAATAGCGGCGTTCTTGGTCGTGACCGTGGGCACGCTGCTTTCGCCACGATGGCGGATCGCCCACGTCGTGCTGCTGGCAGTAAGCGTCGAGACCGCCGCATATCCTTGATCGTAGGTTTCGTCGGTGTCGTTGTTTTCACGCTCGGTCTCGACACTTATTGGCGAACCGCCGCGCGTATAGTCCATATAAGAGCTGAGCGTCGTGCTGCTGATCTTGATCGAACCGCAGAACAGCTGGAGGTAGTCGACCGCGGCCGGCGTGTCGGTCACTGACAGCCGCGTGGTCGCAGAGCTGCTGTTCACCGTGCCGGCCGACATATCCTCGGCATAGATCACGTCCGAGAATTGCGACAGGTCTAGCGCGATCAAGCTGGTGTTGCGCGCCCGCGCCGTGCCGGCGCCGACCTTGTGCCGCAGTTTGTATGTAGTCGTCCCACCGGGGCTTACCTTCGCGATCTGCCACCATGGAACATAGTTTGAACTGTCCTGGGTATAGGCCGGGCCGGTGACCGCGATCTGACTGGTGCCGTCGTGGATCTCCCAGTTGTTTCCGGCATCGACGGATGCGTTGGCGCCGATTTCCGCCGAAGCAATCAACAGCCAGTCCCCGGCTCCGACCACGACGGCGGGGCCTATATCCGTCATGGTCGCGTTGGTCGTGGTCTGCTCGGCGGCCGTAGCGCTGGTCAGATCGGAAGCCGCCAGTTCCAGCGCGATCAAGTAGGCGTCCTGGCACCCGGTCGTGTTGGTGCTTTCGCTGCTGAACTCGACGCTGAATGTCTGCGAGGTCGGTGACCCCGGCGCGGTATAGAGCGCCGCGGCCGCAATCTGATAGTTGTCGGTTACGTCCTGCGCCTCGAAATTGAACGTCTGCAGGGCGGATGCGGCGGTGTCGTGATAGAGCCGGGCGCGACTATCATTGTTGGTATTGTTGTTGTCGAGCAGACAGCCCCACAGAATCAGATAGGTTTTACTCGCGTTCGGCGTGAACGTCAGCGAAACCTGATCGCCATAGGACGTGCTTGTTGTTGTGTTGCGGCCGGATGCCGTGTTGCTGTAGTAGACGCGCGACATTCCGGGCCAGCCGCTGTCAGAGGATCGCAGCCAGGGCGAACAGGGCGTCGATCTCCTGATCGGTCTTGCCGAGTTCCTGGGCAGCGGCGGCGATCAGCGCATCGTTGCGGTTGATGGTGACGGCGTATTCCCACGCCTCCTGCGCCTCCTCGCCGGCCTGCGCCAGAAACGCATCGACCTCCGCCTTCAGCCCGATCGAGCGCAACGCCCGGCGCAACTGCAGGGGCGTGACCTCCATCACCCGGCTGGCCTTGTATTCGAGTTCTTCCCGGCGCGCCTCGACCTCGGCCAGCGTCGGCTTGGCCAGGCTGTTGCCCTCTTCCCAGTCGACGCGCGCCTGCCAGTCCGCCTCATCGGCAACGGGGGCGCCGACGTCGCGGCAGCTGTATTGCTGGCCGGGCCATCCGGCCGCCAGCAGCTCGAACGGCGTCATGCTCATTTGCCGCCCTTGACCTTGAGCGTGGCGGGATCGGCCTTGAGCTGCGCCTTGGCGCCCAGCGCGCGGGCGATGATGGCGCGTTCCTGCTCGAGATCGTAGAGCGGCGCTTCGATGGCGCGATACTGTTTGATCAGCGCGCGCTCCTGTTCCTCCAGCGGCGCCATCTGCGCCCGCACCTTGTCGCGTGCTTCGCGCAACGGGCGGGCCTTGCCCTCGATCGCCGCCACGTCGCGGTCGATCTCGGCCAGGCGGGCGCGCATGGCTTCAGGCGTGTATTTTGCGCTCATGGTCCAGCATCCTTTCGCTTGATGCCGCGCGGTAGCCGCGCAGCCAGATCAGCACCGCATTCTGCGCGGCGCCGTGATTGTCGATGTTGGCGGCGATGGCGGTGCCGATCACCGGCTTGCCGCGCAGATCGGCGCAGTAGACGATCTTCTTTCCCTGGTGCCATTCGAAACGGAACTGGGGAAAGTTTGGCGCGGCGATGTGCAGGATCGGCAGCATCAGACGAAGGCCGCCTGGAACACCCCGTTCGTGTCGTCGAAATTCACCGTCAGCGTCTCGGTGTCGAGCAGGGTGATTTCCGAACCGTAATCGTACCAGCCGATCAGCGGATCGGCGGGCGAGGTCGGCGTGTCGTTGTAGATGCCGACATAACGCAGCGCCGCGACCGTGCCGGAGGCGGTCAGCACCTTGTCGGCAACCACCCATTTGTAGGTGCCCGACGACTGCCCAGAGCTCGAGACGGTCAGCGCCCGGCTCGACAGGTTGGTGTAGGAAATCGGCGTCAGGTCGGCCAGCACCGAGTTGGACGCCGACGGCGCATTGGATGCGTTGCAGGCGAACAGCACGAAACTGTCGGCTGACAGGTCATGCACCTTCTCGAAGGCGTGTTCGGTGAAGGCGTTGAACTTGTTGAAGGCGACCATGGTCGTTGCTCCGTTCTGTGAAAGCTATCGCAACACCTGCAGGCGGGTCAGCGCCTGGGCGGCATCGAAGGCGATGCCGAAGACGCGGCACGGCGCGCCGGTTTCCAGCCCGTAGCGGCTCGATTTGACGCTGAACTGGTCGCCGATCGCCGCCTGGTGCGTCTCGTCCTGCACGTCGATGGTCAGCACCTGGCGGCCGGGCGCCCATAGCGCCAGCAGCCGCTCGGCTTCGGCCTGGGCATCGGCCTCGTCGCGGAAATAGGCGCGCACGGGCGGGCGCACGCCGACATAGTCCTGCGCCATGCGGTGGATCGCCTGGCGGTCGGTGTCGAAGGCGACGGCGACGCGGGCCGCCACCTTGATGAAGGCCAGGCGCGCGGCGGGAATGTTCGCGGCGTCGAGCTGGATGTTCTGCGGCGTCCAGTTCACGCCCCAGGTGACGCCAAGCCGCCAGATGCAGGGCGTCACTTCCGCCGGCAACTCGCTCAAGGCCAGGTCGAGCTGGGCCACTTCGCTGATCGTGTCGTCGGCCGCATCGGGCGCTTCCAGCCGGTCGACGGTGAACAGCCCGGCCGCCGTCTCGCCGACGAAGGCGCCGATGCCGGACAGCAGGTCGGCCACCGCATCGCCGGTCGAAATCGCATCGCGGACGTAATAGCCCATCGGCGCGGGCTGGTCGGTCGACAGCGCGTCGAAGGCGTCGCCGTCGATCTCGGAGGGATCGATGCCGCCGCGCACCAGCATGCGTTCGGCGATCGCAGCGGCGTCGGTGGCGAAGGTGCCGCCGGTCTTGTCACCTTCCACGTCGGCCGTCACGTCATAGACGGGATTGCTGCCGAGCATGAAATAGCCCTCGGCCAGGCAGGTGTCGAAGGTTCCGGCGGAGGGCGTCGCGGCCAGCAGGGTTGCGACGTCGGCATGGTCGCTGCCGGGCGTCAGTTCGACGCCGCCGTCATAGACCATGGGGATATCGTTCACCGGCCCGTCATGGACCTGGTAGAGCTGATTGAAGGCGGAGACCAGCCGCGGCGTGACGTTGGAACAATAGCCGAAAGACAGCGGCCGCTGCTGGTTGGCCAGATCGGCGTCGCCATCCTCATCGTTGAGGCCGGAACCCGGATAGAGATGCGTCTGCAGCGCCCGCGCCAGCAGATGGGTCTTGCCGCGCACCGCCAGCACCACACGCTGCCGGTCGGCGATGCGCCATGACAGGGCCGAGCCGGCGAACAGCAGCGTCGCATCGGCATAGGCGGCATCTGGCGCGACCGCGCGCAAAGTCACATCGCGGCCGTCGACGGCATAGCTCTGCACGGCGACGTCGAGCCCGCCATCGGCATTGCCGAGCTCCACCTCGCTGCCGGCGGTGAAGGCGATGATGCCCCCCTCGCCGGGCGCCAGCGGCAACGCGCGCGACAGCAGCATCGGCTGCAGCAGCCGGTGCTCCCATGGCGTGTTGGCCGGGCTGTCGTCGGGCCGCGAGCGGAACGGCGCGCCGGCGTAGCGCAGCACCACATCGTTCTGCACGATCTCGTCGGGTTCGGCCGGTTCGCCCCAGGCCAGGTCGCCGAAATCCGAGCGGCCGCTGGTCGCCGCGCCCGAGGGCGGCTGGGCGGCGATTTCGATCAGGAAGATGCGCTCGGCCAGCGGGGCTGTGAAACTCTCGGCCATGACCGCGCCGTCAGGCCAGCGGCTCGACGATCAGCGCCACGATCTGCGCCTCGTCGTTGCTCGGCCCGGTCTGACCGACCAGCTGGATATTGCCGCCGCCGACCTTCTTGGCGCGCAGCTTGTAGACATAGGTGCCTGGCGCGCCGGGCGTGTTGTAGCGCATCAGCGTGTTAACGCCGCGATAGTCGGTGCCCGAATTGTCCAGCAGCGAGATGCCGAAATCCGGCCCGAAATCGACGCCATCGCGCTGGAACTGCAGGCGCATCTCGTCGCCATGACCCTGCCAGCCGATGGTGGCGATCAGCACGACCTGGGCGGTGGCGCTGGGCACATTGACGGTCACTTCGAGGCCCGTGTCCTGATAGGCCGCGTTCAAGGTGACGGTGGCGGTGGTGTTGTCGACCTCGACATCGACCGGATCGGGCGGATCCGGCGGCGTCAGCTCGAGATGGCGATCGATCTCGCGCCACACCCCTGAACCCTCGTAGCGCAGCACCAGAATGTCGCCGGACGCGGCCGAGAAATCGGCGTCGTCCTTCAGATTCAGGCTGGCGGAATGGGTGACGTTCTTGGCCGCGGCGAAACGGAAGGTGACCTCGAATCCGGCCGGGCGCGAGGAATTGCCATCCTGCAGCGCCACCGCGGTCAGAGTGGTGCTGCCCAGCAGCACGAAATAATCGCCGCCGGTGTTCGGCAGCGTCACCGTGGCGCCGTCGGTCAGGTCCGCGCCCTTCTTGCCGATCGCGGCCGCCAGCGCGTCCGGCGTGACATAGCGGGTGGTGTCGGTGCCGGCCAGCACTTCGGCGATGGTGGCGCGTTCGACGATGCCCTCGACCGTGTCCGAGGCCGAAGGCACGACGTCCTGCACCATGCCATTAGCGATCTGCCACTGGCTGTCGATGCGGCGCAGCACCAGGATCATGCCGGACTTGAAGCGGCCGGCGGTGACCGCCTGCAGGCCCGAGGCGGCCTGTTCCATGATCGGTTCCGCGCCCAGGCCATTGGGGTTGAAGGTGGCGGCGGCGCCGATATTGGTGTGCAGCTTGATGGCGACGCGGGCGAAGTCGCGCAGGGCGAAAGGCTGCGGATAGAAGTTGGCCGTCAGCGCCGTGGCAGTGCCGCCGGTCACGGCGCCGTGCATCTCGCCGTCGAGCACGCCATGGAAGGCGGCAGCATCGGGAATGCTTACCGTCTTGGTGCCGGCGGAGAAGTTCACCAGCGCGCCGGCATTGGACGAGCCGAACACCGTGGCGCGCGACAGGCTGCCCGGCGTGCCGGCGGTATAGGTGCCGATGCCAAACTCCCACTCGGTCGGCGGAGAACCTGCGTTCTGGATTATATAAACGAACTGGCGGCCGCCCGAGCCGGTGACGTCGGCCAGCTGCCGGAACGGAGCGACGGCGGACCCTTCCTGCACCGCGCCGGTGCCGGTGCTCGACGTGACGAATTTGACGCGATCGGCGTAAATCATGGGGCAGTGTTCCGGTTACGCCGCGCCGGCGCGGCGGCGGGTTGCGCCGGGCGCGGGCTCGCGCAGGCGCCGGTCGCGCGCTTCGGCGCGGAACTCTTGGAGCAATTGCCGAATCTCGGCCACGATCGCGCCATATCCGTCGCTGTCGTTGCGGATCAGCTCGACGGCGATCTCGCGGAAGGCGCTGCGCAGGTCGCCGACACCGCCGCCGCCGAGCAGGCGATCGGAGCTGTCGCGGTTGTAGACGCGCGCCGGCTGGAACAGGCGGATCAGTTCGGCGCCGTGTTCGCCGACGCGCACCAGGCCGGGACCGACTTCGCCGCCCGTCGCCATGCCGGGCACGCTGACGTCGCCGAACTCGCGCGCCAGGTCGAGGATCTGCTGGTAGAGCTCGGCCGTCGCCAGGCTCGAGGCCTGATAGGTGCGGCTCCATTGCAGGGCGGCCAGCGCCTCGCGCTGGAATTCCGCTGCCAGGGCGGGATCGAGATTGTCGTTGGCGGCGAAGGCGGCCTGCGCCCGGCCGCGCACGTCCTGGTATTGCGCCAGCGCCAGCTCGTATTGCTCGCGGTTGGATTTCGACGACAGCGGGCCGAAGGTCAGCCCGTCGACGAAGTCCTGCCAAGACGACCCCAGCTGGGCGAGATACTGCTCCGCCAGCTTGACCCGTTCCTTGCCGAACAGTTCCTCGAGCGCGTTGATGTCGACCAGCGTGTCGATCAGGCCCTTCTCGTACTGGTCGATCAGATAGACCGCTTCCTTGCGGCGCTGATCCTGCGAATCGTCCAGCTGCTTCTGCGCCAGGGCATAGGCGTTGTCGTAACCCAGCAGCGCGTCGGCCACGCCCTGGTTGAAATCGCCGGCGACCAGCGAAATCTGCCGGCGCCGTTCGGCGTCGATCCTGGCCAGGTCGGCGGCGGAAAAACCGTACTGCTCGGCCTTGCGCGACAGCTCGTCGAATTGCTCGTTGAGCCCGTCGATCGCCTTCTCCGCCGCCGTGCTTTCCAGCCCCAGCCCCTTGATGGCGTTGGCGATCTGGATCACCTCGCCGGCGCGGTTGACCAGCTCGTCGATATTCTCGTTGCCGCGGGCGATGCCCGACAGGCCCTGGGTGGCGACGTTGCCGCCATAGAGCGTGCGCAGCATGACATCGAGCCGGTCCTTGACGATGTCGAAGCCTTCGTTGTCGAAGGCCTTCTTCCATTCGACGCCGACGCCCGGCCGGCCCTGCAGGGCGGCGGCGACGCGGTCGATTTCCGGCTGGGTCAGCAGCTCGGCCACGGCGCGGTCGATGTCGACCACGGCGCGCAGGAAGTCGCCGGCCTCGCCGGAGGGATCGTCGAAGCGCTTGTTGGTGCCCGGCCCGTAATAGCCCAGCACGCCGAAGGGCGTGGTGTAGGTGAAATCGGTGCCCTGATAGATCGTGCCGCTGCCACCGGTCTGAATGCCGGGCGCACCGGTATAGAGCTGCGCCTTCTTGATCGGGATCTCCGGCGCGCCGCCGAACAGCCCGCCCAGCAGCGGCCCGGCGATGGCGAGCAGCGGGCCAAGCACCTGGCCGACGCCGGGGATCAGCGACAGACCGGCGCCCAGAATGCCCGTGGCGCCGCCGATCCAGTTGCCCTGCGTCAGGCTGTAGATGCCGCCGGCCAGGCCGCCGAGCGCGCCCAGGCCCTGGCCGATCGAGAGGCTGCCAAGGAACCCACCGGGCGTTTCCAGTCCGGCAACGCCGAGTTGGGCGAATTCCTCGAGCCCGATGCCGAGCGAACCGATCGGGCGCGACAGGAACGAGCCGATCGAGCCCTGGCCGAACAGCCCGCTGCCGATGTTGCCACCGCCGAAGCCGCTGCTGTTGACCGGCAGATTGGACGTGCCGGCATAGGGAGAGGACGACCCGCCGCCGAAAATCTGGCTGACAAAGCCGGAAAGCCCGCCGCCATTGGGTCCGGTGACGCCGAACACGCCCTGGATGGCGACGGTGATCTCGGCCGAGGCGATCTGCGCCAGCGCGCGCAGCGCGATGTTCTTGAACTCGTTCCAGAAATCCTTCGCACTCTGCAGCGAGCCGTTGAACATCTGTTCGATCGCCGAGGCGCCGAGCTGCTGGATCGAGCGCCACGCCTCGCGATAGGGCTCAAGCAGCAGGTCGCGCTGCGCCTCCGCCTGCTTCTGCGCCTCGCGCAGGTATTCGTCGCGCTGCTTTTTGGCGTCTTCGGTCGCCTTGTTGGCGTCGTAGAGCGCGCCTGCTTCCGCCGCAATCTGCTTCCTGTAGTTCTCCGCCGCATCGGCGGCGAGCTTTAGCGCTTTGGGTTCGGCTTCGAGCAGCTTCTGCCGGATGAAGCGTTCGCGGTCGGTCAGGCCGAGTTGGCGCTGTTCTTCCTGCAGACCGAAGACCATATCGTCCAGCGCCGCGACGGCTTTCTTCTGTTCTTCGCTCAGTCTCTTTTGCTGTTGTTCGGCCTCACGCTGCGCCTGGGTACGCGCCTCGTCGGCCTTCGAGGCCCGATAGGTCTGCTCCGCCTGGGTGGCGAGCTGCGCGATCGCCTTTTCGCGCGCGGAGGCCAGTTCCGGATGGGTGGCGACCAGTTCGCGTGCCGCTTTGATTTCCTCGTCGGTGGTCTTGATGCCAGCCTGCTGCATGGCGTCATAGACAGCCCGCTTCTCTCCCAGCCTCCCGTACTGTTCGGCCTGCTGCGCCAGCGCCTCGGTCGTTTTGCGGATCTGTTCTTCGGCCTTGCGCTGCGCTTCGATCTCGCGCTGGGAGACGGGATTGCTGACGCCTGCCGTCGAGGCCGGAGTGCCGTAAACATCGCCCAGCAGGCGTTGCGCCTCGTCCGGGCCAACGATCTGCTGCTGCGTCAGCTGCGTGTGCAGGCGCTGCGCTTGGATGTCGGCGCGCAGGCCGGCGCCCAGCCGGTTCGGGTTGAACAGATCGCCGAAGGACAGGCCGGCGCCGAACTTAGCGCCCGACGATGCAGCTCCATCGCCAAAGCCCGGCAGAAGCAGCAGCGCGGCACGCAACGCCACCGCGTTTTCGCGCGCCAGGCGCAGCGCCCTTGCCAGCCCTGTCTCGCCCTCGATGTCCTTGCCGGTGAGGTAGCCCATCAGGGCATTGAGCCCGTCGAGCACCCCGCCATTGACCACCAGGCTCTGCGCCAGCTTGGTCGCCTCGGCTTCGAGCCGGACCAGCTCGTCGGAGAATTTATCGGCTGCGGCGATTTCCGACTCGGACCACACCGATCCGGCGCGGCGCGCGGCGGCATCGTACGCGGCCAGCGCCGCGGAGCCCTGCGACAGCAGCGGCAGCAGGCGTTGGCCGCTCTTGCCGAACAGTTCGACCGCCGCGGCGGCGCGATCGGCGGGATCCGCCATGCCGGCCAGGCCATCGGCGATGTCGGCCAGAATGGCGTCGGTGCCGCGCACCCTGCCGTTGACGTCGAGTATCTTCACCCCGAGGCGGCTGAACGCCTCGATCATCTGGTCATTGCCCTGGCGCGCCTCGCCGATGCGGCGGGTCAGCTGCGATAGGCCGGTTTCCAGTTCCTCGTTGCGCACACCGACCTGCAGGGCGGCGTATTGATAGACCTGCAGCTTGTCGGTGCTGACGCCCAGCTGCTCCGCCAGTTCGCCAAGACCGCCGGCGGCATCGACGGCGCCGCGAGTGAAGGCCACGAACGCGCCGACGGACAATCCGGCCGCGAGTCCCACGATCGACGATCTGAGCTTGGCCACGCCTTGATCGAGCAGCGAAAACCCGCCGCCGGAACCGGCATCCTTCGCCGCCTTGTCGATCTTGCGAATCGCCGCGTCGCCATCCTTGCCCAGGCGCTCGAGCGTGGCGCGCACCAGCTCGGCATCCTTGACGGACAGCCTGATTGCGACGGACTTGTCGGCCATGGGCGGTTACCTACTGGAGTTCGGCGGCGAGTTCGTCGCCCGCCTGGCGGGCGCGCGTTTCGAGATCGAACAGCTTCTTCAGCCGCGCCTGCGGGATGAGGACGAACATCACCACCGACTCGCCGGCGCGGCCCTGGCGGGCGCGCGCCTTGGTCAGC
>JBFXDA010000054.1:0-12743 GCA_050181585.1 Reyranellaceae bacterium
AGAGTGCGCGCCCCGGGCCGTTCGTCGCTGGCGCGGGCAAGGTCGGAACGTACAGGGGAAGGAACGGTGCCATGAGCGCGGAGATGCACGGCTACTATCTCGAGGATCTGAAGGTCGGCATGAGCGCGGTCTTCGGCAAGACCGTGACCGAAGCCGACATCATGGCCTTCGCCGGCGTCTCGGGCGACACCAACCCGGTCCACCTGCACGAGGAATTCGCCGCCGACACCATGTTCAAGGGCAGGGTGGCGCACGGCATGCTGAGCGCCTCCTTCATCTCCACCATCCTCGGCACCAAGCTGCCCGGGCCGGGCTGCATCTATGTCAGCCAGGACATCCAGTTCAAGGCGCCGGTGCGCGCCGGCGACACCGTCACCGCCCGTGCCGAGATAATAGAGATCGTGCCCGAGAAGCGCCGCGTCGTGCTCAAGACCACCTGCTCGGTCGGCGGCAAGGTGGTGATCGACGGCAAGGCCGTGGCGCTGGTGCCGACCCGCGCCCGCACCGCCGCCGCTTAAGTTCGCACCGCCAGCCCCGCACCAGCCCGCCCCGCCCGAACCCACATGCCCCGGTCCTCGCCGATGCGCGTCTATCGCCATTACGACAGGCTGCCCGCCGCCGATCGCGGCTCGGTGGTCGCGATCGGCAATTTCGACGGCGTGCATCGCGGCCACCAGGCGGTGATCGGCGAGGCGCGAAAGGTCGCCGCCGCGCTCGGCGCGCCCAGCGCGGTGCTGACCTTCGAGCCGCATCCGCGCAGCTTCTTCCGCCCGGACGACAAGCCGTTCCGCCTGACGCCGTTGCGGCTCAAGGCGCACGCCATCGAGGCGCTGGGCGTCGACCTGCTGTTCGTCGTGCGCTTCGACGCGCAGTTCGCGGCGTACTCCGCCGAGCGCTTCGTCGCCGAGGTCATCGGCCGGGCCGGGCTCGGCGCGCGCCACGTCGTCACCGGCTACGATTTCGTCTTCGGCAAAGGCCGCTCCGGCAACGCCGTTCTGCTCGAGCGCCTGGCGAAGGAGCACGGCTACAGCTACACCGCCGTCTCGCCGGTCGCCGCCGAGAGCGGCGAGATCTATTCCTCGACCCAGATCCGCGCCTATCTGCAGGCCGGCAAGGCCAAGGAGGCCGCGCGCCTGCTCGGCCGGCACTGGGAGATCGAGGGCAGGGTCGAGACCGGCCAGCAGCGCGGTCGCACCATAGGCTTTCCCACCGCCAACGTGCGGCTGGCCGACGTGCTGCAGCCGGCCCATGGCGTCTACGCCGTGCGCGCCGGCGTCGACCAGGGCGCCGACACGCAATGGTATGACGGCGTCGCCAATTTCGGCTCGCGCCCGACGGTCGACGGCCGCAACGTCTGGCTCGAGATCCACCTGTTCGATTTCTCCGGCGATCTCTACGGCAAGCATTTGCGCGTCGCCTTCGTCGATTTCCTGCGCGCCGAGATGAAGTTTCCCAGCTTCGAGGATCTGAAGGCGCAGATCGTGCGCGACGGCGAGGTCGCGCGCTCCCTGTTGCGCGCCCGGCGCTGAGGCCGCTCGTCCCGTCCGGCGCAAGGCAGCCTTGCCGCCGCGCCTGAAGCAGCCGATCGGCCGATCGGCATAATCTTGCCGCACGCCCGAGCCCGTCGCGCCTGCCACACTGGATCATGCACCGCCCGCCGCCCACGACGCACGACAAGCCCGCCCGCCGCCCGCCCTCGCTGGCGCTGGTGATCCTGGGCGGCATGACGACGCTGATGATCGCCATGGGCATCGGCCGCTTTCTCTACACGCCGATCCTGCCCGACATGATCGAGGCCGGCCTGCTCGACGTGCGAAGTGCCGGCCTGCTGGCCTCGTCGAATTTCCTCGGCTATTTCGTCGGCGCGCTGGGGGCGGCAGCCTTCTCCGGCGCCATAGCCCGCAAGCGCCTGCTGATCCTCTCTATCGCCCTCTCGGCACTGACCACGCTGATCATGGGCCTGACCGGCGATGCGCTGGCCTGGCACGCCATCCGCTTCCTGAGCGGCGTCGTCTCCGCCGTGGCGCTGGTCTTCGTCACAGGCTTCGCGCTGGAGAGTCTTGCCGCCACCGGCCGCGGCCAGCATATCGGCTGGATCTATGGCGGCGTCGGCCTCGGCATCGTGCTGTCCTCGCTGGTGGTCGAGGCGCTGCAGAAGACGGGCGTCGCCTGGGACTGGCAGTGGATCGCCGGCGGAATGCTGGCCTCGGTGCTCGCCATCCCCGCCCTGCGCTCGGCCTTCGCCATCGTGCCGCCGCCGCTGCCGCCGCGCCCGGCCGATGCGCCGGCCCGCGCACCGCTCTTCACGTTGAACTTCACCCTGCTGGTGATCGCCTATGGCGGGCTGGGCATAGGCTACGTCGTGCAGGCGACCTATCTGCCCACTTTAGTTCGCACCCTGCCGGGCCTGGCCGAATTCTCGACCCTGACCTGGCTGGTGGTCGGCCTCGCCGCCGCCCCCTCCAACGTCTTCTGGCAGGTCGCCGCCGCCCGCCTGGGCCAGGTGCCCGCACTCATCCTCGCCTATCTCATCCAGGCCATCGGCCTGATGGCGCCCGTACTTTGGCATTCCATCCCCGGCGCGGTGATCGGTGCTGCAGCGCTGGGCGCCACGCTGGTCGGCATCACCTCGCTCGGCCTGCAGCAGGCCCGCAGCATGGCCGGCGAACAGGCGCCGCGCGCCCTGGCCCTGATGACCGCCTCGTTCGGGCTGGGCCAGGTCGCCGGCCCCTATCTCGGCGCGCTCCTCGTCGGCCCCGACAACGACTTCCTGCTGGCGACGGCAGCGGCCAGTGCGGTGCTGGCGCTGTCCGGGGCGATGCTGGTGCCGTTGCTGGGGAGGAGATAGGGTCCGGGGCGATTCCTTGACCTTATATAGCCCGCCCCCTATCCTCCGCCGCCATGCAGCAAAACCCGGCCATAGCGCCCCGCGCGGGCGTCCTCGTGCGAATTAGCCGCCCGGTCCGCTAGAGCAGCGGCCGGGGCCGTCCCGCACGTTTTTCTCCATCAGATCAAGTCGTTACGACAATGGCCGACTACAAGAACACTGTATTCCTGCCGCGCACCGGCTTCCCCATGAAGGCCGGGCTGGCCAAGAAGGAACCCGAGCTGCTGGCCTTCTGGGACCGCATCGGGCTGTTCGCCAGGCTGCGCGCCCAGTCGAAGGGCCGCGAGAAATTCGTCCTGCACGATGGCCCGCCCTACGCCAACGGCCATCTCCATATCGGCCACGCGCTGAACAAGATCCTCAAGGACGTCATCAACCGTTCGCAGCAGATGCTGGGCAAGGACGCCCATTACGTGCCGGGCTGGGACTGCCACGGTCTGCCGATCGAATGGAAGATCGAGGAGGAGTATCGCGCCCGCAAGCAGAACAAGGACGAGGTGCCGATCGTCGAGTTCCGCCGCCAGTGCCGCGACTTCGCCGATCGCTGGATCGGCGTGCAGAAGCAGGAGTTCCGCCGGCTGGGCGTCGAAGGCGACTGGGAGCGTCCCTACACCACCATGGCTTACTCCGCCGAGGCGCAGATCGTGCGCGAGCTCGGCAAGTTCCTGATGAATGGCGGTCTCTACAAGGGCTCCAAGGCCGTACTTTGGAGCGTCGTCGAGAAGACCGCGCTGGCCGAGGCCGAGGTCGAGTATCACGACCACGTCTCGGACACGATCTACGTGCGCTTTCCGGTGCTGAATACCGATGCTCCACTCGTGCAGCATGAGACAGGTGCTGGAAAGTCGGCTGCCAGCATCCTGATCTGGACCACCACGCCGTGGACCATCCCGGGCAACCGAGCGATGGCTTACGGCAACGACATCGAATATGCGCTGATCGAGGTCACGGAAGCTGGCGGAGGTTCATTTGCGCGTGTGGGAGAGCAGATCGTTCTCGCCAAGGACCTGGCTGAGGCCGTGGCACAAGAAGCGCGATTTGCGTTCAAGGTAATTTCAGAGTTTCCGGGTATCAGGCTGAAAGACACAGTCTGCGCCCATCCGCTGCGCGGCCACGGCTACGATTTCGACGTGCGCCTGTTCGCGGCCGACTTCGTCACCACCGATGCCGGTTCCGGCGTGGTACATATCGCGCCCGGCCACGGCGCCGACGACTACGAGCTCGGCGTCAGGAACGGCGTCGAGGTGCCCGACACGGTCGACGCCGATGGCAGCTACTACCCGCACGTGCCGCTGTTCGCCGGCAAGACGGTGCTGACGCCGTACGGCAAGCGCGGCTCGGCCAACGACGCGGTGATGGCCGCGCTCGAGCAGGCCGGCGCGCTGCTGGCGAAGAACAAGATCACCCATTCCTACCCGCATTCCTGGCGCTCGAAGGCGCCGCTGATCTTCCGCAACGCGCCGCAATGGTTCATCGCCATGGACCGGCGCATCGAGGAAATCGGCGGCACCCTGCGCGAGAAGGCGCTGGCCGCCATCGACGCCACCCGCTTCGTGCCGCAGGCCGGCCAGACCCGCCTGCGCTCGATGATCGAGCAGCGCCCCGACTGGTGCGTCTCGCGCCAGCGCGCCTGGGGCGTGCCGATCACCGTGTTCGTCGACAAGCGCACGGGCGAGCCGCTGCGCGACCAGAAGGTCATCGACCGCATCGCCCGTGCCGTCGAGCAGGAAGGCGCCGACGCCTGGTTCACCGATCCGCAGCGCTTCCTCGGCAACGACTACGATCCGGGCGACTACGAGGTCGTCACCGACATTCTCGACGTCTGGTTCGATTCCGGCTCGACCCACGCCTTCACCCTGGAAGGCAACCCGGACCTGCAATGGCCGGCCTCGCTCTATCTCGAGGGCTCCGACCAGCATCGTGGCTGGTTCCATTCCTCGCTGCTGGAAAGCTGCGGCACGCGCGGCCGCGCGCCCTACGAGGCGGTGCTGACGCACGGCTTCACCCTCGACGAGCAGGGCCGCAAGATGTCCAAGTCGCTGGGCAACGTCACAGCGCCACAGGAGGTGTGGAACGAGTTCGGCGCCGACATTCTGCGCCTTTGGGTGGTCGGCTCCGACTACGTCGAGGACCAGCGCATCGGCAAGGAGATCCTCAAGCACCACGCCGAGGCCTATCGCCGGCTGCGCAACACGCTGCGCTATCTGCTGGGCAGCCTCGAGGGCTGGACCCCGTCCGAGCGGGTCGCCTTCGCCGAGCTGCCGCCGCTGGAGCGCTTCGTGCTGCATCGCCTGCACGAGCTCGACGGCATCGTGCGCCAGTCGGTGCACGATTTCGACTTCCACACGCTGTCGACCCAGATCCACAATTTCTGCGCCGTCGACCTGTCGGCTTTCTATTTCGACATCCGCAAGGACGCGCTCTACTGCGACCGCGCCGACTCCTTGCGCCGGCGCGCCTGCCGCACGGTGCTGGCGCATCTCTTCTCCTGCCTCACCGCCTGGCTGGCGCCGGTGCTGTGCTTCACCGCCGAGGAGGCGTGGCTGGCCCGCCCCAACGCCGGCACCGACGAGCTCGAGGAAAGCGTCCACATGCGCGTCTTCCCGGCCATCCCGGCCGAGTGGAAGAACGACGCCGAGGCGGCGCGCTGGGAGAAGGTGCGCGACCTGCGCCGCGTCGTCACCGGCGCGCTGGAGATCGAGCGCGCCGAAAAGCGCATCGGCTCGGCGCTGCAGGCCGCGCCGACGGTCTATGCCGGCGCCGACTATCTCGCCGCCTATCAGGGGCTGAACCCGGCCGAGATTTTCCTGACTTCCGGCGCCACTTTGGTCGAGGGCGAGCCGCCCGCCGGCGCCTTCGTCATCGCCGAGATCGCCGGCGTCGGCGTCGTGCCGTCGCTGGCCGGCGGCGAGAAATGCCAGCGCTGCTGGATGGTGCTGCCCGAGGTCGGCGCGTCGGCCGAGCATCCGGGCCTGTGCCTGCGCTGCGAGGACGCCGTCGTCCATCCCGCCCAGGCGGCGGAGTAGGGAGCGCATGGCGCCGCTCACCCCGCTCGGCCGGCGCATGCTGCGGCTCGGCCTGGCCTTTTCGCTGGCGATTGTCGTCGCCGACCAGGCGACCAAGATCCTGGTCATGCAGACCCTGCTGGCCGACGGCAAGGCGATCGAGCTCGCGCCGTTCCTGAATTTCGTCGTGGTGTGGAACCGCGGCGTCAGCTTCGGCCTGTTCAGCCACGACTGGGCCGGGGCGCCCTGGGTGCTGTCGGCGCTGGCCGTCGCCATCGTCGTGCTGCTCTGTTTCTGGCTGGCCCGCGCGCAGCGGGTTCTGACGGCGCTGGCGATCGGCGCGCTGATCGGCGGCGCCATCGGCAACGTGATCGATCGTGCGCGGTTTGGCGCGGTTTACGACTTCATCGACGTGCATTATTCGGGCTGGCACTGGCCCGCCTTCAATTTGGCCGATTCGGCCATAACCTTGGGCGTGGTCGCGCTGCTGGTTGATTCGCTGTTTTTCGACCGGCAAGCTAAGACCTGACGTGGCGATGCAAAACGGTCCGGTTCCGCCGGGCCCGGACAGTGGAGGAAGCGATGCGACGTAACGGGATTCTGGCGATCGGCGGGCTGTGCGCCGGCGCCCTCCTGTTGTCCGGCTGCGGGGCGGTCGACAACCTGTTCGGCGCCAGCAGCAAGAAGCAGGCGCCCGACGAATTCCAGGTGGTGGCGCAGCAGCCGCTGTCGATCCCGCCGAACGCCGATCTGCGCCCGCCGCGGCCCGGCGCGCCGCGGCCGCAGGATACCCCGCCGCAGGTCGCCGCCCGTTCGCTGGTCAGCGGCCAGCCGGTCAGCGCCGTGCAGGCCGCCCGCGAAAGCGCCAGCGGCAGCCCATCGGAATCCGCGCTTCTGGCCAAGGCCGGCGCCGCCAACGCCGATCCCAATATCCGCGCCGTCGTCAACCAGGAAACCGGCCTGCTGGCCGAGCAGGACCGCACCCTGATCGACGATCTGATCTTCTGGCGCAAGCCGGAGCCGCCCGGCACCGTGGTCGATCCGGCGAAGGAGCAGCAGCGTATCCGCGAGGCGCAGGCGGTCGGCCAGCCGGTGACCGAAGGCGCCACGCCGACCATCGAGCGGCGCAAGCGCGGGCTGCTGGAAGGCATCTTCTAGAGCAAACTTGCGGCCGGTCGGGGGACCGGTCGGCGCATCGCATTCTGAGGCGCGGCCGGGGAGGGCCGCCGCCGGTTTGGTCGGCCGCCAGGCGCGCCGGCCGGGAGGTGGCGTTTGTCCCGTATTCCGCGGTTTCTCGCCGTGCTGGCTTTGCTGGCTTCGGCGCAGTCCGTCTCGCTCTCGACCCCGCTCGCCGCCGAGCGCGGCTTCCGCTTCGAAAGCTACAGGCTGGAGAACGGGCTGCAGGTCGTGGTCTTCCCCAACCATCGCGCCCCCATCGTGCACCAGACCGTGTGGTATCGCGTCGGTTCGGCCGACGAACCCAAAGGCAAGTCGGGCATCGCCCATTTCCTCGAGCATCTGATGTTCAAGGGCACGCCCGGCGTGCCGCCGGGCGAGTTCTCGAAAATCGTGGCGCGCAACGGCGGGCGCGACAACGCCTTCACCTCCTACGACTACACCGGCTACTACCAGACCATCGCCGCCGACCGTCTCGACATGGTCATGGGCATGGAAGCCGACCGCATGGCCAATCTGGTGCTGGCCGACGAGCAGGTGCTTCCCGAGCGCGACGTCATCCTCGAGGAGCGCCGCTCGCGCATTGACAACAGCCCGGCCGCCATCCTGTCGGAGAAGGTCTCCGAAGCGATGTTCGGCGAGCAGGGCTACGGCATTCCCATCATCGGCTACGAGCGCGAAATACGACAGCTTTCGCGCGCCGACGCGCTCGACTTCTACGGCAGGCACTACGCGCCCAACAATGCCATCCTGGTCGTGGCCGGCGACGTCGAGCCGGAGAAGGTGCGGCAGATGGCCGAGCGCCATTTCGGCGCGCTGAAGCCCTCGACCTTCGAGAAGCGCACGCGGCCGTTCCGCGAGGAGATCGTCGGCCCCGACTATGTCGAGCATCGCGATCCGCGCGTGCAGCAGCCGCAATGGGGCCGCGACTGGCTGGCGCCGTCCTACATGGCCGGCGAAACGCAGCACGCCGTGCCGCTGCAGGTGCTGTCCTACATTCTGGGCGGCAACCAGAACAGCCGCCTCTACCGCCGCTTCGTGGTCGAGAGCCGCCTGGCCTCTCAGGCCGGCTCCGGCTATTCCGGGTCGGCGCTCGGCCAGACCAGCTTCGGCATCGCCGTCACGCCGGCCGCCGGCGTGTCGATGGAAGAGGTCGGCCGCGCCGTCGAGGCGCAGGTCGCGTTGCTGCTCAAGGACGGCGTCACCGCCGAGGAGGTCGAGCGCGCCCGCCTGCAGCTTCTCGCCGCCAACGTCTATGCCCGCGACTCGCTGACCAGCGGCGCCCGGCTGTACGGCTCGCAGCTCGCCATCGGTCGCAGCCTCGAGGAGATCGGCGCCTGGCCCGATCGCGTCGAGGCGGTCACCGTCGAGCAGGTCAATGCCGCCGCCCGCCATGTCTTCCGCGACGGCCGCCACGTCACCTCGGCCCTTCTCCCGCCCGGGGCGGCGCAATGACGGCGCGACAAAAAATCAACCGCCTGCATCGCGTCTGGCTGCTGCTGCTGGTCGGGCTGTCGCCCTTCATCGCCCAGCCGCTGATCGTCTCGCCGGCCGCCGCCATCGACATCGAGGAGGTGATTTCGCCCTCCGGCATCCGGGCCTGGCTGGTGCGCGACGAGACCGCGCCGGTGATCTCGGTCGAATTCGCCTTCCAGGGCGGCGGCGCGCTCGATCCGGTCGGCCGCGAGGGCGCCGCCCGCATGATGGCGGCGCTGCTCGACGAGGGCGCCGGTCCTTATGGCTCGCAGGAATTCCACGCCGAGATCGAGGCCATCGCCGCGCGCCTGTCGTTCAATGCCTCGGCCGACCAGATTTCGGGCTCGCTGCGCACCTTGCGCGACAAGCGCCAGCGCGCCTTCGATCTGCTGCGCCTGTCGCTGTCCGAGCCGCGTTTCGCCGAACCGGATCTGGAGCGCATCCGCGGCCAGATGCTGTCCAACCTGCGCAGCGCCTCGGCCAGCCCCAACTGGATCGCCGGCCGCGCCCTGGCCGAGTCCCTGTTCGCCGGCCATCCCTACGCGCGGCCCACCGAAGGCACGCTGGAAAGCGTCGCGGCACTGGGCGTCGGCGACGTCAAGGCCGCGCGTGAGCGCGCCTTCCGTCGCGGCGGGCTGACCGTCGCCGTGGTCGGCGACATCACGCGCGAGGAGCTGGCCGGTCTGCTGGAAACCGGCTTCGGCGCCCTGCCGGCCGCCGCGCCGCCGGCTCGCGTGCCCGACTGGGCCGGCGCGCCGCCTGGCCGTACCATCGTCGTCGAGCGCGCCATCCCGCAAAGCGTCGTGGTGCTGGGCCGCGACGGGCTCAAGCGCGACGATCCGGAATGGTTCTCCGCCTTCGTGATGAACTACATTCTCGGCGGCGGCGGCTTCAATTCGCGCCTCACCGAGGAGATCCGCGAGAAGCGCGGCCTGGCCTACGGCGTCGGCACCAGCCTGCAGCCCTACGACGCCGGCGGCCTGTACTACGGTTCGGTCGCCACCGCCAACGACCGGGTCGCCGAATCGATCGCGCTGATCCGCTCCGAAATGAAGCGCATGGCCGAGCAGGGCGTCACCGACGAGGAGCTGGCCAACGCCAAGACCTATCTCACCGGCTCCTTCGCCCTCAACTTCGCCTCCGGCGGCGCCATCGCCGGCCTGCTGCTGCAGGTCCAGCTCGACGATCTCGGCATCGACTATCTCGACCGCCGCAACGGGCTGATCGAAAGCGTCACCAAAGCCGACGTGCAGAAGGCCGCAAACCGCCTGCTCGACCCCGACGCCTTCACCTTCGTCGTCGTCGGCCAGCCCGTGGGCGTCAAGCCGACGGAGTAGGGGACGGGCCGAGCGGTCCGGGACTGTCATCCCGAGCGCGGCCCCAATCCTGTCATTCCGAGCGCAATCCCCAACCCCGTCACTCGAATGCAGCCCCAACCTTGTCATTCCGAGCGCAGCGAGGAATCTCTTTACGCCGACAACCAGCATGCTCTGCGGTGACTGGAAAAAAATGTCTCGCACCGCTCGACATGACACTTGAAGGCGGGCATCCCCCAAGCCATCGCCACGGAATGGTCGTTGCCTGCAGCCCCGCTCCCTGTGGGAAACTGCCCTGACGCGGGCGCGTTTCACCCCGCGATGCCGCCTGATAACATTCGGAACCACATGAGCAGACATCTCTATTTCCAGACCATCGACGAGTGTTTCGCCGAGACCATCGGCGGCAAGGGGCTGGCGCGGCCGGCCTTCGAGCACATGCTGCAGGCAAGCGTCCCCGCGCTCGAGAAGCTGCGCGCCTGGCGCGACGACGGCTCGCTGCCGCTGCTGCGCCTGCCCGCGCGCAGCGACGATCTCGATCAGATGCGCGAGGTCGCCGCCGATTTCCGCCGCCGCTTCGCCAACGTGGTGATCCTCGGCACCGGCGGTTCCAGCCTCGGCGGCCAGACTCTCGTCGCGCTGGCCGATCGCGGCTTCGGCCCGGCCGAGGGCGCGCCCAAGCTGTGGTTCATGGACAACGTCGATCCCGACACCTTCGCGCAGCTCTTCGAGCGCTTCGATCCGGATTCGACCGGTTTCCTCGCCATCTCCAAATCCGGCGGCACGGCCGAGACGCTGACGCAGCTGCTGATCGCGCTCGACTGGTTCGAGGCGCATTACGGCGGCGAATCCGGCGCCGATCACGTCGTGGCCATCACCGAGCCCAGCGACAACGTGCTGCGCCGGCTGGCGAAAAAGCACGGCATCCGCACCCTGGAGCACGACCCCAAGGTCGGCGGCCGCTTCTCGGTGCTGTCGCTGGTCGGGCTGATCCCCGCCGCCATCGCCGGGCTCGATATCGCCAAAGTCCGACAGGGCGCCGCCGCCGTGCTCGACGCCACCTTGAACGCTCGGAGTCCCGGCGACAGCGAGCCCGCCATCGGCGCCGCCCTTTCCATCGCCCTGCAGCGCAGCCAGGGGCTGAATACCACCGTGCTGATGCCCTATGTCGATCGGCTGGGCTATTTCGGCCTGTGGTATCGCCAGCTTTGGGCCGAGAGCCTGGGCAAGAACGGGCAGGGTACGACGCCGATCCGCGCCATGGGCACGGTCGACCAGCATTCGCAGCTGCAGCTCTATCTCGACGGCCCGGCCGACAAGATGTTCACCGTCATGATGTGCGACACGGTCAACAGCGGCGGCCGCGTGCTGCCCGAGACCGTGTCCGACGAGAAGTCGCTGTCCTATCTCGCCGGCCGCACCATGGGCGACCTGCTCGACGCCGAGGCGCGCGCCACCGCCGCCACACTGGCGCAGAACGGCCGGCCGGTGCGCCGCTTCCGCATTCCGGCGCTGGACGAAGCCGGCATGGGCGCGCTGCTGATGCATTTCATGCTCGAGACGATCATCGCCGCCCATCTGCTCGAGGTCGATGCCTTCGACCAGCCGGCCGTCGAGCAGGGCAAGATCCTGACGCGCGAATATCTCGGCAAGATGGGCTGAGATGGCGATCCGCCGCCTGCCGCCGACGCTCGTCAACCGCATCGCCGCCGGCGAGGTGGTCGAGCGGCCGGCAAGTGCGGTCAAGGAGCTGGTCGAGAACGCCATCGACGCCGGCGCCTCGCGCGTCGAGGTGTTCCTGCGCGAGGGCGGGCGGGCGCTGATCGCCGTGGTCGACGACGGCGTCGGCATGTCGCCGGAGGAGATGGAGCTGGCGGTCGAGCGCCACGCGACCTCCAAGCTGCCGGCCGACGACCTCGACGACATCGCCACGCTGGGCTTTCGCGGCGAGGCGCTGCCGTCGATCGCCTCGGTCAGCCGCTTCCAGCTCACCTCGCGGCCCCATGGAGCAAAGGGTGGCTCCGACAGCGCCTTCACCCTGCATATCGAGGGCGGCCGCAAGGGCCGGCCGATGCCGGCGCCGCACCCGCCGGGCACCCGCGTCGAGGTGCGCGATCTCTTCTACGCCGTGCCGGCGCGGCTGAAATTCCTCAAGGAGCCGCGCACCGAGACGCTGCACGTGGTCGATGCGCTGCGCCGGCTCGCCATGGCCTTTCCCGCCATCGGCTTCGCGCTCGACGACGACGGCCGGCAGGTGCTGAACTATCCCGGCGTCGGCGCCGATCTGCTGGCGCGCGATCCCGCCGCCGCCAGGCTGCAGCGCCTCTCCGCCATCATGGGCCGCGACTTCGCCGACAACGCGCTGGCCATCGACGCGCAGCGCGAGGGCTACCGGCTGACCGGCCATATCGGCCTGCCGACGCTTAATCGCGGCAACGCGCAGATGCAGTTCCTGTTCGTCGACGGCAGGCCGGTGCGCGACCGGCTGCTGGGCGGGGCGGTGCGCGGCGCCTACCAGGATTTCCTGGCCCGCGACCGCCATCCGCTGGTCGCCCTGTTTCTCGACGCGCCGCGCGGCCATGTCGACGTCAACGTCCATCCCGCCAAGGCCGAAGTCCGCTTCCGCGATGCCGGCCTCGTGCGCGGGCTGATCGTCGGCGCCCTGCGCCATGCGCTGGCCGAGGCCGGCCATCGCGCCTCGACCTCGGTGGCGCAGGCGGCGCTCGGCGCCGTGCGGCCCGGCGGGCTGCCGCATTATGCGGGCAACTGGACGCGCAGCGCGCCGTTTCCCGCGCCCGGCCTGCGCGAGGCCGCCGCGCTCTACGCCGCGCCGCTGGTCGAGCAGGCGAACGCTCCCGTGCTTTCCGGCCTCGACGCGCCCTC
>JBFXDA010000055.1:0-12325 GCA_050181585.1 Reyranellaceae bacterium
GGATAAATCATGGCACAATCTTATCTGATTGCATCTATTTTATAGGGACAAATTTCGTATCAATCCGTCGCATTTTCAGTACACTTGCCGCCCGCCGAGACCGCCCGCCGACAAGGGGAAGGAAATGATCGAGACCGAAGAACACGCCGCTTTCCGCGAGTCCTGCCGCCGTTTCGCCGAGCAGGAAATTGCACCGCTGGTGGACGAGGCCGAGCGCACCGGCAAATACCCCAAGGAGCTGCGGCGCAAGGCGGGCAAACAGGGCTTCCTCTCGATCACGGCCAAGCCGGAATATGGCGGCGCCGGCGCCGGCTGGGCGTTCCAGTGCATCTGCGTCGAGGAGTTCGCCCGCGTCTGCGCCGGGCTGGCGACCGGGCTGGGCGGGCTGGCCTTCCGTCTGCTGCCCAGCATCGGCACCAAGGACCAGCTCGAGAAGTACTACCTGCCCACCATCCAGGGCATCAAGGCCGGCGCTTTCGCCATGTCCGAGCCCGACGCCGGCTCCGACGTGCTGGCGATGAAGACGCGGGCGAAGCGCACCAATGCCGGCTGGCGCATCACCGGCTCGAAAATGTACATCACCGGCGCGCCCTATGCCGATTACCTGGTGGTGGTCGCCTATACCGATCCGCAGGCGCGCGCCAAGGGCGTCAGCCTGTTCCTCGTCGACACCGGCACGCCGGGGATCGAGATCCGCAAGATGGACAAGCTCGGCCATCGCTCGATGGAGACCGGCGAGGTGTTCTTCGATTGCGAGGTGCCGGCCGACGCACTGTTCGGCGAGGAGGGCGACGGCATGCGCAACGTCATGTCGGTGCTGGAAAGCGGCCGGCTGACCCATGCCGCGCGCAGCCTGGGCGTGGCCCGCGCCTGCCTGGAGCTGGCCTCCGAACAGGCCGCCACGCGCAAGGCCTTCGGCCAGACCATCAACCAGTTCCAGGCCATCCAGTTCAAGCTGGCGCGCATGGCGATCGAGCTGCGCTCGGCGAAACTGCACGTCTACGACGCCGCCCAGCGCTACGATGCGGGGCAGAAGATCCATCTCGAGGCGTCGATGGCCAAGGTGGTGGCCAGCGAAGCGGCGATCCATCTCGCCGACGAGGCGATGCAGATCTTCGGCGGCCAGGGCTACATCATGGACAGCCCGATCCAGCGCTTCTTCCGCGACGCCCGGCTCTATCCGATCAGCGAGGGCACCACGGAAATCCAGCTCCGCACCATCGGCCGCGAGACCGGCATCCGGCGCTGAACCCGGCCTGGCGCCGCTTCAGGCGGGAACGCCGGCGGCGCGCAAGGCGCGCACGATGTGGTCGACGAAGACGCGCACGCGCGGGGTGATCAGCCGGCGCGTCGGATAGACGGCGTAGATGCCGGCGACCGGCGTTTCGAAGCGCGCCAGCACGCGCTTCAGCCGCCCCGCGCGCAGCGCCTCGGCGACGATCCAGTCGGGCATCGCCACCACGCCCAGACCCGCCTCCGCCGCCGCCAGCAGCGAATCGGAGCTGTCGCTCAGCAGCCGCGGCCGCAGGGCGATCTCCTCCGCCCCCAGCCGCCACTTGCCGCGCCAGGCCAGCGGCGAGAAGCCGACGCAATTGTGGCCGGCCAGATCGGCCGGGCGGCGCGGCGCGCCGGCGGCGGCGAGGTAGTCGGGCGAGGCGACCACGATGACCCGCATCGAGGCGATGCGGCGCACCACCAGGGTCGGTTCGGGCGTGTCGACCACGCGGATGGCCAGGTCGATGCCGTCCTCGACCATGTTGGCCACCGCCGCGCCCTCGACCAGCTCGATCTCGATGCCGGGATAGGCGCGGTAGAAGCCGGGCAGGCTGGGCACGATGTAGAGCGCGGCGAAGCCCTGCGGCGTCGCCACCCGGATGCGCCCGGCCGGCGCCTGCTGCAGCGCCTGCGCCTCGGCCCGCGCGTTCTCCGCCTCCTCGATCAGCCGCCGGCAGCGCGTGTAGAATGCGGCACCCGCCTCGGTCGGCCGCAGCTTGCGCGTGGTGCGGTCGAGCAGGCGCACGCCCAGGCGCTCCTCCAGCGCCTTGACGGTCTCGCTGACCGAGGACTTCGCCGTCTGCAACGCCTGGGCGGCGGCGGTGATGCTGCCGGTCTCGACCACGCGCGCGAAAACCTCGATGCCGGCGAAGGGATCCATGGCGGCATTGTTCGGCGCGGCGAACGATCTGTCCAGTTTCGCCGTCTCGCCGGCCGGCGCGATCGGTTCTACGCATGCGCCATCGCAACGGCTGAACCGAAGGAGGAAGACATGGCCGGGAACAGGGGCGTGAGCGTTTTGAAGCGCTGCCAGGGCGAGGCGCTGGCCGTGCTGGGCGCGCCGATGCTGATCAAGAGCGACGGCGCGGCCAACGGCGTATTCGTCGCCGAGCACATCGTCGAGCCGGGCCAGGGCGTGCCCCTGCACGTGCACGAGCGCGACGAGGAGATGTTCTACATCCTCGAGGGCGAGCTGACGCTGGAGGACGAAACCGGCGAGCGGCGCGCCGGCGCCGGCTGTTTCGTCAGCCTGCCGCCGGGCGTGCCGCACGCTTTCCGCAACGCCGGCGCCGAGGATGCGCGGTTCCTGGTCATCACCTGCCCGGGACTGGCGGCGGCGGAGATGTTCCGCCATCTCGACCGCGCCGGCAGCCCGCCGCCGCAGGAAATCGGCGCCATCGCCGCCCAGTACGGCGTGCGGATGGAGGGCCTCGCGTCTAGACGATGACTTCGACGCCGGCGAACGGCGCCAGCGCGCCGTCGTAGCGCTTGCGCGCCGGGAAGGCGTAGGCGCCGCGCTTGCTGGTGGCCAGGCCGAGCGCCAGCAGCGCCTCCGCCTGCTTCACCGCCGCGCCGACGCCGTCGATCACCGGCACGCCGAAGTCGCGCTGCAGGGCGGCGGCGAGATCGGCCATGCCGGCGCAGCCCAGCACGATGGCTTCGGCATGGTCGTCCTGCAGCGCGCGCCCGATCTGCGCCCGCAGTTTCGCGCCGGCGTCGGAGGCCGGATCCTCCAGCGCCAGCACCGCGATGCCGGCGGCGCGCACCCACACGCGGCCGGCCATGCCGTAGCGCTCGACCAGCTCCTCGACCGGCGCCTGCGCCCGGGCATCGGTGGTGACAATGGCGATGCGCTTGGCCAGCAGGGCGGCCAGCGCCAGGGCCGACTGGCACAGGCCCAGCACCGGGATGGCGGCCATGGCCCGCGCCGCGTCCAGCCCGGTGTCGTCGAAGCAGGCGACGATGGCGGCCTGCGCGCCCGCGGCCTCGCCGGTGCGGATGCAATCGAGCAGGCCCGGCACCGACAGCGCCTCGTCGAAATAGCCTTCGATCGAGGCCGGGCCGTGGCGCGAGGTCATGGCCACGATCTCGCTCGACGGCGATGCGGCGGCGCGGGCGGCGGCGGCGATGCGGTCCGTCATCGCGGCGGTTGTGTTGGGATTGACCAGCAGGATGCGCATGGCCGCCGCCTCATCCCCGCGCGCGCCGGCGGCCGATCCAGACGATGGCGCCCAGGGTGGTGGCGATGATCAGGAAGGAGAAGGCGGTCGTCACCGTGCCCAGCGCGTAGAGCACCGGCGTGGTGACGTTGGTGGTCATGCCGTAGATCTCCAGCGGCAGGGTGTTGTAGGAGCCGGCCGTCATCAGGGTGCGGGCGAACTCGTCGTAGGACAGGGTGAAGCCGAACAGGCCGACGCCGATCAGCGACGGGGCGATCATCGGCAGCAGCACGTGGCGGAAGGTCTGCCACGGGCTGGCGCCCAGGTCGCGCGCGGCCTCCTCGTAGGACGGCGAGAAGCGGTTGAAGACGGCGAACATGATCAGCACGCCGAACGGCAGGGTCCAGGTCAGGTGCGCGCCGAAGGCCGAGCCGAACCAGGTCGGCAGGATGCCGAGCTGCTGGAACATCACGCCGATGCCCAGCGAGATGATGATCGACGGCACCACCAGGCTGGCGACGGAGAGGTAGAACAGCGGCGTGGCGCCGACGAACCTGCGGCGGAAGGCCAGGCCGGCCAGCAGCGAGACCGCCACCGTCGCCAGCATCACGCCGATGCCCAGCAGCAGCGAGCGGCGGAAGCTGCCGCCGAAATCGCCCACCGCCTGTTCCTGCATCAGGTTGCGGAACCAGTGCACGGAGACGCCATTGAGCGGGAAGGTGAGGCCGCCGTCGGGTCCCTGGAAGGACAGGATCAGGATCGCCGACAGCGGCCCGTAGAGGAACAGCACGAAGACGGCGAAGAAGATCGCCAGGATCCAGAATTCGCGGCTGCGCGTTTCGCGGTGCATGTCACAGCTCCTTGCGGATGTCGACCACGCGCAGGATGGCCGCCACCATCAGCAGGACGATGGCGAGCAGGATCACCGCATTGGCCGCCGCCGCCGGGTACTGCAGCAGCGACATCTGGTTGCGCATCATCAGCGCCACCGAGGCGCTCTGGCCGCCGGACATCACCTGCACGGTGATGAAATCGGCCATCACCAGGGTGACGACGAAGATGGTGCCGATCGCCATGCCGGGCTTGGCCAGCGGCAGGACGACGTTGGCCAGGACCTGGACCGGGCCGGCGCCGGCGTCGCGCGCCGCCTCGACCAGCGAGCGGTCGATGCGCATCAGCGTGTTGAAGATCGGCGTCACCATGAAGAGCGTGTAGAGATGCACCATGGCCAGCACGACGGCGAAGTCGGAATAGAGCAGCCACTCGATCGGCGCGTCGATCAGCTTCATCTCGATCAGCGTCGAGTTCACCAGCCCGTTGCGGCCCAGCACCGGGATCCACGAGATCATGCGGATGATGTTGGAGGTCAGGAACGGCACGGTGCAGACCAGGAACAGCACCATCTGCATGGTCGCGGTGCGGACGTGGAAGGCTAGGAAATAGGCGACCCAGAAGCCGACGAACAGCGTCAGCGCCCAGACGATGGCGGCGTATTTCAGCGTGTTGAGATAGGTGCGCCAGGTCACCCAGGAGCCCAGCGTCTCGGCGTAGTTGGTCAGCACGAAATCGGGATAGAGCCGGGCGAAATCGTAGTCCCAGAAGCTCACCGCCGCGATCATCAGCACCGGCGCCAGCAGGAAGACGCCCAGGATCAGCGTCAGCGGCAGGGCCTGCAGGTAGGAGGCCGCCGCGGCCAGCGAGACGCGGCGCCGGGCCGGGGCGAGGGCGGCGGCTGCGGACGGATCGGCGGCGAGGGTCACGGGGCGTGTCACTCCGGCATCTCACTGCGGTGGGCGCCGCCCTGGGGCGACGGCGGCGCGGTGAAGGGCGGGCGCCGCGACGTTGGCCGCCGCGGCGCCCCGCATGCCTAGGCGGCGATGAACTCGTTCCAGCGGCGGACCATGTAGCGGTCCTCGTCCATCACCGAGTTCCAGCAGGCGACCTTGCCCATGCGCTCGGCGAAGGAGCCGCCGTCGCGCACCGCGCCGGCCTTCTCCATCACCTTGCCGTCGGGCGAGAGGATGTCGCCCTTGGCCGGCTTGCCCTCGACCCAGAAGCCCCATTCGTCCGCCGACATGTGCTGCTTGGCGGTCTCCATCGCCGCCGAGTAGTAGCCCTGGCGGTTCAGGTAGGCGCCGACCCAGCCGGACAGGTACCAGTTGATGTATTCGTAGGCGGCGTCGAGCTTGGCGCCCGACAGGTGCTTGGCCAGGCCGATGCCGCCGCCCCAGGCGCGATAGCCTTCCTTCAGCGGCTGGTAGACGCAGGGTATGCCGCGGCTGCGCACGGCGGCCACCGCCGGCGACCACATCGACTGGATGATGACCTCGCCCGAGGCCATCAGGTTGACGCTCTCGTCGAACGACTTCCAGAAGGCGCGGAACTGGCCGGCCTTCTTGGCCTTGAGCAGGAAGTCCATGGTCTTGTCGATCTCGGCCTTGGTCATGTTGCCCTTGTCGGCGTACTTCACCTCGCCGATCGCCTCCATGATCATGGCCGCGTCCATGATGCCGATGGAGGGGATGTTCAGGATCGCCGTCTTGCCCTTGAAGGCGGGATCCATGATGTCGGCCCAGGTGGTGATCGGCCGGCCGACCAGGTCGGGGCGGATGCCCAGCGTGTCGGCGTTGTAGATGGTCGGCACCATGGTCATCCACTCGGTCGGGCTCTTGGCGAAGGTCTTGGAGTCCTTGCCCTCGACGAAGCCGACCGTGTGCGGGGCGGTGCCCTGGGCGATGACGCTGTCGGGCGTCAGCTTGCCGTTGACGAACAGCGGCACGATCTTGTCGAAATATTTCAGCTTCTTGGTGTCCATCGGCTGCATGACGCCGGCGGGGAACACCTTCTTGGCGATCCAGTACTCGATGTCGGCGATGTCGTAGGAGTTGGGCTGGGTGACGGCGCGCTGGGCGGCGGCGTCGGAATCGGTGGCCGTCATCTCCAGCGTGATGCCGAGGTCTTCCTTGCACTTGTTGGCGATGGCGTTGAGGTTCGACACGCCGGTGCCGAACTGGCGCAGCGTGATCGGGTTCTGCGCCCAGATGGTCGGGAAGCCGCCGATCGCGCCGGAACCGGCGGCCAGGCCGGCGACCGCGGCGCCGGACTTGAACAGCGTGCGGCGCGAGATGCCGGAAGTCGTCTTGGTGGTCTTGGTCATGGTCTGTCCCCTTCGCTGGTGGTGTCGCTGATCAGTTGAGCCGGCCGAGCAGCACGGCGTCCGCCGCCTCCCAGGCGAGCGGCACGGCGTCGCCGGTGGCGACGGGCCTTGCGTGGAAATCGGCGTCGGAGACGATGACGACGAAGTCGTCGACGCCGGCGCCGGTGACGGTGAGCTTCACGGACGCGCCGCGATATTCGATGTTGGTGACGATGCCGGTGAAGCCCAGCCCGGCCGGCGCGTCGTCGGCGATGCGCACGTGGTCGTTGCGGATGGCGACGTCGACCTCGGCGCCGATCTCGCGCGCGCCGCCCTGGGCCGCGAAGGCGCCGCCGCCGGGCACCTGGACGGTCGCGCCGTCGGCGGTCCTCGCCGTCACCCGCCCGGCGATCACGTTGTGGTCGCCCATGAAGCGGGCGACGAAGGCGGTGGCGGGCCGCTCGAACACTTGGCGCGGCGGCGCGGCCTGCTCGATGCGCCCCTCGTTCATCACCACGATCAGGTCGGCCAGCGCCATGGCCTCCTCCTGGCTGTGGGTGACGTGCACGAAGGTGATGCCGAGCTGCTTGTGCAGCTTCTTCAGCTCGGCGCGCACGCGGATCTTCAGGAACGGATCGAGCGCCGACAGCGGCTCGTCGAGCAGCAGCGCCTCGGGATCGGTGATCAGGGCGCGGGCCAGCGCCACGCGCTGCTGCTGGCCGCCGGAAAGCTGCGCCGGCCGGCGCGCGGCATAGGCCTCCATCTGAACCAGCTTCAGCATCTCCAGCGCCTGGGCCCGCCGCGCCTCCTTCGCCACGCCCTTCATCTTCAGGCTGAAGGCCACGTTGTCGGCGACGTCGAGATGGGGGAACAGGGCGTAGGACTGGAACATCATCGCCGTGCCGCGCCTGGCGGGCGGCAGGTCGGTGACCACCGTGCTGCCCAGCCGGATATCGCCGGCGGAAATGCTTTCGTGGCCGGCGATCATGCGCAGCGTCGTCGACTTGCCGCAGCCGGAGGGGCCGAGCAGGCAGCAATAGCTGCCGGCCGGGATCTTCAGGCTGATCGCGTGCACGGCCGTGGTCGCGCCATAGACCTTGGAGACGGAGGCAATGTCGATCACGGCGCCTTTGCTCATGGACCCTTCTCCCGTTCCCCTGAGCAAATGCATCATGCGTGCCAAACCGCCGGCCTCGGATCACCGCCTTGATTCGGGCCGGATTTCGCCGATGGCGCGGGACTCGGCCGGATCGCGACGGAATCCCCGCTTGCGCAAAAACTGGGCTTTCTGTCCGCGATCGCTGATAAAATTGCATACAATTAATCTATAAATTGCATTCGATACGCGCTTCCTTCGTGCCGGATTCGGGATAGAAACAGGGAACGATTGCGAACGGCGCCATGGCCATCACGGACACCAGCGAATTGCCGATCGAGGGAGCGGGCGAAGATCGCGCCCGGCTGATCCGCGACCGGCTGCGCAACGCCATCATGGACCGCCGCCTGGTGTGCGGCGCCAAGCTGGCCGAGGCCGAGGTCGGCGCGCTGTTCGACGTCAGCCGCACCATCGCGCGAGCGGCGCTGCAGATGCTGGCCTTCGAGGGGCTGGTGCGCATCGAGCGCAACCGCGGCGCCTTCGTCGCCGATCCGCCGCCGGCGGAGGCGCGCCAGGTCTTCGCCGCGCGCCGCCTGATCGAACCGGGCATCGTGGCGGCGGTCTGCGCCGGCGCCTCCGCGGCGGACCTGGCCCGGCTGCGCCGGCATCTGACGGCCGAGCGGCGGCACATGAACCAGCCCGGGGCGGCGGCGCGGCGGGCGGAGATCAAGGCGTCGGGCGAGTTCCACCTGATGCTGGCCGCCATCAGCGGCAATGCCATCCTGCATCGCTTCATGGAAGAGCTGGTGGCGCGCTCCTCGCTGGTCATCTCGCTCTATGGCCGCACCGGCGCCTCGAGCTGCGGCCATGACGAGCATGCGCGCATCGTCGAGGCGATCGCCGGCCGCGACGCCACTGCGGCGCAGACTCTGGTGCTGCGCCATATCGAGCACATCGAGGCCGATCTCGACCTGCGCAGCCGGGGCGAGCTGCCGTTGCGCGAGGCGCTCGAGCTTTAGGGGCAAATCGCCGCCCGGGCCGCCGGCGTCGGCGATAGTGCGGCCCCGCGCCATGGTGTAGTCTCGCCGGCATCGCACGAGGCAAGCCCATGGACATTGCGGCCTGGCTGGCGCGGCTGGGACTGGCGCAGTACGCGCCGGCTTTCGCGGCCAACGACATCGACGCGCAGACCCTGCGGGAGCTGACCGGCGAGGATCTGCGCGAGCTTGGCGTCGCCTCGCTGGGCCACCGCAAGCTGCTGCTGCGCGCCATCGCCGAGCTGGGCCAGGACAAGCCGGGCCAGGACAAGCCGGGCCAGGACAAGCCGGGACTGGTCGCCCCGGCCGGGCAGCAGCATCGCGAAGTGACGGTGCTGTTCGCCGATCTCTGCGACTTCACCGGGCTGACCGCGAGCATGGACGCGGAGGACCTGCACCGGCTGGTCGAGCGCTTCTACGTGCTGGCCGACGCGGCGATCCTCGAGGCCGGCGGCAGCGTCGACAAGCACCTGGGCGACGGCATCATGGCGCTGTTCGGCGCGCCCATCGCCCATGGCGACGACGCCCTGCGCGCGCTGCGCGCCGCCGAGGCGCTGCACGCGCTGGCGCCGGTGCTGGCGCGCGAGGCCGGCCGCGAGATCGGGCTGCATATCGGCGTCGCCACCGGCGAGGCGATCGTCGGCGGCGTCGGTGGCGCGCAGCACCGCCAGTACACCGCGCTGGGCGACGTGGTGAATTTCGCCGCCCGCCTGGTGGCCCAGGCCGGGCCGGGCGAGACGGTGGTGTCCGACCAGTTGCGCCAGGCGGTGCCCGATACGGTCGAGCTGGCGGATCTGGGCCGGCGCGAGATCAAGGGCATCGCCGCGCCGCAGCAGGTGTGGCGGCTGGCGGCGCTGCCGGCGCAGCGCGCCACGGCGCAGCGCCCGCTGGTCGGGCGCCGGGCCGAACTCGAACTGCTGGCCGCCTCGCTGCAGTCGGTGCGCCAGGGCGGCGGGCGCATCGTGCTGCTGCGCGGCGAGCCGGGCATCGGCAAGACGCGGCTGGTGGAGGAGGCGCGCGCCCAGGCGCTGGCCGCCGGTTTCGTGGCGCACGCCGCGCAGGTCAGCGATTTCGGCGGCCGCGCCGGCGACGCGCTGCGCCAGTTGCTGCGCCAGTTGACGCGCGGCGGCGAGACGGTCGGCGATCTGCCGCCGCTGCTGGCCGCGGCGCTGCAGGCGGGGCTGGAGCAGCCGGTGCAGGGCGATGCGCTGACCGCCTGGCAGGGCGCCGACGAGACGGCGCGGGCGGCGGCGGAGCGGGAGGTCCTGCGCCTGATCGCCGAGCGCGCCGCGCGCCACATGCCGGTGCTGCTGGTGGTCGAGGACCTGCACTGGGCCGACGCGGCGACGCTGGCGGGCATCGGCGCGCTGGCCGCGGCGACGGCGGGCAGCCTGCTGCTGCTGCTGACCACGCGCGGCGAGGGCGACCCGCTGGAGCGCGGCCTGCGCGAGCATCTGGCCGGACTGCCCTTCGCGCTGCTCGACCTCACCCCGCTGCGCGCGCAGGACGCGCAGGACATGGCCGCCCAGCTCAGCCGGCTCGATCCCGGCGTGGTCGCCAGCTCGATCGAGCGTTCGGGCGGCAATCCGCTGTTCCTCGAGCAGTTGCTGCGCAACGCCGCCGAGGGCGGCGCGGAGAACCTGCCCGGCTCGCTGCGCAGCTTGGTGCTGGCGCGGTTCGACCGGCTGCCGGCGGAGGACCAGAACGTCCTGCATGCCGCCTCGGTGCTGGGCCAGCGCTTCGATGCGGCGGCGCTGGCGCATCTGGTCGGGCAGGCCGATTGCCGGCCGCGCGCGGCATTGCGCGCCGGCCTGCTGCGGGCGGAGGGGCCGCACTACGTCTTCGCCCACGCGCTGATCCGCGAAGGCATCTACCGCTCGCTGCTGCGGGCGCGGCGCAGCGAGCTGCATGTGCGGGCGGCCGAATGGCACGCCGGGCGCGATCCGCTGCTGCGGGCCGAGCACCTGGAGCGCGCCGGCAGCGGGCAGGCGGCGCAGGCCTTTCTCGAGGCCGCGATCGCCGAGCGCGCCGCCTATCGCGCCCGCGCCGCCGTCGAGCTGGCCGATCGCGGCCTGGCGCTCAATCCCGACGCCGCGCTGCGCGCCGCCCTGCTGCTGCTGCGTGCGGAGGCGCTGCTGGAGTCGGGCCAGGCGCGGGCGGCGCAGGACGCGTTCGTGCTGGCGCTGGCGACGATCGAGGAGGAGGACCAGCGCTGCAACGCGCTGATCGGCCTGGCCGGCGCGCGGCGCATCATCGAGGACCTGCCGGGCGCGCTCGAAGCGCTCGACCGGGCGCAGGCCATCGCCGAGGCGGGCGGCAACGCGGAGGCCCGTTCGCGCATCCACAATCTGCGCGGCAACGTCTTCTTCCCCATGGGCCGCGGGCGGGAATGCCTGGCCGAGCAGCACCTGGCGCTGCAATGGGCCGAGCGCTGCGGTTCGACCGAGGCCATCGCCCGCGCTTTGGGCGGGCTGGGCGATTCGGAATACGCCCAGGGCCGCCTCGGCCATGCCGGCCGGGCGTTCCGGCGCTGCGTGGCGGTGGCGCGCGAGGCCGGCCTGGGACGCATCGAGGTCGCCAACGCGCCGATGATGGCCATCTGCGGGCTGTACGACCTCGACATCGAGGCCATGCTGGGCGCGGCCAACGAGGCCATCGCGCTGGCCCGCCGCGTCGGCCTGATCCGGCCGGAGATGATCGCCCTGCACGCGCTGATCCAGGCCTCGATCGAGAGCGGCCGCTTCGCGGCGGTGCCGGCGGCGGTGGAGCGGGCGCAGGCGATCGTGCACGAATTGGGGGCGCTGCGCTTCGAGCCGGAGAACCTGATCTTCCTGGCCGACATGCAGGAGCGCGCCGGCGAGCTGGCGGCGGCGCGCGAGAGCTGCGGCCGGGCCCTGACCTCGCTGCGCGCCTCGGGCACGCCGGCCTTCGTCGGCCCGCTGACGCTGGCGATCGCCGCGCGCCTGGGCGAGGGCGAGGCCGGCCAGCGCGCCGCTTTGGCCGAGGCCGAATCCCTGCTCGCCGGCAACGCGCTGGCGCACAACCATTTCTACGTCAGGCGCGAGGGCATCGACCTGGGCTGGACCTGGCGCGATGCCGCCGCCATCCGCCACCATGCCGCCGCCCTGGCCGAGCATGTCGGCGACGATCACGGCCCGTGGACGGTGTTCGTGCTGCAGCGGGCGGAGGCGCTGACCCAGGCGCTCGAGGGCCAGCGCGACGATCCCTGGCGGCAGCGCCTGGCGGCGCTGCGGCGCATGGCCGACGAGCGCCAATTGCTTGTGTTCGACCGGGCGCTGGCGGAAGCCGAGGCGCTGGCCTGAGGACGGAGCGGAGTTACGCGTGATGACGGAATCGCTAGCGATTCCGTCACAACGCGATTTGCTCTATCGCGCGCCTCGACTTGCAATTCTCCGTCGTCACCCGGCCAATTCTTCGTCATCGCCCGGCTTGACCGGGCGACCCATTTCTCCGCAACGCCTGTTGCGGCCCAATAGCGGAAAGCGGCGCTGCAGCAGGCATGGGTGGCCCGGTCGAACCGGGCCATGACGGATGGAAAGACGCGATTTGCTCTTTGGTCTATCGCGCGCCTCGACTTAGATCGGAAGAGCGTCGGGAAGGG
>JBFXDA010000056.1:0-11665 GCA_050181585.1 Reyranellaceae bacterium
CGAGCAGGGCGTCTGCGCCGGCGGCGCGGGCGCTGGCCTCCTCGTGCGGAAAGAACTTCGGGCGCACCAGGTACAGCCGGGTGAGCGCCATGGTGCACATGGCCCGCGCCACGGCGCCGATGTTGCCCGGATGGGTGGTGCCGACCAGCACGATGCGGACGCGGGACAGTGCATTCATGGCGCGGATTCTAGCCGCGCGATGAAGGGCGACCGCCGCGCGCTAAAATTGCCCCCCGGCGCGCCACCTGGCTGTGCTGGCCCCTGCCGCAGCGAGTTCTTTACATGTCTCCATTGCTTACCATCGCCGTGCGCGCCGCCCGCGCCGCGGGCGACTTTCTGCTACGCACCGGCGAGCGGCTCGATGAACTGCGGATCGAGGCGAAAGGCCCGAACGATCTGGTGTCCGAGGCCGACCGCGAGGCCGAGCGGCGCATCGTCGAGATCATCCGCCGCGCTTACCCGGATCACGCCATTCTGGGCGAGGAGGGCGGCGCGCAGGGCGACGTCGGCAGCCACGGCGCGCGCTGGGTCGTCGACCCGCTTGACGGCACCACCAATTACCTGCACGGCCTGCCGTGGTACGCGGTGTCGATCGGCCTGGAGATCAAGAACCGGCTCGAAGTCGGCGTGGTCTACGACCCGGGCCGCGACGAGCTGTTCGTGGCCGAGCGCGGCAAGGGCGCGCGCCTGAACGACCGCCGCCTGCGCGTGAGCGCGCAGACCAGGCTGCCGGGCGCGGTGGTCGGCACCGGGTTTCCGTTCAAGTCCCACCAGCACCTCGACCCCTACACCGAGACCTTCAAGGCGGTGTCGCGGGCCGGCTGCGCGGTGCGCCGCGCGGGCTCGGCAGCGCTCGATCTGGCCTACGTGGCGGCCGGCCGTTTCGACGGTTTCTGGGAGCTCGGCCTGCAACCGTGGGATATCGCCGCCGGCGTGCTGCTGATCCGCGAAGCGGGTGGCGTGGTCACCGACATCCGCGGCGGCGACCAGATCATGAAGACGGGCAACGTGGTCGGCGGCACGCTGCGCGTGCACCAGGCGCTGCTGGACACGATCAAGCCGCATCTGGGCGCCGATCTGCCGGCCTGATCAAGGCCGGCCGAGTCGCTTTGTGCGCGTTGCCAAGCCCAGGGTGGCGGCCTACCATGCGGCCGTCCCGCGCCACAGCAAAGAACCTGAGGAGGAACGCCGCCATGGGTACCGTGGAACGCCTGCCGACGAGCGCCAATCGCCGTTATTCCGAGGACGACGTGCGCCGCGCGGCGCGCAACATGCTGATCGACGGCTGCCAGATGAAGGCCGGCGACGAAGTGCTGATCCTGAACGAGAACGGCATCACCGAACCGGCCGCCTCGGACATCATCGAGGACGAGGCGCGCAAGCTCGGCGGGCGCGTGCACGTGATGTGGACCGACACCGTCCGGGGCCCGGAGGACATGCCGCCGTCGGTGGTCAGAGCCTTCGAGTCGCCGGACGTGACCATCTTCAACCACATGATCGCCGGCGTGCTGCGCATGGTGCCGTTCAACGGCCGCGGCATGAAGATGCTGAACTTTCTGCAGACCTGGGATCAGCTGGGCTCGCCGTTCGGGCAGGTGCCGTACAAGGTGTGGCTGGAGGTGCTCAAGGAACTCGGCCCGCGTCTTGGCTCGGCCAAGAGCTGGCGCATCACCTGCCCGCTGGGCAGCGATCTGTCCGGGCCGATCCCGCAGCCGGGCCAGTCGCCGAAGGCGGACAAGCCGGCCAAGTCCGACGCCAAGGCCACCGGCGACGGCTTCACGCTGCGCACCTTTCCGCTGGGCGTGTGCCAGGTCTTCGACAGCATGCAGGCCAGCGGGCGCCTTGCCGTGCGCTGGCTGACGCCGTCCGGCATCCATGTGTTCGAGCCCAACGGCATCGCCCTGCCGAGCCCGGTGATGATCCAGATCGATCATGGCCGCATCACCGGCTTCGACGGCGACCCGCAGGCCGTGGCGCAGCTGCGCGCCTACATGGAAAAGTGCGCCAGCGAGACGGGCAAGGAGCCCTACATCGTCAATTCCTGGCACGCCGGCATCAACCCGCGCTGCGCCGTCACGGCCGGGCCCGAGCAGGGCCTGGATCAGTGGATGTACATGGTCCACGCCAACCCGCGCATCGTGCACTTCCACGCCATCGGCCCGGTGCAGCCGGGCGAGATGTCGATTCCGGTGGTCGACCCGACCATCGAGTTCGACGGCGAGAAGGTGTGGGACGCGGGCCGGCTGGTGTTTCTGGATCGCCCGCAACTGCGCGAGAAAGTCCGTGTCCACGGCGATCCGGATTTCGCCTTCCATCACGAACTCGAAATCGGCGTCTGAGCCGCCGCCTGCCCCGATCAACGCAACAGGAAACACACCCGCATGGCCCGCACCATCTGGTACACCCGCTGCCCGGTGCCGACCGCGTCGGGCATCGCCTATCAGCGCAAGCTGTTCGACAGCCAGTTCGCGGGCACCGACTGCGAGGTGCGCAACATCAAGGAACTGGGCCGTGCCAACTCGGATACCCATTTCGCGCACACGCTGGAGGATTCGTTCCGCGAGGGCGGCGGCTCGCCGCCGGTGTGGGCGCGCTCGCGCGGCGCCGACACCTCGCTGCTGGGCATCAGCTTCGTCGAGGAGACGCTCGGCCTGTTCGTGCGGGCGGATGACCCCATCCACTCGGTGCGTGATCTGGCCGGCAAACGCCTGGCGCTGCCGGTGTGGCCCAGGCTGGTCATGAATTTCTTCCGCTTCGCGGCCAAGAAGGCATTCGTGTCGGCGCTCGAACTGCACGGTCTGCACGAGGCGGATGCCGTGTTCACCGACGTGGTGGAAACCGGCGATCACTACCAGTTGCTGAACCCGGGCTTTGCGGATGCCGAAGCCCGGCAGATCCCGTCCTACTACAACTGCCAGATGCGGGCGCTGCTGGATGGCAAGGTGGATGCGTTCTTTGCCAAGGGCGGCGAGATTGCCGCCATGCAGCGCGAGTCCGGCGGCGGCATCCGCATGCTGTACAACCTGATCGAGGCCAAGCCGCTGTGGGCCAAGGTCAACAACGCCACCCCGCGCCTGCTCACGGTCAGCAATTCGCTGGTCCGCGAGCGGCCCGACATGGTGATCCGCTACGCCCGCACGCTGCTGAAGGCCGCCACCTGGGCGGCGCAGCCCGAGAACAAGGTCGCGGCGACAGCAGCCTTGGCCCTGGAAACCGGCGTCACACCGGCGGACATCGACACCTACTACACGCCCGACCTGCACCAGAAGCTGAAGCCCGAACTGAGCATGCGCATGATCGAGACGCTGGAGATCATGAAAAGCTTCCTGCACGCGCACGGCTTCATCGAGAACAATTTCCCAAGCCGCGACTGGCTGGCCACCGACCTGCTGCGCGAGGCGTACGCGGCCGAAGGCATCGCCTGGCCGGACTGAGCTTTCCAGAATTCAACAGCCCAAGCAGGAACTTTCCACCATGAATAGCCCGCTCGACCCCAAGGCCCTGCGCCACGTTTTCGGCCAGTTCTGCACCGGGGTCACGGTGGTGTGCGCCACCGACACGCAAGGCCGCCGCTACGGCATCACCGTCAACTCCTTCAGCTCGCTGTCGCTGGACCCGCCGCTGGCGATGTTCGCGCTGGTCCGGGAGTCCGAGACGCTCAAGATCATCGAGGCGGCCGGCGCCTTCAGCATCAACATCCTGGCCGAAAGCCAGCAGGACATCTCGAACCGCCTGGCTAAGAAAGGCGGTCCGGAGAAGATGGACGGCGTCGTCACCCGTCCGGGTGTCACCGGCGCGCCGATCGTCGAAGGCTCGATCGGCCACATGGATTGCACGCTGCACCGCAGCTACGACGGCGGCGACCATGTGATCCTGGTCGGCGAGATCAAGCAGGCCGCGGTCGGCGAGGCGCTGCCGCCGCTGCTGTATTTCCGCAGCGCCTACAGGACCGTGGCGGACTGACACGTCATCGTCGGGCACCGGTCGCAGCGATCGCGCGGCTCGGCCGCGCCATGCGCCTTCGCGTTCACGAGCCGATCGGATGGAGCGACACCGCAGGCGCGGTTCACAAAATTCATAAAACCAACCGGAGGAGCGCATGAGCACGGCTACCGTGACCGAAACCATCGAGGTGAACACATCCCCGGACGCGGCCTGGGCGCTGGTCGGCGATTTTGCCGGCCTGGTCGGCTGGTTCCCGGCGGTGACCAAGAGTGTCGTCGAGGGCAGTGGTATCGGCGCTCTGCGTTACCTGACCATGCCCGACGGCAACCAGCTCACCGAGCGCCAGGAGGCGCGTGACGACGCCGCCCGCTACTACGAGTACGCGGCCATCGCCGGGGCGCTGCCGTGCACCGATTACCTGTCGCGCCTTGCCGTGAGCCCGGCCGGCGACGGTGCCCGCATCACCTGGACGGCCCGGTTCGTGCCGCTGAAGGATGCGCCTGTGGACGCGGTGGCCTTCATTTCCAGTGTCTATCAGGGCGGGCTGGCCGGGGCGAAGGCAGTGCTTGAAGGTTAGGGAAGCGTGGAAGCGTTTCCGCAGCGCAGGGACGCGCTGTCAAGATCAGTGGTTGTAGGAGCCCGGCTATGCCGGGCGATCATCGCGCAGCAAAGCTGCGCTCCCACAGGGTTTTTCGGCAGCGGGCGCCGGGAAATCCAGGATGGATTCATGCAGCGCTGCCTTCAGCTCGCCGGCGGCTGATGCCCCCAGGCGGTGAAGCGCGTCAGATGCCGCTGGCGCCAGTTGGGGCCAACATCGTAACCGCCGGTACCGATCTCCCACTCGAAACCCGACGGCGTGCGGCCGTAGAAGGAGAACACGTCGTCCGTGTGGCGGCCGGGCAGGTGGGTGATTTCCACCCCGGCGGCGCGCGCGCGATCGCAGGCCAAACCCACCGCGTCGATGTCCGGCACGTGCATCTCGAAATGCGCGGTGCGCTTGACCGGTGGAATGCCCGCGCCCAGTGCGATCGAATGATGGCGGCGGTTGCAGTGCAGGAACACCGCCTCGATGGTCAGGCCGGCCCATTCTTCGGCGCCGCGGTCCGAGACGGCCATGCCGATCACGTCGGTGTAGAAACGCAGCGTCGGTTCCAGATCCTGCGTCACCAGCACGATGTGGCCCATGCCCATGTCGCCGGTCACAAAGCCCTTCGGCGCGACCGCCGAGGCAAACCCCGTCGCCGCCACGCGCTGGCCCAGGCACAGCTCCAGCGGATTGCCGGAGGGGTCTTCGAAGCGGAGCAGTTCGGTCACGTGGCGGGCGCGACAGGCCGACTCGTCGCCTTTCTGCACGGCCACTCCGGCGCCTTTCAAGCGCTCCAGCACGGCATCGAATTCGCCGCGGTTCAGCGCCGCCAGACCCACTGCGGCGACGTCGTCCCGTCCGCCACGGCGCAGGAACAGCCGCTGCTCGAACTCGTCCATGCGGTAGCCGCGCGAGCCGTCGGCGTTGTCGCCGTTGCCGGTCATGCCGATGACGTCGGTGAGCAAAGTCTCCCAGCCGGACAGGTCAGAGACCTCGAAACCCAGATAGGTAAGTTCCAGTCCGGCGGTCATGCGCATCCCCCTTCCCGAACAGTGGGCCGGCTGCGCGTATTTCGCCGACCGGATTGCCGCCAAGGTCGTGGCCGGGCCATCGTATCCTAATCACAGGCCGGGGACGTCTGCGCGCCGGGGCAGCGCCTGGAACTCTTTATGGGTGATGGTTGGCTGTCCGGGCCGGGCAAGGGCGCGCCTCGACGTGCTCATGCGGGTGTTTTGTGCCAGCGCCGGTTGGGCGGACTGCCGTTCCCGGCGCTAGTGTCGACGAGCTGCGGCATGCTTGTTAGGCTGGCGTGGCATTCGTTCAGGCGGAGCGTGTCATGACCCGCATGCATGTGAACGGCAAGACCGTCGAGGTCGATGCCGAGCCGGACAAGCCCCTGTTGTGGGTGCTGCGCGAGGATCTGGGGCTGACCGGCAGCAAGTTCGGCTGCGGGGTGGGCCAGTGCCTGGCCTGTACCGTGCACCTCGACGGCCAGCCGGCCGCCGCCTGCCTGACGCCGCTGGCGGCGGTCGGGCAACGCAAGGTCACCACCATCGAAGGCCTGCCGCCCGACGGCAGCCATCCGGTGCAGCGCGCCTGGATGGAACTGAACGTGGTGCAGTGCGGCTATTGCCAGTCCGGGCAGATCATGGCCGCGACGGCGCTGCTGGCGCGCACGCCCGATCCGGACGATGCCGCCATCGACGCCACGCTGCGCGGCAACCTGTGCCGCTGCGGCACCTACCAGCGCATCCGGCAGGCCGTGAAGCGCGCCGCCGTATTGGCCGGGGAGCCGGCCTGACATGGTCGCCCTGACGCGCCGCGCGTTGCTGATCGGCGGCGCCGGCCTGGCCGGTGGGCTGTGCCTGGCCGTGCGTTGGCCGCTGGCCGGTGCAGCCGCGGCGACAGCCGAGTCCGATTTCGCGCCCAACGCCTTCGTGCACCTGGCTGCCGACGGCAAGGTCACGCTGACGCTGCACAAATCCGAGATGGGGCAGGGCGCGCACAGCGGTCTTGCCGCCATCCTGGCCGACGAACTGGACGTGGATCTGGCCGCCGTGCGCCTGACCATGGCCGACGAAGACCCGGCCTATTACCTGGCCATGGGCATGATGGGCACCGGCGGCAGCACCAGCATCCGCTATTCCTGGGATGCCCTGGCGGACGCGGCGGCGAGCGCCCGCGCCATGCTGGTGGCGGCCGCGGCGCGCACCTGGCAGGTCGAACCGGCCGCCTGCCGCACGGCCGTGGGCAAGGTGCTGGGGCCAACCGGACAGGCGCTCGGCTATGGCGAACTGGCGACGCTGGCCGCCACCCTGCCGGTGCCCGGGAAGGCGCCGCGCAAGCCGCCGGCCGAGTACCGCTACATCGGCAAGCCCACGCCGCGCGTGGACAACCTGCAGAAGGTCACCGGCCAGGCGCAATTCGGTATCGACGTGACCCTGCCGGGCCTGCTGACGGCGGTGGTGCTGCGCCCGCCGCAGTTCGGCGGCGAGATGGAGAGCTTCGACGCCGCGGCGGCGCAGGCGCTGCCGGGCGTGCGCCGGATCGTCGCCATCGAGTCGGGTGTTGGCGTGATCGCGGACGGCTACTGGCAGGCGCGTCGGGCGGCGCAGAAGGTCACCGTCAAATGGCGGCCGGCGGCGCTGGCAATGGACGACGTCGCCATCGCCGGGGCGCTCGAGGCGGCGCTGGAGCAGCCCGGCAGCCCGGCGCGCCGGGACGGGGATGTCGATGCCGCGCTCGAGGACGCCGGCGCGGCGGTGGAGGCGACCTATCGCCTGCCGTTTCTCGCCCATGCGTGTCTCGAGCCGATGAACGCCACCGCACACGTGCACGACGGACGCTGCGAAATCTGGGCGCCGACGCAGGGCCAGACGCGCAGCCGCGACGCCGCCGCCCGGCTGCTCGGCATCCCGCGCGAGCGGGTGACAGTGCACACCACCTACCTGGGCGGCGGCTTCGGGCGGCGTTTCGAGGTCGATTTCGTGCTCGATGCGGTGGCCCTGTCGCGCGCTGCCGGGGCGCCGGTCAAGGTCATCTGGTCGCGCGAGGACGACCTCGCGCACGACTTCTACCGTCCGGCAGCGGTGCACCGGTTGAGGGCGGCGCTCGATGGCAAGACGCCTAGCGCCTGGCAGCACCGCATCGCCAGCCCGTCCATCCAGTCCCGCCTGGCGCCGGACAGCATCAAGGACGGCATCGACCGCACCGTGGTGGAAGGCGTGCGCGAGTTGCCCTATGCCATCCCCAACGTGGCGGTGGACTGCGCGCTGGTGGACACGGGCGTGCCGGTGGGCTACTGGCGCTCGGTGGGCAGCTCCGGCAATGCCTTCGTGGTGGAGTCCTTCGTCGACGAGCTGGCCCACGCCGCCGGGGAAGACCCGCTGGCCTTTCGCCGCCGCCTGCTGGCCGGGCAGCCGCGCCACCTGCGGGTGCTGGAACTGGCAGCCGAGCGTGCCGCCTGGGGCCAGCCGCTGCCCAAGGGCCGGGCCCGGGGCCTTGCCGTGCACATGAGCTACGGCAGCTACGTGGCGCAGGTGGCCGAGGTCGAGCTGGCAAACGGCGCGCCACACGTTCGGCGGGTGGTATGCGCCATCGACTGCGGCCGGCACGTCAATCCCGACCAGGTGGCCGCGCAGATGGAAGGCGGCATCATCTATGGCCTGACGGCGGCGCTGTACGGTGAGGTGCCGATTGCGGGCGGCGCCGCCCGGATCGGCAATTTCGACACCTATCCGCTGTTGCGGCTGGACCGCATGCCGGACGTCGAGGTGTACATCGTCACCAGCCAGGAGCCGCCTGGCGGCACCGGCGAGCCCGGCGTGCCGCCGCTGGCGCCGGCCGTGGCCAATGCGCTGTTTGCGCTGACCGGTCAGCGGCTGCGGTCGCTGCCGCTGCGCCTGGCGGGGTGATTCAGGCCGGCTGAGTCAGACGCCCGGATCCAGCCGCAGCAGCGCCATCAGCAGGCCGTGCGGTGTGTGGTCCAGGCGCAGCCGGGCCTGGCCCGCATAGCCCATGCGTACCCGCCAGCTGTGACTCAGCGGCATGCCGAGCACGCCGCGCAGCAGCATGGCGATGGTGCCGCCGTGGGCCACCACCAGCACGCGCTGGCCGCGCGAGTCGGCCAGCAGGCGCTGCCAGGCGGTCTCGACCCGGGCGCAGAAGTCGGCCACCGGCTCGCCCTGCGGCGGCGGATGGGCCACCGGGTCATTCCAGAAATCCGTCAGCGCAGCGCCGTAGTCGGCCGCTACCTGCGCGGCGGTCAGGCCTTCCCACAGACCAAAGCTGATTTCGCGAAAATCGGCCTCGACCCGGCACTCGAGCCCCCGTTGCCGGGCCAGTACCTGGGCAAACTCCCGGCAGCGGCGCAGCGGCGAGCTGACGATGCGGTCCCAGGCGCCGTCCGCGGTGGCCGCTTCCAGCTGCGCCCAGCCGGCGGGCGACAGCGGATCGTCCACGGTGCCGCGAAAGCGCGATCCGCCCTCGGGTTCGCCGTGGCGCAGCAGGTCGATGGTGGTGACCGGCGCGCCCATCAGGCTGCCATCAGCGCCGCGCGATAAACCGCCCAGTCGAAGTGCGGCCCCGGATCGGTCTTGCGCCCGGGCGCGATGTCGCTGTGGCCGACGATGTTCTCGGCCCGGATGGCCGGAAAGACGGCTCGCAGCGCCCGCGTCAGCTTTGCCAGCACCGCGTACTGCTCGGCAGTGAAGCCGTCGCGGTCGCTGCCCTCCAGCTCGATGCCGACCGAAAAGTCGTTGCAGCGCGCGCGCCCGGCAAAGCACGACGCGCCGGCATGCCAGGCGCGTCGGTGCACGGGCACGAACTGCTGTGTCTGCCCGTCGCGGCGGAGCAGGAAATGGGCCGACACGCGAAGCTTCGCCAGCTCGCCATACTCCGCCCGGCGCGTGCAGTCGAGCGTGCCCAGGAACAGTTTGGCCACGTCATCGCCGCCATACGCGCCGGCCGGCAGGCTGATGGCGTGGATCACCAGCAGGTCGATCGTCGTCCCGCGGGGACGGTCGTCGCAGTGCGGCGATGGCAGATGGACCGCGCCCTGCGCCAAACCAGTTTCAGGGTCGATCCGGAAATCGCCAGCGGGGGGCGGGTGGGGGGTAATCACGGTGAAAGCTCGTGTGAACGGCGCTCGATGCCTGGGCAGGGCGCATTGTCCCGCCAAAGCGACCTCCCGGCTCCCGGCGGCTGAAGCCATTCCCGCGTTGTCTTGCGGGCTAATGGATAATTTGTCTCCGAACCCCGCCCTCGCGCCGCGCTACAAGCCTTGCCATGTCTGCCAATCCCGGTCTTCTGTTTGTCGTCTGCGGCCCATCCGGGGTCGGCAAGACCAGTCTGGTGCGCGCCCTCGTGGGGCGTCGGCCGGGGCTGCAACTGTCGGTGTCCTACACCACCCGTCCGCCGCGACCCGGCGAGCGGGACGGCGTGGCCTATCACTTCGTGAGCGTGGAGCGCTTCGCGGCCATGCAGGCGGCCGGCGCGTTTCTGGAGTGCGCGCAGGTGTTCGATCATCACTACGGCACCTCGGCGGTGGCGGTGGCGCAGTCCCTGGCGGCCGGTCAGTCGGTGGTGCTGGAAATCGACTGGCAGGGCGCCCGTCAGGCGCGGCAAAAGCTGCCTGGCTGCGTCACGGTGATGATCCTGCCGCCGTCGGTCGCGACGCTGCGCGCGCGCCTGGGCGGCCGCGGCGATGATTCGACCGTCATCGACCGGCGCATGCGCGACGCCCTGGCGGAACTCGGCCACTGGCCGGAGTTCGACTATCTGGTGGTCAACGACGCCTTCGAGCAGGCGCTGGACGACCTGTGCGCCATCACCCGCGCAACGGAGCTGGCGCGCGATCGGCAGCGCCCGTGGCTGGCGGCGAACCTGCCGCAGTTGCCGGACCTGTCGGGCTGAGGCCGCGCCAGCGCCGATCGGTCAGCGGCGGGCGGCGACCTGGGTTGTACGGGCCGAGGCTTCCATCCAGCGGCGCGCCCGGCCGGCATCGCCGACGCGGGTCAGCGTGCCCGACGAGTCCATCAGCACCATCACCACCGGCTTGTTGCCGACGGTGGTGTGCATGACCAGGCAGCGGCCGGCTTCGTTGAGGTAACCGGTCTTGGTGACGGCGATGTTCCACTGCGGGTTGCGCACCAGTGGGTTGGTGTTGCGGTACTGGGTCAGGTGCCGCCCGACCTTGACCGTGTACTCGGGCGTGGTGGAGTAGGCGCGGATGGTCGAGTAGCGCGCGGCAGCCCGCACCAGGCGGGCCAGATCAGTCGGCGTCGAGCGGTTGTCGCCGGACAGGCCGGTGGCCTCGACGAAGCGCGTACGGGTCATGCCCAGTGCCTGCGCCTTGCGGTTCATGGCCGCCACGCCGGCCGCCTGGCCGCCGGGGTAGTTGCGCAGCAGCGCGGCTGCGGCGCGGTTCTCGGACGACATCAGCGCCAGGCGCAGCAGGTCGCTGCGGGACAGCCTGGTGCCGATGGCGAGACGCGAGCTGGTACCGCGCAGGCGGTCGCGTTCGGCGTCGGTGATGGTCAATATCTGGTGCATTGGCTGACCGGCATCCAGCACCACCATGGCGGTCATGAGCTTGGTGATGGAGGCGATCGGCAGGGTCTGGTCGGCATTCTTGGCGTACAGCACCTGGCCGGTGTCGGCGCGCATGATCAGCGCGGCGCGGGAGCGGATGTCCACGGCGGGCCGGGTCGCCGGCGTCGGCGAGCTGGGTGCCGCCTGGACGGTGGCGAGGCACGCGGCGATCAGCGTGCCGACCATGAGGCGCAATACCGGGGATGGCCGCATCGTTCTCCCTGTGAGGGTGCTGTCCGACCGGTCGGGTCGGCGGTGGGGCGCGCCCGGTGATGACGCGCGGCGCGCACAGTATCGCCATTTTTGCGCGCGGCGCCAGTGTGTGCCTTGCTATTCGGGCGATGGCAGGGCGCGCGTCGTTGCCTGACGGGCGCCGCGGCTGGCCTGCCGCGGTGCGTCAGACCTCCGGCTCCAGTCCGCGCACGCGGGCGAAGCCGCGCGGCAGCGGCTTGCCGCGCGCGCCGCGCGAGGCGCTGTAGGCGTCCAGATCACTGCCGCGCAGGGTCAGGTGGCGGCCACCGGACAGCACCCTGAGTGCCGCAT
>JBFXDA010000057.1:0-11023 GCA_050181585.1 Reyranellaceae bacterium
CTCAGCATGGACCCAAGCAGCGTGCGGCTCGAACGGCTCAATGCCGGCGGGCCGCTGCTCAAGGTCCATGATCTCCGCACCCTCGACAGCGTCATTGGCTCGGTCGTGCCGGGGACGGCCCGTATCGAAAACGGCCGAGGCATCGCCCGGGTCCGCTTCAGCGAGCGCGACGATGTCGAGCCGATCTGGGCCGACGTCCGGGCCGGCCATCTGCGGGCCGTCTCCATCGGCTATCAGGTCCATCGCTTCGAGGTCAGCCGACCCGCCAATGCGCCGGAGATCTGGCGCGCAGCCGACTGGACGCCTTTCGAGATCTCGGCGGTCCCGGTCGGTGCCGATCCGGCGGCCGGCTTCCGAAACCAATCTCCCCTTCACGACTGCGTCCTTCATCGACAGGACGCCCCCTCCACCATGAAAGGACCCATCCCCATGACGGACCAGACTCCAGCGCCCGATGTCGCCGAGCAGCCCACGCTTGCGACCGAGGATACAACGCCCATGACCGAATCGAAGGACCGCGAGAGCTCCTCCCAGCCGAAGGCACCGAAGGCGCCGAAGCCCGAGGTGCCGCCGGCAGTAGCCGAGAATGCCGATGCCATGGTCGGTCGGGCTCGCGACGTCGAACGTGAGCGTGTTTCGACCATCTACGATCTGGCCGGTCGCCTCAATCTTGAGCGCGGCTTCGCCGAGGATCTGGTCAGGCGCGGCGTCAGCGTCGACCAATCCCGCCGCCTGATCCTCGATCAGCTTGCCACGAAGTCGGACGAGACCCGCAGCTTCCCGCATGTTTCGGTTCCACTCGGTGGTCGTGACGAGCGAATTACTCGCCGCGACGCGGTGGCCAACGCGCTGCTGCACCGCTACAGCCCCACGCTGTTCCAGCTGGAGGACGCCGCCCGCCAGTATCGTGGCATGACGTTGCTGGAGCTTGCCCGCGAAAGCCTCGGCAATGCCGGCGTCAACACGCGCGGCCTGTCGCGCGATGAGGTAGCGACGCGTTCCCTGCATTCGACCTCGGACTTCCCGGAGATCCTGGCGGCGGTGACCAACAAGACCCTGCGCCAGGCCTACGAGGCCTATCCGCGAACCTTCATGCTGTTCTGCCGCCAGGTGCTGGCGACCGACTTCAAGGCCATGCACCGGGTCCAGCTCGGCGAAGCGCCGCAGCTGCTGGAGGTGGGCGAGAGCGGCGAGTTCAAGCGCGGCACGCTGGGCGAATCGAAGGAGAGCTACAAGGTAAAGACCTATGGAAGGGTGGTTGCCATCACCCGCCAGACCCTGATCAACGACGATCTCGACGCCTTCACGCGGATCCCGGCGATGTACGGCAACTCCATCGCCCAGCTGGAGTCGGATGTCGTCTGGGGCATCGTCACCGCCAACCCGGCAATGGCCGACGGCACCGCCTTGTTCCACGCCAACCACAAGAATCTCGCGGCCAGCGGCGCGGCACTGGCGGTCGATGCGGTGGGAGCGGCACGCGCGGCGATGGCCAAACAGACGGGCCTCGACAAGAAGACGGTGCTGAATATCCGCCCCGCCTTCCTGATCGTGCCCGCCGCGCTGGAGCTGAAGGCCGAGCAGTTGGTGGCCCAGAACCTCGTGCCCGCCGCGACTGCCAGCGTGGTGCCGCAGTCGATCCGCACCTTGGCGCCGATCAGCGAGCCGCGGCTGGATGCCGCCAGCGAAACCGCCTGGTATCTGGCGGCCAGCCCGAATCAGATCGACACGATCGAGTACGCCTATCTCGAAGGCCAGCAGGGCGCCTATATCGAAACCCGCAACGGCTTCGACGTCGACGGGGTCGAGATCAAGTGCCGCCTCGACTTTGGCGCCAAGGCCATCGACTGGCGCGGCCTCTACAAGAACCCGGGCGCATAAGCCCGCGCCTTCCCCCCTGACGAGACGGGCGGCCATCGAGCCGCCCTTCGTCTTTCAAGAGGATACTTGCGATGAAGAACTACGTTCAGCCGGGCAAGACCGTCACGGTCACCGTCCCCTACGCCGTCGCCTCGGGTGCCGGCTGCCAGGTCGGCAGCCTGTTCGGCGTCGCCGCCACCGCCGCCGACAGCGGCGCCACCGATCTCGAGATCGTCACCGAAGGCGTGTTCGATCTCGTCAAGGTCGGCTCTCAGGCCTGGACTGCCGGGCAGAAGGTCTACTGGGACGACGGCAACAAGCGCTGCACCGGCGACGGCGCCGCCGGCATGCTGATCGGCATCGCCACGCAGGCGGTGGCCGACGGTGCCGACGACACGACCGGTCGCGTCCGGCTCAATGGCGCAGCTCCTGCGACTTCGGAGGGGCCGCAGGCCAACATTGCTGCCCTGGCCGCGATCACCGGCGGCGAAGCGCCGAGCGAGACCGAGCACAATCTCGTCGTGACCAAGGTCAACGAGATCATCGCCGCGCTGGAAGCAGCCGGCATTTCCGCGAGCGCTTAACCGGCGATGACCACCACGTTCGCCGCCGTGCCCGATGCCGCCTTCGCGGCCTTTGGCGCGGCGGCGACCTATACGCCGCCAGGCGGGGATGCGGTCGCCGTGACGGTGATCCTGCGCGGCGGCAGCGAGGACGCCCAGCTGCTGCGCGGCCGGCGCGCCCGCGCCTGGCTGGCTGATATCCGCAGCAGCGACGTGGCGCAGCCGCAAAAGGCGGCGACGCTGGTCGTGGCGGCCTGCGAGGCGCTGCCGGCGGGCGGAACCTTCGTCGTGGCCGATTTCAGCGTCGACCGGCCCGGCCTGGTTTGGCGTCTCGACCTGGAGAAGCAGGCCTGACATGCCGACATCGGTGCGCGAGACCATCGCCGCCGCGATCGCGGCGCGGCTGGCGACGACGCCCGGCGGGCCGGCTGTGCGGCGCAACCCCGACACCATGGCGAGCGCCGACAACGCGATCGATTTCTACGAGGGCGGCCAGGACGTGCTGGAACAGCAGCCGGCCGCCACCCGCTACGCCTGGACGATCGAACTTGAGCTGTTCCACGCGCCCGGCGCCAACATCAACGAGCTCTACGCGCAGACGCTGAAGCATCTGCTCGACCAATCCTGGCTCACGACGCTGCCCGGTTTTCACGACATGCGCGAGGAAGGCCTCGGCGCCGCGCAGATCGACAGAGAAGCGGGCCACGACTCGCTGAACGGCTACCTGCTGACCTTGACCCTCGAATACTGGACCAGGGACGGCGATCCCTACGCGGCGGGTCCCTGACCGCGCTCGCAAAACGTACACTTGAAGGAAAGATCACATGGCTGTTCTTCGCTCGCGCAACGCGGCGGTGCTGGTCAAGGCGGAGTCCACGCCCGGCACCTGGGACGCGCCCGACACCACGACCGGCGGCGTGCTGGTCGAGAATCCGCAGATCGGCTTTTCGCCGCAGAACGTGCAGACCAACGAGGTCACCGGCTCGCTCGACAGCGAGGGCCCGCTGGTCGGCGGCATGCAGTGCTCGATCAGCTTCCGCGCCTATCTCAAGGGCAATGGCGTGCCCGGCACGTCGCCGGAATGGGGCAAGCTGATGGAGGCCTGCTCCTGGGACGAGGTCGCCACGCGCACCGTCATCACCGGCACGACCTTCAGCATCGCCGACACCAATTCGCTGGCCGATTCCAACTCCGGCCTGGCGCCGCTGACCATCGGCACGCCGATCTATGTTTCGGGCTTCGACGACGACGCCAACAATGGCGAGTTCATCGTCGCCGCCTCGGCGGCCGGCGAGATCGACCTGGTCAAGGCCGACGGCTCGGCGCCCGGCCTGGTGGCCGAGGCCGCCGGCAACACCATCACCATCGCGTATGGCGTGGCGGCGGTGGCGGCCACGGCCGGCACCACGATCGCGGCGACGGCGCAGGCGCCGTGGTCGAACACCGCCAACGCCTATCGCGGCATGCCGGTATTCGTCTCGGGCAATCCGGCGACGCCGCGGCAGTCGCAGATCGCCGATTATTCGGCGGGCCGCGTCGCCACGCTGGTCGACGCCTTCGGCAGCGCGCTCGATACCGACAGCGACATCGGCATCCCGGCGCATGTGCTCTACAAGCCCAACAGCCCCTCGATCCCGTCCGACTCGATCGCCGTCTACATGGACGGCGTGGTCTACCGCTTCCGCGGCTGCCGCGGCACGGTCAATCTGGCCATGACCGCCGGCGGCGCCTGGACGGCCGATTTCCAGATGACCGGCCTGTTCGAGAGCAAGGCCGATGCCGCCGTGCCGACGCCGTCCTACGACGGCACCCGGCCGGGCGTGTGGCGCGATTCGATCTTCTCGATCGACCGTACCGCCGTCGGGCTCAGCCAGATGGCGCTCAACACCGGGGCGCAGACCACCTATCCGCCCAATCCCAACGACGCCGAGGGCTTCGACCCGCCGGAGATCGTCAGCCGCGCCATGACCTGCCAGATCGATCCCAACGCGGTGCTGGTGGCGACGCGCGACATTCTTTCCGACATGCGCGCGGGCACGTCGAAGGTCATCCACGCGCGGCTGAAGGGCGGCAACGCCAGCCGACCCGGCGCCCGGCTGGGCGTGGTGGTGCCCGACGCCTTCTACACCGGCTTCAGCCCGACCGACCGCCAGGGCATCGCCGCCGAGCAGGTCGACTTCTTCCCGCGCGGCAAGGATGCCGGCGCATTCATCGCGGTCTGGTAGGGGCCGGTCCGTCCATGGGCGCGCTAACCCGCGCGCACTAATACTCCCCGCCGCGATGCGGCGGGGAGTCAACGACCACAACATACGGAGTAGCTCGCCATGCTGCCGATCGATCCCAAGGAGAAAATCGCTTTCACGCCGCCGCATCTGTGGAGCGAGGAGGAAAAGGAAAAGCCCAGGCCGGTGATCTGGCTGCGGCCGATGTCGATCATCGATCGCGCCCGCTGGCAGGCGGCGCTGACGGCGATAGGCGCCCGCGTCGTCACCGACGCCGCGATGGCGGCGGCCCGGCTGCCGGTGCTGCAGGCGCTGGACTGCAGCGACGAGGAATGCGAGGCGATCCAGGCGCTCTACGAACTGGCCGAGAAGGCCCGCAACGAGGGCCGCGCGCTCGACAAGGCAGACCAGGTCAGCCTGATGAAGGTCGAGCGCATGATCGTGCAGGCCGACGAGCATTACCGGCTGCTGGCCGAGACCCGCGCACTCTATCTCGAGGTGGCGCCCATTCTAGCGCTGAAGCAGCAATGCTTCGGCTGGCAGAACATGCCGCGCCGCGACGGGTCGGGCATGGCCGCGTTCCGGCGCGAGGGCGGCAGCGTCGCCGAGGAGGCGCTGCAGTTGCTCGATCCGGTGACCCTGCTGCTGGCCGGGTTCCGCGCCATCGGGCTTTCGAGCGTATCGGAATCCGACGCAAAAAAATCCGCGTAGCGGTCGTCCTGGCGCGACGGCCGCAATGGCTGCGGGGCAGCAGCGAGGATCCGTCGCGGCCCGAGGTGGGCGACCGCTGGGTGATCGGCCGCGACGAATACGAGCGCAACCCGCGCCTCGACCTGCCGGGCGAGTACCGCGAACTCTATCCGCTCTACGCCATGTTTCGCGGCGGCTCGCTGTCCTTCGCCGGCATGGGCGGCGCGCTGCAGGCGCGGCTGCCGGGCCATCTGCCGGTCGCCGGCGGTGCCGCCCACCAGTCGGCCTGGCTGATGGATGCCTTCGCCGTGATCGCCGGATTCGAGGCGGAGTTCTTCGAGGATAGCCGATGAAGCTGGTTGCAGAGGTGCTGGGCAGCGTCGCCCAGGCGATCGAGGAGGCCGAGGGCGAGATCGGCAACCGCGTGCGCCTGGCGACCGCCCGGCACACCGAGCGGCTGAAGCAGCGGCTGCGCCAGGACGTGCTGGCGGCCGGCATGGGCCGGCGCCTGGCCAACACCTGGCAGTCGCAGGTCTATCCCGCCGGCGGCCGACGCACCCTGTCGCCGGCGGGCTACGTCTATTCCCGCGCGCCGATGATCATCAGCGGCTTCTCCGAAGGCGCCACGATCACCGGCGCCGACGGCAAGTGGCTGGCGATCCCGACCGGCGCCGTCCCCTATGGCGGCGGCGGCGGGCGCAGGAGCAAGAAGCGCATGTCGCCGGTCGAGGTCGAGGCGCGCTTCAATCGCGAGCTGCGCATCGTGCGCCCGCGCGGCGGCGATGGTCGCTTCGCCTTTCTGGTGATGGACAATCTGACGCGCGCCCGCAACGGCCGCCGTTTCCGGCTGCGCACGCAGCGGCGGGCGGCACAGGGCCGCGCGGCGCAAAGCGTCATCATGTTCGTGCTGCTGCCGCAGGTCAGGCTGAAGAAGCTGTTCGATCTCGTTTCCCGCGCCGAGCAGGCGATTTCCGGCCTGCAGGCCGATCTGAACGCGGCTCTGTGAGGACCATCCATGGCTGACAAGTCGGTCGCGATCAGGCTGTCCGTCAAGGACGCCGAGCAGGTCCGCGCCACCCTCGAGCGGCTCGGCAAGGATGGCGACGCGGCCATCCGCAAGATCGACCGCGCCGTGCGCGACAGCGAGCGCGGTTTCAGCACCCTCGAATCGGGCATGGCCAAACTGCGCGCCGGCGTCGCCGGCCTGGCCGGCGGGCTGTCGGTCGGCGCCTTCGCCGCCTTCGCGCGCAACATCGCCGATATCGGCTCGGAGTTGGCGGCGCTGCAGGCGCGGGTCGGCAACATTTCCGGCCAGTTCGAGCGCAGCCGCGAAGTCTTCCTCGACGTGTTCGCCGCCGCGCAGCGCGTCGGCGTCGGCGTCGAGACGGCGGCCGATGCGTTTTCGCGGCTAAGCCTGGCGGCGCGCGACATCGGCGCCACCACGACGCAGGTGACGCAGGTTACCGAGACGGTGCTGAAGCTGGGCCGCATCGGCGGATCGTCGATGCGGGACGTCGCCAACGCCACGGTGCAGCTCGGCCAGGCGCTGGCCTCCGGCCGGCTGCAGGGCGACGAGCTGCGCTCGATCCTCGAGAACATGCCGCTGGTCGGCCGCGCCATCGCCAAGGAGTTCGGTGTCTCGGTCGGCCAGCTGCGCGAGCTGGGGGCCGATGGCGAGCTGGTGGCCGAGCGCATTTTCGCCGCTCTGCTGAAAGCGGCCGAGGAAGCCGACCGGGAATTCGCGAAACTGCCTGCAACGATGGAGCAGTCTGGGGCGCGCGCGGCCGACGGCTGGAAGCTGTTGGCGGTCGCACTCGACGATTCGCTCGGCATCTCCCAACTGCTCGGCGCGGCGCTGGAAGGCATCGGCGCCTATGCCAGAACACTCGCCGGCCGGATCGCTGGCGACCTGACGCAGCAGGTTACAGATCTGCGCGTCGAACTCGAGAAACTGCAGAAACTGCGCACCGAGCGCGACAAGCTCTTGATCGATCCTGATGCGCGCGCCCGTGCCGAGGCCTATCGCAGCGGTACGCCCGGCGCCGGTCCGTCCGGCCTGACCGATCGGCCCGACACTGCACGGGAAGAGGAACTGCGCACCGAGATCGCGCTGATCGATCTGGTGCTGCAGGCGCGCGCCAGAGAGCGAGCAACCGCCGAATCTGACGCCGCGCTGGACGCCAAATGGGCCGCGCAGGCCAAGGCGGCCAAGGAATCAGCCGCCGCAGTCGCCGAGCTGGTGCAGACATACGATCCGGCGGCAGCCAAGGCGGCGAAGCTGGCCGATGCGCAGGCGACCTTGCAGAAGGCGGTGGCCAGCGGCGTCAAGACGCAGGAGGAGGCCGACAGGATCCTGCGCGACTACGAGGCCAGCCTGACCAAGGCCGACCCGGCGGCCAAGAAGCTGGCCGACTCGCAGGCCAAGATCGGCAAGGCCGTCGCCGACAGCATCGCGACGATGGAGCAGGAAATCTACCTGCTCGGCCTGTCGGAAAAGCAGCGCTTCGTCGAGGCCAAGGTCATCGAGCTGCAACGCCAGGCGCTCGAGGCCAAGCGCCCGCTGTCGGACGAGGAAATCCGGCAGCTGAAGGAAACCGCCGCCCGTCTCTACGATGTCACCGAGGCGCGCGACGACGAGAAGAAGGCCGCCGACGAGGCGGCGCGGGAAGCCAGGCGTCAGCGCGAGGAATTCGAACGCGAGGCGGAGCGGCAGGCGGAGGCGCAGCGCGAGCTGCTGCTGGAGCCGTGGCGCGAGGCGTGGCGCTCGATCCAGCAGATGGGCGCTTCGGCGATCGAGCAGCTGTTCAGCGGTTCGCTCAAATCGGCCAAGGATTTCTGGGAGGAATTCAAGACCATCGCGCTGCGGGCGCTGGCGCAGATCGCCTCGGCCGAGATCACCGTCGCCATCCAGGGCGTGTTCGGCGTCGGTGGCCCGGGCGGCGCCAGCGGATCTGGGGGCATCGGCGGCATCCTGGGCCAGATCTTCGGTTCCGGCGCCAGCCCCTATGCCGGGGCGCAGAACCTGCCGACCAATTCCGGTGGCGGTATCGGCTCGCTGTTCGGCTCCGGCTCGATCGGCTCGTTCCTGGCGCGGCCGCTGTCGAGCTTCGGCATCGGTTCGCCGGGTCTCGATCCGACCGGCGCGGCGGCCTATCTCGGCCTGGCCGAATCCGGCGGCATCGGCGGTTTCCTCGGCGATCTCAGCCTGGGGCAGGGACTGGGAGCGCTGGGCGGGCTGGCCGGCGGCATTGCCGGCCTCGCCACGGGCAATTACGTCGGCGGCATCACCTCGCTGCTGGGCGCCGGGCTGTCGCTGATTCCCGGCGTCGGCCAGGTGCTGGGGCCGATCGTGGCGATCGCCGGCGGGCTGCTGGGTGGGCTGCTGGGCGGGCCGAAGAAGCCGCCGCGCAAGTCGCTGCAGCTTTTGACCACGGGCGGCGACACGGCAGGCTTCGAGCGCGGCGGCGCCACGGCGATCACGCCGTTCGGCACGTTGGGCTACGACCGGCTGGGCACCAACCAGCAATTCGTCTCGACCGAGTATTCGGCCAACCTGATCGAGGCCGTCGCCGACATCGACCGCGCCATCGCCGAGCTGCTGACCGGCGCGCAGATCGCCCAGGTGTCGGCGGCGCTGCGTTCGGCGCAGACGGTGCAGAACAATTACCGCAACAATCCCGACCGCGAGGCGTTCGACAGCGCCAAGGACCGGCTGGAGACCATGCTGCGGGCGCTCTACGGCGGCAGCATCGCCACCAAGGGCCTGGCCGGCATCGCTCGTTCCGACGAGAACATCGAGGAACTGGCCAACCGCGCCGGCAACATCATCCAGCTGAAGAACGCGATCGAGGATTTCGGCAAGGAGACCACGGTCGCCGAAGAGGCCGTGCGCCAGCTCAACAAGGAATTCGCCGATATGTCGGCGAAGGCGGAGGATTGGGGCTTCTCCGACGCCGATGTGGCGAAGATCGAGCAGGAGCGCCGACGGCAGATCTCCAGGCTGGCGACTGACTTCAACGATGGCGTGGCGCTGGCGCTGCTCGGCATGGAAGACCCTTATGCCGCCGCCTTGCAGGAACTTGAGAAGGACCAGGCGAAGCGGCTGGCCGAGGCGCAGTACCTCAACACGGTCAGCGACGTTCTGGTCGATATCAACAAGCTGGAAGAGCTGTTCGGCAAGGAGCGCGTGCGGCTGCAGGAGCAGGCGCTCGAAGCGGCCGGCGAAAGCTGGGACGATTTCGTCAAGCGCTTCCTGTTCGGCGATCTCAGCCAGCGCTCCAACCGCGAGCAGTACGAGCTGGCGCAGGCGGAGTTCGCCGACGTGCGCGCCCGCGCCGAGGCGGCCTACGCCAACGATAATCTCGATCCGGCTTTGGCGGCCGAGTTCCAGCGCGAGGCGGTGCTGGCGCTGCAATGGAGCCGCACCTATCAGGCCAGCTCGGCGGCCACGGCGCAGCTGGCGGCCGACATCGAGCGGCTGGCGCGGCTGTTCGGCGACATTCCCGGCGGCGACATCCCCGGCATGGACACGGGCGGTTCCCTGGGGCCCGGCCTGGTGCGGGTCGGCGAGCGCGGCGCGGAGATCATCCGCCTGTTCCAGCCGGCGCGCGTCTACAGCCGCGAGGCGTCGGACGGCATGCTCGGCGGCTTCGATCTCGCCGGGCTGCGCCAGGCACTGCGCGAGACGGCGCTGGAGCAGATCCACCAGAACGCCGACGGGCAGGGGATGATCGTGGCGCTGCTGCGCACCCTGGTCGAGGAAATCCGCGCCGAGGCGCGCGACCGCCGCCTGCGCGAGGCCGCGCCGGCCTCGCGGCGTCGCAGCGCGGCACGCTGAGTCTGGAGCCGCCATGATCTACGCCGATCGCGTCAAGTTCGTCACCGCCAGCACCGGCACCGGCGCGGTGCAGGAAGGCAGCGCCGTGGCGCCGTTCCGCCAACTGGCCGGCGTCACCGGCGCCGGCGGGCGGCAGTTCGTCTACCTGATCCAGAACGCCGGCGCGACCGAGTACGAATGGGGCATTGGCACCTACACCGCCGGCACGCCCGGCAGCCTGTCGCGCGACATGGTGTTCGGCTCGTCCAATTCCGACGCCCTGGTGAATTTTTCGGCCGGCACCAAGACGGTGTCGGTGATCGACGCCGCCGCCTTCCATGGCGTGCTCGACGGCGAGATGCATGGCGGCGTCACCGGCGGCACGTCAACGGCGCTGACGGCGAATTTCTATCCGCAGCCCTTCGAGCTGCGCGACTTCGCCCGCGCCGCGATCATGCTGCACACCAATATCGGCGCCGCGGCGACGTTCAACCCGAACGGGCTGGGGGCCGAGCCGATCATGGAACAGGCCGCGTCGGGCCTGCAGGCGGTAACGGCCGGGCGCTTCAAGTCGGGCATGATCCTGGTGCTGCGGCGCTGGAACGAGCAATGGCAGATCGCCAACGGCATGGTGCAGGACGTGGTGCCGGACGCCTCCGACACCGTCAAGGGCATCGCCGAGCGTGCGACCCTGGCCGAGGCGCTGGCTGGCAGCGACAGCGAGCGGTTCATCACGCCGCAGCAACTGGCGGCGGCGACCGGCAAGAAGGGCAGCAACCTCGCCGACGGCGCCAGCGTCACCATCCCGCTGACCGGCGGCACGTATTTCATTCTCGACGGCACCACGTCGCTGACCACGGTGGCGCTGGAGG
>JBFXDA010000058.1:0-10650 GCA_050181585.1 Reyranellaceae bacterium
TGGCGCTGTGGGACGCGTTCAAGGAAGCGGGCATTTCGATCCCCTTCCCGCACCGCGAGATCATCGTGCGCGGGCCGGTGGCGGTGCAGGAAGCAGGCGCGCCGGGCCGGGAATGACGCCGCCGCTTGGGGAGGCGCGCGGAAGGCTCAGGCCCTGACGCCGGCGACCAGCGCCGCCATGCGCGCCACGCCCTCGGCGATTTCCTCGTCGCTGAGCCGGCCATGGGCGCGATACCAGTAGAAGATCCAGGTGATCATGCCGGCGATGCCAAGCCCGGCCAGGGCCGGATCGTCGATGGCGAACTCGCCGCTGGCGACGCCTTCCTGCAGGACGCGGCGAATGCGCTCGTCGAGCATCTTCTGCTTGCTGGCGATCTCGCGCGCCTGACCCGGCGGCAGCTGCTTTTCCTCGCGGATCTGCACCGCCAGATTGGCCTGGTTGCGGATGACGACCTCAACCATGCCGCGCGTCATGCGCTGCAGCTTCTGGGTCGGCGTGCCGCCTTCGGCGCAGGCGGTTTCGACCGCCTCCAGCGAGCCCATGGTGGCGGCGAGGCAGATCTCGTAGAGCAGCTCGTTCTTGTTCTCGAAATGGGCGTAGATCAGCGGCTTGGTGGCGTTCAACGCCGCCGCGATGTCGTCCAGTGTGGTGCCGGGGTAGCCCTTCTCGTAGAACAGCCGGCTGGCTTCTTCCAGGATGCGCCGCCGCTTGAAAGCGGCGACCTCGGAGCGAAAACTGCTGGCGGACCGCGCCGCGGCCCTCCTCGAATGCTGGTCAGTCAACGGCTACCCTCTCGCTCCCCAATCGCTGGTTGCCGGCCGCGACCCGACGGCCGCGGCGCAAGCTTCCATGCCGCGGCGCAGGCCGTCAAGCTCGCCGACGGCTCGACGTCTCTAGTCCCGCGGCAGATGGTGCTTGAGCAGCTTGCCGGTCGCATTGTGCGGCAGCTCGGGGACGAAGCGGAACTCCCGCGGGATCTTGTAGCCGGCCAGGCGCGCCTTGCAGTGCGCCAGCACGTCGGCCTCGCTGAGGCCGGCGCCCTGGCGCGAGACGATGAAGGCGCGGCCGACCTCGCCCCATTTCGGATGCGGCACGCCGATCACCGCCGCCTCCAGCACCTGCGGCAGCCCGTGCAGCACGTTCTCGATCTCGACCGGGAAGACGTTCTCGCCGCCGGAAATGAACATGTCCTTGATGCGGTCGACGACGTAGACGTAGCCCTCGGCGTCGATGCGCACGGCATCGCCGGTGCGGAACCAGCCGTCCTCGGCATGGCCGCCCCTGCCGTGCGGCAGCTTCCAGTAGCCCGGCGTGATCGACGGCCCGCGCACCAGCAATTCGCCGATGCCCTCGCCCTCGACGACCCTGCCCTCGGGATCGACGATGCGATGTTCGACATGCAGGACGAACAGTCCGCACGAGCCGATCTTGTCCATGGCGCGCTCCTTGGACAGGATCGTGGCCATGGTCGTGGTCTCGGTCATGCCCCAGCCCTGCTGCAGCACGATGCCCTTTTTCAGGTAGGTTTCCAGCAGCGGCACCGGCGCGGCGGCGCCGCCGATCAGAATGGTCGAGACATGGCCGAAATCGGCGGCGGCGAATTCCGGCAGCTCGGCGATCATCATGAAATTGGTCGGCACCCCCAGCACATGGGTGATGCCAAGCTCGCGGTCGGCCAGCAGCTGCAGCGTCAGGGCGGCGTCGAAGCTGCGCATGACGTAGTTCGAAGCGCCGAAATGCAGCAGGAACTTGGCGAAGAGATAGAGGCCGCCGGCGTGGAACAGCGGCATGAAGGTCAGGCCGCGCGACTCGGCGGTCATGGCCGTCTTCATGGCGACGTTGACGGTGTTGGCCACGACCATGCCGTAGGTCATCAGCGCGCCCTTGGGATGGCCCGTGGTGCCGGAGGTGTAGAGAATGGTCCAGGTGTCGGCGGGCGACAGCGCCGGCGGCTTGCGAGGCGCGGCGGAAGCCTGCGCCAGCGCCGTCTCGTACTCGGACGGCGCGCCGTAGGACAGACGCATGGTGCGGCCCAGCACGCCGCGCAGCTCGTCGATCTTCGGCGCCATGTCGTCGCCCCAGACGACGATTTTCGGCGCGCAGTCGTTGAGGATGTATTCCAGCTCGGGCGTGGTCAGGCGCCAGTTGAGCGGCACGAACACCGCGCCGAGGCGCTGGCAGGCGAACAGCATCTCGAAACACTCGGTGGTGTTGAGCGCCAGCAGGGCCACGCGATCGCCCGCGCGCACGTCGCAGGAATCGGCCAGGGCGTTGGCCAGCAAGGTGGCGCGGCGGTCGAGATCGGCGTAGCTGAAGCGGCGTTCGCTGGCGACGTCGACCAGCGCCAGCCGCTGCGGCGAGTAGGCGGCATGATGCGCAATCCAGTCCTGCACCGACATGATCTTTCTCCTCCTCCCGGTCCCGCCGCCGCGCCGCCGGCTCAGGCGACGCCGAGAAACGCCTCGCGCACGTAGGGATTGTCGCCCAGTTCGCTGCTGGGTCCGTGCAACGCGATGCGGCCTTTCTCCAGCACGTAGCTGTAGTCGGAAACCTCGAGGCTGAGGCCGACGTCCTGCTCGACCAGCACGATGGCGATGTCGGCGCCGCGCAGTTCGGCCAGCAGGCCGAAGATCTGCTCGACGACGACCGGCGCCAGGCCCTGCGAGGGTTCGTCCAGCAGCAGCAGGCGCGGCTGCGCCATCATGGCGCGGGCGATGGCCAGCATCTGCTGCTCGCCGCCCGACAGCATGCCGGCGCGCTGGCCGAAGCGTTCACGCAGGCGCGGGAAGCGCTGCAACTGGCGCTCGAGACGCTCGCGCGCCTCCTGTTTGGGCAGGCCTAGTCCGCCCAGCAGCAGGTTCTCCTCGACCGACAGCGACGGCAGGGTGCCGCGATTCTCCGGCACCAGCCGCACGCCGGCGCGCGCCACCTCGTGCGGCTTCAGCCCGACGAGGCTGGCGTCGCCCAGCGCGATGCCGCCACGGACATGCGGCACGATGCCGAAGATCGAACCCAGCAGCGTTGACTTGCCGGCGCCGTTGGCGCCGATGACGCTGATCATCTGGCCCCGGTCGGCCTTGAGGCTGACGCCGCTCAGCGCCGAAACGCCGGGAAAGTATCCGGCCGTCAGCTCATCTACTTTCAGCATAGCGCTTCCCCAGATAGACCCGGATCACCTCGGGCGACCGCGCCACTTCGCGCGGATCGCCTTCGGCCAGGCGCCGTCCCTGCGCCAGCACGATCAGGCGCTGCGAGACCGACAGCACGGCCCGCACGTCGTGCTCGACGAAGACCATGGTGATGCCGGTGCCGTTCAGGCGCACCAGGATCGCCAGCACCTCGTCGGTCTCGGCATTGTTGAGGCCGGCGACGATTTCGTCGGTCATCAGCAGCACCGGCTCGGTGGCGACGGCGCGCGCGATCTCCAGCCGCTTGTGCTGCGAGACGTTGAGCAGTTCGGCCGGCCGCTCCGCCACGTCCAGCAGGCCGGTCGCCTCCAGCGCCGCCTCGACGACCGCCGCCGGCGGCCGCCGCCTGATCGCCGCCGGCGACCGGAACGAGGCGGCGAGGTTGACGTTGTCGTACACCGACATGCCTGGCAGGAACGAGGCCGACTGGAAGGTGCGGGCGATGCCGCGCCGCGTCACCTGGTCGGGACGCAGCCCCACCAGATCCTGGCCGTCCAGCGCAATGACGCCGGTGGTCGGGCGCTGGATGCCCGAGATCATGTTGAACACCGTGGTCTTGCCGGCGCCGTTGGGACCGATCAGCCCCAGGATTTCGCCCTTGCGCACAGTGAAGTCGAGATCCTCGACCGCGACCACGCCGCCGAAGCGCTTCGACACGTTCCTGACTTCGAGCAGGTCAGCCACCGCGCGCCCTCCTCTTCTCGAGCCAGGCGCGCAGGCCGCGGATCCAGCTCACCATGCCGCCGGGACTGAAGGTGATGATCAGCACCACCAGCACGCCGTAGATCATCGAGTGGTATTCGAGGAACTGCGACCAGGCGAGCTGGTCGATGATGCTGAGCACGATGCCGCCCAGGATCGGGCCGATCACCGTGCCGATGCCGCCGAACACGGTGTAGACGATCATGTTCAGGGTGATGTTCAGCTCGAACACCGTCTCGGCGCTGATGAAAACCATGAACGGCGCGTAGAGGGCGCCGAACAGGCCGGGCCAGAAAGCCGACATGGCGAAGGCGATCAGCTTGTAGCGCGTGGTGTCGACGCCGACCGAGGCGGCGACCGTCTCGTCCTTGTGGATGGCGTCGAGCGCCAGCCCGATGCGCGAGGCGCGCAGCCAAAGGATCGATGCCAGGCAGGCCAGCAGCAGGATCAGCGTGGCGTAGTAGTAGAAGCCCAGCGAGAACATGTCCGGCAGGTTCCAGCCATGGTCGGTGGGCTTCAGGCCGCGCACCCAGTACCAGTTGCGGATCACCGTTTCCACCGCCAGCGCCGTCGCCAGCGTCGCCAGCGCGAAGTAGAAGCCGCGCAGGCGGAACAGCGGCGTGAACAGCGGCACGATGGCCGCCGCCGCCAGACCGCCCAGCGGCAGGGTGACCCAGAGCGGCACGCCGTAGCGCACGATCAGGATGGCCGAGACGTAGGCGCCGATGCCGAAGAACACGCCATGGCCGAAGGACGGATAGCCCGCCATGCCGCCGATGATGTTCCAGGCGCTGGCCAGCGCGATGTTGACGAAGATGAACACGCACAGGCGCGTCCAGTACGTGTCCAGCACCAGCGGCAGCAGGGCCACGAGCGCGCCGCAGGCCAGCAGCATGCCGAGCCGGCGCAGCAGCAGGGAACGCCGGTCGGCCGGCGCCTTGAGGGCCATGGCGGTCATTTGCGGATCACCGCGCCGAGGCCGAACACGCCCTGCGGCCGCACCAGCAGCAGCACCACGAGGCCGGCGAAGATCAGCGCCGGGGCGAAGGCGGGAAAGTAGAAATAGGCGATGTGGTTGACGATGCCGTACAGGATGCCGCCGATCAGCACGCCGGGCATCGAGCCCAGGCCGCCGATGATGACGATCAGGAACGCCTCGATCGTCCAGTGCAGGTGCATGTAGGGCGCCAGCGGCGTGGTGGTGATGAGCAGCGCGCCGGCCAGCCCGGTCCACAGGCCGCAGACGACCATGGTTTTCAGGTAGACGCCGGAAATGTCGATGCCCAGCAGCGAGGCCGAGCGCGGATTGTCGCGGCAGGCGCGGACGGTGCGGCCGAACTCGGTGCGTTCCAGCACCAGGAACAGCACCCCGGCCGAGACCAGCGCCACCAGGAAGGTGACGACCTCGAGCGAGGGCACGATGAAGCTGCCGATCTGGATGATCGGATAGCCCGGCAGCATGGCGCTGACCAGCAGTTCGGACGTGCCCCAGGTCTTCTCGAAGATGCTCGTGATGACGATCGCCATGCCCAGGGTCTGGACCAGCACCATCAGCGGGTTGGCGCTGTGCACCCGCTCGATGAAGCCCTTCTGCAGGATGGCGGCCAGCACGCCGCAGCCGGCCGCGGCGGCGACGATCGCCAGGACCAGCGGCAGGCCCGCCTGGGTGAAGAGCGTGTAGGTGATCAGCCCGCCGAAGATCACGAAGATCCCGTGCGTGATGTTCACGATGTTGAGCACGCCCAGCACCAGCGAGAACCCGAACGCGACCAGCGCGAAGGTGGCGCCGCGGAGCAGCCCGTATATGACGATGTCGACCATGAGCGGGAGTTTCCTTCAGGACACGGCAAGAGGGGCGGGCATCCGACGCCGCGGATGCCCGCCCCGGTCTTCTCGTGCGGGCGCGCCTAGCCGCGCTTCGACCACGCCGGCGTCGGATAGTTCGCCTTGCCGTCGGCCATGGCGTCCGGATAGACGACCTTGGCCTGCGGATCCTTGCCCTGCCACTGGATGACGGGCAGCCCGGGCACCGTGATGCGGCCGCGCTCGTTGAAGCTGACCGGACCCCAGATGGTCGGCGTGTCCTTCAGCGCCAGCAGCTTCTTGCGCATCGTCTCGGGGTCGAACGGGTTCTCCTTCGGCGCGTCCTTGAGGATCGTCTCGTAGAGGAACGGGATCGTGTAGGACATGGCGACGTGGTAGGTCGGATCGCTGCCGGCCATTTCCTTGTACTTGTCGGCGAAGGCCTGGCAGCTGGCGAAATGCGTGTCCTTGTACGGGAACTGCGGCAGCCACATGGCGACGCCGTACACGTAGTCGAGCCGCTCCTTGAGCGCCTGCTTGACCGACGGCGCCATGGTCAGGTGCCCGCCGAAGATTGCCTTGGGGCTGAACTGCAGCGCCTGGGCCTCCTGGATGAGCTTGATCTGCGGCACGTCGTGGCCGGTGCTGTACACCACGTCGATATTGCCGGCCCGCATCAGGCGCAGCACGGTCGGACGCAGATCCTGCGTGTTGACCGGCAGCTCGATGTCGAGCACGTGCTCTATGCCCAGCTCCGCCGCCATCTTCTTGATCTCGACCGTCATCTCCTTGTAGGCGGCGTCGTCGTAGGTGATGGTGGCGATGGTCTTCGGCCGGGGATTCTGCTTGGCGAGGAACTCCATCGCCAGGCGCGGATAGACGTTGGCCGAGCCGACGACCGTGAAGGTGGTGGAGCCGCCGATTTCCTCGTCGACGCGGGCCGACGCGGCGCCGGCCTGGATGGTCAGCTTGTTGTAGCGGCGGGCGATGGCGCCCTGGGCCAGCACCGTGTCGGTGCCGTAGGTGCCGACGATCAGGTCGACCTTGTCGCTGGAGATCAGGCGTTCGGTCAGCTGGGCGGTGCGCGCCGGGTTGAACTCGTCGTCGTACACCACCCATTCGACGTCGAGCTCGCGGTCGCCGACGCGCATCTTGTTGCCGACCGTCTTGGACCACAGGTCCCAGCCGCCGCGATAGAGCGCCGACACTTTCTCGAACGTCCCGGTCAGCGGCAGCGAGCCGCCGATCTTGACCACGCCCTTCTGCGCCCAGGCCGGGGTGCTGAGCGTCAGCCCGGGCAGATAGGTGGCCGCCGCGACGCCGGCGGCGGTTTTCAGCAGATTGCGCCGTCCGATTCCGTTTGCGGCGGCGCGCTTTCTATTGTCCGTCATTCTCGTTCTCCTCCTGGCAGGGACATCACGGTTCGATTGGCCCGGCCGCGACGCGGCCGGGCTGGTTTGCGGAGCTACTCGGCGGCGATCTTCAGCGGCGGCGAAAGGTCGATCGCGGAACCGGCGTCGAACTTCTTCAGTTCGGGCATGACCGAACGCACGAAGAGGTCGCGATTGCGCCGCGCTTCTTCCGGCGGCATGCCGCCGTAGTTCATCACGGCGGTGAAGCCGCAGTTGTTGACCGTCCGGTGGATCTTCATGATCCGCTCGAGGCACTGCTCGGGCGTGCCCCAGACCTGCAGGTCGACGAAGAAATCGGTGAAGTCCTTCGAGCCGAGCTTCGAGAGCTTGTTCTGCATCTCGCCGTAGTACTCGTAGCCGCCCGTCTTCTTGAGATGGTCACCGACGAACTCGTAGTGCTCGATCACCGACTTGTAGTACGCGCCGACGTACTCGTGCGCCTTCTCGGCGGCGCGATCGGCGTTCTCGTCGACGAACACCCAGCCAGCCGAAATCGGCTGCGGCGCCTCGACGCCGTTCACCTCGAGATAGATCCTGCGGTACTCGGTCAGCTCCTTCTGCACCTCTTTCCAGGGCTTCTGCGGGATGACCAGGATGCCGACGCCCAGCCGCGCCATGATGCGCGAGGATTCCGGCGAAACCGCCGCGGCGTAGGTGCGGCCCTTGAAGCTGCGGATCGGCGCCGGGCGCAGATCGGCGCGCATCTGCTTGTAGTACTGGCCGTCATACTCGACGTAGCCCTGCTCGATTCCGGCCAGCACCATTTCGGCGGCTTCGACGAAGCGGGGACGGCTTTCCTCCATGGGGATGTGGAAGCGGTCGAACTCGACCCTGCCCAGGCCGCGGCCGATGCCGAGGATCAGCCGGCCGTTGCTGAGATTGTCCAGGGTGACGATCTCCTCCGCCGCCCGCAGCGGGTTGTGCCACGGCAGCACCACGACCTGAGTGCCGAGCAGGATGTTCTCGGTGCAGCCGGCCATGTAGGTCAGGAACTGCAGCGGGCTGGGGCACATGGTGTAGTCGGTGAAATGGTGCTCGACGGCCCACACCGAATCGAACCCCAGCGCCTCCGCCTCGCGCGCCATGTCGACGTCGGTGCGATAGACCTCGTGGTCGCTCCGCGCCTTGCCCGGGTTCTGGAATATCGCCGCCATGCCTACATGCATCGGAACCTCCGTACTCTTTGATGTCTATTTTTGAGTAAACATTAATTCAATCCTTCTTGAAAGAATAAAATCATACTGATAAGTATATCCGATCTGGCGATGGCGATTTCCTGATCTAAAATTGCAGGTAATACGGGGACAAAGTCGCTTTTTCGGATGCCGAAATCCGACAGCATATTCCTACTGACAGGTAGAAATATTAGCCCTATACGTTTTCCAGAACGATTTTCGAGTTGAAGTCGGGCGGGACAGCCCGCCTGCCGGAGGAAACCGATGACCCACACGATCGACGTCGAAGCCTGCCCGTCGCGCCCCGAGGCCAGCGATGGGCGCATTCCGCCGCGGCGCGATGTCGTGGTGCGCGATCTGATCGATCGCTGGGCGCAGGAACGCGCCGACAAGACCTTCGTGCATTTCGAGGACAACGACGAGCAGTGGTCCTACGGCGAACTGCGCCACAGGATCGTGCAGACGGCGCTGGGCCTGCAGCAGCTCGGCGTCGGCCAGGGCGACCATGTGCTGGTATGGCTGCCCAACTGCCGCGAGAACCTGCGCGTCTACCTGGCGCTGAACTATCTCGGCGCCGTCTACGTGCCGATCAATACCGCCTACAAGGGCGCGCTGCTGGCGCATGTCGTGGAGAATTCCGACGCCGCGCTGTGCGTCGTCCATGCCGATCTCGCGCCGCGATTGAAGGAGGTGCCGCTGGCGACGCTGCGCCGGATGGTGGTGGTCGGCGGCGCGGGCGATTGTCCGGGCCTCGACTCCGTCGGCTACGAGGAAGCCTTGCTGCCGTCAGGCGGCACGCTGAAGGCGCCCGAGCGGCCGATCGAGCCGTGGGATCCCATGACCATCATCTACACGTCAGGCACCACCGGCCCGTCCAAGGGCGTGCTGGCCTCCTACCTCCATATCTTCACCAATGCCGGCCCCGAGACCTGGAACATGGTGACCGCGGAGGATCGCTTCATGGTCAATCCGCCGATGTTCCATCTCGGCGGCATGGGCGTCATGTACGTCATGCTGGCGCGCGGCGCCTCGATCGCCTTCGCCGACCGGTTCGACACGGCCAGGTTCTGGGAATCTATCCGGCGCACGAAATGCACGGTGGTGTTCCTGCTCGGCGTGATGGCGAGCTTCCTCGAGAAGCAGGCGGCGCGCGCCGACGACGCGGACAATCCGCTGCGAATGGTTTTCATGGTGCCGCTGTCGGGCGACGTCGCGGCGTTCGGCAGGCGCTTCGGGGTCGACGTCTACACCATCTTCAACATGACCGAAATCTCCTCGCCGATCGTGTCGGCGCCCAATCCCACGGTGCGCGGCACCTGCGGCCGCAAGCGCGAGGGCGTCGACGTGCGGCTGGTCGACGAGAACGATTGCGAGGTGCCGGTGGGCGAGATCGGCGAGATGCTGGTGCGCACCGACCGGCCCTGGGGCATGAACAGCGGCTACTACAAGAACCCCGAGGCCACGGCGAAGGCCTGGCGCAACGGCTGGTTCCACACCGGCGACGGATTCCGCGTCGACGCCGAGGGCAACTACTACTTCGTCGACCGGCTGAAGGACGCCATCCGCCGCCGCGGCGAGAACATCTCCTCCTTCGAGGTCGAGGCCGACGTCACGGCCTTCCCCGCCGTCAAGGAAGCCGCCGCCATCGGCGTCCCCAGCGAGTTCAGCGAAGACGACGTCATGGTGATCGTGGCGCCGGCCGAGGGCGCCAGCATCGACCCCGCCGCCCTGATCGAGTTCCTGCGACCGCGCATGTCGCATTTCATGATTCCGCGCTACGTGCGGGTTCTGGCCGAGCTGCCGAAGACGCCCAGCAACAAGGTGATGAAGCACCAGCTGCGCCAGGAGGGCATCACGGCCGACACCTGGGATCGTGAAAAAGCCGGCATCAAGGTCAAGTCCGACCGGTTCGGCGCCACCGAGGCGGCCGAGTAGACGCCCGGCCCGGCCATGCCACGCCCCGACGGACCGACCGCCGGCAGACGGCCGACCAGGACCGCCTGCCCGCAGCGCGAAACCGGCGCAGGACGGCCGATCGGGGCCCCGCGGCGCCATCGCGGGTGCGGCGCGGCGGCCTTGCCATCACACCGAAATTCCCCCTACCCTGAACGGACGTTTACCAGATTGCCGTGCCGCCCGGCGGGCGAGGCGCGGCTGGCGACGGAATACCGCAGCGACAGGAGCGCAGCATGAGCGGCAGGACCGAGCCGAACTATGAGGTCATCGTCATCGGCGCCGGCGTGGCCGGAATCTACCAGATCAAGCGTCTGGTCGATCTCGGCATCAACGCCACGGTGCTCGACTCCGCCCCGGATCTCGGCGGCACCTGGTACTGGAACCGCTATCCCGGCGCGCGCTTCGATTCGGAAA
>JBFXDA010000059.1:0-10516 GCA_050181585.1 Reyranellaceae bacterium
GCGTCACCCTTGTGTTGCCATCGGTAAAGACTTAAACTCTTGGAAACAATAGAATTCTTCGGGGTCCCTCCGGCATGATCGTCAATTGCCCCAATTGCTCGGCCAAATTCATGGTCGACGCGTCAGCCTTGGGGCCGACCGGAAGGCAGGTCCGTTGCGGACGCTGCAAGGAATCCTGGTTCCAGGGTCCGGCCGACCCCGACGCCGTTCGTCTTGAGCAGACGGTTCCCGAATTCATCATTCGGCCGCGGACGCCGGGTGCCAATCTGCCGGCGATCAAGCCGCCGCCGCGTCGCAGCCTTCGCACCTTCGGCTGGCTGCTGCTGGTTCTGCTGCTGATCGCCGCGCTCGCCGTGGCCTGGTACAACCGCGACACGCTGGTCAAGCGCATCGACGGGCTGGATGCGCTGATCGGCGGCGTGTTCGGCCCGGATGCGCTCGGCACGGGCGCCGTCCTCGAAATACCCCGCGACCGCATCGAGTTCAGCCGCGACGGAGCGGCGCTGGTGGTCAAGGGCGTGATCGTCAACGGCAGCGCCAGCGAACGCGACGTGCCGGCACTCGAACTGGTGCTGGGCGCGGCCAATGGCGAAACGGTCGGCACGCACGGTTTCGCCGCCAAAGCCGCCCGAATCCCCGCCAATGGCACCGTCGAGTACGAAACGCGGGTCGAGAACGTGCCGCAGGCCGCCGAAACGATGACGGTGCGCTTCGTCAGGAAGCCTTAGGCGGCGACGTTGGCGAGGATCGAAGTCCGTTATTCTGCAGCCGAGATCGCCGCACGCGTCGACACGCTGGCGACCGACATTGCCAGCAAACTGCCGGCCGACGTTCTTGTCGTTGCGGTGCTCAAAGGCAGCTTCGTCTTCACGGCGGACCTGATCCGCGCGCTCAGCCGGCACGGGGTCGACTGGCCGATGGACTTCGTCACCCTGTCGAGCTACGGGGCGGCGACCGAGTCCTCGGGGAACGTCCGTCTGACGCGCGACATCAGCGAGGACGTTGCCGGCCGGGCGGTGCTGCTGATCGACGACATACTGGAATCGGGCCGCACACTCGCCTTCGCGCGCGACCTGTTCCTCGAGCGCGGCGCCAGCAAGGTCTGGCTGTGCACGCTGCTGGACAAGCCCGGCCGCCGGGTGGCGGCGATCGAGGCCGATTTCACCGGCTTTCGCATCGGCGACGAATTCGTGGTCGGCTACGGCCTGGACCACGCCCATTTCCATCGCGGCCTGCCGTATATCGGCGTGAAGCTGGATTGACCTCGCGGCCCAGGGGTCGGGGCTCTAGAACTGCCTGAGCAGGCGCTCGATGTAGTCCAGTTCGAATTTGGGCCGGTTGCCGTCGCCGGCGCGCCGCCGCAGTTCCTCGAGAATCTCCCGCGAACGCTGGCGCGCGGGCTGATCGGGGATGGTCACGCCGCGATCGTCGACGGCGCGACCGTAGTTGCCCTCGCGCCCGAGCGGATCGCGCTGCGGATTCTGCGGGTCCTGCGCCAGCGGCCCTTCCTCGGCGCCCGAGCCATTGCCCTGCATCTGCTGGGCGAAGTCCTGCATGCCCTGCTGCAAGGCATCCAAGGCCTGGCGCTGCGCCCGCTCGGCGGCATTGAGATCGCCCTGGCCCAGGCCGCGTTCGGCATCCCGCATGAAGCGTTCGGCGTTGCCCAGCGCATCGGGAATCGATCCGGTCATGTCGTTGAAGCGGCCCATCATGTCGCCGAGCTGCCGGCGCAGCGCTTCCTGGCGCTGGCGGCTGCCTTCCATGCCTTCGCCGTCGCCCGGCCCCATGCCCTGGCCGGGCTGCTGGCCGCGCTCGCCCTGCTGCCCTTGCTGGCCCTGCTGGCCCTGTTGCCCGCGCTGGCCTTGCTGACCGCGCTGGCCGCGCTGGCCCTGCTGCTGGCGCTGCGTCTCGCCCAGCAGGTTGTGCTGCTCGCGCGTCAGCCGGTCCATCTCGTTCATCATCTGCTGGCCCTGCTGATTGCGCTGCTGGCGCTGCGCCCGGTCGGACTTCATCGGCCGCATGTTCTCCAACATGTTGCGCAGCTCGGACAGCATCTGGCGCGCCGCGTCGCGATTGCCCGACTGCGCCAGTTCGCGGGCGCGGTCGATCATCCGCTGCAGGTCTTCGCTGGTGATCACCCGCTCCTCGTCGCCGGGCTCGACCATTTCCTCGCCCTCGCGCGCCATCTGTTCGGCGAGCTCGCGCATGTAATTGTTGAGCGCCTGCTTGAGCTCCTCGATCAGGCGCTCGATTTCCTCGTCGCGCGCGTTCTTGTCGATGGCGTCCTGCAGCGCATCCTGGGCGCGGCGCAGCTCGCGCTCGGCGAGCGAAAGATTGCCATCCTCGAGCCGCAGCGCCGTCTCCCACAGCAGCTTCTGCACGTCGCCGATGCCGGCGAAGCTCGGATCGAGAATCAGCCGGTTGGCGGCCATGCGCAGCGCCAGATAGACGACGGTATCGCCGCTGAAGAGCTGCGGCTGGCTGCCGAGCCGCGCCAGACCCTCGGCGACCTGCGCGCGATCGTCGGGATTGCGGGTCAGCGCCTTGCGCAGCAGGATCAGCGCCTGCGCCACTGGGTTGCGGAACTGGCGTTCCGGCAGCACGAAGGATACGCGCGTCGAGCGGCCTTCCTGATCGGCGCCGTCGAGCGCCACCAGCGTCACGTAGACCGGCAGGCCGGCCCAGGGATGCGGCGTCAGGTCGTGGTACGAGGTTTCGTCCAGCCGTTTGTTGGAATTGGCCGGCAGCGGCAGATCGAGCAGAAGTTTCTCGGACATGCCCGGCGCATCGGGATCGAAGGGCACCCCCTCGATCGGAGCGCGGCGCAGTTCGGCCGTCAGCTTGACGACTCCGTAGTCGTCGCCCGCCAGATAGTCGAGCCGCAGCAGGTTGCGCGAGGTCGCCTCGGGATCCTTGGACAGCTCGACTGTCGGCACGTAATCGGGCACCACCACGAGCGGCCAGCCGGCCAGCTCGCTGCCGCGGCGTTCGATCGTCAGCCGGGCACCCTTCTTCACTTCGGCCGTGGCCGTGAACTTCTCGCGCTCGACGGTTGTGAACTCGGTCTCGCTGTCGCCGAACTTGAGGACCGGCGCCCGCGTGCCGCCCTGCACGATGGCGGTGATCTTGCTGCCGACCGGCACCCGCACCTCTTTCTCAGCAGGATCGATCAGGCGCGGCGCCAGGCGGGTATAGGCCGGCGGGTTCATCCAGATCTCGAAGCCGACGGGCGGCGGCGGGGCGAAATGCGGCGTCAGCGCCGAATGGAGCAGGTCGGGGCGCCAGCCGCCGGCGGCGACGAGCGCGACCGCCACGGCAAGGATCGGAACGACGCGCAGGGCCAGCGGGTCGCGGTTCGGCACACCGGGGCTCGGCATGGCATTGCGCAGTTCGCGCAGCCTCGCGGCCATCCGTTCCTGGTGCGCGCGCCATAGTGCGGCCGTGGCGGGATCCTCGCTGCCGCCGGACAGCCGGTCGTCGAGCGCCACCAGCGGTCGGTGCGGCAGGTTGCTGTCCCTTTCCAGCCGCCGCTGGACCGCGGCCGCGTCGGGCAGCTTGAAGCTGCGGAACTGCCAGAAAACCACGCCGACGAGAGCAAGGGCGAACCCGGCAAGGGCTGCGACATGCAGCCAGCCCGGCAGGACGGAAAATACCTCGGCATAGGCGGCCGTGAAGAAAGCCGCGAGAACGGCGAGCGGCCAGACCAGCCGGGGCCAGAGCGCTTCCCACAGCAGGGACAGCCGCGACAGGGCCAGCCTGCGGCGCAGGAGGGATTGTGGATTTCGCAACCGACCGGTCGTCGCCATGCGTCCTCGAATTCTGCCCGACGCTGGCGGATTTGCGACGCTATCGCCTCAACTCAGCCAGGGCGGAAGCTTGTCCGCCGCCAGTAACTCTTCGAGCGTCTGCCGCGGCCGGATCACCGCGTAACGCTCGCCGTCGACCATGATTTCGGGCACCAGCGGCCGCGAGTTGTAGGTCGACGACATGACCGCGCCATAAGCACCGGCCGACTCTAGCACGATCCTGTCGCCCGACGCGAGCGGCGGCAGTTCACGAGCCTGTGCGAGGTAATCCCCTGACTCGCAGATCGGTCCAACGACGTCGCAAAGCGCTGTTTTGGCCCGCGAATCGGGCTGGGTTACCGGCCGGATACCGTGATGCGCCTCGTAGAGGGTGGGCCGGACCAGGTCGTTCATGGCCGCATCGACTATGACAAAGGTGCGTTCATGGCCCGGCTTGACGTAGATCACCTCGCTCAGCAGAACGCCGATATTGCCCACCATCCAGCGGCCCGGCTCGAAAGTCAGTTCGCAGCCCAGCCCGCCGACCGTTTCGCGAACGATGGCCATGTAGTCGCCAAGCGGCGGCGGCGTCTCGCCGTCATAGACGATGCCCAGACCGCCGCCGAGATCGATGCGATCGATGGCGATGCCGTCGGCGCGCAGATCGCGGACCAGATCGGCCACGCGCGCGAAGGCGGCGCGATACGGCGTCACGTCGGTTATCTGCGAGCCGATATGGACGGCGACGCCGACCGGATCGAGCCCGGGCAACTGCTTGGCGACGGCGTAGACCCGTCGCGCCTGGTCATAGTCGACGCCGAATTTGTTTTCTTTGCGGCCGGTCGTGATCTTGGCGTGGGTGCCGGCGTCGACGTCCGGATTGATGCGCACGGCCAGCGTCGCCGTAAGATCGAGCTCGACCGCGACGTCGCTGAGCTGGCGCAGCTCGGCCTCGCTCTCGACGTTGATCTGCATGATGCCGGCGCGCAGCGCCTCGGCCATCTCCGCCTTCTTCTTGCCGACGCCGGAGAACACGATGCGGCCGGCCGGCACGCCGGCAGCCAGCGCGCGGCGCATCTCGCCGATCGACACCACGTCGGCGCCGGCGCCCATTCTCGCGAGCGCTGCGATGACGGCGACGTTGGAATTGGCCTTCACGGCATAGCAGATCGACGCGTCGAGCCCGTCCGCCGCGGCGGCGAACTCGCGATAGTTGGCCCGCAGAGCGGCCAGCGAATAGCAATAGACGGGCGTGCCGACTTCCTCGGCGATCCGGTCGAGCGACATCGCCTCCATGTGGAGGGTGCCGTTGCGGTAGGCGACGGCGCTCATTGCGGCTTGGGGTAGGAACGCGGCTTGCGGTCCTTGGCTTCCGGCGGCGGCTCGAGGTCGCCCTTCTTGCCGCAGGCGGCCAGCGCCAGGATCGCCGCCGGCAGCAGTCCGCGCAGCAGGGTGCGGCGGCTGGCGTCGGCGGGAGCGTCGTTTTCCATCATCGGTTGCCTCACAGAAAGCGCTTGCGGGCGCGGCCGATCGCCGCCCGCACGTTGGCCGGCGCGGTGCCGCCATAGGAGCGGCGCGCATTGACCGACGCCTCGACCGTCAGAACCCTGAACACGTCCTTGGTGATGCGCGGCTCGACGGTCTGCATCTGCGGCAGCGGCAGGTCGGCCAGCGTCACCTTGCGGTCGGCCGCCAGGGACACCAGCCGGCCGGTGACGTGGTGCGCGCGGCGAAACGGCAGGCCGAGGCTGCGCACCAGCCAGTCGGCGAGATCGGTCGCGGTCGAATAGTCGGCGCCGGCCACCGCGCGCATGCGCTGCGTGTCGGCCTTGAGGTCGAGCACCATGCCGGCCATCGCCGCCAGGGCGAGCTCGATCGTGTCGGCGGCTTCGAAGGTGGGCTCCTTGTCCTCCTGCATGTCCTTGGAATAGGTCAGCGGCAGGCCCTTCATCGCGGTCAGCAGCGCCATCAGCGACCCGAACAGCCGGCCGCTCTTGGCGCGCACCAGCTCGGCGGCGTCCGGATTGCGCTTCTGCGGCATGATCGACGAGCCGGTGGTGAAGGCATCGGACAGGGCGACGAAGCGGAAGGGCGCGCTGCACCACAGCACGATCTCCTCCGCCAGCCGCGAGAGATGGACGCCGCAGATCGCGGCGGCGGCCATGAACTCGAGCGCGAAATCGCGATCGGAGACGGCGTCGAGCGAATTCTCCGTCGGGCGGTCGAATCCGAGCGCCTTCGCCGTCATGTGCCGGTCGATCGGGTAGGGCGTGCCGGCCAGCGCCGCCGCACCCAGCGGGCTCTCGTTGAGCCGGCGCCGACAGTCGGCGAAGCGGCCGCGATCGCGGCCGAACATCTCGACATAAGCCAGAAGATGATGGCCGAAGGTCACTGGCTGCGCCGTCTGCAGATGAGTGAAGCCCGGCATGACGGCGTCGGCGTATTCCTCGGCGCGGGCGATCAGGGCGGCCTGCAGCGCCTTGAGCTGGATCTCCGTGCGGTCGAGCGCATCGCGCACCCACAGCCGGAAATCCGTCGCCACCTGGTCGTTGCGCGAGCGCGCCGTGTGGAGCCGGCCGGCGGCGTCGCCGATGCGTTCGGCCAGGCGCGCCTCGACGTTCATATGGATGTCCTCGAGCGCCGTCGAGAAGGCGAAGCGCCCGCCATCGATCTCGGCCAGGATGGCGTCCAGACCCTTGGCGATCGCCGCGCCGTCCTTCGCCGAGACGATCTTCTGCTTCACCAGCATGGCGCAATGCGCCTTGGAGGCGGCGATGTCCTGGCGATAGAGCCGCCGGTCGAAGCCGATCGAGGCATTGATCGCCTCCATCACGGCAGCCGGCCCCTGCGCGAAGCGCCCGCCCCACAGGGCGTTGGCGTCGGACGATTTCCTCGCACGACGACGTGAGCGGGCGGCGCTGGCGCCACCGGCGGCTTTGTGCTTCCTTGTTGCCATGCTTGCCGACCGTCTTCCCGCCATTACGCCGCGTCTGGTTGCGCGCTCGCTTTCCGGCAGGATCCTCGCGGTGCTGGTCGGCGTCGCTCTGGGCGCGATTGTCGCCATATCCGCGCCGCGATCAAGCGCGCAAACCGCCCCGCCGATATCGGGCACGATGGCCGCCTTCAAGCCCGCCGAGCCGGCCAGGGCGCCGCCGGAAAGCCGTTTCGTCGATGTCGCGGGCAAGGTCCTGAACCTCGAGGCGTACAAGGGCAAGGTCGTGGTGCTGAACTTCTGGGCGACCTGGTGCGCGCCCTGCGTGCGCGAGATGCCCAGCCTCGACCGGCTGCAGGTGGCGCTGCGCGAGGAAGGGCTGGTGGTGCTGCCGCTGTCGCTGGACGGACCGACCAAACCCCGGGTCGAGCCGTTCTACAAGGCGCAGAAGCTCGAGAACCTGCCGATCCTGTTCGACGAGAAGAACGCCACCTTCGGCCGCTTCGGCGTCGGCGTGCTGCCGACCACCATCGTCATCGGCCGCGACGGCCGCGAGCTGGGCCGCCTCGAGGGCCCGGCCGAGTGGGACGCGCCCGAGGCGCTGGCCCTGCTGCGGCACTACCTTAAAGCCGGCGGCTGACAGGATCCGTCGCATGGCGCGCATCCTGCTGGGATGGGACAACGGCCTGGGCACGGGCTATGTCGACCGGCTGCTGACGGTTGCCGACGCGCTGGCCGCGGAGGGGCACGAGCCCGTCCTGAGCGTGCGGGATCTGATCTCCACCGCCGGACGGCTGGCGGGCGTGCGCTATCCGGTGCTGCAATCGCCGGTCGCCATCGGCCAGCTCGACCCGATCTCGCCCAGCTTCTCGCCGGGCAGTTTCGCCGATCTGCTCGGCGCCTCGAACTTCAACAGCGAAACCGAGCTGACGCGGCTGATGCTGGCCTGGGACACGCTGTTCCGGACCGTTCAACCCGACCTGATCGTGGCCGAATACGCCCCGGTCATGTCGCTGGCCGCCTATGGTCGTTACAAGGTGCTGGCGATGGGACACGGCTACATACTGCCGCCGCCCGAACTGCCGCAATTCCCGGTGTTCGACTATGCCCGGCCCGCCTTCGTGCCGCAGGAGACGCTGCTCGCGGTCTGCCGCCGGGTTCAGGCGGCGCGCGACGTGCCGCAGACCGCCACCCTGCCCGGCTTCTACGGCGGAACCGCGCATGTCGTCACCGCCTATCCCGAACTCGATCCCTATGACGGCTTGCGCGCGCAGAAGGCCGACGGGCCGCTCGAGGCCCATTCGCCGGCGCCGCTGCCGGCCGAGCCGCGCTTCTACGCCTATCTGGCCGCCGATTTCCGCCAGCTGCGCCTGGCGCTGGATTCGCTGGTCAATTCGCGGCTGCCGGGATCGGTCCACATCAAGCGCATCACCCCGACCCTGCGCCAGTACCTGGTCGAGCGCGGCATCGAGGTGCTGGACCGGGCGCCGCCTCTGGAGCAGGCCGTGGCGCAGGCCTCGGTGGTGATCCATCACGGCGGCATCGCCACCACCATGGCGGCGCTGGGAATGGGAAGGCCGCAGATGCTGTGGCCGCACGTCACGGACCAGTCCGTCACGGCCCGAGCCGTCGAGCAGTTGCGGGTCGGCGAGGCCGGCATGCGCACCGGCAGGTCGGGAACGGATGTCGGTCAGGCGCTGCGCCGCATCGCGGAGGACGGGGAGTTGGCGCGCAGGGCGCAGGAGCTGGCGCAGCGCCTGGCCCGGCGCCATGCCAAAGGAAGTCTGGAAATCGTGGTTGCGAAGGCCCGCGCCCTGCTGGCGGGCTGAAGCGTCAGCGCGTGGGAATCGGCTTGGGGCCGGAATAGTCGTAGAAACCGCGGCCGACCTTCTTGCCGATCCAGCCGGCCTCGACGTATTTCACCAGCAGCGGACAGGGCCGGTACTTGGAATCGGCCAGGCCCTCGTAGAGCACCTGCATGACCGACAGGCAGGTGTCGAGGCCGATGAAATCGGCCAGCTCGAGCGGACCCATCGGGTGGTTGGCGCCGAGCTTCATGGCGGTGTCGATCGATTCGACCGAGCCGACGCCCTCGTAGAGCGCATAGACCGCCTCGTTGATCATCGGCAGCAGAATGCGGTTGACGATGAAGGCGGGGAAGTCCTCGGCATTGGCCGGCGTCTTGCCGAGCTTGATCGTCAGATCGCGCACGGCCTGGAAGGTGTCGTCCTCGGTGGCGATGCCGCGGATCAGCTCGACCAGCTGCATCAGCGGCACCGGGTTCATGAAGTGCATGCCCATGAACTTGCCGGGCCGGTCGGTCACCGACGCCAGCCGCGTGATCGAGATCGAGGAGGTGTTGGAGGCCAGCAGCGCGCCGGGCTTCAGCGAAGGGCAGAGCTTCTTGAAGATCTCGCGCTTGATCGCCTCGTTCTCGGTCGCCGCCTCGATCACGAGGTCGCATTCCTTGAACACGGCGTAGTCGGTCGCGGGCTGGATGCGCGACAGCGCCAGCACCTTCTCGTCCGGCTTCAGCCGGCCGCGGCTGACCTGACGGTCCATGTTGCCGTCGATCACCGACAGGCCCTGATCGACCCGTTCCCTGTCGACGTCGACCAGGCGCACGTCGTAGCCCGCCAGCGCGCAGACATGGGCGATGCCCGTGCCCATCTGTCCCGCGCCGATCACGCCGATATTCTGGATCGCCATTGCCGTTGCCCTCGCGTCGCCGACGCAAAAAGAAGACGGGGGCCAATGCCCCCGCCCGTCAGGAATTTCAGCTCTTTGCCAGTTCCGCTTCGAGTTCCGGCAGAATCTGGAACAGGTCGCCTACCAGCCCGTAATCGGCGACCTGGAAGATCGGTGCCTCCTCGTCCTTGTTGATCGCGACGATGACCTTGCTGTCCTTCATGCCGGCCAGATGCTGGATGGCGCCGGAGATGCCGATGGCGATGTAGAGATCGGGCGCCACGACCTTGCCGGTCTGGCCGACCTGGTAGTCGTTGGGCACGAAGCCGGCATCGACGGCGGCGCGCGAGGCGCCGAGCGCGGCGCCCAGCTTGTCGGCCAGAGTCTCGAGAATCTTGAAGTTCTCCTTGCTCTGCAGGCCGCGGCCGCCGGAGACGACGATCTTGGCCGAGGTCAGTTCGGGGCGCTCCGACTTGGACAGCTCGGCGCCGACATAATCGGAAAGGCCCGCCGCGCCGGCGCCGTCGACGCTCTCGACCGAAGCCGACCCGCCGTTCGGATCGGCCGCCTTGAAGGTCGTGCCGCGCACGGTGATGATCTTGATCTTGTCCGACGACTGCACGGTCGCCATGGCGTTGCCGGCGTAGATCGGCCGCACGAACGTGTCGGGCGATTCGACCGAAACGATGTCGGAGATCTGCGCCACGTCGAGCAGCGCGGCGACGCGCGGCATGATGTTCTTGCCGAAGGAATTGGCCGGCGCCAGCACGTGGCTGTAATTCGCCGCCAGCTTGACGATCAGCGGCGCCATGTTCTCGGCCAGCTGGTTGGCGTATGCCGCGTCGTCGGCCTTCAGCACCTTGGCCACGCCGGCCACCTTGGCGGCGGCCTGCGCCGCGCCGTCGGCGTTCTGGCCGGCGACCAGCACGTGGACGTCGCCGCCCAGCTTGCCGGCGGCGGCGATGGTGTTGAGCGTCGCGGCCCTGAGCGCGGCGTTGTCGTGATCGGCGACTACCAGGATGCTCATCTCAGATCACTCCCGCTTCGTTGCGCAGCTTGTCGACGAGCTCCTGCACCGTCTTGACCTTGACGCCGGCCTTGCGGGCGGCGG
>JBFXDA010000060.1:0-10144 GCA_050181585.1 Reyranellaceae bacterium
AGCTGCAGCCGACGATCGAGGCCACGCCCTGCCTGCGCGAGAAGGTGCGCGACCGGAAGAGCCGCGACGAGGACGGTTCGACCACGCTGTTCAAGAAATTCAAGGGCGGCTTCGTCCAGGTCACCGGCGCCAACACCTCCAAGGGTCTGCAGATGATCACCGCGCGCGTCATTCTGCGCGAGGAAATCTCCGAGTGGCCCTACGACGTCGATGGCCGCGGCGATCCCTTTGACCTGGCCGAACGCGCCTGCAAGATCTACGAGGGGCGGGAGAAGAAGCTGAACATCTCGACGCCGGGCGTGAAGGGCGCCTGCCGCGTCAGCCAGCGCTACGACGTCTCCGACCAGCGGCGCTTCTATGTGCCGTGTCCGCATTGCGACGCGTTCCAGGTGCTGTCGATGGAGCGATTGGCGAAGGAGGACCCCGAGAAGGCGGTCTATTCCTGCCGCGCCTGCGGCGCCGACATCGCTCATCACCAGAAGCGGACGATGCTGGCGCAGGGTGTGTGGCTGAAAACCTATCCCGGCGACGATTGCCCGCCGGCGATCGTGCGGCGTGATGAAATCGAGATCTACCGCCAGCGTCCAAGCCGCGGGCGGCAGCCGGGCTTCGCCATCAACGTGCTCTATTCGCCGGTCGAGACCTGGTCCGCCGTCGTCGGTCGCTGGCTTGCCGCCCAGGGCAACCCGCGCAAGCTGAAGGTCTTCACCCAGCAGGACGAGGGCGAGCCCTACGAGGAAAAGGGCGAGCAGCCCGATCACGAGAAGCTGCGCGAGGTGGCGCTGAAGCTCGGCTACCAGTGGCAGCGCGTGCCGCCGGGGGCGCTGTTCATCACCGCCGCGGTCGACGTGCAGAACAACCGCCTGGAATACGGCGTCTATGCCTGGGGCATCGGGCTCACCGGCTGGCTGATCGACAAGGGCATCGTCGAAGGCGACCCCGTCGCGCTCGAGACCTGGGCCGCGCTCGACAAGGTGCTGGGCCGGACCTACGAGGATCGCCACGGCAAGCCCTGGCGCATCGATCTGTCCGGCGTCGATACCGGCTACCAGACGCAGGCGGTCTATCGCTATGTGCGCCGCCACGCCAGCTCGGGCCGTGTGCTGGCGCTCGATGGCCGCACCGGCTGGACGCTGCCGCCGCTCGGCACCGCGCGCAAGCAGGATGTCGATTTCGAAGGCCGCAAGATCGGCGCCGTGATGCTGTGGCCGGTCGGCACCTGGGATCTGAAGAGCGAGCACTATTGGGCGCTGGGCGAGATGCTCAAGGGCATCGACCCGGCGACCGGCCGCCTGCCGCCCGGCGCTGCGCACTATCTCGGCGAGCGCTGCGATCCGGCGTTCTTCAAGCAGCTGACGGCGGAGTTTCTGAAGGACGTAGAGGTCAGCAGCGGGCGCACGCGCAAGGAATGGGTCAAGGATCGCTCGACGCCCAACGAAGCGCTCGACATCGCCGTCTATGCCCGCGCGCTGGCGCATCATTTGGCCGACGGGCTGAGCGCGGAAGACTGGTCGAAGCTGGCCGCCGAACGCGGCGCGCCGCCGGCTGAAGTGCAGGCCGACCTGGCGCGTCTGTGGTCGCCGCCGCTGCCTGGCGCCGATGCACCGCCGCCGCCGGCGGAAGCGCCCTCGCGCGACGTGGACGATGCGCCGCCGATCGACGATCGGCTTGGTCGCCACTGGAACTAACTTTTCACAACGGACCTCTCGCCATGGCCCTATCGCAAAGCGACCTGACGCGGCTGGAAACCGCGCTCGCCCAGGGCGAGATGACCGTCGAATATGACGGCCGCCGCGTCACTTTTCGCAGTGTGGCCGAGCTGAAGGATGCGATCGCCTATGTCAAGGGCGAGCTGGCGGCGCAGACCGCGGGCGGCAACGTGACGACCTCCTATGCCAGCTTTGCGCGGGACTGAGCGATGAAACTGTCGCCGCTCGATCGCGCCATCGCGTTCTTCGCCCCGGAAGCCGGCCTGCGCCGCGCCCTGGCGCGGCACGCGCTGGGCGAGGTGCGGGCCTACGATGCCGCCAAGGTCGGCCGTCGCACCGATGGCTGGATCACCGCCGGCACCTCGTCCAATGTCGAAATCGGCGGCGGCATGGTCAATGCCCGCAACCGCGCCCGCGACCTGGTCCGCAACAATCCCTGGGGGTCGCGCGCGGCCGAGCTGTGGCGCGCCTACCTGGTCGGCACGGGCATCGTCTGCCGTCCGATCGTGCGCGACGGCAAGGGCGAGACCGACCGAATGGCGACGCAGCGCCTGCGCGATGTCTTCAACCGCTGGGCCGATTCCTGCGATGCCGATGGCAACACCGACCTTTACGGCATCCAGTCGCAATCCGCCGAATCGGCCGCCGTCGATGGTGAAGTGCTGATCCGCCGCCGCTGGCGCTGGAAGACCGACGGCATGGAAGTGCCGTTCCAGCTGCAACTGCTCGAGGCGGATTTTCTCGACCAGGCCAAAACGGAAGCCACGGCCGACGGCGGCTGGATCGTGCAGGGCAAGCAGTACGACGCGCGCGGCCGGCTGACGCATTTCTGGCTGTTCCCCTCGCATCCCGGCGACGTGCTGCCCGGCCTGCAGAAGGGCTATGTCAGCCGCCCGGTGCCGGCGGCCGACGTGATCCATGTCTTCGAACCGCGGCGCCCAGGACAGGTGCGCGGCATCACCTGGTTTGCGCCGATCGTGCAGAAGCTGCGCGACCTCGACGATTACGACGATTTCGAAATCGTGCGCAAGAAGATTGAGGCCTCGATGGCCGCCTTCGTCACGCGCGCCACCAATGCCGGCAGCCCGCTGACGCAGGGTGCGACGACCGATGCCGCCGGCAAGCGCATCGAGACCATCCGCCCCGGCACCATCCACTATCTGCCCGGCGGCGACGACGTGAAATTCAGCGAGCCCAGCAGCGCCGGCGGCTATAGCGAATACATGCGCGTCGGCGCCCAGCGCATCGCCGCCGGGCTCGATCTGCCCTACGAGCTGCTGACCGGCGATCTCGGCAACGTGAACTATTCCTCGATGCGCGGCGGCATGCTGCCGTTCCGCCGCATCATCCAGCGCCGCCAGTGGCAGATGCTGATCCCGCAGCTCTGCCGCCCGGTCGCCGCCTGGTGGACGGAAGCGGCCGCACTGGGCGGCGTCGTTGTGCCCGCCGGCGCGGTCTGGCGCTTTTCGCCGCCGCGCTTCGAATACGTCAACCCGCTCGACGAGGTGCAGGCCGACAAGATGGCGATCCGCGCCGGGCTGGAACCCTACGACGAGATCGTTGGCAGCAACGGATACGAGGCCGAGGAAGTGGTCGAGAACATGGCGCGCTGGAACAAGCTGTTCGACCAGCATGGCCTCACGCTTGATATCGATCCGCGCCGCATCAGCAATTCGGGTGTCGTGCAGTCCTCGCAGGCTGCTGCGCCCGCACAATCGAAACCCAAGGAGTGACCATGTTCGACAACAGCAAGGGCACTTTCAATCGTGAGATGCCGCTGCAGACCCGCCTGGCGCCGGTCGTGGCCACCACGGCGAAAGACGAGACGCGCACCATCGACGTGATCTTCAGCACCGGCGCCAAGGTGGCGCGCCGCGATTTCTGGTCGGGCAAGCGCTACGACGAGGAACTGGAAATCAGCGAGCGCGCCGTCGACCTGTCGCGCCTCAATGGCGGCGCGCCGCTGCTCAACACCCACGGCACCTGGACCCTCGAGGATCAGATCGGCGTCGTCGAACGCGCCTGGATCGATGGCGACAAGGGCATGGCGACGGTGCGGTTCTCGCCGCGCGATTCGGTCGAGCCGATCTGGCGCGACGTCAAGGCCGGCATCGTGCGCAACATCTCGATCGGCTACACGACGCAGCGCTACGAGATCACCGAGCAGGAAGGCAAGCCGCCGCTCTATCGCGCCGTCGAGTGGCAGCCCTATGAGATTTCGCTGGTGCCGGTGCCCGCCGATGCCGGCGCCGGCACGCGCAGCGCCAGCCCGTCGCCGCTGTTTCCCTGCCATTTCGTGCGCGCCGGCCAGCCGGTGATCGACACCGGCGCCGCGCAGCGCCAGCGGCAAATCGAAATTCTGCGGCTCTCTGTCTAGGAGTCGTTGAAAGAGTCCCCCTCACGCTCTGGCGAAGGGGTTTTTCCGCCGCCGCAAGGCGGTTTTTTCATGTCCCAAAGGAGGACGCGATGAAGTTGAAGCAGCTTCGCCAGCAGCTCGATGCCCAGCTGGCCATCATGGAGACCCACAAGGAGAAGGGCGGCGAGGAATACGACCGCGCCAAGGCGGATGCCGAGCGCCTGAAGGTCGAAATCGCCGCCGAGGAACAGCGCGCCGCCGATGCCGGCCAGAACGGCAAGACCAATGCGTCGCCCGCGCCGGTCGACAGCGCCGCGGCGGCGGAAGCCGAGCGCACGCGCATCCTCGAAATCGACGGATTGTGCCGCAAGCATGGCGTCAAGGACGAAGACCGTTCCGCCTGGCTGAAGGACGGCAACATGACCGTCGATGCCGTACGCACCCGCATCCTTGAAGGTCTTGCCGCCGGCAGCGACCAGCTGCAGGAGCGCGGCCAGATCCGCATCACCCGCGATGCCGGCGACACGCTGCGCGAGGGCGTCGAGGAAGCCCTGATGCACCGCGCCGATCCGGGCAAGAACAAGCTCACCGACAAGGGCCGCCCCTATCGCGGCATGGCGCTGCGCGAGATTGGACGCGCCTATCTCGAGGATGCCTTCCAGGTCCGCACCCGCGGCATGGACATCATGGAGCTGGCTGGCGTCGTGCTGGGCATGCAGCGCGCCGGCGGCATGCTGGGCACGTCGGATTTCCCCAATATCCTCGCCAACGTCGCCAACAAGACGTTGCGCATGGCCTATGAGGAATATCCGCGCACCTTCCTGCCGTTCTGCCGCCGCGTGTCGGCTACCGACTTCAAGCCGATCAACCGCGTCGCCCTGTCTGGCGCGCCCAATCTGCTGAAGATCAACGAGTCGGGCGAGTACAAGCGCGGCAGCCTGGGTGAGACCGGCGCGACTTACGCGCTGGCCACCTATGGCCGCGTTGTGCCGATCACCCGCAAGGTGATCATCAACGACGACGTCGACGCCTTCACGCGCGTTCCCGCGCTATTCGGCGATTCCGCCGCGGCGCTGGAAAGCGACATCATCTGGGCGATCATCACCGAGAACCCGACGATGGCCGACGGCTATGCCCTGTTCGCCGCCGAACATGGCAACCTCGGCACGGCGGGGGTCATCGCCGAGGATACGCTCAGCGAGATGCGCAAGCTGATGGCGCTGCAGAAGGGCATCGATCCCAGCGCGACCGAGGAGGGCCGCACGCTGAACCTGTCGCCGTCCTACATCATGGTGCCGCCCTCGCAGCTCACCACGGCGCAGAAATGGATGGCCACGACCTATGTGCCGACCGGCGCGTCGGGCGTGAACGTCTTCGCCGGCAAGTACGAGGTCATTTCCGAGCCTCGCCTCGAGGCGGCAGACGACAAGACCTGGTATGCCGCGGCGTCGCCGAACCGGATCGACACGATCGAGTACTGCTACCTGGCCGGCCAGGAGAGCGTGTATCTCGAACAGCGTGTCGGCTTCGACGTCGACGGCATCGAACTGAAGGCGCGGCATGACTTCGCCGGCGGCCTGATCGAGCATCGCGGGCTGTTCAAGAACCCGTACACGTAAGAACGAGCCGTCCACAGGCGCGCTGACTCGCGCGCACTAATACTCCGGCCCTGCTTCGCAAAGGCTTCGCAGGGCCGGAGTCGACGACCCGCAGAATTTCCTTCCACACCGTCTCAAAGGAGAGACAGATGAAGAACTACGTTCAGGAGGGCAAGACCCTCACCCTGACGGCGCCCTATGCCGTGCTGTCGGGCGCCGGCTTCCAGGTCGGCGCCATCTTTGCCGTCGCCACCAACGCTGCCGACAATGCGGCCGCCGTCGAAGGTATGACCGCCGGCGTGTTCGACCTGGTCAAGGTCGGCTCGCAGGCCTGGTCGGTCGGCGACAAGGTCTATTGGGACGACGGCAACAAGCGTTGTACCACGGTGTCGACCGCTGGCATGCTGGTCGGCGTCGCCGTCGCGGCGGTCGGCAACGGCGCCGGCGAGACCACGGGCCGCGTGCGGCTCAATGGCGGTGCCCCGTCGACCGCGGAAGGCCCGCAGGCCAATATCCCGGCGCTGACCTTTGGTACCAACATCACCGCCGCCACGGCGAACGGTTCGCTGACCGATTCCTCGGCCACCAACCCGACGGACGCGCAGTTCAACGAGCTGGCCAAGGAGCTGGGCACCAAGGTCAACGACATCCTCGCGGCGCTCGTCGCGGCCGGCATCATCGCCGCGCCGTAAGAACCACACCCGCCATGACCACCTTCGCCGTCGCGCCGGATTCGGCTTTCCGCCTGTTCGGCGCGGCGGCGGTCTATATGCCGCCGGCGGGCTCGCCCGTCGACGTCACCGTGGTGGTGTCGTCGCCCAGCACTGAAGCCAATGTGCTGCGCGGCCGCGTCGCCCGCGCCTGGGTGGCCGATTTGCGGCGCTCCGAGGTCGCGGCGCCGGCCAAGGGTGCCACGCTCGTCGTCGCCGATTGCGAGGCTGTGCCCGGCGGCGGAACTTTCGCCGTCGAGGATTTCCGCGCCGACCTGCTCGGCCTGGTCTGGCATCTCGACCTGAAAAGGACCGCCTGATGCCGACATCGGTGCGCGAGACCATCGCTGCGGCGATCGCGGCGCGGCTGGCGACGGTTCCGGGCACGCCGACAGTGCGGCGCAATCCCGACACCATGGCGAGCGCGGCCAATGCCATCGATTTCTACGAGGGCGGGCAGGACGTGCTCGACCAGACGCCTGCCGCCAAGCGCTACGCCTGGACGATCGAGCTGGAGCTGTTCGCCGCGGCCGGCGCCGACATCAACGAACTTTACGCGCAGACGCTGAAGCACCTGCTGGCCGAATCGTGGTGGCCGGAGGGCATGAGCGACCTGCGCGAGGAAAGCCTCGGGGCCACCCAGCTCGACCGCGAGGAAGGCCACGATTCGCTCGGCGGCTACATGCTCACGCTGACCGTCGAGTACTGGACGGCCGACACCGACCCGTTCATCGCCGCGCCATAAGGCGCATCAACTGAAGGAGAACCGACATGTCTGTTTTGCGCTCGCGCAATGCGGCGGTGCTGACCAAGGCGGAGGGCACGCCCGGCACCTATGACGCGCCCAACGAATCGTCCGACGGCGTGCTGGTCGAGAACCCGCAGATCTCGACCAACCCGCAGAACCAGGAGACCAACGAGGTCACCGGCTCGCTCGACAGTTTCGGTCCGCTGATCGGCGGCATGCAGTGCTCGATCAGCTTCGACGTCTGGATCAAGGGCAAGGGCGTGCCCGGCCAGGCGCCGGAATGGGGCAAGCTGATGGAAGCCTGCGCCTGGGACATGGCGGCGCTGCGCACCACCATCGTCGACACCTCGATCAGCGTGTCCGACGCCAACACCATCGCCGATTCCAATTCCGGCCTTGCGGCGCTGACCGTCGGCACCATGATCTACGTCTCCGGCTTCGCGACGGCGGCCAATAACGGCGAGTTCATCGTCACCGCCTCGGCCGCGGGCTCGATCGACGTCACCAAGCCGGACGGCTCGGCCGCCGGCCTGTCGGCCGAATCGGCCGGCGTTTCGATCACCATTGCCTATGGCGTCGCCGCCGTGGACGCGACCGACGGCAGCACCATCGCCGCCACGGCACAGTCGCCCTGGTCGAACACGGCGCAGGCCTATCGCGGCATGCCGATCATCGTGTCGGGCAATCCGGCCACGCCGCGCCAGTCGCAGATCATCGACTACACGGCGGGCCGCGCCGCCACCCTGGCCGATCTGTTCGGTTCGGCGCTGGACACCAACAGCAAGGTCTCGATCCCGCCGCATGTGCTGTTCAAACCCAACAGCAGCAGCATTCCGTCCAACTCGATCGCCGTCTACATGGACGGCGTGGTCTATCGCTTCCGCGGCTGTCGCGGCAACGTCTCGTTCACCTTCGCCGCCGGCCAGGGCTGGCGCGCCAGCTTCGCCATGACCGGCCTGTTCGAAGCCAAGGCCGATGCGGCGGTGCCGACGCCGTCCTACGACGGCACGCGGCCCGGCATCTGGCGCAATTCGATCTTCTCCGTCGATCGCGTAGCGGTCGGGCTGGGGCAGATGTCGCTCGACAGCGGCGCCCAGAGCGTCTACCCGCCCAATCCCAACGACGCCGAAGGTTTCGATCCGCCGGAAATCGTCTCCCGCCGCATGACCGGCCAGATCGATCCCAACGCGGTGCTGGTCGCCACTCGCGACCTGCTGGCCGACGTGCGGGCCGGCACCACCCGTCTGCTGCATGCCCGCCTCAAGGGCGGCAATGCCGCCACCACGGGCAACCGCATCGCCGTGTCGGTGCCGTCGGCGCTGTTCACCGGCTTCCAGCCGACCGACCGCCAGGGCATCGCCGCCGAGCAGATCCCCTATTACGCGCAAGGCCAGGACGCGGGCGCGTTCATCGCGGTTTGGTAACCAGCGCCGGTCCGTTCATGGGTGGCCTAACCCGGCCACACTAATATTCCCGCCGCCATGCTGGCGGCGGGAATCGACGACTTCACGTTTTCCCCTCCATCAACACCGGGACTTCTCGCCATGTCCAGTGAACTGCCGATCGATCCCAAGGCGCGCATCGCCTTTACCCCGCCGCATCTCTATCCGCAGGAGGCCGAGGATGCCGGCAAGCCCAAGCCGGTGATCTGGCTGCGGCCGATGAGCGTGATGGACCGCGCGCGCTGGAAGGCCGCGCTCGCCGCCACGGGCAGCCGCACCGTGCCCGACAGCGAGATGGCGGCGGCGCGGCGCGAGATCTATGCCGCGCTGGAGATCACCGACGCCGAGGCCGATGCCTTCGAGACGCTCTACGATCTGCACGCCCAGGCGCGCAGCGAGGGCCGCGATCTCGAGCGCGAGCAGCTTCTGCAGCTGGCGCAGATCGACCGCATGCTGGTCGACGCCTCCGACCACTATCGTTTTCTGACCGAGACGCGGGCGCTGTTCGTCGAGGTCGGCCCGCTTTTGGCGCTGCAGCTGCAGTGCGTCGGCTGGAGCCACATGCCACATCGCAGCGACAAGCTGCCCGACGGTTCTCCGGCGCCGGCGAAGTTCGAGCGCAGCAACGGGCGCGTCAGCGAAGCCGCGCTCGACCAGCTCGATCCGCTGGTCGTGCTGCTGGCCGGGTTTCGCGCCATGGGGCTGGGCAATCTGTCGGAGGGCGACGCAAAAAAATCCGCGTAGCGGTCGTCCTGGCGAAGCGACCGCAATGGCTGCGCGGCCATGCCGACGATCCGGCTCGGCCGGAAGTCGGCGACGAATTCTGCATCGGCCCCGACATCTATCGGCGCAATCCGCGGCTCGACCAGCCGGGGCATTTCGCCGAGCTCTACACGCTCTATGCCCTGTTCAAGGGCGGCAGCCTGTCCTTCGCCGGTCCCGGCGGCGCACTGGGCATGCGCCTGCCGGGGCATCTGCCCAATGAAGGTGGCGCCGCCGACCAGAGCGCCTGGCTGATGGATGCCTTCGGCGTCATGGCCGCGCTCGAGGCTGAGTTATTCCCGGAAGGGAAGTGACACGGATCACAGAGGTGCCGGGCGGAGGTGGATCCTGCTGGCGCTGAGGGCGAGTCATCGCCGGCTGCGCCGCACCCGCCCGGCACACCGAGAGGGAAAACACCATGCGGCTCGACGTCGACATCGTCGGCACCGTTCAGGCGGCGCTGGAAGAATTTCGCGCGGAGAAAAGCGCGCAGGTTCGGCGGGTCACGGAGCGGCACACCGAACGGCTGAAACAGCGGCTGCGCCAGGACGTGCAGGCTTCCGGCCTCGGCCGGCGGCTGGCCAACACCTGGCAGAGCAAGCTCTACCCGGCCGGCGGCAAAAGAACCCTGTCGCCCGCCGGTTACGTTTTCTCCAAGGCGCCGATGATCATCAACGCCTTTTCGCAGGGTGTGACGATCAACAGCACCAAGGGTGGCTGGCTGGCGATCCCGACCGGCGCCGCGCCCCGCAAGGGCGGGCGTGGCGGCGGCAAGCGCATGAGTCCGGTGGATGTCGAGGCCCATTTCAATCGCGATCT
>JBFXDA010000061.1:0-9202 GCA_050181585.1 Reyranellaceae bacterium
GTCGCTGCGCGACATCGATGTCCGCTTCGAAGCGGGCAGTGTGATCGGCTTCATCGGCCCGTCCGGGTCGGGCTAGTCCACGCTTTCCTACCTGCTGCAGGGCCTCTACCAGCCCAGCAACGGACGTGTGCTGATCGACCAGACCGATATCGGCCACATCTCGCCGGCGCAGCTGCGCAGCCAGTTCGGCGTCGTGCCGCAGGACGTACAGCTCTTCGCCGGCACGGTGCGCGAGAACATCGCCATGGGCGTGGCCGACAAGGATCCCGCCCGCGTCGTCGCCGTCGCCCGTTTCGTCGGCGCGCACAATTTCATCCAGCGCCTGCCGCAAGGCTACAACACCATGATCGGCGAGCGCGGCGTCGGCCTCTCTGCCGGCCAGCGCCAGCTCATTTGCATCGCCCGCGCGCTGATCCGCAATCCGCGCATCATCATTCTCGACGAAGCGACGTCGGCGCTCGATCCCGCCACCGAGGAGCAGCTGCTGCGTTCGCTCAAGCGCAACGCGCGCGGCCGCACCATCGTGATGATCACCCATCGCGTCGCGCCGCTGTCCATCGCCGACAGGGTGGCGCTGCTGATCGACGGGCGCATCGAGCGCCTGGGCGCGCCGCAGGACGTGATCGCCTACGCCAAGGTGCGCATGGCCGAAGCCATGCGCGATGCGCCCGCCCAGCCTCCGCAGCCGCCGCAGGGCTTCAGCCTGGCGCAGAACGGCTGAGCGGGGCAGAAGGGTCCAGAGGCCAGAACAGATATGAGCGACGCTGCGCGAAAGACGTCCGACCGTTCCACCGCCCTGACGCGGGGGCGCGCCCAGCTGCCGGCCGAGCGGCCGTCGCGGCTGGTCGAGGCGCTGGCCAATGGCGGCGGCGTGGCGCGCGCGGAATTCATCGATTTCCTGCCCGACGTCGAGGCCATCTCCCAGCGTCGCCATTCGCCCGCCGCCACCTGGCTGGTGGCGCTGACGCTGGCTTTGCTGGTTGCCGTGGTGGTGTGGATGGCCTTCAGCAAGGTGCCGCAGATCGCCACCGCGCCCGGCATCGTGCGCCCCGCCGGCAAGGTGAAGATCGTCAACCATCCCGATGGCGGACGCATCGCCGAGATTCTGGTCAAGGACGGCGATCGCGTGCAGGAAGGCCAGGAGCTGCTGCGGCTCGATCCCGAGTTGATCCGCCAGGAAATCGTCAAGCTGGAGGGTAGCTGGCACAATCTCGGCACCGAGGTCGTGCGCCTGCAGGCCGAGCTGGACGACAAGGACCCGGTGTTCGACGCATCATTCGATGCGCGCAAGGATCTGGTCGAGAACCAGCGCAATCTCTTCTTCGCCCGCAAGCAGGAGCTGGGCACGCGCCGCAGCCAGGCCGACGCGGTGGTGGCCCAGCAGCAGCAGAAGATCGACACGCTCAAGGGCAAGATCTCCGCCAGCACCCGCTCGCTGGCGGTGCTGCGCGATCAGGAAGGCAAGCTGCGCAGCCTGGCCGGCCAGGGTTATTTCCCCGAGCTGCAGTACCAGAACACGCGCCGGCGGCTGATCGAGGAGGAAGGCCAGCTGGCTGCCTACAAGGGCGATCTGCTGCAGGCCGAGAAGGAACTCATCGAGGCGCGCGACAAGCGGGTCGTCGTCGATCAGGAATGGCGCACCCAGTCGATCAAGCGGCTGGGCGACGCGCTGGCCGAGCGCGACCGGGTGGAAGCCGCGCTGCGCCAGCAGAACTCCCTGCTGCGCAATCTCTCCCTGCGCGCGCCCGTCGCCGGCATCGTCGAGAAGCTGAAATTCACCACCGTCGGCCAGTCGATCAAACCCAGTGACGATGTGGTCAACATCGTGCCGATCGACGATTCGGTCATCATCGAGGCGCGTGTGGGCAACGACGATATCGGCTACATCGCCGTCAACCAGCCGGCCACGGTCAAGGTGCAGACCTACGACTGGGTGCGCTTCGGCACGCTCAAGGGCGTGGTGTCGCAGATCTCCGCCGATTCGGTGGCCGACCCGCGCACCAACGTCTACCAGTTCGTCGTGCTGGTGAACACCGACCGCAACTATCTCGGCGACAAGCCGGGCGAGCGGCCGGTGCTGCCCGGCATGACCGCCACGGTCGATCTCTATCTGGGCGAGCGCTCGATCCTGGAGTATTTCCTGCAGCGCATCGAAGGCACCATCGATTCGGCCTTCCGCGAACGCTGAAGCGGATTCGACGCGTTCCCGACTCTAGGCCGACAGCACCAGCTTCTGCTCGACCATGTCCTGCAGCGCCGTGGCCACGTCGGCGTCGAGCGCCGCTGCCGGCTGATCGGGGAACGCCGCGCGCACCACATCCTGCATCTGCGCCAGCGATTGCGGCTGGTCCAGCAGCCGCCACAGGCCGCTGCTCATGGCGTCGAGGAAAAAGATGTCCTGGGTCTCCGGCTCGACCAGGAAAATGCCTTCGTCGATTTCCGTCGCCGTCACCGCGGCATTGCGTTTGAACATGCTCATTGGCTCAGGTCCCCGAAGCCCGATTGCGCCAGCGCCTCGATCATCTGCGCCGCCCGCGCGCTGTCCTCGAAGCGCAGCACGTAGCCCGGCACCGACAGGGCCGCCTGGCGCACCGCCTGGGTGAGCTGGGCCGCCGGCAGATGCGGCGCATGCAGCTGCTCGAGCAGCAGGCGCATTATCTCCGAGAATGCGGCCCGCTCAAGCGCGTTGCCGCCGCTGTCCTGGCGCAGCGGCACCACGATTGCGGCGAGCGGCGCGCGATGACCGAACGGCGCCAGTTCGCCGGCGCGCGGCGCGATGAAGCCCAGCGCCGGCGAGATCGCCTCGGCCGCCAGCCGGCGTTCGTCGACGAAGCGAGCGAAGGCCTCGCCGCCACGGCGGTCGAGCGGAAAGCGCAGCCGCGCGTTCAGCCCCAGCAACACGCCTTCCAGCCGCTGCTCGGCAGCGCCCGTCAGCGGCCCCATCAGCAGCCGGTCGTCGCCGCCCAGCACGTGCCCGCGCGCGGCGAGCTGCAGCGCCAGCGTACTCTTGCCGGCATGGCTCTCGCCGGGCAGCACGATCAGCTTGCCGTCGATCAGGGCCGAGCCGGCATGCAGATCGCCATAGGGACCGAGCTGCTCCAGGCAAAGGCGCGTCAGCATGTCGAGCACGCCGCTGGCGCTTTCGATCACGTACTCGGTCGGGCGGTTGATCTGCGGCTGGGCCGTCAGATGCAGCCGCATGCCGCCTTCGGGCTGGCGCGCGACCTCGACATGCGTTTGCGCCAGCACCGGCACCGATCGCCACGGCCAGGCGCCGACATAAAGCTTCAGCGGCCCGGCGAGATCGACCTCGCTCGTTACGCCGAAGCAGCCGTCAGGCGCCTCGAACTCGTAGCAATAGGGCATCGCCAGCGGCGCTATTCGCGCGGCGCGTGCTTGGAGAGGATGCGCTGGAGGGTGCGGCGATGCATGTTGAGCCGCCGCGCCGTTTCCGAGACGTTGCGGTCGCATTGCTCATAGACGCGCTGGATATGCTCCCAGCGGACGCGATCGGCCGACATGGGGTTCTGCGGCGGCGGCGGCAGATTGCGCCCCTCGGCGATCAGCGCCGATTCGATGGCATCGGCATCGGCCGGCTTGGCGAGATAATCGACCGCGCCTTCCTTCACCGCCGCCACGGCGGTGGCGATGTTGCCATAGCCGGTCAGAATGACGATGCGGATGTCGGGGCGCGCCTGGCGCAGCGGCGCCACCGCATCCAGGCCTGAGCCGTCGGTCATGCGCAGGTCGAGCACGGCATAGGCCGGCGGGTCGGAGGCGGCGGCCATGGCCTCGGCCACCGTCGCGGCGGTGCGCACGATGAAACCGCGGCCTTCCATGGCGCGGGCCAGACGCTGACGGAACGGAGCGTCGTCGTCGGCGATCAGTAGCGTGCGCTCGCCGGAAAGTTCGTTCATTTTTGCGCTCCCTTGGGATCGATCTCTTTAAATGTAGGGTTCTGCCACTTTACGACAACCCGGGCCCCGCCGGAGGGGGCATTGGCGAAACTGACCGCGCCGCCGGCCCGGGACAGCAGATTCTTGGCGATGAACACGCCCAGCCCCATATGGCCGCCCTGCCCGGCCCGTGTCGACATATAAGGTTCGCCCAGCGATTCCAGAATATCGGCGGCGAAGCCCGGCCCGTCATCGGCAATCTCGACCAGCGCCTCGCGCCGCGTCCAGGCCGTTGTCACCTGCACCTCGCGGCGAGCGAATTGCAGGGCGTTCTGCAGCAGATTGCCCAGGCCCTGGATCAGCTCGGGCGACCGCAGCGCCAGAGGCGCGGTGGCCGGCGCCTCGGCCGAGGCCGGGCCGGCAGTGAATATCAGCGCCACGTCCGGCCGGCGATAGGGTTCGCCGGCGCTTTCGACCAGCGCCGGCAACGGCACGCGCAGATAGTGGCTGGAGACGTCCTCGGTCGGCTTCTGCGCCAGGCTGGTGAGGATGTCGCGGCAGCGTCGCGCCTCCTGCCCCAGCAACTGCACGTCCTCATGCAGCGGACTGTCCGACGCCACCGCGCGCTGCAGATCGTCGGCGATCAAGGTGATGGTACCGAGCGGCGAGCCCAGCTCGTGCGCGGCCGATGCGGCAAGCGCGCCCAGCGCCGACATGCGCCGCTCGCGCGCCAGCGCTTCGGAAGTGGCGGCGAGCGCGTTGGCCATGCGCCGCGCCTCCTCCGCCACGCGCCAGGCATAGAGCGCCACCAGCAGCGTCGTCAGCACCAGGCCGATCCACAGCGCACCGACATAGAGGCCGGGCAATTGCGGCTCCTCGCCCGGCCAGGGCAGCGGCTTGCGTATCAACCCGATGACGCTGACGCAGGCGATGGTGAGCAGGCACAGCGCCAGCGTCGAACGGAAGGAGAGAATGGTCGCCGCCACCGCCACCGGCGCCAGCAGCAGGATGGCGAAGGGATTGTGCAGCCCGCCGGTCAAATAAAGCAGCGCGGTGAGCTGGATGATGTCGAAGCCAAGAAAGATCGCCGCGTCGCGATCGGTCAGGCGCGCCGTGGCGGGCCGGCCCAGGCTGACGACGATATTGAGCAGGGCCGAGGTGGCGATCACCGCCAGCACCGCCAGCACCGGCAGCGCGTAGCCCAGCCCCCACTGCACGGTGGCCACGGTCAGCAACTGGCCGGCGACGGCGGCCCAGCGGATGATGACCAGAGCGCGCAGGCGCACGCCGGTCTGCGCGCTGTGGGCCGCTTCGGCTGGGGCGCGGGCCACCGGGCTTGCCGTCAGATCGGCGGAATTCTGCGAAAACGCGGCCATATGCGCCCGGGTTAGGCTGTCCCGGGCGCGCGGTCAAGAGCGGGCGAATTACGCCAGCGTGTAGGCGCCGATGCCATCCCAGATGTACTGCGTGATCGCCGGCGTGCCGTCGGTGGCGTCGTTGTTCCACAGGATGATGTGGGAGACGTCGCGCTGGTCGAATTCGACATAAGTGCCGTAATAGAAACTGTTCTCGTCGACGATCTGCAACTGCCAGATCGTCCCCGGCCCGTCGCCGTCGACGTCGTAGACCCAGACCTTGTCGTCGCTGGGCATCGGATTGTCCGGATCGTCGTAATTGCCCGGCTGATAGTCCATCACGTTCCCATCGATCTCGAACACGCCCTGGCCGGGAATGAACTGCCCGGTCTCGTCGAAGCCGGAATAGACCACCAGCGCGTTGATCGCCTGCCCCGACAGCTCGGTGTCGCGATATTCGTCGTAGATCTGGTCGTTGCCGTCGTAGACCGCCCAGTAGTAGTAATCAATGCCCTCGCCGCCATAGACGTAATCGTTGTCGCCGGTATCGGCATAGAGATAGTCGGTGCCGGGCCCGCCATAGATCGTGTCCGCCCCGTCGCCGCCCCACAGCGCGTCGCTATCGTCGCCGCCATCGACCAAGTCGTCGCCGTACCAGGTGGCGATGACGTCGTTGCCCGCGCCGCCATAGACGATATCGACGCGATTGCCCTGGCCAACCTCGCTGTTCTCGTCGGCATAGGCGACGTAAAGATCGTCGCCCGTGCCGAGCTGCGATTGCACCATGTCGTAGACGCCGCTGACGAACACGCGATCGTTGCCGTCGGTGCCGGCGCTGGTGTCGTCGCTGCCGCCATCGACGAAAGCATTGTTGCGCTGGGAAAAATGGATGGCGACGATGTCGCTGCCCAGGCCGCCGAACGCATTGCCGTCGAACGTGTCGATCAGCACGTCGTCGCCGGCGCCGCCGAAAACCGTATCGTTGCCGAAGCCGCCAAAGATGGTATCGGCCGCGCCCGGTCCGCCCGATTCGGGATCGCCGAAGATCGTGTCGTCGCCGCGGCCGCCGAACAGCGTATCGCCGAAGCCGGAAATGCCGCCGGTCTCGTCGCCATAGATGACGTCGTAACCGTCGCCGCCGAAAACCACGTCGTTGCCGTCGCCAGCCAGGATCGTGACGTCCTGTTCGTAGCCGAATCCGCTGCCGCCCTCGTACCAGCTCAGGTTGATGATGTCGGCGGCGGCCGAGGCGGCGATGACTTCGATGCCGAAAACATGCGGCAGGAAAGCGCCGTTGCCGGACAGCGTCAGCACGTTGCGCGCGCCGGGCGTGCCCTCGGGCATCTGCATCAAAAGCGTGTCGGTGTCGAAATCGAGTCCGCCATCGACGTAGTCCATCAGCATCTGGTCGCCGGCGCTGAGCGCGACGGTGATCGGCGTGGCTTGATCGCCGCCTTCCCAGCCGACGATGTAGTCGCCGTCGGCGGCCAGCGCATCGACGTCGCCGACAACGGTGTCGGCGCCGGTGCCGCCAAAGATGCGGTCGATGTCCGCGCCGCCGAACAGCCTGTCGTCGTTGCCGCCGCCCCACAGCGTGTCGGAGCCGGCTTCGCCTTGCAGGTAGTCGGCCCCGTCGGCGGCTGCGATCCAGTCGTTGCCGCCGCCGCCCCAGGCGCTCATGTCGAAGGCATAGGCCGCCGGCGCGCCGGCATCGGCCAGGCGGGTCAGGTTGATGACGTCGCTGCCGTCGCCAAATGCGATGGAGTGCAGGATCTTGTCGTTGTTGGTCAGGATCTGCTGGCGCGTGCCGCTGTCGAAGCCGAAGCCCGAGGCGGTGCCGGCGTCGTAGATGTAGAGATCGCGCTGGTCGGATCCGATCAGCGTATCGTCCGGCCCTTTGATCTTGTCGCGCCAGTTCGCCGGCGGATCCTTCAGATAGGTCGAGTTGCTGACGTCGACGGTGGCCAGGACGGTGATGCCGTCTTCGTCGTAAATCGTGGTCGAGCTGTTGACCGGCGTTTCGCTGGTAAAGGCGTCCAGCAACTCGAACGGATCGCCTGCATCCGCGCGATGGATGGTGAAACTCATGAATCAAATTCCTTGCGCCACTGGTCCAGCCGCCCAAGCGTCCGGTCCCCACCCAATGGCGATTTAAAATCGACCCATACAGTTTCTACTCGAAACGTCTAATCGACAATTGTTTTTGCTGGCATTGGCATGACGATTACGTTCGGCAGCCGTACAAAAGCGCATAAGAAAAAGCGCGGCATTTGGGCCGCGCTTTTTTCCCAATAGCGAACAATACGATCAAGCCAGCAGGTAGGTCCCGGCCACGTCGTTCCAGACATATTGCGTGACGACCGGCGTGCCCGGCGCGGCCTCGTGGTTCCACAACATGATGTTGGAAATGTCGCGTTGGTCGAAATCGACGTAGTTGCCCGCGCCGCTGCCTTGCAGGATTTCCAGCCGCCACATCGTGCCCGACCCCGCCCCGTCGAGGTCGTAGGCGCGCACCATGTCGTCGCCGCCGATATTGTCGGTGATCACACCGTCGGTTTCGAACACGCTGTCGCCGGCGATCATGTTGCCGTTGGTGTCGAAGCCGGAGAACACCACCAGCGCATTGACTGACTGATCCGTCGTGGCCGTGCCGCGATAGTCGTCCCAAATCTGGTCGCCCTGCCCGTCGTAGCGCGCCCAGTAGTAGTAATCGATGCCGGCGCCACCATAGAGCTGGTCGTTGTCGCCGGTGCCGCCATAAAGGAAGTCGGTATCGGGACCGCCATAGATCGTGTCGCCGCCCGCACCGCCCCACAGCGCGTCGCTGCCAACGCCGCCGTCGATGAAGTCGTTGCCCTGCCAGGTCGAGATCACGTCGTTGCCGCTCTGCCCCGAAACGCGATCGATGCCGCTGCCGCCGGTGGCGTTGCTGACGAAAAAATCGTCGCCGCCGCCCATGGAGAAACTGACGCTGCCGTAGGTGCCGCCAACGAACACCCGATCGGCGCCATCGGAGGCGTTGTCGGCGCCGGTGACCGAGGCCGCCTTGTTGAGGCCGGCGTTGTTGAGGTTGAGAATGACGATATCGGCGCCGTCGGCGCTCATGAAGCCGTTGGCCGAGCCGTCGTCGAAGATGATGTCGTCGCCGGCGCCGCCATAGGCGTAGTCGTCGCCCGCGCCGCCATAGATCGTGTCGTCGCCGTCTCCGCCATAGATCGTGTCGATGCCGGCGCCGCCATAGAGGATGTCGTTGCCCGATCCGGTCGAACTTCCGTCATTGGCGCGCGAATCGCCGTAAATCACGTCGTTGCCGGCGCCGCCGAAAATTGTGTCGTTACCCGTGCCTGCCCCGGTGCCGAGCCGGCCGCCGATCAGCAGATCGTTGCCGGAACCCGAAACGATGACGTCATCGCCGTCTTCGGCGGCGATGGTGATGTTCTGGCTATAGATGGAGTTGGAATCGCCGGGGCCCGTGTCCTGGTGGTTGAGGCCGATGACGTCGGCGCCCGCGCCGGCCAGCACGATCTCGATGCCGACCAGCCGGTTGATGCCACCGACGCCGAAGCCGGAGCCGGTGTTGAGATCGCCTGGCGAATTGACGAAGACGTTGTCGGCATCGTCCAGCACCAGCGTGTCGATGCCATCGTCGCCGAAGAAAGTGTCGTAGGAATAGGTCTTGGTCGTCAGACCAAGCGAAAAGGACGAGCCGCTGGCGCCGTCCCACAGCCGTACGCTGCCGCTGGTCGTGGCGTCGGAGTTGAAATAGAGCTCGTCGTTCTCGGTGCCGCCATAGAGCGTGTCGGCGTCAGCGCCGCCATAGAGCTTGTCGTTGGCATCGTAGCCGAACAGCGTGTCGTTGCCGGCGTCGCCGTAGATCGTGTCCCGGCCTTCGATGCCGGTGCCGCCGTAGCCGCCGTCGATCCAGTCGTTGCCGGCGCCGCCATAGGCGGT
>JBFXDA010000062.1:0-7956 GCA_050181585.1 Reyranellaceae bacterium
CGCCCGGCAGCACGAGCAGCTTGCGGTTGGAAGAACGGTTGCTGGCCACTGTCGTTGTCTCCTCAAAAAGACGGCGCGGCGCCTTGCGGCGGCCGCGCCCTTGTTGCTCTTGGCGCCCTCAGCGCTTCTTGACGAACCCGTAGACGGCGATGCCCACCCCGGCGATCACCACCAGCCCCGCCGCCCAGGGCGGGATGGCGTAGTTCTTCTGCGTCTCGGCGGTGATCTTGAGGTCGCCGATCTGCGCCTTGGTCTCGCTGTCCTTGACCGACACGCCGCCGATGAAGAAGCCGGCGACGCCCAGCAGGATGAGGACGATGCCGATGATGGTGACGGGCTTCATTTGCGGGGTTCCTATCTGTACAGCCAGGGCTGCGTGTTGCGGTGGGCCGCTTCGTAGGCGTCGATCGACGCTTCGTGCTGCAGGGTCAGGCCGATGTCGTCGAGGCCGTTGAGCAGGCAGTGCTTGCGGAACGGATCGACGTCGAAGGAAATGCGCCCGCCATCCGGCCCGGTGATCTCCTGCTTCTCCAGATCGACCGTGACGACGGCGTTGGAGCCGCGATTGGCGTCGTCCAGCAGCTTGGCGACGTCCTCCTTCGGCAGCCTGATCGGCAGAATGCCGTTCTTGAAGCAGTTGTTGTAGAAGATGTCGGCGAAGCTCTCGGCGATGATGCAGCGAATGCCGAAATCCAGCAGCGCCCAGGGCGCATGCTCGCGGCTCGAGCCGCAGCCGAAGTTGGGGCCGGCGACCAGGATCTTGGCGTTCTGGTACTGGGGCTGGTCGAGCACGAAATCCATCTTCTTGCCGTCGGCCGTCCAGCGTAGCTCGTAGAACAGGCCTTCCTTAAGCCCGGTGCGCTTGATCGTTTTCAGGAACTGCTTGGGAATGATCATGTCGGTATCGACATTGACCATCGGCAGGGGGGCGGCCGTGCCGCTCAAGACCGTGAATTTTTCCATGCTGCGCCCGGCCGTAACGGCCGGCTCCCTGGGCGGTTCCGTGAGGCAGGCAATAAACTCCCGCCGGCGCGGCGGGTCAAGCGGAGTCGGCGACGCCGCGCGCCCCAGCTAAACCCTTGCCGTCACGGGACTTCGACGCCACGGCCTCAGGCGGGATCGACCGGCACCTTCACCTTTGCCTGCGCCTCGATGACCTCGGCCGCCTCCAGGCAGGTGTCCTCGCGATAGCGCCTGCCGATGATCTGCACGCCCATCGCCACGCCCTTGTCGATGCCGGTCGGCACCGACAGGCAGGGCAGGCCAAGCAGCGCCAGCGCCAGCAGCGGCCGCTGCGCCGCCAGGATGCGGCCCATGGCGTTGGCGCCCTGGATGTCCAGCCCCTGCTCGAAGGGCGGCTCCATCGACACCGGCATCAGCACCAGCGGGTAGTCCTCGAGGAACAGGTTCCAGGCGCGCAATATGCCGCTGCGCTGCTCCAGCGCTTCGAGATAGGTGGCGCCCTCCGCCGTCTTCGACAGTTTCAGCATGTCGTGGAAGGTCTGCTTGGAGTTGGGATCGCCGAACTGGTCCACCGGCCCCTGCATGCCGCGCGCCCCGTCGCTCATCACCAGCGTGCTCCACAGCGCGGTCGCCTCCGGCAGCATCGGCGGCGCCTTCTCCTCGACGACGTAGCCCGCCGCCTGCAGCCACCTGCCGGCCTGTTCGATCGCCGCCCTGACCGCCGCATGCACGCCGTCGCCGAAAGCATTGGCTATCATCGCCACCTTGATCGGCCGCTGAAGCTTCGGGCCTTCCAGCGGCGCGGGCACCCACCAGGGATCGCGCGGATCGCGCTGCGCCATGGCGTGCAGGCCCAGCCGCGCATCCGCCACCGATCGCGCCAGCGGCCCCTGCACCGACATCAGCTGGGCGGAGATCACCCGCTCCTTGGCCCCGGCCGCCGTCGGGTTGTAGGCCGGCACCCGCCCCAGCGTGCCGCGCACGCCGACCAGGCCGCAGGCATAGGCCGGATAGCGCACCGAGCCGCCATAGTCGTTGCCATGCGCCAAAGCGCCGATGCCCGCCGCCATCGCCGCCGACGCGCCGCCCGACGAGCCGCCCGGCGTGCGGCCCTTGTCGAGCGGGTTGAGCGTCTGGCCGTGCAGCTCGTTGTCGGTGAACCAGCGATGCGAGAAGGCCGGCGTGTTGGTGCGACCGATAAAGACGGCGCCCGCCTTGCGCCAGTTGGCGACGATCGGGCTGTCGTCCTTCGCGATCACGTCCTTGAAGCCGACCACGCCGTTTGTGGTGGCGTAGCCCTTCTGGTCGACATTGACCTTGATGGTGACCGGCACGCCGTGCAGCGCGCCGACCTCTTCGCCCCTGGCGATCGCCTTGTCGGCTTCGTCGGCCTGGGCCAGCGCTTCGTCGCGCCGGCTTTCGACCACGGCGTTGATCTTCGGGTTGACCGCGTCGAGCCGCCCGAGCGACGCCTCGACCACCTCGCGGCTGGAAACCTTGCGCGTGCGGATCGCCTTCGCCAGCTCGACCGCGCCCCAAGCCCACAACTCGCCCATCGCCGCCTCCTGAATGCCGCCAACTATTGCCGTAAAGCGATCATCGGCGGCGATAGGGGCTCAGGACAACGACAAATCGCTAAGGCCCGCTGCTCTCCACCGGCCCGCTCTCCATCGGCAGCGCGGGATCGGCCGACCACTCCAGCAGCGAATTGTCGTACAGCGCCAGATCGCGATGGCCCAGCAGGCGCAGGGCGAAGAGCGCCGTCGAGGCGGCGATGCCGCCGCCGCAATAGGTGATGACCTTCCGGTCCCGCGCCAGCGGCTCGAGCAGCGCCCGCATCTTCTCGAGCGGAGCGAAGGCGCCCGTCGCCGGATCGAGCAGCGCGGCGGCCGGGCAGCTGGCGCTGCCGGGAATGCGCCCCGGCCGGCCGTAATGCGTGCCGCCGCTGCCCTCGAACTGGGCCGGACTCAGCGCGTTGAGCAGCACCGTGCCGGGATCGTCCAGCGCCGCCAGCACCGCCGCGCGGTCGGCGATTTCCGCCTGCCGGCGATGGCCGCGGAATTGCGACGGCGCGAAGCTCTCCTCGCCGCGCGCCACCGGCCTTCCCTCCGCCATCCAGCGCTGCCAGCCGCCATCCATGATGCGCACATCGGCGACGCCCGATACGTCCAGCACCCACCAGGCCCGCGTCACCGCCACCGGCGTGCCCGCGCCGTACAGCACCACCGTATCGTCCGGCCTGATGCCGATGCGCGACAGCACGCGCTCGATCTGCGCCTGCGGCGCGATGGTGAAGGGCACCGGCCCGGCCGGATCGGAAAGATCGTCGACCATGTGCAGATAGGCCGCGCCCGGCACGTGCTCCGCGAGCCAGTGCTCGCGCCCGGAGCGGATGATGGACGCGCCGACCGGCTGCACCTCGAACGTCACCGTGCAGTCGATCACCCGCACGCCGTCCCGCCCCAGCGCCGCCTCGACCTCGGCCGGCGTCACGATCGGGCCCTTGCCCGCCAGCGCGTTCATCGCGGCGCGCCGCCGGCACCGGTTCTGGCATAGGGCCGCGACAGGGCGCGCTCGACCATCTCCAGCCGGTCCTGGCCGTAGAACATGTCGCCGTCGACGAAATAGGTCGGCGAGCCGAACACCGAACGCGCGATGGCCTCGCGCGTGTTGGTCTCGTACTGCGCCAGCACCGGCTCGGATCGCGCCGCCTCCAGCAGCCTGGCGCCGTCCCATCCCGCCTCCTTCGCCAGCCGCGCCAGGGTGGCGGCGTCGGCCAGATCGGCGTCCTCGCGCCAATGCGCCTCCAGCAGGCGATATTCCAGCGCATGGATGTCGCGGCCTTCGCCCAGGGCTGCGATCAGCAGGCAGTTGGGCAGGGTGATGTCGTTGGCATGATGGCTGGGAAAGCTGTCGGCCAGCGCCACGCCGCGATGCTCGGCCCAGCGCTCCATCTCGCGGCCGAAGAAATAATCCCTGTGCGCCTGCGTCCGCTTGCCGAACGGCACCGCCCCCGACTGCGCCACGACGGCGCGCAGATCCATCGGCCGATGCACGATCTTCCGCCCGGCCTTGGCTGCGATCTCCTGCAGCCGGCGCGAGCCGATATAGGCGTAGAGCGAATGCGCTGAATAGAAATACTCGATCTCGGCCACGACGTTTCCTCTGGTTCACTGGCCGCGATCATAGATGGACATGCCGCAGGCAAGCAAAAGCCCCGCGCGGGCGGACCCGGCGGGGCTTTGCTTCGTCTGCCAGCGTGAAGCGGCGCTACTCGTTCATGTAGTCGCGCACGTCGGCCAGCGTGCCCTTGATCGCCGCTGCCGCCGCCATCACCGGGCTCATCAGGTGGGTGCGTCCGCCGCGGCCCTGGCGGCCCTCGAAATTGCGGTTCGAGGTCGAGGCGCAGCGCTCGCCCGGCTGCAGCTTGTCGGCGTTCATCGCCAGGCACATCGAGCAGCCCGGCTCGCGCCATTCGAACCCCGCCTCGAGGAACACCTTGTGCAGCCCCTCGCGCTCGGCCTGCTCCTTAACGAGGCCGGAGCCCGGCACGATCATGGCGCCGACATGGCTCGCGACCTTGCGGTCCTTGACCAGTTCGGCCACCGCCCGCAGATCCTCGATGCGCCCGTTGGTGCAGGAGCCGATGAACACGCGGTCGATCCTGACGTCGGTCAGCTTCGTGCCCGGCGTCAGCCCCATGTAGTCGAGCGAGCGCTTCCACGCCGCCTTCGTGTTCTCGTCCGGCGCCGATTCGGGATCGGGCACCACGCTGTCGATGCCGGCCACGTCCTGCGGGGACGTGCCCCAGGTGATGCTGGGCGCGATGTCGGCGGCGTTGAGCCTGACTTCGGTGTCGTAGCTCGCGCCCTTGTCCGACGGCAGCCGGCGCCACTGCGCCACCGCCATCTCGAAGGCGCCGCCCTTGGGCGCCATCGGCAGGCCGCGCAGGTAGTTGTAGGTGATGTCGTCGGGCGCGATCAACCCGGCGCGGGCGCCGGCCTCGATCGACATGTTGCACACCGTCATGCGCCCTTCCATCGACAGCTCGCGGATCGCCTTGCCGGCGAACTCGATGACGTGGCCGGTGCCGCCGGCGGTGCCGATCTTGCCGATGATCGCCAGGATAAGATCCTTGGCGGTGACGCCGAACGGCAGGTCGCCGTCGACGGTGATGCGCATGTTCTTGGCCGGCTTCTGCAGCAGGGTCTGGGTCGCCAGCACGTGCTCGACTTCGGAGGTGCCGATGCCGAAGGCCAGCGCGCCGAAGGCGCCGTGCGTCGAGGTATGCGAATCGCCGCAAACGATGGTCATGCCCGGCAGGGTCAGGCCCTGCTCCGGCCCGATGATGTGGACGATGCCCTGGCGGATGTCGTCCATGCCGAAATACAGGATGCCGAACTCGCGGCAATTGTCCTCGAGGGTCTGCACCTGGATGCGCGATTCCTCGTCGGCGATGCCCTGGCTGCGATCGGTGGTCGGCACGTTGTGGTCGGCCACCGCCACCGTGGCGTCGGGCCGGCGCACCTTGCGGCCGGCGTTGCGCAGGCCCTCGAAGGCCTGCGGGCTGGTCACCTCGTGCACCAGGTGCCGGTCGATGTAGAGCACGCAGGTGCCGTCCTCCTGCTGGTGGACGACGTGGTTGTCCCAGATCTTGTCGAACAGGGTGCGCGGCTTGGCCGGCGCGGCGGGTTCGACGGGTTCTGCGGCGACTTTCTTCCTGGCCATGGTCTTGCGTACTCTCCCTCAGACGGCGATCCCCGCGCGCGGCGCGTTGCCTGGCGCGGATCGGCGAGGGGCGTCCGAAGACGGCAATGCGGCGCCGGCGCCCCCGCCTGAACTGCTGTGCGGTGGCGCCGCGGCAGCGGCGCCGCCCGACCTACTTCTTGCCGCCCTTGGCCGGCTTCTTGTCCTTGGTCTTGTCTGTCGTCTTCGGCTTCTCGCGCTTGGCCTTCTTCTCGCCGCTGGCCGCTTCGACGGCCTGCTTGGCGATCAGCTCGCGCTGCGCTTCGGTGTCCTCGACGATGCGCGCCGACTTGCCGGTGCGGCCGCGCAGGTAATACAGCTTGGCGCGGCGCACCACGCCCTTGCGCACCACCTCGATCTCGTCCAGCCGCGGGCTGTACAGCGGGAAGACGCGCTCGACGCCCTCGCCGTAGGAAATCTTGCGCACGGTGAACGAGGAGTTGATGCCGGCGTTCTTGCGCGCGATGCACAGGCCCTCGAACACCTGCACGCGCTCGCGGTCGCCTTCGACGACCTTGACGTGCACCTTCAGCGTGTCGCCCGGTTCGAAATCGGGCACCGCCCGCTGGGCGGCCAGCTTGTCGGCCTGCTCTTTGTTGAGCGTCTGGATGAGGTTCATGACGTCGTTCCTTTCGTAACCTTCTTCGCGCCCGCTTCGTGCCGTTCGTAAAGATCCGGCCGTCGCTCGCGCGTCGTCTCCTTCGCCCGCTCCAGCCGCCACTGCCGCACCTTCTCGTGGTGTCCCGACAGCAGCACCTCCGGCGCCGGCCATTCCCTGCCATCGGCCGAACGCCACAGCGCCGGCCGCGTGTAGTGGGGATACTCCAGCAATCCCCGCTCGAAACTCTCTTCCGCCAGCGACTCCGCCGCGCCCATCACCCCGGGCAGCAGGCGGACGCAGGCGTCCAGCACCACCATGGCGGCCACCTCGCCGCCCGACAGGACGAAGTCGCCGACGCTCAGCTCCTCCATCCCGAACGCCTCGACCACGCGTTGGTCGACGCCCTCGAAGCGGCCGCACAGCAGCGTCGCTCCGGGGCCCTCGGCCAGGCGGCGCACCCGCTCCTGATCCAGCGTCCGCCCCCGGGGCGTCAGATAGATCAGCGGCGCGCCCGCCAGCGCCTCGGCGCCCAGCGCATCGCCCACGACGTCGGGCCGCATCACCATGCCAGGCCCGCCGCCGAGCGGCGTATCGTCCACGGAGCGGTGTTTATCGCGCGCGTATGCGCGAATGTCCACAGCTTCCAGGGACCACACGCCCTGCTCCAGAGCCCGCCCGGCGAGGCTGGCGCCGAGCGGTCCCGGGAACATTTCCGGGAACAGCGTCAGCACCTTAGCCCGCCACATCGGACCCGTCCCTCGCCGCCCGCTTGGCACCTTGCGGCGCCGCCTCGGGCCCTGCCTCCACTTCCGCCGGCAGATGGACGACGATGCGCCCGCCCGCCAGATCGACCACCGGCACCACCGCGTCCGAGAACGCCACCAGCTCGGTGCCGCCTTCCGTCCGCTCCAGTTCGAGCAGCGGGCCGGCGCCGAAATCGAACACCGCCTTGACCCGCCCCAGCGCCCTGCCGTCGCCGTCTTCCGCCGCCAGGCCGATCAGGTCGGCGTGGAAGTATTCGCCTTCTTCCGTCTCGCCCAGCGCCGATCGCTCGACGTAGAGCCTGGTTCCCTTCAGCGCCTCGGCCGCGTTGCGGTCGGCGACGCCCTCGATGTCGGCCAGCACCGCGCCGCGCGACATGCCGACCGGCCGGATGGCGAAGCGGCGCCCGCCGCTCTCGTTCTCCGGCGCGCCATAGGCGCCGATGGCCATGGGATCCTCGGTGAAGCTCTTGATCCGCACCCGGCCGCGCACGCCCTGGGCGCCGACCACGATGCCGACCAGAACCCGCTTCGGGGCCATGGCCCGAGGCGCTTTACGCCGTCGCTTCGCCGCTCTCGGCCGGGGCTTCCGCCTTCTCGGCCGCCGCCGCGGCTTCCGCCTTCATGCGCTCCTGCGCCTTGGCCTTGGGCTGGTTCTTCTTGGTCTGCTCGCGCCGGGGGCGCGGGCTGACCATCTCGGCGTCGGCCAGGAACTTGTGCACGCGGTCCGACGCGGTGGCGCCCATCTTCAGCCAGTGCTCGATGCGCTCCTTCTTGAGCCGGATGCGGTCCTCATGCTCGCGCGGCAGCATCGGATTGTAGGTGCCCACCTTCTCGATGAAGCGGCCGTCGCGCGGGCTGCGCGAATCGGCGATCACGATGTTG
>JBFXDA010000063.1:0-7283 GCA_050181585.1 Reyranellaceae bacterium
GCGTCACCCTTGTGTTGCCATCGGTAAAGACTTAAACTCTTGGAAACAATAGAATTCTTCGGGGTCCCTCCGGCATGATCGTCAATTGCCCCAATTGCTCGGCCAAATTCATGGTCGACGCGTCAGCATTGGGGCCGACCGGAAGGCAGGTCCGTTGCGGACGCTGCAAGGAATCCTGGTTCCAGGGTCCGGCAGACCCCGACGCCGTTCGCCTTGAGCAGACCGTTCCCGAATTCATCATTCGGCCGCGGACGCCAGGCGCCAATCTGCCGGCAATCAAGCCGCCGCCGCGTCGCAGCCTGCGCACCTTCGGCTGGCTGCTGCTGGTTCTGCTGCTGATCGCCGCGCTCGCCGTGGCCTGGTACAACCGCGAGACGCTGGTCAAGCGCATCGACGGTCTGGATGCGCTGATCGGCGGCGTGTTCGGCCCGGATGCGCTCGGCACGGGCGCCGTCCTCGAGATACCCCGCGACCGCATCGAGTTCAGCCGCGACGGAGCGGCGCTGGTGGTCAAGGGCGTGATCGTCAACGGCAGCGGCAGCGAACGCGACGTGCCGGCGCTCGAACTGGTGCTGGGCGCGGCCAATGGCGAAACGGTCGGCACGCACGGTTTCGCCGCCAAAGCCGCCCGAATCCCCGCCAATGGCACCGTCGAATACGAAACGCGGGTCGAGAACGTGCCGCAGGCCGCCGAAACGATGACGGTGCGCTTCGTCAGGAAGCCTTAGGCGGCGGCGTTGGCAAGGATCGAAGTCCGTTATTCGGCAGCCGAGATCGCCGCACGCGTCGACACGCTGGCGACCGACATAGCCAGCAAACTGCCGGCCGACGTTCTTGTCGTCGCGGTGCTCAAAGGCAGCTTCGTCTTCACGGCGGACCTGATCCGCGCGCTCAGCCGGCACGGGGTCGACTGGCCGATGGACTTCGTCACCCTGTCGAGCTACGGGGCGGCGACCGAGTCCTCGGGGAACGTCCGTCTGACGCGCGACATCAGCGAGGACGTCGCCGGCCGGGCGGTGCTGCTGATCGACGACATACTGGAATCGGGCCGCACACTCGCCTTCGCGCGCGACCTGTTCCTCGAGCGCGGCGCGAGCAAGGTCTGGCTGTGCACGCTGCTGGACAAACCCGGCCGCCGGGTGGCGGCGATCGAAGCGGACTTCACCGGCTTTCGCATCGGCGACGAGTTCGTGGTCGGCTACGGTCTCGACCACGCCCATTTCCATCGCGGCCTGCCGTATATCGGCGTGAAACTGGACTGACCTCGCGGCCCAGGGGTCGGGGCTCTAGAACTGCCTGAGCAGGCGCTCGATGTAGTCCAGTTCGAATTTGGGCCGGTTGCCGTCGCCGGCGCGCCGCCGCAGCTCCTCGAGAATCTCCCGCGAACGCTGGCGGGCGGGCTGATCGGGGATCGTCACGCCACGATCGTCGACGGCGCGACCGTAATTGCCCTCGCGCCCGAGCGGATCGCGCTGCGGATTCTGCGGGTCCTGCGCCAGCGGACCTTCCTCGGTGCCTGAGCCGTTGCCCTGCATCTGCTGGGCGAGATCCTGCATGCCCTGCTGCAGGGCATCCAGCGCCTGGCGCTGCGCGCGCTCGGCCGAATTGAGATCGCCCTGGCCCAGGCCGCGCTCGGCGTCGCGCATGAACCGTTCGGCGTTGCCCAGCGAATCGGGAATCGACCCCGTCATGTCGTTGAAACGGCCCATCATGTCGCCGAGCTGGCGGCGCAGCGCTTCCTGGCGTTGGCGGCTGCCTTCCATGCCTTCGCCGTCTCCCGGCCCCATGCCCTGGCCGGGCTGCTGGCCGCGCTGCCCGCGCTGACCCTGCTGCTGGCGCTGCGTCTCGCCCAGCAGGTTGTGCTGCTCGCGCGTCAGCCGGTCCATCTCGTTCATCATCTGCTGGCCCTGCTGGTTGCGCTGCTGGCGCTGCGCCCGGTCGGATTTCATCGGCCGCATGTTCTCGAGCATGTTGCGCAGTTCGGACAGCATCTGGCGCGCCGCGTCGCGATTGCCCGACTGCGCCAGTTCGCGGGCGCGGTCGATCATCCGCTGCAGGTCTTCGCTGGTGATCACCCGGTCCTCGTCGCCGCCGGGCTCGACCATCTCCTCGCCCTCGCGCGCCATCTGCTCGGCAAGCTCGCGCATGTAGTTGTTGAGGGCCTGCTTGAGTTCCTCGATCAGACGCTCGATCTCCTCGTCGCGGGCGTTCTTGTCGATGGCGTCCTGCAGCGCATCCTGGGCGCGGCGCAGTTCGCGCTCGGCGAGCGACAGATTGCCGTCCTCCAGCCGCAACGCCGTCTCCCACAGCAGCTTCTGCACGTCGCCGATGCTGGCGAAGCTCGGATCCAGAATCAGCCGGTTGGCCGCCATGCGCAGCGCCAGATAGACGACGGTATCGCCGCTGAAGAGCTGCGGCTGGCCGCCGAGCCGCGCCAGACCCTCGGCGACCTGCGCACGATCGTCGGGATTGCGGGTCAGCGCCTTGCGCAGCAGGATCAGCGCCTGCGCCACCGGATTGCGGAACTGGCGTTCCGGCAGCACGAAGGAGACGCGCGTCGAGCGCCCTTCCTGATCGGCGCCGTCGAGCGCCACCAGCGTCACGTAGACCGGCAGGCCGGCCCAGGGATGCGGCGTCAGGTCGTGGTACGAGGTCTCATCGAGCCGCTTGTTGGAATTGGCCGGCAGCGGCAGGTCGAGCAGCAGCTTCTCTGACATGCCCGGCGCATCCGGATCGAAGGGAACTCCCTCGATCGGCGCGCGGCGCAGCTCCGCCGTCAGCTTGACGACGCCGTAATCGTCGCCGGCCAGATAGTCGAGCCGCAGCAGGTTGCGCGACGTCGCCTCGGGATCCTTGGAAAGCTCGACCGTCGGCACGTAATCGGGCACGACCACCAGCGGCCAGCCGGCCAGCTCGCTGCCGCGACGCTCGATGGCCAGCCGGGCGCCCTTGCGCACTTCGGCCGTGGCCGTGAACTTCTCGCGTTCGACGGTGGTGAACTCGCTCTCGCTGTCGCCGAACTTGAGGACCGGCGCGCGGGTGCCGCCTTGCACGATGGCGGTGATCTTGCTGCCGACCGGCGCCCGCACCTCCTTCTCGGCCGGATCGATCAGCCGCGGCGCCAGGCGGGTATAGGCCGGCGGATTCATCCAGATCTCGAAGCCGACGGGCGGCGGCGGAGCGAAATGCGGCGTCAGCGCCGAATGCAGCAGGTCGGGGCGCCAACCGCCGGCGGCGACGAGCGCGACCACCACGGCCAGGATCGGCACGACGCGCAGGGCGAGCGGATCGCGGTTCGGCACGCCGGGACTCGGCAGGGCATTGCGCAGTTCGCGCAGCCGCGCGGCCATGCGTTCCTGGTGTGCGCGCCACAGCGCCGCCGTGGCGGGATCCTCGCTGCCGCCGGACAGCCGGTCGTCGAGCGCCACCAGCGGCCGGTGCGGCAGGTTGCTGTCCCTTTCCAGCCGTCGCTGGACCGCGGCCGCGTCGGGCAGCTTGAAGCTGCGGAACTGCCAGAAAACCACGCCGACGAAAGCCAGGGCGAACCCGGCGAGGGCCGCGACATGCAGCCAACCCGGCAGGACGGAAAAGATCTCGGAATAGGCGGCGGTGAAGAAGCCGGCAAGAACGGCGAGCGGCCAGACGAGCCGGGGCCACAGCGCCTCCCACAACAGCGAAAGGCGCGACAGGGCCAGCCTGCGGCGCAGGAGGGATTGTGGATTTCGCAACCGACCAGTCGTCGCCATGCGTCCTCGAATTCTGCTCGACGCTGGCGGATTTGCGACGCTATCGCCTCAACTCAGCCAGGGCGGAAGCTTGTCCGCCGCCAGTAACTCTTCGAGCGTCTGCCGCGGCCGGATCACCGCGTAGCGCTCGCCGTCGACCATGATTTCGGGCACCAGCGGCCGCGAGTTGTAGGTCGACGCCATGACCGCGCCATAAGCACCTGCCGACTCTAGCACGATCCTGTCGCCCGACGCGAGCGGCGGCAGTTCACGAGCCTGTGCGAGGTAGTCGCCGGACTCGCAGATCGGCCCGACGACGTCGCAAAGCACGGTTTTGCCACGGGAATCCGGCTCGGTCACCGGACGGATACCGTGATGCGCCTCGTACAGGGTCGGGCGGACGAGATCGTTCATCGCCGCGTCGACGATGACGAAGGTGCGTTCGTGGCCCGGCTTGACGTAAATCACCTCGCTCAGCAGCACGCCGATATTGCCGACCATCCAGCGGCCCGGCTCGAAGGTCAGTTCGCAGCCAAGCCCGCCGACCGTTTCGCGCACGATGGCCATGTAGTCGCCAAGCGGCGGCGGCGTCTCGCCGTCATAGACGATGCCCAGCCCGCCGCCGAGATCGATATGATCGATGGCGATGCCGTCGGCGCGAAGATCGCGAACCAGATCCGCCACGCGCGCGAAAGCGGCGCGATAGGGCGTCACGTCCGTTATCTGCGAGCCGATATGGACGGCGACGCCGACCGGATCGAGCCCGGGCAGCTGCTTGGCGACGGCATAGACCCGCCGCGCCTGATCATAATCGACGCCGAATTTGTTTTCTTTGCGGCCGGTCGTGATCTTGGCGTGGGTGCCGGCGTCGACGTCGGGATTGACGCGCACGGCCAGCGTCGCCGTCAGATCGAGCTCAACCGCGACGTCGCTGAGCTGTCGCAGCTCGGCCTCGCTCTCGACGTTGATCTGCATGATGCCCGCGCGCAGGGCCTCGGCCATCTCCGCCTTCTTCTTGCCGACGCCGGAGAACACGATGCGGCCCGCCGGCACGCCGGCAGCCAGCGCCCGGCGCATCTCGCCGATCGACACAACGTCGGCGCCGGCGCCCATTCGCGCGAGCGCGGCGATGACCGCGACGTTGGAGTTGGCCTTCACGGCATAGCAGATCGACGCGTCGAGCCCGTCCGCTGCGGCGGCGAACTCGCGATAGTTGGCGCGCAGGGCGGCCAGCGAATAGCAATAGACGGGCGTGCCGATTTCCTCGGCGATCCGGTCCAGCGACACGCCTTCCATGTGGAGCGTGCCGTTGCGGTAGGCGACGGCGCTCATTGCGGCTTGGGATAGGAACGCGGCTTGCGGTCCTTCGCTTCCGGCGGCGGCTCGAGATCGCCCTTCTTGCCGCAGGCCGCCAGCGCCAGGATCGCCGCCGGCAGCAGGCCGCGCAGCAGGATGCGGCGGGCGGTGTCTTCGGGCGCGTCGTCTTGCGTCATCGGAGCCTCACAGAAAGCGCTTGCGGGCGCGGACGATCGCCGCCCGCACGTTGGCGGGCGCCGTGCCGCCGTAGGAGCGGCGCGCATTGACCGACGCCTCGACCGTCAGAACCTTGAACACATCCCTGGTAATGCGCGACTCGACGGTCTGCATCTGCGGCAGCGGCAGGTCGACCAGCGCCACCTTGCGGTCGGCCGCCAGGGACACCAGCCGCCCGGTGACGTGATGCGCGCGACGGAACGGCAGGCCGAGGCTGCGCACCAGCCAGTCGGCGAGATCGGTCGCCGTCGAATAGTCGGCGCCGGCCACCGCGCGCATGCGCTGCGTGTCGGCCTTCAGATCGAGCACCATGCCGGCCATCGCCGCCAGCGCCAGCTCCAGCGTGTCGGCGGCCTCGAAGGTCGGCTCCTTGTCCTCCTGCATGTCCTTCGAGTAGGTCAGCGGCAGTCCCTTCATCGTCGTCAGCAGTGCTATCAGCGACCCGAACAGCCGGCCGCTCTTGGCGCGCACCAGCTCGGCGGCGTCCGGATTGCGCTTCTGCGGCATAATCGAGGAACCGGTGGTGAAGGCATCCGACAGCGCGACGAAGCGGAACGGCGCGCTGCACCACAGCACGATCTCTTCCGCCAGCCGCGAGAGATGGACGCCGCAGATCGCCGCCGCCGCCATGAACTCGAGCGCGAAGTCGCGATCGGAGACGGCGTCGAGCGAATTCTCCGTCGGGCGGTCGAAACCCAGCGCCTTCGCCGTCATGTGCCGGTCGATCGGATAGGGCGTGCCGGCCAGCGCCGCCGCGCCCAGCGGGCTCTCGTTGAGCCGGCGGCGGCAGTCGGCGAAGCGGCCGCGATCGCGCCCGAACATCTCGACATAGGCCAGCAGATGATGCCCGAAGGTCACCGGTTGCGCCGTCTGCAGATGGGTGAAGCCCGGCATGACGGCGTCGGCGTATTCCTCGGCGCGGACTATCAGCGCGGCCTGCAGCGCCTTGAGCTGGATCTCGGTGCGGTCGAGCGCGTCGCGCACCCACAGCCGGAAATCGGTCGCGACCTGGTCGTTGCGCGAGCGCGCGGTGTGCAGCCGGCCGGCGGCGTCGCCGATGCGTTCGGCCAGCCGCGCCTCTACGTTCATGTGGATGTCTTCGAGCGCCGTCGAGAAGGCGAAGCGGCCGGCATCGATCTCGGCCAGGATGGCGTCCAGGCCCCTGGCGATGGCCGCGCCGTCCTTCGCCGAGACGATCTTCTGCTTCACCAGCATGGCGCAATGCGCCCTGGAGGCGGCGATGTCCTGGCGATACAGCCGCCGGTCGAAGCCGATCGAGGCATTGATCGCCTCCATCACGGCAGCCGGTCCCTGCGCGAAGCGCCCGCCCCACAGGGCATTGGCGTCGGACGATTTCTTCGCACGACGATGTGAGCGGGCGGCGCTGGCGCCACCGGCGGCTTTGTGCTTCCTTGTTGCCATGCTTGCCGACCGTCTTCCCGCCATTCCGCCGCGTCTGGTTGCGCGCTCGCTTTCCGGCAGGATCCTCGCGGTGCTGGTCGGCGTCGCTCTGGGCGCGATTGTCGCCATATCCGCGCCGCGATCAAGCGCGCAAACCGCCCCGCCGATATCCGGCACCATGGCCGCCTTCAAGCCCGCCGAGCCGGCCAAGGCGCCGCCGGAGAGCCGGTTCGTCGACGCCGCGGGCAAGGTCCACAGCCTCGAGGCGTACAAGGGCAAGGTCGTGGTGCTGAACTTCTGGGCGACGTGGTGCGCGCCCTGCGTGCGCGAGATGCCCAGCCTCGACCGGCTGCAGGCTGCGCTGCGCGAAGAAGGGCTGGTGGTGCTGCCATTGTCGCTGGACGGCCCGACCAGGCCCCGGGTCGAGCCGTTCTACAAGGCGCAGAAGCTCGAGAACCTGCCGATCCTGTTCGACGAGAAGAGCGCCACCTTCGGCCGCTTCGGCGTCGGCGTGCTGCCTACAACCATCGTCATCGGCCGCGACGGCCGCGAGGTCGGCCGCTTGGAGGGTCCGGCCGAATGGGACGCGCCCGAGGCGCTGGCCCTGCTGCGCCACTACCTAAA
>JBFXDA010000064.1:0-6559 GCA_050181585.1 Reyranellaceae bacterium
GACCCTTGGTGCGAACGCTGCGGCGGTGGAACATGCGGCGTGGTCGCCATCGACTTGGGTGCCCCGGTCAAGCCGGGGCATGACGGAGAGAAAGCGGTGGCAGGACGGCAGCGGCGCTAGCGGGGCGTTTTCTTGCCTGTTCCAATTCCGTCCTCGCCCGGCTTGACCGGGCGACCCATGGCGCGAGCGTAAGCGGCTGTGGAACATGCGGTATGGCCGGGATCGACATGGGTGCCCCGGTCGAGCCGGGGCATGACGGAGAGAAAGCGGTGGCAAGAAGGCAGCGGCGCTAGCGGGGCGTTTTCTCGCCTGTTCCAATTCCGTCATCGCCCGGCTTGACCGGGCGACCCATGGCGCGAGCGCTGCGGCTGTGGAACATGCGGTATGGCCGGGATCGACATGGGTGCCCCGGTCGAGCCGGGGCATGACGGAGAAAAGACGGTTGCAGGAAGGCAGCGGCGCTAGCCGGCGTTTTCTCGCCTGTTCCATTTCCGTCATCGCCCGGCTTGACCGGGCGACCCATGGTGCGAACGCAAGCGGCGGTGGAACATGCGGTATGGCCGGGATCGACATGGGTGCCCCGGTCAAGCCGGGGCATGACGGAAAAAAGACGGTTGCAGGAAGGCAGCGGCGCTAGCTGGCGTTTTCTCGCCTGTTCCAATTCCGTCATCGCCCGGCTTGACCGGGCGACCCATGGCGCGAGCGCAAGCGGCCGGGGAACATGCGGTATGGTCGGGATCGACATGGGTGCCCCGGTCAAGCCGGGGCATGACGGAGAGAAAGCGGTTGCCGTAAGGCAGCGGCGCTAGCGGGGCGTTTTCTTGCCTGTTCCAATTCCGTCATCGCCCGGTTTGACCGGGCGACCTATGGCGCGAACGTAAGCGGCCGGGGAACATGCGGCGTGGTCGCCATCGATATGGGTGCCCCGGTCAAGTCGGGGCATGACGGAGAGAAGATCGTTGCAGGAACGCGGCGGCGCTGGAACGAATCCGTTCTAGCCGACCGTTCCGGTGTTGCGCAGGGCCTCGATCTCGCCGTCGCTGAAGCCGAACTGGCGCAGGATCTCTTGGCTGTGCTGGCCCAGCAGCGGCGGCGGGATGCGCACCGAGCCGCCGGCCAGCGCCTCCAGTTTCACCGGATTGGCCAGTTGCGGCAGCGCGCCCAATGTCGGATGCGCCACGGTCTCCACCAGCCTCTGCTGGATCACCTGCGGATCGGCGAAGACCTGGTCCAGCGTATAGATCGGCCCGGCCGGGATGCCGGCCGCGACCAGCGCGCGGGTCCATGCCGCGCCGCCCTGGGCCGCCAGCCTGTCCTCGATCAGCGCCCGCAGCGCGTCGCGGTGGGCCATGCGCGCGGCATTGTCGGCGAAGCGCGGATCGGCCGCCAGGCTCTGCAATCCCAGCACTTCGCACAGGCCGCGCCACATCCCCTCGGTGGCGCAGGCGATGTTGAGCAGCCCGTCGCCGGTCCTGAACACGCCATAGGGATAGATCACCGGATGGTCGTTGCCCGCCCGCGGCGGGTTCTCGCCCAGCGACAGGCTGCGCTGGCCCTGCACGCAGAGCAGCCCGACCAGCGCCCCCAGCAGCGAGGTATCGACTCTCTGGCCTTGTCCGGTCTGCTCGCGCTGGCGCAAGGCGGCCATGGTTCCCAGCGCGGCCCACATGCCGGCGGTGAGATCGCCGATCGGCAGGCCGAAGCGCATCGGCTGGCCCGCGACCTCGCCGGTCAGGCTCATGACGCCGGACATGCCCTGCGCCACCTGGTCGAAGCCGCCCCATTCGCCATAGGGCCCGCCCTGGCCGAAGCCGGTGATGCCGACGCGGATCAGGCGCGGATTGGCGGCGGCCAGCGTCGCATCGTCCAGCCTCAGCGCCGCCATGGTGCCGGGCTTGAAATTGTCGACCACGACGTCGGCGCCCTGCGCCAGCCGCCGCAGCAGGGCCAGCGCTTCGGGCTTGCGGAAATCCAGCGCCAGGCTGCGCTTGTTGCGGTTGACGCTGAGGTAATAGACGCCGGTGCGGTCGCCTTCGCCGCCTGCGGCGAACGGCCCCCACTGGCGCACCATGTCGCCGCCGGGCAGCGGCTCGACCTTGACGACGTCGGCGCCGAAATCGCCCAGGATCATGGTGCAGAACGGGCCGGCCAGGGCGCGCGTCAGGTCGAGCACGCGGATGCCGGCCAGCGGCAGGCCCATCGCCTCAGCCCTTGGGCGGGCGCTGGTCGGGCCGCAGCATCAGGCGGGGCACGCGGCCACCCTGGCGCAGATGCACGTTCAGCACCTCGTCGATATCCGCCTCGCTGCGCACCGAATACCAGACGCCCTCGGGATAGATCACCACGCAAGGGCCCAGCTCGCAGCGGTCGAGGCAGCCCGCGGCGTTGACCCGCACGTCCTTCAGGCCCAGCTTCTTGGCCTGGTCCTTCATGTAGTCGCGCAGCGCCTCGCTGCCGCGTTCGGCGCAGCAGCCGCGCGGATGGCCGGCCGGCCGGCGGTTGGTGCAGCAGAAGATATGGGCGCGATAGTAGAGCGCCGGATCGCCGTCGGCGGCTTCGTTGCCGACGGCGGAGAAATGCTTGGTCTGGTCGTCCATCGTCCGGGTGCGGCCGTTACTTGCGCGCCTGGCCGGTCATGTTGGCCAGGCTGTTCCAGAACGCCTGCTGCAACTGCTCCATGCCCTGCATCGAGGCCGAATTCCACGAGCGCAGGATGGTTTCCGGGTCCATGGCCTGGATATTGGCCATGATCTTCTCCTGCACCTGCTTCATCACCGCCTCCTGCAGCGGCCGCACGTCGGGCAGGCCGAAAAAGGCGCGCGCCTCCTGCGGCGTGCAGTCGATGTCGAAGGTGATTTTCATGCTGGCTCCTGAGGGGGCGGCTGCGGGCGGCGCGGCTGTGGGCCCAGCCTATCGCCGCCGATAGCCCCTGCCAACAAAGGGTTGCGCCCGGGGAACGGGGCGGGAAGAGTGCGGGTTCTTCCCGTATGGCAACGAAAGCGCGATCCATGGCCGGCACGCTCCGCACGCCCAGCTCCGCCAACCGCCTGGCCGGCGAGACCAGCCCCTATCTGCTGCAGCATGCGGCCAATCCGGTGGCGTGGTGGCCCTGGGGCGAGGCGGCGCTGGCGGAGGCCAAAAGCAGCAACCGGCCGATCCTGCTGTCGGTGGGCTATGCCGCCTGCCACTGGTGCCACGTCATGGCACATGAGAGCTTCGAGGACGAGGCGACCGCCCAGGTGATGAACGAGCTGTTCGTCAACATCAAGGTCGACCGCGAGGAGCGCCCCGACATCGACCAGATCTACCAGCAGGCGCTGGCGCTCCTGGGCGAGCAGGGCGGCTGGCCGCTGACCATGTTCCTGACGCCGGCCGGCGAGCCGTTCTGGGGCGGCACCTATTTTCCCAGCGAGCAGCGCTACGGCCGGCCCGCCTTCGTCGAGGTGCTGCGCACGGTGGCGCGGGTGCACAAGGAGGAGCCGCAGAAGGTCGACAGCAACGTCGCGGCGCTGAAGGAGGCGCTGGCGAAAATGTCCGCGCCGCAGGCCGGCGGCGCCATCCCCGCCGCGCTGCAGGACCAGATCGCCGAGCGGCTGCTGCGCGAGGTCGACCGCGTGCATGGCGGCATCGGCCAGGCGCCGAAATTCCCCTCGCCCTACATTTTCGAGCTGCTGTGGCGGGCCTGGCAGCGCGGCGGGCGCCGCGACGCCAACCTGAAACAGGCGGTCGAGATCACGCTCGACCGCATGTGCCAGGGCGGCATCTACGACCATCTGGGCGGCGGCTTCGCGCGCTACTCCACCGACCCGTACTGGCTGGCGCCGCATTTCGAGAAGATGCTCTACGACAACGCCCAGCTCATCGACCTGCTGACCCTGGCGTGGCAGGAGACCGGCTCGCCGCTTTACCGCCAGCGCGTCGAGGAGACGGTGGACTGGCTGGAGCGCGAGATGGTCGCCGGCGGCGGCGAGCAGCCGCGCGGCGGTTTCGCCGCCACCTTCGATGCCGATTCGGAGGGCGAGGAAGGCCGGTTCTACGTCTGGAGCGAGGCGGAGATCGACGCCGAGCTGGGCGAGGAGGCCGCGCTCTTCAAGCACCATTACGACGTCTCCGCCCGCGGCAACTGGGAGCACAAGAACATCCTCAACCGCAACAAGCGCCCGGCCCTGGCCGATGCCGCGACCGAGGCGAAGCTTGCGGCGGCGCGGGCCCGGCTGAAGGCGGTGCGCGATCAGCGCGTCTGGCCGGGCTGGGACGACAAGGTGCTGGCCGACTGGAACGGGCTGATGATCGCGGCCCTGGCGCGGGCGGGGCGCGCCTTCCGCCGGCCGCACTGGCTGGCGCTGGCGCAGGACGCTTTCGCCTTCGTGCGCCAGCGCATGACCGGTACGGACGGCCGGCTGCGCCACGCCTGGCGGCAGGGCACGCTGAAGCACCGCGCCACGCTCGACGACTACGCCAACATGATCCGCGCCGCGCTGATGCTGCACGAGGCGACCGGCACCAGCGACTACCTGGAGCAGGCCCTGGCCTGGACGGCGATGCTCGACCGGCATTACTGGGACCCGGACAAGGGCGGCTATTTCTTCACCGCCGACGATGCCGCCGATCTCATCCTGCGCGCCAAGAACGCCAACGACAACGCCGTGCCTTCCGGCAACGGCACCATGCTGGCCAATCTGGCGCGGTTGTGGCTGCTGACCGGCGACGATTCCTGGCGCCGCCGCGCCGAGGCGCAGCAGGCCGCCTTCGCCGGCGAATTGCAGCGCAATTTCTTCCCGCTCGCCACCTTGCTCAACGCCTCCGACTTGCTCGATGGCGCCGTGCAGGTGGTGATCGCGGGCGAACCGGGCGAGGCCGACGCCGAGGCGCTGGCCGATGCCGCCTGGTCGGCCAGCCAGCCCAACCTGGTGCTGCACTATGCCGGCGGTTCGCGCGGGCTGCCGACGCTGCATCCGGCCTACGGCAAGGGCAAGGTGGCCGGCCGCGCCGCCGCCTATGTCTGCCGCGGCCAGACCTGCTCCCTGCCGCTGACCGAAGCCGCCGCGCTGACGGAGGCGCTGCGGGAATAGCGCGGAACCCGCGGCCGGCTATGGCCGTTTCTCCCAGCGTTCGTGTCAGGCGAGGGAGAACGATCATGGCGGATGAAGCGGGCCGCAGCGGAACGAGCGGCGGACTCTATTTCGTGGTCGGCGCGCTGGTCGTGGCCGTGCTGGTGATCGGCTATTTCGTGTTCGGCGGCAATCCGGGCGGCGGCGGCGACGTGAACATCCGCATCGACCCGCCGGCGGCCGAAGCGCCGAAGAACTGATTCTCCATCGGGAAAATTGCGGATAGGCGTCGCGGCGATTCTCTGCGACGCTTTCGGCGCATGCCCCTGCGCAACCGCGTCACGCCCTTCAACGACATCGTCGCCGTCGCCGCGCGCGGCACGCTGATGGGCAATCGCGGCCGCCTGCACGACGCCGACGGCGCGCCGGGCCGCCGCCTCTACACCACGCGCGCCTGGGTCGCCTGCCTGCTGCAGTTCAAGAACCGGCATCGGCCGGTGATGCAGCCGGGCCGCTACACCGAGCTGTTCTTCCTCGACGAGCCGACGGCGCTGGCCGCCGGCCACCGGCCCTGCGGCCAGTGCCGCCACGCCGACTACCGGCGCTTCCTCGCCGCCTGGCGCGCCGGCAACGAGGCGCCGCAGGCGACGCTGGCGCAGATCGATGCGCGACTGCAGGAGGATCGGCTCGACAGGACGATACGCCGGCAGAAGCGCCATGCGGCCGCGGTGGCGGACCTGCCGGACGGCGCCATGGTGAGCCTGCCCTTCGAGCCGGGCGCGGCGTTCCTGCTGGCGCGCGGCAAGATGCTGGAGTGGTCGCCGACCGGCTACCATTCCTGCCGCCAGCAGCCGCAGATTCTGGCGGTGGAGGTGCTGACGCCGGTCTCCACGGTGCGGGCGCTGGCGGCCGGCTACCGGCCCGTGCTGCATCCGACCGCCGAGGCTTTGCTTTGATCTTTGCTGTCGCCGTCGCGGCATCTTTTTTCCGTCATCGCCCGGCTCGACCGGGCGACCCATGCTGCGACCGCTCCGCTATGTGAAGAGCATCGCGTTTGTCTCGACATGGGTGGCCCGGTCAAGCCGGGCCATGACGGTTGAAGAAGATGCGCTTATTTTTCCGTCATCGCCCGGCTCGACCGGGCGACCCATGCTGCGATCGCTCCGCTATATGAAGAGCATCGCGTTTGTCTCGACATGGGCGGCCCGGTCAAGCCGGGCCATGACGGTTGAAGAAGATGCGCTTATTTTTTCGTCATCGCTCGGCTCGACCGGGCGACCCATGCTGCGACCGCTCCGCTATGCGAAGAGCATCGCGTTTGTCTCGACATGGGTGGCCCGGTTAAGCCGGGCCATGACGGTTGAAGAAGATGCGCTTATTTTTTCGTCATCGCCCGGCTCGACTGGGCGACCCATGCTGCGACCGCTCCGCTATGCGAAGAGCATCGCGTTCGTCTCGACATGGGTGGCCCGGTCAAGTCGGGCCATGACGGTTGAAGAAGATGCGCT
>JBFXDA010000065.1:0-5945 GCA_050181585.1 Reyranellaceae bacterium
CCCAGTCGATTTGCGCCACCGTTTCGGGATGCGGCGGCGCCAGCAGCGCGGTGTTCAGCGCAGTCACCGGATCGAAATGCAGCGCCTGGGCGCGCTCGTAGGCAGCGACCGCGCCCTGCAGATCGCCATCCATCTGCAGGCTGTAGCCCAGCCAGCGCCAGGCATCGCGATAATCCGGGTCGATCGCCAAGGCACGGCGCTGCGCGGCGACCGCCTCGTCGAGCCGGTCGACATGGTGCAGGATCTCGCCCAGCGTGTGCCACGCCAGTCTGTCGTCCGGCGAAACTTCCGTCGCGCGCTGCGCCGCGGCGATGGCGCCATCGGTGCGGCGCAGGTCGTAGAGCAGCAGGGCCAGGCTGATCCACCCTGCGGCATAGGCGGGATCGCGGGCCAGGGCGCGCTCGAAGGTGGCGATCGCCTCGTTGTGGCGGCCCTGCCCCGCCTGCGCCAGCGCCAGCGCCCGCAGGCGGACCGGATCGTCGCCGGCGCCGGCCGCAAGGGCGGCCAGCAGACGGTCGGGCGACGGCGTGGACTGGGTCTGCGACATGGCGAGGCATTCTGTGCGCCGCCGGCCCCTCTATCAAGCCGACGCGCGGGGCTTCAGCGGAAGACCACCGTCTTGCCGCCGTTTATCAGTACGCGATGCTCGACATGCAGTTTGATGGCCCGGGCCAGCACCACGTTCTCGATGTCGCGGCCGATCGCCACCATCTCGTCCGGCGTCACGGTGTGGTCGATGCGTTCGACCGCCTGTTCGATGATCGGGCCCTCGTCGAGATCGGTGGTGACGTAATGGGCGGTGGCGCCGATCAGCTTGACGCCGCGGGCATGCGCCTGATGGTACGGCCGCGCGCCCTTGAAGCTCGGCAGGAAGGAATGGTGGATGTTGATCGCCCGGCCGCCGAGGCGGGCGCAAAGCTCGGGCGACAGGATCTGCATGTAGCGGGCCAGCACCACGAGGTCGACGCGCTGCTCCTCGACCAGCGCCAGCAGCTGCTGTTCGGTCTGCGTCTTGTTGCCGGCGTCGACCGGCCAGTGATGGAAGGGCACCCCGTGCCAGCCGACCAGTTCGGCGAAATCGCCATGGTTGGAAACCACCGCCGCGATCTCGATCGGCAGCGCGCCGGTGCGGTAGCGGTAGAGCAGGTCGTTCAGGCAATGGCCGAACTTGGACACCATGACGATCAGCCGCGCCTTGCGATGCGCATCGTGGAGCGCCCATTGCATGTCGAAGCGGCGGGCGATGATCTCGAACTGCTCCTCGAGCCCGGCCCGCGAAGGCTTCGGTCCGTCGGTGCGGAATACCGTGCGCTGGAAGAAGCGGCCGGAAATCGGATCGCCGAAATCGGCGCTCTCGGTGATGAAGCAGTCGGTCTGGGCCAGGAAACCCGACACCGCGGCGACGATGCCGCGGCGATCGGGACAGGACAGGCTGAGGATGTAGGTCGAACTCTCGGACATGGCGCGGGCGATGTGTGGCTTGGTGCAAATGGCAAGCGCGCCCGAGCGGCGCGCGTGCTACTCCTATAGGCTCGATCCGTGCGACACAAGCCCACGATGGACGCTGCCTTTCCAGCACCTCCCTCCTTGCCCGCACCGGCACTCGTCGCCCATGCCGGCATGGCCGTGCTGCGTCACGCCGATGGCGGCAGCGAGCGCCTGCCGCCGGCGCAGGCGGCGCAGCGGGCGCGCGGCCTCGTCCCGCTCGTCTGCCATGCGCCGGCGGTCTTCGCGCGGCTGGGCGACGAAGGCTTCCCCGTGCGCGACGTGCTGGAGCTGTGGGCCTTCGTGCGGCCGGCCCGCTTCTGCCTGCCGACGCCGCGCGGCCTGGCCGAGGCGCTCGACCTGCCCGTGCCGCATTCGGCCGAAGAGGAAGCGCTGACGCTGACGCAGGCGGCGCTTGCGCTGCTGGAGGAGCTGGGCGGCCTGCGCGAGGATCCGACGGTGCTGGCGCTGGCGACGACCATGACGCGATCGGGCTGGAGCTGGCGACAGGAGATGGAGCAGGCGCTGGCCGGCGCGGCGATCCAGCCGCGCGGCGGCAGCGGCCTCGACATCTGGCGCCAGCTGCCGCAATGGGAGGAAAGCGGACCGTTGCCGCCACCGGGATCGGAAGGGGTCGATCCGTCGGAGGCGCGACGGCGGCTGTCGGAACTTCTCGGAACCGGGGCCGAGGCACGGCCGAGCCAGGCCGACTACGCCTCGGCCGTGACGGCGGCCTTCCAGCCGCGGCTGAAGGAGGACGAGCCCAACGTGGTGCTGGCCGAGGCGGGCACCGGCGTCGGCAAGACCATCGGCTACGTCGCGCCCGCCAGCCTGTGGGCCGAACGCAATGCCGGCCCGGTGTGGATTTCGACCTTCACGCGCAACCTGCAGCGCCAGATCGATGGCGAGCTCGACCGGCTCTACCCCGATCCGGAGCGCAAGCGGCGCAAGGTGGTGATCCGCAAGGGACGCGAGAACTATCTCTGCCTGCTCAATTTCGAGGAAGCCGTCGGCCGCGTGCCGATGGCGGCCGGCAACGGCATCGGGCTGGCGCTGCTGGCGCGCTGGGCGCTGGCCAGCCGCGACGGCGATCTGCAGGGCGGCGACCTGCCGTCCTGGCTGGCGCACACGATAGGCCGGGGCCGCGTACAGCGCCTGGCCGACCAGCGCGGCGAATGCATCTACGCCGCCTGCCAGCACTATTCGCGCTGCTTCGTCGAGCGCACCATCCGCCGCGCCCGCCGCGCCGACATCGTCATCGCCAACCACGCGCTGGTCATGGCGCATGCCGCCACCGGCGGGCTCGACGACGATTCGCGCCCGACCCGCTTCGTGTTCGACGAGGGCCATCACGTCTTCGACGCCGCAGACTCGGCCTTCGCCGCCCATCTGACCGGCGTCGAGGCGTCGGAGCTGCGGCGCTGGCTGCTGGGCGCCGAAGGACGGCGAGGCAGCCGTGCCCGCGGCATCGAACGGCGGGTCGGCGACCTGGTGTCCGACGACGAGAACGCGCTGCGGCCGTTGCGCAGTGTGCTGGCGGCGGCGCGCGAGCTGCCCACGACCGGCTGGCAGACGCGCATCGCCGACGGCACGGCTTTGGGCGCCGCCGAGGAGTTTCTCGCCCTGCTGCGCCAGCAGGTATTGGCCCGCGCCGCCGCCGGATCGGCCGGCGACAGCGGCCACGGGCTGGAATGCACGCCGCTGCCGCTCAATCCCGGCATAGAGGACGCCGCGCTCGAACTGGCCGCGACGCTGGAAAGCCTGCTTCGGCCTTTGATGGAATTGCGCTCGGTGCTTACCGGCAAGCTCGACGCGCAGGCGGCGGAACTCGACACGGCGACGCGCAATCGCATCGAGGCGGTATGCCGCTCGCTGCAGCACCGGGCGGAAATGCCCGCCCGCGCCTGGCGCGACATGCTGCGCGACCTGGTGCGTCCGCGCGAGGCGGTTGCGGAGAACGACAATGACGCTTTCGTCGACTGGTTCGCGCTGGAACGGATTGACGGGCGGGAATTCGACGTCGGCTTCTACCGTCACTGGCGCGACCCCACCCTGCCCTTCGCCCGCGCCGTGGTGCGCCCCTCGCATGGCGCGGTCATCACCTCCGCCTCGCTGCGCGATTCCTCCGACGACGCCGAGGCCGACTGGCGCGCCGCGGAGGCCCGCACCGGCGCGCCGCATCTCGACCTGCCGGCGATCCGCGCCGCCCTGCCCTCGCCCTTCGACTATGCCGGGCAGACGAAGGTTCTGATCGTAACCGACGTCAAGCGCGACGCACCCGACCAGGTGGCCGCCGCCTATCGCGAGCTGTTTCTCGCCTCGGGCGGCGGCGGTCTGGGCCTGTTCACCGCCATCAGGCGACTGAAGGAAGTGCATGCGCGGCTGGCGAAACGGCTGGAGGATGCCGGCATTCCGCTCTACGCCCAGCATGTCGACGGCATGGATACCGCGACGCTGGTGGACATTTTCCGCGCCGAGGAGAATGCCTGCCTGCTCGGCACAGACGCGGTGCGGGACGGGGTCGACGTGCCGGGCCGCTCACTGCGGCTGATCGTCTTCGACCGCGTGCCCTGGCCGCGCCCGGACATACTGCACAAGGCCAGGCGCGAGCTGTTCCGCCGCTCGGCGCCCGACGGCGCGCGCGGCAACGACCGCTACGACGACATGATCACGCGCTTCCGACTGAAACAGGCCTATGGCCGGCTGATCCGCCGCGCCGACGATCGCGGCATCTTCGTGCTGCTCGACCAGCGCACACCGACGCGCCTGCTGCGCGCCTTCCCCGACGGCGTCGTAGTCGAGCGCGTGGGCATCGCGCAGGCGGTGGCAAGCGTACGCGATTTCCTGTCCTGAACCACGACGACAGCAAATTGCAGGCGGACCGAAACAGGAGGTAATCGTCGCGTCCGCCCGATTTCGCTATGCTGCATCATCGCAAATACGATTCGAAAGGGAACATCATGGCCAATACCGGCGGCTGCCATTGCGGCGCCATTCGCTACGAAACCGAAGGCGATCCCATCGTGCACGCGCTGTGCCATTGCAGCGATTGCCGGCGCAGCGCCGGCGCGCCGATGGTCGGCTGGACAATGTATCCGATGGCCGCCGTCAGGGTGACCAAGGGCACGCCCAAGGTGCGCAACTCGTCGGAGCATGGCCGCCGGCATTTCTGCCCCGATTGCGGCACCGGCCTGTTTTACTACAACGAGCAGATGCTGCCCGGCATCGTCGACGTGCAGAGCGCCACGGCCGACGACCCGGCCTCGATTCCGCCGCAGGCGAATATCCAGGTCGCCGAGCGCCTCGGCTGGATGGCGAGCGTGAACGAACTGCCGAGTTACGATCGTTATCCGCCGCAGGAATAGGCAGTCGACATGAAGCGGAGTTTCGACGGGGTCTATCCCTATCTCGTGTCGCCCATCAAGCCCGACGGCAAGGTCGATGCCGAGGTGCTGGGCCGGCTGTGCGACGATCTCATCAAGGCCGGCGTGCACGGGCTGACGCCGCTGGGATCGACGGGCGAGTTCGCCTATCTCGATCGCGCGCAGAAGGAGCGCGTGGTCGAGATCGTGGTCGAGGCGGCGGCGGGCCGCGTACCGGTGGTGGCCGGCGTGGCGGCGACGACGACGGCCGATGCCTGTGCGCAGGCCAGGGCGATGGAGCGGCTGAAGGTCGACGGCATTCTCGCCGTGCTGGAAGCCTATTTCCCGCTCTCCGACCAGGGCGTGGTCGACTATTTCTCGGCGGTCGCCAACTCGGTCGGCCTGCCTGTGGTGCTCTATACCAATCCGAATTTCCAGCGCGCCGACCTGTCGCTGCCCGCGATCGCCAAGCTCGCCGAGATCGACAATATCGTCGGTCTGAAGGACGCTTCGACCAATACCGGGAGGCTGCTCAGCATCATGAACCGGGTCGGCGACCAGCTGGCGGTCCACAGCGCTTCGGCCCACATACCCGCCGCCGTGATGCTGATCGGCGGCAAGGGCTGGATGGCGGGACCGGCCTGCGTCATCCCGCGCCAGAGCGTGGCGCTCTACGATCTGTGCCGGGCGCAGAAGTGGGACGAGGCCATGGCGTTGCAGCGCAAGCTTTGGACGCTCAACGAGTGCTTCGCCAGGTATGCGCTGGCCGCCTGCATCAAGGGCGGGCTGCGCCTGCAGGGCTACGAGGTCGGCGATCCGCTGCCGCCGCAGGCGCCACTGTCGGCGCAGGGAACCAAGGAGGTCGGCGAAGCGTTGCGGGCGCTGGGCGCGCTCGACTGAAGGCGGCGCCCATCGCGACCTTGCCCGGCCTTTCGGGCTGTGCTTGAAACGGCAGCCCGCCTAGCCACAAGGAAGAGCCCGCACCATGGAATTCCTGCACCTGCTGTCCGATCCGGACGCCTGGATCAGCCTGCTGACCCTGACCGTGCTCGAGATCGTGCTGGGCATCGACAATCTGGTGTTTCTGGCGATTCTCGC
>JBFXDA010000066.1:0-5364 GCA_050181585.1 Reyranellaceae bacterium
TAGAGGATGCCGTGCTTCTCGGCATAGGCGATCGCCTCCTCGCGCGTGTCGAAGCTCATGCGGATCTGGCCGCGCGTGTCGAGCGAGCTGGTCCAGCCCATCAGCGGATCGATGGTCCGGGGCGGCGGCTCGTATTCCAGCACCCAGTCCCTGGTCTTGGCCGTTCCCGACTGCATGGCCGTCCTGGTCGGCCTGAAGATGCGTGCCTGCATGTCCTGCGATCCCCGCAACAACGTCTCGTCTTCCCTGCCCGCTTCGCTGGTCGGGGCGGAGGGATTTGAACCCCCGACATCCTGCTCCCAAAGCAGGCGCGCTACCGGGCTGCGCTACGCCCCGCCGCCAGCGAAACCGGCCACCGGCCCCGCGCGGGCCCCCTTACCTATACGAAGCCGCCAGATGGCGCAACGCGGCCGAAATTCCGCGGTTTCGAGACGCTTGGAGCCGGCCGGCACCTGCGCCAAGATGCGCCTCCCGCTTCCGGAGCATGCCATGGCGCGCACGCCGACCCTGAACAACGAAAAACTCTACGACTACGCTTTGGCCACCTGGCTGCGCGATTCCGACCTCAAGCGCCGGCTGCGCGAGGAGACGGCGAAGCTCTCCGGCGGCGGCATGCAGATCGGCCCCGACCAGGGCCAGCTCATGGCGCTGCTGGTGAAGTCGATCGCCGCCCGCCGCATCGTCGAGATCGGCACCTTCACCGGCTATTCCGCGCTGTGCATGGCCGAGGCGCTGCCGGCCGACGGCAAGCTGATCGCCTGCGACAATTCGGTCGAATGGACCGACATCGCCCGCCGCTACTGGCGCGAGGCCGGGGTGGCGGACCGCATCGAACTGCGCCTGGGCGCCGCCATCGACACGCTCTACCGCCTGCTGGGCGACGGCGAGAGCGGCACCTTCGACCTCGCCTTCATCGACGCCGACAAGGCCAATTACGAGCGCTACTACGAATCCTGCCTGCTGCTGCTGCGCAAGGGCGGGCTGATCCTGATCGACAACGTGCTGTGGGGCGGCTCGGTCATCGATCCGAGCAAGACCGACGACGACACCGTGGCGATCCGCGAGCTGAATCTCAAGCTGCGCGACGACGACCGCATCGACCTCGCCCTCATCCCCACCGGCGACGGCCTCACGATAGCCCGCAAGCGATAACAAGCGGCGGCGCTCACGCGCCACTTCCTTGTCCCTTCTCCCGCCTGCGGGAGAAGGTGGCCGGAGGCCGGATGAGGGTGTCCTACCTCTCCGCAAGAGCGGCCGCGATCAGCGACAGCACGCCATCCGGATTGCGGATCATTTCCGCGCTCGACAAGCGGAGCACACGATAGCCCTTCTCGCGAAGATTAGGCGTCGCGTCGCGCATCGTGCGCCAGATTCTGGTCGTGGCCCTGCCCATCGAGTTCGACGACGAGCTTTGCGCCCCGGCAGACGAAGTCGGCGAAGTAGGGTCCGATAGGATGTTGACGAACGAACTTGTGATTCTGGAACGTCCGGTTCCGAAGGAAATCCCAGAGAAGGGATTCGGAACGCGTCATCGACCGGCGCAACTCTCGCGACCGCTGTCGTGCAAGGTCGCTGAGACGCCGAGTACGCTTCTCTACGGGCCTGTCGTTCACTGACGCAGCACACCCTCATCCGGGCTTCGCCCACCTTCTCCCGCAGGCGGGAGAAGGGCCAATCAAAGCACAGTTCCAATTTTTGCCGGCATTACAATCGTGTACCACCCTCATTTCCCAAAGGTGGCCGCAGGCGCGGACGAGGGTCTTCCCCTCCTTGTCCCTTCTCCCGCCTGCGGGAGAAGGTGGCCGAAGGCCGGATGAGGGTGTCCCTACCGATTCCCGAACATCGAATGCACCACCGTGTCGCCCGGCCTGATACCGAGCAGCCGGGCGCTGCCGCCGGCGATCTCGAGCACGCCCAGCGCCTGGCCGCCCGACGATATCGTGTCGGTCGACATCGGCTTGGTGTTGGCGGCGATGGAGATGATTTTGCCGCCGGCGTCGATGAAGATCATGTCGAGCGGGATCAGCGTGTTCATCATCCACATGCTGACCACCTGCGGCGCGCCGAAATCGAACAGCATGCCGGTATAGGGCTCCAGCTTCTCGCGGAACATCAGGCCGCGCTGCTTCTGCGCCTGGGTGCGCGCCAGCTCGACGTCGAATTTCAACTCGCCGCCCGAGGTGCGGATCGCCAGCGTGTCGCGCTCGAAGGTCACGGCCGGCGCGCTCTGGCTGGCCGGCTGCTGCGCCGCCGCCGGTCCCGTCAGTCCGGGCAAGGCGAGTCCGCCCGCCGCAAATCCGATGGCCGCCAGCAGAACAACACAGATCCTTCGCATCGCCCGCATCCTCGTTCCGCGTTTTGCTCGCCGCAGTATCGGTCCGACATCTGGCCGAAATTGCGGCCCCTTGCAACCGGGAGGCCTCCATCCCGCTTGCCACCGACGCCGCCCGCCGTCATGATCGGCGCGCTATCACTGGGGGGAGCCGCCGCGCGGCTGAGAGGTTCCGACAGGGAACGACCCTTCAAACCTGAACCGGTTAGGACCGGCGTAGGGACGGGTGACATGGGTCGATTTTCTCCTCCGCAGCATTCCGCTGGCATCCCTCCGCCGCAGCCTTCGTCAGGCGGCCAGGTCGATTCGGCAGCCGCCCGACCGGACCCCGACTCGACCCCTTCCGGCGCCCCGCGAGGCACCGACCAGGGGGTCGCGAGGGGGTCGCAAGCCCCTTTCGCGCTGCGTCTGACGGGCGCCAGCCTGGCTTTCGACGGCGTCGATCTCTTCCGCGACCTCGCCCTCGACATCCCGTTCGGCCGCTGGACCAGCATCCTGGGCCCCTCCGGTGTGGGCAAATCCAGCCTGCTGCGGCTGATCGCCGGCCTCATCCCGCCTCGAAACGACATGAGGATCGACTGGCAAGAGGCTGATCCTGCATCACTTTCCTTCATGGCCCAGACCGACCGGCTGCTGCCCTGGCTGACCGTGCTCGATAACGTTCTGCTCGGACCCCGCCTCCGCCGCGTCTCCGCCGCCGAGATGCAGGCGAAACGCCAGCAGGCTTTCGACCTTCTTGAAAGACTGGGTCTGCAACGTCTTGCAACCCGTTTGCCTGCAACGCTTTCCGGCGGCCAGCGCCAGCGCGTTGCCTTGGCCCGCACCCTGCTCGAACAGTCCACTACTGTGCTCATGGACGAACCCTTCTCCCAGCTCGACGCCATCACCCGCCACGACCTGCAAAACCTTGCCGCGCAAGCGTTTTCCGGCCGCACCGTGATCATGGTGACGCACGATCCGCTGGAGGCGCTGCGCCTGTCGCACCGCATCGTCGTCCTCGCCGGCCGCCCCGCCGAAATCTCGGCCATCCTCGAGCCCGAAGGCGAAATTCCGCGCGAAACCGCCGATCCGGCCCTGCACGCCGAACTCATGCGCCGCCTGCAGCAGGCCGCCGGAATCCCGGCATGATCCGCCTGCTCCGCCCGCTGCTCGTCGCCGCGATCCTGCTGATTTCGTGGGAGTTTCTGGTGCGCGTACTGGCCGTGCCGGCCTTCATCCTGCCGCCGCCCTCGCGCGTCGCGGTCGCACTCGCTGGCAACGTCGAACTCCTCGCCGCCAATGCCGGCATCACCGCGTTGGAAATCCTGCTCGGCCTCGTCCTCGGCGCAGCACTCGGCTGCCTGAGCGGGCTGACACTGGTGCGCTTCGGCGCGGCGCGGCAGCTGCTGCTGCCGGTGCTGATCGCCAGCCAGGCGGTGCCGGTTTTCGCGCTGGCGCCGCTGCTGGTGCTGTGGCTGGGCTACGGGCTGGCGTCGAAGATCGCGATGGCGGCGCTGGTGATCTATTTCCCGGTCGCCAGCGCCTTCTACGACGGGCTGCGGCGCACCGATCCGGGTTGGCTGGAACTGGCCCGGACCATGCGGGCGTCGAACGCGGCGATGCTGCTGCAGATCCGCCTGCCCGCCGCCCTGCCGGCGCTGGCGTCGGGACTGCGCGTGGCGGCGGCGGTGGCGCCGATCGGCGCGGTGATCGGCGAATGGGTCGGCGCCTCGGCCGGGCTCGGCTATCTGATGACCCTGTCGCTGGCACGCGCCCAGACCGACCTCGCCTTCGCCGCCCTGCTGCTGCTGGCCGTCATGGGCCTGGCGCTGTTCTACGCCGTCGACGCGCTGCTGCGGCGGCTGATCCCCTGGCAGCGCGAGAGCGCTGCGCTTTCCGACCGAGGAGTTGCGTGATGAGGATTGCAAAGGCTTTCGCTCTTGCCCTGAGCTTGATGCTGCTGGCCGCGCCGGCGCGCGCCGCCGACAAGGTCACGGTGCTGCTCGACTGGTTCGTCAATCCCGATCATGCCGCGCTGATCGTGGCCCGCGACAAGGGCTACTTCGCCAGGCATGGGCTGGACGTGACCCTGGTGGCGCCGGCCGATCCGAATGCGCCGCCCAAGCTCGTCGCCGCCGGACAGGCGGACTACGCCGTCTCCTATCAGCCGCAACTGCATCTGCTGGCCGGCGAAGGCCTGCCGCTGGTGCGCGTCGGCGCGCTGGTGGCGCAGCCGCTGAACTCGCTGGTCGTTCTGGAAGACGGTCCGGTAAAGACACTGGCCGACCTGAAAGGCCGCAAGGTGGGTTTTTCGGTCGGCGGCTTCGAGGAAGCGCTGCTTAGCACCATGCTGGAAAGCGGCGGCCTGACGCTCAAGGACGTCACGCTGATCAACGTCAACTTCAACCTGTCGACGGCCCTGATGGGCGGCCAGGTCGATGCGGTGATCGGCGCCTTCCGCAATTTCGAACTCAACCAGCTTGCGATCGAGAAGCGCTCCGGCAAGGCCTTCCTGCCCGAACAGCACGGCGTGCCGGGCTACGACGAGCTGATCCTGGTGGCGCATCGCGAGAAGATCGACGCCGGCCGGACGAAGCGCCTGCTCGACGCGTTGCGCGAGGCGACGGCGTGGATCAAGGCCGAGCCCGAGGCGGCGTGGCAGGTCTTCGCCAAAGCCGGAAAGGAACTCGACAACGAACTCAACCGGCGGGCCTGGAAGGACACGGTGCCGCTGCTGGCCGCCGACCCGGCCGATCTGGATACGGCGCGCTATGTCGGCTTCTCGCACTTCCTCCGACAAAAAGGCGTGTTGAAGCAACCGGCGCCGGTGGACCGGTACGTGCGCGAGATCCGCTAGGCGTCAGCCGAGGCGGATATCGGTTACCTGGAGGCCTTTTGGTCCTTCGCCGATGCGGATGCGTACGGCCTGGCCGGGCTGCAGCACTTCGACTCCGTTGCGACGCAGGACCGCGGCATGGACGAACACGTCCTTGTCGAGTTCCTGCGGGCAGACGAACCCGTAGCCGCGCTCGTTGTTGAACCACTTGACCACT
>JBFXDA010000067.1:0-5153 GCA_050181585.1 Reyranellaceae bacterium
CTGTCAGCCCAGTCCTTGCGGTCGCGAACCATGGCGTTGAGGCGTGCCAGCAGCTTGTTGATGGCGGCGACGAGAGCGGCCTTGGCGGCGGCGCCGTTGTGGAGGCGACGGCGGTAGAAGTCGGCGAGAGAGTTTTCGGCGCCGGGTCTGGTGACGGCGCCGAGCACGCCCATGAAGAGGATGCGGCGCAATCTGAAGCGTCCGCCGTGGATGGCGCGGTATCCCCTGGAGGCGCCGCTGTCGCGGGCGATGGGGGCGACGCCGACCAGGCGGGCGATCTTGCGTCGATCGAGACGGCCGAGCTCGGGCAGGTCGGCCAGGATGGCGCAGGCGGTGAGCTCGCCGATGCCGGGCGCGGTGCGCAGGCGGCGGCAGAGCTCGGCGGCGTCGGGATCGCCATCGACGGCGGTGCGCAGGCTGCGTTCGAGGCCCGCGACGCGGCCGTCGAGGTGCTTGATCTCGGCCCGCAGGAGGCGGCGGGCTTGGCTGGCCTGGGCCTGCTCGAGCTTGCACCTGGCGGCGGCGCGCCAGGCGACGAACTGCTGGCGCAGCAGCAGCAACTCGTGCAGACGCTCGGCGAGCGGGCCGCGCGGCATGGGCGCGGGCGGCTCGAAGAGGGCGGCGTAATGGGCCAGGACCTGGGCGTCGATGGCGTCGGTCTTGAGCGGCCCGCGGGTCGCCAGGGCGAAGGCGCGGATCTTCTCGGCGGGCACCATGAAGACCGGCAGGCCGGCGGCGCGCAGCGCCCTGAAGGTGGCCTGCTCGTAGCTGCCGCTGGGCTCCAGCACGATGCGCGCGACCGGCAGGCGCCTGAGCCGGCGGACCAGCTCGGTGCGACCCGCCGCGTCGTTGGCCAGCGTGAAGCGCTGGCCGCCGGGCAGGATGTGGATGACCTGTTCGGCCTTGGAGATGTCGATTCCGACGTGGACAGCAGCTGCCTTCGAAGCGAGCATCGCGTCCTCCCTTGTCTGCGGTCTGTGGACCTTCCAACTGTTCGGACTGTCGACGGGGAGACGGGTCGGACCTCACTCATCCACGGTGTATTCGCACCGAGGGGCCTGCGGTCTCGATCCGCCGTGCGAGGTCCCGTGCACGGGACCTCGCACGGCTCCCATCCTCGCACAACGCGCGCAGACAAGGGGCTTTTGCGGACGGTCGATCAGCTCGCCCTTCCTGTGCAAGACCGCGTCTGCCGCGGCATCGCGATGCCCCTCATCCGGCGCTGCGCGCCACCTTCTCCCCGCCTGCGCGGGGAGAAGGGATTCGTTGCGCGTCTCGTCTCGCGATATCACGGCGTGCGCCTCTTGCCTTCTCCCCACGCAGGTGGGGAGAAGGTGCCCGACGGGCGGATGAGGGGCTTTTGCGGTCTCCGTCAATGCGAGGTCTTGCTCAGAGGGAGGCGCTGTTGCGGCATCGCGCAGCCCCTCATCCGGCGCTGCGCGCCACCTTCTCCCCGCCTGCGCGGGGAGAAGAGGATGACGAAGAGTCGCTCTTCGAGATGGGGAGACGCCGTAGCTGCGGCGCGAGAAGAAGGCCGGACTCAGCCCGGCAGACGGTCGAGCATGTCCGGCAGCATCGCGTTGAATTCGTCGGCATGCTCGTACGCCACCCAATGGCCGGCGCCGGCGATATAGCGCAGGTCGATGTCGGGCTGATGCGCGCGCAGCACCCTCTCGCGATCGGCCATGAAGGGATAGGCGGTGACGTCGAACTCACCCCAGATCGCGTTGAGCCGGGTACGGATGTTCGGCAGGCAATCGCTGAGCACGCCGGCCTGCGCCATCACGCGGCTCTTCGTCAGGGCGCGTGTCGTGTTCATGATCTGCATGTGGATGGCGACGCCGTCGATCTTGGCCGGATCGGCGAACATCAGCAGCTCGAGATTGCGCCGCGCCTCGGCCGCAAGCCGGTCGGCCGGCATGTCGCGTGACAGCCGCGTGAGATCGCCCCGGCTCTGCCGCGGCAGACGCAGGCCGCCGGGGCCGACCAGGGTGACGCTGCGCAGACGATCGTCCAGCAGGGTCGAGACATGGCCGCCGATCATGCCACCGAAGGAAAAGCCGCAGATGTCGAAGCGACGGTCGCGCGGCAGGATACGGTCCATCGCGCCCTTCGTCTCGCGCGCGACCGACCAGACGTCGCGCGTGTCGTCGGGTGGATCGCTGTCGCCCAGGCCCGGCAGGTCGGCGGCGTAGACCGCATAGCGCTGCGCCAGCGGAACCACATTGCGGATCCAGTGGATCCACGAGCCGTAGCCGCCGTGGAACAGGACGAGCAGCGGCTTGCGGCCATCATCGCCCCAGACGTGCCACATCATGCGTCCGCCGTTGGGCATCGGTACCCGCACGGTCTCGGCCTTGCGCGCGATCTCGGCGATATGGTCCGCCGCCGTGCGGCCATCCCCCATCCGCGGGACGGCCGAGTAATCCGGTTCCAACAACGTCGTGCTCAAGCGCCGGCCCTCTGAACATGCGGTCAACAATTCGCCTGCTTCCTTTACACGCCTTATCACGGCCGAGCGATGCGAGCGCTGACGAGGCGTATGCCGTGGGTGCAATGCACCGTAGAGCCGCCCTGCGAACGGCGATGCCACAGGCATGCTGATGCCGTGTCAGGCGTGTGATGTACTGAGAGCGGCAACAGGGCACCGCCTGGCGGATGCCGGCCTTCCATATGCGTGACGTTCACACTCCAGGAGAGCGCCGATGCCGAGCGGGCCACTCGCGGGGATCAAGGTCATCGAGATCGGCCAGGCATTCGCCGGACCGCTGGCCGGCGCGATCTTCGCGGACATGGGTGCGGAGGTCGTCAAGGTGGAGAAGCCCGATGGTGGCGACGACGCGCGCCTGTGGGGTCCGCCCTTCATCGGTGACGACAGCGCCATGTTCCACGCCAACAACCGCGGCAAGAAATCCGTCACCCTCGACATCAAGGCCGCAGGCGATGTCGCGAAGCTGAAGAAGCTGGTCGCCGGCGCCGATATCCTGCTGCAGAACCTGCGGCCCGGCATCGTCGACGATTTCGGCATCGGCCCCGACGCCATGCTCGCCGTCAACCCGCGGTTGATCTATTGCTCTCTCGGCGCCTTCGGCGCCCGCGGGCCGCTGCGCCGGGCGCCGGGCTTCGACCCGCTGCTGCAGGCCTATGGCGCCGTCATGACGATGACCGGCCGCCCGCAGGATCCGCCGACCTTCTGCGCGCCAGCCATCAACGACGCCGGCACCGGCATGTGGTGCGTGATCGGCGCGCTGGCTGCGCTGCAGCAGCGTCATGTCACCGGCCGCGGCTGCATCATCGACACCTCGCTGTTCGAGACGGCAGCCAACTGGGTCTCGGGCGCCATCACCGGCTATCACCTGAGCGGCAAGGTGCCAGAACGTCACGGCACCGCCAGCGCCCTGCTGGCGCCCTATCAGATATTCGACACTGCCGATCGGCCGATCTGCATCGCCGCCGGTAACGACCGGCTGTTCGTGAAATGCGCCGCCGCGCTGGGCCATCCGGAGTGGTCCAGCGACCCGCGGTTCGAAGACGGCCGCAAGCGGATCGCCAATCGCGCGGCGCTGGTCGCGGCGATGGAGCCGGTGCTGCGCAGCCGGCCGCGCGATGCCTGGATCGAGGCGCTGGGCAAGGTCGGCGTGCCTTGCGCACCCGTGAACGATATCGCCGAACTGGCCAACAGCGAGCAGATGCGGGCCGTCGACCTGATGCGCACGCTGCCCGGCAGCAACATGCCGATCGTCGGCCTGCCGATCTCGTTCGACCGCCAGCGGCCACAGCCGCAAGGCGACTCACCGCGGCTGGGACAGCACAACGCGGAGGTGCTGGACGACGCGGACTGATGCCGGCGGCATGAAGACCGGAACAGGGCAGATCCGAAAAGGACAAGGCGGAACGCGACAGGGAAGCCCGATCGCGATCGAAGCATACAAGACGACGGAGGAAAGCATGAAGAGACGTCAAGTCACGGGCGCCATGGCGCTTGCCGGTCTGGGAGCCCTGCTGCCGGGCGTCCCGGCCACAGCCCAGAAGAAGTATGGCCCCGGCGTAACGGACACCGAAATCAAGATCGGCCAGACCGCGCCGCTGAGCGGCCCGGCCTCGGCCTACGGCCAGATCTCGCGTGCCGAAGCGGCCTATTTCAAATGGCTGAATGAAAAGGGCGGCATCAATGGCCGCAAGATCAACCTGATCACGCTGGACGACGGCTACAGCCCGCCCAAGGCGGTGGAAGGCGTGCGCCAGCTCGTCGAGAGCGAGGGCGTGGCCCTGATCTTCAATGTCCTGGGCACGCCTATCAACACGGCGATCCGTCCCTACCTCAACCAGAAGAAGGTGCCGCAGCTGTTCATCGCCGCCGGTTCGATCGGCTTCGCCGATCCGAAGAAGTATCCCTGGACCATCGGCTGGCAGCCGAACCTGCTCGACGAAGCACGCTTCTATGCGCAGCATGCCGTGAAGACGAATCCCAATGCCAAGGTCGGCGTGCTGTACCAGGACGACGACTTCGGCAAGGAGCTGGTGCGCGGCCTGACGGAAGGACTGGGCCCCAACGCCAAGAAGCTGATCGTCAGCGAGCAGAGCTTCATGGCCACCGATCCGACCGTCGATTCGCAGGTGATCGCCCTGCGCGGCGCCGGCGTCGACACGCTGTTCCTCTTCACCTATGCCAAGCAGGCGGCGCAGGCGATCCGCAAGGCGGACGACCTGAAATGGAAGCCTGCCACCTATCTGCACCTCGGTTCGGCATCGGTCGGCGCCACGTTCAAGCCGGCCGGACTTGAAGCGTCGACCGGCGTCATGACGGCCGGCTTCATCAAGGATCCCAACGATCCGAAATGGGCCGACGATGCCGACATGAAGGCGTGGTTCGCCTGGATGAAGGCGAACATGCCGACGGCCGATACGTCCGACTCGCTGAACCTGGCGGGATATCTTTATTGCCAGACGCTCGAGCAGGTGCTGCGCCAGGCCGGCGATAACCTGACGCGAGAGAACATCATGAAGCAGGTGGCCAGCCTGAAGGGTTTCCGCCTGCCGCTGCTGCTGCCCGGCAGCCTGATCAACACCAGCCCGACCGACTTCAAGGTCATCGAGACGGTCCGCCTGCAGCGCTTCAACGGCAAGAGCTGGGACTGGGTCGACTGACGGTC
>JBFXDA010000068.1:0-5111 GCA_050181585.1 Reyranellaceae bacterium
CAACGGGGCGGGACGCTGCGCTCGACCGGGGGCTTCGCGCCCCGCCCCGTTGCACCACACACCACGAGAGCAGAACAGGAACAGACTCAAGCTGCAGACGTGTGAAAGATGGGGAGCAGGTCACCGTCGCGCCGTCGGCGGCGCGATCTGCGGAAAACAGTATCGAATTAATGGATCTGATTTCCACCAACGCAAGTGTCCCGTTTGCCAAGACGGAGAACCTGGCATTCCTTAAACAACGCATTCGGTTAAGAGCTGTTACGGCACCTGTTCAAGGGACAACGAAACGGATAGCGGCGGACTGTAGTGACGAGAAGATATAGCGCGTTCGGACGTAGGTGGAGACGTGGGCAAAGACTGAGTATTTCCAGTAAATCATTGTTTTTATTGATATCATGGTGGTGAGAGCGGAAGTCGATTCTTACGCTCAAGGAGTCGCGGAAATTTGCGGCTCCTCGCACCCGGCGCGCGGTGACTGTATCGGCATCATCATGATGATCATGGTCGACATCATCGACGCCGGCATGATCAGGCGACCTTCTCCAGCGTCCTGATGGCGTCGATCTGCCGCCGCGCCGACCGGGCCGCTATCGACAGGTCGTAGGCGGTCTGAAGATTGGTCCAGAACTCTGGCGTGGTGTCGAACAGCTTGCCCAGTCGCAGGGCGGTGTCGGCGGTCACCGACCGGTCGCCGTTGACGATGGCGGTGATGCGGTTGGCGGGCACGCTGAGGAGTCTGGCCAGGGCCCTGGCAGACAGGCCCAGCCGCTTCATGAACTCCTCGCTTAGCACCTTACCGGGATGGGTTCTCTTGCGCATCGTTGCCACGCTATCTCTCTATCGCGCTGTCGATAATGAGTTTAGCATAGGCCGGACATTATGCAGTACGTAACGCGTAACATATTGTCAGAGCTCGGAGGCGGCCCAGAACACCTCACCCATACGCCCGCCGCCTTCGGATCAAAAACACCAGCGGGATCGGCACCAGGGTGAGCCAGAAGACGAGCTGGAAGTCGTTGAGGTAGGCGATCATCGCCGCCTGGCGCATCAGCTCGTCGTAGATCACGGTGATGGCCTGCAGCCGGTCGAGGCTGGCGCCGCCAGCCATCAGGGTATCCCTGATCTGCTCAGCGTCGAAATTGGCGCGCCAGGACAATTCGATGGCGCTGGCCTCGGTCTGGCGCGTCAGCACCGCCACCACCATGGAAATGCCGATCGAGCTGCCGAGATTGCGCAGCAATGCGTAGATGCCGGTGCCCTCGGTGCGCAGCGAGGCGGCCAGCGTCGAGAAAGTGATGGTGGTCAGCGGCACGAAGATCAGGCCCAGACCGAAGCCCTGGACGAAGCCGTTGACCAGCAGATGGGTGAAGCTGACCTCCAGGGTGAAGCTCGTCATGTCCCAGCTGGCGGCGGCGGCGATCAGCAGGCCGGTGAGGATGAAGATGCGCGGATCGATGCGCGCCAGCAGCCGGCCGACGATCAGCATCGCCAGCATGGTGCCGACCCCGCGCGGGGCGATCAGCTCGCCGATCGCCGTCACCGGATAGTCCTTGAGGTGCTGCAGGAAGGGCGGCAGCAGCGCCATGATCGAATAGAGCAGCAGCCCGACCAGGAACATCAGGATGGTGCCGAGCACGAAGTTGCGGTCGCGGAACAGCGCCAGCGACACGAAGGGACGTTCGGCGGTCAGCGAATGCACGACGAACATGGCGAAGGCGGTGCCGGCGACGATGGCCTCGACCTTGATCTCGGTCGAGACGAACCAGTCCTCGCCCTCGCCGCGATCGAGCATGAGCTGGAACGAACCGACGGCGATGCTGAGCAGGGCGAAGCCGGTGAGATCGAAGGGAAAGCGCCGGTTGTCGGCATGCTCGCGCACCGCCAGCAGGATGCCGATGACGCTCAGCACGCCGATCGGCAGGTTGATGTAGAAGACGTAGCGCCAGCCGTAGAGCTCGGTCAGGTAGCCGCCCAGCGTCGGCCCCAGGATCGGGCCGATCATGACGCCCACCCCCCACATCGCCATGGCGCTGCCGTGGCGTTCGGGCGGGTAGGTGTCGAGCAGGATCGACTGCGACAGCGGAATCAGCGAGGCGCCGAAGATGCCCTGCATGATGCGGAAGGCGACGATCTGCTCGAGGCTCTGGGCGGCGCCGCACAGCACCGAGGCCAGGGTGAAGCCGACCACGGCGACGGTGAAGTAGTTGCGCCGGCCGAAGCGGGCGGCCAGCCAGGCGGTCGGCGCCGTCATGATGGCCGAGGCGACAATGTACGACGTCAGCACCCAGGCGACCTGGTCGTGCGTCGCCGACAGTGAGCCCTGCATGTGCGGCAATGCGACGTTGGCGATGGTGGTGTCGAGCGCGTACATCACCGCCGGCACCATCACCGCCGCGGTGACGGCGAGCGGGTTGCCGGCCGGGCGCTCGGCCATGCTCAGCGCTTTCCGGACGGCGTGGGACCGGGCGCGGCGGGACTATCGGGAGTCTGGGCGGCGGCGCCGGTCTCGCCGGTGTCGATGGTGACGATGGCGCTCATGCCCATGCGCAGCGGCGGCTTGCCGGGATCGTCCTTGATGGCGAGACGGACGGGCACGCGCTGCACCACCTTGACCCAGTTGCCCGTCGCGTTCTGCGGCGGCAGGATCGAGAACTCCGCGCCGGTGGCGGGGCTGACGCTGTCGACCGTGGCCTGCCATTTGACGCCGGGATAGGCGTCGACGGTGAAGGTCACCGGCTGGCCGGCGCGCACGCGGGTGAGCTGCGATTCCTTCAGATTGGCCTCGACCCAGATCTCCTCGACGCCGACCAGATTGAGGGAAGGCATGCCGGCGCGCACGTAGCCGCCGCGGCGGATCTGGTCGAGCCGGCCGACGATGGCGCGGGTCGGCGACCGCACCACGGCGCGGCGCAGGTCGAGCTCGAGCTGGTTGCGCGCCTGCCAGGCGATGCGGTAGCGCGGATGGTCCTCGGCCCTGATGTCGGGATTGCCCGACAGGTCGGCCAGCAGCCTGCCGGCCTCCTGCTTCAGCACCGCGACCCTCTGGGTGGCGACGTCGAGCTGGGTGCGGGCCTCGTCGAGCCGCGCCTGGGCGGCGACCCTGCGCTCGACCAGCTGCGACTGGCGCTCGAACTCGCGGCGGGCGAATTCGACGTTGGCCTCCTCCTGCTTCTGCTCCTCGGCGTTCTGCCGCAGGGCCGCGCGCATGGCGTCGATCTGGTCGCGGATCAGCGCCAGTTCGGCATCGGCGCGGGCGAGCGCTATGCGCAAGGTCTCGTCGTCGATGCGGAACAGTTCCTGGCCGCGCTCGACCAGCTGGTTCTCCTCGACCAGAACCTCGGCGACGCGGCCGGAAATCTCCGGGCTGATCTGGATGCGCACCGCCTTGACGTAGGCGTTGTCGGTCTCGACGTAGCGGCCGCCGCCCAGCAGCACCCAGGCGGCGACGCCGCCGCCGGCCAGCAGGACCAGCGCCATCAGCGCCATGCGGTAGCGCTTCATCGTCCCGCTCCGGCGCCGTTGCGCGGCCGCCTGGCGCCGTTGTCGGCGAGGTTGGCGCGGATGCGCAGCAGCATGGCGATCAGCGCCTCGCGTTCGGCCGGGCTGAAGCCGACCAGGGTGCGCTTGCGCGTCTGGCGGCCGAGGCGGAAGACGCGGGCCAGCACCGGGCGGGCCTTGTCGGTGAGATAGAGGGCGCGGGCGCGGCGGTCGCCGTCGACGGCGCGGCGTTCGATCCAGCCCGATTTCTGCATGCGATCGAGCGTGCGCCCCAGCGTGATCGGGGCGACGTCGAGAATGTCGGCCAGCCCCGCCTGGTTGATGCCCTCGCAGCGCGACAGGTGCGCGAGAACGGACCACTGGGCGCGGGTCATGCCCAGCACGCGGGCGCGCTGCTCGAAGTCGCGGCGCATCAGCCGCGCGCCGTCGTGCAGCAGAAATCCCAGCGTATCGCGAACCATCGTTTCCTCTGCCGGCCCGTCCCCGGCCGTTCGTAAGCTAGCTTAGTATATCGGCGTTTACCGGGGCAATGCCGGCCAGCGAGCGGATTCGCGGAAGTTTCTAGCCGCGGGCCAGGCGGGCGGCGCCGGCCAGCAGGTCGAACAGCTCGACCAGGCGGGCGACGTAGGGATCGCGGGCGGTGAAGGCGGCGTCCTCGCCGTCGCAGAACTGGCGTTCCAGCGTGTCGATCAGACGGTGCAGGCGGCGCTGGTGGAGGCCCAGCCGGCGCTGCAGCGGATCGGCGACGATGCCGGCGAAGGCGGCCGCCACGGCGCCGATCGCCAGCAGCCCGCCGGTGACGCCGACCAGCAAGGCGGGCGCCACGGCGGCGGGAAAGGCGCCGAACCACATGCCGCCCAGCGCCGAGCCGAGCGGGAAGGAGGCGATGGCGGCGTGATGGGCCAGCGCGGCAGCCAGTGCGGGACCGAGCGACATCATGCCGGGCGTCGCCTGATGCAGCACGGCGGCGCCGGTGCTGAGCGCCAGCAGCGAGGTGGTGATCTCGGCGGCGGCGGCGCGGGTGCCGGCATAGGTCAGCATCGCCGCCTCCAGCTTCTGGCGGAAGCCCGGCTCGTCGGAATGGCGGCTGAGCTCGGCCAGGGTCAGGCGCAGCGCCTCCTGGATGCGCGGCATGGCGAGGATGGTTTCCTGCAGCGCGTCCTTCTCGCTGCGGCGCTCGCCCATCTTGCAGGGCAGTTCGAGCAGGTCGGCGATGATCAGCCACTGGATCTCGCGGCCGACCGCGGTGTCGAGCAGCAGCTTGCGCGAACCGAGCCAGGCGCTGGCGCGATGGGCGCGCACTGCCTTCGCCCCCGCCGCCGCCAGCTTGAGCCCGACGCCGGGCACGGCCAGCGCCAGATTGACCGGCGCCTTGACGATGTCCCAGCCCAGCGCCCGGCGATGGATGGCGGCAGCGCCGCGCAGGCCGAAATGGCGGGCGACGAAATCGTCGACCCTGGCGTGGCGATCGGCGAAATAGCGTCGCGCCGCCTGGCGCACCAGCAGGTCGAGCTCGGCGCGATCGGGCGGCACCAGCGCCGGCAGATTGGCCGCCGGCTGGTTCATCGCGCCGGCGTCAGGCGCAGCACGGCGCCGTCGGAGGAATCGGTCAG
>JBFXDA010000069.1:0-5023 GCA_050181585.1 Reyranellaceae bacterium
GATGCGCATGCGCGTCTATTTCCAGCTGTTCACCGTCGTCGTGTTCGTGCTGCTTCTGCTGCATCTGCGCGGCTAGCTCGATGGTCAAGCTCACCCGTATCTACACCCGCGGCGGCGACAAGGGGCAGACCTCGCTGGGCGACGGCACGCGCGTGGCCAAGCATGACCCGCGCGTCGCAGCCTATGGCGACGTCGACGAGGCCAATGCCTGCATCGGCCTGGCCCGCGTGCATGCGCAGGGCGACGTCGATGCCATGCTGAGCCGCATCCAGAACGACATGTTCGATCTCGGCGCCGATCTCGCCACGCCGCATGTCGACAAGGATCTCGGCTACGAGCCGCTGCGCATCGTCGCCGCGCAGGTCGAGCGGCTGGAGCGTGAGATCGATGCGATGAACGCCGAGCTGCAGCCGCTCAATTCCTTCATCCTGCCGGCCGGGTCGGCGCTGGCGGCGCATCTGCATCTGGCGCGCACGGTGGTGCGCCGCGCCGAGCGCCTGATCGGCGCGCTGGCGGAGCGCGAGACGGTCAATCCCGAAGCGGTAAAGTACGTCAATCGCCTGTCCGACCATCTGTTCGTCCTTGCCCGCCACGTTGCCGACAAGGGCCGGGCGGACGTGCTCTGGGTGCCGGGCAAGAACCGCGCGTGAGCGCAGGAAACGGGCCATTCGCAGGGTGAAACGGCGGAAATCCGGGCTATTTCGCAGTCGCAGCGACGGCTTGACTTGCCCGGACCGTCACCCTAAAGAACAACGTTCATTTGCTCAGGGGAACGCTGAAAGATGAAAGTCCTGGTCGCGGTCAAACGCGTGATCGACTACAACGTCAAGATCCGCGTCAAAGCCGACAAAACCGGCGTCGAGACGGCAAACGTCAAGATGTCGATGAATCCCTTCGACGAAATCGCCATCGAGGAGGCGGTCCGCCTCAAGGAGGCGGGCAAGGCGACGGAAGTCATCGCGTTCTCCGCCGGTCCGCAGCAGTGCCAGGAAACCATCCGCACCGCGCTGGCCATGGGCGCCGATCGCGGCGTGCACGTGCTGAGCGATGCCGAACTGCAGCCGCTCGCCGTCGCCAAGCTGCTCAAGGCGGTGGCCGAAAAGGAACAGCCGGGCCTGATCATCGTCGGCAAGCAGGCGATCGACGACGACAGCAACCAGACCGGCCAGATGGCGGCGGCGCTGCTCGGCTGGTCGCAGGGCACTTTCGCCAACAAGGTCAGCATCGCCGACGGCACGGTCGAGGTGAAGCGCGAGATCGACGGCGGCCTCGAGAACGTCAAGCTCAAGATGCCGGCGGTGATCACCACCGACCTGCGCCTCAACGAGCCGCGCTACGCTTCGCTGCCCAACATCATGAAGGCCAAGAAGAAGCCGATCGACCAGCACAAGCCGGAGGATCTCGGCGTCGACATCGCCCCGCGCCTGAAGACGCTGAAGGTCGAGGAGCCCGCCGCCCGCAAGGCCGGCGTCAAGGTCAAGACGGTGCAGGAGCTCGTCGACAAGCTGCGCAACGAAGCGGGAGTGATCTGAGATGAGCATCCTGGTAGTCGCCGATCACGACAACGCCGCGCTCAAGGCCGCGACTCTCAACACCATCGCCGCCGCCGGCAAGCTGGGCGGCGACGTCCACGTGCTGGTCGCGGGCCAGAACGCCGACGGCGCGGCGCAGGCCGCCGCCAAGGTGGCGGGCGTCGCCAAGGTGCTCAAGGCCGACGATGCGGCCTACGCCAACCAACTGGCCGAGAACATGGCGCCTCTGATCGTCAAGCTGGCGGCGAATTACAGCCACGTGCTGGCGCCGGCCAATTCCTTCGGCAAGAACATCATGCCGCGCGTCGCGGCCCTGCTCGACGTGGCGCAGATCTCCGACATCGTTTCGGTCGAGTCGCCCGACACGTTCGTGCGGCCGATCTACGCCGGCAACGCCATGGCGACCGTGCAGTCGTCGGACAAGATCAAGATCATCACCGTGCGCGGCACGACCTTCAAGGCGGCGGATGCCAACGGCGGCTCGGCTTCGGTCGAGAACGTCGACGGCGCCGGCGCGGCCGGTCTCTCCGATTACGTCGGCGCCGAGCTGTCGAAGTCCGAGCGGCCCGAACTGACCTCGGCCAAGATCGTGGTTTCCGGCGGCCGCGGCCTGCAGAGCAAGGAGAACTTCAAGATTCTCGAGACTCTGGCCGACAAGCTGGGCGCCGCGCTGGGCGCCTCGCGCGCCGCGGTCGATGCCGGTTTCGTGCCCAACGACTATCAGGTCGGCCAGACCGGCAAGGTCGTGGCGCCCGATCTCTACATCGCCATCGGCATCTCCGGCGCCATCCAGCATCTGGCCGGCATGAAGGACAGCAAGGTGATCGTCGCCATCAACAAGGACGAGGAGGCGCCGATCTTCCAGGTCGCCGACTACGGTCTGGTAGGCGACCTGTTCCAGATTCTGCCGGAACTCGAAGCGGAACTGGCCAAGAGCTGAAATTTCTGACGGGCGGGGGCATTGGCCCCCGTCTTCTTTTGGCGTCGGCGACGCGAGGGCAACGGCAATGGCGATCCAGAATATCGGCGTGATCGGCGCGGGACAGATGGGCACGGGCATCGCCCATGTCTGCGCGCTGGCGGGCTACGACGTGCGCCTGGTCGACGTCGACAAGGAGCGCGTCGATCAGGGCCTGTCGGTGATCGACGGCAACATGGACCGTCAGGTCAGCCGCGGCCGGCTCAAGCCCGAGGAGAAGGTGCTGGCGCTGTCGCGCATCCATCCGGCGACCGACTACGCCGTGTTCAAGGAATGCGACCTCGTGATCGAGGCGGCGACCGAGAACGAGGCGATCAAGCGCGAGATCTTCAAGAAGCTCTGCCCGTCGCTGAAGCCGGGCGCGCTGCTGGCCTCAAACACCTCCTCGATCTCGATCACGCGCCTGGCGTCGGTGACCGACCGCCCCGGCAAGTTCATGGGCATGCATTTCATGAACCCGGTGCCGCTGATGCAGCTGGTCGAGCTGATTCGCGGCATCGCCACCGAGGACGACACGTTCCAGGCCGTGCGCGATCTGACGATCAAGCTGGGCAAGACGCCGGCCAACGCCGAGGATTTCCCGGCCTTCATCGTCAACCGCATCCTGCTGCCGATGATCAACGAGGCGGTCTACGCGCTCTACGAGGGCGTCGGCTCGGTCGAATCGATCGACACCGCCATGAAGCTCGGCGCCAACCACCCGATGGGCCCGCTCGAGCTGGCCGATTTTATCGGCCTCGACACCTGCCTGTCGGTGATGCAGGTGCTTTACGAGGGCCTGGCCGATTCCAAGTACCGGCCCTGTCCGCTGCTGGTGAAATACGTCGAGGCCGGCTGGATCGGCAAGAAGGTGGGCCGCGGCTTCTACGACTATTCCGGCCCCAAGCCGATCCCCACCCGCTGACGCTTCAGCCCGCTAGAGCGGATCACGATCAGACGGAAGCGCGGACGCTTCCGTCTGATCGTGTGAATCCGCTCTATTCTTTATACTAGGAGCAAATTCACATGTTCTGACGGGATCGCAAGCGATTCCGTCAAAACGTGGTTTGCTCCAGCAGGGCGCGGGCTTTCGCAAGCACGATTTCGAGACTGCCTTTGGCGTGGCGTCGGGCCAGTCGCTGCGCCAGATCCTGCGCCCGGCGCGCCATGTCGAGATCGTCGGCGATGCGGCGCAGCGCCGGGCCGACATCCGCGCCGGACCTGCCAGCGCGCATGCCGGCCTCGCCGACCCGCAAATGCTCGACCGCCCGCGCCGTGACGGTCTGATCGGTGACGTGCGGCCACAGCATCTGCGGCCGTCCCATGCCCAGCGCCGCCATGGTCGTGGCGATGCCACCGTGATGGATCACCACCGAGGCCCGCGCCACGGCCTGCTCCAGCGGCGGCGCCCGGTCCAGCACCTCGATGCCGCGCTCGACCAGGTACTGGCGCAGGGTCGGGGTGAGGCGCTTGATATGAACCGATCCCGGCAGCCGCGAATTCACCAGCGATTCCAGCGCCAGGCGCAGCTGGCGGAAATCCGCCGCCAGATAGGCGTAGAAGCGCGGCGCGGCCGGCAGCGGCGCCGGGGCGTGGGCCTCGAGCGGCCCGTCGGCCTTCTGCGCGCGCAGCCCGTCATAGGGATCGAGTTCGGGATAGGCGGTGACGACATGCGCGGTCCCGCCGTAGAAGCCGGGCAGGGTGGCGATCTGAGGCACGCCGCGCGCGGCCTGCACCCGGCGGCAGACCGCGAGCACCGTTTCCTGCGGCACGAAGGCGGGCCGGGCATAGTCGAATACCGGGAACTGCGGCAGTTCGGGCGGCGGCAGGATGTAGCCATGCCCCATCGCCAGCAGCTTGTAACGACCATAGGCGGCCAGCGACATGACCGGCGCGTATTCCGCCACGACCAGGTCCGGCCGCACGGTCTGGAACAGCACGTCCCAGGCCAGCATCAGGCGCGTCAGCTCGGTCTCGTTGTTGAAGTTCGAGGCGCCGAGGAGATCGGCGAAACTGCCCGGCGAGAAGCTGGGCGAGATCGGATCGAGCTGGCCGATGGCGACCGGCGACTGCAGCACCGGATAGCGCACGTCCGCCAGCCGCCCGGCGGTGGTGATCAGATCGCGCACGCTCAGGACGGGTTCGTGTCCCTCCGCGGCCAGCGCGTCGGCGACCGTCAGCAGCCGGTCGACGTAGCCCGTGCCCAGCCCGTTGTCCCATCCCAGCAGGATGCGCGCCATGCGACGGACCCTGTCAGCTGCCGGCTTTTAGGTAGTGGCGCAGCAGGGCCAGCGCCTCGGGCGCGTCCCATTCGGCCGGACCCTCCAAGCGGCCGACCTCGCGGCCGTCGCGGCCGATGACGATGGTTGTAGGCAGAACGCCGACGCCGAAGCGGCCGAAGGTGGCGCTCTTCTCGTCGAACAGGATCGGCAGGTTCTCGAGCTTCTGCGCCTTGTAGAACGGCTCGACCCGGGGCTTGGTCGGGCCGTCCAGCGACAATGGCAGCACCACCAGCCCTTCTTCGCGCAGCGCA
>JBFXDA010000070.1:0-4918 GCA_050181585.1 Reyranellaceae bacterium
GACTTGACCGGCACCCTGGGGGCCTTCGACTTGACCGCCGGCACGGGCGGCGGCACCAGCCGCTCCTCGGGGCTCAGAACCGGAGGCCCGTCCCAGCACACGGGCGCGGACGCCTTGCAGGTGTGCTCATCGAAAACGATGAAGTTCAGGAACAGCTCGCACTCGACGTCCTTCTTGCCGACGGAGTACTTCTTGATGTTGCGCTCGCCGGTCCACTTGACGATGTACTTGTCGAGCAGCTCCTTGGCGTCCTTGGTCGGGCCGTCCTTGCCGTAGTCGTTGACCGAAAAGGCGAGGCGCGTGCAGTTCTGCGCCGCCGATCCCGCCGTACCGGTGACAGCAAGGCCGAGTGCGGCCAATCCGACGATGGCAGCGGCCGTCGTGGCGACGCGAGGCAAAGACATGACCATGACCCCCTGAAACGCAGGCGCACCAGCGCGCCCATGCCGTCCTGCGGTCATAGCCGGTCGCGTGGGGAGATGCCTAGGGCCAATCAACGCGTTGTGCGCGTGCGCCGCACGGCGTGTGGCGCGGTGGTCGCGTCGGGATGCAGGTGAAAGACGGCGCGGGGTCGGTCCGCGGGCCGGCTCAGTTCATGTAGGGCGAGTCGCCGCCGCGCGGCGCGATGCCGGAGTTGAAGAAGAAGCCGTGATCGAACGGACCGGCCGGCGTCTGCTTGTCGAGCGACGGATCGCGGTAGACGTTGGTGCTGCCGTAGAGCGTGCGCGTCTGGCCGTAGGTGTTGATGGTGTCCTCGTATGTGTACGAGTAGCCGCCGCGGCGCGCGACATAGCCGCGGACCTGCGGCTTCTTGCGGTGATAGGTGGCGCTGCGCGGATGCTCCGCGCCGCCGTTGTCCACATAGACGCGCTCGCGGCGCGCGCCGGCATCCGCCGCCGCGGTCCAGGCCAGCACGGCCAGAAGGCTGACAATCATCGTTGCTGCAATGCGAAGCATGGGAAGCGCTGCCTTGTTCCGCGGACCATTGACGTGTGCCACTCTACCCCAACGTATGAACGAAATCTTCAACGGCCGGGCCCGGGCGGCGGATTGGGGATCGGCTTTGCGCCGGGCTGTCGCAGAAACAGCACGTTTCGGCGCGGGCGCCCAGGGAGAGAACGGCCGGGCAGGGCACAGGTTCCCGCGTCTACGGGCCGGGGCATAAGAGGGAGACGGGCAGGATGAATGTCGGAGCGCTGGCGCTGCAGATCCTGAGCGGTATCGGCGGCGGCCTGCTGGTGCGGGGGCTGGGCTACCGGCTCGGGCGGGCCGAGGCCGCCATCGCCGGGGCGCTGGGCGCGGGCGTCGGCGGGCAGGTGCTGGGTGCGACGCTGCTGGTGGCGGGACCGACGGCCGGCGGCTGGGATGCCGGCACGGTGGCGAGCACCGTTCTCGCGTGCGGCGCAGGCGGCGCCGCGTTCGCAGCGGTGATGGCCGCGCTGCGGGCCGCGCTGGTGCGCTGACCACCGGGCACGACAAAGGCCGCCGGTACGCCCGGCGGCCTTGCCAATCTTTCACAGTCCGGAGACGGGGCTGCCTATTTACAGCCGCGCTGCGTGCTTACTTGCAGCTGCGCTGCATCGGTTATTTGCAGCTACGCTACTTGCTTACTTGCAGCTGCGCTGCGTGGCCGTGCACTCGTTCATCAGCAGCAGGTCGGACTTGCAGCTCGAAGCCACCTTGCCCTTGCCCTTCATGCCCGAGGACGTCTGCTTCTCGGAGAGGGCCATCGTGGCGTTGGCCATCGCGATTTCCTTCGTGATGCCGTAGCCCGTGCCGCCGGCGCGCGAGCACTTCGCGGCCTCGGCCGGAGTCATGACGAGCGCGGTCAATCCGAACAGGCAGGCGCCGGCAACAGCGGCGCGCGCGAACGATTTCATGTGAGTCCCCTCCTGGGTTTCCAGATCCCGCCATCGCGACGGGCGGCGGAACTATGCTCCCGTTCCCGCCGCGCCTTCAAAACCTAACAGACGCGTATACACCGCATTCCGATACCCTGATGCAGGCGGGCAACGCATCGCGCTGCGCCGCACCACGGTTCAGGTATTCAGAACGATGTTCGCTGTCGCGACGGGGCCCCGCCGCCTGCTGGCGGCCTACTTGCAGAGCGTGGCCTGCGTCACGCAGGTGACGCCGAGCCCGGAGCCCTTGGTGCACTTGGACTTCATCTTGCTGACCTTGTAGCCGGGCGCGACGCCGGGCTTCTGGCTGCTCGCCATCCACTGGGACCACATGCCCCAGTCGGTCGCCTGCAGGATGGCCTCGTAGGCCTGGAACTTGGCGGCATCCTCGGTGGTGCCGGTGCCTTCGCCGGCCTTGCTGACGCAGGCGGCATGTGCAAAGCCGGCCGGCAGAACGGCGATGGCCATGCCGAGCGCAAGCGAACGGATGAACGGGGTCATGTTGGGCGTCTCCTCAGCCGAAATGGAATGGCGAACCGGACCTTAGCCTCAGTTCGCCGAAGTTGCCGAGGGGCGGCATGATCGGTGCGCGTCTATGGCGCCGATTTCCAGCCGCGTGTGTCCGCGGCGCGACGCCCGCGCCACGGTTGGCCTGTTGCTTCAGGCGGGCTGCAGGTTGACGGCCTTGGGGCCCTTCCCGCGCTTGTCGGGTTCCATCTCGAAGGAAACGCGCATTCCCTCGTCGAGTGTCCCCATGCCAGACCGTTCGACCGCGGTCACATGGACGAACACGTCCTTGCCGCCCTCGTCGGGCGTGATGAAACCGAAGCCTTTAGTCTGGTTGAAGAACTTGACCGTTCCGGTCTGGCGCATACGAGGTCTCCTTGTCCCCGGATCGATTTCAGAAGCGCACGCCCACGCGAGCGGGCGCAGGTGCAGTCAAGCCAGGTCGTCCGTTGTCGGGGATCGTGAGGCGCGCAAGAGAGTGAGGACGCTTTGAAGTGCCAGCATTCCAGAAAAGTCTCAGCCAGTCTCAGCCGTCTCCGCCGGGTCCGATAGGCCGCCCGAACCGCCGCGAAGTATCTTTGATTGTTTTTCGGTGCGCAAGGCAAATCCATGCGCGTCAGCGGCGGCCGCGTTTCGATAGCGCCGATTTTTCAGGCATTTTGGGGCGCTTCGCGGGTGGCCGGGCCGGTGCGGCCACGGGCGCCGTGGCGTGCTCCAGGCGATGATATGCGCCCGGGGCGACGGCCAGCCGGCGGGTGATTTCGGGCAGGACCGCCGCAAGCTGCTCCTCGAGGCGATAGGGCGGATTGATGATCGCGAGCCCCGCGCCGTTGAGCACCTGCGCGTCGCGCGGCGCGCGCACGAAGCTCTCGACGCGCAGCGGCGGCTTCGGGCAGACCGGCAGAAGGGTGGCGTAGAGCGCGTCGATCGCGGCGACGGTCTTGATCGGATACCAGAGAAGATAGATGCCGGTGGCGAAGCGGGCGAGGCCGGCGCGCAGGCCGGTCACGAGACGGTCCATCTCGCCCGGCGCCTCGAAGGGCGGATCGACGAGCACGACGCCGCGCCGCTCGGGCGGCGGCAGCAGCGACTTGAGCGCGATCCAGCCGTCGAGCGCCAGCACCTTCGTCTGCCGGTCGCGCGCGAAGTGCGCCTTGAGCTCCGCGGCGTCCTCGGGATGCAGCTCGTTGACGACGAGACGGTCGCCGCGGCGCAGGAGATGGCGGGCGAGCCACGGGCTGCCGGGATAGAGGGAGAGCGCGTCGCCGCCGTTGAGCGCGCGCACGGCGGCGAGGTAGGGCGCCAGCGCCTCCGCCGCCGCGGCAGGCAGAGGCTCGGCACCGGGCGCCAGCAGGCGGCCGATGCCCTGGCGCCATTCGCCGGTCTTCTCGGCCTGCTCCGCCGCAAGATCGTAGATGCCGGGGCCGGCATGCGTGTCGATGACGCGGAACGGCGCATCCTTCTGCTTCAGGTGCGCGATCACCATCGCCAGGGTGGCGTGCTTGAGGACGTCGGCGAAATTGCCGGCGTGATAGGCGTGGCGGTAGTTCATGGCTGTCCGTCTCCGCCGTCGATCCAGCCGCCGACGAGGTTGCTCGCCAGCAGCCGCTCGGTGGTGAGCTCCGGCACCGCAGGCTGCAGCGCGGCGCGCATGGCATCGGCGGCAGCGGCCGTCTCGCGCGCAAGAGCGATGGCGGCCTCGCGCGCGATGGCGGCAAAGCGGATCGCCGCGCCCGGGCGCATCTGTGCCAGGCGCGGAATGTCGGCGCCGGCGATGACGGCGATCTTCGGATAGCCGCCGGTGGTCTGGCGGTCGGCGAGCAGAACGATGGGCAGGCCGTTGCCCGGGATCTGCATGGCGCCGGTGGCGATGCCGTCGGAGACGATGTTGTAGCCCTTGTCGCCGTGCTCGATCTTGGGACCGGCGAGGCGCAGGCCCATGCGGTCGGCCTGCTCGATGGTGTAGGTGCCGCCGAGCAAGGTTGCGATGCCGGCCGGCGTGAAGTGATCGTCCTGCGGGCCGAGCACGACGCGGATGGGACCCTCGCCCGGCGGAGCGGCGCGCTGCGGCTCGTGCGCCAGCGTCAGGTCCTCGCCCGCCGTCGCGATGACGGGGAGGCGGTCGCCGGCGCGCAGGGGGCGGCCGCCGAACGGGCCGATCTGCGCGCGATGATGCAGCGACAGCGAGCCGAGCTCGGGCGCGACCGCAAAGCTGCCGCCGACGGCGAGATAGGCGAAGGCGCCGCCGCGCGCGCTGCCGATCTCGACTCGGCTGCCGGCAGGCGCGGTCGTGCCGGTGAGCGGGGGGACGATGCGGCCGTCGACCTTCAGCTCGCAGTCGGCGCCGGCCAGCGCGAGGCGGACGGGACCGCCGGCGACGTCGAAGCGCGCGCCCATCAGCACGAGCTCGATGGCGGCGGCGCCGGGGGCGTTGCCGACGAGCGCGTTGGCGACGGCAAGCGACCAGCGGTCCATCGCGCCGGCCGGGCCGAGGCCGAAGCGCTGCCAGC
>JBFXDA010000071.1:0-4906 GCA_050181585.1 Reyranellaceae bacterium
CCTCCCTGTCGCTGCCCGAAGGCGACTTCGTCGTCCGCGCCATCCTGACGCTGGCGGTGATGAATACGCTGCAGGTCGTGATGCTCGGCGCCTGGCTCGCCATGCGCGAACGCGACCAGCTGGTGCGTGTGGTGCTGACGTGGAGATCCTCCGCCGTCGTCGGCCTGCTGAGCGTGTTCGGCTCGGCCTGCTGGGCGCTGGCCATGACATTGGAGAACGCGGCCCATGTGCGGGCGCTAGGCCAGGTCGAACTGGTGTTCACTTTCATCGCCTCGCGCTACCTGCTGAAGGAAGAGCCGCTCTGGGGCGAGATCGTCGGCGCCGTGCTGGTGGTCGCCGGCGTCGTGCTGCTATTGCTGCGCGGCGCCTGAACGGACCGGCTTGCGGCGGGTGACCAGGCGCCGCCACGACGCCGCGCCGGCCACCGAGCCCACGAGAATCGCCAGCACCTTCCAGGCGGGACGCGCCTGGTCCCAGGGCGGGATCAGATTGGCCTCCAGCACCCGCATGCCGTCGATGCCGGTGAACAGCTCGTAATAGGCCGCCTCCGCCGCCACAGTCAGCAGCGCCGCGACGAGGGCCATTCCCAGCAGCAGGCCGATCGATGGCGGCGTGGTCGGCCGCCGCGACAGCAGCCGATAGAGCATCAGCCAGACCAGGAGCCCGGTCATGATCGTCGGCTCGGTGACGTCGACCTTGGACTGCATGAAGTGGTGCGCCACGGCCAGCACGGCGGCGACGTAGACCAGCCGATGCACGTTCTGCCAGTGCCCGCCGCCCAGCCGCCGGATCGCCGGCCCCGTCGACGTCCACGCCAGCGTCGCCAGCAGCATCAACGCGCAGAAGCCGATCAGCAGGTAGTAACGCACCAGGATTTCGGTCGCGACCTTGGGCAAATGGAAATTCTCGTCCAGCGCGTAGAGCAGCAGATGGACCAGCACGTAGGCGAAGGCGGCGACGCCGATCATGCGCCGCACCGCGATCAGCTTCGGCATGCCCAGCATGGCGCGCAGCGGCGTTATCGCCAGCGACACGAACAGGATGCGGATCGCCCACAGCCCCGTCTGGTGCACGACCTCGTTGACCGGACGCGGCTGGTATTCGCCCAGCGACCAGCGTACCGCGATGATCGCCCCCGGCAGCAGCAGCGCGAGAAACGCGGTGCCGTGCAACGCCGAAAAGCGACCCGTGCGGTCCTGCCAGGGTATCCACAAGGCGGGCTTCAGCCAGCCCGAGAGCGGCGACTTGGTCGCGGTGCGGATGGACATGACCCAACATACGCAGGCCGGGCCGGCTCAGCCAGCGGCCTCACCCGATCTTGAGCGGGCTTTACCGCCGCTTCTATCCCGCCAGTTGCTGCAGCGCCCGGCCCAGCCGCGCCTTGGTCGCCAGCGCCTCCTCGCGCCGCTCGCGCTGCTCGTCGACGACCTCCGCCGGCGCCTTGGCGATGAAGGCGGCGTTGTTGAGCTTGCCGTCGATCTTGCCGATCTCGCCGTCGAGCCGGCCGATCTCCTTCTTCAGCCGCGCCCGTTCGGCGGCGAAGTCGATGATGTCGGCCAGCGGCAGGGCGAAGGTCGCCTCGTCGAGCACGATCTGAACCGAACCGGTCGGCACCGCGCCGGCGCCGGCATCGATGTCGCCGATGCGCGCCAGCCGCTTGATCAGCGCGCCGTAGCGGTCGAGCCTCGCCTTCGTCTCGGCATTGGCCTCGCGCACGGCCAACGGCAGGGTGGCGCCGGCCGGCACGTTCATCTCCGAACGGACCGCGCGGATGTCGGAGATCAGCCGCACCAGCCAGCCGATCTCGGCCTGCGCCCCGGCATCGACCAGCGTGGCCGGCAATTGCGGCCACGCCTCGCCGATCAGCATGCTGCGACCGCCGATGAACTTCTCGTAAAGCTCCTCGGTGAGGAACGGCATGATCGGATGCAGCAGATGCAGCAGCCGGTCGATGCCCCAGGCCGTCACGGCGCGGATCTCCGCCGCCGCCTCCTGGTCGTCGCCCTGCAGCACCGGCTTGGCGAGTTCGAGAAACCAGTCGCAATACGTGCCCCAGATGAAGCCGTAGAGCGCGTTGGCCATGTCGTTGAAGCGGAACTGCTCCGCCGCTTCAGTGACCGTCGCTGCCGTCTGCGCCAGCTCGCCGACCAGCCACTTGCTCAGGGTCAGCTTGCAGGCCGCCGGATCGAAGCCCGGCACCGGCCGGCAGCCATTGACCTCGCAGAAGCGCGTGGCGTTCCACAGCTTGGTCGCGAAATTGCGATTGCCCTCGACGCGCTGGGTCGAGAGCTTTATCTGGCGGCCCTGGGCCGCGATCGACGTCATGGTGAAGCGCAGCGCGTCGGCGCCGTATTTGTCGATCAGGTCGAGCGGGTCGATGATGTTGCCCTTCGATTTCGACATCTTCTGCCCCTTCTCGTCCGTCACCAGCCCGTGCAGATAGACGGTGTGGAAGGGAATCTCCTGCATGAAATGCAGGCCCATCATCATCATGCGCGCCACCCAGAAGAACAGGATGTCCTTGCCGGTGATCAGCACGTCGGTCGGATAGTAGCGCTTGAGGTCGGCCGTCCGCTCCGGCCAGCCCAGGGTCGAGAACGGCCACAGCGCCGAGGAGAACCAGGTGTCGAGCACGTCGGCGTCGCGCGTCAGCTCGACGTCGCGGCCATAATGCGACTTCGCCGCCGCCTGCGCCGCCGCCTCGTCGAGTTCGACGAAGTAGTGTCCGTCCGGCCCGTACCATGCCGGGATCTGGTGTCCCCACCACAGCTGGCGCGACACGCACCAGGGCTGGATGTTGTCCATCCACTGGAAGAACGTGCGCTTCTCGGTTTCCGGAATGATCCGGATGCTGCCCGAGCGCACCGCTTCGATCGGCTTCTGCGCCAGCGTCTTGGCGTCAACGTACCATTGTTCCGTCAGCCATGGCTCGATCGCCACGCCGGAGCGGTCGCCGAAAGGGACCGTATGGGTGTGCGGCTCGATCTTTTCGACCAGCCCCAGATGCTCGAAGGCGGCCACCACCTTCTCGCGCGCCGCGTAGCGGTCGAGCCCACGATACTCGGCCGGCGCGTTGTCGTTGATGCGGGCATGCTGGTCGAACACGTTGATGACTTCCAGCCCGTGCCGGCGGCCGACCTCGAAATCGTTGAAGTCGTGCGCCGGCGTGATCTTGACCGCGCCACTCCCCTTCTCGGGATCGGAGTATTCGTCGGCGACGATCGGAATGCGACGTCCGACGATGGGCAGAACCACATGCCGGCCGATCAGATCGGCGAAGCGCGGGTCGTCCGGGTGCACGGCGACGCCGGTGTCGCCCAGCATTGTTTCGGGCCGCGTCGTCGCCACCACGATGTGGCGATCCTGCAGGCCCTCGATCGGATAGCGGAAGTACCACAGGTAGCCCTTGACCTCGCGCGATTCGACCTCAAGGTCGGAGATCGCCGTCAGCAGCTTGCTGTCCCAGTTGACGAGCCGCTTGTCCTTGAAGATCAGGCCCTGCCGGTGCAGTTCGACGAAGGTCTTTATCACCGCCGCCGACAGGCCCTCGTCCATGGTGAAGCGTTCGCGCGCCCAGTCGCAGGAGGCGCCCAGCCGGCGCAGCTGGCCGATGATGGTGCCGCCCGACTGCGCCTTCCATTCCCACACGCGGCGGATGAATTCCTCGCGGCCGAGGTCGTGGCGCGAGACGCCCTGCGCGTCGAGCTGGCGTTCCACCACCATCTGGGTGGCGATGCCGGCATGGTCGGTGCCCGGCTGCCACAGCGCGTCGCGCCCGCGCATGCGCTGGAAACGGATCAGCACGTCCTGCAGCGTGTTGTTGAGCGCATGGCCCATGTGCAGGCTGCCCGTGACGTTGGGCGGCGGAATGACGATGGTGAACGGCTTGCGGTTGGACTCGGGCCGGGCGGCGAAGGCGTTGCCCTCCTCCCAGCGGCGATAGTGCCTGGCCTCGATCTCGGCGGGATTGTAGGTCTTTTCGAGCATGACGTCGGAAACCCGGATGGCTGGCGCGCGGGGCGCGCCGCACGGAACGGCGGAAAATGCGGACGGATTGTTTGCGGCAAGCGGCGCCGGAAATCAATCGGTTCCTGCCGTTTTCCTCGCCGCGCTCCTTATCTGCCCGGTCCGGCGCCTCAGCGCTTGGACATTTTCTGGATTTCCTGCTGCACCAGACGCTCGACGATGGCCGGCAGATTGGCGTCCATCCATTGCCGCAGCATCGGCTTCAGCATCTCGGCCACCATGTCCTCCAGCGCGCGGCCGCCTACCGTGGGCGAGGGCGCGCGTGGCGCCTGCGGCGGCGCGGCCGGCGGCTGGCTCTGCTGCAGAGCGGCCTGCGCCAGCCGGTCGAAGGCGGCGGCGGCGGCCGACGCGGCCTGACCCGAGACGATGCCCTGCTGGGTGCCGCCGGCGCCGACCGGCGTCAGCGAGAACTGCGATCCCGCCACCGTCGGCGCCGGCTGCACGCGACTTGTCTGCGGCGGCGAGGCTTGCGGCGCCTGCGGGCGCTGGGTGGCGGCGGGCAGCGGCGACGCAGGCGGCGGCACAGGAGACTGTGACGTGGCGGGCTGCGAGGCCGACGGGCTGGCCGGGGGCGGCGCCATGACCTTGGGTTGCGGCGCGTCCTGCGGCATCGGCCGGTCCGCCGGCCGCGGATCGCCGGCCAGCGTCGGGCGCTCTCCGGCCGCGAAGGCCGGCGGCTCGGATCGGTCGTTGCCGCGGTCGGCGTAGATCGGCGGCTCGTCTTCGTCGAGCGGCCGCATCGGCGGCGGGACCTTGTTCTCCAGCGACGTGACGCTGCCGTCGTCGTTGACCATTTCGGTCAGTTCCAGCACGTCGCTCGCGGGCTTGGCGCCGGTCGGGGCCGGGGCGCTCTTGCGCGTCTTGCTGCCATCCTCGTCGA
>JBFXDA010000072.1:0-4891 GCA_050181585.1 Reyranellaceae bacterium
TCGACGAGGATGGCAGCAAGACGCGCAAGAGCGCCCCGGCCCCGACCGGCGCCAAGCCCGCGAGCGACGTGCTGGAACTGACCGAAATGGTCAACGACGACGGCAGCGTCACGTCGCTGGAGAACAACGCCCCGCCGCCGATGCGGCCGCTCGACGAGGACGAGCCGCCGATCTATGCCGATCGCGGCAACGACCGATCCGAGCCGCCGGCCTTCGTGGCCGGAGAGCGCCCGACCCTGGCCGGCGATCCGCGGCCGGCCGAGCGGCCGATGCCGCAGGACGCACCGCAACCCAAGGTCATGGCACCGCCTCAGCCCAGCCCGCCCAACTCGCAGCCTGCCGCGCCACAGCCGGCCGCGTCGCCGCCGCCCGCCGCCACCCAGCGTCCACAGGCGCCGCAAGCCGCGCCGCCGCAGACAAGTCGCGTGCAGCCGGCGCCGACGGTGGCGGGATCGCAGTTCTCGCTGACGCCGGTCGGCGCCGGCGGCACCCAGCAGGGCATCGTCTCGGGCCAGGCCGCGTCGGCCGCCGCCGCCGCCTTCGACCGGCTGGCGCAGGCCGCACTGCAGCAGAGCCAGCCGCCGGCCGCGCCGCCGCAGGCGCCGCGCACGCCCTCGCCCACGGTAGGCGGCCGCGCGCTGGAGGACATGGTGGCCGAGATGCTGAAGCCGATGCTGCGGCAATGGATGGACGCCAATCTGCCCGCCATCGTCGAGCGCCTGGTGCAGCAGGAAATCCAGAAAATGTCCAAGCGCTGAGGCGCCGGGCCGGGCAGATAAAGAGCGCAGCGAGGAAATCGGCAGGAACCGATTGATTTCCGGCGCCGCTTGCCGCAAACAATCCGTCCGCATTTTCCGCCGTTCCGTGCGGCGCGCCGCGCGCGCCAGCCATCCGGGTTTCCGACGTCATGCTCGAAAAGACCTACAATCCCGCCGAGATCGAGGCCAGGCACTATCGCCGCTGGGAAGAGGGCAACGCCTTTGCCGCCCGGCCCGAGTCCAATCGCAAGCCGTTCACCATCGTCATTCCGCCGCCCAACGTCACGGGCAGCCTGCACATGGGCCATGCGCTCAACAACACGCTGCAGGACGTGCTGATTCGTTTCGAGCGCATGCGCGGGCGCGACGCGCTGTGGCAGCCGGGCACCGACCATGCCGGCATCGCCACCCAGATGGTGGTGGAGCGCCAGCTCGACGCGCAGGGCGTCTCGCGCCACGACCTCGGCCGCGAGGAATTCATTCGCCGCGTGTGGGAATGGAAGGCGCAGTCGGGCGGCACCATCATCGGCCAGCTGCGCCGGCTGGGCGCCTCCTGCGACTGGGCGCGCGAACGCTTCACCATGGACGAGGGGTTGTCGGCGGCGGTGATCAAGACCTTCGTCGAACTGCATCGGCAGGGACTGATCTTCAAGGACAAGCGGCTGGTCAACTGGGACAGCAAGCTGCTGACGGCGATTTCCGACCTCGAGGTCGAATCGCGCGAGGTCAAGGGCTACCTGTGGTACTTCCGCTATCCGATCGAGGGCATGCAGGATCGCCACATCGTGGTGGCGACGACGCGGCCCGAAACAATGCTTGGCGACACCGGCGTCGCCGTGCACCCGGACGACCCGCGCTTCGCCGACCTGATCGGCCGGCATGTGGTTCTGCCCATCGTCGGGCGTCGCATTCCGATCGTCGCCGACGAATACTCCGATCCCGAGAAGGGCAGCGGCGCGGTCAAGATTACGCCCGCGCACGACTTCAACGATTTCGAGGTCGGCCGCAGGCACGGGCTGGAAGTCATCAACGTGTTCGACCAGCACGCCCGCATCAACGACAACGCGCCGGCCGAGTATCGCGGGCTCGACCGCTACGCGGCGCGCGAGAAGGTGGTGGCCGCCTTCGAGCATCTGGGGCTGGTCGAGAAGATCGAGCCGCACACCCACACCGTTCCCTACGGCGACCGCTCCGGCGTGGCGATCGAGCCCTGGCTGACCGAGCAGTGGTACGTCGACGCCAAGACGCTGGCGCAGAAGCCGATCGAGGCGGTGCGCTCGGGCAGCATCCGGATCATTCCGGAAACCGAGAAGCGCACGTTCTTCCAGTGGATGGACAACATCCAGCCCTGGTGCGTGTCGCGCCAGCTGTGGTGGGGGCACCAGATTCCGGCGTGGTACGGGCCCGACGGGCACTACTTCGTCGAACTCGACGAAGCGGCGGCGCAGGCGGCGGCGAAGGCGCATTATGGCCGCGACGTCGAGCTGACGCGCGACGCCGACGTGCTCGACACCTGGTTCTCCTCGGCGCTGTGGCCGTTCTCGACCCTGGGCTGGCCGGAGCAGACGGCCGACCTCAAGCGCTACTATCCGACCGACGTGCTGATCACCGGCAAGGACATTCTGTTCTTTTGGGTGGCGCGCATGATAATGATGGGCCTGCATTTCATGCAGGAGATTCCCTTCCACACCGTCTACCTGCACGGGCTGGTGACGGACGAGAAGGGGCAGAAGATGTCGAAGTCGAAGGGCAACATCATCGACCCGCTCGACCTGATCGACAAATACGGCGCCGACGCGCTGCGCTTCACCATGACGTCGATCGCGGCCCAAGGCCGCCAGATAAAGCTCTCGACCCAGCGCGTCGAGGGCAATCGCAATTTCGCGACCAAACTGTGGAACGCCACGCGCTTCTGCGAGGTAAATGGCTGCCGGCCGGTGCCGGGCTTCGATCCGGCGGCCTGCAAGCTGACCCTGAGCAAGTGGCTGGTCGGCGAGCTGGCGCAGACGGCAGCGACGGTCACTGAAGCGGCGGAGCAGTTCCGCTTCAACGACATGGCCAACGCGCTCTACGGCTTCATCTGGGGCACGTATTGCGACTGGTTTCTCGAACTCGCCAAGCCGGTGCTGCAGGGCGACGACCAGGAGGCGGCGGCGGAGATCCGCGCCGTGACGGCCTGGGGCATCGACCGGCTGCTGCATCTGCTGCATCCGATCATGCCGTTCCTCACCGAGGAGCTTTACGAGAAGTTCATCGGCGGTCGCAGCATGCTGATCGGCGAGGCGTGGCCGCAATTGCCGGCCACGCTGGTCGATGCCGGGGCGCAGGCCGAGATCGGCTGGCTGGTGCGGCTGATCTCCGACATCCGCGCGGTCCGTTCGGAGATGAACGTGCCGGCCGGCGCCACCCTGCCGTTGGCCGTGCGCGAGGCCAATGCCGAGACGAAGGCGAGGCTCGACCGCTACGGCGCGCTGATCAAGCGGCTGGCGCGCATCGGCGACATCGATGCCGGCGCCGGCGCGGTGCCGACCGGTTCGGTTCAGATCGTGCTCGACGAGGCGACCTTCGCCCTGCCGCTGGCCGACATCATCGACTTCGCCGCCGAACGGGCGCGGCTGAAGAAGGAGATCGGCCGGCTCGACGGCGAGATCGGCAAGATCGACGGCAAGCTCAACAACGCCGCCTTCATCGCCAAGGCGCCGGCGGAGGTCGTCGACGAGCAGCGCGAGCGGCGCGAGGAGGCGCTGGCGACCAAGGCGCGGCTGGGCCGGGCGCTGCAGCAACTGGCGGGATAGAAGCGGCGGTAAAGCCCGCTCAAGATCGGGTGAGGCCGCTGGCTGAGCCGGCCCGGCCTGCGTATGTTGGGTCATGTCCATCCGCACCGCGACCAAGTCGCCGCTCTCGGGCTGGCTGAGGCCCGCCCTGTGGATTCCCTGGCAGGACCGCACCGGACGGTTCTCGGCGCTGCACGGGATCGCGTTGCTCGCGCTGCTGCTGCCGGGAGCGATCATCGCGGTACGCTGGTCGCTGGGCGAGTACCAGCCGCGGCCGGTCAACGAGGTCGTGCACCAGACCGGGCTGTGGGCGATCCGCATCCTGTTCGTATCGCTGGCGATAACGCCGCTGCGCGCCATGCTGGGGATGCCGAAGCTGATCGCCGTGCGGCGCATGATCGGCATCACCGCCTTCGCTTACGTGATGGTCCATCTGCTGCTCTATGCGCTGGACGAGAACTTCCATCTGCTCAAGGTCGCGACCGAGATCCTGGTCCGCTACTACCTGCTGATCGGCTTCTGTGCGCTGATGCTGCTGGCGACGCTGGCATGGACGTCGACCGGCACGGCGATAAGGCAACTGGGCGGGCGGCACTGGCAGAACGTGCACCGGCTGGTCTATGTCGTGGCCGTGCTTGGCGTGGCGCATCACTTCATGCAGTCCAAGGTCGACGTCACCGAGCCGACGATCATGACCGGGCTGCTGGTGTGGCTGATGCTCTATCGGCTGTTCTCGAAGCGGCCGACCACGCCGCCATCGATCGGCCTGCTGCTGGGAATGGCCGTAGTGGCCGCGATGCTGACCGTGGCGGCGGAGGCTGCCTATTACGAGCTGTTCACCGGCATCGACGGCATGCGGGTGCTGGAGGCCAATCTGATCCCGCCCTGGGACCAGGCGCGTCCCGCCTGGAAGGTGCTGACGATTCTCGTGGGCTCGGTGGTCGGCGCGGCGTCGTGGCGGCGCCTGGTCACCCGCAAGCCGGTCCGTTCAGGCGCCGCGCAGCAATAGCAGCACGACTCCCGAGACCACCAGCACGGCGCCGACGATCTCGCCCCAGAGCGGCTCTTCCTTCAGCAGGTAGCGCGAGGCGATGAAAGTGAACACCAGTTCGACCTGGCCCAGCGCCCGCACATGGGCCGCGTTCTCCAATGTCATGGCCAGCGCCCAGCAGGCCGAGCCGGACACGCTCAGCAGGCCGACGACGGCGGAGGATCTCCACGTCAGCACCACGCGCACCAGCTGGTCGCGTTCGCGCATGGCGAGCCAGGCGCCGAGCATCACGACCTGCAGCGTATTCATCACCGCCAGCGTCAGGATGGCGCGGACGACGAAGTCGCCTTCGGGCAGCGACAGGGAGG
>JBFXDA010000073.1:0-4832 GCA_050181585.1 Reyranellaceae bacterium
GGCCTGCGATCTGTGCCTGGTGATGGGCTCGTCGCTGGTGGTCTATCCGGCGGCCGCCATCCCGCTGCTGGCGCGGCGCAACGGCGCGCGGCTCGCCATCGTCAATCGCGAGCCGACGCCGCAGGACCACGAGGCCGACCTCGTGCTGCACACCGAGATCGGCCCCACGCTCGCGGCGGCGGTCGGCGTCAACTGACGCCGCGCCGCCTAATCGGATGTCGTCTCAGAATCGGAAGCGTACCCCCGCCACCAGCGCCAGCTCGCCGGCCGATTCTCCCTCGTCGCGCGCGTAGCTTGCGGTGCGGAACAGCTTGCGCTCCCAGCTCACCCCGACATAGGGCGCGAACTCGCGCTCGATCTCGTAGCGCAGCCGCAGGCCGAGCTCGACATCGCTGATGCCGGCGCCGACGCCGCGTTCGCGCACGTTCTGCGCCGAGAGGTTGACCTCGACCACGGGCTGCAGCACCAGCGCCTGGGTGATGTAGAGATCGTACTCGGCCTCGAAGCGCGCGGAGACCTCGCCCTTGTGGCTGACGAAGGCCGCGGCGTCGACTTCGATGAACCACGGCGCCAGCCCCCGCATGCCGACGACCGCGAAGCCCCGTTCCGGCGCCGGCCGGTGGTCGTAGCGCAGCCCGGCATAGGTGTCCCAGAAATCCGAGACCCGCCAGGCATAGAGCGCCTGCGCCTCGGCCTCCTCCAGCCCGCCTTCGGTCGGCAGCGCGCCTTCGGATTTCAGCAGCAGCTTCCAGTCGTCGGTGCCGAGCCAGGCATGCACGTCCCAGACGAAGCTCTCGCCGTGCCCGGAATGGCGCAGTTCGAACTGCTCGGCCTCGACGAACCAGAACACATGCGCGTGGCCGTGATCAGGCGATTGCGCGCGCACGGAGGAAGGCAGCAGCGGCAGCAGGAGCGCCGCCGCCGCCAACGGAACAAGGCGGCTCATTTGGCTGCCGCCTTTCTCTCGTCCTTCGGGCCGACGACGAAGCGCGTCATCATGCCGGCCTCCATGTGGTAGAGCAGGTGGCAGTGGAACGGCCACTCGCCCGGCTCGTCGGCGGTCAGGATCACCGACACCTCCTGGCCCGGCGGCACGATGGTGACGTGCTTGCGCGGCATGCGCTCGCCCTGGCCGTTCTCCAGCTCGACGAACATGCCGTGCAGGTGCATCGGATGCGCCATCATGGTGGTGTTGACGTAGCGGATGCGCACCCGCTCGCCGTACCTGACGCGGATCGCCTCGTCGTGGCCGAACGGCCGGCCGTTTATGTTCCACATGTAGCGTTCCATGATGCCGTTCAGACGCACTTCGATTTCCTGCGTCGGCGCGCGCGGATCGTCGTTCTTCCGCGCCGAGCGCAGATCGGCGTAGCTCAGCGCCTTCTCGCCCGGCCGCGTGCCGGCATCGCCCCAGCCCACGGCGCGATCGGGCGGCGCACTGCTCTTCGGTGGCGATGCCGGCATGCCGTGCTGCATGCCGCCCTGCTGCATGCCGCCATGGCCCATCCTGGAGTGGTCCATCTTCGAATGGTCCATCTTCGAATGGTCCATGCCGCCGCCCGACCCATGGCCCATCGCGCCGTGACCCGTCGCACCGTGGCCCATCGCACCGTGGCCGGTCGCACTGTGACCGGTCGCGCCATGATCCATCGAGCCGTGATCCATGCCGCCATGGCCCATTCCCCCGTGCGCCATGCCCATGTCGGCCATGGTCAGAATGGTGCGCGGGCGCAGGGCGGGTATTTCGCCCTCCATGCCGGCGCGCGGCGCCAGGGTGGCGCGGGCGTAGCCCGAACGGTCGATCGGTTCGGCGAAGAAGGTGTAGGCGCGGTCCTCGCGCGGCATCACCATCACGTCGTAGGTCTCGCCGACGCCGAAGCGGAACTCGTCGACCCGCACCGGCTGCACGTCCTGCCCGTCGGCCGACAGGATCGTCATCGGCAGGCCGGGGATGCGCACGTCGAAGAAGCTCATCGCCGAGGCGTTGATGATGCGCAGCCGCAGCCGCTCGCCCGGCGCGAACAGCCCGGTCCAGTTGTCCTTCGGTCCCTTGCCGTTGACCAGGAACTGGTAGCCGGTGACGTCGGCCAGGTCGGTCGGGTCCATGCGCATTTCCGCCCAGTCGGCGCGATCGCGCATGGTGCGGTTGAACCCGTCGCGCCCGGTGTCGCGGAAGAAATCCATCAAGGTGCGCTTGCCGCGGTTGTAGTAGCCGGGATCGGCCTTGAGGTTGGCGAACACCCGGCGCGGGTCCTCGCGCGTGTGGTCGGACAGCACGACCACGTAGTCGCGGTCGGCCTTCGCCTTCTCGCCGTCTCTGGGCGCGATGACGATGGCGCCGTACATGCCCATCTGCTCCTGCATCGCCGAGTGCGAGTGGTACCAGTAGGTGCCGGCCTGGCGCAGCTGGAAACGGTAGGTGTAGGTCTCGCCCGGCTGGATGGCGACGAAGCCGTTGAAGCCCGGCGCGCCGTCCATGACGCCGGCCAGCAGCAGCCCGTGCCAGTGGATCGAGGTCGGCTGGTCCATGCGGTTGGTGGCGTGGATCACCACCTCCTCGCCCTCGCGCCAGCGCAGGATCGGTGCGGGCACCGAGCCGCCCATGAAGCGGGCGTTGGAGGAGACGCCGTCGATGACGATGCGGCCCTGCTCGACGGCCAGTTCGAAGGTCGACACGCCGGCGAAGGCGCGGCGGCCGGGATAGACGGCATAGATGCCGGCGGCGCCGGCCCCGGCGCCGATCAGTTTCAGGGCGTCGCGACGCTGCAGCTTGGTGGTCATGGCGCGCCCCCTCACTTGTAGTCGAAGCTGCCGACCATGCCGGCCTCGTAATGGCCGGGGATGGTGCAGGCGAATTGCAGGGTCATGGCCTGCGGGAATTTCCAGGTCAGCTCGGCGCGCTTGCCGGGCTCGACCAGCACCGAGCCGCTTTCCGGGCCGTGCTGGTGCATCTGCCCGCCGTGATCCATTTTCATCTTCTGGTGATCGATGGCGGTGGGCGTGATCATGCCGTGGTCCATCATCATCGCCATCATCTTCTGATGCTCGACATGGTCCTGCGGCCGGCCGACGGCGAACTCGTGCAGCAGGTCGCCCTTGTTGACGACGATAAAGCGCACGACCTCGCCCGCCTTCACCGTCACCGATTTGGGCTCGTACTCGTTGTCCTTCATGGTGATGGTGACGGTGCGCTTGGCCTGGGCGGCGGGCGCGGCCTGGCCGAATTCCTTCGCGCCGTGGCCGGGCGCGGCGAGGACGGGGAGTGCGGGGACGACGGCGAAAACGGCGAGCGCGCTCGCCACGGCAAGTGAACGGAACATGGGAAACCTCGACTGCAGATGACGCGGACCCTGCGGTCCGCAACGCACGACTCGCGGGCCGGCGATGCCGGCTGTCAGACGGGCTGTCGAGGCGGTCGGAACAGTCCGGCGAGCTGCCGGTCGAGGACGGGCTGGACGGGCGGAAGGATGAAGAGCGAACCGCCCGGCAGGCCGATCAGAGCCTGAGGCAGAGCCGGCAGCACCACGGCCGGCGCACAGGCGACCGCGCAGCAGGACAGGCCGCCGTCCGGCGCGGCCTCGGGCGCCTGCCGGTCGTGCGAGTCGCAATGGCTTGCCGCATCGACCGGCGGCGCCGTCGCGCTGGCATGCAGGTCGTGCCCGCCCGCCATGGCGTGCGCGGTGTGCAGGCTCGACATGCCTGAGAGCACGAAAGACAGCGCCGCCAGCAATACCAGCGCCCGCCGCAGGGCGGCGAACAGGGAGCGGGAAATGGCGGCGGCGCTCATGTCGTCCAATCTACGTCCGGGCAGGGCGAGGAACAAGGCCGGCCGCGGTCACAGTTTTGCGACGCGCAGCCGCAGGGCGTTGGCGATCACCGAGACGGAACTCAGCGCCATCGCCGCCGCCGCAATGGCCGGCGACAGCAGCAGCCCGAGCGCCGGATACAGCACCCCGGCGGCGATGGGGACGCCGGCCGTGTTGTAGGCGAAGGCGAAGAACAGGTTCTGCCGGATGTTGCGCATGGTGGCGTGCGACAGCCGCCGCGCCTTGACGATGCCGCGCAGGTCGCCGTGCAGGAGGGTGACGCCGGCGCTTTCGATGGCGACGTCGGTCCCGGTGCCCATCGCGATGCCGATATCGGCGGCGGCCAGGGCGGGCGCGTCGTTGACGCCGTCGCCGGCCATCGCCACCACCTTGCCCTCCGCCTTCAGCGCCGCCACGATCTGCGCCTTGCGTTCGGGCAGCACGTCGGCCTCGATGCGGTCGATGCCCAGCCGCCGGCCGATCGCCTCGGCGGTGGTGCGGTTGTCGCCGGTCAGCATCACGATCTCGATGCCCTCGGCGTGCAAGGCCTGCAGCGCCTCGGGCGTCGACTGCTTGACCGGATCGGCGATGACGAAAATGCCGGCGGCCGCGCCGTCGACGGCGGCGAAGATCGCCGTGGCGCCGTCGCCGCGAGCGGCCTCGGCCTGCTGCTCCAGCGCCGACAGATCGACGCCCCGTTGCGTGAGGAAGGCCGCGTTGCCCAGCGCCAGGCGCCGGTTCTCGACCGTGCCGACCACGCCCTTGCCGGTCGGCGAATCGAACTCCCCGGCCGGCGCCAGCGCGATGTTCCCTTGCTTCGCGCGCGCGACGATGGCGTCGGCCAGCGGATGCTCGCTCAGGCGTTCGACGCTGGCGGCCAGCCGCAGCAGCTCCGCTTTGTCGAAACCGGACGCCGTGTGGATCGCCGTCACCGCCGGCCTGCCTTCGGTCAGCGTGCCGGTCTTGTCGATCACCAGCGTGTCGACCTTCTCCATGCGTTCCAGCGCCTCGGCGTTCTTGATCAGC
>JBFXDA010000074.1:0-4820 GCA_050181585.1 Reyranellaceae bacterium
GGCGAACGCCGGTCGAATCGATAAGATACATCATGGATAGATCATATGCGATGCCGGCGAGGGTCGGCGGGCATCGGGTCTGATCCAGCGCAAGCGCTCACCTAGCCACTGCCGGCGGCCCGCCGCATTGATCCGCATCAAGCGCGCCGGCGCGGCACAGCGGAGTAGCTCTACGGAACGATGGCCGGGCCACCGCCATCCTCCTTCCGCATCGCCGCGCCGCACCGATCGGGGAATGGCGGCCGGCGCGGCCACGCCGCACAGTGTGGCCATCGTGCTCAACCACCCCCCGGCCATGTCCCCCGAACCTTCCCTGCGTGCTCCGGTGCCGCGTCGCGCCTGGAGCGTCCTCGCCGCCAGCACGCTGGCATTCACCGTCTGCTTCATGGTGTGGATGATGTTCGGCGTCATCGGCATCCCGCTGAAGGACGCGCTGAAGCTGAACGCCACCGAGTTCGGCATCCTGACCGCGATGCCGGTGCTGACCGGCTCGCTGATACGGGTGCCGCTGGGCATCTGGACCGACAAGTACGGCGGCCGCATCGTGATGGCGCTGCTGATGCTGATCACGGTGCCGGCGATCTGGCTGATGGCCTACGCGACCGAATACTGGCAGTTCCTGGCGATCGGTCTGGTCGTCGGCCTGGCCGGCGGCTCGTTCTCGGTCGGCACGCCCTATGTGGCCCGCTGGTTCCCGCGCGATCGCCAGGGCATGGCGATGGGCGTCTATGGCGCCGGCAACTCCGGGGCCGCCGTCAACAAGTTCGTGGCGCCGGTGCTGATCGTCGCCTTCGGCTGGACCATCGTGCCGCAGGTCTACGCGGCGATCATGCTGGGCACGGTGATCGTGTTCTGGCTGTTCAGTGCGACCGATCCGGCGCATCACGTGCCCGCCGACACCCGCTTCGTCGACCAGTTGCGGATGCTGAAGGATCCGCGGGTCCTCAAGTACTGCCAGTATTACAGCATCGTGTTCGGCGGCTACGTGGCGCTGAGCCTGTGGATGGTCCAGTACTACGTCGGCGAATACGGACTGGACATCCGGGTGGCGGCCCTGCTGGCGGCCAGTTTCTCGCTGCCCGGCGGCGTACTGCGTGCGATCGGCGGCGTGCTGTCCGACCGCTGGGGCGCCCACAGGGTCACCTGGTGGGTCCTGTGGGTGAGCTGGATCTGCCTGTTCCTGCTGAGCTACCCCCAGACCGAATACACGGTCGCGACCGTCAACGGGCCGCGGACCTTCACCATCGGGCTGAACGTCTACGTGTTCACCGCGCTGATGTTCGTGCTCGGCACGGCCTGGGCGTTCGGCAAGGCCAGCGTGTTCAAGTACATCAGCGACGAGTATCCGCGCGAGATCGGCACCGTCAGCGGCATCGTCGGTCTGGCCGGCGGCCTCGGCGGTTTCGTGCTGCCGATCATGTTCGGGGCGCTGCTCGACCTGACCGGCATCCGTTCCAGCGCCTTCATGCTGATGTACGGCGTGGTCTGGGTGTCGCTGATCTGGATGTACTGGACCGAGATCCGCCGGACCGACGTGCTGGCCGTTCCGGCCACCCGCGCCTCCTGAGCCTCCTGTGAGGATGATCCGATGAACCCTACCGCTGAAACCGCAGTGCGGCGCGGCCGCACGCTGCAGATCTGGACGCCCGAGGATCGCGCCTTCTGGGAGCAGCAAGGCCAGGCGATCGCGAAGCTGAACCTGTGGATCTCGGTGCCTGCGCTGTTCCTGGCGTTCGCCGTCTGGCAGGTGTGGAGCGTCGTGGCGGTGAGCCTGCCCGGCCTCGGCTTCGCCTACTCGACCGACCAGCTGTTCTGGCTGGCGGCGGCGCCGGCGCTGTCGGGCGCCACGCTGCGCATCTTCTATTCGTTCATGGTGCCGCTGGTCGGCGGCCGCCGCTGGACGGCGATCTCCACCGCCAGCCTGCTGATCCCGGCGGTCGGCATCGGTCTGGCGGTGCAGGATCCGACCACGCCCTACCCGACGATGCTGGCGCTGGCGCTGCTGTGCGGCCTGGGCGGCGGCAACTTCAGCTCCAGCATGGCCAACATCAGCTACTTCTTCCCGAAGGACCGCAAGGGCTCGGCGCTCGGGGTCAATGCCGGCATGGGCAATCTGGGCGTGTCGGTCGTGCAGTTCCTGAGCCCGATCGTGGTGACCGTGGGCCTGCTTGGCATCTTCGGCGGTGAGCCGCAGACCATCGTCAGGAACGGCCAGCAGATCCAGGTCTGGATGCAGAACGCCGCCTTCATCTGGGTGCCGTGGATCGCGCTGGTATCGGTGATCGCCTGGTTCGCGATGAGCGACGTGGCCGACGCCAAGGCCTCGGTGGCGGCGCAGGCCGCGATCTTCGTGCAGCCGCACAACTGGCTGATGTGCCTGCTGTACCTGGGCACCTTCGGTTCGTTCATCGGCTTCGCTGCGGGCTTTCCGCTGCTGATCAAGAGCCAGTTCGCCCACGTCGATCCGCTCGCCTATGCCTGGCTCGGGCCGCTGGTGGGCGCCGTGATCCGGCCGTTCGGCGGCTGGCTGTCCGACAAGGTCGGCGGCGGCGTGGTGACCTTCTGGAACTTCCTGGTGATGGCGCTGGCCGTGCTGGGCGTGCTGTATTTCCTGCCCAAGGGCAGCGGCACGTTCGCACTGCCGTTCGGGCCGGCGGCCGGCAGCTTCAGCGGCTTCTTCGTGATGTTCCTGGTGCTGTTCGTCACGACCGGCATCGGCAACGGCTCGACGTTCCGGATGATCCCGACGATCTTCACCGCGCTGTCGCTGCGCCGGGCCGGCCACGACGAAGCCGCCCGGGCCGCCGCCGAGAAGGAAGGCACGGTGCTGGGGGCTGCCGCCGTCGGCTTCGCCGGCGCCCTGGGTGCCTACGGCGGCTTCTTCATCCCCAAGAGCTACGGCACCTCGATCACCGCCACCGGCGGACCGGAAGCCGCGCTGTGGATCTTCACCGTGTTCTACCTGCTGTGCGCGGTCATCACCTGGTGGTACTACGCGCGCCGCCACGCCGCGATGCCCTGCTGACCCGACGAGAAGACCGATGAGCCATTTCCTCGACAGACTGACCCATTTCCGCCTGCCCAAGGAGCGCTTCGCCGACGGCCACGGCCTGACGACCGGCGAGGACCGCACCTGGGAGGATGCCTACCGGACCCGCTGGTCCACCGACAAGATCGTGCGCTCCACGCACGGCGTGAACTGCACCGGTTCGTGCTCGTGGAAGATCTACGTGAAGGGCGGCATCGTCACTTGGGAGACCCAGCAGACCGACTATCCGCGCACCCGCTGGGACATGCCGAACCACGAGCCGCGCGGCTGCGCGCGCGGCGCGAGCTATTCCTGGTACCTGTACAGCGCGAACCGGGTCAAGTACCCGATGGTGCGCGGCCGGCTGCTCGAGCGCTGGCGTGCCGCGCTGAAGGTGGCCGCGAGCCCGGTCGACGCCTGGGCGCTGATCGTGCAGGACGACGCCGCGCGGCGCGACTACCAGCAGGTGCGCGGCATGGGCGGCTTCGTGCGCAGCTCCTGGGACGAGGTCAACCAGCTGGTGGCCGCGGCCAACGTCTACACCGTCAAGACGCACGGCCCGGACCGCGTGATCGGCTTTTCGCCGATCCCGGCGATGAGCATGGTCAGCTACGCCGCGGGCAGCCGCTATCTGAGCCTGATCGGCGGCGTCTGCATGAGCTTCTACGACTGGTACTGCGATCTGCCGCCGGCCAGCCCGCAGATCTGGGGCGAGCAAACCGACGTGCCCGAATCGGCCGACTGGTACAACAGCCACTACATCATCGCCTGGGGCTCGAACGTTCCGCAGACGCGTACGCCGGACGCGCATTTCTTCACCGAGGTGCGCTACAAGGGCGCCAAGACGGTGGCGGTCACGCCCGACTACAGCGAGGTCGCCAAGCTGGCCGACATCTGGCTGCATCCGAAGCAAGGCACCGACGCGGCACTGGCGATGGCGATGGGCCACGTCGTGCTGAAGGAGTTCTACTTCGCGCGACGCAGCGCCTGGTTCGACGACTATGCGCGCCGCTACACCGATTTGCCGATGCTGGTGCTGCTGAAGGAACATCGGCTGCCCGACGGCAGCGTCGTCCAGGTACCCGACCGCTATCTGCGCGCCCGCGACTTCGACGGCCGGCTGGGCCAGCAGAACAATCCGGAATGGAAGACGCTGGCCTTCGACACCGACGGCCGCGCCGTGCTGCCGCACGGTTCGATCGGCTTTCGCTGGGGCCCGGAGGGGCGCGACGATGCCGGCCGATGGAACCTCGAGAGCCGCGAGGCGCACCACGGCGCCGAGGTGAAGCTCAAGCTGTCGGTGCTCGAAGACGGCGCTCAGGCGCACGAGATCGTCGACGTCGGCTTCCCCTACTTCGGCGGCATCGAGACGCCGCACTTCACTGCCAACCGGCAGACCGGCGACGTCAACCGCGCGCGGGTGCCGGCGGTCCGGCTGCGGCTCGGCGAGAACGGCCAGTACCACGAAGCGCTGGTCGCCACCGTGTTCGACCTGCAGGCCGCGCAGTACGGCATCGATCGGGGGCTGGGCAGCGGCGCGGCCAGCTATGACGACGATGCGCCGTACACCCCGGCCTGGGCCGAATCGATCACCGGCGTGCCGCGCCGGCAGACCATCACCGTCGCGCGCGAGTTCGCCGACAACGCCGACAAGACCCGCGGCAGATCGATGGTGATCATCGGCGCGGCGATGAACCACTGGTATCACGCCGACATGAACTACCGCGGCGTCATCAACCTGCTGATGCTGTGCGGCTGCATCGGCCAGAGCGGCGGCGGCTGGTCGCACTAC
>JBFXDA010000075.1:0-4818 GCA_050181585.1 Reyranellaceae bacterium
CCCAGCGTGTCCAGCGTCTGCATCACCTCCAGCCGCTTCTCCGCCGTGGTCGAGAGCGCGCGGTTGGGCGGCACGGTGAGATAGGCATAGGCGCGGGTCTTCGACCGGCCGATGCGGCCGCGCAACTGGTAGAGCTGGGCCAGGCCGAACATGTCGGCGCGGTGGATGATCATGGTGTTGGCGCTGGCGATGTCGAGGCCGCTCTCCACGATGTTGGTGGACAGCAGCACGTCGTAGCCGCCCTCGATGAAGGCCTGCATGGTCTTCTCGAGCTGGGTCGGCGGTAGCCGGCCATGCGCCAGGGCGAATTTCACCTCCGGCACCAGCTCGCGCAACTGGGCGGCGACGCCGTCGAGATCCTCGATGCGCGGGCAGACATAGAAACTCTGGCCGCCGCGATACTGCTCGCGCAGCAGCGCCTCGCGCACCGTCACCGGATCGTAGGGCGTGACGAAGGTGCGCACCGCCAGGCGATCGACCGGCGGCGTGGCGATCAGGCTCATGTCGCGCACCCCGGTCAGGGCAAGCTGCAGGGTGCGCGGAATGGGCGTGGCGGTCAGCGTCAGCACGTGCACGTCCGCCCGCATCTCCTTCAGCCGCTCCTTGTGCGCGACGCCGAAATGCTGCTCCTCGTCCACGATCAGCAGGCCCAGATGCTGGAACTGCACGCTCTTGGCCAGCAGCGCATGGGTACCGATCACGATATCGACCTTGCCGTCGGCCATGTCCTGCTTCACCTGCGCGGCTTCCTTGGCCGAGACCAGGCGCGAGAGCTGGGCGATGCGCACCGGGAAGCCGTCGAAGCGGGCGGTGAAATTCCGGTAGTGCTGGCGCGCCAGCAAGGTGGTCGGCACCACCACCGCCACCTGGAAGCCGCTCAGCGCCGCCACGAAGGCGGCGCGCAGCGCCACCTCGGTCTTGCCGAAGCCGACATCGCCGCACACCAGCCGGTCCATCGGCTTGCCCGAGGACAGATCGGTCATCACGTCGGCGATGGCGTTGAGCTGGTCGTCGGTCTCGGCATAGGGGAAGCGGGCGCAGAACTCGTCGTACAGGCCGGTCTGCGGCGCCATCGGCTCGCCGTGGCGGATGGCGCGCTCGGCGGCGATCTGGATCAGCTTGTCCGCCATGTCGCGGATGCGCTGCTTCAGCCGCGCCGCCCGCCCCTGCCACGCCGCCCCGCCCAGCCGGTCGAGCTGGGCGCCGGCCTCGTCCGAGCCGTAGCGGCTCAGCACGTCGAGGTTCTCCACCGGCACGAACAGCTTGTCGCCGCCGTCATAGACGATGGCGACGCAATCGTGCCGCGCGTACTGGATTTCCAGGGTCACCAGCCCGACGAAGCGGCCGATGCCGTGCTCGCGGTGCACCACCAGGTCGCCTTCGGCCAGGGTCGAGGCTTCGGCGATGAAGCGTTCCGACGGCCGGCGCTTGGCCGGCGGGCGGATCAGGCGGTCGCCCAGGATGTCCTGCTCGGAGATCAGCTCCAGCCCGTCCAGCACGAAGCCGTTATCGACCGGCAGCACCGCCAGCCCGACCGCATTGGCCGGCAGCTTCTGCGCCTGCGGCCAGTCGGAGACCGGCGCCAGCCCCTGCAACCCATGCTCGGCGAACAGATGCTGCAGGCGGTCGGCCGAGCCCGGCGTGTAGCCCGCGATCACCGCGCGCCGCCCCTGCCCCTGGGCGCGATGGACCGCATCGGCCACGGCGTCGAACAGGTTGACGTCGCGGCGGGCGCGGGCGGCGGCGAAGCCCTCGTGGCGTCGGCCGCCCAGGTCGAGGGCGCGGCCTTCCTCGGTTTCCGCCGCGAACGGCCAGAATTGCACCGCGTGGCGGCCCTGCAGCGCAAGCTGCCAGTCGCCGCGGTCGAGATAGAGCCGGTCCGGCGGCAGCGGCCGGTAGTCCGGCGTGTCGCCCGCTTTCAGCGCCCGCTGCATCATGCTGGCGCGCGTGTCGTAATAGTCGGCGATCAGCTCCAGCCGCGCATCGCGCGCCTCCTCGGCTTGGTGATCCAGCGTCACCATCGCCTGCGGCAGATAGTCGAACAGCGTCTCCAGCCTGTCGTAGAACAGCGGCAGCCAGTGCTCGAAGCCGGGATGGCGGCGGCCGGCGCTGATCGATTCGTAGAGCGGATCGTCGGTCGAACCGCCGAACAGCTCGCGATAGGCCAGCCGGAAGCGGGCGATGGCGTCCTCGCCCAGCAGCACTTCGCTGACCGGATTCAGCGTGACGGCCTCGAGCGCGCCGGTGGTGCGCTGGCTCATCGGGTCGAAGCAGCGCAGGCTCTCCAGCGCGTCGCCGAACAGGTCGAGCCGCACCGGCTCCGCCCGTCCCGGCGGGAAGACGTCGATGATGCCGCCGCGAATGGCGAACTCGCCCGGCTCCATCACCGTATCGCTGCGGCCATAGCCGTTGTCGGCCAGGAATCGGATGAACTCGGCAAGGTCGATGCGGTCGCCGGCTTTCAGCGTGCGGCCGGCGCCGGCATAGACGCTGCGCGGCGGCACGCGCTGCAGGACGGCGCCGACCGAGGCGATGACGATGCGGGCCGGGCTGGCCGGCGCCTTGCCCTGCGCCAGGCGCGAGAGCGCATCCAGCCGCTGGCTGACGATGTCGGCATGCGGCGACAGCCGGTCATAGGGCAGGCAATCCCAGGCCGGCACGGCGATGACCTCGCGGCCGGGCGCGAAGAAGCGCAGCGCCTCGACCAGGCGCTGCAGGCGGTTGCCGTCGCGGGCGATGTGGAGAATGTCGCGCCCGCCGGACTGGCGCGCCAGGTCGGCCAGCACCAGCGCGTCGGCGCCTTCGGGAACGCCCGCGACCTGCCATAATGCCGGCCGGGCGAAGAGAGCGGCGAAATCGGCCATGGTCAGGCCAGATCGACGCGAAAACGCATCAGCTTGCGCAGCACCGGCGTGTCTTCTTCCGGCGGTATGTCGGCGCGCCCGCTCAGCCAGTCGAAAATATCGTTGTCGCCATTGGCCAGCAGCTTTTCGTACTGGTCGAGTTCCTCGGCCGTGAACGCGGCCAGATGCGCCCGGGCGAAGCGGCCCAGGATGATGTCGTTCTCCTTGTTGCCGCGATAGACGCTCTGGTAGAGCAGCCGCTTGCGGCGGTTCTCCATGGTTTCGGGGGCGGCGGCGGACATTCCAGGTCTCTTTGGCGTCGAGGCGGCGTAGGATATAAGCCCTTGAAACGCCTCTGTCAGCCGCCGAGTGCCCGCGACCCTTTGCCCATGCGCCCGCCCGTCCTGTTTCCGCTCTTTGCCGCGCTGACCAGCCTGCCCGGCATCGGGCCGAAGCTGGCGAAACTGGTCGAGAAAGTGGCCGGCGCCCATGTCGTCAACCTGCTCTGGCACCTGCCCTATGCGCTGGTCGACCGCCGCTATGCCCCCAGCCTGGCCGAGGCGCTGCCCGGCCGCGTCGCCACCCTGGAAATCACCGTCGACCGCCATCAGGCGCCGCACAATCCGCGCCAGCCCTATCGCGTGCAGTGCTACGACCCGACCGGCTCGCTGAGCCTGGTGTTCTTCCATGCCCGCGGCGACTACCTCGGCAAGCTGCTGCCCGAGGGCGAGAAACGGCTGGTCAGCGGCCGGCTGGAGCTGTTCCAGAACACCCTGCAAATGACCCATCCCGACCATGTTGTGCCGCTGGAGGAGCGCGACAGCGTGATGCGGGTCGAGCCGGTCTACGGGCTGACCGCGGGGCTGGCGCCCAAGACGCTGATGCGCGCCATCCACCACGCGGTCGAGCGCGCGCCCGACCTCGACGAATGGATCGAGCCGACGTTGCTGAAACGGGAGCAATGGCCGTCGTGGAAAGAGGCGCTGGCCGCCGCCCACAATCCGGCCGACGAGGCCGATCTTTCCGCCCTGTCGCCGCCGCGCCGGCGGCTGGCCTATGACGAGCTGCTGGCGCACCAGCTCGCCATCGCCCTGGTGCGCAACCAGAACCGCGGCTTGCCAGGACGGCGGCTGAAAGGCGACGGCAGATTGCAGGCAAAAGTCACCGCCACCCTGCCCTACCGGCTGACCGGCAGCCAGACGCAAGCCATCGCCGAGATCGCCGCCGATATGGATTCCGACACCCGCATGCTGCGCCTGCTGCAAGGCGATGTCGGCAGCGGCAAGACGGTGGTGGCGCTGTTCGCCATGCTGATCGCCGCCGAAGCCGGCGCCCAGGCCGCCCTGATGGCGCCGACCGAGATCCTGGCGCGCCAGCATTTCGCCACCTTGCAGCCCTTGGCCGCATCCGCCGGCTGCCGCATCGAGCTGCTGACCGGCCGCGACAAGGGCAAGGCGCGCGCCCGCATCCTGGAGGGGCTGGCCGACGGCTCGATCCAGATGGTGGTCGGCACGCATGCGCTGGTGCAGGACGACGTCGAGTTTGCCGATCTCGGCCTGGTGATCGTCGACGAGCAGCATCGCTTCGGCGTGCACCAGCGCCTCACCCTGGCGTCCAAGGGCAAGGGCGTGCACCTGCTGGTCATGACCGCCACGCCCATTCCGCGCACCCTGATGCTGGCCGCCTATGGCGACATGGATGCATCCCGCCTGACCGAGAAACCGGCCGGCCGCAAGCCCATCGACACCCGCCTGGTGCCGCTGGAGCGGCTGGACGAGGTGGCCGAGGCGGTGGGCCGGCGCATCCGGGACGGGGCGCGGGTCTACTGGGTCTGCCCGCTGATCGAGGAATCGGAGGAATCCGACATGGCGGCGGCGGAAGAGCGCCACGCCATGCTGCGCGGCCGCTACGGCGAGCGGGTCGGCATGGTGCACGGGCGCCTGAAAGGCGCCGAGCGCGACAAGGTGATGGAGGC
>JBFXDA010000076.1:0-4756 GCA_050181585.1 Reyranellaceae bacterium
ACAATCTCGGCCCGCCGCTGGACGGTTTCGGCAAGCTCTATCTGTGGCGCAAGGCGTCGGAGAAGGCATGGAAGCCGCCCTCGCGCGAGGTGGCGCTGATGCGCCTGCGCCGCGCCGAGGCGATTGGGCTGGACTATCGCGACTATGTCGGGGTGATGCTCGATCGCGGCCGCTCGCTCTGCGTGCTGGCCACGACATTGGCCGCACTGGGGCCGGTGCGGCCGCGTTTCACGCATGGATTCTCGGGCGGACGCAATCGCTGGTCGCCCGATGCCGAGGCGGCGACGAAGCTCGCGCGGCTGGGCAGCTGCGAGATCGTGGTGCTGGCCGACCGTTTCCGCCATCGCCGCTGGCTGCAGGGACTGGCCGATCCGCAGGCGGCGCTGAACGAGGCGCTGGGCGGCAGGCTGGCGCGGCTGGTTGAGATCGACACGCGCGACATCGAAACCTCGCGCGCGGCGTTCGCCGGCGCGCTGCGCCAGATGGGCCGCGCGCCGGGCGAGGTCTTCATGGTCGGCGCCGACTGGGACGACGTGGCGCTGGCCGAGGCCTGTGGCCTGCCGCTCTACAAGTGGAGCTGGCAGTATTTCGCGCCGCCGGCGAAACGCCTCGATTAAAACGTCGCCGTCGCCACTCTAGCGGTCGAACTCGATCTTGCACTCGCCGCCCTTGTCGGTGCGCGTGCAATAGAAGGCGATCGAGAAGTGGCGGCCGCCGCCGGCCGAGAACTGGCGCAGGCTGTCGCCCTTCGCCAGGGTGACGTCGGTGTTCGGTATCGGCCGGCCGGTGCCGTCCAGGCACAGAATGGTCAGAGGTCCGCATTGGCCGACGTTCTTCGGATAGCGGATCGTGTCCGGCTGGCCGTTGGTCTGGGTGATGATCGTGTAATTGCCGCGTCCAGGCTGGCCCTGAACGCATTTGCCGCCCATGACGACCCGGGGCGGAAAGCCATCCGGCACCGGCTCGATCGGCCCCGATCCCGGCGGCCCGTCGTTTCGCTCGCCCTTCTGCCCGCCGGCCTGCTGCTGCTGTTTCTTGGCCATGCGAAAGCCTCCCTGTTCGATAGGTGTGGCCGTCGGGTGCTCGACGCAGGACGCGGAACGAGAAGGAGAAACGCTACCAAACGCGCACTGGCCGCAACCCGCGGCGGGCCCGATGGCGGCACGAGCCTAGGCGGGTTGCCGCAGCGTCCGAACTCTGCATCCGGATGACCCTACCGGTAGCGCCGCACCGTGCGGCTGATCGCGACCCATGGGGTCGCCATCACCAGAGGCGCGACGTCACCGTGCCGGTTGCGATCAGCGTGCCGTTGGGATCGCGCACGGCGATCTCCGTCACCGTGGTGTCGCGGCCGCGCTTGATCACCCTGCCCTCGGCCTCGAGATCGACGCCGTTGGCCGCGTTCAGATAGTTGATCACCAGCGACGAGGTCGCGCCGCCCTTGACCTTGCTGGAATCGGCGCCCGAGGCGGACCCCGCCGCGCCGACGATGTCGATCAGGGTGGCGATGACGCCGCCATGCACCGTCGTGCCGACGGTGATGTTGGCGGGATCGTAAGGCAGGAACATCACCACAAGCTCCGGCTCGACCTTGCGCAGCTGGATACCAAGCCGCTTGGCCACCTGCGAGCCGGCGAGGATTCGTTCGACGAACTGCGCCATGCCCGGATCGATCGGAGCGGGTCTGCCGATTGCGTCCATGGTCTTCTCCTCTGAGTGGTTTGTGCTTCGAATCCTGTTCTGCCGCAGGCGCGGAGGCGGCACAATTACCGCCGAGGTAAGCAAACGGAGGCTGTCGATGCGTCTTGTCTGGGGCGTGGGGCTGGCATTCATCGCTGCAACGATGTCGGCGCAGGCGCAGGTGCAGCGCTGCCCCGACAAGCTGCCGCCGGCGGTGGCGGCCAAGCGCGACGCCATCGTGCAGGCGGCGACGGCGAAGGACTGGGCGGCGCTGAAGCGCCTGACCGCGCCCGACGACTTTGTCTACTCCTTCGGCGATGCCGGCGATCCGGTCGGCTACTGGCAGGACTCGTTGAAGCAGGGTACCGACATCGCGCAGGCCATGGCGGCGATCTATGCCATGCCCTGCGTCGTCTACAGCGAAGCCGGGCGGCGCGAGTATCTATGGCCGTCGGCGGCCGAGCTGGATTGGAAGGCGCTCAACGCCAGGGAGAAGGCGGCGCTGCAGGCTTTCTACGGCGCGTCGATCGATCAGTGGTACGTCGAAGGCCGCGCCAAGGGCTATTACGTCGGCTGGCGCGGCTCGATCACGCAGGAAGGCGCCTGGACCAGCTTCGTGGCGGGGGACTGATTCTCTAGACGCTGGGCACGCCGCATTCGGTGGGCAGGCCGGGGTTGCGCAACGTGAAGGGCGCATGGGTGTTGAGATCGCCCGGTGGCGGCGCGCCGCCCAGCTTGGCGGCGAGCCGTGCCTTCTGGCGTTCGTCGCGCGGCCGGGCAAGCGCCTTGCTCCACCAGTCGCGCGCCTCGCCGCTACCCGTCATCGCCATCACGTCGCCCAGATGCTCCAGCGCGTCGGCATAGTCGGGCTGAACCTTCAGGGCCTTGCGGAAATAGGCTTCGGCGCGGGCCGGCTGGTCCATGCGCAGCAGGATGAAGCCGTAAGTATCGAGGTAGAAGGGATTGTCGGGCTGCTCCGCCAGGGTCTGCGCCGACAGGCACAGGGCCTGGGCCAGCAATCCGTTCTGCCGCGCCCAGAGATAGGCGAGATTGTTCTTGGCCATGACGGACCCCTGGCCGGCGGCGAGGATGTAGAACTCCTGCGCCTGCGCGCCGTTGCGGATCACGCCCCAGCCATTGTCGAACAGAAATCCCAGGCTGACGAAGGCGCGAACATCGCCTTCCGTCGCGGCCCGCATGTAATGCCGCGCCGCCGTCTCGTGATCGCCGCGCCTTGAGGCCTCGACGCCCAACGCATAGGTGTCCTGCGCCATAGCCGGGCACGCCAGGCCAAGACAGAGGCAGAGCAGCAGGGCGGAGAGGGCGGCGCGCATCGCTGGTCGCGCCCCGTCAGACCAGCGGCATGGCGCAATCGAGGGCGAAGCCTTCGCCGCGCAGCTCGAAGGCCGGATGAGCATTGAGATCGAGTTCGATGGCGCCGCCCTGCAGCTTGCGCGTCACGCGGCCCGTCAGCCGCCCATCGTCCTGCACGTCCAGCGCCCGCTTCCAGAAAGCGCTGCCGTCGCCGCCCGACAGGCCGGCCGCATCGCCGCGATGCTCCCAGATCTCGGCGATGTCGGGCGCGATCTCGAGCGCGCGGCGGAAATAGCGATCGGCTTCGGCGGCCCGCTTCAGGCGCAGCAGGATGAAGCCGTAGGTATCGAGAAAACTCGCATTGTCGGGCTCGATTTCCAGGGTGCGGGCGCTCAGGCACAGCGCCTGCGGCAGCAGCCCGCCCTGGCGGCCCCACAGATAGGCGAGATTGTTCATCGCCACGACGTTGCCTTGCAGCGCGGCGAGAATGTAGTTCGTCTGGGCGCGGGCGCCATCGCGCTCGACGCCCCAGCCGCGGTCGAACAGAAAGCCGAGATTGGCGGTGGCGCCGACATGGCCACCGGCGGCGCCGGCCGCGTAATGCCGCGCCGCCGCCTCATGGTCGACCGGCCCGCCTTCGCCCTCCATCGCCATGTTGCCCAGCGCGTAGGCGACCTCAGGCTGGTCGGCGAAGGGCTGCAGCAGGCGGCGGGCCGCCTCGTAGTCGCCGGCGCGATAGGCGTCGATGCCGCGCGCGAGCGCCGCGTCGTCCGCGGCAACGCCATGCAACGGCGGCAGTGCGGCGATGCAGGCGAACAGCAGAATGGCGAGAAGCCGCTTCATGGCGGCGGCATTCTGCCAAGCGCCGACGCGGCTCGCCACGAGGATGAAGACGAAAAAAGCCGGCGACACCTGGGAGCGGAAACGGTGTCGCCGGCTGGAGAGGGGAGTGCGGGCAGGGAAACCCGGTCCCCGTGAAGCGCCTCGGAAGTCCTGGGGAGTCCTGTCGGCGCTTTTCGGTTCAGGCGCGCCAGAAGGGCTTGCTGGCCTCGAACTGGATCTGCGAGGCGGTCAGGCCCATATCGCGGGCGTCGCGCTCGGAAAGCTGCGCCAGCTCGGCCCGGTCATGCGCCCGCTTGCGCCATTCGGCCAGCGCCGCCAGGCTCGCCCGCAGCGACTTTTCGGGCCAGAATTCCTTATAATGGTTAAGGATAAGATCGCTCATGGCTTGTTCCTTTCTCATCGTCTGTTGACGAGAAACTGGGGCTTTTGCCCGGTTTCAACAAACGATGGTTTCTCATTCTTCCATGAGCTAGACTTATCGAAATGACAGCATTTCGCCGCCTGCCCCCGCTCAACGGATTGCGCGCCTTCGAGGCCGCCGCCCGGCATCTGTCCTTCACCCGCGCCGCCGCCGAACTCAACGTGACGCAGGCCGCCATCAGCCATCAGATCCGGATGCTGGAGGAGCGGCTGGCGGTGAAGCTGTTCGTGCGCCGCAACCGGACCGTGCTGCTGTCGGAAGCAGGCCAGGCCTATCTGCCGGCGCTGCGCGACGCCTTCGACATGATCGACCAGGCGACCGACCGGCTGCTGCGGCGCGACGAGACGGCGCCGCTGGTGATTTCCTCCACCGCCTCCTTCGCCACCAAATGGCTGGTGCCGCGGCTCTCGGCCTTCCAGTCGCTGCATCCGGAGATCGAGGTGCAGCTGTCGACCTCGTTCGAGCTGGTCGATTTCCAGCGCGACGCGGTCGATGCGG
>JBFXDA010000077.1:0-4706 GCA_050181585.1 Reyranellaceae bacterium
GCCGCACCAATTTCGGTCGCACGCGCGAGACCCTGCCGCTGATCGAACGCCTGCAGGCCGGCCAGCCGCTTGGCCTCGACGTCTATCCCTACACCGCCTCCTCCACGGTGCTGCTGCCCGACTACGTCGAGAGCGCCGACCGGGTCACCATCACCTGGTGCCGCGGCCGTCCCGAATTCTCCGGCCGCGACATCGACGAGGTCGGCCGCGAGCTCGGCCTGACGACGCGCAAGGAAGTCGTCGCCGCCGTCTCGCCGGCCGGCGCCATATATTTCCAGATGGACGAGGCCGACGTGCAACGCGTGCTCGCCTTCCCGCGCGCCATGGTCGGCTCCGACGGCCTGCCGTGGGACAGCGTACCCCACCCGCGCCTGTGGGGCACATTCCCGCGCGTGCTGGGCCATTACGCGCGCGATATCAAGCTGCTGACGATGCAGGACGCCATCCACCGCATGACGGGCCTGCCGGCCGCGGAGTTCGGCTTCAAGGAGCGCGGCCTGATCCGCGACGGCCATGCCGCCGACCTGGTGCTGTTCGATCCCGCCACCATCATCGACACCGCCACCTTCGAGAAGCCCGAACAGGCGGCGGCGGGGATAGAGATCGTCGTCAACAACGGCGTGCCGATCTGGGACGGCGGCAAGCCGACGGGTGCGCGGCCCGGCATCCCGCTCCAACCCTGAAATACCGTACGGAACCGCACGACCGACCGTCCGTTTCCCTCCATCGAATGCTCCGAAGGAGGATCGAAATGAAGATGAAGATTATTGTTGCGGCTCTGGCCATTGGAATGGCAGCCCCGGTTCTGGGGGCAGGCACCGCCTACGCCGGCTGCACGCATGGCGAGCGCATCGACGGTTCGACGGCGGCGGACGCGCAGCGCAAGATTCAAGCCGCCGGCTACACCAATGTCACCGGCCTGACCAAAGGCTGCGACAATTTCTGGCACGGCATGGCGACCCAGAACGGCCAGCGGCTCGGCGTGGTGCTGTCGCCATCGGGCCAGGTGATGGTCGAGTCCGGCAACGAAGGCGCAGCGCCCTCGCGCAGCATCGCCGCCGAGCCGGAGTATCCGGTTCGCCAGCGCGTCTATCCGCAGCAGTAAGAGCGGCCGTCAAAGAGCGAAGAGCCGGGATGGCGAGGTCGTCCCGGCTCTTTTGCGTTGGCAGCGAACTTTAACCCTCCACCCCGAACGCCTGCCGCATGCCCTTCAGCGCCTCCTGGTGCGGGCCCCAGAGGCGGCCGCCGATCACGCCGCCATCGACCACCAGGTCGTGGCCGTTGACGAAGGTCGATTCGTCGGAGGCGAGGAAGACTGCGGCGTTGGCGATGTCGTCGGTCAGCCCGGCGCGCGGGATGGGCTGCATCTTGGCCAGCCCGGCCTTGACCGCTTCCGCCGTCTCCTCGGCCTTGGCCGTGTCGAGCCCCAGCGCCTTGCCGAAGATCCCGGTGGCGATGCCGCCCGGCGAGATCGAGTTGACGCGCACGTTCTGTTCGCCGAGCTGCATGGCGACGCAGACAGTCAGGTGGACGACCGCCGCCTTGGCCGCGGAATAGATCATCGACGAAGACAGGCCGGCGCGGCTTGCCGCCACCGAGCCGTTGTTGATGATGCTGCCGGCCTGCTGCTTCACCATGATCGGCGCCACGTGCTTCATGCCCAGCATCACCGAGCGCACGTTGACGGCGATGGCCTTGTCGAAACCGTCGACCGGAATGGTCTCGATGCCGCCCACCGGCGCCGGACCGCCAGCATTGTTGAACAGGCAGTCGATGCGCCCGTGCTTTTTCACCGTGAAGTCGATCAGCGCCTGCATCTGCGCCTCGTCCGTCACGTCGGTCTTCACGAAGCTGCAGTGCGGGCCGATCGCCTTGGCCACCGCCTCGCCCAGATCGGCGCGACGGCCGGCGATGACCAGCTTCGCGCCCTGTGCGGCGAACATTTCCGCCGTGCGCTTGCCGATGCCCGACGTCGCGCCGGTGACGATGCAGACCTTGTCCTTAAGACGCATGCTTGTGCCTCCCCTTGTCTTTCGGGGAGCAAGCATAGCGCAGCTTAGTCGACGCCCAAGCGCTGTTTCAGGCCGCTGTAGGAATCGCGCGTCACGCTCCAGAAATTGCCGCCGACCACGCCGCCATCGACGATCAGGTCGTGGCCGTTGATGAAGGCCGAGTCGTCGGAGGCCAGGAACACCGCCGCCTGCGCCACATCGTCGGGCGTGCCGGCGCGGGGGATCGACTGGCGCTTCGCCAGTCCCTCCTTCATCTTCTCTGCCGTGCCGTCGGCCCGGTCGGAATCGATGCCAACCGATTTCGCCGCGAAGCCAGTAGCTATGCCGCCGGGCGAGATCGTGTTCACGCGCACAAAATGTTCGCCGAGCTGGATGGCGGTGACGGCCGAAAGCTGCACCACGGCGGCTTTGGCGGCGGCGTAGACCAGCGACGGCGAGCGACCGACCCGGCTGGCGGCGCGCGAGCCGTTGTTGATGATGCTGCCGCTTTGTTGCGCCATCATGATCGGCGCCACGTGCTTCATGCCCAGCATGACCGAGCGGACGTTGAGGGCGAAGGCCGCCTCGTAGGCCGCCAGATCGATGGTTTCGATGCCGCCATTGGGCGCCGGCCCGCCGGCATTGTTGAACAGGCAGTCGATCCGGCCGTGCTTCTTCAGCGTGAAATCGACCAGCGCCCTGACCTGACCCTCGTCGGTGGCGTCGGCCTGAAAAAAATCGCAGCGCGGCCCGATCGCAGCGGCGACCTCCCCGCCCAGTTCGCGCCGTCGTCCCGAGACGACGAGCAGCGCGCCCTCCTCTGCGAATATCTCCGCCGTGCGCTTGCCGATACCCGACGTGGCGCCGGTGATGATGCAGACCTTTTCCTTCAGCCGCATGGCGCTGCCCCCGCGCCCGACTAGGTCCGCCGCCCGCGCATCATCTCGCGGGCAATGATGATCTGCTGGATCTGCGAGGTGCCCTCGTAGAGCCGCACGATGCGCACATCGCGATAGAAGCGCTCGACCGCGTAGGAGCGGATGTAGCCTGCGCCGCCATGAATCTGGACGCCGCGATCGGCGATCCGTCCCAGCGCCTCGGAGCAGAACAGCTTGGCGCAGGAAGCGAGCAGCGAGGCGTCCTCGCCTTTGTCGCGCCGGCGGGCCGCGTCCAGCACCATGGTCTTCATCGCATAGGCTTCCGTCTCGCTGTCGGCCAGCATTGCCTGGATGAGCTGAAAATTGGCGATCGGCTGGCCGAACTGCTTGCGCTCGGCGGCGTACTTCAGCGATTCCTCGATGATGCGCTCCGCCATGCCGACGCAGAGCGCGGCGACATGGATGCGGCCACGATCGAGCGTCTTCATCGCCGAACGGAAGCCCTGTCCCTGCCCGCCTTCGCCGCCCAGCATCTGTTCGGCCGGCACCTTGCAGTCCTCGAAAATGACGTCACAGATATGCGCGCCCTGCTGGCCCATCTTCTTTTCCGGCTTGCCGAAGCGCAGCCCCGGCGTGCCGCGCTCGACCAGGAAGGCAGAGATGCCGCCGCCGCCTTTAACCGTAGGGTCGGTGCGCGCCATGATGGTCAGCAGGTTCGCCACGTTGGCGTTGGTGATGTAGCGCTTGGTGCCGTTGAGAATCCAGAAATCGCCCTCGCGCCGTGCGCTGGTCTTGAGACCCGCCGCATCGGAACCGGCATCGGGCTCGGTCAGGCCGAAGCTGGTGATGATCTCGCCCGAGGCCACCCCCGGCAGGTACTTGCGCTTCTGCTCCTCGGTGCCTGCGTTAATCAGTCCCTGCGATCCGATGCCGATATTGGTGCCGCAGACCGAGCGGAAGGCAGGCGCGGCATGACCCAACTCCATCACCACCCGGGCCTCTTCCTCGGTGTTGAGCCCCAGCCCGCCATACTCTTCCGGCACCGTCAGACCAAACAGGCCCAGCCCCTTCATCTCCTCGATCAGTTCCTGCGGAACCTTGTCCTCCTCGGCGACCTGCTCCTCCAGCGGGATGCAGCGTTCGCGCACGAAACGGCCGACCGTGTCGACCAGCTGTTCCAGGGTTCCGGGATCGAGGGGCATGGCGAACTCCGCTGCGGATTTGCGTTCAGGGCCGGCAACCTAGCCCCCTCGGCGGGTCGAGACAATCACCCGTCCCGCCCGCTTCCGCCGCGCGGAAACCAAACCCCGCCTCGACCGTTGAGCAGCACGAGCGGCATCGGCCGGGGAGGGCATAATGCGTGGCATCATTACATTGGCGGTTCTTGTTGGCGGGTTTGCGATGACGCAGCCGGTGGCGGCCCAATCGGCCAACGCACGGGCCTGCGACGATCCTGCGCCCGAACGCGCCATACAGGGCTGCACCGAGATTATCGAGGCGGGCGGCGAGCGCGGCATGCCGCTGTTCCAGGCGCATTTCAATCGCGGCCTCGCCTACGCCCAGCGCAACCGCCATATCGACGCGATCGCCGACTACGATGCGGCGCTGAAGATCCGCCGCAAGGATCCCGCCGTGCTGCAAAGCCGATGCTGGTCCCGCTCGGTGGCCGGTCGGCTGACCCAGGCGATCGAGGACTGCAACGCCGCCCTGGCGCTGCGGCCGGACGATCCCGACACGCTGGAAATTCGCGGCTTCACCTGGCGCAAGATGCGGGAGTTCGAGAAATCGCTGGCGGACTACGACGCCGCGCTCGCCCTGCGGCCGCAGCAGGCCGACA
>JBFXDA010000078.1:0-4616 GCA_050181585.1 Reyranellaceae bacterium
AGTGGTCAAGTGGTTCAACAACGAGCGCGGCTACGGGTTCGTCTGCCCGCAGGAACTCGACAAGGACGTGTTCGTCCATGCCGCGGTCCTGCGTCGCAACGGAGTCGAAGTGCTGCAGCCCGGCCAGACCGTGCGTATCCGCATCGGCGAAGGACCAAAAGGCCTCCAGGTAACCGATATCCGCCTCGGCTGAAGCCTAGCGGATCTCGCGCACGTACCGGTCCACCGGCGCCGGTTGCTTCAACACGCCTTTTTGTCGGAGGAAGGCCGAGAAGCCGACATAGCGCGCCGTGTCCAGATCGGCCGGGTCGGCGGCCAGCAGCGGCACCGTGTCCTTCCAGGCCCGCCGGTTGAGTTCGTTGTCGAGTTCCTTTCCGGCTTTGGCGAAGACCTGCCACGCCGCCTCGGGTTCGGCCTTGATCCACGCCGTCGCCTCGCGCAACGCGTCGAGCAGCCGCTTCGTCCGGCCGGCGTCGATCTTCTCGCGATGCGCCACCAGGATCAGCTCGTCGTAGCCCGGCACGCCATGCTGTTCGGGCAGGAAGGCCTTGCCGGAGCGCTTCTCGATCGCAAGCTGGTTGAGCTCGAAATTGCGGAAGGCGCCGATCACCGCATCGACCTGGCCGCCCATCAGCGCCGTCGACAGGTTGAAGTTGACGTTGATCAGCGTGACGTCCTTGAGCGTCAGGCCGGCGCTTTCCAGCATGGTGCCAAGCAGCGCCTCCTCGAAGCCGCCGACCGAAAAGCCCACCTTGCGGCCTTTCAGGTCGGCCAGTGTCTTCACCGGACCGTCTTCCAGAACGACCAGCGAGTTCAGCGGCTGCGCCACCAGGGCGCCGACGCGCACCAGCGGCAGGCCTTCGCCGGCCAGCAGATGCAGTTGCGGCTGATAGGAGACGGCGTAGTCCGCCTGTCCGGCGGCGACCAGCTTGGGCGGCGCATTGGGATCGGCCGGCGCCACCAGGGTGACGTCCAGCCCATGCCCGGCGAAGTAGCCCTTATCGCGGGCCACGATCAGCGCCGCATGATCGGGATTGACGAACCAGTCGAGCAGCACCGTGACCTTGTCGGCGGCGCGCGCCGGCGCGGCCAGCAGCATCAAGCTCAGGGCAAGAGCGAAAGCCTTTGCAATCCTCATCACGCAACTCCTCGGTCGGAAAGCGCAGCGCTCTCGCGCTGCCAGGGGATCAGCCGCCGCAGCAGCGCGTCGACGGCGTAAAACAGCGCCAGGCCCATGACGGCCAGCAGCAGCAGGGCGGCGAAGGCGAGGTCGGTCTGGGCGCGCGCCAGCGACAGGGTCATCAGGTAGCCGAGCCCGGCCGAGGCGCCGACCCATTCGCCGATCACTGCGCCGATCGGCGCCACCGCGGCCGCCACGCGCAGGCCCGACGCCAGCGCCGGCAGGGCGGCGGGCAGGCGGATCTGCAGCAGCATCGCCGCGTTCGACGCCCGCATGGTCCGGGCCAGTTCCAGCCAGCCCGGATCGGTGCGCCGCAGCCCGTCGTAGAAGGCGCTGGCGACCGGGAAATAGATCACCAGCGCCGCCATGGCGATCTTCGACGCCAGCCCGTAGCCCAGCCACAGCACCAGCAGCGGCGCCAGCGCGAAGACCGGCACCGCCTGGCTGGCGATCAGCACCGGTAGCAGCAGCCGCCGCGCCGCGCCGAAGCGCACCAGCGTCAGCCCGCTCAGGCAGCCGAGGGCGGCGCCGAGGACGAGGCCGAGCAGGATTTCCAGCGCGGTGATGCCGGCATTGGCGGCGAGCAGCCCGGCATTGCCGGCGAGTGCGACCGCGACGCGCGAGGGCGGCGGCAGGATGAAGGCCGGCACGGCGAAGCCGCGCACCAGAATCTCCCACGAAATCAGCAGGATCGCGGCGACGAGCAGCGGGCGGAGCAGGCGGATCATGCCGACATTCCCGCGGCCTGTTGCAGGCGGCGCATGAGTTCGGCGTGCAGGCCGGGATCAGCGGTTTCGCGCGGAATTTCGCCGACGGGCTCGAGAATCGCGGAGATTTCGGCGGGGCGGCCGGCGAGGACGACGATGCGGTGCGACAGCCGCAGCGCCTCCAGCGGATCATGCGTCACCATGATCACGGTGCGGCCGGAAAACGCTTGCGCGGCAAGGTTTTGCAGGTCGTGGCGGGTGATGGCGTCGAGCTGGGAGAAGGGTTCGTCCATGAGCACAGTACTGGACTGTTCGAGCAGGGTGCGAGCGAGGGCAACGCGTTGGCGCTGGCCGCCAGAAAGCGTTGCAGGTAAACGGGTTGCGAGGCGTTGCAGACCCAGTCTCTCAAGAAGGTCATAAGCCTGCTGGCGTTTCGCCTGCATCTCGACCCCGGAAACCCGACGCAGGCGGGGGCCGAGCAGGACGTTGTCGAGCACGCTCAGCCAGGGCAGCAGCAGGTCGGTCTGCGCCATGAAGGAAAGAGAAGCAGGATCAGCGTCTTGCCAGTCGATCCTCATGTTGTTTCGAGGCGGAAGGAGGCCCGCGATCAGCCGCAGCAGGCTGGATTTGCCGACGCCGGAGGGGCCCAGGATGCTGGTCCAGCGGCCGTACGGGACGTCGAGAGCGAGGTCGCGGAAGAGATCGACGCCGTCGAAAGCCAGGCTGGCGCGCGAAAGCCGCAGCGCGAAGGGGGCTCGCGACCCCCTCGCGACCCCCTGGTCGGTGCCTCGCGGGGTGCCGGAAGGGGTCGAGTCGGGGTCGAGTCGAGGGTGCGCCGAATCGGGTTTCGCACCCGAAGATGGCTCCGGCGGAGGGCTGCCAGCGGAATGCTGCGGAGGAGAAAATCGACCCATGTCACCCGTCCCTACGCCGGTCCTAACCGGTTCAGGTTTGAAGGGTCGTTCCCTGTCGGAACCTCTCAGCCGCGCGGCGGCTCCCCCCAGTGAAAGCGCGCCGATCATGACGTCGGGCGGCGTCGGTGGCAAGCGGGGATGGAGGCCTCCCGGTTGCCCCTCCCGGTTGCAACAGGCCGCAATTTCGGCCAGATGTCGGACCGATACTGGATAAGGAAAACGCGGGACGGGGATACGGGCGATGCGAAGGATCGGGATAGGTCTGCTGGCGGCGATCGTGCTGGCGCTGGCCGGCATGGCGGGACCGGCGGGCGCGCAGCAGCCGGCCAGCCAGAGCGCGCCGGCCGTGACCTTCGAGCGCGACACGCTGGCGATCCGCACCTCGGGCGGCGAGATCAAGTTCGACGTCGAGCTGGCGCGCACCCAGGCGCAGAAGCAGCGCGGGCTGATGTTCCGCGAGAAGCTCGATCCCTATACCGGCATGCTGTTCGATTTCGGCGCGCCGCAGGTGGTCAGCATGTGGATGATGAACACGCTGATCCCGCTCGACATGATCTTCATCGACGCCAAGGGCAAAATCATCTCCATCGCCGCCAACACCAAGCCGATGTCGACCGACACGATATTGTCGGGCGGGCAGGCGCTGGGCGTACTCGAGATCGCCGGCGGCAGCGCCAGGCTGCTGGGCATCAAGCCCGGCGACACGGTGGTGCATCCGATGTTCGGGAACCGGTAGGAAGTTCCCGTTCGCCTCTCCCCGCATGCGGGTGACCGCCGGGAGCATCAGCATTTTCTTTTCCGTCACCCCCGCCTTGAGCGGGGGGCCATGCGATGGTCGACATCGGTGGTGAGGCGCGACCGCGTGGATCCCCGCTCAAGGCGGGGATGACGAGGGAGAGGCGGGGATGACGAGGGAGAGGCGGGGATGACGAGGGAGAGGCGGGGGATGACGAGGGAGAGGCGGGGATGACGAGGGGGAGAGGAGACATGAGGAACGACGAGGCGACGCTTTACTGCTCCTCTCCCCAACGGGGAGAGGCTGGGTGAGGGGGTTCGAGAGGAAGCGTGGCGCGTCAGCGCCGCATTTTTCAGCGCTTGCGGGCGATGGTGAGGCCGTCGCCGGTGGGGATGAGGGCGAGGTCGATGCGGTCGTCGTCGCGCAGCTTGAGGTTAAGCTCGCGGATCGCCACGGTGTCGTCGTCGGTCTTGCTCGGGTCGATCACCGAGCCGCCCCACAGAACGTTGTCGATCAGGATCAACCCGCCCTTGCGCAGCAGCAGCAGGCAGGCCTCGTAGTAGCGCTCGTAATTGGCCTTGTCGGCGTCGATGAAGGCCAGGTCGAACGTGCCGCTCTCGCCGTCGCCCAGCAGGCGGTAGAGCGTGTCGATGGCGGCGCCCAGGCGCAGCTCGATGCGGTCGGCGACCCCGGCCTCGCGCCAGTAGCGGCGGGCGATGTCGGTCCATTCGACCGAGTTGTCGCAGGCGATCAGCCTGCCGTCGGCCGGCAGCGCCTCGGCCATGCAGAGGGCGGAATAGCCGGTGAAGGTGCCGATCTCGACGATGCGGCGGGCGGCGATGGATCTGACCAGCAGCGCCATGAGCTGGCCCTGGTCGGGGCCGATCTGCATGCCGGCGCCGGCGAGTTTCGCCGTCTCCTGGCGCAGCCGGCGCTTGAGGTCGGAATCGCGCAGCCAGGTGGCCAGCGCGTAGTCGTAGAGCTTTTCGTTGTTCAGGGTCGGCGTGCGCGCCATGGCATGCTCCGGAAGCGGGAGGCGCATCTTGGCGCAGGTGCCGGCCGGCTCCAAGCGTCTCGAA
>JBFXDA010000079.1:0-4483 GCA_050181585.1 Reyranellaceae bacterium
AGAGCAACGGGGCGGGACGCTGCGCTCGACCGGGGGCTTCGCGCCCCGCCCCGTTGCACCACACACCACGAGAGCAGAACAGGAACAGACTCAAGCTGCAGACGTGTGAAAGATGGGGAGCAGGTCAGCTCCCCAGTCTAATGCGTAAGCATCTCGACACAACCTTAGGTTATCCGGAGGTTGCGTTGTCTTGGAACGGGATGATCCAAACCGCTCGCGGATCGTCAGGCGGCGGATGCGTTCCTCGGTCGGCACCGTCAGGAACACCACCAGGTCGAAGCGCGGGATGAAAACGTCGCCCCAGCCGCACATCGAGCCCGACACGACCCAGTCGCGTGCGGCGTCGAGCAGACTGCGCATCAGCGCCACGCGCTCCTCGCGCGGGCGGATGTCGGCATAGGGCGGATCGCTCGGCAGCCAGAACACGTCGTCGGTATCGACTTGCGTCCAGCCATGACGGGCGCACAGCGCCCGCCCCAGCGTGGTGGTGCCGCAGCCGGAGGCGCCGAGTATGTGCAGGCGGGGCATGGGCCATTGGTAGGCCACGACACCTCGCCGCACAATCGCGACTATCCACAATCGAGGCCGCTATCATCGCCCGCCATGACGAGCCTCGCCCTGTTCCTCGAATGCCTGCCGACGCCGACCGGCGCCATGCTGCTGCTGTGCGACGAGCGCCAGAGACTGCGCGCGGCCGACTGGAAGGATCATGAGGCGCGGCTGTTCACTCTTCTCCGCCGGCAGTACGGCGAGCGCGTCGAGATCGCGGAAGCGCGCAAGCGCTCGCCAGCGCGGCTGGCGCTGGAGGCGTATTTTTCCGGCGCGCTCGAGGCCATCGACGCGATCGCCGTGGAAACCGGCGGCAGCGATCTCCAGAAACTCGTGTGGCGGGCGCTGCGCGCGGTGCCGGCCGGCTCGACCATGAGCTACGCCGGGCTGGCGGCCCGGATCGGCCGGCCCGCGGCGGTGCGGGCGACCGGCGCGGCCAACGGCGCCAACCCGGTCAGCATCGTGGTGCCGTGCCACCGGCTGGTCGGCAGCGACGGGGCGCTGGTGAAGTACGGCGGCGGGCTGGCGCGCAAGCGCTGGCTGCTGGTGCATGAGGGGGCGGCCGGCTGAAATTCTTGCTTTTTTCCACAGACAGTCGGGTTCGGGGAACCCGCAGCGGGTTCGAGCGGTATTCAGGTTCGGGCGGGCGCGTTCGGCGGCCGTTCGGTTAGTGGAATACTGCACGGAGCGAGACAGCATGCTCTATGCGACCCGGATCGATCGCAACGATTGCGAGGCCATTCTCGCCGCCGTCCATAGCGGCAACGAGGCCGACCCGTACATGAAGGCGATCCTGCGCGAAATCGAGCGGCTGAACCGGCGGCTCGAGGCGCAGACCGCCTTTCTCGGCCGCGTGCCCGAGACCTTCGTGACGCCGCCCTTCGCCGATGCGCTGGAAAGCGTCGCCTTCGATCTGTGGCGCGACTGCCTGCATCGCTCGCTGTCGGGCGACGAGGACGCGGCGCTGATCGTCGATGTCAGCGAGCCGCCCTGGCCGACCGATGCCTTGTCCTCGGCGCTGCACTAGCGGCGGACGAAACTCGCGACAAGAGAAAGCCCGGCATCGCTGCCGGGCTTTTCCATTGTCTCGCAGCCGGCGCGCTAATTGCCGCCTTCGCCGGGCGCACCCGCACCGCCGGCACTGGTGCCGCCGACGCCGCCGGCGTCGCTGACGCCGATCCCCCCGGCGCCGACGCCGACGCCGATGCCGCCGACACTGGCGCCAATCCCGCCGCTGCCGACGCTGGCGCCGATGCCGCCCGTACCGCCGACGCTGGCGCTGACGCCCTCCGAGCCGACGCTGGCGCCGACGCCGCTCTCGCCGCCGACGCTGGCGCCGATACCGTCCGACCCGACCGAGGCGCCGACGCCACTCTCGCCGCCGACGCTGGCGCCGATGCCATCCGACCCGACCGAGGCGCCGACGCCGCTCTCGCCGCCGACGCTGGCGCCGATGCCATCCGCACCGGCGGAAGCGCCAACGCCTGACGAACCGCCAGTAGAGCCGACGCCATCGGAACCGACGCCGATCCCGCCGGCACCGCCGACCCCGACGCCGATACCGCCGCCGCCGCTGTTGTTGCTGCCCGCACCGGTGCCGTTGCCGCCGATGTCGGCGTTGATGCCGCCGCTGTTGCTGGTGGCGGCATTCTTGCCAATGCCGATATTGATGCCGCCAGTATTGCCCGACGTGGCATTGGAGCCGATACCGGCGTTGATGCCGCCGGTATTGCCGGAGGCTGCGTTGCTGCCCAGGCCGGCATTAATGCCGCCGCTGTTGCCCGACGCAGCATTGGAGCCGATGCCGGCGTTGATGCCGCCGGTATTGCCGGAGGCCGCGTTGCTGCCCAGGCCGGCATTAATTCCGCCGCTGTTGCCGGAGGCCGCGCTCGTACCGATACCGGCGTTAATGCCGCCGCTGTTGTCGTTGGCGCCGCCGACGACGCCGACATTGACGCCGCCGGTATTGCCGTTGGCGCCGCCGATCACGCCGACATCGATGCCGCCCGAGCCACCACCCGGACCGCCCGGCGTGCCCGGGTTGTTGCCGGGATTGCCGGGATTGCCCGGATTGCCGGGATTGCCCGGACTACCCAGATTGCCCGGACTACCCGGATTGCCGGGACTGCCGGGGTTGCCGATCGCGTTGCCCATGCCGGAAACGCCGGCGCTCTCAAGCAACGACGCGCAGCCGTAATCGGCGATCTGTCGCAGCTGGGCCGGCGTCAGCGCGCCGGCGGCGGTTGTGCAGTTGGCGAAGGACGGCGAGGTCAGAGCCGTCGTCGCCGCAAGACAGAAAGCGATGCCGCCGATTCGAATGTGTTTGCGCATATCGTCCTCCTTGAAATTGCCAATCGCGGACCGGCAACCGAGGCCCGGCCCTACTGATCCCTAAGTCTCCAATTGTGATAATTTGTGGCACGCACGTTTGACGTGTATTGCAACGGACCGGATTTCCTGCATTGGCTGGATTAGCTCCCTGGCAGTAGGACGAGCGATCATCAGCCTGATTAGGTATAGGTTTTCATGGGTGCAACAGCGTTGTATCAGTCAGTTGCATCGACGATCCGATAGACGCGTTAAAGGTTTAACGGCTGGCGGAGACAAGTATCGATGGCAGACGGACCTGCGAGTTCGCCATGCAATCGATGCGTGTCATCCCGCAGCGGCATGCAAGCTGCGGCGTCGAATCGGCGAAGGGTGTGGCCGGGCTGCTGCGGTAATTCGATGTCGAGACGCTACTCGGTTACCACGGGTCGCAAATGTCCAAGGCCGCGCAGGCTCTCGCCCTCGCCCTCGTGCCCGGCCATGCCGCGTTCGATGGCCTCCTGCTGGCGGCGCCACATGGCGGCGTAGATGCCGCCCTGCGCCAGCAACTCGCCATGGCGGCCGCGTTCGACGATGCGGCCGCGGTCGAGGACGATGATCTCCTCGGCATCGACCACGGTGGACAGGCGATGGGCGATGACCAGCGTGGTGCGGGCGCGCGAAACTTCCTTCAGCGACGTCTGGATCTCGCGCTCGGTCTGTGTATCGAGGGCGCTGGTCGCCTCGTCGAACAGCAGGATCGGCGGGTTCTTGAGAATGGTGCGGGCGATGGCGACGCGCTGCTTCTCACCGCCCGACAGCTTCAATCCCCGCTCCCCAACCATGGTGTCGTAGCCCTCGGGCAGGCCGGCGACGAAATCGTGGATGCGCGCCAGCCGCGCCGCCTGCTCGACCTCCTCGCGGCTGGCGTCGGGGCGGCCATAGGCGATGTTGTAATATATCGTGTCGTTGAACAGCACGGTGTCCTGCGGAACGATGCCGATGGTCGCGCGCAGGCTCTTCTGCGTCACGTTGCGTATGTCCTGGCCGTCGATCGTCACCGCGCCCGAGGCCACGTCGTAAAAGCGGAACAGGATGCGCGAAATGGTCGACTTGCCCGCGCCCGACGGGCCGACGATGGCGACGGTGTGGCCGGCCGGCACGCGGAAGGAAACGCCGTGCAGGATCGGCCGGTTGGCTTCGTAGCGGAAATCGACGTCGCGGAACTCGACCACGCCCTGGCTGACTTCCAGCGGCCTGGCATCGGCGGAATCGGCGATCTCGGCGTTGACGTTCAGCAGCGCGAACATCTGCTCCATGTTGACCAGCGACTGGCGGATCTCGCGGTAGACGAAGCCGAGGAAGTTCAGCGGCATATAGAGCTGGACGAGGTAGGTGTTGACCAGCACGAAGTCGCCCACCGTCATGGTGCCGGCGACGACGCCGTCGCCGGCCATGATCATGACCGCGACGAGGCCGGCGGCGATGACGACGCCCTGGGCGATGTTGAGCGTCGACAGCGTCGCCTTGGAGCGGATGGCGGCGCGCTCGTAGCGCTGGCGCGACCGGTCGAAGCGCCCGGCCTCGTGCTCCTCGTTGCCGAAGTACTTGACAGTCTCGAAGTTGA
>JBFXDA010000080.1:0-4445 GCA_050181585.1 Reyranellaceae bacterium
GCAGCCAGCGCCAGGCTCGACACGGAGGCGATCAGAATGGCGCGGATCGGACCGACTGGGATCGGGATCGCGCCGATCGATATCGATAAAGAGCGGGTCATTGGGGGATCCTCCCTTCGGGCGCGGTCGCGGGATCGAGCTCGCGCGACCAGGCGATGGCGTTGACGTAGAGGCCGAGCGGGTTCTTGCGGAGCACCTCCGCGCTGCGCGGCGGCTGGATGACGGTCGTGAGGATGGCGGTCCAGCGCTCGGTGCGGGCGAGGCTGCCGCGCTCGTAGACCTGCTCGGTCCACTTCACCTGGAACGACGAGTCCGAGGCGCGCACCACGCTCGTCACCTGGACCGAGACGCTGCGCGCGCCGATGGCGGCGAAGGGATCGTTGGTGCGCGCGTAGTCGTTGAGGAAGACTGCCGCCCGGTCGGTGGCGAAGTCGTAGGCGTCGAGCCAGTTCCGGCGCACCAGCACCGGATCGATCGATACCCCGCGCACGCCGGCGATGAAGCGGCCCAAATGCCACGCGATCTGCGCGTCGGTGGGCTGATAGTTCTGGATCGCCGGTGCGACGGCGCGGACCTCGCCCAGGCGGTCGACCTCGACCACATAGGGCGTGACGCGGCTCTGCATCGACTGCCAGGCCATGCCGATGGCGAGCCCCATGCTGAGAGCGAGGCTGCCGAAGGCCATGAGGCGCCAGTTCCCGGCCTGGACGCGCGCCGAGCCGATGCGTTCGTCCCAGAGCTGGGCCGCCTTCTGGTAGGGCGTCACCGGCTCGGGCGTCCGGCCGTAGCGCTGGAGGGTGCGTTTGAACTTCATCGCGGATCAGTCCTCCTTGAGGTCGGGGTTGGCGGCGCCGCCGGGACGGTCGCCGTCCCTGATCGCCTGCGTCGTGGCCTGGCGGTGGGCGCGCGCGGCCTGCTCGGCACGCAGGCGCCTGGCCCAATCGGGCGCGGCGCCGCCGGACGGCGATACGGGAGCGGCACGCGCCGACGCCGCCGAGGCAGAACTGGCGCCGCCCGGGGCGGTGCCGCCGGTGGCGCGCCATGCGGCGCTGCGGCCTGCCTGCGCGCTTTCCTTCAGGGGTTCGCCGGCGCGGCTCGCCATGGCACGAACGCCTTGCGCGACGGCGCCGCCGCCCGCGCGCGCCACCCCGCCCAGTCCGGCAGCCATGCCGGTTGCGCCGGACGTCGCCTGACCGAGTCCATAAGCGGTGGATGCCGCGGCGCCGACCGATGTGCCGGCGCGGATCGCGGCCATGCCGCCCGATCCGGCCGCACCGAGGCCACGCATGCCGGCGATGGCGGCGCCTCCGGTCAGCATCGCGGCGCCGGCGACGGCGCCGGCGGTGCCGATGGCGGCGCCGGCGCCGAGCTGCGGCGCGCCGGAGACGAGGCCCGACGCGATGCCCGGACCGAAGATGCCGAGACCGAACAGCGAGAGCGCCGCCAGCACCAGCGACATGGCCTGGCCGATGTCCGGCTCTTGCCCTTGCAGCGCGGTGATGAACTCGCCGAAGAAACTCGAGCCGATGCCGACGATGACCGCCAGCACCATCACCTTGATGCCGGACGAGACGACATTGCCGAGCACGCGTTCGGCGAGGAACGAGGTCTTGTTCCAGAGCGCGAAGGGAACCAGCACGAAGCCGGCCAGCGTGGTCAGCTTGAATTCCAGGATGGTGATGAAGAGCTGCACCGCCAGGATGAAGAAGGCGATGATCACGATGACCCAGGCGATCAGCAGCACGATGATGGTCAGGAAATTGTCGAAGAAGCTGGTGAAGCCCATCAGCTCGCCGACCTGGTGGAGCAGCGGATGGGCAGCGGAAAATCCGATGCCCGCCAGCTTGCCGGGCTTCAGCAGATCGGCGGCGGTCAGGCTGTTGGCGGTGGCCTGGAGGCCGAGCCCGGCAAAGGACCGGTAGACGATGTCCGCCAGCATCGAGAAGTTATTGAGGATGAGGGCGAAGACGCCGACGTAGAGGATCTTCTTGATCAGCCGACCGAAGATGTTGGACTCGCCGTCCATGGCCCAGAACAGGCCGGCCAGCGTGATGTCGATGGCGATGAGGATGGTGGTCAGGAAGGCGATGTCGCCGGTCAGCAGCCCGAACCCGCTATCGATGTAGCGGATGAAGGTCTCCATGAAGCGGTCGATGACATTGAGGTCGCCCATGTCGCGAAGCTCCCTGCCCTCCCGCCGCTAGCGCGGCGTGTAGGCCGTCCCCGAGCCGAGGAAGCGAGCCGTCGCCGCGCGCGCGGCTTCTTCCGCCTGTGCCTTGCGCGCCTGGTCCAGCGCTTCCGAGCGGTACTGCGCGGCCATCAGGTTCTGGATCTGGAGCTGCTGCTTGGTGGAAAGCGCGAGAAGCTGGTTGGTCGCCTGCTGCGCCTGCAGGCTCCCCACCGCGCCCTGCGAGGCCATCACCAGTTCCGACAGGGTGGCGCCATCGGCCTGGACGTTCTCGACCACCTGCGCCTGTATCCGCATGGTCTGGTGGTACGCGCTCATCGAGTCGCGCCAGCGGGTCCGGGCGTCGGCAACGAACCGGTCGGTGGTCACCGCTGCGTCATATTGTTCGGGGAATTGCTGCCGGAAGGCCGCATCGGTGGCGCCGACCTCGAAGGCGATGCCCTGCGCCTGGATCATCAGCCCGTCGATGCGCTGCAGCGCGCCGGTGATCTGGCCAAGCGACGAATAGTCGAGGCGCTGAAGGTTCTTCGCCATGTTCTGCAGCATGGTCGCCTGGTTCTGAAGCGACTGGATCTGGTTGTTGATCTGCTCCAGCGCGCGGGCGGCCTGCAGGATGTTCTGGGCGAAGTTCGAGGGATCGAACACGGTGATGGCGGCGGCCGGACCGGCGGGCACAACCTCCATGCCGACACCGAGCGAGGTTGCGACAGCCAGGGCCGCGAGCGTCTTGCGCATCATGATGACGTCTCCTGTTCTGGGGTGGGGAAATCGCCGAGCAGAGCGGCAGCCCAATCGAGGCCGCGCGCAACGAGGAAGCCGGCGGCGAAGCCCTCCGCCCCGTGCTCGGCGAGAACCTGGTCGATGAGGGTCTGGGAGGCCGGGTCGGACGCGCCGCAGAGCGCGAGCGCGATGGGGCCGAGCCCGAGCTCGAACAGCCGATTGCCGCGCCGCGATTGCAGGTAGTAGTGGCGCTTCGGGGTGGCGCGGGCGATCAGCTCGACCTGCCGCTCGTTGAGACCGAAGCGCTCATAGGCGGATCGCGCCTGTGGCTCGATCGCCCGGTCGCTGGGCAGGAAGATCCGCTGCGGGCAGCTCTCGACGATGGCCGGCGCGATGGCGCTGCCGGCGATGTCGGCGAGCGACTGGGTGGCGAAGACGACGGCGACGTTCTTCTTGCGCAGCACCTTCAGCCATTCGCGGATGCGCGCGGCGAAGACCGGGTTATCGAGATAGACCCAGGCCTCGTCCAGGATCAGCAGGGTCGGCCGCCCGTCGAAGCGGTCTTCCAGCCGGTGGAAGAGATAGGTGAGGACCGGCAGGACCACGCCCGCCTCGTGCATCAGCTCCTCGGTCTCGAAGCACTGCACCTCCGCCAGCGCGAGCCGGTTCTCGGCGGCGTCGAGCAGTCGGCCGAACGGACCGTCAAGCGTGTAGGGCATGAGCGCCGCCTTGAGCGCGTTCGATTGCAGCAGCACCGAGAGGCCGGTGAGCGTGCGCTCCTCGACCGGCGCGGAAGCCAGGCTGGTCAACGTCGACCAGACGGCCTCCTTCACCTCCGGGGTGACGACGACCTTCTCGTGCGACAGCAGCGCGCCGATCCATTCGGCGGCCCAGCTTCGCTCGGCCGGATCGTCGATGCCGCGCAGCGGCTGGAAGGCAAGCGAGCCGTCGGAGCCCAGCGCATGATGCTCGCCGCCCATGGCGAGCACGGCCGCGCGCGCGGAATACCCCTTGTCGAAAATATAGACCTGGGAGCCGGCATAGCGGCGGAACTGGAGTGCCAGCATCGCCAGCAGCACGGACTTGCCGGCGCCGGTCGGCCCAACGATGAGCATGTGGCCAACGTCGCCGACATGGGTGGAAAGCCGGAACGGCGTGGAGCCGCTGGTCTCGGCGTAAAGCAGCGGCGGGCCGTCCAGGTGGACATTGCGCGTGGGTCCGGCCCAGACCGAGGACAGCGGCATCAGATGGGCGAGATTCAGCGTGTGGACCAGCGGCTGGCGGACATTGGCGTAGACATGGCCCGGCAGGCTGCCGAGCCAGGCCTCGACCGCATTGACGCCTTCACGCAGGCAGGTGAAACCGAGGCCGTTGACGATCCGCTCGACGGCGCGGACCTTCTCGTCCGCCCGATGCCGATCGGTGTCCGAAACCGTTATGGTGGTGGTGAGATAGCCGAAGGCGACATGGTCGCCGCCGAGCGCCTGGAGCGCCAGATCGGCGTCCATCACCTTGTTGTCGGCGTCGGAATCGAGCA
>JBFXDA010000081.1:0-4334 GCA_050181585.1 Reyranellaceae bacterium
CGCCCAGCCGCGACAAATGGACGGCGCAGATCGCCGCCGCCGCCAGGAACTCCAGCGCGAAGTCGCGGTCGGACACCGAATCCAGCGAGTTGGCGGTCGGCCGGTCGAAGCCGAGCGCGGCGGCGGTCACCCGCCGGTCGATCGGGAACGAGGTGCCGGCCAGCGCCGCCGCGCCAAGCGGGCATTCGTTCATCCGCCGGCGGGCGTCGGCGAAGCGGCCGCGGTCGCGCCCCAGCATCTCGACATAGGCGAGGAAGTGGTGGCCCAGGGTGACCGGCTGCGCCGGCTGCATGTGGGTGAAGCCCGGCATCACCGTGGTGGCGTGGCGCTCCGCCTGGTCGATCAGCGCCGTCTGCAGCCCGGCCAGCGCCGCCCCGGTGGCGTCGATGGCATCGCGCACCCACAACCGGAAGTCGGTGGCGACCTGGTCGTTACGCGACCGGGCCGTGTGCAGCCGCCCGGCCGCCGGCCCGATCAGCGCAGCGAGGCGCGATTCGACATTGAGGTGGATGTCCTCCAGCTCGGTCTTGAACTCGAACGTGCCGGCCTCGATCTCGGCCAGCACCTTGTCGAGGCCGGCCTGGATCGCCTTGCCGTCCTTCGCGGCGATGATCTTCTGGCGGACCAGCATCGCACAGTGGGCCTTGGAAGCGGCGATGTCCTGCCGGTAAAGCCGCTTGTCAAACCCGATCGAGGCGTTGATCCTCTCCATCAGCGCATCGGGGCCGGCCGCGAACCGGCCGCCCCACATGGGATTGACGGCACTCGACCGGGCGCGCCGCGGCTTCCGCGACGCGCTCATGCCTGCGCCGCGGTGAGGTGTATGCGAAAGAGGCTTGGCATCGCGTCCGTCCTGGCGACTTGCGCCCTGGTATGGTCCATCTGGGGCGGCAGTTCAAGCATGGCCGCCGACCCGTCGCAACCGACCGGCGCGCTCGACCGGTTCGAGGCGGCGGCGAAGCCGGGAACGATCCCGACCCTGCCGATCACCGCCGCGGACGGCAGCGCGGCGAGCCTCTCGGCTTTCGCCGGCAAGGTGGTGGTGCTGAACTTCTGGGCGACCTGGTGCGCGCCGTGCATCCGCGAGATGCCGTCGCTCGACCGGCTGCAGGCGGTGATCGGCGACGACGACCTGGCCGTGGTGGCGCTGTCGCAGGACCGCAACGGCTGGCCGGTGATGCGGCCCTTCGTCGAGCGTCTCGACATCCAGCGGCTGCATGTCTTCCACGACCCCAACGGCGCGATCGGCCGCGCCGCCGGTACGCGCGCGCTGCCGACCACCGTCGTCTATGGCCGCGACGGCAGGGAGGTCGGGCGGCTGATCGGCACCGCGGAGTGGGATTCGCCCGAGGCGCTGGCGCTGATCCGCAAGCACCTCGGCTCCTGACCGCATGCGCGTCGCCATCGTCGGCACCGGCGCGATCGGCGGCTTCGTCGGCACTCGGCTGATCGCCGCCGGGGCCGAGGTCGCCTTCCTCGCCCGCGGCGCGACGCTCGACGCGCTGCGCCGGACGGGCCTGCGCACCTACAGCGCCACCGGCGACGTCGCGGTCGGCCCGGTAACGGCGTCCGACGACCCCGCAGCGCTCGGCCCGGCCGACGCGGTGCTGTTCTGCGTCAAGCGCTACGATACCGCCGCCGCCGCCGCCGCGTGCCGGCCGCTGCTGAAGCCGGGGACGCCCGTGATCTCGCTGCAGAACGGCGTCGGCGCGGCCGAAGAGATCGCGTCCGTGCTCGGCCCGGGCCGCGCGGTCGGCGGCGCCGCCTACATGACGGTGTCGATGACCGAGCCCGGCGTGGTGCGCCATACCGGCGCGTTCACACGGCTCGACCTCGGGCCGGGCGAGGGCGCGGCCGCCGCGGCGATCGCCGCGCTGCGCGATGTGGCGGCAAAGGCCGGCATTGACGCCACGGTGCGTCCCGACATCGAGATCGCGCTGTGGCGCAAGTTCGTCCTGCTCGCCGGCACCAGCGCGCTCACCGCGCTGACCCGCCAGCCGCTCGGCTGGGTCCGCGACGACCCGGTGGCGCGCACGGTGCTGCACGCCGCCGTCGCCGAATGCGCCGCGGTCGCCGCCGCCCGCAAGGTCGGCCTGCCCGCCGACGCGGCGGCCGAGACGATCGCCGGCATCGATCGCCAGCCCGCCGGCCTCAAGGCCTCCCAGCTCACCGACCTGGAGCGCGGCCGGCGCCTGGAGCTCGACTGGACCTCGGGCGCCATCGTGCGGATGGGCAGGGAGGCCGGCGTGCCGACGCCGGTGCACGCCACGGTCTACGCGGCGCTGGCGCCGTACAAGGACGGCCGGGAACGATAGTGGGCGGCTGGGCTTGCTGAGCGAGGCGCCAAACCAGCACCCCTGCCGCAAATTCACCTGCTCTCGTCGTCAATCTCGATTAATCGAGTGGGCCCGTCATCCGGCTTATCGACGATGTAATTCTCAAGCTCGGCGAGTTCCGGTAGGTCAGCGTACCAATAGAACGTTAGCCCCTCGACCTCGTCTGGAATTGCATTCGGTGGAGCATCGTAATCACCTCCCAGGCTGGCAGATATGGTCCCATCTGCTTGTCGTACCAGGGCGTATGAAATTGTCTTTCCTCCTTCACGTTTAATGGCTTGGAGAAAACTCCACATCACGGTGTACGCTCGATTCGTGATCAGGATGCCGCGTCGAGTTCGCATAATGTCATGCATTATAGAGGTCCATATCGAAAAACTTGATTATAGAATCCGCGCCTGCGCGGATCAGAAGTTGTTTCAATCCATCTTTGGCAGAAACGCGATCAGGAATTCTTCGTCGTCCTGGTACACCACGTCAAATCCGTGGTCGGATCGTGCCTCCCAAATTAGTGTATATAAATCAATCATGGAAAATAATTGATATATTGTTCTAATCGATAATCTATAGAAAAAAGTAGGACTGCGTAGATTACGTTTTACAATTCTACCACGGTGTCCGTCTCCCACAGAAATATAGAATGGAAGTCGATCTCTAAGTAATTTCCTCGCAGAACCTACCGAATCCACGGGATTCATATTTTATCGTCGGAGAATTTTTTGCATATGGATGTTTACCGAGCGCTGCCCGAAGCATGGGATGAGTCTCGATCGCAAAAAAATCGTGATCTTCCACTATTTTGATCGGGGCAGGCGGGTTGTTCTTCGTGAACCGGAGCTGCCTGATGCCATCCCATGCTACATGAAATTTATCGTTATCTTTTGCTTCTTCGAAGAATATTCCAAATCGAAACGTGGAAAAGAATCCAACCAGGTAAAAAATCGAAGAGAGGATTCCGATCGATTCTTTTTCTTTAACGTATATCTCAGTCATTTTTTTCGCGATTAACCCACGTGGGCTTAATCGCAGATACACGGAAAAATCGGCGCCGGTTCTGACGCATTTTCGAGCCTTCCGGTAAAATCCTCGAGACGGATAACGCAATGTGTCCAACGTCGGCCTCGCTATGGCGTCGCCGTCAGGCAGGCAATACGGTCATTCTCCGCTTCGGCAGTTAACGGTGCATGTCGCGGCCGGCGGATGCCCGATCCGCCTGACCGGCACTACTGTGCCGTGCAGACGTAGATCAGCCCCGTCACGTCCTTCCCCGCTTCCGTCCGCAGCGCCGCCTCGCCGGACTGGCGGACGGCGAGGCCGGCGGCCTCGGCCGTCGCGGTGATGTAGGCGGGCGGGTGGGCGTAGCGGCCCTCGGGGAGGAGGGCGAAGCCGTCGCCGGCGCCGCGCTCGGCGGTGAAGGCGAACAGGCCGCCCTCGCGCAGCGCGGCGCGGGCGGCGGCGAACAGCGGGCCGAGGTCGCCGAAATAGACCAGCACGTCGCAGGCGACGATCACGTCGTAGGCGGCTGGGCGGGCGGCCAGCGCCGCAACCAGCTCGCCGACAATCAGGTCGTCATAGAGGGCCTTGTCGCGCGCCTTGGCCACCATGTTGGCCGACAGGTCGACGCCGTCGAGCCGGTGGGCGAACGGGCGCAGCAGCGGCCCGGCAAGCCCGGTGCCGCAGCCGGCGTCCATCACGTCGCATGGCGGCGCATCGGGCCCGCGCGCGGCGCGCACCGCGGCGGCGACCAAATCGGGCGCGCGGTAGCGCAGGCCCCCCACCAGATGCTGCTCGAACCCGGCGGCGTACTGGTCGAACAGCGAGGCGACGACGCTGTCGGGGGTGCGCGGCGGCGGCGGCGCGGCGCCGGCCTGGGCGAGGAAGAAGCGCGCGGAATCGTTGCCGTCGATGGCGAGGCTCGCCTGCGCCGCGGCGATCGCGCCGGCCATGTCGCCCTGCATGCGCAATGCGCCGGCCAGCTTCAGGTGCAGCGCCGCGTCG
>JBFXDA010000082.1:0-3719 GCA_050181585.1 Reyranellaceae bacterium
CCGACGGCGTGCCGTTTTTCATGAAGCAGATGACGAAGAAGGCGGCGATCCCCGAAGACCTGATGGTCCGGCAGTGGCCGCTCGATGGATCCCCGATCAAGTCGGGGATGACGGAAGGGGAGAATCAGCCGCCGGACCCCGGCATCATGGGCTACACCAGCGCCGACGTCGCCGCCGGCGACTATCCGCGCCGGGGGAAACCATGAGCGCCCGCATCGTCCAGCGCGCCTGCGATCGCTGCACCCTCGGCGTCATGGATGCCGACAACCCGCACCTGCACGGCCGGTGCGCGTGTCCGTGCCACCTCGAACGCCTCGCCGCAGCCCTCCACGACGCCGCCCGCCTGGCCATGGCGGCCGACGCCTGCAACGTGATCCTGCTGCACCGCGTCCCGCGCGGCGAGGAAGGCCGACGCGACCTGGTGTCGGTCGCCGCCTATGCCGAGATGGCCTTTTCGCGCAACGCCGCCGAGCGCGAGCTGGCGATCTGGTGCGAAACCTGCGCCGTGCCGCTGGTGCTGCCGGCGCCGCGCGCGAGCGAGCCCGAGCCCGACGAGGAATTCGGCGCCGAAATGCTGGAGCCCGCGGAACGATGAGACTGCCGCCATACACGGGCCCGAAGCTGCAGATACCCAGGCGCAAGCTCGACTTCGACGTCGGAATCGTCCGGTTGCCGCCACCCCCGCCGCTCGCCTGCCTGATCTGCGGCAAGACGAAGGACGCCAGCGAGTTTCTCAAGGTCGTCGGCCGACAATCGGAAATCTGCTGGGATTGCCGCTGGCCGCTGCGACGGCGACGGGTGCATGACGGCATACCGCTCGAGATCGACATCGCCTTCGCCGATCGTTGCGCCATCGGCGACGCGTCGCTCGTCCTGGCCTGGCTCGAAAAGGAGATCGCCGATGCAAAACGCGCCTGATGCCGGCCCGTCGCTGGCCGAAGCCGCCGGCGAGCAGCGATTTCAACGACGTGCTGCGGAGGGCGGGATGAAAAATAAACGCCAGCTTATTTTCGCCGCCGCGCTCGGTGATAGAAGCCTGCGGGTGATCCGAATGAGTTTGGCCTGCGATATCTCTGGGTTCAATCAAGCGACCCTGCGTGGTCTGTTTATGCGGCATCGAAACCGGTGGACCATATCCGGCACGACCAGCGGCTGGAGGGCTCTCTCGTTCGCCGATGTCTGCGTGCTGACCACGGCTCGGGGGCTGATCATCCATCTTGGGATGACATCCCCCGCTGCGCTTGATGTGGCCGACGAGGTCCGGAGTCATTTCGAGTGGGCCGAAGTCCGCGCCGCCGCGTGGGTCGATCTCCCCAATCGGTTCGGCTTCACGCGCGTGCCGGTTGGGGCCGTCAGAGATGACGTCGCGAGCGCCTTGCGTGACTGGGCCGAGAATCGCGAGGCGACATGAGGGACGCGAATATCACGATTGTGAGATCGATCATGGTGGAGGAACAGATTTTCTACCAGCGCGAGGCGGCCCGCGCGGCTGGCTTAAATTCCGGCACCCTCAAGACGTGGCGGCGGCGACATCTCGTCGATAAAGCTATCGGTCGCCAAAGACAATGGGTGAAATACAGCTTTGTCGATATTTGTAGCATCCGCTTGACGCAGACACTCAGCGCGGCAGGCATCGAATCCGTCCACTGGGGTGCGATCGTCGCCGCTGCTAGACCGGTTTTCGTCGCCGCTTCGAAGGACATAGAAAGCTGGTTGGTCGTCGTCCCCGGCGGCGATCGGGCTTTGGCCTTCTTCGTGACCGACAATGCTGGGGTGGCGCGAGCAGTGAGCAAATCGCCGGTAGTGTACTGCATTGCGCTGCAGAAAATCATAGCCGCCGTGGCGTCGGCACTGCGCGCGGCGCAGCCATGAGCGCGACGAAGAATCGCTGTCCGGCCTGCGGTGGCGACACCAGAAAGGTGATCTATTTCGGCCTGCCCGGTCGGCTGTGCGACGACCACGAAGGCTGCACCCTGCTGACCGCTGATTCAGGGACTGGCGCAGGATCTGCGCGACCTGCGAGCCGGCCGGATCAGCGTGCGCGACGCCCAGGCCCGCGCCGTGCTGGCCAAGCAGATCCTGCGCGGCGTGCACTATGCCGTCACCGCCGCGAAGTTCATCGAACAGCAGGCCCGCCTCGCCCCGCCGGCGGCCGGCGCCGACGATGGATCCCCGATCAAGTCGGGGATGACGGAGGAGGGATGACCGCCGTCACCAATGGCCTGCTGCTGGTCGTCATCTACGCGCTGGCGGCGATTTTCCATCGCATGGGCGGCCAGGAACGCCGCGCCCGCAGCATGTACGTGATCGGCGGCATCGTGCTCGGCTTCGTCGCCGGGATCGTCGCCGCCGGTGAACTGTTCGGCAGCGCCCCATGACCCTCCCCGCCTTCCACACGCTCGACGAGGTCGCCGCCCGGCTGGGCTGGGGGAGGCAGACCTTGACGCGGGCGCTGGCGCGGCATGGAATCGCCGCCATCGGGCGCGGCCGCCGCGCCCGGCTGACCGAGACCGACGTCATCAAGCTGATCGAGGCCGAGCGATGCGCTTCAAGCTCCAGCCGCCCGGAAAGCGCGGCAAGTTCTGGTACCTGCGCGGCACGCTCGCCGGCCGACGCTTTGAAGTCTCAACGGGCGCGCTCGATCGCGCGGTCGCTGAGAGCTGGGCGCTCGACTATCTCGCCCGGCTCGGTCGTGATCCCCTTGCCGGCGGGTCGGGCCCGGTAACCTGGGAGATCGCCGCCGCCGCCTATCGCGCCTGGCGCAAGCCGCGCGGCAAGGAGGTGGCCCGCCACGACCGGCTCGATCGCTGGTTCGCCGGCCGCGACGTCGCCAGCCTCACCCACGCCCACCTGGTCGACGCCGCCGTGGCGCTGTTCCCGACCGGCGCGCCGGGCACCCGCAACCGCGAGGTGATCTCGCCCGCCGCTGCCGTGCTGCACTACGCCGCCGACCAGCAATGGTGCCAGTACCGCCGCCTGCGCCGCTTCAAGGAGCCGCGCCGCTCGACGCGCCGGCCGGTCGCCGCCGCCGACATGGGGCGGCTGATCGCCGCCACGGAAGGCCACCAGCGCCTGTTTCTGATGCTGGCCTACGAGACCGGGCTGCGGCTGGGCAGCCTGCTGGCGCTGCGCGCGGCCGATCTCGACCTCTCCGGCGGCAGGCTGCTGGTGGACGTCGCCAAGAACGGCGAGCGCGTCGAGCTGCGCCTGTCGCCCAGCCTGGTGGCGCTGCTGGCCACCACGCCGCGCTGCCCCGCGACCGCCCGCAACCCCTGGCTGCTGCCGTGGCGCAGCGCCTCGGGCGTCTATCGCTGGCTGAAGCCGCTGCGCACCAAACTGAAGATCCACTACACGCCTCATCTCAGCCGCCACGCCATGGCGACCGACCTGCTGCGCGCCGGCGTGCCCGATCGCCTCGCCGCCGCCGCCGGCGCCTGGCGCGACGAGCGCTCGCTGCACCGCTACCAGCACGTCGAGACCGCCGACCTGCCGCTGCGCGACTCCGGCGCGCTGCGGCCCTCGAAAACGGAAAAACCGGGGGCGAAACGGGGGAAGAAGCGCGCAAGCGCCTGACGCCGTTCGATTTCGCCAGCCCTTCACACGGGGAAGGTCACAGGTTCAATCCCTGTCGCGCCCACCATCCGCACCTCGTTTCACTGTTCGCGGCCCGCGTTTGCGGCGGGTTGATCGCATCGGATTCGCTCCATAGAGTGCGCCGA
>JBFXDA010000083.1:0-3576 GCA_050181585.1 Reyranellaceae bacterium
CGGTATCCGACAGCACGTCGAGCCGGCCTACCGCTACCTCAGGCCGCTCAACCGCCCCCTCCAGAAGCCGCACCAGACGAGCCCCGATCTGCGATACCGTCGCCGCATCGAACAGGTCGCTGGCATAGTCGAGCCGCAGCTCCAGCCGCTCGCCCGGCACCGCCATCAGCGTCAGCGCATAGTGGGTGGCGTCGTGGCCGGTGACACGGGCGAGCCGGACACCGCCGGGCAGCGCCGCAGGCTCGTCGCGGTCCACCGGATAGTTCTCGAACACCACCAGGGTGTCGAACAGCTCGCCCAGGCCGGTGCGGGCCTGGATCTCGGAGAGCCCCACGTGCTGGTGGGCGATCAGTCGCGCCTGGCTGTCCTGCAACTCGGCCAGCACATCGCTGAGCGGTCTGGCCGGAGCCAACCGCACGCGCAGCGGCACCGTGTTGATGAACAGACCGACCATGTCCTCGATGCCGGCGATCTCCGGCGGCCGGCCCGCCACGGTGATGCCCATCACTACGTCGTCGCGCGCCGTGAGCCGGCCGAGCAGGATTGCCCACGCCGCCTGCACCAGCGTGCTCATGGTCACGCCCTGCCGCCGTGCCAGTGCCGTCAGCTGTCCTGTCAGCGCCGCGCTGAGCTCGAGCCCATGGTGGCCCGGCTCCGCCCTTCTCCCGGCATGGCGCGGCCCTGCCGGGGCCAGCCGCGTCGGCTGCTCGAGCCCGGCCAGCGCCTCGTCCCAGGCGGCCAGCGCCGCGGCCCGGTCCTGCGCCGCCAGCCAAGCCAGATAGGCTCGATAAGGGGTCGGCCGCGGCAGCGCGCCGGCATCGTCGCGGACTGCGTCAGGGCTGGCCCCGGAGCAGCTGGCAACGCCGGCATAGAGCGCCATCAGCTCGCGGGTCAGGATCGGCAGAGACCAGCCGTCCATCAGGATGTGATGATTGGTCAGCACCAGCCGATGCGATTGGGGCCCCAGCCGGATCAGCGTCGCCCGCAGCAGCGGCGGGACCGACAGATCGAGCCGCTCGGCCCGATCCGCTTCCAGCAGCGCTGCCAGCCGATCATCCTGCGCCACTCCAGCAAGCTCGGACAGGTCGACGTGCCGCCACGGCACGCGCGCGTGCGGCATCACCACCTGTACCGGACGTGCGAGGCCCTCATGCACGAAGCCGGTGCGCAGGATGGCATGGCGCGTCACCAGCGCATCGACCGCCGTCTCCAGCGCCGCCCAATCGAGCGCGCCCTCCAGATCCAGCACCAGCTGGACCTGGTAGACGTCGGCCGCCTCGGCATCGAGCAGGGCATGGAACAGCAGCCCCTCCTGCAGCGGCGACAGCGGTAGGATGTCCTCGATCGCACCGAGCCGGGCCTCCAGACCCTCGATCTCGGCCTGCGACAGCGTCACCAGGTCGAGGTCGCTGGGGGTCAGCCCGCCCGCGCCCGGCTGCCCGGCGTGGGACGCGAGCGCCTCCAGCGTCCTCACCCAGCGTTCGGCCAGAGCCTCCACCTCGCCTCGGCCGAGCAGCGCTGGCGCGTAGCTGAAGGTGGCCTGCAGCCGCGCCCCGTCGGGGCCGTCGCGCGTGATGGCATTGATCTCGAGGGCATGCGTCAGCGGTTGCGCCGGATCGGCGCCGTTGCCCAGCACATCCCCCTCCGGCGCCTCGCTCCAGTCCCCATCCGCCGGCGCCGCCGAGCGGCCCAGGTAGTTGAACAGGATCTGCGGCCCAGGCAGGCCGGCGAGCTCACGTGCGGTCGTCGGATCGAGATGGCGCAACAGGCCCCAGCCGATGCCGTGCCGCGGCACCGCCCGCAGCTGCTCCTTGATCGTCTTGAGCGCGCGCCCGCTTGTCGCTCCGCCGACCTCGATGCGCACCGGATGCACGCTGGTGAGCCAGCCCACCGTGCGCGACAGATCGGCCTCGCCCACGCTCTGTGTCGAGGCCTGCCCAGGCGCGGCAAGCAATGCCTCCTGGCGTCCATGACCCTCGACATCGATAAGCACGGCCTTACCGGCGTCCCCTCCTCCGCCGCCGGTGGCGAGCGCCAGCGCCAGTCCGGTCAGCAGCACGTCGTCGATGCCGGCATGGAACGCCGCCGGCACCCGCGTCAGCAGCGCCTCCCCGACCGCCACCGGTAGCTCGACAGCCACCTCCTGCGCCGTCCCCACGACGTCGCGCTCGGGATCGAGCCGGCCGGCGGCGAGCGCCAGCGACGGCGCCTCCAGCAGCCGCCTCCACGCCGGAAGCTCGGCCTGCGTCGCCGGCGAACGCGCCTGTGCCTCCAGCAGCCCGGCCCACGCCTTCAGCGATGTCCCGCACGGCACCAGCTCCGGCTGCTGCCCACGCATCAGCGACGTGCACGCCGCCACCAAGTCAGGAACCAGGATGCGCCACGACACCGTATCGACGCTCAGGTGATGGAGCATCAGCAGCAGCCGGCCCTGGCGTTGCGCACCCGCATCGAACCACACCGCCTGCAGCATCACGCCTTCGGCCGGCGCCAGCCGCCTCACCGCCGCCTGCGCCTCACCCTGCACACACGTGTGCAGCGCTTGCGCGGTGAGGTCGGCGACATCGACACGCCGCAGCAGCGGCTGCGCTGCCACGCTGCCGCGCGGCAGGACCTGCAGCCGGCCGTCGCGCGTCGCCGTGGGCGCCGTGGCCCGCAGCCGGAGCGCGTCGTGATGATCGATCAGCGCCTGTAACGCACCAAGAATATGCGTCGCCTCCAGACCCACCGGCGCCACCAGCAGCACCGCCTGATGCAGGCTCTCGATCGGTCCGCCCTGCTCCCACAGCCGGCGCACCATCGGCGTCGCGGGAAGCACGCCGGTCCCGTCCGCTTGCGGCCGACTTGGCGCCGGCGTGGTCGCCTCCGACGCCGCTGCCAGTGCCGCCACCGTCTGATGCTGGAACACCGCCCGCGGCGTGATCAGCAGCCCCGCCTGGCGCGCCCGCGCCACCAGTTGGATCGACAGGATGCTGTCGCCGCCGAGCGCGAAGAAGCTGTCGTCGATGCCGACCTGATCCAGCCCCAGCAGCTCGCCATAGAGCCGGCTCAGGATCGCCTCGCGCGCATCGCGCGCGGCGCGGGGCGCGTCGGGCGCGCGCGATGTCGCCTCCGGTGCCGGCAGCGCACGACGGTCGAGCTTGTCGTTCACCGTCAGCGGCAGGCGATCCAACGCCACGACCGCGGCCGGCACCATGTGCTCGGGCAGCCGGGCGGCCAGCTCAGCGATCAGCCGGGCCGGCTCGATCGCCTGGCCCCCCGCCGCCACCACGTAGCCCACAAGACGCTTCTGGCCAGGCACATCCTCCCGCGCGATCACCGCGGCCTCAGCCACGCTGGCGTGCGCCAGCAGCGCCGCCTCGATCTCGCCAGGCTCGATGCGGAAGCCGCGGATCTTCACCTGCGCATCCGCCCGGCCCAGGAAGTCGAGCATTCCGTCCGCGCGCCAACGCGCCAGGTCGCCGGTGCGGTACATGCGGCGGCCCGGCGACCCGAACGGATCGGCCACGAACCGCTCGGCGCTGAGCGCGGGCCGGCCCAGATAGCCGCGCGCCAGGCCCTCGCCGGCGATGTAGA
>JBFXDA010000084.1:0-2034 GCA_050181585.1 Reyranellaceae bacterium
TCACCGGCTCCTCCTCGTCCTACATCACGCGGCGGCGGACGGCGCATCGATAGCACCGCTGCTCTCCGATCTGGCGCAGGCCTACGCGGCGCGGCAAGCTGGGCGCGCGCCGCAGTTCACGCCGCTGGATGTGAGCTACACCGACTTCGCGCTGTGGCAGCGGGCGCGATTGAATGAAGCGGCCGAAGCGGAGCACCTGGCCTATTGGCGTGCGAAACTCGCCGCATTGCCGGACGAGATTGCACTGCCGGTGGATCGCAAGCGGCCGGCGCAGCCGAGCCACGCGAGCGGGGCGGTCGTCATTACGATCGCCCCGGATACGACTCAGCGCCTCCGCCAGCTCGCTCGCGAGCAGAACGCGACGCTGTTCATGGTGCTGGAAGCGGCGCTGGCGGCCTTGCTGCACCGTCTCGGCGGCGGCGACGACATTGCGATCGGCACGGCGTCCGGAGGGCGCAAGGACAGCAGCCTTGAGGCGCTGGTCGGCTTTTTCGTCGACACGCTTGTGCTGCGCAACGACCTCAGCGGCGATCCGGACTTCGTGACCTTGCTCGCCCGTGCGCGCGCGACCTGCATCGACGCCTATGCCCACGACGCGCTGCCGTTCGAGCAGATCGTCGAGACGCTCGATCCGCCGCGCCTTGCGGGCCGCCAGCCGCTGTTCCAGACCATGCTGAGCCTTGACGGCGGCCCGGCCGCCAGGCTCGACATGCCGGGCATCGTCGCCACGCCCGAGACCATCCTTGCCGCCGGGCCATCGAAATTCAGCCTCTCCTTCGAGATGCTGGATCAGGGCGACGGCCTGACCGGCCGGTTGGCGTATAGCGCCGATCTGTTCGATCATTCGACGGCGGAAGACGTCGTCGTCCGGCTTGGCCGATTGCTCGATCAGATCGGCCGCGACCCCCGCGTCCGGCTGTCCCGCCTCGACATTCTTTCCGATGACGAACGACAAAGTCTGACGCGGGGGACCGGCGTCGGCGATGGCCGCACGCCGGACGCCTTTCTCGGCGACTTGATCGCGGGCCAGGTCGCCGCGCGGCGCGAGGCGCCTGCCGTCCGCTGCGGCGATCATGCCGTGAGCTACACGCAATTGGGCGACCACGCCCACCGGCTCGCGCGCCTGCTGATCGCTGAAGGCGTGGGCCCCGACGATCCGGTCGCCGTCCTGCTCGACCGCTCGATCGAACAGATCGAAGCGGTGACGGCCGTGCTTCAGGCCGGCGGCGCCTATCTGCCGCTCGATGTCGACCTGCCCGATGAGCGGCTCGACTTCCTGCTGTCGGACGCCAAGCCGGCCCGGATCATCACCTCGACCCTGTTGGCGGCCCGTCTGCCTTCGGCTTTCCGATCACAGGCGCTCTGTTTCGACGATCCCGATACGCGCCGCCGTCTCGCCGTGCTGTCGCCCGAGCCGGTCGCTCAAGCCGAGCGGCGCGCGCCGCTCGGCAACGGCCATCTTGCCTATGTGATCTATACGTCAGGCAGCACCGGCCGCCCCAAGGGCGCGGGCGTCAGCCACCGCAGCATCGTCCACTATGTGGATCATGTGGCGCGCGAGATCCTCGGCGAGGCGGTCGTCACCATGCCGCTGTTCACCGCGTCGGGCTTTGATCTCACCCTGACCAGCCTGCTGGTTCCGCTTTGCAGCGGCGGGGTGGTCGAGGTCGTCCCGCCCATGCCCGCGGAAGCGGCGCTGGCGGCGGTCTTCGCGCCGGACGCCGGGCTAGACGCCATCAAGCTGACCCCATCCCATCTGTCCATGCTGGCCGGGCTTGCGGCGGGAACCTCACAGATCCGGGTGGCGATCGTCGGCGGCGAGGCCCTGACGCCAGGCCAGGCCGATCTCCTGAGCGCCCGCTGCCCCGGCATCCGTATCGTCAACGAATACGGCCCGACCGAGGCCACCATCGGCTGCATCGCCGCGACGGTGGAGGGGGCGGACATGGCGATCGGTCGGCCCTATCCGAATTTCCGCGCCTATGTGCTGGACGACCGGCTGTGTCCCTGCGCGCCCGGCGTCGCCGGCGAACT
>JBFXDA010000084.1:2134-3460 GCA_050181585.1 Reyranellaceae bacterium
GCTCTGCACGATCGTGGCCGATCTCCTCGGTCTGCCGCGTGTGGGCCTGGCGGACGATTTCTTCCGCCTCGGGGGACACTCGCTCCTTGCCGCCCAGCTGGTGGCGCGCGTCCGCCAGACGACCGGCCGCGCCCTGTCGCTGCGGGCCGTCTTCCAATATCCCGTGCTTGCGGCGCTGGCCGAGCATCTCGCCGCCCTGACGCCCGACGCAGCCGCGCCCGCGCCGCTGCTCATCGATCAAGACGGCGCCTTCGCTCCCTTCCCCCTCACGCCCGTCCAGCAGGCCTACTGGTTCGGACGCCAGCAGCTGGTCGCGCTCGGCGATGTCGCCTGCCATGTCTACGCCGAGCTCGTCGTCCGCGACCTGGATCTGCCCCGCTTCACGGCGGCATGGCGCAACGCCATCGACCGGCATCCGATGTTGCGCGCGGTGATCGCGCCGGACGGCTCCCAGCGCATTCTCCAAACCGTCCCTCCCTTCGTCATTCCGTGCGCCGACCATGCCGATGCGCCGCACGAGGTCGGCGAGGCGGCGGCGACGGCCACTCGCGAGGCGATGTCGCACCAGGTGCTGCCCACAGACCGCTGGCCCCTGTTCGACGTCCGCGTCACGCGTCTGCGTGACGAAGACTGGCGGGTGCATCTCAGCATCGACGCGCTGATCCTGGACGGCGAGAGCAACAACCGTCTCCTTCAGGAGGTCTTCGACGACTACCGCGGACGCCCGGCGCCGCAGACCGACCCGTCCGGCGCGGCGACTTTCCGGGATTACGTGTTGGCGACCTCGCAGCCGGATCGGGCGTACGACGAGGCGGAGGCCTATTGGGATGCGCGGTTGGCGAGCCTGCCGCCCCCGCCGGCCCTGCCGCTGGCGGTCGATCCCGGCGCACTCGCGGACGGCCGCTTCTCGCGGCTTCATGCCCGCCTGGAGGCGCCGCAATGGCGCCGCCTGAAGCAGCGCGCAGCCGAGCGGGGACTGACCCCGTCCAATGTGCTCATGACCGCCTATGCGGAGGCGCTCGGCGCCTGGGCCGCGTCGGACGACTTCACCTTGAACCTGACGGTCGGCGACCGGCGGCCCTTGGCGCCCGAGGTGGCCGGCATGCTTGGCGTGTTCACCAATCTCGTACCGCTGGAAATGCGGGCGGTGCGCACGGGGGCGTTCACCGAGCGGGCGCGCGCCCAGCAGCGGCAATTGGCGGCCGATCTCGATCATCGCGGGTTCAGCGGCGTCGATGTGCAGCGCCGGATCGCCGCGCGGGCCGGTGATCCGACGGCGGGCCTGCTGCCGATCGTCTTCACCAGTGTTCTCGGCGAGGCGCAGGC
>JBFXDA010000085.1:0-3364 GCA_050181585.1 Reyranellaceae bacterium
TGCAGCCGGTCGGCGCCTCGATCATCCGCTCCGGGCGCGATCACTGGCTCGCGGAACACGTGCCGGGCGCGGCCTATCTGCACATGGTCGACGATCTTTCCGATCCGGCCGGGACGGTGGCCTTCACCATCGCGCCGCAGGCGCAGATCGAGCGCGTGCTGTCGCGCATCGGCATCGAACCGGGCGACACGGTGGTGCTCTATGGCGCGGGCACGCCGGTGGCGGTGACGCGGGCGTGGTGGGTGCTGGACGTGTCTGGTGTCGCCGATGTGCGCATCATGGATGGCGGCTGGCAGCGCTGGGTGGCGGAGGGACGGAAGGTGGCGGCCGGCGAGGAGACATTCGAGCCGTCGGATTTTCGCGGCCATCGCCGGCAGGCGGAGATCGCCGACCGGGCGACGGTGCTGGCGGCGCTGGAGGATCCCGGGACGGTGCTGCTCAACGCGCTGAGCCCTGCCCAGTTCGAAGGCAGCGGCGGCACGCATTACGGACGGCCGGGCCGCATTCCCGGCAGCGCCAGCTGCCCGGCCGCCGAGCTGCTCGATCCGGCGACCGGCGCCTTCGCCCCGGTCGAGAAGATGCGGGCGCTGCTCGAGCCGATGGCCAGGGACAGGAAGGTCATCACCTATTGCGGCGGCGGCATCGCCGCCTCGACGGCGCTCTTCGCCTTGCGTCTGCTGGGGCACCGCGATCTGGCGCTGTACGACAACTCGCTGCTGGAATGGTCGGCCGATCCCGCTCTGCCGATGGAGAGCGGCAAGCCTTAGTAGATCGGCTATTTGCTGTTGTTCCCGACCAGCATTGCCGCCGATGATCGACGGAGTTCAAAGCGGGAGGCCGACATGGGCGAATTGTGGGCGTGGGGCGCGGTCGAGCTGGCGAGGGCGATCAGAACTCGCAAGGTATCCAGCCGTGAGGCGGTCGAGGCGGCACTGAAGCGGCTCGATGCGGTCAACCCGAAGATCAACGCCGTGGTCGAAAGCCGGCGCGAGGAGGCCCTGGCCCAGGCCGACGAAGCCGACAAGGCGGTGGCGCGCGGCGGGGAACTGGGCGCGCTGCACGGCGTGCCGGTCACCATCAAGGTCAATATCGATCAGAAAGGCTACGCCACCACCAACGGCGTGGTCGGCTTCAAGGACGTGATCGCCAAAGACGACAGCCCGGTGGTCGCCAACTGGCGCAAGGCCGGCGCCGTGTTCATCGGCCGCACCAACACGCCGGCCTTCTCGCATCGTTGGTTCACCGACAACGAGTTGCACGGCCAGACGCTCAATCCGCTCGACAGGGGCCGCACGCCGGGCGGCTCCAGCGGCGGGGCGTCGGCGGCGATGGCGGCGGGCATCGGCGCGCTGGCGCATGGCAACGACTATGGCGGCTCGGTGCGCTATCCCGCCTATGCCTGCGGCCTGGTCGGGGTGCGCGGCACGCTGGGGCGGGTGCCGGCCTACAATCCGACGGCTTCCGGCGCCAAGGAGCGGGTGATCTCCGCGCAGCTGATGTCGGTGCAGGGTCCGCTGGCGCGATCGGTGGCGGATGCGCGGCTGGGCCTGCACGCTATGGCGCAGCGCGATCCGCGCGATCCCTGGTGGGTGCCCGCGCCGCTCGAGGGCCCGAAGCTCGAGCGGCCGATCAAGGTGGCGATGATCGCCGACGCCTTCGGCGATGGCGTGCATCCGGCGGTGAAGGCGGCGATCGAGCAGGCCGGCAAGTGGCTGCAGGCGGCGGGCTACGTCGTCGAGGAGAAGGCGCCGCCGATGCTGCCGGAAGCGACCGCACTTTGGAGCACGCTGGTGATGAGCGACGGGGCGCGCGGCATGCAGGGGCCGGTCGACCAGTTCGGCGATCCCAACTCGAAGCAGACCTTCCACGACATGCTGAAACTGTCGGCGACGGCGGAGGGCGCCACCTATCTCGAGGCGCTGGAACGGCGCAGCGGCATCCTGCGCGCCTGGAACCTGTTCCTCGAGGAGTATCCGCTGGTGCTGATGCCTGTATCGATGGAGCCGCCCTTCGAGCAGGGGCTGGACATCCAGGGCGCCAACGCCATGGGCCGCATCCTGGCGGCGCAGCGGCCGCTGCTGGCGCTGGCGCTGCTCGGCCTGCCCTGCCTGTCGGTGCCGACCGGCATCGACAAAGGCGTGGCGATGGGCGTGCAGATCATCGGCAGGCGCTATCGCGAGGATACCTGCCTGGAAGCGGCCGAAATCATCGAGGCCCAGGCGAAGGTCAAGGTGCCGGTCGATCCCGCCTGATGCGGTGGCATTGAAGGCCAACGGCGGCAATGGCTTAGGTGAGACGGGCCGAGGCGCCGACTCCGCTTGACCCGCCGCGCCGGCGGGAGTTTATTGCCTGCCTCACGGAACCGCCCAGGGAGCCGGCCGTTACGGCCGGGCGCAGCATGGAAAAATTCACGGTCTTGAGCGGCACCGCCGCCCCCCTGCCGATGGTCAATGTCGACACCGACATGATCATTCCCAAGCAGTTCCTGAAGACGATCAAGCGCACCGGGCTGAAGGAAGGCCTGTTCTACGAGCTGCGCTGGACGGCCGACGGCAAGAAAATGGATTTCGTGCTCGACCAGCCCCAGTACCAGAACGCCAAGATCCTGGTCGCCGGGCCCAATTTCGGCTGCGGCTCGAGCCGCGAGCACGCGCCCTGGGCGCTGCTGGATTTCGGCATTCGCTGCATCATCGCCGAGAGCTTCGCCGACATCTTCTACAACAACTGCTTCAAGAACGGCATTCTGCCGATCAGGCTGCCGAAGGAAGACGTCGCCAAGCTGCTCGACGACGCCAATCGCGGCTCCAACGCCGTCGTGACGGTCGATCTGGAGAAGCAGGAGATCACCGGGCCGGATGGCGGGCGCATCTCCTTCGACGTCGATCCGTTCCGCAAGCACTGCCTGCTCAACGGCCTCGACGACATCGGCCTGACCCTGCAGCACGAAGCTTCGATCGACGCCTACGAAGCGGCCCACCGCAACACGCAGCCCTGGCTGTATCGCTGAACAAAGGAGCCGGCATGAAACCCGTCACCATCATCGGCATAGTCCTCATCCTGCTGGGCGTCGCCGGCTTCTTCATCGGCGGCGTGTCGGTCAAGGACAGCGAGACCAAGGCGCAGATCGGCGACCTCAAGATCACCGCCGAGACGCAGAAGAACTACGCCATCCCCCCCTGGGCGGCGGGGCTGGTGGTGATCGCCGGCGTCGGCATCGCCGTCTACGGCTTCGTCAAAAAGCGCTGAGGGCGCCAAGAGCAACAAGGGCGCGGCCGCCGCAAGGCGCCGCGCCGTCTTTTTGAGGAGACAACGACAGTGGCCAGCAACCGTTCTTCCAACCGCAAGCTGCTCGTGCTGCCGGGCG
>JBFXDA010000086.1:0-3336 GCA_050181585.1 Reyranellaceae bacterium
GCAAGCCGGTGGACACCACCGGCCATAAATGGGACGAAACGCTGGAGGAGTTCAACAATCCGCTGCCGCGCTGGTGGCTCGGGCTGTTCCTGATCACCTGCGTGTTCAGCGTCGGCTATCTGGTGCTCTATCCCGGACTGGGCTCGTACCAGGGCGTGCTCGGCTGGAGCCAGATCGGGCAGTACCAGCGAGAGACCGAGCGCGTCAATGAAATCGTCGAGCCGCTGTTCGCCGGCTATCTGGCGCAGGACATCCGCAAGGTGGCCGCCGATCCCCGCGGGCGCGAAATCGGCGAACGCCTGTACCTGACCTACTGCGTGCAGTGCCATGGCTCCGATGCCCGCGGCAGCCGCGGCTTTCCGAACCTGACCGACCGCGATTGGCTGTACGGCGGCGATCCGGCCACCATCAAGACCACCATCCTCGATGGCCGCACCGGCCAGATGCCGCCCATGGCAGCCGCGGTGGGCGGCGCCGCCGACGTCGAGAACCTGGCGCATTACGTGCTGTCGCTGTCCGGCAGCGGACACGACCCGGCGCGCGCCGCGCTGGGCAAATCGAAGTTCGCCGCCTGTGCCGCCTGCCACGGGCCCGCCGGCAAGGGCAACCAGACGCTGGGCGCACCCGACCTGACCGACCGCATCTGGCTGTACGGCGGCGGCATGGCATCTATCATCGAGTCCATCAACAAAGGACGCGGCAATCGCATGCCCGCGTTCAAGGACACGCTGGGCGAAGGCAAGATCCATCTGCTGTCGGCCTACGTCTGGAGCCTGTCCAACGACCCGGCGAAGGTCTCGGATTGAGCGCTCAGCCTTCCCAGCCGGCTGGCGGCACGCCGGCCGAAGTCGAAGTCGCGCTGTACGAGGTCCGGCGCAAGATCTATCCGCGCGCCGTCTCCGGCTGGTTCGCCGGCTGGCGCTGGGCGCTCGTCTGGTTCACGCAGATCCTGTTCTACGGGCTGCCCTGGCTGAGCTGGGGCAGCCGGCCCGCCGTGCTGTTCGATCTCGAAGCGCGGCGCTTCTATCTATTCAGCCTGGTCCTGTATCCGCAGGACTTCATCTACCTGAGCGCCCTGCTCGTCATCAGCGCGCTCGGACTGTTCCTGTTCACCGCCGTGGCCGGCCGCCTGTGGTGCGGCTTCGCCTGTCCGCAGACGGTCTACACCGAGATCTTCATGTGGATAGAGCGCAGGATCGAGGGCGACCGCAATCAGCGGATGCGGCTCGACAAGGCGCCGATGAGCGCGGGCAAGCTGACCCGCAAGATCGCCAAGCACAGCGCGTGGATCGCGCTGGCGCTGTGGACCGGCATCAGCTTCGTCGGCTACTTCACGCCGATCCGCGAACTGCTGGCCGCCATGTTCGCGTTCTCGCTCGGTCCGTGGCAGACCTTCTGGGTGCTGTTCTACGGCTTCGCCACCTGGGGCAACGCCGGCTTCATGCGCGAGCAGGTCTGCAAGTACATGTGTCCGTACGCGCGCTTCCAGAGCGCGATGTTCGACAAGGACACGATGATCATCACCTACGACCGGCTGCGCGGCGATCCGCGCGGCTCGCGTTCGCGCAAGGCCGATCCGCGCACGCTCGGCCTGGGCGACTGCATCGACTGCGGCATCTGCGTGCACGTCTGTCCGACCGGCATCGACATCCGCGACGGCCTGCAGTACGAATGCATCGGCTGCGCCGCCTGCATCGACGGCTGCGACCAGGTCATGGACAAGATGGGCTACCCGCGCGGGCTCATCCGCTACACGACCGAGAACGTCATCGAACGCCGCGAGGACACGCGCAGCCCGCTGCGCCGGCTGCTGCGTCCGCGCGTCCTGATCTACTCGCTGCTGCTGGCCGTCGTCACCGGCGCGCTCGGTCTGCATCTGGCTACGCGTTCACCGGTCAAGGTCGACGTGATCCGCGACCGCGCGCTGGGGCGCGAAGTCGATGAAGGCATGATAGAGAACGGCTACCGGCTGCAGATCATCAACCCGACCGAAGCCACGCGCCGCTTCCGCGTATCCGTATCCGGCGTGCCGACGATCTTCGTATCCGGCGAGACCGAGTTCGAGGTCGGTCCGGCCGGTGTGCGGCTGGTGCCGGTCACCGTGCGCGTGATGCCGGGCAACGGCAAGCCGGGCAGCAACAAGATGTCGTTCGAGGTCCAGGCCGTCGACGATCCCAAGGTGGCGGCGCGCGCGGCGGCCACCTTCTTCGTGCCGCGCTGAACCGCGGCCTGCACCGAGATGTCCATGCCTGTGCCCGCGCCCGCGCTCGACAAGGAGTCCTCATCGATGAACCATTCCGCCTCGCCCCCGCTGCCCTGGTACCGCCATCGCTGGCCGTGGCTGCTGATGCTGGCGCCCGGCGCGGCAGCCATCGGCGGCTTCTTCATCCTGTGGCTGGCGGCCAGCGCGAACAACTCGCTAGTGGTCGACGACTACTACCGCGAAGGACGCGCCATCAATCTGCAGCTCGCACGCGACCGCCTGGCCGGCGAGCTGGGCCTGCACGGCGAGCTGAGCGGCTCGACCGACGCCGACGGCGCCGCCGTGGTGCTGCAGCTGCAGGCGCGGCCCGGCATCGACTGGCCCGACACCGTCACGCTGAGCCTGGTCCATGCAACGCGGGCCGAGCTCGACGCCAGCTGGCCGATGCAGCGGATCGGCGAAGGCCGCTATCGCGCATCGGCCACGCTGCCCGCCAGCGGCCACTGGCAGGTGCAGATCGAAGACCCCGCGCGGCGCTGGCGCCTGGTGAACCCGCGCGTCGGCAGCTTCGCCCAGCCGGTGCCGTTCGGACAGCAGCCGCGCTGAACGACGGCCGCCGGCGCACTGAACGATGGCCGCTGGCACACTGAATGACAACAAACGAAGAGCGAGGAGAACGATGCAAAAGCGAGGACCGCAATGACCGCCAAGCCGATCGGCGAACGCCGGCTGGGACGCTTCATGATGCAGGTGCTGTGGCCCGCCTTCCTCACGGCAATCGTCGCCGAAGGCCTGCTGTTCTCGCTGTTCGACCCGCACCAGTTCGGCGACGGCGAACCTACGCTGAGTCGCGAGGCCGTCTATACGATAGGCTTCTTCGTGCTGTGGGGGCTGATGGCATGCTCCAGTGCGCTGTCGTGGATACTGGCGCAAGGGACGCCCGGAAGCGGAGCGGGACGTCAGTAGCTTGCCTTTGTGGAGCGGGCAAAGGCGCGGACCGGAGGCCGGAGCTGCGCGCAGCGCCGGGCCACATGCATCGCGAGTTTCCCTCGCGATGTGGCCACGGCTGCGGCTGCTTCGACAGTCTTCTTGGTTCTTCTTCCGAAGCGCCACTTCTGTTGCCGGAGCGGCAG
>JBFXDA010000087.1:0-3301 GCA_050181585.1 Reyranellaceae bacterium
AGCTGATGGCCAGCCGCGGGCTGGAACATGGCGTGCACCAGGGCCTGGGCTGGATCCCGGGCGACGTGATGCGCGTGGTGCCCGAGGACAGCGCGCTGAAAGTGCCGCAGATGGGCTGGAACGCGCTGGACCGCGTCGCCGATCACCCGGTGCTCGCCGGCATCGAGCCCGGCGCGCATGTCTATTTCGTGCATTCCTACAAGATCGTGCCCGCCGATGCGGCGATGGTGCTGGCCAGCGTCGACTATGGCGGGTCGGTCGCCGCCATGGTCGGTCGCGACAACATGGTCGGCACCCAGTTCCATCCCGAGAAGAGCCAGCAGACCGGCCTGCGCCTGATCGAGAATTTCCTCGACTGGCGGCCCTGAGCCTCGCTGCCGCGCACCGGCAATCCGGGAAGGACGTCGCGCTTCAGGAGCACTGTCGCGCGTAGCGCTTCTCGTAGGCCGCCCAATCGCCCTGCGCCATCTGGCGCCTGTGCTCGGCATAAGCGCGGTCCTCGATCGCCCATATCTCGTCGTCCGGCACGTCGGTGGTCAAAAACACGGCGGAAAGCCCCTCCTCCCAGGCATCGCGCCTCCTGGTCGCCGCTTCCGCCCCCGCCCGGTCGCCGGTATTGCGCAGGCGCGCCGCCGCGTTGTCGTAGTAGATCACGCATTCGTAGCTCTTGTAGAGCGCGTTGCGATCATCCGTCTGCGCTGCGCCGCCGATCAGCAACAGCGCCGCCAGGGCAACGACGCCCAGTCCGACTACGATCCCCACTACTCGTTTCATTGCCACTTAATTTACTCCCATGTGTAGAACGCGAGCGCCCTACCGGCACTGCGCCGGCATCCCGGCCAGCAGGCGGTTGTAGCTTTCCATCTCGAAGGTCAGCGTGATGTCGGTGCCGGTGCGGGTCGGCGCGCGCAGGACGAACTGGCGGCTGCCGGCCATCGTGCGCACCAGGTCGATCGCCTTCCAGCGCGTGTTGAGATCGCGCGCGTTGGGCAGCAGGCCGCCGAATATGTCGACGGCCAGGCTGGTCATGCCCGCACCCAGGCTGCTCTGGTCGATGGCGAAGGCCGAATTCCAGTCGTTCGACGGCAGGAACGCCAGCACCTGCGGCGCGCGTTGGTCGGCCCGCACCGTCACGCGCACGATGTCGGCCGAGCCCTGCGGAAAGGCATCCTGCAGCGCCAGGCCGAAATCGACGCCCAGCCCGACGCCGCGCGCGCCGCAAGAGATGGTGAAGACCGGCGCCCGGCCCATCACGCCATTGATCTTGGCGGGATAGCCGATCAGCCGCGTGATCTGCGCGTCGGTGACGGGATCGCGGCTCACGGTCTTTTTCCAGCTCGGCGGTGGCCCCTTCGGCCCGCCGCCATCCAGCGCCAGCCAGCCGATCAGGGCGAGCGCCAGCGCGCCGGCGCCGATCAGCACCGGCTTCGGCACGCGTCCCAATCCGGCCAAACGCGACGGCTGCATCGCGCCGCCAGCGCTGGCCACCACGGCACCGATTCCGGCCTGTGGCAGTGCCAGCCGCACCTGCCCGAGCCTGGCCACGATAACGGCCCATAGCAGCGCCGCCGCCAGCAGGCCGATCTGGTTCATCAGCGCAAAGCCAAGGGCGCCGCCGGCCGCGATGCGCTGCATGTCGAACCAGCTGCCCGCCGGCACCGGCGGTTCGAGATACGCTCTGATCGCCAGGAAGATCGTGGCGGCGAACAGCAGCGCAGCGAGCCCCAGGAACAGCCACCAGAACCGCACCAGCCAGTTGCGCGCGCTCGAGGGACGGCCGGTCGTCTCATCGAGCAAGGTCGCGATTTGTCCCGGCGGTCGCCACAGCAGGCCGGGCGGCACGAACCAGACGCGGCCGATCGCCTGCGGCGACACGCTGCCGCGTCCGGCGGCCTGCAAGTGCTGCGCCCTGCGCCGCAACAGACCCAGCGACAGTCGCGCCGCCACCACGAACAGCACCAGCTGCACGACCAGCGCCGGCGACGGATTGAGCCAGAGCAGCGACCGCACCGCGGCCAACATCGCCTGCTTGACGTTCGGCGCATTGGCGACGTCGGCCCTCGCCAGGTCGATGAGTTGCAGGCCGAACCACAACACCGCCAGAGCGAACAACGACACCGCCACAAGACACGGCCACGCGCGGCGATCGCCGGCGTCGAACACCGGCCCGGCAGGAAGGGATGAATGTGTCGCGGCCACAGGCAGCGGCGTTGCCGGCCGCGGCGCCGGCTCGTCCAGCGGCGGCGGCTCGTCGAGCGGCGGCGGCGTGACTTCGGCCAGAGCGGCGGCGAATTCCTCCACCTCGCGCAGCGCGCGCCAGCCATCGAATTCGGCGCGCCAGATCTTGGTCTCGCCGGTGATTGCGCCCCGTCGCAGCAGCGCGATCAGTTCATCGGCCGCAACCGGGCCGCGCCTGTTGCCGTCCTGGGCATAGAACCAGACCATGACTCCCCCACCGTCAGCATTGCGAGTCTGCTGCGGCGGCGAGCAGTCGCGCTGCCATTGCAGGAACGGCAGCGACCGGCCAAAATGCTAGCACCCAGCCTGAAAGCCCGGCAATTGCCTTTCGCGCGCGCCATTGTTGCGCGCCGGGGATTCCTCGTACTTCGGATCGGAGAAATACAATGCCGCGTTACAGCCTGTCAGCTTGCCTTCTCGCAACGGTCCTCGTTTCAGCGCCGCTCGCGCTCGCGCAGCCGGCCGATCAGGGCCTCGTGGTCTGCGGCGGCCAGAAAACCACGATCGGAGAAAAGAAGAAGGGCGAGATATCGTTCCACGACAAGAAAAAGACCATCGAGAAGGATTTGCGCGCGGCGGGCTACAACCAGCGCAAATACGCCGAGCTGCACTGGAGCGACCTCGCCTGGATGCTCAAGGGCATGCCCGAGAAATACGTCGCCTTCTACGACCGGGGCATCAAGGAGCAGGGGCCGAACCTGGTTTTCGGCGAGCTCGGCGCGCGCAACAAGGTGGCCGAGGTGGCGAAGTTCTGCGCCGTCGCGAAACCGATGAAGGTGTGCGAGGACTTCACCGCCTGCTGACGGCCCGCTCCGGCCCCAAAACGACATCAGCCCCGCTTTCGCGGGGCTGATGAGATCGGATCGGACGACAGGCGGAAGGAGCCTCAGACCCGCAAACCTGCCCGGTGCGGACGGTTGTCGTTGGAGGCGGCGGCGAAGATCGCCGCTTCGCTCTGCGCCGGCAGCATGTGCTTGTCCATCAGCAGCAGGTCGATGGTGGTGCCGCAGGCCTCGACGCGGCCGGTATCGGCGACGCGATAGCCCAACCGGCGATAGAAGGC
>JBFXDA010000088.1:0-3193 GCA_050181585.1 Reyranellaceae bacterium
ATCTTCTTCTTGAGCGCGGCGATCCCCTTGAACTTTTTCCGAGTCCAGAATTTGACGGCCGCCAATCCGAGAGGCAGCCCTCCGAGCGTTACCGCCAGGCTTGAGTGCATCAAGATACCGCAGACCGTATGCGATCTTAGGCGGCCGGCCTTGTCTCGTCCGCTGTTGATGCTCTTGGTGATGCCGATCGCTTCCGAGTTCTCTCGCTGATAACTGAACTCGGTCGTATCATGCAGCACGAGGATAGGGCCATCGGTCGCAACCGTGCGTTCGCGCGTCGACTGAAAGTGGCCGGCGAGAATGTCCGCCTCGTTGACCCGGTCATTGGAGAAGAAGCGATAAGCGGCCTTGGTGTTGGCCCAGTCCTGACATACCAGTGGAATGCTTTGCCCCATGGCGCTCCCGAGCTGCGCCACCAGCTTACGCAGCCGCTTGCTCAGGCGCTCGTCGGCAAAACTGCAGCCAGCAAGCTCGCGAGCAAACCATGCGTCACCTTCCTCGTTCATTCGGCACCGCTCTCCTGTGATTCGGTGCCAGACAAGGAATCACGATCGATTCCTGCGACGCAACAATTTGTACGCTTCCGGGGAGCGCTCGGCTAAATGTGGGTAATTGAAAGTTGGCGATCCCCACGCCGCGGTCGAGTGTAAGCGCTGTTCCGGCAGCACCTGTCGCGCGCTGGCGTCGACATGAGAGTCTTGGCGGCTCGGATGGAGGCTGCTGGGACTATGACGGATACAAAGGACGATCCTAGGACGGAGCGGGCACCGGCGCGGCGGGTGGAGATCTTCACCGGCGCGGGTCGGCGTCGGAGCTGGGGCGAGTCGGAGAAGGCACGGATCGTCGCCGAGAGCGCGGTGCCGGGCGCGAACGTGAGCGCGGTGGCGCGGGCGCATGGCCTGACGCCGGCGCAGGTGTTCCGCTGGCGGCGGGAAGGCGCTGGGGCGAAGCATCCGCTGTCGGCCGCAGGCTTCGCGCCAGTCGTGGTTGCGGACGGTGCGGCCCTGACGGGTACGTCGCTTGCTGGCGCCGCGATGCCGATGGCGCCCGAGATGATCGAGATCGAGCTGAAGGGAGCGCGACTGCGCATTCCCGGCCGGACACGGCCGGCAACCGTGCTGGCGCTGATCAAGGCGCTGCGATCGGCGCGATGACGATACTGGTGCCCGGGTCCGGTCTGGGCAGGCCGATCCGTGTGCTGGTCGCGACCAGGCCAGTCGACTTCCGCAAGGGGATGGATGGCCTGGCGGCGCTGGTGCAGGAATACCTGAAGGACGACCCGTTCTCGGGTGCGGTGTTCGTGTTCCGGGCCCGGCGCGCGGACCGGGTGAAGCTGGTGTGGTGGGATGGCAACGGCCTGTGCCTGTTCGCCAAGCGGCTGGAGCAAGGGGCGTTCCGCTGGCCCAGGATCGAGGACGGGGCGATCCGTCTGTCGGCCGCGCAGCTCGCGGCACTGATCGAGGGCATGGACTGGACGCGGGTGCGCAGCGTGGAGCCGCCGGCGCCGCGGGCGGTGCAGTGATCGCTTCCGGCGGGGCGGCTGCGACATAGCGACTCACGCCGCGGCCCGGGCTTTGGCCTTCCCCGTCTTCATGGCATATCGGAGCCATGGCGCTGGAAGCCGACCTCCCGTCCGATCCCAAGGCCCTGCGGGCGATGCTCGCCGCGGCGCAGGCGCGGATCGCGGCGCTGGAGCAGGAGCGCGACACGGCGCTGGGCGAGAGCGAGCGGCTGCGCGCCATCATCGCCGCGCTCAACCGCCGTACCTTCGGCCGGCGATCCGAGCGGCTCGATCCCGACCAACTGGCCCTGGGGCTGGAGGATCTGGAGCAGAGTCTGGCCGCGGTCGAGGCGGCGGAAGAACGGGACGGCCGGAACGGTGCGACCGGCCTGCCATCACGCCGCCGCAAGACCAACCGCGGCGCGCTGCCCGCCCATCTGCCGCGCGTCGAGACGCTGATCGACATCGCCGACAAGACCTGCCCGTGCTGCGCCGGCCCGCTGCACCCGATCGGCGAGGACAAGTCCGAGCGCCTGGACAGGGTTCCCGCCCAGCTGCGGGTGCTGGTCACCAGGCGGCCCAAATACGCCTGCCGGACCTGCGAGGGCGCGGTGGTCCAGGCGCCGGCGCCGCCCCGGCTGATCGAGGGCGGCCTGCCGACCGAGGCGCTGATCGCCCAGGTGGTCGTGGCCAAGTACGCCGATCATCTGCCGCTCTACCGCCAGGCCCAGATCTTCGCCCGCCAGGGGATCGATCTCGACCGTTCGACGCTGGCGGACTGGGTCGGCCGCGCCGCCTGGTACCTGCGGCCGCTGCACGCGCACCTGCTGGCCGATCTCCGCCAGTCCGGCAAGCTGTTCGCCGACGAGACGCCGGCGCCGGTGCTCGATCCCGGCCGCGGGCGCACCAAGACCGGCCAGTTCTGGGCCTACGCCCGCGATGACCGCCCCTGGGGCGGGCCCGCGCCGCCGGCCGTGGCCTATGTCTATGCGCCCGACCGCAAGGCCGAGCAGCCGATCGCTCATCTCCAGGGCTTCCGCGGCGTGCTGCAGGTCGATGGATACGCGGGCTACGGCCGCCTGGCCAAGACCGGCCAGGTCGCGCTCGCCTTCTGCTGGTCCCATGTCCGCCGCCCGTTCTACGAGATCGCCGAGGGAGGCAACGCGCCGATCGCCACCGAGGCGCTGCGCCGCATCGCCCAACTCTACGCCATCGAAGCCGAGTTGCGTGGCCGCGACGCCGATACCCGCCGCGCTCAGCGCCAGGCGCGTAGCCGGCCTCTCGTCGAGGCCTTGAAGTCCTGGCTCGAGGCGCAGCGCACCGCCGTCTCGCAGAAGGCCACCATCGCCAAGCCGATCCGCTACGCGCTGGCACGCTGGGAGGGGCTGACCCGATTCCTTGACGACGGCCGCGTCGAGATCGACTCCAACGCCGTCGAGCGGTCGATCCGTCCGATTACGCTCAATCGCAAGAACGCCCTCTTCGCCGGTTCGGACGGCGGCGGCGAGCACTGGGCGATCCTTGCCTCGCTGATCGAGACCTGCAAGCTCAACGCCGTCGATCCCCAGGCCTGGCTGACCGACACCCTCCAGCGCCTCGCCGCGGGACACCCGATCAACCGCATCGGCGAACTGCTGCCGTGGAAGCGGGCCGATCAAGCCCCTTCAACCGTGCGGTCATAACGCCGCTTAC
>JBFXDA010000089.1:0-3063 GCA_050181585.1 Reyranellaceae bacterium
CGAGCGCAACAAGACGCGATGGAGCGTCCGATCGACGGGGCGAGCGCGGCAAGAGGCGAGCACAACAAGGGGCGATCGCAGCGTGCGGCGAGCGCAACGCAGGGCGAGCGCAGCGCCCTGCCGGCGCTACCTGGCCGACTGCGGTGCAGGCGGCGCCAGCACGACTTCGGGCATCTGGCCGGCCTGCAGCTGCAGGCAGGAAGCCAGGAAGTTGCGCAGGTGCGCGTCGGGCGGCTGCGGCTGCTCGAAGACCTCGGCGACCTGGCGGCGCAACAGATCCGCTTCCGCGTCGCCGTAGACGAACCAGCGGGATTCGACCGGCAGTGAGCCGACGACCTGGAGGTCGCCTTCGAGCCGTTCGGTGAAGACACGGGCACTGATGCCGTTATCGCGGGAGAGCGCCGCGTTTCGGATGAAGTCCCCGCCCTCGCCCCGGCGTTCCCGTACCCGTCGTCCACCCGGATCAGCGACGACGACCTGACCGGCCGGATCTCGAAGCTGCGGTCGCGCGGGTCAGGGCATCATCGGCGCGGAAAGGCGGGTTCGCCGCATTGTCTACCGGCCTCGAACGACCCGATGCGACACCGGCGACGCGTGGCGGCGACTGACTTCACGTCGAACGAGGCCGTGGGCCGCATCCTCACTGGGGCTTGATCCCGGCATCCTGCGCGGCCTTCTGCCAGCGGACCTGTTCGGCCTGAAGGTGCGCCGCCAATTGCTCGGGCGAGGACGAGACCATCGTGATGCCCTGGGTGCCGAATTGGTCCACCACTTCCTTGTTCTCGATGATGCGGACGATCGCCCGGTTGATGCGCTCGACCACCGGCCGGGGCATCTCGGGCGGCCCGACCAGCGCCGTCCAGGCGGTCATGTCGAAGTCAGCGTAGCCGAACTCGGCCACCGAGGGGATGTCCGGCGCCAGCGGCGAACGCTTGGCGCTGGTGACCGCCAGCGCCTTGACCTTGTCGGCCCTGCTCTGAGGCAGTACCAGCGATATGACGTCCAGCGTCATGTCGATCTCTCCGCCCACCAGCGCCATCAGGGCCGCATTCCTGTAGGGTACGTTGAGGATCCGGGTACCGGTGGCCGACGCGAACTGCTGCACCGCCAGGGCCTGGAAACTGCCCAACGTCCCGGCGCTGACGCTGTCGGGCTTGGCCTTGGCCAGACTCACCAGTTCCGGCAGGGTGCGGGCAGGCATCTTCATGCTGGCGGCCACCACCATCGGCTGGCTGTACACCATGCTGATGGGCGTGAAACTCTTCAGCGAGTCGTAGGGTATCTTGGCGAACGTGACCGGGTTGACCGAGAACACCGAGACGCTTGCCAGGAGCAGCGTATGGCCGTCGGCCGGCGCCGTGGATACCACCTCGGCGCCGATCATGCCGCTCGCACCGGCGCGATTTTCCACCGTCACCGGCTGACCCAGTTCGGTCGCGAGGCGGGTGGCGAGCGCCCGCGCCACGCCGTCGATGCCGGTGCCGGTGCCGGTGCCGAACGGTACGACGATGCGCACCGGCCTGGACGGATAGTCCTGGGCCGATGCCGGCGCAGCGATGGCGATGGCCGTGAGCGATAGCGCCAAGGCGCGCAGCTGTCTGCAGAACATGGCGGTCTCCTTCGTGATGGCTGTCCTGTGGCAGTCTGCCGCGGACCGGACGCGCGCCCGGCCGCCGGTCAGTTGACGCGAATGTTCGCGCTCTTGATGATGCGCGACCAGCGCTCGTTCTCGCGCGCATAGAGGGCGCCGAACTGCTCGGGCCTGCCGCCTTCGGCCACCATGCCCAGGTTGGCGAGGTCGCGCCGGACTTCCGGGTGGGCCAGGGCCTTGCCCAGCTCGGCGCTGAGCTGATCGAGGATGTGGCGAGGTGTCGCGGCAGGCGCCATCAGCGCGAAGAAGGCCGTGGCATGAAAGCCCGGATAGCCGGATTCGCTCATCGTCGGGACATCCGGCAGCATGGGCGAACGTTCCGCCGAAGTGATGGCAAGCGGCTGCAGCTTGCCCGCGCGCACCTGAGGCGCGGTGGTGACCAGCACGTCGAACAGCACGTGCACCTGGCCGCCGATCACGTCGATCAACGCCGGCCCGCCGCCCTTGTAGGGCACATGCAGGATGTCGACGCCGGCATCGGACTTGAACCACTCGGCGTACAGGTGACCCAGCGTACCGTTGCCGGCCGAGGCATAGGTCACCTGGCCGGGATTCGCCCGGGCGAAGGCCACCAGCTCCGGCACGTTGCGGAACGGTCCGCCGGGCCGGGTGACCAGAACCGATGCGGCGGTCGCCACCAGCCCCACGGGCACGAGGTCGACGGCCGGGTTGAACGTCATGGGCTGGCCCAGCAGCGGCGACGTGACGATGCTGTTGGAAACCATCACCAGCGTGTGGCCGTCCGGCGCGGCCTTGGCCACCGCGCCGGCGCCGATGTTGCCGCTGGCGCCCGGCATGTTCTCGACCACGAACGACTGGCCGAGCGAAACCGACATGCGCTGGGCCACGATGCGCGCCAGGCTGTCGGTGGATCCCGCCGGGAACGGAACGACCAGCCGGACCGGCCGGGATGGATAGCTCGCCGCCTGGCCCTGGGCCTGCGCCGGCAGGCCCGGCATGATGCCGATGCACAGTACGGCCAGCGATGCGGCGCCGCCCGCGAACGCGCGGCGTGTGACTCGGGTGAAGATGTTCATGCCGCCTCCATGCTCGTCTGCAGCGCGGTGCGAACGCTGCGCACCAGCCTTCCCGGCAACTCGCCGGTCACCTCGCCGTGCCAGTGCACCGGAATTCCCGATACCAGCGTGGTCAGGATGCCGCTGCACCGCTGCACCAGGCGCCTGCCGCCGCCGGGCAGGTCGTACAGCACTTGCGGCGTGCCGAGCTGCATGACGGATTGGTCGATCACAATGATATCGGCCTTCATGCCCGGCGCGATCAGCCCGCGATCCGACAGGCCCAGCGCCAGCGCGTTGTCCCGGGTCAGGCGGCGTACCGCCCAACCGATCGGGAAGCGGGCGCCGCGCGTCCGGTCGCGAGTCCAGTGGGTGAGCAGGAAGGTCATGACGCTG
>JBFXDA010000090.1:0-3054 GCA_050181585.1 Reyranellaceae bacterium
GCAAGCAGCGCGAGGCGATGAAGGACGCCCAGGCCATCGTCGAGATGGCCAAGGCGGAGGCCGAGCGTCTGCGCACGCGTGGCGAGGCCGAGCTGCAGGCGTCGCTGGCCCTGCGCGAGCGCCAGGCTATGGACCGCATCAACCAGGCGGAAAAGCAGGCGATCGCCGAGGTCCGCAACATGGCCGTGGACGTCGCCATGGAAGCCGCACGCAAGGTGCTGCGCCAGCAGATAGACCCGGCCAAGGCCGGCGAGCTGGTCGACGAGGCGATCGCCCAGCTGCCGCAGCGCATGAACTGAGGCTGGCCATCACCGGCGAACCGCACCAGACCCCCGCCACGGCGGGGGTTTTCGTTTTCTGGCCGCTCTACGCGCTGACGCTGGCGGCGTTGACGGCCGGTCTTCTGCTGCCGGCGCTGCGTGTTACGGAGCTGCGCCTGTTCGACGCCGTCTATTCGGTGCTGGGCGGGCTCGACGCGTTGCGCCGCTCCGGCGACTGGCCGGTGCTGATCCTGATCTTCGCCTTCTCCGTGGTGCTGCCCTACGCCAAGCTCGGCCTGCTGGCCTGGGTCTGGCGACATGGCCGGCCGGCCGGCAATCGACGGGCGCTCGATCTGGTCGAGGCGCTGGGACGCTGGTCGATGCTCGACGTGCTGGTCGTGGCCCTGGCGGTGGTGACGCTGCAGGGCAATTTCTTCGTCCGTACGCATCTGGAGCCGGGCATCTACCTTTTCGCAATGGCGGCGCTGCTGTCGATGGGGTTGAGCGCCTGGACGCGGCGGCTGGCGCGGAGGGCGGGAACGACGCTGCCAGCGAAGAACGGAGGACCGACATGACCACGGTAACCACGCTCGAGCAGTTGGAGGAGATCTACGGCCGGCCGCTCGAAACCTCCTTGGTCAAGGAGACCGATCGGCTGACGCCGCAGTACCGGCGGCTGATCGAGGCGTCGCCCTTCGCGACGCTGGCCAGTTGCGGTCCGGAGGGACTCGACTGCTCGCCACGCGGCGACCTGCCGGGCTTCGTGCGGGTTGCGGACGAGCGCACCCTGCTGCTGCCCGATCGACAGGGCAACAACCGCATCGACACGCTGCGCAACGTTGTGCGCGATCCGCGCGTGGCGCTGCTGTTCCTGATACCCGGCTCGGGCACCACCCTGCGCGTCAACGGCCGCGCCACGCTCGACATCGATCCCGATCTGCTCGCCAGCTTCGCCGTCGACGGCAAGATGCCGCGCAGCGTCATGCGCATCGCCATCGACAGCGTCTACTTCCAGTGCGCCCGGGCCATCGTCCGCTCCGGCCTGTGGGAGGCCGCCAGGCACGTCGATCCGAAGTCCCTGCCCAGCCCGGGCGAAATCCTGTCCGGCATGAGCGACGGCCGCATCGGCGGCGAGACATACGACCGGGAATGGCCCGAACGGGCGAAGAACTCGCTTTGGTAGATCGACGTCAGGAAACGCCGTCGGCCAGCGGCCGGGAACCTGCGCTGGTGATGCTCGCGGCGTTGCGCGCGCGGATCTCGGCCGCCGCATCGTCGTAGAGGAACGGCAGGAAGGCGTAGCGCCGCCCGCTCGTCACCGGCGTCGCCTCGTGCAGGATGCCGCAGGAGAACACCACCGCTCCGCCGGTCGGCGCCCGGAACACCCGGTTGCCGTACTCCGGGAAGCGCAGGTCGCCGCCCTGGTATTGTTCGCTGTTGAGGTTGATCGTCACGGCGAAGCGGCGATGGGCCGTGCCGGTGGTCGTGTTGTCGCGATGCGGCCGGAAATAACCGCCGATATCGGCGTCGTAGCAGGCGACGATGTAACGCTCCAGCCGCGTCACTTTGAACTGGAACGCCTTCTCGATCTGCGGCGTCAGGCGGCGATGGATGCGCGCCCTGGTCGCCGCCATCAGGCTGTCGTCCTTGATCCAGCAATCCTGCCGCCGCTTGTGGCCGTAATCGACGACGCCCACCGTCTTCTCGCCAACCTGGGTCATGTAGCCCGAATCGACCGCGCCCTGGCGCTCGTAATAGTCGATCAGCGCTTTGCACAGGCCGGGCTCGAAGACGCGGTCGACCACCAGCACCGGCGCCTGCTGCACCGCCGGCTGCGACGGCGCGATCTGCGGCTGCCGCCGGAGCAGGTCGACCATGGCTTCCGCATCGGCGCGCGAGCGCAGGGGTCGCATCGCCAGCACGCGCAGGCCGGGATCGACCAGGAACAGCGTCGGCGCCACGCCGAAGGTGTGCTGCTCGTCGGCGAGCCCATAGAGCCGCGCCACCTTGCGGTCGAAATCCCAGAACGCCTTGACCGAGCCGGTTTCCTTCAGCCGCGCCGCCGTCTCGTCGGTCGGATCGGCCGAGATGGCGAACAGCGCCGCGTGGAAGCCGTTGAAGAGCGCTCCCGCAACATTGAAGACGGCCATCGCCTCGGCGCCCGGGCCGCCGCCGGCGGATCCGAGAAAGGCCAGCAGGAGGTAGCGCCCGCCGCAGGTGTCGAAATGGAAGCGCTGATTGGTGATCGACCGCACATGGAACCATGGCGCGGCGTCGCCGGGCAGCACCGAGGGAGCGGACATTTGTTGCGCAATTCCCCGTCTCGCAAGACCGCCGGTCGACCCGACAGCCGTTGCGAGAGTAAACCCGCCTGCCGGGCCCGTACAACTGCGACCAGGCGGCGCGTACTACTCCGCCGCCTGCGCCGACGGCGGCGGCCGCCAGCGCAGCACCGGCTTGCGCGCCGCCAGCGTCTCGTCTAGCCGCCGGCGCGGTGCCAGGACCGGCGCCGCCTGGAACGCGGCAGCCGCTTCGCCCGATTTCGCCCTCTGCGCCAGATGGCGCAGCGCATCGACGAACTGGTCGAGATCGGCCTTGGCCTGCGTTTCGGTCGGCTCGATCAGCAGCGCGCCATGCACCACCAGGGGGAAGTACATGGTCATGGGGTGATAGCCCTCGTCGATCATCGCCTTGGCGAAGTCGAGCGTCGTCACCCCCGTGCCCTTGAGGAAGGAATCGTCGAACAGCGCCTCGTGCATGCAGGTACCGGGGAAGGCCGGGCTCATCACGTCCT
>JBFXDA010000091.1:0-3037 GCA_050181585.1 Reyranellaceae bacterium
AATGCCCAAGGCAACGCACAAGCCGCGCGTCAACAGCCGCAAGCGCAGCAACGCGCGCAACAGCAGCGCCCGCAGGGCATTCAACGTGTGCCGCCTATTCCCAACGCGCAGGCCGCGGCCGCACAGAACGCTCGGAATCTTCTCGCCAGCGCGCTCGGCGCCGTTGAAGGCCAACGTGGCGCACAAGCCGGCGCGCTCGGCGCGCCGCGCGAACCCGGCCGCAACGTGCAAGCCGCGCCGCTTCGCCAGCAGCAGCCCAATCCGGCTGCGCCGGCGCCCGGCACGCCTCCTGTCCCCCCCGGCGCGGTCTCCATGTTGTCCCGTCGCAATCAATTCCAGCAGCGTCCTAATCAAGGCGCCGGCGCGCCGCCGACAACCGCGCAGTCGTGGTTCGCAGGAACAGCCCGCGGCTCCCAGGCGCCGCAACAGCAGCAGCCGGGCGCTACGGGCGCTCCCGGTGCTCAGCCCCAGGCCGCCGCGGTTCTCGCCGGCAACCGGGCCGGGCTGCCGCCGGCGCCCAACGCGCCGGGGCAGGGCGCCGTCTCCTGGATGCAGCAGCCGGGCGTTCAACAGCAGATGCCGCAAGGCGCCCCGCTGGGTATGCCCGGCGCCCACGCCGGTCCGGGCGCGGCTCCCTTGCCAGGTCAATCGATGCGCGGCCAGGCGGGCGCGGCTCCGGCGCCCGGTCAGGGCGCTATCTCTTGGATGAACCCCCAAGGTCAGATCGTCCCACCGGGAACTCCAGGTGCGGCGCCGGTCGCCATGCCGCCCGGAATGGCCCCCGGTATGCCGGGGATGCCAGGAATGCCCCAGGGTCTACCGCCTGGCATGCAAGGCGGCCCGGGCCAAATGCCGATGGGCGCCATGCCGGGGATGCCGCCCGGCGCTATGGGCGGGCCAGGTGCGAATATCATGACGGCCGGCCTCGGCGCCCCGACTTCTCCCGCTCAGGCCCAGGCCGCGGCTCTCGCCGGCCAGTCGATGCTTGGCCAGGCGGGCGCCGCTCAAGCCCCTGGCCAGGGCGCTGTGTCCTGGATGAACCAGCAAGGCCAGATCGTGCCGCCCGGCACCCCCGGCGCTGCCCCGGTCGCGATGCCACCCGGAATGCAAGGTGTGAGCGCCGCGCCGCTGCCAGGCCAATCCATGCGTGGCCCGGCGGGCGCGCAGGGCGCCCCGGGAGAAGCCGCAGTGTCGTGGATGAAGCCTGGCGCGCCGGGTGCTCCCGGCGCTCCCGGCCAATCGATGATGGACCGCAATCTGCCCGCTGGTCCCGGCGCGGCGGCCGTGTCGCAGATCTCAAATGAAATCATGGCGCCCGGCCAAGGCGCACGGTCGTTGCTCGACGGCTCTGAGGTTGCTCCCGGCGCTCCTGGTCAATCGATGCTCGACAATGCCGGCGCGTCCGGCGGCCCCGGCGCGGCGGCTGCCGCACCCGCTGCGGCCGGCGCACAACCCGGTCAGTCGATGATGGATCCCGGTGCGAGCGGCGGCCCTGGCGCAGGTCCGCAAGCAGCGGGCGCTGCTGCGGAAGGCGCGAGTGAACAGGGTGACCCGTTGGCCGACGGTGGCGCCAGCGGAGGACCTGGCGCGGGTCCCAGCGGCAAAAAGGCTGAAGCTGAGCTTGTGGCGGGCGCCGCCGGCGCTCCGAATGCGGCCGGCGAACTCAAAACCGACGCCGCTGCGAAGAAAAAAGATGCTGGCGCGTCCGGCGGTCCGAGCGGCAAGAGTGCCGCTGCGGCCGCGGCCGCGCTTGGCGCCGACGAGGACGAAGAGCTTGTCGATCCCGATGCGGATCGCCCCAACTTCGGATCCACCGGCGAAGACGAGACGGAGGAGGAAGCCGAGGACGGCGCTGAAGACGGGTTCGCGCAGATTGCCTCACGCGCCGGCGGCGGCCGCGGAACTCCCGCGGCGCCGGTAAAAATCCGCAAGCCGCTCGATCCGGCTTACACGACGGCGATCATGATGGTCGGCTTCGTCGGCATCATCGTCGCGACGCTGTGGTTCGCGCGCGCCGAACTGGCCAAGCTCCTCCCGCAGATCCAAGCGCTGTATGATACGGTCGGCGTGGAAGCCCCTAAGCCCGGCGATGGCCTGAGCATCACGGAATCCTCGAAGCGCCTTCAGCGCATCGGCGGCATCGAAACGTTGGTGGTGCGCGGCTATGTCGCCAACATCGGCGACATTCCGCGTACGGTCCCGGGCCTGCGCCTTGAGCTCTATAACGAGAAACACGAAGTCATTCAGTCCGAGACCGCGAATGCGCCCGCGGCGCTTCTCGATCCGGCCGCTTCTTCTGAATTCGTGATTCGTTTAGAGCTTCCCCAGCTTAATCTGGCCAAGGGCGGCTACGCCGTCGTTTGGGACACGACGACCGAAGATTAGAACTGCTTCATCAAGCGGCGCAGATAGTCCTGCTCGGCGGCCGGCCGCGTACGGTCGCTGGCCCGATTGCGGATCTCTTCCAGGATTGCGCGCACACGCTGCGCCATGCCCGCCGTATCCGGCTCACGCGGCACGCCGCCTTCGACTTCGTCGCCGCCCGAGCGGCCCTGGCCGCCCTGCTGCTTGTAGCGGATTTGCCCCATCTCCAGCTGCGCAAGCCCCCCCATGCCTTCGTCGAACAGCGCTTCGGCCATCTGGCGGGCCGCTTCCGACATGCCGTCCTCAAGTGACGAGAGCGCTTTGCCCTGCTGATCGACGCCCTGCTTCCAGGCGCCTGCGCGTAGCGCCCCCTCGGCCTGACGCATGGCAGCCGTCGAGTCCTGCAGGCCTTCCGAGCTTTGCCCGGTCATCTGCTCCATCTGTTTCATCAGGCTCTCGAGCTGCTGACGGATATCTTCCTGGCTTTGTGCGGCCTCCTTTGCCGCGGCTTCGCCGTTCTGACCTTGCTGCTGTTGGCCTTGTTGATTGCCCTTTTGCGGGCTCTGTCCCTGGTTGCCGGCTTGCTGCGATTGGCTCTGACGCTGCTGCCCTTGTTGACCCTGCTGTCCCTGTTGCCCTTGCTGATCGCGCTGAGCCTGCTTGAAATTCTTGT
>JBFXDA010000092.1:0-2978 GCA_050181585.1 Reyranellaceae bacterium
TGGGAGCTCGGCAACCTGCGCAGCACGCCGCAGCACACCGTCAACGTCTATGGCGGCTACGTGCGCATCGTGCCGGCCTATTCCGACTATTTCTACGTGCCGTCCTACAATCCGCGGCGCATCTACGTCGAGCGCTACAATCCCGTGTTCGGGCCGCTGCTGCTGTTCGGCACCGGCTATCTCATCGGCTCGTGGTTCGACCTCGACTGGGACTGGAACCGCCGCCGCATCTACTACTACGACCGCAACTACTGGTATCGCGGCAGGCCGGTCTTCTATCCCGATTTCGACCGCATCCACGTCTATCGCGACCGCGAATGGCGTCCCGATCCCCGGCGCTTCCGGCCGCCGCCCAAGCCGTCCTTCCCGCCCAGGCTGACGGCCCCCGGCAAAATTCCGCCGCCGCCGCCCGACTTCCGCCCCGGCGTGCGCCGCGACTCGCATCCGTCGGACGACCGGCGCGAGCGCGTCGACCCGCCGCCGAGGCGAATCGAACCGAAGCGTGTGGAGCCGAAACGGGCCGAGCCACCCAGGGTCGAACCCAGGCGCGTCGAACCGCCCAAGGTCGAGCCCAGGCGCGTCGAACCGAAACGCGTCGAGCCGAAACGAGTAGAACCCAAGCGTGTCGAGCCGCCCAAAGTTGAACCGAAGCGCGTCGAACCGAAACGAGTAGAGCCCAGGCGGGTCGAGCCGCAGCGCAGCGAGCCGCAGCGCAAGGCGCCGTCGCGCGACGAGGAAGACGACGAGCGTTCGCACGGCCCCCAGGACCGGCGGCGCTAGGGCAGATTCCACACTTGGGCTTGGGCGTGTCGGCCGGGACCGGCACCGCGACGGCGGCCGCTAAACCTTGACCGGCGCGTCGCCGGAAAGTTGCGGCGGGCGGAACGCGGTGAACCGACCCAGCAGCGGAATGCGCCGAACGAACCTCAGCATGCCATGCTGGTCGATCCAGGCGGCGTACTGAACGTAGACGGGATCGCGGCCGAGATGGCGTTCCTCGGTCTTGGCGCGCATCAGGTAAACCAGGTTTATGGCGACCAGCAGCAGGCAGTTGCGCACGATCTCGCCGGTCGGGAGATTGGTGGCGAAGGGAATCGAGATCAGCCACCAGGACAGGTTCTTCGATATGTAGGCCGGGTGCTTGGTGAAGCGGTAGGGACCGTTGGTGATGATGCCGCGATGCGTGAGATTGGAGAACCTGATCCCGAACACCACGGTCGCCCAGACATAGACGACGCTCAGAAAGAGAATGGCGCAGCCCCAGAAGACAAGCAGAACCGGGCTGTCGGCGAACAGCGTCGTCCAGGTGAAATCGTTCCAGTAGCGGAAATAGAGCGAACCGACCGCCGTCCAGAAGGGCTCGTAGCAGATGAGGGCGACCAGCCAGCCGAGCAGGGTCGGCTCGGCGGAGCGGACATGCGAATCGAGCAGGCGCAGGGAGAACAGGTAGCCGACGCAAACCAGGCCGACGTCGATCATGTAGAGATACTGGTAGGCGAACTCGTACCACGGCAGGAAGCCGGAAAACTGCCAGACGTCGACCTTCCAAAGCCGGATCAGGTCGTCGCACAGATAGGTGAACATGAGGGGCATGAAGAAGCCCTTGATAATCCAGCCCAGCCAGTGCTGCAGCAGGATCGCGCGATCGACCTCGCGCCATTTGCCGAGCAGTAGCCGGCCCATGTGCCAGTAGCCGTCCTCCGGCCGGGGCATGCGCCGGTCGACAAGGTAGAAATACGGCGCGGCCAGAACGGCCCACCACGGCCAGATCAGGCCGAGAAACCGATAGTAGTTGTCGTAGAACGTGCCGTGATATTCCGGCGCCAGCAGATAGATCGCGCCGATGCCGCCGACGCTGCCCAGCAGGCCGAGCAGCTTGACGGCGGTGCGCCGCACGGATGGCGCATCGAGACCGAAGTCGAGGCCGGTGGTCGGTCGCAGATGGACCCGCTGCCACAGCATGTCGGGCACCGCGATGCCGAGCGCCGTTACCAGGATGACAAGGCCGGCGGAGCGGACCACGTCGTGCCCGAAAGGCTCGAACACCGCGATGATCGTCGTCGTCCCGACGAAGGCCAGCAGCCCGGCCGTCGCCACGAGGACATGGGTGGCCGATGGGGGAAGCCCCCCATCCGCGGAAGTCCCGACGCTGCGCCTACTGGTCATGCACGAACAGAATTTACCACGAATGGTGCCGACCGGCAGTCTGGTTGTCTGCTATCGCCCGCTGCTCGCGCCACCGCTGCTCGCGCCACCGCTGCTTGCGCCGCCGCTGGTCGAACCACCGCTGCTCGCGCCACCCGTGCTGCCGCCGCTGGAGCTGGAGCCGCTGCTCGCCGCCCCGCCGCTGGCCGCGCCGCCGCTGGAGCTGCCGGCGCTGCTGGCGCTGCTCGAACTCGACGCGCCGCCCGAACTGCCGCTGCTCGTATCGCCCGAGGAGCTGCCGCTCGAACCGCCGCTGGAGCTGGAACCGCTGCTCGCCGCCCCGCCGCTGGCGGCACCGCCGCTGGAGCTGCCAGCGCTGCTGGCGCTGCTCGAACTCGAAGCGCCGCCCGAACTGCCGCTGCTCGTATCGCCCGAGGAGCTGCCGCTCGAACCGCCGCTGGAGCTGGAACCGCTGCTGGCCGCGCCGCCGCTGGCCGCGCCGCCGCTGGAGCTGCCGGCACTGCTGGCGCTGCTCGAACTCGACGCGCCGCCCGAACTGCCGCTGGTCGAACCGCCACCGGAGCTGGCGCCGCTCGAGCTGGAGCCGCTGCTGGCCGCGCCGCCGCTGGCGGCGCCACCGCTGGAACTGCCGGCGCTGCTGGCGCTGCTGGCGCTCGACGCGCCGCCGGAGCTGCCAGTGGACGAGCCGCCGGCGCTGCTGTTCGATCTGCCGCTGGAGCTGGTGCCGCTGCTGGCCGCCCCGCCGCTGGAGGCGCCGCCGCTCGAGCTGCCGGCGCTGCTGGCGCTGCTGGCGCTGGTGGCGCCGCCCGAAC
>JBFXDA010000093.1:0-2871 GCA_050181585.1 Reyranellaceae bacterium
TGGTCGCGAACCCAGTAACTGCACCTGGGCACTCATGCCCGGCCGCAGATGATGCCCGGGATTGGCCAGCGCCACGCGCACGCGCAGGCTGCGCGCGGCCGCGTCCAGGGTCGGCAACAGCAGTTGCACGCTGCCGGCCAGATCGCGACCGGGCAGGGCTGCGAAGCGCACCTTGGCCGGATCGCCGACCGCGAGCCCGCCGGCCTCGGCCTCGGGCACCGCGACTTCCAACCACACTTCGTCGATATCGCGGATGGCGAGCACGGTGGTGCCGGCCGCGGCGCTCATACCGGCGCGCAGGCCGACCTCGGTGACCACCCCGCCGATCGGCGCGTTGAGCGCGATCCGGTTGTCGATGCGGCCACTGGCCAGCACCCGCTCGATCAATGCCTGCGACATGCCGGCCGCGGCCAGGCGCTCGCGACCGGCGGCGAGCAGGGTCGGGTCGCCATTGGCCTTGAGTGCCAGCAATTCCTGCTGCAGCGCCACCCAATCCGGCAGCAGCAGGCGGGCGACGGTCTCGCCGCGCTCGACCAGATCGCCCTCGGCCAGCGGTTTCACCCATTCGACGAAGCCGGCGCTGCGGGTCTGCAAGACCGCGACCTGGCGCTCGTTGAAGCCAAGCAGGCCGGTCGCGACCACCGCCGCGGCCGGGGGATGTTCGCTGTCCGCAAAGGCGACCGCGGTGGCCAGCCGCATGCCCAGATTCTGTGCGACCTGCGGGTCGATGCGCAGGGTATCCGCGGCATCGGCCCCGGCGCCGGCATCGGCATCGGCGTATTTCGGGATCAACTGCATATCCATGAACGGCGATTTGCCGGGCTGGTCGAAATGCTGCTCGGGCCGCATCGGGTCGTACCAGTACAACACCTTGGCGGTCGTTTCGGGCTGGGCGGCGCCGGGTTCGACCGCTGCGGGAGGCGCCGTGGGCGCAGTCCATCGGCCGAGTAGCAGGCCGGCCAGCAGCACGACCAGGGCGATCGCCAGCACGGCCAGCGGCGAGCGCAGCCAGGCGGGGCCCACGGTTGGGGGAAATCGATTGGCGTTCATCAGCGGTACTCCGGGTGGGGGACGGCGGCGCTGACGTAATGCAGCGCGGCGGCGGCGGCAGCGCGCTGGCCAGTCAACGCGATGCCATCGAGTTCGGTTTCGATGCGGGCGCGGCGCGCCGCAATCAGATCGGTGAGCGTGCCGCTGCCACCGCGATAGGCCGCCAGCGCCAGGGTTTCCTTTTCGCGCGCCAGCGGCAGCCACTCGCTTTGATTGCGTCGCAAGGCCTGATCGAGTCGCCGGTATTCGGCGAGTTCGGATTCCAGTGCCTGCTGGTGTTCGCGCCACAGGCCTTCGCGCTCGGCTTCGACGGCGGCGCGCTCGGCGCGCTTGGCGACGATCGCCGGATCCTGACGGTGGCGGCCGAACAGCGGCAGGTCGATCGACAGCTCCAGCGAAACCATGTCGCCGAAGCGCTCGGCGCGGTCCTGGTACTTGAACGCCAGCGACCAATCCGGACGTTTGCCGGCGAGCGCCTCGCGTACTTCGGCGTCAAGCGCGGCACCGCGCGCATCGATGCCTTTCAGATTGGGATGCTCGTGCAATTCGACTTGCAATTGCTCGGCATCGACCGCATAGGCCGGCGACGCGCCGAGCAGATCGCGCTCGGCGGCCGCGCCGATGCGTCGGCGCAGCGCGGCGATCGACTTGGCGCGCTCGGCCTGCAGGCGGTCGCGGCGGTCGGCGATCCGCGCCGCTTCCTCGCGCGGCAACACCAGGTCGGTGGCGCTGCCTTTGCCGCCGGCAAAACCGGCGCGCACCGCGGCATCGAACAACTGGTTTTCGCGGTCCAGCTCGTCCAGATGGCGCAACTGCTGCTCGACGCTGCTGCGTTCGATCCAGGCGATCGCGGTCTCGCGCAGGGTCGCAAGCAGCGCTGCCTCGCGGCTGGCGTCGAGTTCGCTGACCCGCGCCGATGCACGCTCGGCGCGGGCGCGGCGTTTGGCCCGGTTGGGCATTTCCTGCATCAGCCCGACCGCGCGCATGGTCATGAAGTCCTGATCCAGACTGTAGGCGTTGCCGCCGCCGACCGGGAAGTTGTCCAGGCCGAGCAGCAGCTTCGGGTCGGGTAGTTGTGCGGCACGCTCGCGGTCCTGTTCGGCGCCGTTGCGCGCGAGCTCGACCGCCTGTACTGCGGGCGACTGTTCGCTGGCCAGCGCCAGCGCTTGCTCGAACGACAGCGCCTCGGGCGAATCGTCCGGCGAAATCGCGGCTGCATTCGCGCCCGCAACGGCAAGGCCGGACAACAGCAGCACAGCAAAGCCGCCCGGGCCGGGGCGGGAAAATCGACAAGTCATGGGAGATTCCTCCAACGATCGTGCGGGTGCACGGTGCAGCCGCAGGGCGCGCCGCCGCGGCTTCAATCAATCGTTCAGAGGAAACGGCTCGGTGGTCGCCAGATGCCAGCCAGCCGCAGCCGCGTCGGGCCGCAAACCAGGGCGAGACCAGGGGTGCTGGCCGCAATCAAATCAAGCGTCAGCGCGGGCGGCGGCGGGGCCATCGTCGGCGTCGCCAGACAGGCTTTGTCCATCTGGCACGGCTGACCGTTACCGCCGGGCTGGCCCGCTTCGTCGCAGCAATCCGCGCGGTGCATGGCATGCTGCGCGGACATGTCCTGGTGCGCCGATTCGGATGTCGCCGCCTGCCCAGTCGCAGCAGCCAGCGCCGCCATTGGACAGGGCGAGGGCAACATCACCGCCGCCAGCCCCTGCAGCGGCAGGGCCAGGCACAGCAGCAGCGACAGCAGGGCGCGATAACGAGACATACGGCTATTGCAACACAAATTCCCCGGTGCTGCATTGATGGCGGTCAAATGCGTTC
>JBFXDA010000094.1:0-2852 GCA_050181585.1 Reyranellaceae bacterium
TGGCCAGCCTGCTGGTGTTCATCGTCATGTACATCAAGGACAACCTGCCGGAGAAGGGCGACCTGGCGTGGCTGGCGAAGGCGCCGAAGATGTTCGCCGGCGAGCACCTGCCGTCGGGGCGCTTCAACGCGGGTGAGAAGGTCTGGTTCTGGGGCGGTGTGGTGGCGCTGTGCATCGCGGTGAGCATCTCGGGGCTCGTGCTGCTGTTCCCGAACTTCGACCAGGTTCGCACCACGATGCAGCAGGCGCACGTGGTCCACGTGGTCGCTGCTGTGCTGGTGATCGCATTCTCGATTGGCCACATCTACATGGGGACCATCGGCGTCGAGGGCGCGTATCGCAACATGCGCGATGGCGTCACCGACGAGACCTGGGCCAAGGAACACCACGAGCTTTGGTACAACGACATCAAGAGCGGCAAGTTGGCCGCCAAGCAGCCCGAGGCGCCGGCCGCGCCCCAGGCGCAACACTGAGGAGGATGCAGCGATGAGACATCTCGGAATGGCTGTTGCCCTGGTCGGCGGCCTCCTGTTGGGGACCCTCGGCGCGCATGCGAAGCTGCCGCCGCCACCGCCGAAGAGCGACGCGGAAAAGGCCGCCGACGCCGAGAAGGCTGCCGCGGCCAAGGCGAAGGCGGCCGAACTGCAGCAGAAATACGAGCAGAAGGCGGTAGACAACTACAAGAAGAACAAGGGCATGGCGACCGCGGCACCCGCGGCAATGTCGGGCAAGAAGTAGCCCGAACGCCAGCGGGACGGACCAGATGGGCGCCGCAAGGCGCCCTTTGCTTTTCTACGCCACGCCTTCCGCGATGATCAGCCTCGAGCGCGACGCCTTCGTGCGAATCGCAAGCGCGGGCGCGTATTCGGGCGAGTGGTACCAGGCCTGCGCCTGCGCCATGCTTGGGAACTGCACGATCACCAGCCGGGGCGGCTGCCAGCCGCCTTCCTTTGTTTCGACCTTGCCGCCGCGCACGAGGAAGCGGCCGCCGTACTTCTCGATCGTGGGCAGCACCAGCTTGCGATAATCCTCATAGGCCGCAGCGTCGGTGACGTCGACTTCTGCTACGACATAGGCGGGCATGTGGTTCTCCTCGGTCTGCGCAGGTTAATGGAGCGCAGACGCCGGACGCAAGCACCTCAACCGCGCTCCTCCGGCGGCCGGATGTGGCGGAAGGCGGCGAGCAGCATCAGGTCGTAGCCGATCTTGAGCACGCCGCAGAGGAGCAGCGGCCAGGTCGCGTATCCGGCCGCGAATAGCGCTCCCGCGAGTGCCGGGCTCGCCGCCGACGCCAGGCTGCGCGGTACTGCGGTTACGCTGGCGGCGGCCGGGCGCTCTGCCTCGGTGACTACCGCCATCACGTACGAGGAGCGTGTCGGTACATCCATCTGCGACAGCGCGGATCGCACGAGCAGCAGCGCGAGCGCCCATTCCAGCGTCGGCACAAATGCCGCCGCGATGAGGCAAAGGCTGGACGGGATGTGCGTGTACACCATGGTGTTGACGAGCCCGATGCGCGCGCCCAGCCAGGCAGCGACCGGGAAAGAGAAGGCCGAGAGCACGCCGCTCCAGAAGAAGAACAGACCGGCAGCGGCGAGCGAGAGCTCGAAGCGCTGGAACAGCCACAGCGCCAGCAGCGACTGGACGACGAATCCGCCGGCGAAGGCGTCGATGCTGAACAGCGCTGCCAGCTTGTAGACGATGCGGCGCGAAGGCCCCAGCGGGGCGGCAGGCCGCGGGGGCGCCTCAGGCGCGCGCCTCGGGATGCGGCTGTAGGCGAGCCCGCCCAGGAGCCCGAGGAAGGCATAGAAGACGAACAACAGCCGAATGGCGGAGATCTGGTCCAGTCCGGCGGCGGCAAGCCATTCCGGTGCGGAGGCGAGCAGCGAGCCCGCCGCGCCTGCCAGCGCGCCGGCGAGGCTGTAGCGCGCGAAGGCGCGCGTGCGCTCGTGCGCCGGCACGGCGCCGGTGAGCACCGTGTGCTCCATGGGCACGAAGATGCTCGTGCTGCCGCCTGAAGGATTGATCGTGCCGACGAAGGCGACGAGTAGCAGCACGATGCCGGCGCCGCTCGCCGCATACGCCAGGCCGGTTCCGACCATCAGCGCTGATGCCGCCAGCAGCAGCATGCGGTGGTCCCTGCGGCCGCCGAACACGCCGATGGCCAGTGTCAGCAGCGCGGATCCGAGTAGCGCCAGCGTGGCCACCAGCCCGACCTCGAAGGCGCCCATGCCCAGCGCCGTGAGATATACCGGCAGCAGGATGGCGACGAAGCCGTCGCCGAAGTCGCGCAGCGCTCGCGCGACGAAGATCCAGCGCCCGGCGTTACGCAATGCCGGAGAAGCGCAGTACGAGGCCGATCGCCGCCGCGCCCGCCACCGTCTCGATGATGCCGCGCTTGTGGACGAACAGGGCAATACCCGCGGCGGCGCCGATCAGCGCCGAGCCCAGCTCAAAGCGCCCGTCGAAGCCCTCCGGCCAGAGCACGTGGTAGGCGAAGAACAGCGCGAGGTTGACGATCACGCCGACCACGGCCGCGGTGATGCCGGTCAGCGGCGCGGTGAAGTGCAGGTTGCCGTGCGTCGTCTCGATGAACGGCGCGCCCGCAAAGATGAACACGAACGACGGCAGGAAAGTGAAGAACGTGGCGATCAGGGCGCCCGCCATGCCGGCGAGCAGCAGGGCCTCCGGACCGAGCACGGCCTTGGTCCAGGCGCCGACGAAGCCGACGAAGGCCACGATCATGATCAGGGGGCCCGGCGTGGTTTCCCCCAGCGCGAGGCCGTCGATCATCTGCACCGCGGTGAGCCACTGGTAGTGCTCGACCGCGCCCTGGAACACGTAGGGCAGCA
>JBFXDA010000095.1:0-2799 GCA_050181585.1 Reyranellaceae bacterium
GCCGGACCTGTCGAGAGCCGGTCCCGTCGAGTGCCTTGGGTGGGGCCCGGCGAATGAGGGAGATGGCGAAGGATGGCTGGACGATGGATGGCTGATCGGATGGCTGGAAGAATGGCTGATCGAATGGCTGACGGGCGCGCCTCGGGCTCGGGTCTTGGTTCCCGCTTCCTGCCGTCGTTCTGCGCGGCGCTGCTGCTGGCGCTGGTGTTCGCCCTGTCGCCGTCGGCCTCGCAGGCGCAGAGCTCGCTGCGGCTCGATCCCGACCAGCAGGCGGGGCAGGGCCCGGTCGACGGCACGGTTCCCGGCAACACGCTGGGCGACACCTCGGACGCCGACTACTGGCGCGCGGTGCGCGGCGGCGTGCGCGGCACGGTGTCGATCCCCGACAAGAAGGCCGGCGTGCTGGTGCAGTCGGAGGGCGACAGCTGGCGGGCGGTGCGCAACGGCCCGCTGTCGAACTGGGGCGTGTGGGCGATGGCGGGGATGCTGATCGCGCTGGCGCTGTTCTTCCTGATCCGCGGCCGCATCCGCATCGAGCGCGGCTGGTCGGGGGTGACGATCACCCGCTTCAACGTGGTCGAGCGGATGGGCCACTGGCTGATCGCCTCGTCCTTCGTGGTGCTGGCGCTGAGCGGGCTGAACGTCCTCTACGGGCGCTACTTCCTGCCCGCGGTGATCGGCAAGGACGCCTTCGCGGCGATCACCTGGTGGGGCAAGCACATCCACAACTACGTCGCCTTCGCCTTCATGCTGGGGCTGGCCTGGGTGTTTATCGCCTGGGTGCTGCAGAACATCCCCAACCGCCACGACCTGGTGTGGCTGGCCAAGGGCGGCGGCATGTTCTCGAAGGGCGCGCATGTGCCGGCGCGCAAGTTCAACGCCGGGCAGAAGATCGTGTTCTGGCTGACGGTGCTGGGCGGCCTGTCGGTGTCGCTGTCGGGCTGGGCGCTGCTGTTCCCGTTCTCGACCTCGATGTTCTCCGACACCTTCCACCTGGTGAACGCGGTGTTCGGCACAAGCCTTCCCGAGGCGCTGTCGCCGGTGCAGGAGCAGCAGCTGGCGCAGGTCTGGCACGCGGCGATGAGCCTGTTCCTGATCGTCGTCATCTTCGCCCACATCTATATCGGCACCATCGGCATGGAGGGCGCCTTCGACGCCATGGGCACCGGCCAGGTCGACCTCAACTGGGCCCGCGAGCATCACGACCTATGGGTCCGCGAAGAACTCGAAAAACACCCTGACGCGCAGCACGCGCCCAATCCCGCGGAGTAGGGGACATAGCGCCGCATTGATGGCGGCAACCGTTTTGCGGTATTGGCCGTTGCTGGAATGATGTGCCGTCCGTCGACCCTGGCCCTGGCCGTGCTCGCCATGCTGGCCGCCGTGTTCCCCGCGGCGGGGCAGACCGTTTATCCCGAAAAGCTCGAGGGCCACGGCGGACCGATCCGCGGGATGGCGCTCGCCGAGGACGGCAGGGCGGCGCTGACGGCCTCCTTCGACTATTCGGCGATCCTGTGGCGGTTCGAGGACGGCAAGGCGGAGATCGCCCAGCGCCTGCTCGGCCACGACGCGGCGGTCAATGACGGCGTCTTCGTGCCCGGCCGCCCCTATGTCGCGACCGTTTCCGACGACGGTTCGATGATCGTCTGGTCGCGCGACACCGGCGACGAGGTGAAGCGGTTCTCCGGGCCCGGCGACAAATGGCTCGACATCGATGTTTCCGCCGACGGCCGCCACGCCGCGATCGCCGGCTGGGACCGCACCGCGCGCATCTTCGATCTCGACAGCCTGACCGAGGGTCCGGTCATGGGCGGCCACGACGGAAACGTGAACTCGGTCGCCTTCTCCGCCGACGGGAAGACGCTCTACACCGCCTGCTACGACGGCAAGATCCGCGCCTTCAACGTCGCCGACGGAACCCTCAAGTCGATGGTCTACGACAATGGCTGGGGCATCAACGTGGTGCGCGCGCTGCCCGATCCGCGGTTGCTGTTCTTCGGCGCGCTGGACGGCACCGCGGCGATTGTCGACATCGAGGCGCAGGAGATCGTCTACGAGCTCGGCCATCACGACGGCCCGGTGCTGTCGGCGAGCGTCGAGCCGAAGGCCGGGCTGCTCGCGGTCGGCAGCGCCGACGGGCACATGCGCGTCTACGCCATTGGCGATTTCCACATGCTGCACGACCTGACCAATGCCATCGGGCCTGTCTGGGCGCTTGCCTTCACGCCCGGCGGCGGCTCGATCTATCGCGCCGGGCTCGACGATTTCGCCGCGCTGTGGAGCATTTCCCCGCGCAAGCCCTTCGAGCCGATGGTCGGCGACTATCCGCGCCGCTTCCAGGCGTCGCGCACCGACGACCCCGGCGAGCGCCAGTTCGCCCGCAAGTGCTCCGTCTGCCATACGCTGTCGCCGGACGACGCCAACCGCGCCGGCCCCACCCTCTACCGCGTCTTCGGCCGCAAGGCCGGCACGCTGCCCGGCTATCCCTATTCGCCGGCGCTGCTGAACTCCGACATCGTCTGGAACGACGAGACGATCGGCCAACTCTTCGACCACGGCCCCGATGTCGTGACGCCGGGCACCAAGATGCCGATCCAGCGCATCAAGGATGCCGCCGCGCGCGACGCCCTGATCGCCTTCCTCAAGCGGTCGACGGGCGGCCCGGCGACGACCCCATGAGGGCGCTGTCCGCGGCCGCCGCGGCGGCCGGCCTGCTGCTGGCGCCGTCTGCCCACGCCAACCCCGCCGGGCCGGCGGCGGCCCGCGCCATGGCGAGCGTCGTCAGCGTGCTGCCGGTAT
>JBFXDA010000096.1:0-2796 GCA_050181585.1 Reyranellaceae bacterium
CAGCGCGCCGAAAGCGCCGTGCGTGGAGGTATGCGAATCGCCGCACACGATGGTCATGCCCGGCAGGGTCAGGCCCTGCTCAGGGCCGATGATGTGGACGATGCCCTGGCGGATGTCGTCCATGCCAAAATACAGGATGCCGAACTCGCGGCAATTGTCTTCCAGGGTCTGCACCTGGATGCGCGATTCCTCGTCGGCGATGCCCTGGCTGCGGTCTGTGGTCGGCACGTTGTGGTCGGCCACCGCCACGGTCGCGTCGGGCCGGCGCACCTTGCGGCCGGTGTTGCGCAGCCCCTCGAAGGCCTGCGGGCTGGTCACCTCATGGACGAGATGCCGGTCGATATAGAGCACGCAGGTGCCGTCCTCCTGCTGGTGGACGACGTGGTTGTCCCAGATCTTGTCGAACAGCGTGCGCGGCCTGACCGGCGCGGCGGGTTCGGCGGGTTCTGCGGCGACTTTCTTCCTGGCCATTCTCGGTACTCTCCCTCAAGCGACGATCTTCCGCGCCGCGCTTGCGTCGCGCGGATCGGCGAGGGAGACGGCCTGGCGGCGTTCGCGGGCGCGCCCTCGCCCTGACCCGGTAGAGCGGATCGCGATCGGTTGGAAGCGCATGCGCTTCGATCCGGTCGCGTGAATCCGCTCCACTATCGATGAACGGGCGGCGCCGCGGCAGCGGCGCCGTCCGCCACTATTTCTTGGCCGGCTTCTTGGCCTTGGTCTTGTCCGTCGTCTTCGGCTTCTCGCGCTTGGCCTTCTTCTCGCCGCTGGCCGCTTCCGCGGCCTGCCTGGCGATCAGCTCGCGCTGCGCTTCGGTGTCCTCGACGATGCGCGCCGACTTGCCGGTGCGGCCGCGCAGGTAATAGAGCTTGGCGCGGCGGACGACGCCCTTGCGCACCACCTCGATCTCGTCCAGCCGCGGGCTGTACAGCGGGAAGACGCGCTCGACGCCCTCGCCGTAGGAGATCTTGCGCACGGTGAACGAGGAGTTGATGCCCGCGTTCTTGCGCGCGATGCACAGGCCCTCGAACACCTGCACGCGCTCGCGGTCGCCTTCGACGACCTTGACGTGCACCTTCAGCGTGTCGCCCGGCTCGAACTCGGGCACCGCCCGCTGGGCAGCCAGCTTGTCGGCCTGTTCCTTGTTGAGAGTCTGGATCAGATTCATGACGTCGTTCCTTTCGTGACCTTCTTCGCGCCCGCCTCGTGCCGCTCGTACAGATCCGGCCTACGCTCGCGCGTTATTTCCTTCGCCCGCTCCAGCCGCCACTGCCGCACCTTCTCGTGGTGTCCCGACAGCAGCACCTCCGGCGCCGGCCATTCCCTGCCATCGGCCGAACGCCACAGCGCCGGCCGCGTGTAGTGGGGATACTCCAGCAATCCCCGCTCGAAACTCTCTTCCGCCAGCGACTCCGCCGCGCCCATCACCCCGGGCAGCAGGCGGACGCAGGCGTCCAGCACCACCATGGCGGCCACCTCGCCGCCCGACAGGACGAAGTCGCCGACGCTCAGCTCCTCCATCCCGAACGCCTCGACCACGCGTTGGTCGACGCCCTCGAAGCGGCCGCACAGCAGCGTCGCTCCGGGGCCCTCGGCCAGGCGGCGCACCCGCTCCTGATCCAGCGTCCGCCCCCGGGGCGTCAGATAGATCAGCGGCGCGCCCGCCAGCGCCTCGGCGCCCAGCGCATCGCCCACGACGTCGGGCCGCATCACCATGCCAGGCCCGCCGCCGAGCGGCGTATCGTCCACGGAGCGGTGTTTATCGCGCGCGTATGCGCGAATGTCCACAGCTTCCAGGGACCACACGCCCTGCTCCAGAGCCCGTCCGGCGAGGCTGGCGCCCAGCGGTCCCGGGAACATTTCCGGGAACAGCGTCAGCACCTTAGCCCGCCACATCGGACCCGTCCTTGGCCGCCCGCCCGTCGCCTTGCGACGCCGCCTCGGGCTCTGCCTCCACTTCCGCCGGCAGATGGACGACGATGCGTCCGCCCGCCAGATCGACCACCGGCACCACCGCGTCGGTGAAGGGCAGCAGCACCGTTCCGCCGCCCGCCGCGCGCTCCACTTCCAGAAGCGGGCCGGCGCCGAAATCGAACACCGCCTTGACCCGCCCCAGCGCCCTGCCCTCGCCGTCCTCCGCCGCCAGGCCGATCAGGTCGGCGTGGAAGTACTCGCCTTCTTCCGTCTCGCCCAGCGCCGATCGTTCGACGTAGAGCCTGGTTCCCTTCAGCGCCTCGGCCGCATTGCGGTCGGCGACGCCTTCGATGTCGGCCAGCACCGCGCCGCGCGACATGCCGACCGGCCGGACAGCGAAGCGGCGTCCGCCGCTCTCGCTTTCCAGCGCGCCGTAGGCGCCGACGGCCATGGGGTCCTCGGTGAAGCTCTTGATCCGCACCCGGCCGCGCACGCCCTGGGCGCCGACCACGATGCCGACCAGAACCCGCTTCGGGGCCATGGCCCGGCGCGCTTTACGCCGTCGCTTCGCCGCTCTCGGCCGGCGCTGCCGCCTTCTCGGCCGCCGCCGCCGCTTCCGCCTTCATGCGCTCCTGCGCCTTGGCCCTGGGCTGGTTCTTCTTGGTCTGCTCGCGCCGCGGGCGCGGGCTGACCATCTCGGCGTCGGCCAGGAACTTGTGCACGCGGTCCGACGCGGTAGCGCCCATCTTCAGCCAGTACTCGATGCGCTCCTTCTTGAGCCGGATGCGGTCCTCATGCTCGCGCGGCAGCATCGGATTGTAGGTGCCCACCTTCTCGATGAAGCGGCCGTCGCGCGGGCTGCGCGAATCGGCGATCACGATGTTG
>JBFXDA010000097.1:0-2788 GCA_050181585.1 Reyranellaceae bacterium
CCACCCGGCCCATCGCCTCGTTGTAGAAGCCGACGTAGCGGAAGCGCTCGGGATCGAAATCCGCCGCCAGTTCGCGGTTCATGCGCGCCAGCAGGTTCATGATGAACGCCTCGGTGACGCCGGCGGCGTCGTTGTATGCGGCGTCCAGCACTTTCTTGTCCTTGCGCAGATCGACGCCGATCAGCATGCCGCCGCCCTGCAGCGATTCGGCGGCGCTGCGCAGAAAGCCCTTGGCGTCCTTGGGCTCGAAATTGCCGATCGTCGAGCCGGGGAAGAAGCCGACGCGCCTGCCGTTGGGCGCCTCAGGCAGCGGCAGCGGCCGGGTGTAGTCGGCGCAGATGCCGGTCACCGACAGCTCGGGATGGCGGCTGGCCAGTCGCGCCGTCGCCTCCATCAGCTGCTCGCGGGCGATGTCGACGGCGACATACGCCTCCGGCGTCTCCAGCGCGCCCAGCAGCAGCTCGATCTTCTCGCCGGCGCCCGAGCCATATTCCACCAGGTGTCCGCTGGGCCCGATCAGCTCGGCCATCTCCGCGCCGCGGGCCCGCAGCAGGCCCATCTCGGTGCGGGTCGGATAGTATTCCGGCTGCTCGCAGATGCGCTCGAACAGCTCCGCGCCGCGCGCGTCGTAGAGGAATTTCGGGGGGATCGCCTTGTGCTCCGCGCGCAGCCCGAGCAACGCGGCGTCGCGGAAACTTTCCTGGCTCGGCGCCAGATCGACGATGTCGGCGCGGGTTTCGCTGTCGGGTCGGTCGAGCGGCATGTCAGGCGTCCTCTGCCAGGCGCAGTCCGGAGAATTGCCAGCGCGCGTCGGGCGGAAAGAAGTTGCGATAGGTGGCGCGCACATGGTCGGCCGGCGTGGCGCAGGAACCGCCGCGCAGCACCATCTGGCCCGACATGAACTTGCCGTTGTATTCGCCGATCGCGCCGGCGGCAGGCCGGAATCCGGGATAGGGCAGATAGGCCGAGCGCGTCCATTCCCAGACGTCGCCGAACATCTGCTGCAGCCCGCCGGTCCCGCGCGCGCCGGACGTCGCCTGCGGATGCAGCCGGTCGTCCTCGAGGAAATTGCCGTCGACGCGTTCGACGGAGGCGGCGGCGATCTCCCATTCCGCCTCGCTGGGCAGGCGCTTGCCGGCCCAGGCGGCATAGGCGTCGGCCTCGTAGTAGGAGACATGCGCCACCGGCTCGCGCTCGTCCAGCCGCCGTTCGCCGGAAAGCGTGCGGATGCTCCAGCGCTCGCCGTCGCGCCGCCAGTAGAGCGGCGCCTGCCAGCCGCGTTCGTTGAGCGCGTGCCAGCCGTCCGACAGCCAGAACTCGGCCCGCCGGTAGCCGCCATCGGCGATGAAGGCGGCGAATTCGCCGCAACTCACCGGCCGCGAGGCCAGCTTGAACGGCGCGACATAGACCTTGTGGCGCGGACCCTCGTTGTCGAAGGCGAAGGCGCCATTGCCGTCGTCATGGCCGATCTCGACCAGCCCGCCGGCGAAGTCGATGAAATCCATCGCCGCGACGCCTGACGGCGACGGCTTGGCGGCCGGCCGGATCGCCGGCATGACGTGCTGGCCGGCCAGGACGTGCTTGATGTCGGTGACGATCAGCTCCTGGTGCTGCTGCTCGTGGTTGAGCCCCAGCACCAGCAGCGGCGCGATGCGCTCGAGCAGGTTCTCGCCCGCCGTCTCGATCAGCCCCTGCATGGCGGCGTCGACATGCGAGCGGTAGCGGATGATCTCGCGCGCCGTCGGCCGCGAAAGCATGCCGCGCGCCGGGCGCGGATGGCGCGGACCGACCGCCTCGTAATAGGAGTTGAACAGGTAGCGATACGTTTCGTCGAAATGGCGATAGCCCTCGGCGAACGGCTCGAGCAGGAAGGTCTCGAAAAACCAGCTGGTATGTGCCAGATGCCATTTGGTCGGCGACACGTCCGGCATTGACTGGATCGTCATGTCCTCCGGCTCCAGCCCCTCGATCAGGTGCAGCGACTGCGCCCGCACCTCGACGAAGCGCCGCGCCAGGGCGGCGCGATCCGGATGGCCCGCCGCATCGGCGGAGAATGTGGTGTGCTCGACCATAGGGAACTATAGACGCCGGAACGGGGGTGAAAACCCCTTAGTTCCGCCGTCGCCGCGGCATACGTAAATTTTTCGTCAGCCGACGCAGGCGCAGGGCGCGTATGACAGCGAATTGACAGCGCCATGACGACAGGGCGCAGGCGCGGAGGACTACCCGCGCAAGTGGCAGGCGACCCAGTGTCCCGGCCTCGATTCCCTGAACTCGGGCACTTCCGTGCTGCACAGCGGCAGCTGCCGGATCGGGCAGCGCGTGTGGAAATGGCAGCCGCTCGGCGGACGGATCGGGCTCGGCACGTCGCCCGCCAGCTTGATGCGCTCGCGCTTTAAGGACGGATCGGGAATCGGCACGGCCGACAGCAGGGCTTCCGTATAGGGATGGAGCGGATCGGTGTAGAGCTCGCGCGAGGGCGCCAGTTCGACGATACGGCCGAGATACATCACCGCGACGCGATCGGAAATATGCTCGACCACCGACAGGTCATGCGCGATGAACACGTAGGTCAGGCCGAATTCCTGCTGCAGGTCCTCCAGCAGATTGATGACCTGCGCCTGGATCGAGACGTCCAGCGCCGACACCGGCTCGTCGCAGACGATCAGCTTGGGCGATACAGCCAGCGCGCGGGCGATGCCGATGCGCTGGCGCTGGCCGCCGGAGAACTCGTGCGGATAGCGGCGCATGTGGTCGGGATTGAGGCCGACCGTTTCCAGCAGCTCGA
>JBFXDA010000098.1:0-2740 GCA_050181585.1 Reyranellaceae bacterium
GTGCCGTGGGCAAGGCCATGCACCCACGCGAACGCGCCGGCCAATGCGCCAGCCGCGTACGCCGGCAGCCGCCGACCCACGGCCAGGAGCACGCCCGATCCCATCACCGTCAGCGCCAGCGCCGCTTCCAGTCCGCGGCCGGCGGGAGCCAGCGGCATGGCGGCGCCCAGCGCCACGAACAGCGCCAGACAGCCCGCGACGAGACCTCGCGCCGACGCCGGCAGCAGAGCGGCCCAGGCGCTCACCGCGACGATCACCAGCACGTGATCGAGGCCGGAGAGCGGATGCAGCAGGCCGGCTATGAACGTGGCGTCCGCCTGATGGCCGGGGTGCGCGAACGCCGCCGCCGATCCCAGGGCGGCGACCAGCGTGGCGGCGGCACGGATGGTGTTGTGGCTCGTGGTGTTCGACATGGTTGCCTCTTCAGGAGCGAAACAATCGGGTGTACTGGGTTTCGTGCCAGGCGCTCGCCATCGCCACCGCGGGCGTGGCGGCGCCGATGTCTTCGTCGGGCACCACGTCGGCTTCCTCGACGAGCGCCGGTATCCGCGTGCGCAGCGACTCCAGCACGCGTTGTCCCGCGGATTGGCCCAGCGGCAGCAGCTTCACGGCGGCGATGACCTGGTTCTCCGCCCAGGCCCACAGGAACGCGGTGGCGGTGTCGTGCGCGGATGCGCCGGCGTCGACCGCGGCGAGCGCGAACAGCGCGGCGTGGCTGGCGTCCGGGTCGTGCCGCCAGTCGCGCGCCGCGGCGAGGCCGACGCCCGCCAGCACCTTGGCCAGCGCCTGACCCAGATGGCGCTCTTCGGCTCGCAGTTCCTGTGTCTCGCGCGACGCGACCAGCTCCGCGCTCAGCTGCCGGACCCGCTCCGTGTTCCCCACGCCCCACGCAGCGTGCAGTCGCATCAGTATCGGCAGGTCCAGCGTCGCCATGCCGTGCCGGGCCACGCCCATGATCCAGTCGCCCGTCTCCTGCTCGTCGCGGATCCAGCCCTGGTCGATCGCGTACTCCAGGCCCTGCGAGAAATTGAATGCGCCGATCGGCAGCGCCGGGCTCGCCAGCTGCAGCAGTCGGAGCAGTGCGAGCGGATCACCCATGGCTGTGAGAATGCCCGTGCGCCACGTGGTCACCGGTATGCGCCAGCGCATGCGATCCGGAATAGGCGCCAGCCTCCGGCTCGAATGGCAGCAGGTCGGCGTCCACCTTCAATCCGAGGCCGCGCAGCATGTCGTCGAGCACATGATCCTTCAGGTAGCGGATTGAATCCGCGGTGATCTGGAGGGCGACGTGCCGATTGCCCAGGTGGTAGGCGGCTCGGGCCAGCTCACGCGCGTCCGCGCTGCGCACGATGGAGACTTCCTCCGGCGCCGCCACCACTTCGACCAGGCGGCCATCGCTGCTCTGCAGCCGGTCTCCGCCTCGCAGCACGGTACCGCGTGGCAGGATCAAACCGACTTCCTCGCCGCTCTCCATCACCGCCAGAAGGCGGCTGCGCTGCCGCAGCTCGAACGGGAGCACCAGGCGAGTCGACACATGGCCTTCACGGTAGGCGCGCGTGGAGATGGTCAGGTTTGCCATGTGGGCCTCGCCGCTCAGAACAGGAAGTAACGCTGGGCGAGCGGCAGCACAGTAGCCGGCTCGCAGGTGAGCAGTTGTCCGTCGGCGCGCACCTCGTAGGTCTGGGGATCCACGTCGATGTGCGGCTGGTAGTCGTTCAGGATCATGTCTCGCTTGCGCACCGCGCGCGTGCCACGAACCGCCGACAGTGTCTTGCGCAGGCCGAGGAGGCGGCCGACGTCGGCGTCGAGTGCCGCCGCCGAGACGAACGTCAGCGAGGTGGCGCTGGCGGCGCGGCCGAACGTGCCGAACATCGGCCTGAAATGGACGGGTTGCGGCGTCGGGATCGAGGCGTTGGCGTCGCCCATCGGGGCGGCCGCGATCATGCCGCCCTTGATGATCAACGACGGCTTGGCGCCGAAGAACGCCGGCCGCCACAGCACGATGTCGGCCAGCTTGCCGACCTCGAGCGAGCCCACCTCGTGCGCGATACCGTGGGTCAGCGCCGGATTGATCGTGTACTTGGCCACGTAGCGGCGCACGCGGAAGTTGTCGTGGCGATCACCATCGGGCGCGAGCGCGCCGCGCTGCGCCTTCATCTTGTGCGCCGTCTGCCAGGTGCGCGTGATCACCTCGCCGACGCGGCCCATGGCCTGCGAGTCCGACGAGATCATCGAGAACGCGCCGAGGTCGTGCAGGATGTCCTCCGCCGCGATGGTCTCGCGCCGGATACGCGATTCGGCGAAGGCGACGTCCTCGGCGATGCCCGGATCGAGGTGATGGCAGACCATCAGCATGTCCAGGTGCTCGTCGACGGTGTTCACCGTGTAGGGCCGTGTCGGGTTGGTGGACGACGGCAGCACGTTCGCCTCGCCGCAGGCGCGGATGATGTCGGGCGCGTGGCCGCCACCGGCGCCTTCCGTATGGAACGTGTGGATGGCGCGGCCCTTGAACGCCGCCAGCGTGTCCTCGAGGAATCCCGACTCGTTCAGCGTGTCGGTGTGGATCGCCACCTGGATGTCGTGTTCCTCCGCGACCGACAGACAGCAGTCGATCGCGGCCGGCGTGGTGCCCCAGTCCTCGTGCAGCTTCAGGCCCATGGCGCCGGCGCGGATCTGCGCGTGCAGGCCGGCCGGCAGGCTGGCGTTGCCCTTGCCCAGCAGTCCGAAATTCATGGGCAGC
>JBFXDA010000099.1:0-2706 GCA_050181585.1 Reyranellaceae bacterium
CCATCCCGCTGTTCCGCGGCCGCGCCATTCCGCACGACGCCCGCATCCACCGCTCCGTGATCGACCGCCGCGACAGGGGTCCGAACGACATCCCGCAACTGCCGCCGGGCCATCGCATCGAGGAATAACGGCCGCTGTTCCCATGCTCCTTTTGCACGCGGCCATGATGAAACCGGCGCCTGCTTCGCATTGACCGCCCTGCCCGCGCCCTTCACCGTCGCCTGATCGCGGAATCGGGAGGAAAGCATGTCGCAGAAGAAGGAGATCGGCGCCGAGCTGGTCGGGGCGTGGAAGATGGTGAGCTGTTCGGCTCAGGTCGAAGGCGAGGCCGAGCCGCGCTATCCGGTGGGCCGCAATCCGCAGGGCTTCGTGGTCATCACTGCCAATCACCGCATCATCGCGCTGATCACCTCGGGCGATCCGCGCAAGCCGGCCGGCAACGACGCCGAGGCAGCGGCGCTGCTGCGCAGCATGATCGGCTATTCGGGTCGCTTCGAGATCGACGAGGAGAAATTCGTCACCACGCCAGACGTCACCGCCACCGGCTCCTATATCGGCGAGAAGCAGACCCGCTACTACAAGGTCGACGGCGACAAGCTGACCATCAAGTCGGGCGTACAGCAGGGCAGCCTCTATCCGGGCAAGAAGACCGTCAGCACCAACGTGTTCGTGCGGGAGAAATAGAGGCGGCGAGCAATCACCTTAATCAGATGGTTGCAACGTGGTTATGGGTCCCGGGTCTCGCTGCGCTCGCCCGGGATGACGACCATGGTTCGTCGAACGGCTCGAGCGCTGATGTCAGCGCAACAGCGCCGCAAGCTTGGGCAGCGTCTTCGCCGTGGCCTTGTCGGCGGCAGCCTGCATGGCGCGATAGGCGCGGACGGCGTCGCGGCCGAGCGGCGTGATTTCGGCGCCGCCGCCGCTTTTGCCGCCGGTCTTGGCCTGCACCAGCGGGGTGCGAAAGCACTTGTTCATGGTTTCGACCAGCAGCCAGGCGCGGCGATAAGACATGCCGAGAGACTTGGCGGCGGCCGAGATCGACCCCGTCGCGTCGATCGCCTCCAGCAGATCGGCCTTGCCCGGCCCCATGGCGATGTCCTCGCCCAGGCGCAGACGCAGGCGCAGATCGACCAGAGGGGCGATCTGCGATTGGCGGCGCGTCGCAGCCATGCGGCGTCGCGATCGCTATTCGGCGACCGCGGCGCGGGCGCGGCCGCGCGGCCTTGTCTGCGACAACTTTCCGCCCAGGCGCACGGGCTCGGTGTGGATCGCCAGACCGGTCGCGTCGTCGGTCTCGACATAGACGCCGCACAGCGTGCCCTCGCCCTCGGACGGCGCCAGCCGGTCGCCCGGGATCTTGCGGGTGAAGCGCAGGATCGGCGCCTCCTTCTTCATGCCGATGATCGAATCGTAGTCGCCGCACATGCCGGCATCGGTCTGGTAGGCGGTGCCGCCGGGCAGCACCCAGCCATCGGCGGTCGGCACGTGGGAATGGCTGCCCACCACCATCGAAGCGCGGCCATCGGCAAAATGGCCCATCGCCTGCTTCTCGCTGGTCGCCTCGCCATGCACATCGATCAGAATGGCGTCGGCATGCTCGCCAAGGCGATGCTCGGCGAGAAACTTCTCGGCCGCCTGGAACGGACAGTCGATGGCGTCCATGAACAGCCGGCACATGACGTTGAGCACCAGCACCTTGCGTCCGCGGCCGACCTCGTAGAGGCCGCTGCCGGCGCCGGGCGTGCCGGGCGGAAAATTGGCCGGCCGCAGCAGGCGCGGATCGCCGTCGATATAGGCCAGGGTCTCGCGCTGATCCCAGGCGTGGTTGCCGGTGGTGATGCAGTCGACGCCGGCGGCGTAGAGCTCCTCGCAGATCTTGCCCGTGATACCGAAGCCCGCGGCGGCGTTCTCGCCGTTGACGCAAACGAAATCCAGCCCGAGCTCGGCGCGCAGGCCCGGCACATGGGCCGTCACCGCCTCGCGCCCCGCCTTGCCCACCACGTCGCCACAGAAAAACAGTTTCAAATCGTCCTCGCTTCGTCGTTCAGCGCCGTTCGCCAGCCTGCGGGCCGTACAGGCCGCATTCGGTGGCGATCAGCTCCAGCGGCTCGTCGTTCGGCTGGCGCGGCACGTAGGGCAGGCGCTGGAAATCGTAGGCGATGCCGATGGCGAACACGGCATGGCCGGCGCCGCGCATCGCCGCCAGCGTGCGGTCATAGTAGCCTCCGCCATAGCCCAGGCGATAGCCGAGTTCGTCGAAGGCCAGCAGCGGCACCAGAAGATGGCTCGGCGTCACCACCGGCGCGGCCGGCCCCGGCTCGGGAATGCCGAAGCGGTTGAGGACCAGCGTGTCGCCCTGCTCGTAATGGCGGAAGGTGAGCGGCGCCTTGGCGCCATCCATCTTCGGCAGGGCGAGCGCGCAGCCGGTTTCGGCCAGCACGCGCAGGAGGGGCTGCACGTCGAATTCGCTGCGATGGGGGAAATAGCCGCCGACCACGGCATCGCGCGCCATCGGCACCTGCGCCGGCAGCAGGCTGGCGACCACGGCCGCCGCGCGCTGGCGCTCGTGCCAGTCGATCGCGTCGCGGCGCGTCGCCATGGACCTGCGCAGCGCCTGCTTGGCGTCGGAAAGCTCGTCGGTCACTGCCGTTTCGGGAAGCGTTGCGGGAGAGCGGGTGGAGCGGCACCGCCTTGGCCGTAGGCTCG
>JBFXDA010000100.1:0-2704 GCA_050181585.1 Reyranellaceae bacterium
GGCGGCCGGCGCGGCTGGCGCGGCCCGATGGCGGCCACGTTCTCGTTGTGTCGCTGGGTATCGCCACCAGCGGCGTGCCGCGCGACTGGGCGGCGCGCGCCGACGCGCCCGGCGTCGCGTATCTCGCAGGGCGGCTCGATCGCTGCGTCGAGACGGTCGCCGCCGCGCTGCGCGAGGTCAGGCAGCCGGGCGATATCGCCGTCGCCTCGATCCACTGGGGCCCGAACTGGGGCTACGAGGTCGCGCCCGCCGACATGGCGCTGGCCCGCGCGCTGATCGACCATGCCGGCATCGACATCGTGCACGGCCATTCCTCGCACCACCCGCGCCAGATCGCCGTGCATCGCGGCAGGCCGATCTTCCTGGGCTGCGGCGATCTCATCAACGACTACGAAGGCATCCGCCGCTACGAACGCCACGGCCCGCGGCTGGCGGCGCTCTATGCGGTGGCGATCGAGGGCACGGCGATCCGCGACATCCGTATCCTGCCCTTCCGCCTGCGCCGCTTCCGGCTGGAGCGCGCCGGCGCCGACGACGTTCGCTGGCTGGCCGAAACCGTCAATCGGCACTCGCGCTCGCTGGGTACGGTCTGGATGCCGGCAGAAGACGGCACGCTGCGGCTGATGGCGTTGTCGCAGCGCCAGCCGACGGAAGACTCCTCGCCACGCTCGTCCTGACGACGGGGGTATTTGCGGCCCCGTATCCGTCGTCCTGAACGCAGCGAAGGATCTTCCCTCGCCCGCACCGATCCGACCTGTTGGGCGAAGATGCTTCGCTGGCGCTCAGCATGACGGGAAGAAGGAACCGAACGCCTGCTCAATGTTTCCCGTCATCCTGAGCGCAGCGAAGGATCTTCCCTCACCCACGCAGATCTTTCTCATCGAGAGAAGAGGCTTCGTCCCGAGCCTGTCGAAGGGCGCTCGGCGTGACGAAGAAAGGCGACCCCTAAGCCCCCGCCCCGAGATTGGCGCGGAAGAATGCCACGGTGCGGTTCCACGCCAGCAGCGCGTCGGCGCGGGCGAAGTGCGGGCTGGCCGGGTTGGCGAAATCGGGATCGGCGTCGTAGGTGTGTAAGCGGCTCTTCTTGCTGGTGCGCTGCAGCTGGAACTGCACATCCTCGACCGCGGCGATCGACGTCTGCGGATCGCGCTCCGAATAATGCCCCAGCACCGGCCCGTTGAGGCGCAAGGTCTGGCCCGAGCGCAGCTGCGGCAGGGCGTAGTAGAGCGCCAGCGCCTGGATCGGGCTTAAGCCGGCCGCCTCCAGCGCCACCTGCCCGCCCAGCCCCAGGCCCAGCATGCCGACATTGCGCGTGCAGCGCGCGTCGGCGCGAACCCAGTTGGCCCAGCCATTGACCGTCGCCACCGCCTCCTCGCGGTCGAGCGCTGCTTGCAGCTTCGCCGCCTCGGCCGCGATCTGAGCCTGCTTGCCGTGATAGAGATCGACCGCCACCACCATGTAGCGGTCCAGCGCCAGCGCCGCCGCCCGCTCGCGCAGCACGTCGGTCAGGCCGAAGCGATCGTGCACCAGCAGCACCGCCGGGGCGGGAATGCGCGGCGGCAGGTAGAGCGTGGCGCCGACCAGCCGGCCGCCGGGCAGGGTCAGGGTCGCCGTCTCGCTGGCCGGCAACTGCGCCCGCGCGCTGCCGGCGAACAGCGACGCCAGCCCCGTTCCAAGAGCCAGACCAAGCCCGCCGCCCATTGCGGCCCGGCGCGTCAGACGGCGCGCCTTGTTCGAGGGAAATCCGGATATTTGCATCGCGAGGGCGATTGTATCACAGGGTCTTTCCGCCAATAATCCGCAGCGTTTCATGCCTGGAGAGTATCGATGCTGCGTCTCGGCTTCGCCTGTGTGGCCGCGTTCTGCATGCTGGCCGCGCCCGCCTTCGCCGAGGATGTCGGCCTGCGCACCACGCCGCTGGCGCTCGACGGCAAGGACGCCGCCCGCACGGAAGTCGGCAGGCTGCGCTGGCGCGGCGGCATCGCCATCGCCTCCGACAGCCGCCGCTTCGGCGGCCTGTCCGGCATGCTGATCGAGGATGGCGGCAAACGCCTGCTGGCCGTCTCCGACGTCTCGCACTGGTTCCGCGCCGAGCTGCAATACGACGCCGCCGGCAATCTCGTCGGCGTTTCGGGCGGCGCGCTCGACCAGATGGTCGACGAGGCCGGCAAGCCGCTGGGTCACGGCCGCGAGGCCGACGCCGAAAGCCTGACCCGCCTGCCGGATGGCCGCCTGCTGGTCGGCTTCGAGCGCATCCATCGCGTGCTCTCCTATCCCGCCGGCCACGAGCTGGGCGGCTTCGGGCTGGCCGGCAAGCCCCTGCGCCTCGCCTCGCCGCCCGGTCTCGACGCCTCGCCCGACAACGAGGGCATGGAGGCGCTGGCCACCCTGCCCGACGGTCGTGTGCTGGCGATCTCGGAAAATCTTGCCGCCGGCGAGGGTCTGGTGCGCGCCTGGCTCGGCACCGCGCGCGGCCAGGAATTCGACTGGCGGCCGCTCGCCTATCGGATCGTGCCGCCCTTCCAGCCGACCGGCGCCGCAGCCCTGCCCAATGGCGACGTCATCGTCACCGAGCGCACCTTCAATCCGATCGAGGGGGTGCGGGTGCGGGTCGTCCGCCTGCGTTTTGCCAGCATCGCGCCCGACGCCGTTCTCGAGACCGAGGAGCTCGCCCGGCTGATCGCGCCGGTCATCACCGAGAACC
>JBFXDA010000101.1:0-2697 GCA_050181585.1 Reyranellaceae bacterium
GAGCATCATGGTGCAGTAGGGGCCGGCCAGCACGCGGGTCAGGTCGATTACCGTGATGCCGTTCAGGGGCCCCTGCGGCGGGGCGTTCTCAGGCGTCATCGCCGCTCCATCGAGATCGAGAAAAGTCGGGCTTTTCGGGGAAAAGCGCCTCGTTTTCTAGCCGAGGCGCGGCAGCGTGGCAAATGAAGTCGAGCCCTGCTGCAGGGCGTCGTCCTGCGTCGCCGGGTGGTCACTCGTGGCTGAGGACGTTCACGAGCCTGCCGAACGGGTCGCGGATATAGAAGCGCCGCACGCCCCAGGGCTCCGATACCGGACCGTATTCGATGGCGATGCCGGCCTTCTCGACCCGGACCAGGACCTCGTCGAGATCGTCGACTTCGATCGAGACATCCGGCACCGACGTGCCCGATCCGCCTTCGGACATGACGCTGACCTGCGCCTGGGGATGCGCCGCGCAGGCGAATGTCCGGATCCATCCATGATCCATCACGACCTTCATGCCGAGGATGTCGCCATAGAACGCATCGCCGTCCTGCGGCCGGTCGTGGGCGATGTTCGGAACGATGCGCTTTACGGTCATGGCCAAGGCTCCATCGAATAACGGCAGTCGAAAGCGCCGGGTTCCTGCTGACGGACGGCGCTCTACTTCCGCAACGCGATCGCTTCCGAGGCGGCACGGCGGGCGAGGCGGGCTTCGCGGATGGTGACGTAGGTCGCAGCGCCGAAGATCATGAAGCCGCCGATGAAGGTGAACACGGTCGGGGTCTGGGCGAAGAACAGGTAGCCGACCAGCGCCGTCCACAGCATGCGGCTGAAATCCATCGGCAGCACCTTGCTGGCGTCGGCCAGCTTGAAGGCCAGGCCCATGCACATGTGCGAACACGACGCCGAGACGCCGACGACCGCCATCAGGATCCATTGTTCGAGCGTCGGCCACTGCCAGACAAAGATCGCCGGCACGAGCGTAATCGGCGCCAGCAGCAGGCTGACCCAAGCGGTCATCAGCACCGGGCTCTCGGTGCGGGCCAGCGACTTGATGGTCAGCAGCGCGAAGGCCCAGAGCGAAGCCGAGCCGATCACCATGAAGGAGCCGGCGTTGATTTCGTTGAAGCCGGGGCGCAGCAGGACCAGCACGCCGGCGAAGCCTATGCCCATCGCCAGGCTGCGGCGCCAGCCGACCTTTTCCTTGAGGATGAAGATGGCGCCGATGGTGGCGAAGAGCGGCGCCAGAAAGCCGAGTGCGGCGATCTCGGCCAGCGGCACCAGCGGAATGGCCATGAACCACAGCGCCATCGACACGACCTGCAGGAAGGCGCGCAGCAGGTGCATCGGCATGCGCGTGGTGTGCATGGCGGTGGCGCTGCGCAGGATGAAGGGCAGGAAGAAAATCAGCCCGAACAGGCAGCGCATGAAGACGATCTGCAGCGAGTGAAGTTCGGGGATCGAGCGGATGATGCCCATCATCGAGGCCTCCAGCGCCGTGGCGAAGCACCAGAGGCCCATCGCCAGAACGCCGGCAGGCAGGCCGAACACGCGGCCGGGCTGGCTCATGCTATCGCCCGCGCGCGCCGCCCACGAGCGGCGGCGATGCCGTACAGCGCGTTGCCGGCGACGGCGGCCAGCACCGCGACGCCGCCGATCAGCGCCAGCACGCCCGGCTGCTCGCCGAAGGCCAGCCAGACCCAGAACGGGCCCAGCACGATCTCCAGCAGGCCGATGACGACCGCCTGGGCGGCCGGCACGGTCCGCGTCCCGATGGTGAACAGCACCAGGCCGAGGCCGAGCTGGACGACGCCGAGCAGGGCCAGCAGGCCGATCTCGCCGGTGCCGGCGGTCGGCGGCAGGGCGAAGGGGGCGGCGACGATGGCGGAGAAAAGTCCGGCCAGGAACACGCCCGGCAGCATGGAGATGGCGCGGTTGTGGCGGACGATGTTGGCGTTGATCGAAAAGCAGAAGGCGACCAGGAAGGCCAGCACGGCGCCGATCAGGCCGCCGGCCTGCAGCGAGTTCCACACCATCAGGGCGACGCCGCCGCCGGCGGCGGCGATGGCGATCCAGGTATGGGCCTGGACCGGCTCGCCGAAGAAGACGCGGCCGATCACCGCCGTCAGAAGCGGCGCGCAAGCCATGACGAACAGGGCGTTGGCGACCGTGGTGTAGGAGATCGCCAGAATGAAGAAGATGAAGGTGGCGGCCAGCAGCGCGCCGCTCAGCACCATCGACCAGCCGGCGGCGCGAAGATCCGCCAGCACCTGGGTGCGGCGCGCCAGCAGCAGCGGCAGCAGGGCGAGCGTCATGAACGCCGATCGCCAGAAGGTGATCTCCCACGGGCCGGCATCGACGCCGCGCACGATCAGGCCCGCGGTGCTCCAGCACAGCGCGCCGCCGGCGATCAGCGCCACGCCGACCGCATAGGATCTGTTGATCTCGCTCATCGGCAGGCGATCCGACGCGACTTGCCGGCAATGGCGCCGCGGTCGTAACGTTCCGGTCCGCTTATGGCGCTTGCGGGGCGCGAGCGGACGAGGTGCGGCGTGGTCATGGGACGAGGCGTTTCCTGCGCGGCGATCGTTGTCGAATGAATGGGGAGCGGCCGCGTTGCGCGCTCCAGCCTGTAGCACGAAAGGAACGGGGGCGGTCAATGCGCGAACACATGGTGCCCTTTCTCGGCCCGCATGGCTTCAACAAGGTGGCCTG
>JBFXDA010000102.1:0-2690 GCA_050181585.1 Reyranellaceae bacterium
CCCGCGCGCTGGCTGTATCGCCCAAGCTGATCGTGTGCGACGAGCCAGTGTCGGCGCTGGACGTCTCGATCCAGGCGCAGGTCATCAATCTGCTGGAGGACCTGCAGCAGGAATTCGGCCTGACCTACGTGTTCATTGCGCATGACCTGTCGGTGGTCGAGCATATTTCCGATCGCGTCGCGGTGATGTATCTGGGCCGCATCGTCGAGCTGGCGCCCTCGCGCGAGCTCTACACCAGCCCGCTGCATCCCTATACGGAAGCCCTGCTGTCGGCGGTGCCGATTCCCGACCCGGCCTTGAAGCGCGAGCGCATCAAGCTGGCGGGCGACGTGCCGAGCCCGATCCGCCCGCCGAGCGGCTGCCATTTCCACACGCGCTGCCCGATCCGCCAGCTGCCGCTGTGCAGCACGGAGGTTCCGGAGTTCAGGGAATCGCAACCCGGTCACTGGGTCGCCTGCCACCTGCGCGGGTAATCGTTCGGCGCCTGCGCCCTGCCGTCATCGCGCTGTCAAATCGCTGTCAACCGCACCGCGCGCCTGCGTCCGCTGACGAAAAATTCATGCCTGCAGCGGCGACGGCGGAACTAAGGGGTTTTCACCCCCGTTCCGGCGTCTATAGTTCCCTATGGTCGAGCACACCACATTTTCCGCCGATACGGCGGGCCATCCGGACCGCGCCGCCCTGGCGCGGCGCTTCGTCGAGGTGCGGGCGCAGTCGCTGCACCTGATCGAGGGGCTGGAGCCGGAGGACATGACGATCCAGTCGATGCCCGACGTGTCGCCGACCAAGTGGCATCTGGCGCATACCAGCTGGTTCTTCGAGACCTTCCTGCTCGAGCCCTTCGCCGGGGGCTACCGCCATTTCGACGAGACGTATCGCTACCTCTTCAACTCCTACTACGAGGCGGTCGGCCCGCGCCATCCGCGGCCGGCGCGCGGCATGCTCTCGCGGCCGACGGCGCGCGAGATCATCCGCTACCGCTCGCATGTCGACGCGGCCATGCAGGGGCTGATCGAGACGGCCGGCGAGAACGTGCTGGAACGCATCGCGCCGCTGCTGGCGCTTGGGCTCAACCACGAGCAGCAGCACCAGGAGCTGATCGTCACCGACATCAAGCACGTGCTGGCGGGCCAGCACGTCATGCCGGCGATCCGGCCCGCCGCCAAGCCATCGCCGTCAGGCGTTGCAGCGATGGATTTCATCGACGTCGCCGGCGGGCTGGTCGAGATCGGCCACGATGGAAACGGCTTTGCCTTCGACAACGAGGGGCCGCGCCACAAGGTCTACGTGGCGCCGTTCCGGCTGGCGTCGCGGCCGGTGAGCTGCGGCGAATTCGCCGCCTTCATCGCCGACGGCGGCTACCGGCGGGCCGAGTTCTGGCTGTCCGACGGCTGGCACGCGCTCAACGAGCGCGGCTGGCAGGCGCCGCTCTACTGGCGGCGCGACGGCGAGCGCTGGAGCATCCGCACGCTTTCCGGCGAACGGCGGCTGGACGAGCGCGAACCCGTGGGGCATGTCTCCTACTACGAGGCCGACGCCTATGCCGCCTGGGCCGGCAAGCGCCTGCCCAGCGAGGCGGAATGGGAAATCGCCGCGGCCTCGGTCGAACGCGGCGACGGCAATTTCCTCGAGAACGACCGGCTGCATCCGCAGGCGCCGTCCAGCGCACGCGGTGCTGGCGGGCTGCAGCAGATGTTCGGCGATGTCTGGGAATGGACGCGCTCGGCCTACCTGCCCTATCCCGGATTCCGTCCCGCCGCCGGCGCGATCGGCGAATACAACGGCAAGTTCATGTCGGGCCAGATGGTATTGCGCGGCGGCTCGTGCGCCACGCCGGCCGACCATGTGCGCGCCACCTACCGCAACTTCTTTCCGCCCGATGCGCGCTGGCAGTTTTCCGGCCTGCGCCTGGCAGAGGACGCCTGACATGCCGCTCGACCGATTCGAAACCGAAGCGCGCCCCGACATCGTCGATCTGGCGCCGAGCCAGGAAAGCTTCCGCGACGCCGCCCTGCGCGGGCTCCGGGCGGAGCACAAGGCGATACCGCCGAAATTCCTCTACGACGCGCGCGGCGCAGAGCTGTTCGAGCGCATCTGCGAGCAGCCGGAGTACTATCCGACGCGCACCGAGATGGGCCTTCTGCGGGCCCGCGGAGCGGAGATGGCCGAGCTGATCGGCCCCAGCGGGCATCTTGTGGAATACGGATCCGGCGCCGGCGAGAAGATCGAGCTGCTGCTGGGCGCGCTGGAGACGCCGGAAGCCTATGTCGCCGTCGACATCGCCCGCGAACAGCTGATGGAGGCGACGGCGCGGCTGGCCAGCCGCCATCCCGAGCTGGCGGTGACCGGCATTTGCGCCGACTACACCCGCCCGCTGCCGCTGCCCGAGGCGCCCAATGGGAGGCGGGTCGGCTTCTTCCCGGGCTCGACCATCGGCAATTTCGAACCGAGGGACGCGAAGGGCTTCCTGCGCAGCGCCGCCGAGTCGCTGCAGGGCGGCGGCATGCTGATCGGCGTCGATCTGCGCAAGGACAAGAAGGTGCTGGACGCCGCCTACAACGATGCCGCCGGCGTCACCGAGGCGTTCATCATGAACCTGCTGGCGCGCATGAACCGCGAACTGGCGGCGGATTTCGATCCCGAGCGCTTCCGCTACGTCGGCTTCTACAACGAGGCGATGGGCCGGGTGG
>JBFXDA010000103.1:0-2617 GCA_050181585.1 Reyranellaceae bacterium
CCGCTCTGTGGGCGCGGCCGAGCCGCGCCGGCGCATCGCGGCCAATCTGGCGCATTTCGACGCCTATGTCGGCGTCAACAACCACATGGGCAGCAAGTTCACCGCCTGGCGGCCGGGCATGGAGATCGTCATCGACGAGATGAAGAAGCGCGGCCTGCTGTTCCTCGATTCGCGCACCAGCGCGCACTCGGTGGCGGCGGAGCTGGCGAATGCCGCCGGCGTGCCCAACGCCGCGCGCCAGGTCTTCCTCGACGACGTGCTGTCGTCCGACAATGTCTGGCAGCAGCTCGGCGAGACCGAGGCCATCGCCCGGCGCAACGGCTATGCGATCGCCATCGGCCACCCGCACGACAACACGCTGGCGGCGCTGGAGAAGTGGCTGCCCGCGCTGAAGGAGAAGGGACTGGCGCTGGTGCCGCTGACGACGATCGTGCGCCAGCGCAACGGCGGCTGAGACCTGGACGGCGAGCCTTGCCGCTGCCGGCGGCGATGGAATAGGCTCGCCGCCATAAACGCTCGTTCAGGGACGGAAAGCTCGACATGACCATGGCGCGTGCGCTCGACCGCAGCATCGTTCACCCCTTTGCCGGCCGCGACATCAACTGGCTGCTCGACTGGCGCGCCGAGAGCCGCCGCGACCATCCGTTCCTGGTGTGGGAACCGTTCGCCGGCGAGCGCAAGGTTTGGACCTACGGCCAGTTCCGCGACAAGGTGCTGCGCGTCGCCGCCGGGCTGCACAAGCATGGCGTCAGAGCGGGCGAATTCGTGCTGGTGCATCTCGACAACTGCCCGGAGCTGGAATTCCTCTGGTTCGCCTGCGCCCGCATCGGCGCGGTGGTGGTGACGACCAACACGCGCTCGGCCGGGCCGGAGCTGGAATATTTCGCCGAGCATTGCGGGGCGGTCGCCGCCATCACCCAGCCGGAACTGGCCGGCCTGGTGGCGCAGCATGCGAAGAAGATCAGATGGCTTGCCGTGACGGAGAACACGGTCGACGGCGCGCCGGCCGATGCCTCGCTGCGGCCGGCAGGGGCGCTGGCGTTCTCGCAACTCGACGGCGATCCGGCAGCACTGCCGACGATCGAGCCCGATCCATGGCGGCCGGGGTCGGTGCAGTACACGTCGGGCACGACGTCGCGGCCCAAGGGCGTGCTGTGGACGCAGGGCAACGCGCTGTGGGGCGCGCGGACCTCGGCCGTGCACGAGGGGCTGACGCCGGACGAGGTGCACCTGACGGTGATGCCGGCCTTCCACACCAATGCGCGCACCTATTCGATCCTGCCGACCATGTGGGCCGGCGGCACGGTGGTGCTGATGCCGCGTTTCTCGGCGTCGCGTTTCTGGGACGTGGCGCTGCGCAACAAATGCACCTGGATGTCGACCCTGCCGTTCTTCGCCAAGGCGGTGATGGACCAGGAGGTGCCAAAGCACCATTTCCGCCGCTGGGGCTTCGCCATCGTGTCGGAGGCGATCCAGAAACATTTCGGCGTCGGCATGGTGAGCTGGTGGGGCATGACCGAAACGGTCAGCCAGGGAATCGTCTCCGACCTGGTGTCGCCGGAGGGCGACATGACGACCGGCCGGCCGGCGCCGGAATACGGCGTCAAGATCGTGCGCGACGACGGGGTGACGCCGGTCGAGCCGGGCGAGACGGGACATCTGCGCTTTCTCGGCGTGCCGGGCGTCTCGATCTTCGCCGAGTACCTGAACAATCCGCAGGCGACGGCTGACAGCTTCGACGAACAGGGCTGGTTCCTGACCGGCGATCGCGTGAAGCTCAACGATGACGGCAGCATCACCTTCTCCGACCGCGACAAGGACATGCTGAAGGTCGGAGGCGAGAACGTCGCGGCCTCGGAAATCGAGGCGGTGATCGCGCTGGTGCCGGGCGTCTACGAATGCGCGGTGGTGGCGCAGAAGCACCGCATGCTGGATGAGGTGCCGGTGGCCTTCGTGCGACCGGCGCCGGGCATCAAGGTCGCGGGCAACAACGAGCTACCGGCGGCGGTGCTCGACGCCTGCCGCAGGAACCTGGCCGATTTCAAGGTGCCGCGGCAGGTGCTGCTGGTCGAGGACTTCCCGCGCTCGACGCTCGAGAAGATCAGCAAGGCGGAGCTGCGCAAGACCCTGCCGGCGGCGGAGTAGCCCGTTCCGCAAGGCGGCACAGGCAGCGCGCAAAGTTCCGTTTGCGTGCAGGGCGGGCGGTTTATACCCTTGCGGCAACGAAATCCCGGGAAGCGACCATGGACCTCAATTTCACTGCCGAAGACCTCAGGTTCCGCGACGAAGTGCGGGACTTTATCGAGAAGAACTATCCGCGCGAGACGGCCAACGCGGTCAAGACCAGCCGCAACGGCCATATCTCCAAGGAAATGATGGTCGACTGGCAGAAGAAGCTCTACCAGCGCGGCTGGATCGCGCCGAACTGGCCCAAGGAATATGGCGGGCCGGGCTTCACCTCGACGCAGAAATACATCTTCGAGATGGAATTGGCGCGCGCCAACTCACCCTATATCTCGCCCTTCGGCCTGAAGATGGTGGCGCCGGTGATCATGGCGTTCGGCACCGACGAGCAGAAGAAGCGCTTCCTGCCCAAGATTCTTTCCAGCGAGGAGAC
>JBFXDA010000104.1:0-2607 GCA_050181585.1 Reyranellaceae bacterium
TGGCCAGCGGTCGTCCGTAGGGAATGGATAGCCAGTCGGGCTGGATATCCGCGATGGGGTGAAGGATCGACCAGATCGCCGCTTCGGTCGCGCCCCCGAGGCTGATGAGCTTGCAGTCCTCGGCGAGTGCGGCGCGCAGCCGCGGCGGCAAGGCAAGCGCAATCCAATCGCCGCTCAACAACACCAGACGCAGGCTTGCCAACTGAGCCTGCGGCGCCGGGCTCGCGGCCAGCATCAGTTCGGCCACCATCGGTACGGAGTTCCACAGGGTGATGCCGTGTTCCTGCACCAGATCGGCCCAGGCCGCCGGATTCTGCGCGCCCTCGACGGGGGGAATGACGATCGCCCCGCCCGCCCCGAGCACTCCGAAGATGTCGAAGATGGAGAGGTCGAATTCGAAGGAGGAGACCCAGAGTACCCGGTCGCGCTCAGTGATCCCGAAGCGCCGCTCGAGATCGGACAGGGTGTTGACGGCGGCGCGATGGGCGATGGCGACGCCCTTGGGCGCGCCGGTGCTGCCGGACGTGTAGATGACGTAGGCCAACGCCTCCGGAGACACCGCGTCCGCCTCCAAGGGCGGTGGAGGCGCAGCCGGGTCGGTTTCTGGCGCATCGAGCAGCGTGACCGCCGCCTGCCAGGCTCGGCCGCGCGAGATGCGCGTCTGGGTAATGGCCACGCGGACGCCAGCCTGATCGATGATGCCAGCGATGCGCTTGTCGGGCTGACCGGCGCTGATCGGCAGGAAGGCCCGTCCGGCCAGCAGCACGGCGAGCGCCGCCACGACCTGTTCCGGCCCCTTTTCCATGACGATCGCCACCAGCGCGTCGTCCGGTTGCAGCACGGCGCGCAGGTCGTGCGCCAGCGCCGTGGCCCGCATGAGCAGGCAGCCGTGCGTGACGGTTCCGGCGGCGGTGATCAAGGCGGGCGCCGCGGGATGCTCCGCGGCCGCCCGCAGCATCCCGGCGTGCAGCAGGTCGGTGTTGGCCTCGGCCTGGGTCGCGTTGGCTTCGGCGAACACAGCCTGCTGCGCCAAGGGCGTCAGCATCGCGCCCCGGGCGTCCCAGGCCTCCGGCTCGGCGAGACACTCCAGCCGCTGGGTATAGGCGGCGAACATGTCGTCGAGCAGACCGGGCGGGAACAGCGCCTCGGGCGCATCCCAGTCGATCCCCAGCCCGACGCCCTCCGGGCCGCCATCCTCAAAGACCTTGCTGTCGAGCCATGTCTGCGGCGTCTGGGTGATGGCGTGGGCGACCGTAATACCCTCGGGGAGGGTCACGTCCGTTTCGCCGATGACGCTGGTGAACACCACCGGCAACAGGCCGGCCTCGGGATCGCCCGCCGCCCGCGCCTTGAGGCGCTGCACCTCCACGCCGCCAAAGGCCAGATGATCCAGATCGATCGCCAGCCGCCGCCCTTGGGCCAGTGCGCGTTCGCGGAACGATCCCTGGCGCGCGGCGCGGATCTCGAGCGGGAGCAAGGTGGTGAAGACGCCCAGCACGCCGTCGAACCCATGGGGACGGTTGCCGACGGTCAGGTTCAGCGTGAAATCGTCCTCGCTGGCCCAAGTCGCCAGGACCTCCGCATAGGCCGTCAGAAGCAGGTTTGTCGGTGTGAGGCCGGCATCGGCCGCATGGCGCTTCAGCCGGCTCCAGACCGCCGGGGACAGGCGTGCGGCGCGGCGACTGAAGCGCGGATCCCTAAGTTGCGAGGGCGCGACGGAGAGCGGCAGCGCCGGCGCCGCCGGCAAGGTGTCGATCCGGCTCCGCCAATAGGCCTCGGCGCGGGCGTGAGCCTCGTGGTCTTGCGCGGCGGCGAGGACATGATCCCGGAAGGTCAGGGCCGGCGCGGGCCAAAGCGGCTGACCCGCATGGACTGCAAAAACTTCGGCCAGAAGCAAGTTGATGCTTTCGCCGTCCAGGATGAGCGCATCGAAGCTCATGTGGATGCGCCAATCGTCGTCGGCGATACGCGTCACCCGCACGTCAAACAGCGGCGCCCGGTCGAGCGGAAGCACCTGGTGAGACATTCGTCGGCGAAGGCCTGCCACCTCCGCCTCGGCCTCGGCGGGCGACAGATGGCCAAGGTCCGTCGTCTCGATCGCGAATGGAATCTCTCCATCCAGGACGCGCTGGACGCCATCCGTGTCGATCACTTCCCGCAGCACCGGATGGCGGCTGATCGCAAGCCGCCATCCGCTGAAGAACCTTGCGGGATCAAATCGGGTGGCCCGCAGCTCGACATAGGCATGACAGGCGACCTCGCCGAGCGCGACGAGCTGCTGGCGGCCCAGCCAATAGGCTTGCTGCACCGGCGTCAGCGCGAAGGGCTGAAACAGGCCGTCCGGGTCTGGATTTGCGGCCAGCGGATTGCTCGCCTTGGCCGCCCCTGCGACGGCGTTGGCGAGGTCCTGCAGAACGGGATGCTCGAACACCATGCGCACGGAGACCTCGCGGCCGAGGCGCTCGCGCAGGCGGGCGACTAGGCGCACCGCCATCAGCGAGTGACCGCCGAGATGGAAGAAGTTGTCGCCCATGCCGACCTGGGGCGCGCCCACCAGCTCGGCGACGATCGCGCAGAGCAGCGCCTCGTCCGGCGTGGCCGGCGCCA
>JBFXDA010000105.1:0-2573 GCA_050181585.1 Reyranellaceae bacterium
ACGGCGCGCCTCTTCCGCATCGAACTGCTGGCGCAGCGACAGCGGCGGCGCATAGGGGCTCCAGGCCTCAGTTTGGGCCGGATCGATCGGTCCGGCCAGCATCGCGCCAAGGATCAGATCGGTCTGGGCGTCCGCCAGTCCCAGGTCGGCGCGCAACCTGTCCGCATCGAAGCCACCAACCAGGCAACTGCCCACACCCAGCGCCGGCCCTGCGTCGGCCAGCACCTGTCCCATGGCGCCGGCTTCGATCAGACAGGCGTCACGCGCCCAGTCGCCATAGAGGGGCGCAATCGCCGGAAGGTGTCCGACCATCAGCATCGCCAGCGCGGCCCCCTCGGCGATGCCGCGGTTCACGCCGTCGAACAGATGCGGATCGAAAGCGAGGTCGCCGACGGGGTTCAGCGTGTGGCCAGCGGGATCGTAAACATAGGCTCCGCCGTCAAGCCCGGCCACCGCGCCGTCCTTGGCCAGCAAGTAGAGGCGAACGGGATAGAGGCCGCCCGCGGACGCATAGCGCCGCTTGGGCAAGGTCGAAGTCTCGGCTGGCATGGCCCGCAAAACGCTCAGCCAAGCGCCGAGGATAGCCGCATCGAGGGGCCGTTCGGCGAAACGGCGGTAGCTCTGGCGCGCCAGAAAGCCGGACCGTTGCTGTTCGTCCAACGGGCCGAGCGGCAGTGCGAACGCGGCCTGCGGATCGGCGGCGCCGGGCAGGCCGCGTTGTTCGAGGACGAAGGCGGCGTGCGCGCGCGGATCGACCATCTCGCCGGTTCTGCGGGCGCCGGCGCCAGCCTGGTCGAGCGTGACATAGGCCACGATCCGGCGCGTGCGGTCGCTGTCGCCCGTCAGGGTCGCGGCGGCGCTGACAATCTGTGGCAAGGCGCAGAGCTGGGCCTCGATCTCGCCCAGCTCAATGCGGAACCCCCGCAGCTTGACTTGACTGTCCTCGCGGCCGAGGAATTCGATCTCGCCGTTGGGCAGGTAGCGGCCCAGATCGCCCGTGTCGTAAAGCCGCTCGTCGGTGAGGGGGTGCCGCACGAAGCGGGCCGCGGTTTCAACAGGATTGTTCCAGTAGCCGAGCGCCAGCCCATCGCCGGCGATGAACAGCTTGCCGGGAACGTGGACCGGGCACGGCGAGAAATCGGGCTTCAGGACGTGGAAGCGCTGATTGCGCAGCGGCTTGCCGTACGGCACCGACGGCCGCGTCGCATCGGTGGCGTCGATCGGATGAAGGATCGACCAGATCGACGCTTCAGTCGCGCCGCCCAGGCTGAGCAATTGCGCCTCCGGCGCCGCCTCGCGCAGGCGGGGCGGCAAGGCGACCGGAATCCAGTCGCCGCTCAACATCACCACCCGTAGGCCGCCGATCAGCGCCGAAGCGGCGTCGCCGGCCGCCGTCATCATGAGGTCGGCAAGCGCAGGCGCGGAGTTCCAGATCGTCACCCTGTCCGATTTGACAGCCTCGGCCCAGCGGATCGGATCGCGCTGCCCATCGACCTTCGGGACCACGATCGCCCCACCGGCGGCCAGCACGCCGAAGATGTCGAAGATCGACAGATCGAACTCGAGCGACGAAACCCACAGCACGCGGTCCGAGCCGTTCAAACCGAGCCTATCGTGGAGATCGGCCAAGGTGTTGCGGGCGGCGCGATGGCTGATCGCGACGCCCTTGGGCTTGCCGGTGCTGCCGGATGTGAAGATCACATAGGCTAGATCGTCCGCCGACACCGGCCGGGACTCTGACGCCGACGGCTCTGAGCCTAGCGCGACGGGCGCGTCCATCTCCACGTCGAGCAGAGCGATTCTCTCCTGCCAGGCGCGGCCCCGTTCGATGCGGGCTTGGGTGAGGCCGACACGGGCGCCGGATTCGGCCAGAATGGTCGCGATGCGCAGGTCCGGTTGCCCGGCGCTGATCGGGAGAAAAGCCCGCCCCGCCGCCAGGACGGCGAGGACCGCGACGATCTGCTCCGGTCCCTTTTCCATGACGACGGCGACCAGCGCGTCGTCGTCGGACAGCACCGCGCGCAGCCGTGCGGCGTGCTGCTGGACGGCGGCGTAAAGCGACGCGAAATCGTAGGATCTGCCGTCGGCGATGATCGCGACAGCGCCGGGGTTCGCCTGCGCGGCGGCCAGTACAGGCTCGTGCAGCAGCGCGCTCCCCACGGGGCCGGCGGTCGCGTTGGCGGCGTCGAACAGGTCACGCTGGGCCAGCGGCAACAGCGTGCGCCCTGCGTCGTCCCAGGCCGCCTCATCCTCGGCCAGGGTTTGCAGCAGGCCGACATAGGCCTCGAACATGGCGTCGAGCAGACCTTCGGGGAATAGCGCCGCCGGGGCGTCCCAGTCGATGCCCAGCGCCGTCCCGCCCACCTCATAGACCTTGTTGTCGAGCCAGGTCTGCGGCGTCTGGGTGATGCCATGAACGACGTCGATGACGTCTTCGGGAAACTCAGCCTGCGCCTCGCCGAGAACACTGGTGAAGACGATCGGCAGCAGGCCCGCCGTCGGATCACCGGCCCGCGCGGCGATCCGGCGCTGCACATCGACGCCGCTGAACCCGCGATGATCGAGATCGGCCG
>JBFXDA010000106.1:0-2507 GCA_050181585.1 Reyranellaceae bacterium
CCGCTCGATCCGGGCTGGTAGGATCGCTCCTCGCGCAGCGGGGGGACGTCCATGAGCGCCGGCATTTCCGATCCCAGACGCGACGTCGCCATCTGCCTCGTGGGCATAGCCGTCGGCGCGGCCGCCCTGGTCTTCGGCCTGCTGACGATGGACGATCCCGATCTCGCAACCGTCGCGCAGGTCGCCATCGGCCTCGGCCTGCTGCTCTGCCTTCTCTTCCGGCTGTTCCTGTTCAATTTCCTCTGGGCGTTGCGGCTGACCAACGCCATGCGCCGCGGCGAGGGCGTCATCGCGCGCTGGACCGTGCCGGCGCAGACCCTGGAGGAGTTTCGCGTCGACGAGGAAAAGCGCCGCATGGCCGGCCGGCCCAACGACTGGAAAGTGCCCAGGCGCATTCCGGCCGAGGGGCTGGAGGTGATCTTCTCCGCCAGCGCTGTGATGATCGGCAAATCCTTCTTCGGCCTGGCGAAGAGCGGGCTGGCGCGGTTCGGCGGCGTGCAGACCGTGCCGGGCAACCCGCTCTCCATCGCCTTCGCCATGGTGCTGACCACCGGCCGCATGACCTCGTCCGGCTCGCCGATCCTGTCCACCTGGCGCAGCGAGTTGCGCGTCCCTGTCGCCCGTGGCGCCTCGGCCGAGGCGAGCAAGGTGCTGGCGCATTTTCAGGCGGTTTCGAGCGGCCGCACCGTCGCCCGGCCGGGTTTCTGGCCGCTGCGCATCCGCATCGGCCTGTGGTGGGCCGGCATCGCCGCCGCCATCGCCGCGCTGGGCTTCATCCTCGACGCGCTGCCGCTCGATCTGGGAGAGGCGCCGACGATCATGGCGGTGGCCGGCACGGTTGCCGCGCCCGGCGGCCTGCTGGTGGCGCTGATCGCCTGGCTGTTCCACCGCGGCGAGACCAGGAGCCGGCGTCGCTGATGCGCATGGCGCCGGACGCGGCGCTGGACGATAATCGATTACCGTTCCGCGCCGGAGATCCCGCCATCATGTTGCCTCGCCTGCTGCCGATCCTCGCCGTCCTGCTGCTGCCGCTGCCGGCTGCCGCGCAGACGCCCGACTGCCGCGCCCTGGCCGGCACGTATCTCGCCACCATCGTCAACGGTACGGGCGACTACGCCTCGCGCGCGCTGATCACGCTCTTCGGCGACGGCAATCTGCACATCGTCGATTCCTCGCAGGATGTCGGCCTGCAGGGCGCGAGCTTCTCCACCCAGTCCGGCGCCTGGGCCTGCGCCGCCGCCAATCAGGCCACGGCAATCACCTTGAATTTCGGCTTTCCCCCGCGCGGCAGCGTCGCGCGCAGCGACTGGACGCTCACGCATGACGGCAAGGCGCTCGCCGGCACGGTGGCGCTGCACATCTTCCCCGGCGTCAAGGATGTCGATCCCTTCCGCGCCGACAGCAAGCCGGTCGACACGTTCCGCTTCACCGCCATTCCAGTTGCGGCCCGCTGATCGCTCGCGCAGGAGAGAGCCACGCCATGAACGAAGCCGCTTCCCCGTCCGTCTCGCCGGCCGCCCAGCTCTCCTTTCTCGATCCGGCCTTCATCGCCGATCCCTATCCCTTCTACCGCTCCCTGCGCGAGAGCGCGCCGGTGTCGAAATCGCCGATGGGGTTCTGGCTGGTGTCGAGCTACGCCGAGGCCGCGCTGGTGCTGCGCGACCGCCGCTTCGGCAAGGATTTCGTCGCCAACATGCAACGTCGTTACGGTCCGGCGGCGATGCACGAGCCGGCCATCGCCAGCCTCGCCCACACCATGCTGGTGCTCGATCCGCCCGACCACACCCGCCTGCGCGGCCTGGTCATCAAGGCCTTCACCGCCCGCCGCATCGCCGACATGCGCCCGCGCATCCAAGCCATCGTCGCGCAGCAGCTCGACCGGGTGGCCGACAAGGGCGCGATGGACGTCATGGCCGATCTCGCCCATCGCCTGCCGGTGATCGTGATCTGCGACCTGCTCGGCATCCCCGAGGCGCATCGCGGCCCCTTCCTCGCCACTTCTTCGGTCAATGGCCGCATCCTCGATCCGGTGCCGATGAGCCGCGCCGAGCTCGACCAGGCCAACGAGAGCACGCGCCTGGCCGGCGCCTATTTCGAGCAGCTCTGCGAATTGCGCCGCAAGGAGCCGCAGGACGATCTCACCACCGAGCTGGTGCGCGCCGAGGAGCAGGGCGACCGCCTCACCGCCGAGGAGCTGCGCGCCAATATCGGCCTGCTGTTCGGCGCCGGGCACGAGACCACCACCAACCTGATCGGCAACGGGCTGCTGGCCCTGCATCGCAATCCCGAGCAATGGCAGCGCCTGAAGGCCGAGCCGTCGCTGATCCCCACCATGGTCGAGGAATTGCTGCGCTACGATTCCTCGGTGCAGCTCACCGCCCGCGTGGCGCACGAGGATCTCGAACTGGGCGGCGTCGCCATTGCCAAAGGCGACTACGTCATCGCCCTGCTGGGCGCGGCCAATCGCGATCCGGCGCAGTTCGCCGATCCCGACCGTCTCGACATCG